>NZ_JAPMXX010000002.1:0-172358 GCF_032227065.1 Sphingobium sp. SA2
ACGGCCTCGACCTGATCCCGTCGAACCTGCGACTGTACAATCTGGAATATGAAATCGCCGGCTACATGGCGCAGAACCAAAACATGGAAATAATCGACCTGATTGCACAAGCGATCGATTCGGTGGTCGAGGACTATGACATAGTGATCATGGACCCACCGCCCGCGCTCGGCATGGTATCGATGGCGGTTCTCCAGGCAGCAAACGCAATGGTGATCCCGGTGCCGCCGAGCCTGGTGGATTTTGCTTCGACTGTCTCGTTCATCGACATGACGAGAACGACGATGAAGCAGCTTGAGAAGCTCGCTGGACGTGGCCGGCCTGCCTATAACTTCATCCGGCTGGTCGGCAGTCGCGTCGATGAAAGCAAGTCTATGCATCGAGAGATTCTCTCGATGATGCGGCAGGTTTTTGGCGGCTCGATGACGCAGTCCGTTATGGTCACCAGCGCCGAGATCGACAACGCGAGCTCTCGCATGAAGACGGTGTTCGAACTCGAGAAGCCGGTCACCTCGCACGAGGTTTATAATCGTTGCTTGCGGCATCTCAACGATGTCTGCCACGACATCGAAACGGACGTTTTGCGCATGTGGGCGAGCAGGGCAAGGGATCAGGTTTAGAGGTCAGTTGCCACGTGGCAACACCACATAAAAGACGGTAAAAACAATAAGTTGGATAGAATTGGCATGGAAACCCGAGACGACGTTTTGCCCCTCTTAAATGCCCTGAAAGAGGCCTTGTTGCCACGTGGCAACAGGGCCTCATCGAGGGGGTGCCGCGCAGTAGGGTGTGAAGAAGGAACGAGCCGATGAGCAAAGGCAACAAGGGCTTCGGCACGATGTTTACGGAGGGCCTCGACGAGGAAGCTGCCCTCGACACATCCGCTCCGGCCGAGGGTATCATGGCAAGCCGCAGCCAAACATTGGCTCGGATCGCGACCGGTAAAACGGTGGCCGATCGGACCGAGTGGGTCGACCCCGCGCGTTGTCGTCCCTGGCGGATGCATAATCGGGATCTCGACCACCTGACGGAAGACAGCTGCCGCGATCTGATCGATTCGTTTTTGTCAGCGAAAAAGCAGCGCATTCCAGCGATCGTGCGTCGGCTGAAGGACGAGCCCGACTACGACTACGAGATCATCGCCGGCGTGCGCCGGTGGTGGACCGTGCGCTGGCTGCGCGACCATCATCACCCCGAGTATGATTATCTCGTCACGATCCAAAACGTCACTGATGAAGAGGCGTTTCGGGTCTCCGACGTCGAGAACCGCTCGCGCAAAGACATCTCGGATTGGGAGCGCGCGAAGGAATATACGGTCGCGCTCGCCGAATTCTACGACGGTTCGCAGTCTCAAATGGCCGAGCATCTCAATCTTTCCCGCTCGTGGTTGAGCAGGCTGCTCGACGTCGCTCGGCTGCCCGAGGAGATTGTCGCCGCGTTTTCCGACACGCACGACATCACTGTTCGTGTGGCTCGCGACATCAAGCCCTTGGCCGGCGACGCCAAGGCCTTCCCGAAGATGCGAGACGAAGCGAAGCGCATCGAAATGCAGCGGGTGACCGAAGGGCTTACCATCAGCGGTCCCGAGGTTGCCAAGCGCCTCGTCAAGGCGACCGTCGAACCTGTGGCGAAGGCTGGCGGTGAGAAAGAGGTAACTGGCGAAGGGGGGAAGGTTATCTTGCGGTACGCGAAGGCGAGGGGAGGGGGGCTTACCATCAAGGTCGCTCCCAAGACGGGCGCCACGACAGCGGAGGTACTTAAAGCAATTGAGGGGTTGTTGACTTAGGTGTGAGTCTCGGCTCCGCGCGGAACTGAGCTCAATAGCAAGGCGCAGACACCCTCACGTCGCCTGCCGATCTCGGCCTCGCGCTGTGGCAGCAGATCCTTTCCTCAAGGCATCAGCAAGGCTTCAGATAGCCGAAATCGCGCCTAGCGGTTAAGCAATGCCGTCATTCTCGGGCACCGTGATCGTCCCAAAGCGGCTGTCGAACTCCGCCATCTCCCGATCGAAGGTGGCGAGGATGTCCTCGACTTCCTTGGGAGGCGCCGCGGGCTGCACGGACTTGCGGGGACGGCCGCGTAGGGCCGGGGCGAGGCCCAGTGCGACTGCGACGTCCGGGGCGGCATAGACCCGCCACGAGCGTCGCCCGCTCACCTCCCTAACCAGGCCGACCTTCGCGGCGCGTTCGAGCAGCTTGCCGGCGCCGGAGAGCGTCAGGCCAAGCGTCTCGGCAGTCCGATCGGGGCTGGTGACCGGATGATGCAACAGCGCGACTGCGAGCGTGGTGAGCTGGCCTGGTCGGTGGAGCGCCGCGAAGACAGCGATGGCACGCCGGCGATCGTCCTCGATCATCGTGAGCGTCGCGAGCGACCGATCCGCGGCCTTGGTCATCTGGCGGAGCAGGCGCAGGCATTGCGGTCCTGGCTGAAGGGTGCCGAACCGCAAAGCCTTGTCACCACAGGCGAGCGCGGGGAGGGGGCATTGGGTGATGCCCATGCGGTGGAGCAGGATGGGGAACCAGAGCCAGGGCAGGATCGACCGGTCGGCCTGGGTGAACTGTCGGGTGATCTCCCAGGCGCGCAGCAAGGCCGGGGCGGCGGCGAACCCGTCGCTGAGTTCGGGCGTGAACGGGAGCTGTTCCTGCCAGTGATGGCCGATCGCGGCCAACGCGCGCCGCCACGGATCGAAGGCCGAGAACGGGTCGTCCAGCGACGATCGTTGCTGCCGACCGGGCAAATGGACCCCTGTTCCCCACGAAAATACGTCCGCTTCGTCGATTTCCACGCCCTGCAGCTGGAGGGCGGTGGCATAACCGCTCCACGCGGCGCGTAGCGACCAGGCCGTAGCCACGGAACTGACGGAAATCCGGGCATCGAGGCGCGCGATCGCGAGGGCGGCGGCCTCGAGCGCGGAGGCGAGTTCGGCCGTCCACGGAACCGATATCAGGGCAGGGGAGGGGCGCGCCATCCCCTGATTATATCCTGGAAGATAGTTTCGGTCCATGTTGTCGATATGCGTAGTGTTGATAATGGACCGTTATCACCACTCTATACAATAGAAGGTGTCTGCGCTATCGCTGGTGTCGGTTTCCCCATACGACCGGACTCTGGCTTACCGCGCGACGTAGCGCGCCAGATTGTCCCCAAACCGCCGGATTCTGGGTAGCAAACCCCCGGACTGGTGCGGCCTCTGCCGAGAAAACCCCGCAGACTGCCCGCATTTTCGAGCTCGCCAGGATGTGAAAGCCGACGCTGCCTGTCCGCGCGGGAGAGCCGGGCTGACAGCGGGTTCTGTGGCCGTCGAGATGGGCCGATCGAACTCGACCACCTCAATCAAAGCTGGCCATAAGGTCCTCGAATTCATATCATATGGGGGCAACCGGTCGTTTGACCCCGTTATATGGAATGTGACAAATGGCTTTGATCGGCTACGCGCGGGTCTCGACCGACGAGCAGGACACGGCCATCCAGCTCAGTGCGCTGCGCGCCGAAGGCTGCACGGTGATCCTCGAGGACAAGGCGAGCGGGGGCAGCCGCGATCGTCCGAACCTCGCGCGTGCGCTCGCACGCGTCGGGCATGGCGATACGTTGCTGGTGGTTCGGATCGACCGTTTGGCACGATCGCTTTCGCATCTGCTCGAGATCGTGGAGACCCTGAGGGGGAAGGGCGCCTATTTTCGCTCGATCAACGATCCGATCGATACATCGAGCGCGCAGGGCATGCTGATGACGCAAATGCTCGGCGCCTTCGCGGAGTTCGAGCGTGCGCTGATCCGCGAGCGGACCCGCGCCGGTCTTAAGGCGGCCGTTGCACGAGGAGCTAAACCTGGAAACCCGAAGATGCGCGCACGCGATCCGGCGGCGATCGCCGATATCCGCTACAGCCTCAAGGAACGCTATCTCAATGAGTTGATCGACGATCGGCACCGCTGGTTGCCGACGGTTGCCAGATTGCGGCCGCATCTGCCTTGGGCACTAGTCCTACGGCAAATCCGCGCCATCACGCCACCCGTGCGCTCGTTCAGCGAGCGAACTCTGGTGAAAGCGTGCCGAGCCCTGGTAAAGGCCGGCTATGCCGATGCAATCATCCTTGACCAGGCACCGCGCCTGCCGCCTGATACGCGGGTCGCGCGGCTTGTCGCCGATCGCCTGAAAACGCATCCGGATTCCTCGTTACGGGACATTGCGTCCTGGCTGACCCGAGATCTGCGTGAGCCAACGCCGCGCGGCGGATTGGCATGGTCGCCCGAGGGCGTGCGGCGGGTGATTGGGCAAGCGCAGAAGCTGCAATTGCTCCAGGATTGATCCAGAGCTTCCTTTTTGCGAATAATTCGCAGATAAGCGCGGTCAGGAATTGCGAAGTTCGCAGGATTCGGGCTTAAGAACACTTTGGAAGGAAAGGCCTCTCGACCTTGCTATGTTGATCGTCCGGCTACTTTCCTTGCTGTTCGTGCTGACGCTGGCTTTCTCCCACGGCGGTCCGATCGCGTCGATCAGCCACGATCACGCGCTCACGGCCGAACATCATCATGCCGGGCATGGCCATAGCCCTAGCGATGCGCCCGATACCGATCATGAATCGGACGGGACCAGCGCCCATGTTCATCTGCTCGTCGACCGGCTCGCGTATGCGGCGCCGGTCCCGGCGACGAGGCTTGACCGAGCGCCCCGACACTGGCCGCACAACCAACCGCAACTGCCATCGGCCGTTCTCGCGCCGCTGCTCGAGCCACCCGCCGCCTGAGCCTGATGCGGCAGCCGCCGCGTGAACGCGGTGCGGGTTTGTTTCGCGCCGTTTCTCCAGGCATGTGCCTGGCGGGCCGCTTGCCCGTCCGGCGCTCAGGAAAGTCATGTCATGAATTCCTTACGGGCCAGACCTCCGGCGATTTGCCGCACGGTCCTCCTTGCCCTGATGGCCTTTTCCTTCGCTGGCGCGGCTTTCGCGCACGGCGTCGCCGAGGGCGATCAGGGCTATATCGAACAGACGAGCGGGCCACAGATCGGCGCGTTCCTCTATCTCGGCGCCAAGCATATGGTGACGGGCTACGACCATCTGCTGTTCCTGTTCGGCGTGATCTTCTTCCTCTACCGGATGAAGGACATCGCCGCCTATGTGACGCTGTTCGCGATCGGTCACTCGACGACGCTGATCGCGGGCGTCCTCATGGGCACGAATGTCAGCGCCTATCTGGTCGATGCGATCATCGGCCTGTCGGTCGTTTACAAGGCGCTCGACAACCTCGGCGCGTTCCAGCGATGGTTCGGCGTCCAGCCCAATACCAAGGCGGCGGTGCTGATCTTCGGCCTGTTCCACGGCTTCGGCCTTGCGACCAAGCTACAAGACTTCTCGCTGTCCCCGGATGGGCTGATCGTCAATCTCCTCTCGTTCAATGTCGGCGTCGAGATCGGGCAGATCCTCGCGCTCGCCGCCATCCTTATCGTCATGGGCTACTGGCGGCGCACGCGCAGCTTTTCGGCCCATGCCTTCACCGCCAACGTCGTGCTGATGACCGCGGGCTTCGTGCTCACCGGCTATCAGCTCGCGGGCTTTGCTCTGGAAGGAGCCGCATCATGAACCAAGTTCCGCAACCCGGCATCGGGGAGTTGCCGAGCCTGCGCCAGCTCAACCGCGCGACCCTGATCGCTCTCGGAGCCGCCGCCGTCATTCTTGTGACGACCGTGCTTCCGGCCGAATATGGCGTCGATCCCACCGGCGTCGGCCGCTTGCTCGGGCTGACTGAGATGGGCAAGGTCAAGCGGGCGGAAGCCGCAAGCCATGCCGTCCCGGCGACGCCCGTGGCCGCAGCGCCCGCCGCATCCCCGGCGCCCGCGCTGAAGGCCGGGGAACCCGTCGAGGTGAAGCTGACGCTCGCTCCCAATGAAGGCCGTGAGGTCAAGGCGACCATGAAGGCGGGCGGCGAGTTCGACTATCGCTGGGCCACGGATGGCGCGGAGGTCCGTTTCGAGCTGCACGGCGAGCCGGCAGGCGCTGCGAGCGACGACTATACGAGCTATGAGAAAGGCAGCTCGGCTGGCGCATCGGGCAAGTTCCGCGCGCCCTTCGACGGCACGCATGGCTGGTATTGGAAGAACCGCACCGACCAGCCCGTCACCATCACCGTGACCGCAACCGGCGACTTCGAGAAGTTCGCCGCGCTTCCCTGAACCTCATTTCCAATCTGAAAAGGATATTTCCATGCGTATTGCTCTTATCGCTCTTGCCGCCTTCGCGCTCCATGCTGCCCCGGCGCTCGCCCATCCCGACCATGACGACGAGGAGCATGAGGCGCGCACCCCCCAGCAGACCGCCCGCGACAATGTGGTGCGGCTCATCAGCCAGGCGAAGCTGCCGGCGAGCTGGTCGAAGGCGACCGTTGCCGGCACGCGCGAGCGCACCAGCCAGGGTCAGCGCCAGACGATCGTGACCTTTCGCAACGAAGCCGAACCGAATGCGGCGCGCAAGCTGTTCCATGTCGTGCTGACGGCAGGCGGCCAGTTCGTCTTGGGCGACTTCCGCCAGCCTTGACCCTGCAAGGACGCCGGGGCCATCCCCCGGCGTCCGCTTTTCCGACTCCGCGATCCTATCGGATCGGCCAGTGCGGATGCAGTTCGTCGATCACGAATATATGGGCCGCGCGACCCTGCGGATGGCCTACGGCGAGATGGGGATGGTCGGGCGGAAGGGCGGCGTGATCGTGCTCCACCACGTCGGCATCCTCCTTTGGCCAGATCAGGAACGCTAGTCCCACGCCGATCAGCGACAGCGCGGCGGCGACCGCGAACGCCAGGCCCATGCCACCCTGCGCGCCGGTCTGGCCAGCCAGCGGATAGGCGACGAGCCAGCACACATGGCTGAGCGCGAACTGCGCGGCGAACAGGGCGGGCCGATCCGCTTCGCCCGACGATCGTCGTAACAGGCGGCCGCCCGGCGTGATGCTCGCCGAATAGGCAATGCCGAGCACCGCCCACCCCGCGAGAATGACGCTCCAATAGCCGGGCGAGGCATGACCGCGCCATGAGAGAGCCAGCGCGGCCAGCGCGATGGTCATTGCCGAGGCCGCCGCAAGCATCACCGTGCGGTCGGGCAGCTTGTCGAGCAGGCGCGGCAGCAGCAGCGCGGCCAACATCGAGCCGCCGCCGAACGCGGCGAGCGTGATCGCCACCTCCCGTTGCCCCAACCCGAGCGCCGCCTGCACCAGCACCGGCGTATTGACGATCACCATCGCGCTCGCGGCGGCGGCGGCGAGCGTCACCGCCAGCAGCCCGCGCAGCCGGGGCGTCTTGAGATAGAGCCGGGCGCCGCGCGTGGTGTTGTCGTAGATGCCGCCTTTTGGCTTGGCGGCGGCAGCACGCGGCAGAACCGTCGTCAGGACCAGCAGCGCCGAGCAGGCAAAGCCGATCGCGGTGCCCGAAAACAGCCAGTGGAAGTTCATCACCGTCAGCAGCGCGGCGGCGAGCATCGGGCTGGTCAGGCTTTCCATGTCGTAAGCGAGGCGCGAGAGCGACAATGCGCTAGTATAGTCCTTCTCGTCGGGCAGCACGTCAGGAATGGTGGCCTGGAAGGTGGGCGTGAATCCGGCCGAGGCTGATTGCAGCACGAAGATCAGGAAATAGACCTGCCAGACCTGATCGACGAACGGCAGCGCCAGCGCGACCAGCCCACGGATCACGTCCATCGCGACAAGGAAGCTGCGGCGCGGCAAGCGGCTCGCATAGGCGCCGACGGCCGGGGCGACGCCGATATAGGCGATCATCTTGATCGCCATCGCCGTGCCGAGCACGGCCCCCGCATCGGCCCCGGCGATGTCATAGGCGAGCAGGCCGAGCGCGACCGTGGCGAGGCCGGTGCCGACCAGCGCGATTATCTGCGCCAGGAACAGGTGGCGGTAGGTGCGATTGGCGAGAACCGAGAGCATGGGCAATTCCTCAGACTGTCCGCTCCCATGCGCGATCGACGCATGGGAGCGGCATGGGTCAGTTTATGGCGGGCGCCATGTCCGGCGGCGTTCGCGTTTCGGGTTCGGCCCTGCGGCCATGCACGAGGCGATAGAGCGCGGGCAGGACCAGCAGCGTCAGCAGTGTCGAGGAGATGATGCCGCCGATCACAACTGTTGCGAGCGGCCGCTGCACTTCCGCGCCCGCGCCGACGTTGAACGCCATCGGCACGAACCCGAGGCTTGCCACCAGCGCGGTCATCAGCACGGGTCTCAGCCTGGTGAGGGCGCCTTCGCGGATCGCATCCTCAAGGCCGTTGCCACTGGCGCGGAGCTGCCGGATGAAGCTTAGCATCACCACGCCGTTCAGGACCGCCACGCCCGAGAGCGCGATGAACCCGACACCCGCCGAGATCGAGAGCGGCATACCCCGGATCAGCAGCGCCGCCACGCCGCCGGTCAGCGCCAGCGGCACGCCGGAGAAGACGATGGCGGAATCCCTGGCGGATCGGAACAGGCCGTAGAGCAAGCCGAAGATCAGCAGCAGCGCGGCGGGCACCACCAGGCGCAGCCGCTCGGCCGCCGAGATCAATTGCTCGAACGTACCGCCATAGCTCACCCAATAGCCGGAGGGGACTTCGACCTCGGCGTCCACCTTTTGCTGAAGCTCCTCGATGAACGAGCCGAGATCGCGCCCGCGCACGTTGGCGGTCACGACGACGCGGCGCTTGCCGTCCTCGCGGCTGATCTGGTTGGGTCCGATCACCACCTCGACCTTGGCGACATCGGCGAGCGGCACGAACCCGCGCGGGTTGGCGCCATTGCCTGCCAGCGGAATCCGCAAGCGCCCGA
Source organism: Sphingobium sp. SA2 (assembly GCF_032227065.1). Classification (NCBI taxonomy): domain Bacteria; kingdom Pseudomonadati; phylum Pseudomonadota; class Alphaproteobacteria; order Sphingomonadales; family Sphingobiaceae; genus Sphingobium; species Sphingobium sp. SA2. The sequence goes on from NZ_JAPMXX010000002.1 coordinate 8,787, forward strand.
TCTCGTCGGCCTTGCTCCTGATGTCCTCGGGCAATCGCACGATCACCGGGAAGCGCCGGTCGCCCTCGAATATCCGCCCGGCCTCCCGGCCGCCGATCGAGACCGCCACCACCTCCTGGATATCACCGATGTTGAGGCCGAGCCGCGCCAGCGCCGCCCGGTCGGGCGTGATCTGGAGGACGGGCAGCCCCGTAACCTGCTCGACGCTCACATCCTGCGCGCCCTCGATGCCGCTCACCACGCCTTCGACGGCCTGACCGATCTCCAACAACTGATCGAGATCGTCGCCGAACACCTTGATCGCGACATCGGCCCGGACGCCCGACAGCAGTTCGTTGAATCGCATCTGGATCGGCTGGGTGAACTCGTAATTGTTGCCGGGAATGGTCGCGGCGGCTTCCTGCATCTCGCGGACCAGCTCGGCCTTGGGCTTGCGCGGGTCCGGCCATTCGCTGCGATCCTTGAGCATTATAAAGGTATCGGCGACCGAAGGGGGCATCGGATCGGTCGCCACTTCGGCGGTGCCGATCTTGGCGACGATCCGCTCGACCTCGGGGAACCGCTTCAATCGCGCTTCGAGCGTGGTCTGCATCTGGATCGCCTGGCTGAGACTTGTGCCGGGGATGCGCAGGGCGTGGAGCGCGATGTCGCCCTCGTCGAGATTGGGAACGAACTCCGATCCCATGCGCGTCGCGGCAAAGCCCGCGATGGCGACCAGCGCCACCGCGCCCGCGACGAACGCAACCCGGAGCCGCAGGGCGGCATCGAGCGCGGGCGCATAGACCTTGCGCGCCCAGCCCATCAGACGGCTTTCCTTCTCCTCAACCTTGCCGGTGACGAACAGCGCGACTGCCGCCGGCACGAAGCTCAGCGACAGGATCAGCGCGAAGGTCAGCGCCATGACGACGGTGATCGCCATCGGGTGGAACATTTTCCCCTCGACGCCGGTGAGCGCGAAGATCGGCACATAGACCAGAGCGATGATGAGCATCCCGAACAGCGACGGCCGGATGACCTCCGACGTCGCCGACGCGGCGAGCGCGAAGCGTTCCTCGCGTTTCAGCAGCCGCCCTAGCTGGTGCTGTGCCTCGCCGAACCGGCGCAGGCAGTTCTCGACGATGATGACCGCGCCATCGACGATCAGCCCGAAGTCGAGCGCGCCCAGGCTCATGAGATTGCCCGAGACGCCCGCGCGCACCATGCCGGTGATGGTCATCAGCATGGTAATCGGGATCACCGCCGCCGTGATGAGCGCCGCGCGGATATTGCCGAGCAGCAGGAACAGGACGACGATCACCAGCAGCGCACCTTCGAGCAGGTTCTTCTCGACGGTCCAGATCGCCCGTTCGACGAGATCGGTGCGATCGTAGATCGGCACGGCCTTCACGCCCGCCGGGAGCGCCCTGGCCGCTTCCTCGAGCCGCGCGGCGGCCGCGCGCGCGACGATCCGGCTGTTCTCACCAGCCAGCATGAACACGGTGCCGAGCACGACTTCCTGGCCGTTCTCGGTCGCCGCGCCGGTGCGCAGTTCTTCGCCCATGCCGACATCGGCGACATCGGCCACGCGGATCGGTATCCCGCCCCGATTGGTTACGATGATCGACTTGAGATCGTCGATGCCCGACGCCTGGCCCGGCACGCGGACCAGATATTGCTCGCCGTAGCGCTCGACATAGCCCGCGCCGACATTGGCGTTGTTGCGCCCCAATGCCTCGACAACATCGTTGAGAGTAAGCCCATAGGCCGAGAGCCGGTCAGGCAGCGGCGTCACATGATACTGTCGCTCATAGCCGCCGATGCTGTTGACCTCGGTGACGCCGGGGGTGTTCCTGAGCTGGGGCCGGATCACCCAATCCTGAAGCGTGCGCAGATCTTCGGGTGTATAGCGGCTCCCATCCGGCTTGCGGGCATTCGGCGCCGCTTCCAGCGTATACATGAAGATCTCGCCCAGCCCGGTGGCGATCGGCCCCATCTCGGGCGCGACGCCATCGGGAAGCTGGTCGCGCGCCGTCTGGAGCCGTTCGTTGATGAGCTGGCGCGCAAAGTAGATATTGGTGCCGTCCTCGAACACGGCCGTTACCTGGGAAAGACCGTAGCGCGAGATCGAGCGGGTATATTGCAGGCCCGGCAAACCGGCGATCGCGGTCTCGACCGGGAAGGTGACGCGCTGCTCGGCTTCGAGCGGCGAGAAGCCGGTCGCTTCGCTGTTGATCTGCACCTGGACGTTGGTGATGTCCGGCGTCGCGTCGATCGGCAGGCGCTGGAAGGCCCAGACGCCGATGCCGCAGAGCAGCGCGACAACGACCAGCACGGCCCAGCGGAAGCGGATCGCGGAGGCGACAATCTTTTCCAGAAGAGGTGGGCGTTCAAGCAAGGGCGTATGCTTGTGGGTGGCGGTCTCAGTGGTCATGGCTGGCCCCCGACTTGTCGATGTCGGCGCGGATCAGGAAAGCGCCGTCGGTCACATATTCGGTGCCGGGTTCGAGGCCGCCGAGCACTTCGGTCCATTCAGGCGTGCGCCGCCCGATCTCCAGCATCCGCACCTCGTAGGTGTTGCCGACCCTGGCATAGACCACCTCGAAATCGCGGAACCGCTGGATGGCCTTGGTCCTGACCGCGAGCGGCACTTGCGCTTCGGCCACGGCGAACGATCCCTCGACGCCCATGCCGGGGCGGAAGGTTCGCGACGCTTCGGGCGGCAGATGGACATGCGCCATCATCGTCTGGCTGGCGACGTCCGCGGTCGGCAGCACGGCTTCCACGGGCGCGTCGAGCTTCGCTTCGCCCGACAGGCTTCGCACGCTCACCCGCTGGCCCACGCGCACGCGCTCGGCGTCGCGGGGATAGACGAAGAACTCGGCATGGAGCTTCGTGGGATCGGCAACCACGAACAGCGCCCGGTCGCCGGTGGTGTCGCCGACATTGGCGTTCTTCTCGATGATGGTGCCGCTGATCGGCGCCGGCACCGCGTAGGTCTGGAGCGAATGGCTGGACTCGACGCGCAGGAGTGTCTGCCCCCGGCTGACCCGATCGCCCAGCTTGCCGGTCATCCAGACGATCTGGCCGGGAAGCCGGGCGCGGACATCGGCCTTGCCTTCGGGCGTGATCTCGATCCGCCCGCCCATGTCGATCAGCTCGGCAACGGTCGCGGAACCCGCGCGCTCGGTCTTGACGCCTCCGGCCCGCGCCGCCTCGGCCGAAATCGTCGTCCGGCCCTCATAGGAGGCGTAGGTCCAGTTGTGCGTGCGGCCGCCTTCGACCGCGCGCACCTTCACGTCGAACGAATGAGGCTCGATCACCACACCGCCGCCGCGCAGATAGTCCTCCTGCGGGGTGAAGGCAAAACGATCGACCTTGCCGCCAAGGCGCGACAGCTCGATCGCAAGCTGGACTTCGCCTGGCGGAATGGGCTTGTCTTTCCGGTAGGCATAGACGTGGAACTCGGGATCTACGCCATCCTCGAAGATGGTGATCTCGACCGCGAAATCGCCGTCGCGCAGCATTCGCCCGCGATGCGGCCCGCGTTCATAGTCGTCGGCGGCAGCGGCCGCCTTGGGTTCGGCCGCCTCCTTGGTGGCAGGGGACTCGCCGCATCCGGCGAGCAGGGAAAGAGCGAGCAGCGAGCCCGCGAAAAGGAAGGATCGTGTCATCAGCGGTTCTCCGCGCTGGCAAGGAGGGAGGCATGGCGACCGGTCAGCCGGTCGAGCCGGGCGCCATCGAGATGGAAGCGGCGCAGCAGCTCGACCCGGCGGGACCGGGCATCGACGACGGCCTGCTGGGCCTGGTTGACTTCGAGGAAGGTGAAGGCGGTGCCGCCGCGCGCGAAACCATCGCGCACCAGCACCACCGCGCGCTCCGCGCTCGGCAGAACCTCGCGTTCGATCCGGACGATCTCGGCGGCAAGGCTCGCCCGTTCGGCTGTCAGCCGGTCGATTTCACGCCGCACCTGCACCCGCGCGACGGCGATCTCGGCTTCGGCGGCCTGAGCTTCGGCATTGGCGCGCGCGACATTGCCGCGATTGGCGGCGCGGTTGCCGAGCGGGATCGAGCCGCCAACTATAATCGCCACGTCATTGCCTTGCCCGAAATGGCGAACGCCAACCCGCGCGGTCGGGTCGCCGGCATTGCCGGTCTCCGCAAGCCGCACGCGGGCACCGGCAGCGTCGCGCTCGGCGGCGAGCAGGGCGAGGTCGGGACTGTCCTCGGCCGCCGTCGCGCCGGGGGTAGCGATCCCGAACGGCGAGGGATCGAGACTGTAATCGGCCGTGCCGCCCCAGAAGGCAGCGAGACTGGCGCGGGCGATCCGCGCAGTCTCCCGCGCCTGATCGAGCGCGATGCGGGCTTGCGCCACGGCGGTCCTCGCCCGTTCGCCCGCGAACAGCGGATCGAGCGCGCGCCCGACACGGCGGCCGGTCTCCGCTTCCACGCGCTGGGCGGCGGCGAGGCGCTGTTCGGCAATAGAGATCACTGCTTCGGCTGCCAGCGCATCGACCCAGGCGGCTTGCACCTGGGCCAAGAGGTCGAGCATCCGTAGGCGGTTGCGCTCGACAGCGATGCCCAGGTCCGAGCGGGCCGCACCGATGCGGGCTTCGCGCTTGCCGCCGCGTTCCCACGTTCGCTCATACCAGGCGGTGGTCTGCGATCGTTCGAGCGGGGAATAGGGGCCGGTGCCCGCGAAATCCTCGACATCGACGCCGACGACATCGCGTGGCCGCACATCGGCTTGGGTAATGGCGGCATCGGCCGCACGGAGCCGCGCGGCGTTCGCTGCGACGGAAGGATCGCCGGATGCGACGCGCGACAGCGCATCCGACAGGCTGAGGGACTGCGCCGCGCCGATTGAAGGCGCGGACAGGGCGGCCAGCGCTGCGCCTATCGCAAGCGCGCGCCGCAAACGCGCCGGTCGGCGCGCAACGAGGATGGAAAGCATGACAAGAACGGCCTCACGAGCAGGCGTGGCAGATGCCGCGCCTCACATGACGCGGCGGCTCAGCTTGGGATCGCGAGGCTCTTGGGAGGTCGTTCGGGGCCGGGAATGCGCAGGCCTGGTGTCTGGTTATCCGGCGCAAGCCCGAGCAGTTCGCTGGACAAAGCGACTTGGACGGAATCCGCCGAGGCCGTCACCGGCACAGCCGAGCCGCCATCGCCATGATGGTGATGGCTGCCGGGTAGATGGTCGGACGGATCGTTGTCGCCGGGTTGGGGCACGTGATGATCGTCGGCATGGTCTTGTATGATGGAAGCATCGCTGAATAAGGAATGGTCGTGTTCGAACGAAACACCCGGCGCATGCTGGATCTTGTCGATAGACGTGGAAAGCGAGGCGCCAGCAAAGACGACGGCCAAGGCGATACAAAACATCGCCCAAAACCGGTTCGCCAGGAAGAGCCTCGAAATGCGCATGGATGGGGTTCTAGCCGGTGAAGGGCGGGGGCTCAATCAGTAACCGCTTCCAACGACATGGAATCAGCTTTGGCCAGCGAGATCGCGAGGTTCGGTTTGTTCGTTTGTCGATGCATGGGCGAATACGTTGCGTATCGCTCGATGCGCCGCTTCCAGCTTCGAGATCGTGAACCGGCGGGCCATTCGCTCTCGTGCGGCTTTGATCTGAGAGATAAAGGCGGAAGACCAGTGTCCGTCTGTCATCAGCAAGCGATCGAGCACGCCACGATCTGCTCTGGCAATGAACCGTTCGATCGCTGACGGTGCGTCAGGACCAAAAAGCGCGGCGCCTATCTCGGGATTGGTCTCGATGATGCCGCAAGCGGCGGCAAGCAGGCGCCGGCGCAGGAGCGGCGATGCGGCGGCGAGCGGGTTGAGAGTGTCGCTCGAATAGAATTGGAGGCCCATGTAACCGGGCGTCATCGCGTCGCACGCGAAATCGTTCAGCGGGATGTTCCGTGTCCTGCACCACCAATATTCGTCGTTTGGCGGCTTCCTGGTCAGGAGGCGGCAAATGCCTCGAACCTCGTTGAGGAGTTGGTCGGCCGACGTGAAGTTGAAGCGGAACTGGTCGGGGGTCCTACCCTTTATCGCGCCTATGCATTGCTGCTCGAACGCAATAACATGATCCCAGCAGAGCAGGGCGTCCTTCCCGGCATAAATGGCCGGGGCCGAGGTTCTTTCCATCGGTTGCCAGCAGGCATCGCAAATCATCCGCAGCGGACCGCGCGCGGGCATCGCAAATCGCCATGTCCGCGATCCGCAACCATTACAACGATCCTCCAGCGGCCAGCGGTGCCGATGGCAATAGCCCACAGCGGCCAGTACCCACTGACGCCGGACGTGCGCTGGCCGGTCGGATGCGAAATCTTCCGCGAGGCACCGGCTGCACCAACTGACGTGCAGCCGCGGCACCGGGATCAGCCCGGTAGAACCGGCTGAGCCCGGCGGGTGTTCCCAAGCCAGAAAATCGACCGGTAAGTAGGGATAGTGCTTCGCAAGACTATGTTCGACTAAGCGCGTCGCCGGCACGTTGAGGTCGTCGGCAGTCCCATTGAGCCAGGCTCTTGTCGGGCGAATATCCGGGTGGCGCCAGTCGCCCTTGCGATTTCGGACAGCCTTTGGCTCCGGTAGCGCTCGCCCTCGGCGGGAATGGCGCTGACGCGCGTGCCAGGACGTCAGCAGTTCGTCAGCGAAAGGATTTTCATGCCGCACGGCGCCGCAATGCCCGCTTGGCACTGGCGATGACCTGCATCGAGACGAGCGGGAGCAATAGCTGCTCATCATCGAAGCTGTCGGCGTCGATCATCTCGCGGCCGCTTCGGATCGCCGCGATCGCGACAGCCTCCATCAACCGGAAGATTCGGCCTGTCACGCCCTCACTCAATGCGATGACGCGCTGGCGGACCTCAGCTTCATCGAGCAGGGAAGGGCGGCGCAAGGGGAGCAGACCGGCGAAGCTCGCCATGAGCTGGCGCAGGGCGTGATCGTTGCGCCAGGGTGAAAGCTCGAATGCGGCGAAGCGGTCGGCGAGATTGGGATCGGTGAGGATCGCGATACGCGCATCTTCCGTGCCCGCGCACACGATCGGAATTCTGAGGTCGTTGGTCAGAAAGCGAATGGTGTTGAGAAAAATCCGCTGCTGGCGCGGCGAGCCCGCCAGCATCTTGTCGATTTCGTCCAGAACCAGCACCTTGGTCCCGAATTCCCCGAGGGTGCGACGGGCCAGAGAGCGCAGTGATCGCAGGGAGATATGGTCGAACTCGGAGTAGTTCATAGCCAGCATAAGCTCGGTGTAGAACTCTTCCTCGGTAGGCTGTGGCGGCATCTGGACCATGACGACCGGCATAATCGTAAGGCCGGCATTCTTATCGTACCGGGTTGCGTGCAGCTCTGCGAAGCGATTGAGGATCTCGCTCTTGCCCATGCCAGTGGAACCGAAAAGCAGGAGGCAGGGCATGCGGCCGCGCGGGGGATAGGTCAGCAGATCTTCGAGCCTGCCGAGCGCGGCTTCGGATTGTGGCAGCGATAGCCATCGATCGCGTCTCAGCCAGTCGATGCGTTCGTCGTCGGATAACCCTGCCTGCTCGCGATATGCCGGAAACAGATGATCGTAGAGGTCGGTCATAGTCGCTCCTCGATCTGGAATGGAACGATAGGCGCGCTATCCTCCGGCTCGGACGATACCGGCAAAGCCATTGAAGGAACTGCGGTGGCAGGAGGGAGGCCAGCCTCCAGCGCATAGGCGATGCGCTGGGCGGATTTTCGCGCAGCCTTGGTCTTGTGGGCCGCTTCGAGGACGATGCGCCGCTGCTCGTTCACCATGTCAAACAGCGATTGCTCGTCGACGGCCTGACGCCCGCGTTCGCGCAGTGCTCGCACCGCGAGGTCGTGCTCGAACTTCGTGATGGCAGGCCGCCGCCGATCACGGAGCGGAACCGTCAAATGCTCGGTATCGGACAGCTCGACGTAGACAGCCGAGAGGTTGAGCGGATTATACTTGATCGGGAGCTTGTGATCGCAGTTCGCGAGGAGGCCGGACAAACTGCCATGCCAGTAAAATGCATGGAACAGCTCGATACCCTCACGCCTGACCTTCCGCATCTCGAACGGGAGAAAGTTGAAGAGGAAGCGAGCGGGATCAGCCGGGAGCCGGAGCGGGTCAGCGCGGCTCCCGAGCCCGTCAGCCCAGGCCGTGAGCGGAGGAACGCCAAGCTCGCTGTGAATCGAGCCATGATAGACGCCGACCTCGAGTGTAAACCAGCGCTCGAACTCGCGCAGCGTCATGCAGGCTTGGCCCTCCGCGTCGTAGTCGCCTTTGGCCTGGATGTTTGAGAAGGTCGTACCCGGTAGGAGATGCACGGCGCCGACCGCGGTTCCGATCAAGCGTTCGATGTGGCCACCGTAGTGCGGCGTGCGCCGGGGGCGGTGCTTGAGGTCGATGCCATGCTGCTCACAGCCACGCTCGAGCGCCCTGGACCTAAACTCTGCGGCATTGTCGAGATGCAGAGTTTCGGGGATGCCAAAGACGGGATAGTCGAGATTGATCTCGCGTTCTTGAAGCCAGGCTGCCTTTGGCAGGACCGCATGGCGGATCGCCATGCCTACAGACGTAGCTGAGGGTTTCTCGAGCGAGATGTAGAAGCCCGGAATGACTCGGGTCGCTATGTCGATCTGGAGGGTGAGCGTTGGTCGGCCAAGCGGTTTGCGGAAATGCTCGTCGACGATGATGATATCGGCGGGTGTGTGGTCTATTTGTACGATCTGCAGCGGGTAGTCGGCAGTGTAAGATCGAATCACGGGTCGGTATCGATCAGACGCTGCCTTCGCGCCTTCGCGCGTTCTGGTGAGGCGTTCTCGGTCAATCGCGGCAACGCGCGCGGCGATGGTCTTGCGAGTGGGCGCGCGAAGGCCGCGTTCATAACAGGCATGCCGGATGTCGCGCTGCAATCTCGCGAGGGTCGGTTTGGGGCGCGTCAAGTAGAACCGTTCGATTTCGGAGGCGATCACTTGGTCGATCTCCGGCGCCAGTCGGCGACGCCCTTTGGGAAAACCTTCGGGCCGATCGACGAGGGAGCTGGTAACGGGCTCAGCGCGATAGCGGGCGACAAGCTCAAAGACGCGCGACCTGCTCAGGCCCAGCTCCGCGCTCGCGTTCAACATCGCAGCGCGGGTAATCTTGGGCAGGCTGGCGAGTGCACGAATAGCCGGCTCGCGATTGCAAGCAATGCTCCAGGCTGTAGAATCCGCTCTCGTAAGAGCTGTGCCCGTTTCGGCCATGACCTATCCCCGATCTTGCCAGGGACTCGTGTTGCCGGGTCCACCGGTATTGTATCAGAAACGGGATGGACGGGCGAGAGTCCGGAGGTATTTGGGATAGATGAAGATTGAAAAGCCTGGCAATTTCGGTCTGTCCGTTTGGTCAAACTGACAGCTGGCCCTGTCGATGCAGACGCTGGCAGGATCGGCGATCCTGGGCGCCGCGCACCGGCGTTCCGTGCCGCGGCCGGGCCGTGCGAGAGGCTCGCACGCGGCGTGCGCGAGAAGGGAGCGTGGCGATGACCGGTGAAGCCGACCTCTATTATCGGGACCTGGCCGCCCATCTCGATCCGGATAACCCGGCGCTGGGCGCGTGCGCGATCGATGTCGCCATCCTGCGCTTGCTGCGCGCGCGCTACGCGCGGCGCAACCGGTCGCGCCTGATGTGGCTGCTTGGCCAAGTCGGGACCGTCATCGGGTTGGTGTCGATCGGGTTGCCGATGCTCCGGTGGCTCGACCCGCAGCTGCCGCACACGATCGTCGACGATTTCGTTCGGGTCTTTCCGCTGGGGCTCGGCTTGGCGGTGCTGGCGGTGTCGCTGGCGCTCGTTGCCACCGTCACCCTGCGCGATCCCGAGGGCAATCCGGACAGTCTCCCGAAACCGCCGCCCGCCATCGCCGCCTGGCTTGCCGCGCGGGGCAAGACGCACGGCTTGCGCTATTGGCATGAGGTCTATTGGCCGGATCTGAAGCGCCGGGTTCACCGCCGCGAGGTCTTCGGGTTCACCTTCTGGCCGAAGGAACCCGCACCCCTTGCCGTCTACGAGGCGCTGATCGCGCGCGACCTAGCGCGGGGGCGCAAGAAGGGCGCGTCGGCCGCCGACCTCAAAGCCTATGCCGACCATTTCGAGGGATTGCGGCCGCGGCTATGAGGGGTGCCATCGCGCGGCCTCAGCGCATGACCGCCAGCCCCGGCACCGCGCTGCTGCCCCGGCGTGACGAGGGCAGCATCACGCTCGTCGACGAGGTGCGCGCGCTCGTCGGTGCGGCTACCCCGATCGACACCGCGCTGCTCGACGCGGCGATACGGGGGTGGTCGGCCAATACGCGCCGGGCGTTCCGCTCCGACCTGACGCTCTGGGGCGCATGGTGCCGCAAACGGCGCGTCGCGGCCGCCAGCGCCACGCCCGAACTGGTTGCGGCCTGGGTCCGGGCGCTGGCCGGTACCGACCCTTCCGACCAAAAGCCGCGCGCGGCCGCGACGATCGCGCGCTACCTCGTCCATGTCGGCTGGGCCTACCGCATGGCCGGGCTCGACGATCCGACCGCCGCGCCGCTGGTGCGGTTCGAGGTGAAGGCGGCGCGCAAGACGCTTGGCACGCGCCAGCGCCAGGCGCGCGCGCTGCGCTTCAAGGGCGACATCGCCGACCTCGACAGCCCGGCGAGCGGCGTCTGCCTCGCGCATCTGCTCAAGGCCTGCCGCCGCGACCTGTTGGGGTTGCGCGACGCGGCGCTGCTGCGGGTCGCCTATGACAGCGGCTGCCGGCGCTCGGAGCTGGTCGGAATCGCGGTCGACGCGATCGAGGGGCCTGACGGCGAGGGGGCGGGGACGCTGTTCATTCCGACAAGCAAGACCGACCGCGAGCGTGCGGGGGCGGTCGCCTATCTGTCGCCGGGGACGATGCGCGCGATCGCCCGCTGGCGCGAAGCCGGTCCTATCGACAAGGGACCGCTGTTCCGCCGCGTGGAGACGCATTTCGACGGGTCGGTGCGGTCGGTGGGGCAGGGGGCTTTGCACCCCAACAGCATCACGCTGATCTACAAGCGGCTGATCCGCGCCGCGTTCGACAAGAAGCTGCTGGGCGAGATGAGCGAGGCCGAGCGCGACCGCTGGCTCAAGGCGGTGTCGAGCCATTCGATCCGGGTCGGGGTCGCCCAGGATAATTTCGCGGCCGGCGAGAGCCTGCCCGCGATCATGCAAGCCTATCGCTGGCGCGATCCCAAGACGGTGATGCGCTATGGCGCGAAGCTCGCCGCCAAGAGTGGGGCGGGCGCGCGAATGGCGGCGCGATTGCGGGATGAGTGATCGCGCGGCGAGGCAGAGCATAGCGATCTGACCACGATTTACAGGATTTCGATAAACCGCTATAAGATCGCTATGGATCGCCGTCGCAACCCCTTTGCTCCCGGAGCTGGCACGCCGCCGCCCGAGCTTGCGGGACGCGACGATTTGCTGGAGCGAGCCGCCGTAGCGCTGGCGCGCGTTCGTGGCGGCCGCGCGGCACGCAGCGTTATCCTCTACGGATTGCGCGGCGTCGGCAAGACCGTGTTGCTGGCGACCATGTGGAACGCCGCCGAGGACGAAGGCATGGTCGTGGTGTCGATCGAGGCTCCCGAGAACCGTTCCCTGCCAGGCATCCTCGTGCCCGCGTTGCGCGCCAGCCTGCTGCGCCTCGACCGGATCAAGCGCGCGACAGCGGGAGTCACACGTGCGCTGAAGGCCCTTGCGGGCTTCGCCAAGCTTAAATTGCGCTACGACGATCTTGAGGTGGCGCTTGATTTCGAGCCTGAGCCCGGTTTGGCGGACTCGGGCGATCTCGATGCGGATCTTGCCGATCTGTTGGTCGCGGTCGGCGAAGCGGCAAGGGAGCGGGAGACCGCGGTTGTGCTCGCCATTGACGAGCTGCAATATGTGCCCGAGCTGCAGCTTGCGGCGCTGATCTCGGCTCTCCACCGGGCGAGTCAACGCCAATTGCCGATCACCATGATCGCCGCCGGACTGCCGCAGCTGCTCGGGCAGATGGGCAATGCCAAATCCTACGCCGAACGCCTGTTTGAGTTCGTGCCGATCGGAGCGCTTGACGCGCCGGCCGCCACCGACGCGCTGCGGCTACCTATTGAGCGCGAAGGCGAGGCGATTGACGAGGGCGCGATTGCGGCGATCATCGCCGACACCGAGGGCTATCCCTATTTCCTGCAGGAATGGGGCAAGCATAGCTGGGATGTGGCCGATGCGTCCCCGATCGGCGTGGCCGATGTGACAACCGCGCGCGCGATCGCTCTCGCAGACCTCGACGCCAGCTTCTTTCGCGTTCGCTTCGACCGGCTTACCCCGAAGGAGAAACAGTATCTGCGCGCCATGGCAGAGCTGGGACCCGGCCCCCACAGGTCGGGCGACATCGCCGACGCCATGCGTGTCAAGGTGACCAGCGTCGCGCCGACGCGCAACAGCTTGATCGCCAAGGGTATGTTGTTCAGCCCGTCACATGGCGACACCGCATTCACCGTTCCGCTGTTCGATGCCTTCATGCGGCGGGTTATGCCGGATTTAGCCTGATCTCGCTGTTTCGCCGGGTCGAGACGCATTTTGACGGGTCGGTACGGAGGGTAGTGCAGGGGCCTTTGCATCCCAACAGCATTACGCTGATCTACAAGCGGCTGATCCGCGCCGCGTTCGACAAGAAGCTGTTGGGCGAGATGAGCGAAGCCGAGCGCGGTCGCTGGCTCAAGACGGTGATGCGCTACGGCGCCAAGCTCGCGGCGAAGAGCGGGGCGAGTGCACGGATGGCGGCGCGAATTTCAGCCCTGGCCGAAAGTGACGGATAGGCACACATAGCCGAGCGGCGACGAAGTGTGGGCAGCTTTTGTCATGACAATGTCGGACAAATAGGCTATATGCCGATCCGCAAAGGAGTCGTAACCATGGGTGTTGCAGCGTCACGTACCGAAAAGCTGGACCTTCGCCTGACGTCGGCCGCCAAGCGCACCTTGCAGCAGGCCGCGCTTGCGGCACATCGTTCGGTCAGCGAATTCGTGCTGGAAAGCGCACTCGCGCGCGCTGAGGAAACCCTACCGGATCGGCGGCACTTCGGCCTTGACACCGAACAGTGGCAAGCCTTTTTGGCGGCGCTCGATGCACCGCCGCGCGCGACGCCGAAGCTTGATGAGCTGCTGTCGAAGCCGAGCGTGTTCGAGCAAAGCCGGTCGGCATGATCCGCCTCTTGTGACGGCACCATTGCGGATCGAGAAACTGGCGCGAGACCATCCGCTGGAGGGGTTCGATTGCGGCAGAGAGGCGCTCAACCGCTTTCTGCATCGCTTCGCCTGGACCAGCCAGCAGGCTGGTGCATCGCAATCCTATGTGGCGCTGGCCGATGACGCTCTGGTTGGCTTCTACACGCTCGTCGTCGGCGACGTTGACTATGCGGGCGCACCCGAGCGCTTGACCAAGGGGATGGCGCGCCATCCCATTCCGCTCATGATCCTCGCGCGTCTGGGCGTCTCGATCGACTGGCAGCGCCAGGGCCTCGGCTCGGGTCTTCTCAAGGATGCGATGCTCCGGACGCTGCAGGCGGCCGAAATTGCCGGCATTCGCGCGCTGGCGGCGCACGCGAAGGATGATGAAGCCCGCGCTTTCTACGAACGCTATGATTTCATCGCTTCGCCCAGCGATCCCTATCATCTGTTTCTCTTGCTCAAGGACATTCGGGCACGCGCGTAGTGGGCTTGGAAGATCAGCCGGCGGCCCTTTATGGCCGACTGAATGAAAGCGCATGGGCGGCTGTCTGAAATCATACTCGAGAGATGCGGAAGACTCGCCTATCCGTTGTCAGCGACGACGGCGGCTTTCCGACACGCGATAGCGCGGACATTTTTGATCGGCCTTAGCGCAGCAGACGGAGCGCGACGTCGCCGTAGCTGAGAGGATGAACGTTGTCTTTTGAGAGAAAGCGCATCAGATCGAGGGTTTCGTCGCCGAATGTCGCGGCGACAGAGCTGACGGTATAAGCTTGCGGCCGCGCGTAGGGGAGAAGCCAGATGACCCGGCGTGTCGTGATGCTGGCCCGAATTCTCAGTAATCGATCAGCCAATCTCGGGCCCGCGTCATCATTGGAGCCGATCGCAAGGATTGACGTGCCATATTTCTTCGCAGGGTGCCGCCACGCGAGAATCTCACCAGCTGTGGCGCGTTCGGCGGCCTGCACATCGCATTGCTGGGCGTAGCGCGCGTTGATCGCTTGCGCCGTGCCGACGCCAGTGCTGTCTCCCAGGATCAGGCACTCAAACATGCACGGGTCGCTCCCTGCAAGCAGGGTAATGCCAGCAGATCGAAAGCGAAATCGAAAACTGGAAAACGATCATGATCGTTCAGGGGATGGGCAGCACCCCACAGTCATCGGCGTTCAACTCGTCGATGCGATCCGCCAGCTCCGTGAGGTCAGCCTCGGCGAGGATGAAAAGATCGCCCTCGTCGGCGAAGAACATCTTGACGCGTTGTTGCTCTTCGAGAGGGTAGGGCTCATCGCGGAACCGTTGGTGCCACCCGCCGTCCACGAACTTCATAAGCGCGGTCCATGCGGCGGGCTCGGCATCGTGGACTGTAATCGTCTCGACGCCCTGATAGACAATAACGAGGACCGTCACCAGCATAGCTCTGTCGTCCGCCTGGAAGTCGGTGAGCCCGGAGCCAAATTCCGGTTCACCTAGCCTCATTCACGTTGTGCAACGCAATATGTAGTTCCCCGACACTTGATTTCTCGGCGATTATGCGATGGTGTGTTGCCGTTTGACGGTGAGGCAAAACATCCAGGTTGGGGATATTGCCTGTACGACGGCGGTTAAGTCTTTCTTCACCATGATCGGGTAGAGGGCGGGGCAGAGATGTCAGGCGGAACCGCCACATGCTGGGCGCAAATCTGAGGCGAGTAGTTGGAAGGGCGATGACATCATCATGGCGCATCTGACACAGGTCGAGATCGCGAACTGGATCGCTCTGTACGTCGCCGCAGGCCTGTGTTGCGGCATCGCGGTTGTGCTGTCGGTCGCAACTACCTGTATCGAAGTCTATCGCGAGCGAGCGTGGACAAATATCGATTCTTTCCGCTCCGCAGCTCTCTTTCTGCCAAAGACCTGGTGGCGGTGGCAGAAGCTCTATTTCATATCGACCCCCATCACGCTCGGCATCGTGGGCGCTTTCGCCGCCTCGATGTCATGGAGTTGATGGTCGCCGCCTCGCTATAGCGGATCAAGCGGAGAGCGCGCCAGCCAGAATGCGCTGGACATGGCCCTCGCGGACGTCTGCGGCCGAGATGCTGACCATCGGGGCGATCTGCGCCATGCGTGGATGCGTGACGGCCTTTGATGCCTTATAGTCCTCATCCTCGAAGCCCATTGCTTCCACGATGAATTGCCGGATCTCGCCCGTGGAGCGTGAGCGAGCCTCGAGGAGGAAATCCGGCCTGCAGGCGCCGATCGGCGTCAGTGTGTCAAAAACGGGCTTCTCGATCGCGATGTCGATCCCATCTCGATCGAAATAGCGCCGCGCCTTCAGCAACTCGCGCAGAACGGTCCGCTCAAACTCTGAATCGACAGGAATGAACCGCCTTCCCGAATAGATGGGCTGGGCATAGGCCCGCAAGGGTGCGTAGCCGTGCGCTTCGGGATACTCGCCGGCGACGACGATGACGAGATAGGGGCCCTTGATCGGATTTCCCCGCACAGAGGGAGATTGAACCCGATTGGCGATCACGACGGGTTCGCACCCCGAAAGGTGGACGAGCGAGCCTTTGAACGATGGCGAGAAGAGGGTTAGGAACGCTTGGGGTGCATGGCCTCGGGGCCAGTTTCGAGACAATTCGCGAAGTCCGGCATAAACCCGGTTGCTGTGAAGCGCCTTGGCGTGGGTCCACAGCGCTCGGCCGAGTTCAATGCCAGGCGCGATCTCGATCTTGCTCGCAGCGGCGGTGAGCGCCTTGAACTCATCGCTGATCGAATGGTCGGCCAGGTCATGCGACAGCGGCGGGCAGAGGTTGAGGCCCGAGACATCCAATAGTCGCCATAGCAGCCGTGCGAGGCGGGGGACCGAGGCGTGCCGGGTCCGATCGTCGCTCGTGTCTTCCTCCGGTCGCTGCGCCAGCTTCTCGGGAGCGGGCCGCAACACCTCGAAATAGCCTATGGGAGGATCCGCCGGCGTCTGGCGGCTACGGACCTCGGTGATGCGGTTCGTCATCTGATCGCGGAAGAATGGGCAATCGGGTTGATGTTCGGGGCGTTTCACGCTGGTGAGGCGGCGCAGATAGTAGGTCTCTGCCTCGGAAAGAAAGGCAGGCGTCAGGATGGGTGGCGGCGTGTCGTCGTCGAGGCAGTCACACGCGATCCACTTACCGCCGATCCGGGCTTGCTGGACCAACGTGATACCGGCTTCCTCGTCCCCTCGGGAGCCCTCGCCGACGTACCAACGGACTAGAGCCGACCTGACAGGGTCGGGCAGGGGGATTCGGCGCGCACCGCGCCCGTCGCTAAAGCGATCGATCAGCCACATGAACGACCCTTTCGGAAGGGGGATAGGGCAATTCTCACTCACGCTAGCGGGATTGACAACCTCGTTTTGTTTGATCTCCACTTTCGAAATAGTGGTTCAGGAGGCCGAAAATGAGGTCTTATCTTCTGGTTGGGATAGCAATCTTGATGGGCAGCGCGTCGATGCTGCAGGCGGCGCCTCAAGGTCGAAAAGCCGTTCGCACCGTGCAGTTGATCTCGATGACGGGCGCCACGCCAGCGCCGGCATCGGCCGAAGCGCCGCGAGCGCCGGGCGCTGGAATAGGGGAGAACGCCAAGCCTTCAGTCGACGCGGGGGCCGAATTTCGGGTGCATGATCTCAGCCGGCGGTGGGTCGAATTTCAGATGGCCAACAGCTTCGCCTCTCCAACTCCTTCAGCGGCGCAGGCGACCGTCGACGACGAGGATCCGTTCGCGCATGTCGGGGTCGCCCAGCTCGGCGCAGCGCCCGTCGCAGGCTATACGGTCCCTTCGGTATCGTCGATGCCGATTCCGGCATGGATGAGGGGAGGGGCCGTGTTTGCGGCCGCAGTGAACCGTTATGTGCCTGGTGGCTGCGCTGCGGCCGGCTATCGGCCCAGCGGCTTCCTTACAGGCGACGCCGAATATCGACGGCAGAGTTACTATTCGATGATGAGCAACATCGCCTGCCAGTACGGCATCCCGGTCGGCCTGTTCGATGCGATGATCATCCGCGAGAGCCGCTATCAATCTGGAGTCTACTCCCCCAAGAACGCCTTCGGCTTGACGCAACTCATGCCGGACACGGCAGCGGGCCTTGGCGTAAATCGCTACAATGTCGAGGATAATTTGCGAGGCGGGGCCAGGTATCTCCGCGAGCAGCTTGATCGGTTCGGTCAATACCACTTGGCGCTCGCGGCCTACAACGCGGGACCAGGCAGGGTACGCAATGGCGTGGTGCCGCGGATCGCCGAGACCCAGGCCTATGTCGAAGATATTCTCCTGAACTGGTCTCGACTGAGCGGACTCTCGAGGATGGCCACGGTTGAGACCGGGTCATCGCCGGTGCCTTCTGTCCAGCGCGCGCGGCTCGGGCGCTCTGCCACCGTGTCGACCTTCTGAGATCACGCGCAATCAGATCAAGAGCGTCCGTGTCCTCAGGAAACCGTGATAAAAAAAGCCCGGACGGGCTTCGTTGTCATATTGTGAGACTGGCTATTTCTGAAAGACTGGCTCTGCGGGCGAGGACGGAACTTACTTCTTTGACCAACCTTTGGACCACCGCTGTTTGCAGTGGCCCTGCCCATTCTTTTCGGACTTCGGAGCCATCCATCCCTTCGATTTCTTCCAGGGCTGCGATCAGCATCGAGGGCAGGCCTTTGAACACTTCGCTTAGCATGGCAATCAGCGTGGCGTAGCGTTGGTCGCGCAGGAGCGTCTGGTCGCGAAACGTCTCTACGCGAATGATGGCTTGGATAATGTTTATGTCCAGCGCGTGCAGGACCGTCTGGAATTCGACCAGCGTCATGAGGGCGCGCTTGGCTGGATCGTGATGCAGGATAAGGGCGAGGCGGGTCTTGCTGATGCCCGTTTTCAGGGCAAGCTTGCGCTGACCCGTGTCCTTCTCGGCCATCGCCTGAAGGATCATTGGAATGTAATCCCGTTGCTCATCTTTAGCCGCTAAAGCGGGTGCTTCGGTTGCCTCTATCCTGGCAAGGGATGACATTGTCGGGCCCCCTGTTTTTTGCTCGGCTCAAGCAGCAAAACATACGAGCACAGCCATGGCAACCCCGTCTAGCGACGAAGATTGCGCCACGATGAACCGGTAACTACTTGAGACGAAGTACATTTTCGTCTTGCGACTCGATCGCATTCGACTCGACGCATTTTCCCTTCGGCTCGTCGAGACCGAGCCGTTCAAGTATCCGCGTCGCCTTCTGTTCGACGACGTAGTCAAAAAGAAGTATAGACAGAGCGTCTCCGACGGTCAGGTTTGACCCGATCTGATCTCCGAGGCGTTTCTTTGCTTCCACAAGTGAATCGGCGCTGGAGCGCGAGATACTGAGGTAAATCCGGATATCGCCCTTCGTCGGTATCGTGACGAGGTGATCACGTATCGTCTCGGGATCATGCTCTTTCATTTTACAACTGTAAGCGGCCCGAGCGTTAACCAGGCTAGCAAGCGTCTGATATCGCTTCGTTTCATTGGAGCGCAGGCGCAGACTTTCTGTGGTCAAGTGGAAAAGGTGCTCCGAAATATCGAGCGCATAGCCGCGGGAGTCCCCACTCATTCCTGTACGTCCTGACCCTGTTATTGTTTACCCTCGGCGAACGGCCGACCGCAGAGCTTACTGGAATTTTAGGCGTCTGAAACCGCCTCGATTCCAGAGTGCGAATCTACTCCCATCCGGGCCGATCCGCAATTGACCGAAAGGCCGCCCCGCTATGCGGGGCAGCATGCCCCGAAGCACGGGGCGGAGTGCCCCGAAATACGGGGCAGGGTGCCCTGCCGGGCGGGGCAGAGCGCCCCGGAAACCGGGGCAGAAGGTCCTTGAGCTGAGGAAAATTTCACGATTCGCCAGGTTCTCCGAAACCTCGCGTTGCAGCCGGACTCCTGCCGGGGTCACCTTTCGAATGGGCGCGGATCCGTCGCGTCTCCACTGAAGGGAAAACCCATCATGCAGTCTGTCTTGAAAACGAGCGGACGCGCGGAGTTGGCGATCCTCGCCCTTGCCGCACTCGCGTTTGCACTCCTCATGTTCGCCGGACCGGCATTCGCCGGCG
Organism: Sphingobium sp. SA2; assembly: GCF_032227065.1. NCBI lineage: Bacteria > Pseudomonadati > Pseudomonadota > Alphaproteobacteria > Sphingomonadales > Sphingobiaceae > Sphingobium > Sphingobium sp. SA2. The sequence continues at coordinate 28,071 of NZ_JAPMXX010000002.1, forward strand.
CCGACACCACGTTCGATACGGCCCTGACGAAGTTCACCGACTTCCTTGAGGGTTCGGGCGGCAAGATCATCACCGTCCTGTCGCTCGCGGGCGGCATCGTCGCGCTGGCCTCGGGCCGCTTCTCCATGGGCCAGATCGCGATCCCGGTCGGCGTCGGCGTCGGTGCCGGCACCGGTATTCCGATCGTCACCTCCACGGTGACAGCCACGATCTGACACGTCCCAGGACCGGTCGAAGTAGCAGCTTCGATCGGGCTTAGGAGAGGGTGGTGCAATGGCCGCGGACAAGTACGTCATACCGTCTCATCTGGATGATCCCGAGCTGATCGGGCTGTGGACGCTGGATGAATTCCTCGCGATGGTGATCCCATTCGTCTGGGGAATCCTGTCTCAGCATATCCTCATTGGCATGTTGCTCGCGGGCGCAGGCTGGTGGGGTCTCAAAAAGGCTAAGGCAGGTCGGGCGGCGTCCTGGCTGCTCCACATGGCTTATTGGCATCTTCCTGCCGGCTTCACCGGCATGAAGGCGACACCACCCTCTTATCTCCGCTTGATGGCAGGGTGACATGGAAATCACATATCAGCACGCGCAAAATCAGCGCATCCTCAAGCAGCGCAATCTTCTTGTGGTGGTGGCGGCCGCGCTCGCGGCCCTGACGACGCTGCTGTTCTTTGTGACCGTCACGCGCGATCGTGAAATCGTCCTGCAGCCGGTCCTTCGCTCCCCGCTCACCGTGAGCAGCGTAGGCGTCTCCCGCGAATATCTCGAGCTGATTACGCGCGACACCGCGGTGCTCACGCTCGATCGCAGTCCCCAGAATCTCGAATATTGGATGAAGTCGGTTCTCGACATCACCGCACCGAGTGCCCAGGGCAAGCTGAAAGCCGATCTCATGAAGATCGTGAATGAGCAGCGTGGGTCATCCATTGCGCAGTTCTTCACGATTCAGACGATGGAGATCGACCCCAAGAATCTGTGGTCCACGGTGACCGGCGATCTCCACACGATCGTCGGCAACAAAGTCGTCTCCAACGAACGCCGGACCTTTCGCTTCGACTGGGAATATTCCGGAGTCTCGCTGAAGCTGGTCGGCTTCGGAATGGTGACGACCGGCAAGGAAAAGGATCAATGATGTCGGTCTACGCCCTTGGCAGCGCCGTGACCGGCGTCGTCTTCCTGTCGCGCACCTATTGCCACGCAAGCCGCTTCATCGGGGCGTCTCTGGTCGGCCTGGCTGTTCTTCTCATGGCGGATCCTGCCTGGGCCGATCAGACGATCATGGCGTCGGATAGCAGTCAGGTCGATTGCGCTGCGTCGGCCAAGGATCTCACGCGGATCAGCCTCGTCGAGGATGAGTTCGCGTCCGTGTCGAAGATTTCGACCGGTAATCCGCAGGACGATTTCTCGGTCGTCAACGAGCCGGTGCGAGGCGATATCTATCTGTCGGTCCCGGACGGCTTCGGGAGGCCGGCGCTGTCGTTCTTCGCGACCAGCAAGCGCGGTTACGTCTACAAGTTCGTATGCCGCATCGCCGGCGAGCAGGCGGTGCAGGTCTTCATCTCCAATCCCGCGATAGCCAAGGAGAAGGCGGGCGAGAATGCGGCGCCAGAGAAGGCCGGACCCCAGGATGCCGCCGTCGAGCTCGTCCAGGCCATGTATTCCAACAGCGTCGTTGACGGCTACGAGATGCGCCAGCGTGCGCTCAAGCCCGTCTATGTCGGCAATCTCAAGGTCCAGATGATCGCGGAATATCGCGGGTCTGACCTGACCGGCAAGGTGCTGCGGATCGAGAACAAGAGCGATGCGCCGGTCGAGTTGACCGAGGCGACCGTTGCCCCGGCGAGTGCGCTCGCTGTCTCCATCGCCGAGCCCAGGCTCGCACCCGGTAAGGTCACCACGGCCTACCTCGTCTCGCAGAACGGGAGGTAAGGACATGGCTTTTGCCGATCTCTTCCAACGCAAGCGCAAAGCCTTCGACAGCGAGGAAGGGGAAGGGGTTTCCCCCGTCGCCAACGAGCTGTCGGCCAATGAGGCTGTGCGGAAAAAGCAGCGGATGCTGCTGGCCGGCGTCGCTGGCGCCGGCCTTGTCGCGTCGTCGTTCTGGATCTTCGGCAGCAGCGAGGACAAGGCCAAGGTCGCTGGTGATGGTGTCACCAAGGTCGAGGTCTCGACCAACGATCTCGTCAATCGCAATCTCTCGCAGCAGGAATGGATGGCGCTCTCCGAGAACCGCTTCCAGTCGACCGAGAACCAGCTCAAGTCGGTCAGTTCGCAGCAGCAGCGCATGGATCAATTGGCTCAGCAGATCGAGCTTCTCAAAGGCCAGAACCAGGCGATGCAGGCTGATGGCGCGCGCGTGTTCTCTGCCTATCAGGCCGAGAACGAGCAGCTCAAGCGGCAGATCGCCGACAAGCGTGCCGCGCCTCCCCCGGTTCCAGGTCCTGGCGCGATGTACGGACCGAACGGGACGCAAGCCTATCAGCGCCCCGACGGCGCGCCTGACTCCCGCCTAGCCGACATGGGGCGGGGGAGCGAGGTCAAGATGGTCAGCTTCTCGACGGCCGATACCGGCACGGCATCGAAGGTGGCCAAGGGCAACACCGTTTACACCGACAGCATCAACTACCTGCCGCCCAACAGTTTCGCATCGGCGAAGGTCATCGTGGGCGTGGACGCGAGCGCGGGTGTCAACAGCCAGACCGATCCGCTGCCCGTGGTTCTCCGGGTTACCGGGCCTGCGCGGTCCGTCTACCAGAATGGCAGGTTGCTCACGACCAAGATCGAAGGCTGCCTTATCAACGGTGCGGCGCGCGGCGATCTCTCGAGCGAGAAGGTCTACGTCAAGCTGCAGAAGATGACATGCCCGCAGCCGGGCGGGCGCTATGCCGTCTCCGAGGTGAAGGGATTCATCGCCTTTGGCGGCAAAACCGGGGTCCGCGGTCGTGTCGTGTCGCGCGAGGGTTCTCTGGTCACCCAGGCATTTATCGCGGGCCTAGCCGGGGGCTTCGGCCGCGGCTTTTCGGCCAACGCCAATTCCGTTTTCCAGGGCACCAACATCAGCACCAATGGCAAGCGCGACAAGCTGTCGACGGGTGAGATCCTCGAAGGTGGCTTTGGCGAGGGCGTGGCTCAAACGGGCGACATGGTCTCGAAATATCTGATCGAGCGCGCCGAGCAGTACCAGCCCGTCATCGAGATGCCGACCGGTGTCGACGTCGAAATCGTCTTCTTGGAGGGTGTGTATGTTCGCAATTGATCGTTTGGGCGGCTTTCGCGCACTGGCGCGACCGTCACGCCTGATGCTCGTGGCTGCGGTGCTGAGCGTTGCCGGCATCGCGCTGGCAGCCGACGTTCAAAAGCCCGAGGACAAGGTTCGCCTTCTGCTCAAGACGCGGTTGCCGAAGACCCCGATCAGCGCAATCGACTGCGGCAAGGTCAGCGGGCTCTGCGAGATAACCGCTGGCTCCAACCTGTTCTATGTCGATAGCGGGGCGCGATATCTGGTCATCGGCCGCGTTTACGACATGCAGACGCGGCAAGACATAACGGCCGCGCGCCTGCTCGAGATGAACCCCGACATGCTCGTTGGCGGCGCGGCCAAGGCGAACGCCGCTGCCGCCACCGGAGAGCCGGAGGAAGCATCGGCCGATATCCGGACGCCCGCTGCCGGTGTCAGGAGGACGTCGCTCCCGTCGAAGCCGGCGATGCTGTCGCTAGCCGGCCTTCCCAGGGAGGGCGCAATTGTCTGGGGCAACAAGGCCGCGGCCGATACCGTCACCGTTTTCACCGATTTTCGCTGCGGCTATTGCCGCGCGCTGACTTCCGTGCTGCGCAGCATGAACGTGCGCGTGGTCGAGCGGCCGATTTCGGTCCTGGGCAGCCGCGACGTCGCCGATCGTGTCTACTGCGCCATGAACCAGGAGCAGGCGCTGCACGCCGCTTATGCTGGCGAGCCGTTCAAGAGCGAGGCGTCGTGTGACACCAAGGGGCTCGATGCGAACGAGAGGTTCGCGCATCAGCATGGCCTTAGCGGGACACCGGTCATAGTTCGCAGCGACGGCGCGGTGCTCGAGGGCTACCGACCCAAACAGTTCCTCGAGGCTTGGCTCAAAGGAGCGAAGTCGTGAGCGCGCCCGCCCGTCGCGGCGTTTCGCGGCGCCTGCCGGCGTTCGCGAGTTTGATGCTGATGGTGGCGCTTGGCGGATGCGCCAGTTTCGGCGGCAATGTTAAGGGCAGCTTTTCATGCGCCGCGCCAGATGGGATCTGTGCGCCGACGTCGACCATCGACGATCGCGCGCTGGCGATGATCTCGGGCGATGCCAACGGCGCCTCGACGGCGCCAGCGGGGCCGTACATCGACACCGCGCCGAAGGCCCGCGGATATCGTGCCGCAGCTTCCGACGTGCGCACCCCCGTGCAGCAGGCCGATGCCGGCCGCACCCAGGAACGCGTGCTGCGCATCGTCTTCCAGCCCTATATCGACGAGCGCGGGCGTCTGCATGAAGCGAGCGCCGTTCATGCCGTTGTCGCGCGCGGCGAATGGCAGCAACAGGCGCTGGCGACCGCGACGCCGATACCGGAACGGAACGCCCTCGCGACGTCGCAGCGCCCCGAAACGCTCGTGGAAGCGGTGGACCGGGCTGATCCGCCAGACACGGTTGTCGCGTCGATCGATCCCAACCTTCCTGATCCCGCCGCGGTGGCCGCCGCTCGTGCACGCAAGGCCGATCCCGTCGATGCGATCAAGGCCGATGTTGCGGCCCGCCTCGCCCCCAAGGCGGGTCGCACGCCGACCGTCACGACGGGCGCGCCGGCAGCCTTTACCCCGGCGAGTGGGGCGCCGGGTGCGTCGCAACCCGTAGCGTTGACCGTTCCGTCGGCCGCCTCGAGAAAGACGTCTCCAGCGGGCACGTCGGCGCCGGCCCAAGCAGCGGCTGCGGCCACGACGCGGCCGGCAGGCGAACAGGCTGCACTTGCCGCGCCGCCTCCGAAAACGACCTCGGGTGTCGAGGCGCAGGCACGAGTCAAGGGCGATCCGCGCTATCGATCTGCAACGCGCAGCGTTGAGCAGACCGCCGAGCAAGCGGCATCTGAAGCCGTTCTTCCAGAAGCGAAGCCGACGTTGAAGCCGACGATCCGTGCAACCGGGTTCCCCGCCGCAGTCCCGGAGGACAACTGATATGAGCGCCCAGTCCGGCTTCTTCGACAATCTGCTTGCCGGCGTGTTCGGCGACGCCAAGCGTCCCGACGCGCAGCGACCCGATCTCGCGGCGCCGATGCTGGCGCATTGGCTTCCCTACCGCAGCTACGACCCGAAAACGGGAATATTCTACAACAGCGCCTCGCGCGGCTTCGTGATCGAGACAGCGCCGCTGGTCGGGGCGGACGAGCGGACGGGCGAGATCCTGACGCAGTTCCTGTCGGAGGGAATCCCGGCGCCGGGCTGCCTGCAATTCCATCAGTGGATGTCGCCGCGGATCGGCGAACGGCTCTCCAAATGGTATCTCCCGCGCTACGCGGCGCGCGGCGTCTACGAGCGCATGGCCAAGCATCGTGTCGACTTCCTGACCGATGGTGTCTGGGAATCGCTCTCGGCCGATGCCCCATTCTGCCTGCGCAACCACCGTGTCGCGATCTCCTACTCGACGCCCGAGACGTCCAGCATCTCGGTCGAACAGATTGCGTCGATCATGGACGGTCTCATATCCGCCCTTGCGTCGGTGAATGTCTCGGCCCGCAAGATGGATCCCGTCGCGCTGATCGGGTGGATCGACGACATTACGTCGCCGACGACTGCCGCCGGCGACGACGTTGTCAGCTACAATCCGCTGGACCCGATCGCCGATCAGGCGGTGCGCCGCGATATCGAGCTGCAGGTCGAGCCCGACCGGATGCTGCTGCGCACCGAGCGTTTCCGCCCGACCGGCAAGAAGGTCCAGGGCGCGCCCGAAATCGGCGAGATCTACCCCGACGTGTTCGACGTTCGCTCCTTTTCGGTCCGCAACCTGCCGAACCGCTGGGCGCCGTGGGATGTCGCGCGCCTGATCGGCGACATGTTCACCGACAAGCTCAGGATGCCGTGCCCGGTCTCGACGAACCTTTGCCTCGAATATCCCGATGTCCAGGCGTCGACGAACAGGGCCAGCTTCAAGTTCATGCGGACGACGAGTCTCGCGGACTCCAAATCGGCGCGCTTCCTCCCGCAGCTACGCGATCAATCGCAGGAATGGCGGTACGTCAACGAGGAAATCCGGCAGGGCCGCAAACTGGTTCGCTGTTTCTACAGCGTGACGTCCTTCTCGCCGAAGGGAAGGGGGGACGCCAACGAGCGGGTGCTGAAGTCGGTCTACCGTGCCGCGGGCTGGGATCTTCTCGACGATCGCTACCTGCAGGTGATGGGCCTGCTGTGCGCCATGCCCATGACGATGGCCAACGGCCTGTCCAAGGATCTCGAGCGCATGAAGCGCATGAGGACGCTGCTGACCACGACGGCGGCCAATCTCGCGCCGCTGCAAGGCGAGTATTTGGGTGGCCAGGTCCCCCACCTGCTGCTCATCGGCCGCCGCGGTCAGCCGTTCTTCTGGAGCCCGTTCGAGAACGGCGCCGGCAACCACAATGTCGCGGTCTTCGGCAAATCGGGATCGGGCAAATCTGTCGCGCTGCAGGAACTGTGCGCCTCGCTGTGCGGAGCCGGCTCCAAGGTGGTGGTGATCGACGATGGGCGATCATTCGAGCACTCGGCGAAGTTGCAGGGTGGGGCATTTGTCGAATTCACGATGAGCTCGGGCTTCTGCCTCAACCCGTTTTCGATGATCGACGAGGAGCAGGCGCGGGAGGACGAGGACTATCTGCTTGACTGCATGGCGATGCTCAAGGCCATCATCAACCAGATGTCGCGGCATATCGACCGGCTCAACGATACCGAGCGCGGCCTGATCGACGGCGCGGTCAATGAGGTTTGGGAAAAGCACGGGCGTCACGGCTCGATCGACCATGTGATCGAAGCGCTCGACGCGACGGGCAACCCGCTCGCGGCCGATCTCGGCATCGCGATGCGGCCATTCTCGTCGGGCGGCACCTACGGCAAGTTCTTCAAGGGCGAGGTGTCCTTCGAATTGAAGGCGCAGCTTACCGTGTTCGAGCTGTCCGACCTGTCGGCCCGGGAAGAGCTGCGCAGCGTCGTGCTCACGGCGATCATGTTCATGTCGCAGCAGATGATGCGCAAGGTCGACCGGGCGATCCCGAAGGCGCTCCTGCTCGACGAGGCGTGGCAGATGCTGCGCGGCGGTGCGATGGCCGACTTCATCGAAACCTATGCGCGCACCTGCCGCAAATATGGTGCGTCGCTGGTGACGGCGACGCAGTCGCTCAACGACTATTACAAATCGGCCGGCTCGATAGCCGCGCTCGAAAACTCCGACTGGTTCGTCATCCTACAGCAAAAGCCGGAGACGATCGCGGACTTCAAGAAGCACGATCGCTTCGAGATGGACGATTACACGGACGCTCTTCTACGGTCGCTCAAGCGCAACGGGTTCGAATATTCCGACATCATGATCAAGGGGCCGGAGACGCTCGCCGTTGGCCGCCTGGTGCTCGATCCTTATTCGGCCGCGCTGTTCTCCTCGAGCCCCAAGACCTTTGCCGCGATCGACGCGATGATCGCTGAAGGGCTCAGCATGGACGAGGCGATCGAGCGCATTGCCTATCCCGACAATCCCGAGAAATGGGTGAGCAATGTCGTCCCCCATGACGACGTCGCCATCGCCGCGGAGTAAGCCAATGGCGACGATTATTCCCGATCCGATCGACCAGGTCGTTCCTGCGCCCCGGTGGTCAGCCATCGATGGCCGGTATCTACTCTATTTCTACCTCCATTTCGCCGGGTTTCTGGCCACGACGCTCCTGATGACGTGGGGGCTGTTCTTTCTCTTTGTCCTCGCGATCGGCGGCTTCTCCTTCGATGGGCTGATGCACCAGCTCAACAATCTCGCGAGCCGGTATGTCGCAGCGGACGCCGACCGGATCGCGTCGTTCAAACAGACCATCATCATCGCGCACCTGATCCTGTCGTCGGCGATCATTGTCTTCCGCCGGAACAGAATCCTGCCCGCGCGCACCCCTGAAGGGAGCCTCCGACATGGCTGAGCAGCCCGAACTCGATCTTCCGCCCGGTTCCCCATCCGCGCCTGAAGCCGTTGCGGTGAAGCGCCGGACTGTCTTCGCGGGCTTCACAAAGGCGCAGATCATCATCGGCGCCCTGGTGCTGCTGGCGATCATCTGGTGCATGTGGGTGACGAAGGCCCTTGTCGCTCCGAAACAGGATCACATCGTCTCCGCGCGGCTGTCGTCGATCGTGGGCGAGTATGTGCAGGGGCAGGCTCGGTCAGCGTCGCCGCCCGCTCAGGTCGAGTCTGAAATGCGGACCTTCATGGCTTCGCTCGACAGGGAACTGCAGCGGCGCAGCGCCAACGGTCAGGTGGTGTTGGTTGGCGAAGCCGTCCTGACGAAAAACGTACCGGACATCACGGACAGCCTGAAGGCGGCAGTCTATGCGTCCGGTATTGCGCGTCCCAAACCGGCATCGACCGAGGATCTGCAGCGGCTCGAACAGCTTGGCGCCGCACAGATCCCGGCACAACCGACGGCGGCGGCGGCGCCCTTTGGCCCGGCTGCAACGATCGATCCGATGGCTGCGGCCCAGGGCATGCCGCCACAGGCGATGCCGGTCCAAGCCCTGCCGCAGCAGCCGACGCAGTACGAAGCGCCGGGAGCCACGGTATCCACCTTTGGAGGCCCCGATGGCAACGGCGGTCAGTGAGGCGTCCGCGCCGTCCTGGCGGCCGCGCAAGCGGCTCTGGGGGATGCTGGGCGCGTTCCTTGTCGGCAGCATCGTCCTGACGGCCGTCAGCGATTGGCGCGACACGCACGCCTTCCTCATCAACACCACGGATTCGCTTCCGAACTGGGCATTCGTGATTCACCGGAACCAGCTGCCGGCGCGCGGCGACTATGTGTTTTTCGATCCTCCCAGCACCCCGCTGGTGCGTCGTCATTTCGGCGCCAAGCCAAAAATGTTCGGCAAGATCGTCTATGGAGTGCCGGGCGATGTTGTCGGCCATGACGGGCCGAACGTGACGATCAACGGCAAGACCGTCACGCGAATGAAGCCGCTGACGCGGTTCGGTGAACCGCTTACCCCCGGCATCGTGGGCACGATCCCGCACGGCTGCTACTTCGCCGGCACGCCCCACAAGGACGGCTTCGACAGCCGCTACGCAGATATAGGTCTCGTCTGCCGCAAGCAGATCGTCGGGACCGGGGAGCCGATCCTGTGAGACCGGCGCTCGATCTCCTGACCGTCGGCGTCGCTGCGTGCGTGGTCACTATGACCGCAACGTTCGTGGGCTCTGCGCGGATCGAGGCCAAGGATTACGGGCAAGCGGGGCAAGCCTTTCCGGTCATCGAGCCGGATCTGCTTACGACGATCGAGTCGCGGTTGAAGCGCGCGGAAGCTTCCGGCGAATTGGCGAGAACCAACGAGATGTTTGCCAGGCGCGCCGAGGCCAAGGTGCGTCGGCCGACCCCGGTCGCGGGCATCACGCCGGCGGAAGAGGCGCGGACCTGGGACTATGATCCGTCGGTCACGCTCGAGCGCGACATCCGCGATCAGAAGGGCAATCTGATCGCGGCTGCTGGGCAGAAGATCAATCCGCTCGATTTCATTGCGATCAAGCAGGATCTCGTCTTCATCGACGGCGACAATGCCGCGCAGATCGCGTGGGCGACTGGTCGCTACACCGATCTCAAGGCCAAGATCATCTTCGTGAATGGCTCGCCGATCGAGGCGATGACGGCCCGGAAGCGGCGCTTCTATTTCGATCAGGAAGGGAAGTTGAGCGGCAAGTTCGGCATTCAGCATACGCCTGCCGTCGTGACCCAGGCCGGCAAGATCATGCGCGTTTCCGAGCATGTGCTGAAGAAGGGGAGCGTCGGTTGATGCCGCTGTGGCTGGATCTGCTCCGCACGCCGATGGCGGCGCCCGAGAGCCGCTCGCTCCGCCGCATGCGGTTCACCTGGCAGGGGCTTTGCCTGTCGCTGGCGCTCAGCGTCGGCCTGTTCACGCCGTTTCATCGCATGGCGGGCCAACTGGCGCCCGTCCTTGTGGCGGTCCTGCTGCTGGTAACGGCCCTCTACACCGGCCTCTACGTCGCGCGGAAGCAGCGCGTCGACAAGGCCTTCCTCGAGGGGGTTGGGGAGAGCGGATGATGCACCGGTTGCGTCCAATCCTCGCTGTCCTCTTGGCTTTGGCCGTCGGGTTCGCGTTTGCGCCCAAGGCGGAGGCCGCGGGACCCACCTGCAACGGCAAATTCGTCAATCCGATCACCGACGTCTGTTGGTCGTGCCTGTTTCCCCTGTCGGTGGGAGGGCTCAAGATCTGGCCGAGCAGCCGGCCCGACCCGAGCAATCCGGCGTCGCCGGTATGCGTCTGCAACGATCCGCTCCCGCGCATCGGGATTTCGGTCGGGTTCTGGGAGCCGGCGCGGCTTGCCGACGTGACGATGAAGCCGTGGTGTTTCCCCAATCTCGGCGGGCTCCGCATCGCGCCTGGCTTCGATATCGGCCAAGGCTATCTGGCCGGGCCGTCGATGGTCGGCGGTCGCTCCCAAAGCACGGCCAAATGGCACGTCCACTGGTATGTCTATCCACTTCTCTACTGGATGGAGATCCTGACCGATTTCGTGTGCTTTGAGCAGGCATCGTTCGACATCGCCTATATGACCGAGATCGATCCGCTTTGGCAGGATGATGCGTTGACCACGCTCATCAACCCGGAAGCGATCGTCTTCGCCAATCCGATCGCGCAGGCGGCGTGCGCGGGAGATTGCATCGCCGGCACGGTCGGGCTTCCGCTCGATCCGCTGTTCTGGTGCGCCGGTTGTCAGGGCAGCATGTACCCGCTCAACGGCAACATCCCGGCGTCGATCGGGCATGTGCAGTCGTCACGTCTCGCAATTTCCCGGTTCGCCTACAAGATGCACCGCGAGGCGCTGGCTTGGGGAACGATGGGCTCCAAGGGCCTGTGCAAGAAATATCTCATGCCGATCATGCGGAAGCAGCAATATCGCTTCCAGATGGTCAACCCGATCCCGACCGTGAGCGGCCGCTTCGCCTGCTCGGCGATCGGGGCTTCCACCATGCCGCCCGATGCGGGTCGCGCCTACCCCGCCGGCGGCGAGGACATGGGCTATCTCATCTGGCGCAAGCGCAATTGCTGCGTGCTGTAGGGGACCGACGATGCGCCTATTCGCTTGGGGCATCACCGCCCTCTTGGGAACCGCCGGCATTTCGGCCCTGCTCGCCCAGACCGTCGATGGGCTCGACGTACAGGCGATCAAGAAGCGCTCGGCCGACCTCGCGGCCGATGCACAAGCCTTCGTCGACCAGGTCAAGGACCGTGGAGACGAGTTCAGGGAAGAAGCGGTCGCGATCCGCGAGGCCGGCACGGAGAACATGCGCCAGGTCGCGGCGAAGGATCTGCCCAAGGGCCCAGCCGGGCCGATCGACTTCGATGAGATCGTGCAGGGGGCTTCGAAAAACGCCAACGCAAAGGGTGGGGACGCCCCGCAATTCATTGCTTTCGCAAGCCTGTCGATGCCGCCGCAGTCGCTCAAGCAGCTCATCAAGGATACGGCGAGGGCAGGGGGCGTCGTCGTCTTCCGGGGTTTCCCGAACAATTCCATGAAGGCGTTCGCGGGCAGGCTCGGCCAGATCGTCGAAAGCCAGGACGATTTCACAAACATCGGCATCGATCCGCGCCTCTTCCGCGCGTTCAACGTGCAGGCGGTCCCCACCTATGTGGCGGTTTCCTCGGACTTCGACCTCTGCGCCGGCTTTTCCTGCCAGACCAGGGTTCCACCCTATGACCGCATGACCGGCAATGTGACGGTCGAATATGCGCTCAATTCCTTTGCCGAGGGCAACGGACCGGGGGCTCGCATCGCCGCGGTCGGGCTTTCGAATATGCGGAAGGGGCAGGAGTGAAGGCTTGCGCTCTTGTCATCGGGCTCGTCACCGCCTTGCTCGCCGCCGGTCCCCTAGGGGCGCAGATGACGGTCGAGCAGGCGCGTGAGGAAGGAAAGGCGATGGCCGATGAGAAGCGGTCGGACTCTTCCCTCGTTCCCACCGACAATGCCCAGGCAGAGGCCGTCCCCGGCTATAGTGGGACCTCCCTGCCCGAAGGGTCCTATTTCGATGATCCGGACAAGCTGGAGGCGGCCGCCCAATCTGCGAAATCGACCGATGAGCAGTATCGGATCGTGACCGATGCCGATCGCACGCGCCCGACCTTCAGTAACGCGGAAATCCTCGCGACGACCGAGCGCGCGACGGCGGTCGAGAACGACCCATCGACCTATCTTGAGGGCGAAGACATCTCGAGTGGCGCGGGAACCTGTACACCCTTGCCGCCAGCCACCGGCAGCGCTGGCTATTATGAGGCCACCTGCAACGCCGGTGGAAAGGTTGAGGAAACGACCGCGACATGTTCGGTTGGCCTTAACCACCAGTTCGACGACCGCTTCAAATACACCTGTGGGACCGCATTTCTGACGCGGGAGCAAACCACATGCGTCAGATTTGTGGGTCGGACATGCGCGGAATGGAAGACAACGATCGTACCGATCGAGACGCACAACAGCTGCACGGGCTTTGAAAGCGCCGCGCAGTGCACGATGACCTCGGAGGCCCTTGGCGACAATCATCGCCGGATCACGGTCGGACGGGGCATCACCTACTGGTCGACGACGTCCAACAGGACCTATAGCTGTACATCCGAGGCGGCATCGACGCCCGGAGGCAATGCCACTCTGTCATATTGGCGCCGGACTGTCGCTCCGCCCAATTTCGCGGGAATGGAAAAGCGCTACGTCGGATCGTCGCGTGACGAAAGTGCCTGCTCCGCCTCCGCCGGCAACTCTGAATGCAGCCTCAAGGAGGAGGTCTGCACCTCAAGCGATCCGGTGACGCGGATCATAGATGGGGTGCCGATCACCCAGCCGTGCTGGGCCTGGAGCCGTACTTATAGCTGCAATCACATCACCACCGGCAATGACTGCGGGGAATTGGAGGCGAAGAAAGAGTGCACCTATGTGCGCGACGAATGTCTCGACGAGAATCCCGACGGCGGTCCCTGCAAGGTAACGGAAAAGGTCTACCGGTGCCCAACGCCGGGTCCGGCTACGACCGACGACAAGCAATATATCTGCGGTGACGATGTCTATTGCATCAACGGCGATTGCGAGCCGATCGTCCGGGAGGCGTCGACGGAGTTCAAGGACGCCCTTGTTGCCCTTCACTCGATCGACCAGGCGGGCAAGGAGTTCGACAAGACCAATTTTACGGTTTTCAAGGGCACGCGTGAGACCTGCCACAAGCCGGTCTTCGGCCTGATCAATTGCTGCGCGGGCAAGGTTTCTGGCGCTGTGCCGGTCGCCGCCGGCGCGGCTGCGCTGGCGGGTGGCCCACTTGCGATCGCGGCCTTCGCGACGCCGTTCCTCACCCTGTTCGCCTGCTCTCAGGATGAGATGAAGCTCGATATCAAGGATCGCATGGGCTTCTGCCACAAGGTCGGGACATATTGTTCGTCCAGCTTCCTCGGCATCTGCAAGACCAAGCGGACCGCCTACTGCTGTTTCGAAAGCAAACTCAGCCGCGTGCTTCAGGAGCAGGGTCGGGTCCAGCTCGGCAAACCATGGGGCACGCCCAAAAAGGAACAGTGTAACGGCTTCACGATCGAGGAGTTTGCCTTGCTCGACCTGTCCGTAATGGATTTCACCGAGGTGTATGCCGACTTCATGGATGCAGCCAAGCTACCCGATGAAGTCGAAACCATGAGCGACATTCAAGACAAGATCCAGGGCTACTATGATCTCCATGGCAAATGACCTGCTCTCGTCAGGCGGGGGTTCGCCCAGCGGGTGGAACATGACTGTGTTCCAGCTCGCGATCTTCATGTGCAGCTATCGCGCCAAACAGCCCATGCGCCTGGAGGAGCTTTGCACCGTCCTGGCGGGCTGGTTCGAATGTGCCATCCCGCCGCAGGTCGCAGCGGGACCAGTTGCCGACATGGTCGAACGGGGCTGGCTGATTCCGGTCGCTGATCGGCTGAAGGCCAGCAACGAAGGCCGGGAAGCGGCACGTCCACTCATGAACGGGATGATCAGAATGCTCGATCAGGGCACGCGCCTGATCGATGTGGCGCTGATGATGTCCGTCCTTCGGCTAACCAAGGGGGAACTGGACAATGGCAATGTTGATCGTTGAGCCCTCCATTATCGCGTTGATGGCCACGGCGATGGCGGCGACAACGCCCGCCGCCCCGCCACCCTCTACGCCGAGTGCTCTCCCCTGCGGCACGTCGTCGCCAGCTAAGGGCTTCGACTGCTGCTTCCACTACGCGATCTGGCAAGGACCATCTTCGGCCAGCGATCGCCCCATCTATTCCGCGCCTGCGGACGCAACCGACGGAAGGACGATGCGCGATGTCCAGACTCGCTAAGCTGTCGATGCTGCTCCTCACGTTGTCACCGATCGCGGCGGCGGCACCGCTTCGAGCTCAGGATGCTGCAGCATCCCGCGACTCCCTCGACCGTGATGGCAGCGGCGATGATTTCTACTGCGGCGAGCGCAAGCTCGGCCAGTGGTTCTATTGTGCCAAGCCGAAGCCGCCGGAGCCCAGGCAACAGGCTCAACAGGTGCCGGAGATCAGCGCGGCCGAACGGATGGCGGCGATCACCAAGCAGCTCGACGAGTTGAAGGCCCGCGCCATATTGGAGCCGTCCGAGGAAAACGTGATCGCCTATGTCCGGTTCCAGCGCGAACAGCTCGATCGCGCCTCGACTTTCTCGGATACCTGGCAGCGCGCGCTCTGGCAGAACCCCGATCTCGACTACACGCTGCAGCGGCCAGTCTCGACGGTTGGCAAGCGTGCCTGGCTCGACAACCGCAAGGCGGATCGCGACGCCGTCCTGACCAATCTCAGCCAGCGCTACGGGCTCTTCTATTTCTATGCGCAGAGCTGCGGCGCGTGCGAGCTGTTTGCCCCGATCCTGAAGTCGGTCGCCGACAGTCATCGCATGGCGGTGATGGCGGTCTCGATGGACGGTGGTCCGAACCGCGAATTCCCCAACTATGTGGTCGACTCCGGGCAGCGGGCGCGGATGGGCGTGCCGGGCAACCAGACGCCGGCGCTGGTGCTGTTCGATACGCGGACCAAGCGGACGATCCCGGTTGGGTACGGCGTCCTGAGCGCTGATGAGATCATGGATCGGATCTTCATGTTGACCAACACCAAGGTTGGGAGCGACTATTGATGGAACAGGATCGCAGAAGCGGCAGGGTCCGCAGATTTCTTCGGCAGGCCGCAGGGTGCTTGAGCCTGGTAGCGGCATCGCATTTCGCGCTGGCCGGTGTCGCCCGCGCCGATGTCGCGTCGGAAATGAACGGGTTCTTCAACGACGCCGGCGGCGCGGCAAACGTGACCGGTCCAACTGCGTTCCAGGGCCAGTCGGCCGGTTACTATTCGCTGGGCAACGTCTGGACGCGTTTTCCGCAGAAAAGCGTGTCGCCCTTCAACCTGCAGCTACCGAGCGCGCGTGCGGGGTGTGGCGGCATCGATCTGTTCAGCGGCAGCTTCTCGTTCATCAACGCCTCGGAAATCGTCGCGATGCTGAAGGCGACGGCCAACAATGCCCTCGGGTTCGCCTTCAAACTGGCGATCGATTCCGTGTCGCCGGAGATCGGCAAGGTCATGGACGAGTTCAGCCAGAAGGCACAGCTTCTCAACCAGATGAACATTTCCAGCTGTGAGACGGCGCAGGCGCTCGTGGGCGGCATCTGGCCCCAGATGGAGACCACGCGCTCCACGATCTGCGAGGCGGTTGGCAACAGTCAGGGCGTGTTCTCCGATTGGGCGGCATCGCGTCAAGGCTGCAACAACGGCAACCGTCGTGACAGCACGATCGCCGGCAACACCGATGCATCGATGAAGGACCAGCTCGTCGGTGAACCCCACAACTACACCTGGGAGGCGTTGAAGAAGTCGGCCAAATTTGGCGCGTTCGACCAGTCCTTCTCCGAATATATCATGACGCTGGTTGGAACGGTCGTGACCACGCCATCGACCGATCCGAGTGTCGGCGGCAAGGTCGTCATGTTTGGGCCGGCCGAAGAGGCTGTGGTGACGGCGTTGCTCGACGGCACGGCCGATGCGCCCGCGGTCAAGATGCTGAAGTGCAATGATGAGAACTGCTACGACGTAGGCGAACAGACCCTGACGGTGCCGGCGTCCTCGGCGCTTCGGCCGCGCATCAGCACCATGATCAAGTCCATGAGCGACAAGATCCGGACGGATACGGCGCTCGACGCGGCGGAAAAGCAGCTCCTCAACCTTGCGACGGTGCCGATCTACAAGATACTCGCGGTGCAGGCCTACGCCCATTATGCGCTGACCGACGGTGAGATTCAGACGCTGTCGGAGATCGTCGCGGTCGATCTTTTGGCGGCGATGCTGGACAATATGCTCGATCGTGTCGAGCAGGCGAAGGTCCACTACCAGACGTTCGATCAGGAAACCGCGACGCAGTGGAAACAGCAGATCGCCGCGACCCGGGCTAAATTCGCCCAACGCGATGTGAAGCTGAACAACAAGCTGCAGGTGACGATGCAGATCATCAACCGCAGCATCATGCTCGAGTCCACACTTCAAAACTCAATGACGCCCGGCATGGCATCCGCGCTCAATTTCTCGCGCGGGTTGAACGCGCAGGGCCTCATGTAAGGGCGCGGGAGCAAGGCGATGCTGGAGGTCTTCACGGTTGGCGGCGGCGAGTATCTCGTCAATACCTTCAATGCCGTGGCCGCATGGTCGGGGGGAGGGGGCTACCGCTCGCTCCTCCGTGTCGTGATGGTGATGGGCCTCATCTACTCGCTGCTCGTGGTTGCCTTCACCCTCAACTTCCGCGCCTGGATGAACTGGTTTCTTCAAGCGACCGCGATCTACCTTTGCCTCATGGTCCCGACCATCAGCGTCAAGGTGACCGACCGAATCAATCCTTCGCTGGCGCCCGCGACCGTCGACAATGTCCCGCTTGGGCTTGGTGTTTTGGCGAGCTTCACGACCCAGGTTGGGGATTGGCTCACACGAACGGCCGAAACGGTCTTCGTGATGCCGAGCGAGCTGAACTACACGACCAACGGCATGGTCTATGGCACGCGCCTTTTCGATGCGACGCGCAATTTCGTGATCCGCGACGCGGAGTTTTCGACGAATCTGGAGGAGCATTTCAAGAAGTGCCTGTTCGGCGACGTGATGCTCTATCAGAAATCGCTGACCAATCTCGCCAATTCCAAAGACCTTTGGGCTTCAATCGGACCTGGCTCTGAGGCGCGCTCGCAGGAATGGCTCGAGCGACAGGGGGACGGGACCGTCCAAAGTTTCATCATTACCTGCAGACAGGCGTATCAGGCGCTCGACGCGCAGTGGACCCCGATGATCGAGGCGAACGCGCCACTGTGGGGCAAGGAACTGTACCCGAAGCTGAGCAACGCGCTGGCGGCCGACAAGCTCAAGCACGATCTCCCGATCGTCAATTCGGCTTTCACCGGGTCGGGAAGCAACTTTACCGAGGCGATGCGGCAAAATACGGCGATCAACGCTTTCATGCAGGCCCGCAACAGCATGGCCGGTGGAAGCGGGTCAGCCGCAATCGACACCTTCGCGCAGACGCGTGCCGATATTCAGGCGCGCAACACCTATAATTCGATCGCCCAGCAGGCGATGGCCTGGGTGCCGATCCTGAATATCGTGCTGACGGTCGTTTTCTTCGCGATGTTCCCGGTCATATTCCCGCTGTTCCTGATGCCGCAGACCGGCGTCAGCTCGCTCAAGGGCTATGGGATGGGGTTCTTCTATCTCGCGGCATGGGGGCCGCTATACGTTATCCTGCATATGATCTGCATGACGCGGGCGGAATCGGCCGCGGCCGGGGTCGCTTCGGGCGGCGTGACGCTCGGGAGCTATGCCGGCATCGGCGCGGTCAACGGGGAGACGGCGACGATCGCGGGCTTCATGCTCATGAGCGTGCCCTTCCTGGCCGCGGGTCTCGCGCGTGGTGCCATGTCGATCGCTGGTCAGTCGATGTCTATGCTCGCCCCGGCACAGAACGCGGCCGAGGCGGCGGCCGTGGAGCAGACGACGGGCAACTACTCCTATGGCAATGTCAGTTGGGCCAATGCGACGTCGAATATGCGGCAGAGCGACCAATGGTCGACTGCGCCCAGCTTCATGGGCGGCGGCCCGAGTTTCGGGTGGCGTCAGGACAACGGCGCCGTGGTGTCAGGCTTCGGGAACGGGCAGGACGTCATCGATACGAGCGGCGCGATCTCGCGGCTCGGCTTCACGCCGACCATGAACACCGGCACGGTCGCGGAATGGCGGGAGATGGCCAGCGAGGCGCATCGGCAAGCCCAGGCTTATGAGAATGCGGCGAACGACATCCTGACCAGCACGCACACAAATCGCAGCGCGTTCGGCACGTCGAGCGAGCGTTCGTCGGGGTGGGATTCGAGCAGCGGCCGGTCGGCCAACACATCGATCGACCAGTTTGATCGGACGACGGGAAGCAGTTCGCAGGGTCTCGAGGAGCGGTCGTCTACTGGCCAGAGCTTGCGCGTTGCCAACGCTCACGATCGCTCAGCGGGAACGCTTGATCAGGTCAGCGGCCGTCTCGATGGTGGAATTGGTAGTAGCGGCGGGAAAGGTGGTTCAGGCGGGCGGAAGCGGGTCGGTGGGCTCCTCCCGTCTGTGGGCGGAAGCCTTGGTGTCAGTAAGACTGGACAGCAGGCGGACAGTCTGCGGCATGGAACGGAGGAGTCGCGTTCCTCCGATAGCTCCAGCTCGGCATCGAGCGGCGTTCGCGATGAGCATTCAAGCGGCAGCGGCGCTAATACGTCCGACGGCACCTACGATCGCGATGGAGTTTTCAGCCGCGCGTCACAGTCGTCGTCGTCTTCCGTCAGCACCGAAGATGCGCTGGCGAGGGCCAGGTCTTACTCGGAGACGGCCCGGAAGCTCGAGGAGCTGTCGCAGTCGCTTTCCCGCGATGCCAGCTATGCCGAAACGCACGGGATGCAGCTCAGCGAGAACCTCAGCCAGGATCTTGCCCGATGGTATCGGCAGCAGCAAGCGTCCAACAGTGGTCTGAACGCACCCGAACTTTGGGCTACGGACCTGACGGATCATCAACGGACCGTGCGCCAGGAGATGATCTCGCGCTGGATGCAGGATAAGCGCGATGCCATTCGTGAGGAGATCCAGGGCCGGATTGACGCGCCCGATCTCGTGGACGTGCATCAAATTGACATCGGCAGTGCCGCCGACGTGCGTGCCACATATCGTCCGCATGGCGCTGGCGGGATCCCCGCAGGACCGGGGGGCGGAAATCCGGGCGCAGCCGCGGAGATCATCGAAGCGGGACGGACGTCGCTTGAAAACGATAGGGCCGCAGCGCAGGCGAGTCGCACCAGCCGCGCGCAGGGATCGGTGGACGTGCAATCGGAGGTAAACCGGGACCACAACCGCGGGTTCTTCAACGATCCCGAATTGAGGAAATGATCGCAGTGTTAGAGGGCCAAGCCCAGATAGGCGCCAGCGGCGGCCAGCAAGCCAAGGGAGATGAAACCCGCGATCAAGCCGCCGCGGGTCGCAGGTCCGGTCGCCTCATCGTCGATCTGAGAGGGAGTAAAGACTGGCTCTTCCGGACGAACGATTGGCCCACCGGGAAGCGTTTGCGTAAGCCCATAGGTGACGGTGTCGATCATTGTTCAAACCTCCGAACGTGTAGAATATACGGCGTTCGAAGTTTGTTCACAAGCTGGCTGAGCGCGGAGATTTCCTGATGGCAGCCCGCTTCCGGGAGAAGGATATGCGGCCGAGCCCGCTCGAGCATCTGAACCTCGGGAATGCGCTGGTATTCGGCTTCTCATGGATGCTGGTCATGGTGATTGGGCTGATGCCGATCTTCGAGACGATCATTCAGCGACCGCCGTCGATCTCGATGCCGGCGGTGATTGCCTTTTTCACCGCCGTCGGCAGCGGGGTGGCGCTACGTAGACAATATGGATGGGTTGGTTTGGTTCTTCACATATTTGGTCAGATCCTGATCTGGTTATCGATATTCGTGATGTCGCTAGCGGCGGTCCTGTATGCGCGGGCCGGATGAAGGGATCACATCTCCAAGTCTACGGACGCAGCACCGCAACAATTCATCGGCTGAAATCGGATTGAATGGGCTATCAGAGCCATTGCTCGACTGCCCGACCGGATCACGGCAACCTCAAAGTCGCTCGATCTCTACGATGGTTGCCGTTCCTTGCGCCTCAAGTCGTCGCGCATCATCGCGGACGCTTTTGTGATGCGTGAAGAGCAGGACCTGATTGGTTTCGGCGAAGCGGGCCAGCAGATCGAGCGTGGCGGCGCTACGCTCATCGTCGAAATGCACCAGAATGTCGTCGGCCACAAAGGGCAGCGGCTCGGTCGACGCGGCATAATTTTCAAGGCTGGCCAAGCGGAAAGCAAGGAAGAGCTGGTCGCGCGTGCCGTCGCTCATTGTGGAGACCCCGACCGTGGCCCCCGACTGGCGCCGTCCAACCACGACGGGCAGGCCCTTCTCGTCGATGTCGGTATCGATCCCGGCGAATTCGCCATGCGTCGTGAACGCGAAGAGTTCGCCGGCGCGGCTGACGAGCGGATCCTGCTGCTCGCTCCGGATCCGGTCGATCGCTTCGGTGATTAAGGCGCGGGCTACGGAAAGCTCGACATAGCGCTCGACGGCCGCCTGCATCCTTGCGGCCGCGCTCTCGCGCTCGGCAAGCGCCTGATTGATTCCTGACTCGGTCGCATAATGATCAAGTGCATCCTGCGCCGATTTCTGCGCAAGGATTGCCACCTCGACGTCTGTCTCCAGCTGGTCGGATCGCTCGCGGGCGACGGCGAGGGCGCCCCGCAGGGTGTCGAGATCGCGTCCGGCCGCCTGCTCTCGCAACTCGGATACGGTGAGGCCATCGCTGACATCGGCGATCGAGCGCTCGACTTGCATGGTCTCCTGCAGAAGCCGAGCGCGGACCGCGCAGCGGCTGGCAATGCCAAGTAGCGCTTCGTCTTCATTCGCAACGCTTGCGCTGACGGCGAGCGCTGCCACCGCCGCATGTGCTTCTTGCCCGCCTGACTCGAGCGCCACGCAGTCGGCTTTGGCGTCCTCGACATCGGGGGCGAGCGCGACACGCTGAAGGCGCGTCGCGTCCTGCTCCTGCCATCGCGCCGCTATCTGGTCGGTCGCCGCCAGCGGGTCGTCAGGCAACGAAAGGCCAAGCGTCGTGCCCAGCGCGGCAACTGCAGCCTTCAGCGTGTCTTCATCTTCGTCCATCCGCGCTAGGCGTGTGCGGGTCTGTGCGATCGTGCCGAGGGTCGCCCGGGCACCTGACCATTCACTGACCAGAGCGCCAGCGCGCTCTGGCGCAAGATCGGCATCAAGGCCCAGGCCGGCCAGGGCGGCACTCCACTGCTGCTGCCAACTCTGTTGCGCGGCGAGCATATCGGCGAGATCCTCGTCGGCCCGCTTGGCGGTCGGCCGCAGCGTCTCGCTGTCGCGCAGATCGCGTCGAAAATCGGCATGACCAGTCTCATGCTGGCCGAGGGCGGCGCACAGCGTTTGCACCTCGACCGCAAACGCCTGGCCTTCGACGCGCGAGACCTTCATCACATTCTGCGCGCTGTCGAACAGGCTATGCAGCGGCTCAAGCTCAGTTGTCTGGCGGTCGGCGTCGTCCGAGAGCCCGCGGGCGGCTGCGATCGAGTCGAGCGCCTTCGCGCGCCGTTCGACAAAATCGAGCAGGCCTGCAAGTTGCGGGAAGCGCGTCGTCGCATCGGGAAAGGCTTGCGCAAACGCTGCCGAACGCTGCTCAAGCCGTGCGCGAAGGTCGCCAATCAGCGTGCCGCATCCCGCGATCTCGCTCGTGCTGGTAGCGAGCTGCTGACGGGCTACTGCAAGGTTCGCGGCGCGTTGCGCCTCGGCCGCACGCCGGTCCGCGAGATCATCGGCACCCAGAACCTGGCCCTCATAGGCATCGATGCCTGCCCGCCGCACCGTGACATCCGCAGGAACGTCGGCATCGAGATACGCATCCCGCAGCGGCGACCAGGCGCTAGCACGGGCTTGGCGGGCATCGGCCAATGCTTCGTCTGACGCAACCGGACCGGCAGCCTCGAGCTGTGCGATCGTCTCGCTCGCGGCCTTCGCCTTCTTCTCCGCCTCCACCCTTTTTTCAATCTGGTTCGCCATCGCTGTCTCGAGTTCGGCGCATGCAGACTGTTCGGCGCGGATCGTGTCGGCGGAGGGACAGACATAAGCGGCAAGAGCCTCCGGTGTAGCGACGCCAAGCGCCGTGATGGCGCTGGTTGCCGCCGACAGGGACTGGTCGGCTTGCCGTCGTGCTGCTCCCACCGAGGCCGCCTGCGCGGCCAGGCCGGAAAATTGCGACGCACTGAACGCAGCCGGCTTGTCGTGGCCCGCCGCGATGGCAGCATCGAGGCGATGCTGCAAAGTGGCGAGCCGGTCGGCGAGATCAGCCGTCCGCTCGCGGGCGGCTGCAATGGCGCCGGCCCGCTCGATCGCGTCGGTGGCCAGTTGCTGCACCCGGTCGAGCGCGTTCTGGCCGGGCAAGCGCGAAGCGAGATCGGCATCGGCAGGCAGGTGCAACATGCGGCGCAGCGTCGCGAGCCCGGCTTCGGCAGCCTCGATATCGCTGAGCCGATTGGGACGATCTCCGCGCGCCTTGCGGACGTGAATCGCTTGCTCGGTAAGATCGCGAACCTGCGCCTCCGCCTCGATAAACGCCTCCGACACAGCGAGCGCGTCGAGCCGCTGCACGAGCCGGTCCCGCTTTGCTTGTCCGTCCGAGAGAGCGGTGGTCGCTGCATCGCGCCGCTGCAGGGCTTCGTCCACCTGCCGGTCGAAGTCCGTCGGAAGCGCAGCAAGATCGGCATAATCGCTTAGCGATGTCGCCAGCCGATCGAGCTCGAGCATATGGGGGATGGCCCGGACCAGGCGCTCAAGGGCAGAGATTTCAGCGCTCACACTTTGCTTCTCGGCCCGGGCCTCCGCAAGCTTGCCCTTCGCGGCGTCGGCAGCCTTGCGGCTCTGCTCATAGGCTTCGCGCGTGACAGTGCGCTGCTTCACGTCGCGGTCGGCAGCGTCGAACGCATCGAGCGCCTTGTAGAAAATCCGGTCGGCGGAGCGACGCGACGCGAAAAGCTTGTCCGCTTCTTCGTCGAGAGCGTCCAAGCGTGCCATGAGTGAGCGAAGACCGCCACCTGCCTCGACGATCAAACGGCCGATATCGCCATCGGCGGCGAGAAGGCGTGATCCGCCGGAACGCAGCGTCTCATGATTGAGGCCGAACAGCGTGGCGAACCGCTCGCGGGTCGTGGCGCCGAGCAGGCGCGTGAGAACAGAATCCTCAACCGGCGCCCCGGCTCCGTCCGTCAGCGTGCGGCCGCGTCCGCGCCGCCTGCGCAATGTCATAGCGGTCCCGCTCGCATCGACCAGCGTCGCGCTCACGCGCATTCCGTCATAGCCGAACAGGGTGGCATGCGGCGTGCGTTCCGGAATTCCGAAGAGAAAGTCGCTCAGTGCGACAAGACAGGTGCTCTTGCCGGCTTCATTCGGTCCGTAGATGATCGTGAGGCCCGCGGTCGCAGGGATGGCGAGGCTGCGCTCGGCAAAGGCGCCGTACCGCTCGAGGGTCAGCTCAGCGAGCCGCATCGCCGGCCTCCGTCTCGCCGATCAGGGACAGCGCCAAGGCGCGGGCGCGCGCCGGCGCATCGCTGCGCAGGGATTCGAAGAAAGCCTCGGCATGCGCCCCCGCCGGCATCTTGGCGCGAACCTCGGCCAGCCGAGCTTCGATCAAGTCGTTCATTTCGTCGGCCCCCAGCGCGCCGATCTCGGCCGCGAGCCGACCGGATACAGTCGGATCAAGCGTGCTTGGCTGTGCCGGTGCTGCCGTCGCCATCACCAGCTTCTCCAGCCAGATGTCGCTGGCCAGCGTCGCCAGCAGCGCGGCGACATCGTCGCGCAGTGACTGCGGATCGATTAGTAGGCGATGGTGCTGGGATGTCTCGCCGATGAGGCGCAAACGGACGGCCAGCGCGCGGTCACCCGCCTCGGCGCAGGCCTGCTCAATCGTCTCGCGGCTGCGATCGAGCAGCTCGGTGCGAGTGTCAACCCCCGTTGCGTCGACCGACAGCGACGCCCAGCGCACGACGTCGAGGTCGTGATGCGTGACCTCGCTGATCCGGCCGTCGTTGACGGCGATGAGCGTCACCCCCTTCGGCCCGGTTTCCCTCGGGCTTCGTCCCTGGAGATTGCCCGGATAGACGATGTGCGGATCGGTGTGCAGCACCGCGCGCGCATGGACATGACCCAGCGCCCAATAGTCATAACCATGATTGGCGAGCTGCTCGATGGTGCATGGCGCATAAGGCGCATGGTAGCTCTCGCTGCCCTGGCACGCGGTGTGGAGCACGCCGATATTGAAATGGCCGGCGACCGCGGCGGGATAGTCGCGGGCGATGTTCTCGGTCACGTCGCGTTGCGGGAAGCTCCGCCCATGGACCGTGACCTGCAACGCTTCGATCGCGATCGCCTCGGCATGCTTGCTGTTGAATACATGGACATTGGTCGAAAGGGAAAGCTTGGCGGCAAAGCGATTTTCGGCATCATGATTGCCGAGGATGAGGAAAGCCTGGATGCTGGCCTCCTCGAGACGCCGTATCTGGTCCATGAAAAACAGGCCGGTCTCGAAATTGCGCAGATCGCCGTCGAAGATGTCGCCCGCGAGCACCACGAAGCTGCAGCTCTCCTCGATTGCCAGAGCGATCAGCCTCTCGAAAGCATCGCGTGACGCACGATCGACCCGCGCGGCGTAATCGGCCGATTTGGTGGCCAGGCCGAGCAGCGGGCTGTCGAGATGTAGATCGGCGGCGTGGAGGAACTTGAACATCATGGCGCAGAGGCCTCCCCTTGTCGGTGCATGTCGCCTATTCCCATCGGGTGATCGAGACAGCGCTCCAGCAAGTCCACCTGCGCGCCGAACTTCTCGGCATTCTGGTCCCGCAGCCGCTGCAAATTGAGCAATTTCCAGCGCACTGCGGGCAGCTCGGCCATCTGGTCGCTGAGGCCGATCGCGGACCAGTCGGGATCGAGCATGAGAAAGCTGGTCAGGAAGCGGCGGCTGTCCGCGGTCCCGGCGCGTTGCCGGACCATGCCGATAAGGGTCTCGCGGGCGGCGAGCAACGTGTCGAGCGCTTCGACCTTGACCGTCATTCCCGCGAACTCGTCATTATATTGAGGCGCGATGTCGAGGCGATGCGGACAGAGGAGCTCATGCGCCGGCCGCGGATGGCTGACGAGATAGATCAGAAATGCGCGAAACAGGTCGTCATCGATCCCCTCCTGCGCGAGCAGATGGTGAATATCGAACAGGTCGCGCGGATGCTGGCGGTCAAGCGCTGCCGCCATCTTGCCGGCGTAGAGATCGGGCAGTGACACAACCTGCATCTCGGCAAAGCCAAAGCGCTCCTCCACGCTCGGACTGACCGATCGCATCTCGGGCGGGAAGACCGTGCCGCGCAGCACGGGCGAGACCTCCACCTTGATGGCGGTGCTGCCCGAATGCACCAGCAGGCGCTTCCCGTCGACAAGGAGATGCCGCTCGACCTTGAAGCCGAGCCGTGCTTCGAGGCGTTGTGCGATCCGCTCCAGGTCGTCGCGGACGGCATTGAGCGACGCCTCCCGCTCCGCAACGGGCAAGTAAACGAGATCAATATCGACCGAGAGGCGTGGCAGGTCGCGCACGAACAGATTGATCGCCGTTCCGCCTTTCAGGGCGAAATCAGGTTCGGAGGCGATTTCCGGGATCGTGCGCAGCAAAAGCGCAACCTGGTCCAGATAGCGCTCAGCCGTCATCGCTCGCCTGGTCGACGCTGGCGGGGAGCGAGGCGGGTATGGTGATCTGGTAGCGGGCGTCGAGCCGCCCACCCGGCGCCAGCTGCCGTTTACCCTTGCCGAGATCGACATGCGTGCGATCGACATGCTTGACCCACGCATGCGCATGGCGGTCGGCATAGAAAAAGAAGAGCCGCTTCGCCCGCACGCTGCGGCATGTTTCGAGCAGGCGGGTGACGAGCCGCGGCCGCAGATTGGACAGGCCCTGGAAGATTTCCTCGGCATGGTCGAAGCCGACCTTGCCAGGAACCTCGTCGAGCATCTCGATCGCCGCACGTTCTTCGCCGGCAACGCGGAGGAAATGGTCCCAAGGGTTCGTCTTGGTCGGCTCAGCGACCGCCGCACCGAGGCGCCCGGTGCCAAGTTCGAAGCGTCGCCATTCCAGTCCCAGAAGAGTGTCGGCAAAGAGCGAGCGGGTACGCAGCAACAAGGTCGCATCGAGCGGCAGTTTCATCAACCAGGCCGGCGCGGTGCGATCGGGATCGTACAGATAGATTGCCGGATGTCCGCCGAGGCGCAGATAATGGCTTCGCCCCAGGAGATCGAGCGCGGTGAGCCCGCCGACATAGAAGGTCGATGGGCGCAGCTCCAGCGCGGATAGGATCGCAGCATCCCAGCGTTGGGCGGAAGACTCCGAGCCGGTGGGACGGCGATAGACACGCGGCGCAACGCGCTCGAGCCAGCCGTTCTGGACATAGGCGTGGATCGAGGGGCGCGAGACGCCTTGATCCTGGAGCCAGGCGCTATCCACCAGCTGACCGGGATCGAGCTGGGACAGAAGCCGGTTTAGAGAGGGTCGTCTTCGTTCATTCACGCTGAACTTTTTGGCACATTTGTAAACTGGCGGCAAGATCGGGTTTAGGGGAGGCGTATAAAGTTCATCCTCGGTGAACAAAACCCACGATTGATAAACTGGAGGCCGAAGGCCCTTGCGACGCTGCCACACGGCGGCGGCGGGACTGTCATGGCAAGCCACCCTCATCCCTGCGGCATCTCGGGCGCGGCAGGCAGCGCGATGATATTCGCCGCGCCGAACCAGGCCGTCAGCTTCGCCATGGCGTTGGCGCTCAGGATCTGCGTGAAGAGAAGCGCAAGGCGAACCTTGGGGCGTGAGCAGGCGACATAGAAGAGGTTACGGTTGCTCTCGAAGAGGGCCGCCTTGTCGGCAGGCGGACCGGCATCGATCCACTCGAGCATCTGCGCGAAATTATACTTGTTCCAGCCGCGACCGACAATCACGAGCACATTCTCGAACTCGGCGCCTTTCACGCCATGCTTGGTCGCAAACGGCGTGTGCCCATCGATGAAGCGGTCGAGGGCGATAAGCTCCGTGTAAGGAACGGCGCGCAGCTTGCGCAGCTGGGTAACGCGGCGGGACTCTCCCTCTACGGGCTCCGGCCCCACGTCCGCCAACCTGCGCTCACGGTCCTCGACCGCCTCGGGGAGCCGCATGTGCGGTTGCGCGGCGATGAAGTCGATCACCTCGCCGATCGAGGCGGACAGGCGAAGCGCGATCAGCGCCTGCATCGCCTCCGCCCACGCAACCTTGTCCTGATGCCGTCGAATGCGCGGCATGCCTGCCCCGAAACATTCGAACATTTCGCCAAAACGCTGGCTCGCAAAGGCCGCGCTGGCGGGCTCAAGCTGATCGGTCAGGAATTTGATATGCGGATCATCCTTCTTCAGCCAGGGATCATTGAACTGGCCGTAGATGGGCGGGATGCTGGCATAGCCTTGCTCGCGTGCCAGCACGCTGTGGCTGAGCATGAGGATTTTGGTCTTCTCGATCGCAAAGTCCCAGCCTTCATCGGCAAGCCGCGTCTTTATGTGCTGGAAATAGGCCCGGGCTGCTTCGGGGCTGGTGTCGCCGGTCCAATGACCGCCGCCCTGGCCCGTGCGCCGGACGCCCGGCCAGCCATTGGTATGGAAGACGCGCGCTTCCCCCGGCGCGTCAGGATCGCCCACCATCTGCGGAAGGGCAGGGCGCATGCGATTCAGCATTTGGACGATCGGATCGACCGAGCGAAAGTTGGCGTTCTTGTCGATGACCTCCAATGCGGCGTGCTCGACCAACCCACAACCCTCGCCATAGATCTTCTGCCAATGATCGCCGAACAGCCCGATCAAGGGACCTTCCCCGAGATCGAGGAACCAGCCCTTGAGCGCATCGACAAAGGGGGCGTCGGTATCCTGATATTCGTCGATCAGCAGGATAGGATAGCGCGCGGTCAGCACCTTGCGAAACTTCGGCAACGCCAAGGCTTGAATCATCAGCGCCAGCACGTCCTCGTGCCGAAGCGTGACCTGCTCGTCGCTGACACTGGGATATCCCAGCTCGTAGTGGACACGCCGCGTGCCAATGCCGCCGACGGGTTCGAGGCGCTCGGGCCAATCGGGAAGGTCGGGCACCAGCTGACGCAGCGTCGTCTGGAAATCCTGCAGAACCGACCAGCAGAAGCCATGCACCGTTTCTGGGCGAACCGCGGGATGCGCTTGGATGCGAGAATTGATCTCGTCCTTGGCGACATTCGTATATGTAATGCAGCCTACCTGCTGACGCCGGCGCAAAAGCTCGACGCCACGCCGGTCGATCAGCCGGCGCAGCGCCTTCTCGAGCGAATAGGTCTTGCCCGCGCCGGCGCCCGCTTCCAGGCGAAAGCTCCGGCCCTCGTCGAGGCAGGCGAACATGCGCTCCAGCGCGACGCGGCCGGCGGCATCGGCGGGACTCTCGGGTCCGTCAGCCATCCTCGCCAACCTCGGCCACATTCACCTCGACGCCCACTGCATCGGCGATGATCTCGATCGCGACGGCCACTGGCGGCACGGCCGGTGCCGGGTTGCCTTGCGCCAGCCAGCGCAAACCCTCGGCAATGTATCGGGGCACATTCCAGTCGGTGTGCTCGATCGCATGGGCGAGCGCGAAGGTCGATTTCTTCTGATCGGCGGCATGTTCATAAGCGAGCATTGCCGGATCGCCCTCGCCGAGGTCGAAGCGATCGGGATTGGCGAGAATGAAGGCGTCCTCGAAGCTGCGCGCGCACGGCCCGCCGTCCGCCTCAGGTATTTGGTAGGCGAGTCGGCGGCTACCGGCCGTTTTGTCAACCGGCGCCTTGGCCAGCAATTCGGGCGGGGACACGGCGTTCCCGAACCAAGCCTTGATGCAGCCGTTGCTGGTGAACTCTCCTTCGGCCACGGGGACTGCCTTGCGTTTGCCGTTCTCGCTAGGCTTCACGGCGTCGATGTCGGTGATGATCAGCGTCCGCAATTCGAGGAAGGTGAGGAGATCGAAGAAGCGGTGCGCGTAGGCGCCGCCGACTTCCATCAGCGTCAGATACTGGCTGCCGAGCTGGGGCTCTCCGGCAGCGGCCGCATCCGTCTTCCGGATCATCGCAGGGAGCAGAAGGCGCTCCGAGGTTCCTTCGATCAGCACGGCCTTGTCGGCGAAGAACAGGTCGCACCGCGTGAGCGTCAGATACTGGTGCAGGAACTCTCGATCGGGCGCAGGCGCACCCCCCATGCCCTGGCGCAGATCCTTGACCACCGAGCGCCGCAGACCATCGCCGTCGGCTACCGACAGGAAATAGCGCATCGACTCGAAGCGGGCTTCATTCGCCATGTGGGGCGAATGGGTCGTCACGACGAACTGCACCGGCCAGGGCCGGTTTTCATTGAGCTGCGCCACGAAAGCATTCGCGATTTGGTCGAGCTGGCGGATGAAGACCTCCTGCATCTGGGGATGCAGATGGGCCTCCGGCTCCTCGATGAAGATCAAATGGACGCCAGCCGCCGCCGGGGTTGCCTGATATTCGCGAAAGAAGCGCAGCAGCTGGAGGAGCATGTACACCAGGTTGCGCACGCCGAGGCCGTTATAGGTTTCGGGCAGGGTGACGCCGTTCACGCCGACATAACGGACCTTGGTATGGTCGTTCAGGAGCTTGTCGACGTCGAAGCTGGTTTCGGTAACGAGCCCGGGATCGGCCAGGCCCGGATAGCCAAACAGGTCAAAAGTGGGCAGCAGCGAAGTCAGGTTCGCGTTGAATCCGGCATGAAGGTCGCTCTGGATTTGCTCCACCGCCGCCTGGAGCTGCTCAGCCGTCGAGCGCTTTTCGGGATCCAGCGGATCCACCAGAGCCGATTGAAAGAGGACTTCGACGACCTTGCCGAGCACATCGCGTTCGCGGTGGGTGTCGTCGTCGAGCCCACGCTGCGCGTTAATAAAGCCGCCGTGGATCAGCGCGGTGAGCGTCTTCGGCTCGAGCGCCTTGCGGTTGGTCGGATCGTTGGGATCGACCGCTTCGAGCGAAGTCGCATAGGCGGCGGGCAGACGGCTACCGAGTGCGCGAAACAGCGTGACGCGGTCTGCTGCCGCATCTTCGCCGGGCGCGACGATCCCATCGAACAGCGCCTCGGCAGCCGTCGGGCGGGGATCAAAGGTGAGGACCAGCCGCGCGTCTGTACAATCGGGATTGAGATCGATGATACAGTCGCTGAGGGGTCCTAGGTCGGGTGCGTCGACATCGTAGGCGATATCAAGCGTGACGGTGATCGATGGCAGGTGATCGCGGACGTCGGCAGCGCCGGCGCGATAGGCCTCAAACGCGGTCCAGAAGCATTCATGGCAGCCTAGCGAAAAATCCTCGAGCCTGAAGGTTAGCTTCTTGTCGGAAAGCAGCCGGCGGAACAATTCGGCGATCGAGGTCTTGCCGCTATTGTTGCGGCCGACGATGAGCGTGGTCCGCTCCTCCAGCCCGACCGCGACGTTCCGTAGAAGCCGGAAATTCTCGATCTCCACATGTTTGATTCGCATGCATTTCCGCCCTCATTCGCCCAACGCTCAGTGTCGCGATTATCTCTGTGCCGACAACCTCATTCGCTCGTGTCGGTTGCAGCATGACTGCATCGGCCAGCGTCACCGTCATCCTTGAGAAACTCAAGCAAAGACTGCAGCTTGGCGAGCAGCTCATCAAATGTAATGATGATCACGTCCTTCAGTCCATTGCGGAAGAGTTCAAAGGACTTCCTTTTGGCTTCGTCTCCGGGATTGCGGCCCGCGATTAAAACGCATTGAATTCCGTAGGAGTAGATGTCGAACTGGTGGGAATCGACTTTCTTCTGTTTGATATCCATCTGGAGCTTATATCGCTGTTCGGCCACTTGCGTGACCGCGCCTGACAAATGCCTGGTGGGCGCATGCACCTCGTCGCGATAGCTTCGTGCCTCAACCAGACCGGTCTGCGGCGTCTTGATTTCGATGATGCCAAGATTGCCATATAGACCGGCTTTCATCACGAAATCCGCAATCTTCCCGCCGGAGCCATCAAACTTGGTGCCTCCGACCGTCACTTGATCCCTGAACAATATCACCGGAAGGCCAAAGGCGAGCCGCAGCACGAACGGATTGGCGAGGAAGAACTTCTGCCAGAACGCCTCGGCGTGATTTTCGTCGATGCGCAGCGACAGGCGCGCGATAAGATCCTCAAGCGTGATCAGCTCTATCTCTCGGCTCAGGTCGAGCAGATCGACCGGATCGGCTTCCACGAGTTCCCGAGCAGATGCCTTAACTGTCTTCAGCGCAGCTGCAGCCACACCCAAGGGGCGCTTGCGGCCGGTTTGGGCGAGGGAGCTGGCGAGCGATGTCGCGAGCGCGTCGAGATCCTGAGGCTGAGCGGCGCTGCCGGCAATGCCGAGCTCTCGCTCCACCTGGCCGCGGAGATAGGTCTGCTTTGACTGATTTCCGAACAAGACCGCCGTGTTGTGGCTCCGCCGGATAGCCCGGCGCCATCGATCGAGAGTGTCGTAGGGGAGGCGCAGCGTCCCCTCGGCCTGAGTGGTTTCGAAATCCTCGCACAAGGTGATGTCGCTGACACCCTCTATCCGCTCGAGTGCCTGGATGATGAAGCGATATTCGTGATTGAGTCCGAAACCCGCATAGGGCTGGCGCACACAGCCAAGCGGCAGCTCCTCAAACTCCAGCGAGACGTTCCCGTCGCCGCCGAAGATGTTGCCGTGGCCTTCAAAGGTGATGGTCCGGATTTTCCGATATTTCGGCTTGAGGAAATATCGGCTGTCGCTCGTCAGCGTCATTGGGAAGGTCGTGAGCCGGTCATGGTCCACGTCGTATCGTGCCAGGACGATCCCTCCATCCGGCACAGTGAATTCTGGGTTGGCCGTAACGGCGCGGGTAATGGCCTTTTCCGAGAGGAGGACCTGCAGCATGAAATGTCCGGCGCTCCGGGTCAGCTCGAGCCCAAGCGCGTCCTCCGTCCGGTGCGCCACGGCGTAGACTTGGAGGAAGTCGTCGGTGACCGCAGCGCGCTCTATCTCGAGCTTCTCGGCCGACGGTCGGATAGGACGTCTCATAGGAATTGCGCCCCAGCTTGATAGCGAACGGGTCGGACAGGAGCGCCCTCATCCGCATGCGTAAGGCATGGCTTGCTAAGCGTGGGTTTCAGCCTTGGTTCGGCGGCGTCGTGGCGCTTCGGGCTCCGCTTCCAGATCACCAATCTCCTTGATAGTGACCGGCGGACGATCGGGAAACTCTGCGACCAGATTGAGGTGCCCGCCCATCGCTTCGATGTAACCACGGAGGGTGGACAGGTGCATGTCGGTGCGCTGCTCGACACGAGACACGCCGTCCTGACCCATCTTCAACTTACGCGCGATCGCCTTCTGCGTGAGGTTTCGCGCTTTGCGAAGATCGCGCAGGGTCAGCTCTTCAGCGATCAGGGCGCGCGCGCGCGCCTTGACGCGTGCCTGCCGCTCCGGCGACATGCTGTTGAAAACGTCATCGATGGGAACGGTTTTATAGTCATTCGCCATGGTTGGCCTCACTTGCCCGCAAGGGCTGCTAAATGTTCGTCGAAACGCTCGTCGGCCTTGTCGATGAGTTGCCGATAGAAGCGCTTCTGCTTCACCCCTGACTTGTCCCCTCCCGTCAGCAATATGGCCTGGCGGTCTGGATCGAATGCAAACGCCACCCGCCAAACCCCATCGGCTGCTTCAAATCGCAGCTCTTTCATGTTTGCATGCCGCGACCCGCTCAACGTGTCGCAATGCGGGCGGCGCAGCTGGGGACCAAACTTCTTGAGCAACTCGGTCATGGCCACCAGCTCATCGACGACTTCTTCCGCCAATTCGTCAAGCTCGACACGAAACCGGGGGTGCAGGTCTACCGTCCAAGCTATCACCGCATATATGGCTTAGATGACATATGTTGTCAACGCCATATTTGCCAATGAGCCAGCTAGGTCGGCGGGCGACCAGAAATCGTCGCCGCTACA
This sequence comes from Sphingobium sp. SA2, assembly GCF_032227065.1. Taxonomy (NCBI): domain Bacteria; kingdom Pseudomonadati; phylum Pseudomonadota; class Alphaproteobacteria; order Sphingomonadales; family Sphingobiaceae; genus Sphingobium; species Sphingobium sp. SA2. The sequence goes on from NZ_JAPMXX010000002.1 coordinate 61,474, forward strand.
GAAATTGCGCACCGGCATGATCGTCGAACAGCTCGGCGCTGCGCACATATTCCGAGAGCACCTGGACCGACTTGTGCCGGCTGACGTCCTGCATCTTGAAGATGCTCGCCCGGTTGGCGGCCGCTTCGGTGAGGAACCCCGCCCGCAGCGAATGACCGGCATAAAATGCCGGATCGTAGCCGGCCGCCGCAGCAGAGCTCTGAACCAGGCGCGCGATCGCCCGGTCGGACATGCGATCGTCGGTAAGCTGGTCGCCGCGGGTGAGCCGCCGGAACAGGGGCCCCTCGGCGTGGCCGGCGGCGGCCATCCAGGCGAGCAGCAACGCCTTCGGCCGGATCCGCTTGCCTTCGGGAATGGCGACGATGACGCCTTCGCGGGTCTGGTCGGTCTTCGATTTGGCGATCATGAGCTCGATGCCTTTCGCGACGAGCCCGACATCGGGCACATCGAACGCCACCAGTTCGGACCGGCGCAGCGCGGCCGACATGCCGATCGCCAGGATCGCGCGGTCGCGGACCGCCCGCAGGCCATCGCCTTCGATCGTATCGAGCATGTGGCGGAGCATCGACGCGTCGGCGGCACGCTTGCGGACCTTGGGCTTGCCGTGGGTCGCGCGGATGCCGGCGAGCACCTCGAGCAGCCGGCCGGAGCCGGGCACGGTGTTGGGCGGGGCGTAACCCGCCTGGCGGTGATAGTAGGCGATTGCCGAGATCCGCTTGCCGATGGTGCGCGGATTGGTGCCGGCGTCGGCCTCGGCGCTGGCGAACACGGCGACGGCGTCGGGGCTCGCCGGCAGCGGATCGATGCCATGGCGATCGCACCAGGCAGTGAAGATCTTCCAGTCGGCCTCATAAGCGCGGCGGGTCGACGGTGCGCGCGAGGCCCTGGCATAGTCGGCGGCGCGCTCGATCTGTGCGTGGAGAATATCCGGCAGCGCAGGCTGTGCGGGCACCACCGGCAAGCGCCGCGACGGATCCTTTTCCTCGGTCATCGCACGACCCATATCTTACCCCTATCCGCGCATCAATCCACTGTCCGAGAATCACACTTCTCGGACAGTGGCGGGGCCGTCGCCCATTTCGAGCGGCGCCTGATCTCCGAACGCACGCGCGACGGCATCGCGGCCGCGCGGGCAATAGGGCAAGCGGCCTGGTCGGCCGCCCCTCGACATGACCAAGGTCGATGCCGCCATCAAACTGGTTGAAGCCCGGATTTCGCCGGCAGAAGCCGCCAGGCAACTTGGAATCGGTCGATCAACCATCTATCGGGAAATGCGCAGGATGGGTGTCGAGCGTCCCGCCTGATCGGCGGGTTAGCTGGATTGTGGACGGTCCGCTGTTGCGCCAGAAGGTGTAGTTTGCGAGAGAACACGAAATCCTAACGCTCAGCGCGTCATGCGAGCACCTCGATGATCGGGCAGTCTGGCACCATATCGTCGGAGCATTGCGCAGCGGTCTGGGTCAGCACTTTCTCGATGCGCCTGAGATCGGCGATCTTCGCGCGCACATCGGCCAGATGCCGCTCAGTGCGCTCCTTGACCTCTGCGCAGGTCTGCGCGCCGCCCTCGACGAGGGCAAGCAGGCCGCGTACTTCGTCGAGCCAAGAGCCGAGTTCGCGGCCGCGCAAGATGAAGCGCAGGCGGGATACGTGGTCCTCGCCATAAATGCGGTAGCCGGAGGCCGTGCGCGGCGGGTCCGGCATCATGCCGATTTTCTCGTAATAGCGGATGGTTTCCAGATTGCAGCCCGTAAGCTTGGCCAAGTCAGCGCGCTGCATTCCCTTCCCGAAAACGTGATCGCTCATCGGTCCAAAAAACCTCTTGTGTCTGTAGTACCTACAGAGCGTAGCATGAAGTGGAATAGCAATCGAGAGGTGAGTCGCATGGATCGCGCCAATGTGCAAATGCAGGTGCCCGAGCAGCCAAAGGCAACGGTGAATCGCCGGCCAGGATGGTTCGCGGCGGGCGGCGTGGTCGGAGCGATCCTCGCCTCGACCTGTTGCATCGCGCCGCTTCTCCTGCTGATGCTCGGCGTTTCCGGCGCCTGGATGGGCAACCTCACGGCCCTTGAACCCTACAAGCCTTACGCCGCCGCCGTAGCGCTCGTCTTTATCGGACTCGGTTTCCGGCAGGTCTATTTCAAGCCGAAGGCGGCCTGCGCGGAAGATTCCTACTGCGCCCGCCCGCAATCCTCGCGCATCACCAAGGCGGCGCTATGGCTGGCCACGGTTCTGGTCCTGCTTGCCCTGACAATCAGCTGGTGGGCGCCGCTGTTCTACTGATCACGCTACCCCATAGGAGAAACCCATATGAAACGACCCCTTCTCATCGCGATCGGCGCGGCGGCCCTGGGCGCCGCCGGCCTTCTCTCGGCGCCGACGTTTTTACCGCTTGCCGCGCAAGCTGCCCCCGCCCAAGCCGCCGCGGTCCAGAAGACAACGTTCAGCATCGAAAACATGACCTGCGCCATGTGCCCGGTGACAGTGACAAAGGCGATGAAAGGCGTCGCCGGAGTGAAGTCCGTCACCGTCGACTTCGCCGCCAAAACGGCGACGGTCATTTATGACCCGGCGACCGCCACCGTCGCAGCCATTGCCGCCGCGTCCAGCAATGCCGGCTATCCGGCCCGCCCGGCGTGATGAGGGCCGCAGCATGAAGGACGCAACGCTTCTGAAAACCGGCATCGCCGGCTCGCTCATTGCTGTGATCTGCTGCGCCACGCCTTTGCTGGTTGTCCTGCTCGGCGCAATTGGGTTGTCGGCCTGGCTGGGCTGGATCGATTATGTCCTCATGCCGGCGCTCGCCTTCTTTGTCGTGCTCACCGGCTATGGCCTCTGGCGCCGACAGCGCGCCGCAGATTGCTGTGCGACTGAAACACAAACGAACAAGGAAAATAGCTGAACATGTCAGACTGCTGCACCACCGAAGGAAGCCGTAAGGGCGGCTACGACCTTGCCGTCATCGGCGCCGGATCGGCCGGATTCTCGGCCGCGATCACCGCCGCCGATCAGGGCGCCAATGTCGCGCTGATCGGCCACGGCACCATCGGCGGCACCTGCGTCAATGTCGGCTGCGTGCCGTCGAAGACGATGATCCGCGCGGCCGAGGCGCTGCATGGTGTGCGGGCCGCGCAACGCTTTCCCGGCCTGGTCGGGGAAGCAAGTGTGGCCAACTGGCCCGCGCTCGTCGCGGCCAAGGACGAGCTGGTCACCAGCTTGCGGCAGAAGAAATATATTGACCTGCTGCCCGAGTACAACGGCGTTGCCTATCTGGAAGGCGCGGCGCGTCTGAACGGGCAGGGCGTGATGGTGAATGGCGCCGCGATTTCAGCGGGCAAGATCATCATCGCGACCGGCACGTCGCCGGCCCTGCCGGACATTCCCGGCATTGAGGATGTGCCTTATCTCACCAGCACGACTGCCCTGCAGCTTGGCGCGCTGCCGCGCTCATTGCTCGTCATCGGCGGCGGCTATATCGGCTGCGAACTGGCGCAGATGTTCGCGCGCGTCGGCGTGGCGGTGACGCTCATCACCCGCCGCCGCTTGCTGCCGGAGGCCGAGCCGGAAATCTCCGAGGCGCTGACCGGCTATCTCCGCGACGAGGGCATTACCGTCCGGACCGGACTATCTTATCGCGGAATCGCGCGCACGGCTGCCGGCGTCGAGCTGAGCATCACCACCGACGGCGCACAGCAGGTGATCGCCGCCGAGCAGGTGCTCGTGGCCACCGGACGGGCGCCGAATACCGATGGCCTCGGCCTTGCCGAAGCGGGCATCGCCCAAGCCGGCAACGGCAGTGTGGTCGTGGACGACCGGATGCGCACCTCGAGACCGGATGTCTATGCGGCCGGCGACGTCACCGGGCGCGATCAGTTTGTCTATATGGCGGCCTATGGCGCGAAGCTCGCCGCGCACAACGCGCTGAACGGCGACGACCTCGTCTACGACAATACGGTCATGCCCTGGGTCACGTTTACCGACCCACAGGTGGCGGGCGTGGGACTGAGCGAAAGTGCAGCGCAGGCAGCGGGCTTCGAGACCAAGACCTCGATCGTCGCCCTCGACCAGGTGCCGCGGGCACTGGCCGCTCGCGACACACGGGGGTTGATCAAGCTGGTCGCTGACAAAACGTCCGATCGCCTGCTGGGCGGTCAAATCGTCGCGCCCGAGGGAGCCGACAGCATCCAGACCATGGTGCTCGCGATCAAACACGGCATGACGACGAAGGCGCTGGGCGAGACGATCTTTCCCTATCTCACCACGGTCGAGGGCCTGAAACTCGCCGCACAGGGCTTCGGCAAGGATGTGGCAAAACTGTCCTGCTGCGCAGGATGAAAGAGAGCGTCATGAGCCCCACTACATATATCGAGCATTTCCCGTCGATCAGTCGGTCTCAAGATTCCGCGGAACTCCTCGTCGCGCTGTTGCGGGAACTCGCCAAGGGGCGCCCGGTATCGCGAACCACGCTTGCCGGGATTCTCAACTGGCCTGATGAGCGCATCGCCGCCGTGCTCGCGCAAACCGCCAGTACCGAATATGATGATGACGGAAACATCATCGGTCACGGCCTCACCCTATGCGAAACGGCGCATTGTTTCGAAATCGACGGTCGCCTCCTCTACGCTTGGTGCGCGTTGGATACATTGATGTTTCCGGCGCTGCTCGGCTGTACAGCCCGCGTCTCATCGCGTTGCGCTGCCACCGGAGCGCCCGTTTCGCTTACCGTTTCACCCGTCGATATACAGGCTGTTGAACCCGCCGACGTCGCGGTATCGTTGGTGCCGCCGCAGGAAACAAACGACGTTCGTCAGTCCTTCTGCTGTCATGTCCATTTCTTTGCTTCTACCCATGTGGCGCAAGACTGGGCCTCCAAGCGTCCGGGGTTGACCATCATCGGCGTTCGGGAGGCTTTTTGTGTGGGCCAGGAGCTGAATCGACAGCTGTTGCACCCCGCCACACCGGGCAACGCCATGATCGCATACAACCCAGTTGACATCGGATTTGCAGCGCGCGGATCGAACTCCGGGGAGCGCATGCCCTGCCGACTGAGGAGGGAGGTGTCCGATGCCCCTTACACAGCGTCCCGTCTGGCCCATGATGCCGGAGTGAGCGTACATATTGTGCGCGACTATGTGCTGCGCGGGCTGCTGCGCCCGGCGCGCCGCACGCAGAGCGGTCACCGTCTCTATGACGATCATGCGCTGGAGCGGCTGCGCTTTGTGCGCACCCTGTTCGAGGCGGGCGTCGGCCTCGATGAACTGACCAGGCTGTGTCACGCTCTGGACGGCGGCGGCGATGCCATCGAATTTCTGCTATGCCTGCGGGCACAACTTGCCGCGCGGCGCGCGGCCCTGGACGTGCTGGACGGGCATCTGGAGCAAATGATTTCCGCCATCGGTGCCGACACCGCCAAAGAATCCGCCCGTGCCTGACAACCCTGCTTCCGAATCATCCTTCCACTGCCGCCTTTGGCCGGGCGGGTCGCCGCAATTGCGCCCGGCCAGCGCCGCATCGCTGACCATAGGCGATCATACCCGTGAGCCCCCGCCCGGGCGATCGCCTGTTCGCGGCGGCGATGCGGCGCATCATCCCTCGTCGAGCGCTGCCACGCGCTTGATGGCTCGCGATAAAGTCATTCCCAATCCGGTTATCCTAGACTTCAATGTCGAGCGGCTCGAGCGGGTGACGCTTGAGGGTCCGCCAGCGCTGACCGAGCGCGCTCATATGAGCCCCTACGTCTGGGCGGCCGAGGATGGGGGCTATGAGATACTGATCCGGGCGCGCCCAAGGAGGCAGGCGGCGTGCACCGACACCGGCGTCATCTGGCACGGCCGAAGCAAGGATGGCGTCCATTTCATCATGACCGACAGGCCGGCGATCATGCCCGGTCCTGACCCGATCGACATCGGGGGATGCGAGGATCCAACACCGGTTTGCATGCCTGACGGCAGCTACGTCGTTTACTACACAGGCGTTCTCGATGATTTGGCGACTGGCCAGCTGCTCTACGCGACAGGGCCCGCTATTGATCGGCTGCAAAAGAAGGGCATCGCGCTCGCCTCATCGAAATCCAAGGGCAACACGAAAGAAGCGACGGTGATCTGCGCGCCTAGCGGGCGCTGGCGGATGTTTTACGAATATGCCGAGGATGACCACTCGGTGATCGGGCTCGCGTGCGGCCCAGACGCCGCGGGTCCCTGGAAAGAGGGACCCGAGCCCTTCCGTCCGCGCGAGGATAGCTGGGACAATTGGCATCTGTCGACCGGCCCTATGCTGACCGATGATCCTGACATGCCAGTGATGTTCTATAATGGCGCCACCCGTGACGCACGATGGCGCATCGGCTGGGTGGCGTTTGACCGCGATTGTTCTCACGTCGTCTGCCGCGGCATCCAGCCGCTACTGACGCCGCCGCCGGTCGAGGATCGTTCCGCGACCGACATTGCCTTTGCGTCGTCTGTAATCGTTGAGGACGGACGCATCTGGCTCTATTACTCGTTGAAGGACGCCGAACTGGCACGCGCGGAGCTTCGACGTAGCTAGTCGCTTAGCCGAGCCACAACCCGTCGTTCTCGCCTACGGCATCGGCGTCAACTCCACCGCGCTGCTGGCCGAACTGGAATCGCGCGGCGAAGCGCCTGACCTGGTTCTCACCGGCGATCCCGGCGGTAAGCATACGCCGAGGACCGCGGCGAAGTTGGATCAGGCGGCGATAGCGACCTTGACGGCGGGCCAATTCCACGGGAGCAATTCGTCGAGACGACTGACAGGATGATCGGCGATGCGGGCAAGGACATCGGCGAGCCAGGCCTGAGGATCGACCTCGTTGAGGCGACAGGTCTGGATCAGAGAATAAACGACCGCCGCTCGCTGGCCGCCTCGATCGGAGCCGCAGAATAGCCACGACTTGCGCCCAAGAGTCACGCAGCGCAGAGACCGTTCGGCGGCGTTGTTGGAGAGGCAGACCCTGCCGTCATCGAGGAAACGGGTGAACGCATCCCAGCGGCGCAGCATGTAGTTGATGGCCTTGGCCACGTCGTGGTTGCGTGAGATCCGGGCGAGCTGCGCGTTCAGCCAGTCTTTGAGTTCCGCCATCAGGGGCGCGCTGAGTTCCTGACGAACCGCGAGGCGCTCGGCCGCGCTCGTGCCATTGATGTCGCGCTCAATGGCGAACTGGGCGTCGAGCTTCTGCACGGCCTCCAGAGCGATCGGGTAGATGATCGGCGCCTTCTCGCCGCGGCTCTTCTTGCGAGCCGCGCCCTCGACGTCGGCCAGTTCGAAAAACTTTCGGCGCGCATGGGCAAAGCATCCTGCCTCCAGGATAGGCGCGGGCTTGCGATCGGCCGCGTACAGCTCGGTGAACCCGGCATAGGCGTCGGCCTGCAGGATGCCGGACCAGGCCGCAAGGTGGCCTCGTGGGCGATCGCCGCGTCGGTCGGGCGAATAGTAGAAGACGACCGAGGGCGGATCACTGCCTCCGAAGGGCCGGTCGTCGCGCACGTAATCCCACAATCGGCCGGTAATGGTCTTGCCCTTGGCCATGATCGGCACGGTGGTGTCGTCGCCGTGCAACCGCTCGGCGGCCAGCGTGTGGGCCTCGATCAACTGGTAGATCGGCATGAGCGCTAGACAGGCAGCGCCGATCTGGTCGGCGAGCGTCGATAGGCTGAGTGGCACGCCTTCGCTGGCAAAGCGCTCGGCCTGGCGGTGGAGCGGCTGATGCTGGCCGTACTTGTCGAACAGCAGCATGGCGAGAAAGCTCGGGCCGGCCCATCCCCGCGAGGTGACGTGGAACGGCGCAGGCGGCTGCGTGATCTTCTCGCAGTCCCGGCAGGCGAACTTCTCGCGTACGGCCTGGATGACCTTCCACGAGCGAGGGATCACCTCGAGCGTCTCGGTCACATCTTCACCGAGCTTGGACAAGCGGTCGCTGCCGCAAGCCGGGCAAGAGCACGGCGCGGAAACGACCACGCGTTCGCGTGGCAGATGTTCGGGAAACGGCTTCCTGACCGGCTTCTTGCGCTCGAATGCGGGAATGGTCGTCGTCTTCGCCGCGGCGGCTTGGGCAGCCAACTCGTCCTCGGCCGCGTCGGCTTCGAGATCCTCAAGCACGAGCTCGTACTGTGCGAGCAGGCGCTCGGTGCGTTCGGCGCTGGCGCCAACCGCGTCGCGCCTGTTGGTCTTTACCCTGTCGCCTGGTCTCCTCGGGATCAATGATGGCGCGACCACGTCGCAAGGGTGACCCATGGCCGTGATCAACCGATAAAGACCGTAGCCGGTCGGTCCGGCTTCGTAGCAGAAATGGGCGTCGCCTCAAGGTTTGTGCGTCAGACAACGATTTCATGGACAAAGGCGGGAAAGGCTTTTCATGTCGCTGATCGAAGGTACTGATAGAGGGTTTCCCGGCTGATCCCAAGATCGCGAGCGATGGTAGCCTTCTGCTCGCCAGCTGCAACCCGTTGCTTCAACTCGGCCACCCTGTCATCGGAAAGCGACTTCTTCCTTCCGCGATAGGCGCCGCGCTGTTTGGCGACAGCAATCCCTTCGCGCTGTCGTTCGCGGATCAAGGCCCGCTCGAATTCGGCAAATGCCCCCATCACCGACAGCATCAAATTGGCCATCGGCGAATCTTCACCCGTGAACGCCAGGCTTTCCTTGACGAATTCGATCCGGATGCCCCGCTTGGTGAGGGACTGGACCAGCTTGCGCAGGTCGTCGAGGTTGCGCGCGAGGCGGTCCATGCTATGCACGACCACCGTGTCCCCCTCGCGGATGAACGATAGCATGGCTTCAAGCTGTGGCCTGTCGACGTCCTTGCCCGATGCCTTGTCGGTGAAAATCTTGTCGAGTGCGACACCATCCAGTTGGCGATCGACATTCTGATCGAATGCACTGACCCGGACGTATCCGATCTTTTGCCCATTCATCGTCCGCTCCTGGCCAATATGTCAGGTTGGACTCTATAAACTTGGTACGCATATGTCAAGAAATGTGATTCGGCGTTCTTATCTGACACAATTACCGCAAGCATCCTGACGTCCAGGTAGACTATACTCCAGATTGACGACAGAAGATCAAATCCCGCAAAAATAGCGGCCTCACTTGTCCTATACGGACGAAAACTGAAGTGCGTCCAAAATAGGACATTCGGCAACGTCGTCGCCGGTGCATTTGTCTAATGTTGTCGCCAGCGCCGCCTCTATCTTCTGCAAATCGGCAATACGGCGACGGACATCGTCAAGGTGTGCTTGGGTTCTCCCCATCACCTCTGCGCACGTTTGCGCTCCAACGTCGGTCAGCGACAACAAAGACCGAATCTCATCCATCGCAAAGCTCAGATCGCGGGCGCGCAGGATGAACTGCAACCTTTGCACCAGTTCCGGCGAATAGACCCGGTAGCCATTGGCGTTGCGCGCCGGTGCTGGCAGCAATCCGACCTTCTCGTAATAGCGGACGGTTTCGAGATTGCAGCCGGTCCTCCGGGCAAGCTGAGCGCGTAAAATGCCAGATTGTGGCTGCATGAAAAACCTCTTGAGTCTGTACCTACTACAGAGGCTACACTGCGAATCACGAAGGCGGAAGAAAGGATTTGCGGCATGGCCTCAGCGCCTGAATCAGGACAGTCAGCCCTCACTGAAAACGACGAGCCGAAGCGGGCGAACTGGGTCGCCACGGGCGCGCTGATCGGCGCGGGGCTGGCCTCCGCCTGCTGCGTCGTGCCGCTCCTGTTCGTTACGCTTGGCATATCCGGCGCGTGGATCGCCAACCTGACCGCGCTCGAACCTTACAAGCCTTATGTCGCGGCGGTGACGCTGGCTCTGCTCGGCTACGGCTTCTGGCATGTCTATTTCAAGCCGAACCCACCCTGTGAGGACGGCTCATATTGCGCTCGTCCGCAATCGGCCCGCACTACCAAAGCGGTGCTGTGGCTGGGTCTCGCCATCGTCATCCTCGCGCTCACCATCGACTGGTGGGCACCTTGGTTTTATTGAAAGGGTACACCCATGAAGAAGACTATACTCATTGGGCTGGCCGTGCTGGCAACCGCCGGTGGCGGGGTCGCCCTAGCACTTGACAATTCAGCACAGGATCGCCCTGCGGCCACCGCAACCGCTCAGAGGCAAGCCACCTTTGCCATCGAAAACATGACCTGCGCCACCTGCCCGATCACCGTGAAGAAGGCGATGGAAGGCGTGGCAGGTGTCAGCGCGGTGACGGTTGATTTCGCCGCCAAGACCGCGCGCGTAACATATGATCCTCGCCGCGCGAATGCTGCTGCGATTGCCGCTGCGTCGACCAATGCGGGTTATACGGCGCGCGCTATTCAAAACTGAATGACGGCGCCCGTCGCGCCTGAAGAAAGCTGTATCCAATGAACGATTGTTGCAACCGCCCTGGGCGGGATGGATATGACGTGGCCGTCGTCGGTGCGGGCTCGGCGGGTTTTTCCGCCGCGATCACCGCCGCCGAACTCGGGGCGAAAGTCGCGCTGATCGGCCATGGCACGATTGGCGGCACCTGCGTCAATGTCGGCTGCGTTCCGTCCAAGACGCTGATCCGTGCCGCCGAGGCGGTGCACGGTGGGCGAGCCGCCACGCGCTTTCCCGGCCTTGGCGGTAACATTCAACTAGGCGATTGGGCGCAGCTCGCGGCATCAAAGGATGAATTGGTCAGCACGCTGCGCCAGAAAAAATATGTCGATCTTCTGCCCGCCTATTCCGGGGTAAGCTATATCGAGGGCAAGGCACGCTTCGCAGACGGTGCGCTGATCGTTGACGATGTGCCGATAAAAGTCGGCAAGGTCATATTGGCGATGGGTGCGCACGCCGCCGTGCCGCCGATTCCGGGGATGGACAGCGTGCCCTACCTAACCAGCACATCGGCGCTAGCGCTGGATCGCCTGCCCAAATCGCTGCTGGTGATCGGTGGCGGGGTGATTGGGGTTGAACTGGGACAGATGTTTTCGCGTCTGGGCGTTGATGTCACCATCTGCTGCCGAAGCCGCCTGCTTCCCGAAATGGACCCGGAAGTGAGTGCCGCGCTAAAAAACTATTTGGAAGCCGAGGGCGTGCGGGTTTGCGCAGGTGTCGGCTATCAGCGTATCGCCCAAACACAGAGCGGGGTCGAATTGACCTGCGAGGGGCATCGCGACACCGTCGCGGCGGAACAGGTGCTGATTGCCACCGGACGCCGACCCAATAGCGACGGGCTTGGGTTGGAGGAGCGCGGCATAGTGCTTGCCCGTAATGGTGGAATCGTCGTCGATGACCACCTCGAAACGTCGGTCTCAGGCATTTACGCGGCGGGCGATGTAACGGGACGGGACCAGTTCGTCTACATGGCCGCCTATGCCGCAAAACTGGCCGCGCGCAACGCGGTGACGGGCAACCAATACCGCTACGACAATTCCGCCATGCCATCCGTCGTTTTCACTGACCCGCAAGTCGCCAGCGCAGGCCTCACTGAAACTACAGCACGGGCGCAAGGCCTGGACATCAAGGTTTCGCTGCTCCCGCTCGACGCTGTGCCAAGGGCACTGGCAGCACGCGATACGCGGGGTCTCATCAAACTGGTTGCCGACAAGGCAAACGACCGTTTGCTGGGTGGCCAGATCATGGCACCCGAAGGCGCGGATTCGATCCAGACACTGGTGCTGGCGATCAAACATGGCATGACCACCCTGGAATTGGGTGCAACGATATTTCCTTACCTGACCACTGTGGAAGGCCTCAAACTGGCGGCCCAAACGTTTGATAAGGATGTCGCCAAACTGTCTTGCTGCGCCGGGTGATTGCTCGGGGATCAATCTACAACGAATAGACACCCTCCAGCGCGAGCCGCTTTGGTGTTAATTTTGTCGTTCGACTCAGCGGGAGAGCAAAATGGCACGGCGCCGACTTCTGACCGGAGACGAGCGACAGCGCCTGTTCGATCCTCCTGTCGAGGAAATCGCGATCATTGGGCATTATACCCTTTCCGCGGAAGATGTTGAATTGGTTGGGCGCCGCTATGGTCCAGCAAATCGCCTCGGTCTGGCTGCACAAATCGCTTTGATGCGACATCCCGGCTTTGGTCTGCAACCCGAGATCGGGCTTCCCGACGTCATTCTTCAGTACCTCGCGGCACAGTTATTCGTCGATCCTTCCTCCTTCTCTGCATATGGTCAGCGCGCGCAAACACGTACCGATCATGCCGATCTCGTGGCGCGTTATCTTGGCATACGCCCGTTTCGACGCGGCGACCTGGCACTTGCCCTGAATCTTGCCGCGCAGGCCGCCGAGTATACAGACAGAGGTGAACCGATTGTTCGCGCCCTAATGGTTGGCCTGAAGGGTGAGCGGTTCATTCTTCCGTCAGGCGACACGCTGGAACGCGCCGGTCTTGCTGGCCGGGCACGCGCACGCAAAGCTGCCGCAGCCGCAATCGTCGAAGGCCTCAGCTCTGCTGAACTGACACGGCTAGACGAACTCGTAATCAACAACCCGGATTTCGGCATGACGCCGCTGGCGTGGTTGCGTAATTTCAAAGAAGCCCCGACTGCGGCCAATATCAATGGCTTGCTTGAGCGCCTGCGCTATGTTCGCGGCATAAGTGTCGACCCGGCAGTTGGGGGCGCCATTCCGGAATTCCGCTTTACCCAGTTTCTCCGCGAAGGCGGCGTGGCACCGGCATTCCTCCTGTCGGATTACAGTGTCAATCGCAGGCGGGCGACGTTGACGGCCGCAGTGATCGACCTTGAGGCCAGACTTGCCGACGCGGCGGTCCAGATGTTTGACCGGCTTATCGGCGGCATGTTCACGCGTGCCCGACGTGGGCGCGAACGTCGCTATCAAGACAGCATTCAGTCGGTGGGGCAACTTATGCGGCTGTTTGGTGCCACAATCACAGCACTTGATGAGGCTGTCCAGAATGGCGGCGATCCGTTCGAATTGATTGACGAAGCGGTGGGCTGGCACCGACTTGTTGCGGCAAGGGCCCAAGTCGATGCCCTTGCTGATCTTGCCGGCGAGGACGCACTGGTAACGGCAACCGAGCGTTACGCCACGCTACGGCGTTTCAGCCCAGCATTTCTGGACGCTTTCGCGTTCAAGACATCGGGAAGCGGATCGGCACTACTCAAGGCTATCGATGTCATTCGCGATGCGAACACACGAAAGTCGCGCGACCTTCCCGATGGCGTTCCACTGCCATTCCCCAATCGGCAATGGAAGCGCCTCATCACCGAAAACGGCCGTATCGACCGCCGACGTTATGAAATTGCGATCATGGCAACCTTGCGCGATCGTTTGCGCGCCGGTGATGTATGGATCGAGGGAACCCGCAACTATCAGTGCTTCGATGCCTATTTGCTGGGTCGGCGCGACGCCGCCAAAGTGGCCGATGCGCTTCCGTTCGATTCAAATGCTGCGTCCTACCTCGCTGACCGGTCACGAAATCTTGACTGGCGGCTGCGCCGATTTGCCAAACAGTTGAAAGCAAACAAGCTTGAGGGAGTGTCGCTCGAACGAGACCGGCTCAAGCTTCAGAAAATGCCGCCTGTCACCCCACCGGAAGCTGAAGCCCTCGATCGTAAGCTCGATACCCTGCTTCCCCGCGTGCGCATCACCGAGCTGCTGCTTGAAGTCGCCGAACGCACTGGTTTTTTGAACGCATTCCGTGACCTGCGTTCAGGCAAGGAGCATGACAACCCCAGCACGGTACTCGCCGCAATTCTGGCTGACGGCACCAACCTCGGGCTGGAGAGGATGGCCAATGCCAGCGAAGGCGTCAGCTATGCCCAGCTCGCATGGACCCACAACTGGTACCTTTCCCCCGACAATTATCAGGCCGCACTGGCCATGATTATCTCAGCCCACCACGAGTTACCCTTCGCGCGGCATTGGGGTGCTGGCACCAGTTCGTCGTCCGATGGCCAGTTCTTCCGGTCGGGGCGGAGCCGTTCGGGGGCGGCGGACGTCAATGCCAAATATGGAACCGAACCTGGCGTGAAAATCTATTCCCACCTTTCCGATCACTTCGCATCATTCGGATCACGGATCATGTCCGCGACGGCAGGTGAAGCGCCCTACGTGCTCGACGGCCTTGTCCTGGGCGCTGGCAACCTTCCGTTGCATGAGCACTATACCGATACCGGCGGCGCGACCGATCATGTTTTCGCACTCTGCCACCTGCTCGGGTTCCGCTTTGCGCCCCGACTGCGCGATATTGCCGACCGCAAACTGGGTTCGATCGCTGCGCCATCGACATACAAGGGCATCGAAAGCCTGATGGGCCGCACCATCAAAACCGCAGCGATCGAGGCTGATTGGGATGACATCGTCAGGATTGTCGCCTCAATCAAGGATGGCACGGTGGCGCCGTCAGTAATCTTGCGAAAGCTTGCCGCCTACAAACGCCAGAACAGGCTGGATTTTGCATTGGCTGAACTGGGCCGTATCGAGCGCACTTTGTTCACGCTCGATTGGCTCGAACAACCGGAACTGCGCCGTGCCTGTCAGGCCGGTCTCAACAAAGGCGAAGCGCGGCACACGCTTGCCGCCGCCATCTATACCAACCGGCAGGGCCGGTTCACCGATCGCTCGCTGGAAAATCAGGAATTTCGTGCATCTGGGCTGAACTTGCTGATCGCGGCGATTTCCTACTGGAACACGGTCTATCTCGACCGCGCCGCCAAGCACCTCAACGCCGTCGGCACAACGTTCGATGCGGCACTGCTCGCGCACCTGTCTCCGATGGGCTGGGCGCATATCAGCCTGACCGGCGATTACCTCTGGGAACAGGCAAGGCGACTTCCCGCAGGTGAATTCCACCCACTCAACGAGCCAATGGCGCGGTTGAAGCGTGTTGCGTAGCCGATGTTCCGCTTATGTCCGAGAAATCGTTGTCTGGCGCACGAACCTTGAGGTAACGCCGGATGGGTACGATACAGGATCGCCTCGACAATGCGCCGCAGCGGCCATTTGCGAGGTCGCGCAGCATGCGACGCTGGAGGCAACAGCGGCTCCAGAACTGCCCACTCCGCATTAGTCATATCGCTTGGCACATTGCGATGCCGTCTGGGGAGGGCGGCAACCACCCCATCTTGGCAAAGCCAGCCCGCTTCGCGCATGAAGGGCGCGAGTGGTATCAGTCCACATCGTTGGATCCACGGTAGTTTTTGGCGAAACCCCTGAATCAACGACAGGCAAAGCCGTCAAGCTAACCTACTGATACCACTCAACTTAATTTCCGATCAGACACTTAGATGCCGCACAGGTGCGTGGATCACAGAAAGCAGGATTTGCTGAAGCCCCTGTGCACAAACATGTCTCAACGGGCATGTACAGCTTATTGCCTCACTTTCTGAGGCGGCCTTTCAGCGCGAACAATGGCCGAGCGTGGGATAGCCGTTGGAGCGTCGGACCCTCCGACCCGGTCACGATTCGGCGATAGAAACAACTGGTTCGGCCGGTGTGACAACAGCCGCCGTCGCCCGCGACGCGCACCTTGAGCCAGACCGTGTCCTGATCACAGTCGATGCGCAGTTCATCGACCTGTTGGATCTGCCCGCTTGTCGCGCCCTTATGCCAGAGACGCTGGCGGGACCGGCTCCAGTACCAGGCCTGGCCGGTCTCGATCGTCTTGTTCAACGCCTCCGCATTCATCCACGCCAGCATCAGCACCACTCCACTCGCGACGTCTGTCGCCACAGCGGGAATGAGCCCGACCTCATTGAACCCTGGCAACAAGGCCGAGCATTCTTCGATCATCTCCGCAGGGTCCGCTCTTAATGGGTCAGGTCGCTGATCTTCCAGTGGCATGGCATTCCTTGATTGGCACGTACCAGTTCTATGGATGATCGTCCGGCCTGAGCGATCGCACCGTGCGCTCCGGACCGCCCGAATCATTGCGATTAACGGGTCCGCCGTTCGTTCGCAGGCTTGACGATATCAAGCTCGACGTCCTGCCGCGCTTCAGATACATCGCATGCGCAAGTCGGGTCGGCATCCACGCGATTGGACGAAGCCCTGCGCCAACGCATCACGGCGTAGCCGATGGCCGCGGCCAAGAATGCCAGCACGGCGGTCAATGCAAGACCCTGTCCGCTAAGCCAGCCCACGACACCACCTACTGCCGAGCCGATAAAAAGCGGCCCAAGGCAGCAAAGCGCGACCAGTGGCGCGACGACAATCGCCGTCATAAGTCCGGCTGCTGGCTTTTCGTTCATGAAACCTCTCTTTCCGCGCTAGTGGCGCTGCCAAGCCATCTGTGCTGCGCTGCTCGTTAGTTCACATTGACGATCGTCACGTTAGAACTGCTACACCCTGTACTAAGTACAGGGTCAATGCCGAATTTTCATCCGATTGGCTCGTCGACTAGCTTCACCATGTCTGCGCCCGCGCTCCTGGGTTGGCGCATCGCCGACGAAGCGATTAGCTACGTCGAAGCTCTGCGCGTGCCAGTTCGGCGTCCTTCAACGAGTAATAGAGCCAGATGCGTCCGTCCTCGATGATTACAGGAGACGCAAAGGCATTTAGAGCATGTAGCCGATATCCGAGGCGCCGGTGGGATACGCGAACATCGTCGTCTTCAAATTGTCGGCCGTTAGGTCGTGGCGGATCGCCAGGGCAAACAGATTAATTACTTCATCGGCATGTGGTCCGACGAGATGTGCGCCTAGGATACGCCTGGTGTCGTCCTCCACCATCACCTTGAAGCCATAGGTCTTCTCTGCGGCCTGGCGAGCAGTAAACCAGTCGGACGCCTTCTGGGACTTGGTCTGGAATTTCAGGCCCTGCTGACGTGCTTCGTCCTCGCTCAGTCCGACAGCAGCGATCGGCGGAATCGTGAAGGCCACGCTCGGCACACCGCGATAGTCGGGCGTATGCCGATTGCCCTCCAGAAGATTAGCGGCGACCACCTTGCCGTCGTGGCTTGAGACCGGAGTGAGTGGTGGGCCCTTCTGTGCCGCATCGCCGGCGGCGTACACGGCCGGGTTCGAGACGCTCTGCAGGTGCTCATTCAGTTTGAGCCGGCCGTTCTCCGTCGCGATGCCGCCGGTTTCAAGATCAAGCGCGTCGAGCGCGGGCGCCCGACCGGCCGCATGAACAACAAGGTCGGCTTCAAACGTCGTGTCACCGCTTTCTGACGAGGCGCGAACGACAAAGCCAGCACCCTTCTTCTGGATTGTCTGTACTGTGGTCCGCAGGCGCACATCGATCCCGATCTCGCCGAATTTGTCCATGAGCCAGCCGACAAGTTCAGGCTCAAAGTGCGTAAGCATCCGCTCGCCACGTTGAAGGATGGTCACTTGCGCACCCGCGCGCGCGGCGATGTGGGAAAATTCCGACGCGATATAGCCGCCTCCCACCAGCACAATGCGTTGGGGTAGTCGCCCCATCGCTAGGAAATCCTCATTGGTCGCGAAATATTCTTCACCGGGAATGTTCAGCTTTATCGGTTCGGCGCCCGCAGCGATCAAAACGTGACGGGCTTCAAGGCTCTCGCTACCCACTGTCAGGCTGTTCTGGCCTACGAAACGCGCGTGACCGTGATAGGTATGGATGCCCTTTTCGTTGTAACGATGCTCGTGCTTTTCGGGGACCGGGTCGGTAAAGGTGCGCTTGAAGGCGATCAATTCTGGCCAGTCGATATGGACGTCGCCGGCAACGCCATTGCCACTCATGCGCCGGACATGGTCGAGAGCCGAGGCGCCGCCGACAAGCATCTTTTTCGGGTCGCAGCCCCGCAGTGCGCAGGTTCCCCCGAAAGGCCGGAAGTCGATGACCGCCACGCTCCAACCGGCGGCGCGCACTCGCATCGCGGCGACCATGGCCGCAGTGCCGGTTCCTATGATTATAAGGTCGTATTGGTTGGCCATTGGTCTCTCCTACTTGTTCGTCGTTCATCGTTTTGTATACGTGTTGCTACCATACGAACGTGGCGGTAACTCCGGGGAGAACACCCGCATGGACCGCAGCATCATCGTGCCTGCGCTGGCCGCACTAGTCGCAACAGTACGTTTTCGCTCCGCACGGGCTGGGAAAGTTCACCACAGCGCGCAGGTCTGTACCGCCTCGACGGAACGGGATTAAAGGTTTGCCAACCGGGCGGACATTCTCATAGGCCGCCACGCTGCGTCTCCGTATCTGGTCGCCCGGGCTGCGGCGAGATGGTGGGTTTCAAATCGAGAACAGAAGCACGCGAATTGGTTCGCGAGCCGTCGCCGTTGATGTCCTGCCAGATGGCCTCACGGGCGGCCGTTCGTTTCGCGCGATCGGCATGCGTTCCAGCGAGGGCTTCCACCCCCTTGTTCTCGTAGAGCTGCAAGTGAATGGCGCTGTTGATCAGAGCGAGATGCGTGAAAGCTTGGGGGAAATTGCCGAGAAATGCACCGTCGTGTGGACGGACCTCTTCCGCATACAGGCCGAGATCATTGCCCTTGTTTATGAGGCTCTCAAATAACGAGCGCGCTTCCACCGCTCTATCCAGCGCAAGGAGTGCATCAACCAGCCAAAAGCTGCAGATGAGAAAAGCGCCTTCGCCGCCGGGAAGCCCATCAGGGGTCCTGTAGCGCAGGACGTAGTCGCCCTCGCGTAGTCGCCTCTCCACGGCATCCACCGTGCGGGCTAGCAGGTCGGGCGGAACCGGGAGATCGAGCAGCGGGGCCAGCAAGAGTGCGGCGTCCGGTTCCCGGGACCCAAAAGCCTGCGTTAAGTAGCCGCCCTCGGGATCAATGCCGGAGCGCAGGACCGCCTGAAGCACGGCTTTCCGCTCGGTTTCCCAGATGGGATTTGGTCCCAGCAGACGGATCGAGCGGTCGAGGGCAACCCAAGCCATGAGCTTACCGTGAACATGATGCCGCGGCTCGCCGCGCATCTCCCAGATACCCTGATCGGGTTCGCGCCAATGAGCGGCCACATAATCGGCAGCGCCGCGGAGGATTTGCTTCAGAGTCGCGTCGAGGGGCTCACCAAGCGCGTGATGGAGAAGTGCCCAGTCCGCAATTTCGCCGTAGATATCGGCTTGCTTTTGGCGGTAAGCGGCATTGCCGACGCGGACAGGCCGGCTGCCGTCATAGCCATCGAGATGGTCCAGCCTTTGTTCGCGGAGCTCCGTCTCACCGCGAATACCATAGAGGATTTGCAGTCCAGGTAATGTCTGCACGCAGCAAAGGCGTAGGAAATCGCAATAGCGGCGGGCTTCACCGCTGTAACCAAGCGCCGCGAATGCTTGGAGCACGAAGGCGGAGTCTCGAAGCCAGCTAAAACGGTAATCCCAATTCCGTTTGCCGCCCGGTTCCTCGGGCAGGGACGTGGTAGGCGCGGCGACTATGGCCCCCGTCGGGGCAAAGGTGAGCAGCTTCAGGGTTAACGCGCTGCGCCGCACCGCCCCGCCATACGGGCCTTGATATTGGCAGCGGCCGCACCACTCTTGCCAGAAGGCGCACGTGATCTGCAGTAGTCGAGCGGCCTGACCAGCGGGGGCTGCGGTCGCGGCCGATACCGGCGCAAGCACGAAGGCAAGCCTTTCCCCAGCGGCGACTTCGATCGCTTCGTTGGCGGCCGTGACTCCTTTGGGCGCCCCTCGGCACATGTAAAGGGCGAAGGTTTCGAATGCGCACACATCCTGGGGCAGCTCGTCCAGGGCGGCGCCGTCGAAGGAGGCTTTTGGCGGACGATACTGGACCCTTATCGTCACGCGGCCCGCCACGCCTTCCACGATGCGCACCAGCCAGCCCGGAGCGGACAGGGTGACATAGTCGTCTTTCGTCGCAGCAGGCGCCCGGCCGACCGGCACAAAGTCAGTCACCGCAACGCGGCCGCCGCGAGTCGTCCAGACTGAGCGCAAAATGTTTGTATCAGGAAGATAGGCCCGCTCCACCTCCGCATCATCTTCGGGACAGATTTCAAAGACCGGGCCCTTTTCGGCGTCGAGGAGACGCCAGAGGACTGGGTCAGCGTCGAAGCGCTCTGGGCACCACCAGTCGATCCCGCCGTCGCGGGCGACTAATGCTGCGCCATGACAGTCGCCGATGAGTGCGTAATCTCGGATAGGAACGTAAGAACGCCGGCTCGACGCGGCCAAGGGTTCGGCGGATTTGTGTGGTGTCAACACGGTTAGCCGCCCTCCCGAAAGGCGGGATACAGCACCATCCCGCCATCCACGAAAAGGGTTGTGCCCACGACATAATCGGAGTCATCGGAAGCCAGCCACACCGCGGCCTGGGCCACGTCCTCGGGCTCGCCGACCCGGCCGTAAGGAACGAGCTTGAGCAGCTTCTCTTTAGCGGCTTCGGTTTCCCATGCCTCCTTGTTGATGGCCGTCTTGATCGCGCCTGGCGCGATAGCATTCACCCGGATCTTCTCCGCCGCTAGTTCCTGCGCCATTGTCTCCATGAGCAACTTCAGTCCGCCTTTCGCAGCGGCGTAGTTGGCATGTCCACTCCAAGGTATTGTTTGGTGGACGGAATTAGTGAAAATGATCTTGCCAAGCGCGGGTGAGCGGTCGGGACGAAGCCCCTGTTTGCGAAACCGCCTGACGGCCTCCTGCGCGCAAAGGAATTGGCCCGTCAGGTTGACGTCGATGACCATGCGCCAGTCATCCAGGGTCAGCTCCGTAAACGGGGCGTCGCGTTGGATGCCAGCATTGGCGACAACGACATCAATGCCGCCGAACTGATGCGCCGCCGCATCGAATAACCGATTGCAATCCTCAGAATTTGAAATGTCTCCCTGAATTGCTACCGCGCTGCCCCCGCGTGTGTTTATCTCTCCAACTACCCGCTCGGCCCCTTCGCGGTCCGACCTATAGTTGACGAGAACCAACGCGCCCGCCTGGGCGAAGGCCCGGGCGATCGCTTCGCCGATGCCGGTACTAGCGCCCGTTACCAATGCCCGGCAGTCCTGAAGTGCTCGGTCTCTCATACATGTTCCTCACTGAGGATGACGCGGCTCGCCGGCGCGGTCAGCTAACGCGTGGAAACTCTTCGGCTGCGGCAGCCAATGCGGCGCTGTAGGCCAGATGGCCAAGCAAACTTCGCATGTACGTTGCGCCCGGGCACTCTCGGTTCGATGCCCGAAGCCGCGCTCTGGCGTCACGGATTCGTTCCGGGATGACCGACATGCTGATTACCGATGATAGGAAGGGGTTTCAGGTGGCCGCTTTCTAGGGCCATCTCATATATCGCCACGTGCCAGCGATTGGCTCTGTGATAGTTGCGAATGAAGGCGTCGCGCACATCGGTGCGCTGGCTCATGATCGCGAAGTTGTCCCACAGCGTCATGAATCCGCGGATGGCGAACCATTGCGCGATCACGATGGCGCGGTCGTTGATCGCGTTCATGTCGACTTCGCGAATATCATCCGGACCCTTCGTTTCCTCCATGGGGGCGGGCAGCGTGTAGCCACCATCGTCAAGTATCTTTTTCATTTCCTGGATGTTCGGATTGCAGACGTCTTCGAGGTAAACTTTGATCGACTCTTTGATCTTCGGATCCTTGGCCGACCCGAGGTAAAGGTTGCATTGGCCCATGCACACGAACTCGCGAAGGTATCCCTCGGTCACCGCCACATACTCGCTGGCCGAGAGCGTCTGGCGCTGGCTCCGGGCCTGCTCGTAGTAGCGTTCGGCGTATCCGCTATAGGATGTCTTCCCTTCGGGGCGACCAATCTCGACCTGCTGAGCCATGACAGCTTCCTTTCATCCAGTTAGATTTTCGGGGTAATGGCGCGGCGGCCCTCATTGCGGGGACAGGAGGCGCAGCCGCGTTTGAAGTACCAGACGAAGCCGACTATTCCGAGTAGGGCTAGAACTCCAGCGGCTACCGGCCAGTAAGGCGTTATAAACGCGAGTGATACCCCGGAGAGCAGCAACAAAGGCAGCCCACAGCAGATGAAATGCAAGAACGCGAAAAGCATTATCTTCCCGCCTGAATTGCTTTGAGTGCCTATGGGCATGATTTCGACCAGTCCGCTTGAGGATATGCTATGCTTGCCCGGCTCAAGGAGATGGCCGCAGCTACCATAAAATTGGAAACACACCTGTAGCGGGTACAGGTTTCACGCGAATGAGACTTTTTTTGATGCCAGAGAGACTGAACTGGCGAGCTCAGCGTTCCCGCAGAGAAATTTAGCCCGCAGCCACGCTCAGCAGGCCAGATGGAATGGCGGCTCATACGTCACAGGGGGTTAGGCACGAACTGCTGCCGGTTGGGCCGCACGCACGGTCACTAAGCTGTCCCATCGGGCTGAAGACTGTACGGCGAGGTATGGCGCCTTAGCGATGGCCACGGGGACTTCTCGCCGGTTTTGTCCCTGGCTTTGCCGATCTGGCCGTAGGTTCGCGGAACAAGGTCTCGATGAGCGGGCATTCCGGCTGCGTGCCGTCTCCGCATTGAACGACGACGTTTTTGAGCACGCCCTCCATGCGCTTCAAATCGGCGATCTTCGCCCGCACGTCCTGAAGGTGGGTAGCTGCTACGGTGCTAGCTTCGGCGCATGGTCGGTCGCGCTCTTCTGCCAACCGCAGAAGCTCACGGATCTCTTCCAGGGAAAAGCCAAGTTCGCGAGCTCGCAGGACGAAGCGAAGGCGCCGTTCATGCGTCGAGCTGTAGGCACGATGACCACCCGAGGTGCGCGGCGGCTCTGGCAAGAGGCCAATCTTTTCGTAGTAGCGCACGGTCTCGATATTGCAGCCCGTCCGTTCGGCAAGCTCTCCCCTCTGGAGGCTTTTTACTCCTGCGTGACCGCTCATCGAATTTCCTTCTTGCACCTGTAGTGACTACAGCCCGTATAATACGATTCGAATCGATTTCGGCAAGGGGAGCAAGGTCTGACATGGTGAATGCATCGCACCCCGTACCGGCGGCGACAACGCCTGTCACCGCGGATTTGCACGCGTCGCAACACGTCGCTGTGGAGCGGCGGCGCTTGGTTGCCGTCGGCGGTATTCCTCGGTGCGGTGGCCACCTCGTCCTGCGGTATCGGACCGCAGATCATCTTCAGCCTCGGCATCGGAGCGGGGCCATGGATCGCCAACCTGACGGCGCTTGCGCCCTACACGCCGCTGTCAGTGGCAGGAACGGCCGGGTTCCTCGACTACCACTTCTTCCTTGGTCTGCTGGAAGCTCAGCGGGCTTGAGTCGAAGAAGCTTGCGCGCTGCCTCCCCCCGACGGCGTCGTGAAGTTTTAGCCGGGCTCAATGCCACTCAAACCCAAGGCGACGGCGTGTTTCAGCCGCGCGGCGCGGCCCGACCGCTGATCACAGGGGAGATTTGAATATGGCCGCCGCTACTACCAATTTCGACGACTCGATTTTCGATGGCTTTCGACAGGGGCGAACGTCCAGGGACTTCTGGCTGCCGCGCATCCTGGCGCTTGCGGCGTCCGTTATCGGGCCTCTGCCTCTGATCCTCGACGTCAGGTGGGGCGTGCCGATGTCGACCATCGGACCCATCTTCTGGCTGGTGTCAATCCTGCTCGTCATCGGCTCCGTCGCTCTGGCCAGACGGGCTGGCGATCAGCGTTTCGTCTCGACGGTCATCGTGGCTCTTCTGGCCGGCTATATGGCAACCGCGACCTATGATTCCAGCCGGGTGGCGGGAATCAGCGCCGGGGTGATCGACATGGACGAGGCGCTTGGTTTTGGCATGCGCCTCTCAGGGCACGGCTCCATGGGCGATTCAATGGGTGATTCCATGACTAGCACCGCGCACGGGTCGCAAGGCGCGACGCCTCCCATGGCTGATTCAATGGCTAGCAGTGGCCGCGGGTCGCAAGCCGCGGCACCTGCGATGGGTTCGGACGCAATGGCGCCCTCGAACGGGGCGCAAAAACCACAAGCAGGACACGCCGGAAAACCCGAATCCGTTTTGTCCCGCAGCCGCCTGGCAATCGTCGCTCTGGGTTATGCCTGGCATTATTGGAGCGGGATCATGTTCAGCCTGGCATTCCTGGTTCTGTTCGGCGCGCGAGGATGGAAGTGGTCGATTCCCTTCCTGGTGCTCGTGTTTTATCCTGGCATGCTCCTGGCAATGCCCTCCACCAGTTTTGCCAATTTCATCTGGGAGGGTTTGGGACACGCGGGCTTCGGTCTTACCTTAGGCATTGTAAGCAGTGCTCTCCTGAGCCGGGGATGAAACGTCAGGAAGGTGCCCTCAGGCTGATGATGGAACAAGCCCAGCTCGGAGATACGACGGCTTACCGAACTCTCCTGGAACAGCTGAGCTCGCTGCTTCGCGGCTATATGAGGAGTAAGCTGAGCCAAATGGGACGGAACGTCGCCGATGCTGAGGACGTCGTCCAGGAAGTGCTATTGGCGGTGCACACCCGACGAGATACCTATGATCCCTCCGAGCCCTTCACGCCATGGGTGTACGCGATCGCTCGCTACAAGCTTATCGACCATCTCCGCCGGAGCAAGATGGCCCATGCCGAGGGGCCGCTCGACGCGGCCGAGGCAATGTTGGACGGGTTCGATCATATGGCGGTGGAGTCCGGAATCGATATGGAAAAACTGCTTGCGACCATCCCGCAACATAGCCAGCGTGTCATTCGCGACGTCAAACTCGACGGACGAAGCGTCGCCCAAGCCGCCGCTCGTGAAGGCATTACTGAGGCGGCCGCGAAAGTCCGGATCCATCGGGGACTCAAGGCGATGACTGTTGCCATCGGCGGGAGGTTGTGGCGTGAAGACCGCTGATCTGATCAACCGGTTGACGGTCGATCTCAAACCCGTTGACTATCGTCGCGCCTCACGCGCCTTAGGCCTCGCATTCGCAGCGGGAAGCCTAGCGGCTGTCGCCGCGATCTGCCTGACCCTCGGCCTGCGGCCCGACCTTCGAGAACCCCACGCTCTTGGCTTTCTCATGCTGAAGCTTGTATTTGCGGCTGGAGTGGCGGCCACCGCCTTCCTGTTGTTGCTCCGGTTCGCCAGGCCGGGGCAAGCACGACGGTCGTCGAACTTTGTGGCGGCGCTACCTTTCGTCGGAATCGTGTTGCTGGCGGCGCTGGACCTTTACGTAACACCTGCCACACAATGGGCAGCTTTGATTGCTGGTCATGGGTGGCCGAAGTGCCTGGTGATCATCCCGGTTATGGCCGCGGTGCCCTACGCCTTGATGGTGCTGGCGCTGCGCTGGGGGGCGCCCACAGAACTCTGGCGCACAGGCGCACTCGCAGGGCTGCTAGCCGGCGGCGTCAGCGCTAGCGCCTATGCCCTCGCTTGCGGTGACGATTCTCTGCCCTTCGTCGCTTGCTGGTACAGCAGTGCCATCCTGATGTGCGGCTTGATCGGCGGCATGCTCGGACAACGGCTTCTGCGCTGGTAGTTCATCGCGAAGTTTCTGTCCTCGCGGAGAAATCGCCTGCACCTTCCGGTCGAAACCGACATTCGATGTAACCGATCGAGCCGCGCTTGCGAACTTATGTTCGTATGGGCGCCTGTCGGAGGCGCTTGGAGCCATCTGGAATTTGCATGCTCGCCAATCCCGTAACTTTACGTTGTTCTGAGCTGTTTGACAGCAGAAGCCATGCTGTCATCGGCATCAGCCCCTTCAACAGCTACTTCTCAGAGATACGAATTTCTGAGCTTGCTCGGTGGGCGCGCCGAAACTTTACAGCCTTTCACTTCTATGTGCCCGACAGATCCGCTGCGCTCACGCTCGAGGCGCTAGGGTATTCTCCCGCACGCGCAGAGAAGAAGGCGCGACGACAAGCGAATTACCTCGAGAACAAAATCGCTCGCGCGCTTTCGACCGTAGAAGCTGAAGACGAGCTCAGCACCATATTGCTGAACGGTCGCGTTCTCGATGAACATCGCAACTATTCGGCCGGGCACGCTCGTTATCAAGACCTCTTCGCCTCCGATCCCGAGTTCCGAGAAGGTTGTCTTGAGAGTGCAGCCTGGGTTCTTGAGAAGCACCAAGATCGAAAGGGCCCCTTGACGCCAACGGCGATTGAGATGGGCGCCCGCTACTTCCTCGCCGAAGTGCCGTTCTTTCTGGACACGCCGTCTATTTTGGGCGTGGAGCACTCGGTGTTTTGTTACCATCAGTGCCCGGTTTTTCTGCGCAAGCTGCTTGAGACACAACGGGGAGCGATAGCCAGCCCTAACCAGGGCTTTATCGAAGTCACCCCAGTGTCCGGCTAACCCCATGGGGCGTGTTCGAAATTCACTGAGTGAGGCGGGCCGCGGAGAGTCGCCGGTCTGGCTCAGGCGGGCCACCGTTGGGCCGCGCCATCCTGCTGCGCGACGGCATCGCGCAATGCTCAAGCGGCGGCTTCGTCACTGGCAGTTGGCGGCTCAATATCTCACGCTCAAGTTCGCGCAAATAAATCACATTCGATGTAACCGATCGAGCGGAGCTTGCGAACTTATGTTCGTAGGGCGCCTGCAGCGCGAGCCGAAGACCTCGCTCGCAACCGTTACAGCATGTCGGCAAAAAATGACGTCGGTGGAAGTTCCAATGGAACCTTCGAGAGAAAGGAACAATAGATGAGAAAAACCTTCATCGCCTTGGCGTGTGCGGTGGTTAGCGTCCTGTGGACGACGGCCAGCTTTGCCGACGAGGGCAGGTCGAGGGTTCAACCCGAGACTATAAGCTTGTTCCAAGTGCCCTGGCAGTGCCCCGCGGCTCCGGAGATCGCATGCGGCGGGCTCGCCAAACCGGTTCTCCTCGAACTCGAGCAAAATACGGGAATTGCTGAGGCCTGGATAAACCGGACCGGGACCGTGCTCGCCGTGGTGGGATCAGACCGGAACCGCGAGGCGCGCACGAAAACCGTTCGCACGCTCCTGCAGGAAATATTCGAGAAGGATGTCGCGACAGAGCTCCAAGGCGAAGCACGGACAACGGAGCTGGCCAGCTTCCGGTCGGACGCTCCTTGGTATCGAGCGGCTCAGGTGGATGCCCTCAGCATCGAGGAGGCCGATATCATCGCCGCCCGGCTCGTGCACCGAATCGAGGCGAAGGTGGCGCTCTCCGAAGACAAGACACGGTTGCTGACGGTGAGCTTCGCCGACATCCTCAAGGCACGTTTCATCCGCAGCTCCGATGCGCCCCGCACAGGCGATCAAAAGCCCCGCGATGAGCAACTTCGAGACATAGCGCGAGCACAGCTCGGCACAGCTGGAGTGTCAGCATTCGACGAGGCGCTTGCGAAGGGAGAGCGCCCCGCGCCCGGTGAAAAATAAGACGCTTAGCTCGTGTTGGACCACGCGCGAGCATTCTGGTCCAGATCGCACCTGCCGCCGGTTCACCCTCAGAGAAGCAAAGCAGCTTTCGCGCTGTGCATCCCAAGGAAATAGCTATGAAACATACACGCTACATCACCGAAATTGCTGAAAGTCTGGCGCCAGCTAATCAGCCCGAAGGGTTCGGGCAGCTGTTCGTCGTGCTGCTGCGTGAGCTGGCCAAGGGGCGTCCGGTTTCGCAAACGACACTTGCCATGTCTCTCGACTGGCCTGCTCAGCAAGTGAATGCCGTGCTCGAACGGGCCACCAGTACCGAGTACGATAGTGATGGGAATATCGTTGGTTATGGCCTCACCTTGCGCGAGACTTCGCATATCTTTGAGATTGATGGCCGCCGTCTATACGCCTGGTGCGCACTGGACACCCTGATGTTCCCGGCGTTGATCGGCAAGACGGCCCACGTTTCGTCCCATTGTGCCGCAACCGGAGCGCCAGTTTCACTCACGATTTCGCCGAACGAGATAAGGGATGTCGTGCCGGCCGACGCCGCAGTGTCGTTGGTCCTGCCGCAGGAAACAGCGGACATTCGTCAGTCATTCTGTTGCCATGTCCATTTCTTTGCATCGGTCGTGACGGCGAAAGATTGGGCCTCCAAGCATCAAGGCGTGGAGATCGTAAGCGTCCAAGATGCCTTCCGCTTGGCCCAAGAGCTTAGTCGACATCTGCTGCAGACGATTCCATCGAGAAAATCGTGATTGGATAACGATTCTACAGCCCGGTATTCGCTTCGTAGGTGCTGATTGCACTCTGCGAAATCGACCCGGGTAGCCCCGCGAAGCAATCAAAGCGGGTGTCTAATGGTTCCCTACACGGAATCTCGTCTGGCCCACTATGCCGGCGTGAGCATCGACCGGCGGGGGCGAGGGTCTTGCCCGTCTCGGGCCTGTGCCATCCCGCGCGCGTTGCCCGAGTCGATTGGGTCTTTGGTGGTCGTCCAGCGCAGCGGCTCCGCCTGTCCCTTGGGAACTGCGGTTGCAGGGCTGCGCCGCGCTCCTGCCTGGCGTCGAGCAGTGCAGGCAAAGGCGCTTAGAAAGCGCCTTCAGTTCCCGCTGAAAAACAACATTCGATGTAACCAATCGAGCCGCGCTTGCGAACTTATGGTGAGAGAGGCGCTTGTCGGCGGCGCCTGGAGCGCGAGGCTGCACGGCTCGCTCTGAAACAAGACTTGAACCTGTAGGCGATACAGACCCTATCTTGAAAAGATCGAGGAGAAAAGGAATGAGTGAGCATGTTCGAACGGCCCCGGCACGGCTGACCGGCAAACCCGAAGCGGGGAGGTCGCAGGGCGGGCAAAAACTGTTGATGGCGGGCGGGGTCCTGGCCGCCCTTGGTGCATCGTCCTGCTGCATACTGCCGCTTGTTCTGTTCAGCATTGGCGTGAGCGGGGCGTGGATCGGAAACCTGGCTGCGCTTGCGCCTTACCAGCCCGTCTTTGTGGTCGCAGCGCTTGTCTTTCTCGCTGTGGGCTTCTGGCGCGTCTACCGCCAGCCGAAGGTGGCCTGCGCGGAAGGTAGTGCTTGTGCTCGCCCGGGCACGAGCCGGATTGCCAAAATCGGACTGTGGACTGCGACCGTGCTCGTCTTCGCAGCGGTGGCGTTCCCTTACGCTGCGCCGTTCCTACTCGACCTCTGATGCAACCTTTCAAACCAGGAGACTTGTGACCATGAAGATCTTGATTCGCACTGCAGTGACCGTTGCCGCCTTGACTCTCGCCGGTGGCGCTTACGCCGCCCCTCGGACCGCCACGCTTGCGGTGGAGAATGTGAGCTGCGTGTCCTGCGCCCCAATCGTAAAAAGAACGCTCTCGCGCATCCCCGGCGTCAGCCAGGTCGTGGTCGTGGAGCGGGACGGTCGAGCCACGGCGACCGTGACCTACGACGATCAGAGGGTCACGGCCAAGGCACTGGCCCAGGCGACCACGAATGCAGGCTATCCTTCGACCGTGGCGGGCGTGAAGACCGCGGCTCCCGCCCGCTGACGTGACCGGAATTGAATAGTCGCGCCCTTTTTCGAACCGGCTTCATTGGGGCGGTCGTGGTGGCGCTCTGCTGCGCGACCCCAATCCTTGGGATTGCGCTAAACGCGGGACGTTCCCTTGGCCCCGCCGGCCCGGGAACCTGTAGTGGGTTCAGCTTCGTTCCCCTCCAACTCAGCTTCGTTCCCCTCCAACAAAGGGACAATGGCGATCAAGACCGATGACCCCGCTGCCGAAAGCGAAACGCAATTCGCGAAGAGCTCGGGCCTTGCCTGGCTGGCCGTTTTTTTCCTCGTGCTTTGCTGCGCAGTGCTGCCGCTTGTGCTGGTTTCGGGGGTATCTCTGGCGCTCGTGTCGAGATGGCCGGTCATCGGAGCCATTGTGGCGGTGCTGGGGGCGATCGGGTTGGTCTGGTATTGGCGCAAGCGCTGTTAAAATCGCGAGGCGAGCCGAGACCAAGCCTGTTCGAGAGGCAAATCGTCTCATGGCGGCTAGGCTGAGGACTGGGCATGGACTGTAGCTCGCTCAAGGTCAGTTACGGAGTTCTCTTCAGTTACGGAGTTCTCTGCGGTGTGCATGGCCAGTCCACGGCCCGGCCCGGGCAAGCGATCGGGCCGTCCAGGCACGGATACGAGGCTCGTGAGGATGGTCGACAAGAACGTTCTTGAGGATCTTGCGCCCAGGTTCACCATCGGCGTGCTATCGCGCAAGACTGGATGCAACATCGAGACGATCCGCTACTACGAGAAGGCCGGGGTGCTCCCGCATCCAGCGCGATCAGGCGGCGGCCATCGGCTCGATGGCTCCGGGCATCTGAGCCGGCTTGCGTTCGTCATGAAGGCTCGGTCCCTTGGCTTCAGCGTGTCTGACGTCAAGGCGCTGCTTCTGCTCGTCGATGAACGGGACCGGCCGTGCGCCGAGGTGCGGAATGTGGCGGCTACGCGCCTCAAGGACGTGAAAGCAAAGCTCGCGGATCTCCGGGTGATGGCGGCCGTGCTGAATGAGATGGTGACCTCCTGCGAAAAGGAAGAATCGATCGAATGTCCACTCATCGAGCGCATGTTCAAGGAGCCCAGTTCCATTTGATGACCGGTGCATGCCGACGCTAGCAACGCTGGTATCGAGGGCAGGCTCGTCACCCGGCAAGGCCTACGGCCAGGCTGCGCCAAAAAAAGCTTGCACCTGTAGTGGGTACAGGGCCTATCCGCTCGGCCAAGATTTCATCGAGCACTGGCGGGCCAGTCGTCAGCAGCTCATTATGCCACGGGAGCTTTCGTATGGCCACTCAAGATACTGTCACCCGGACCGCTGACAAAGCCGGCGTCATCGGCGCGATCCTTGCAGCAATGGGCTGCGCTGCCTGTTTTCCGGCGATCGCCAGCCTCGGCGCGGCGATCGGCCTGGGATTTCTGAGCCAGTATGAGGGCGTCCTGATCCGCTACGTGCTGCCGCTGTTCGCGCTCATCGGCCTGGCCGCCAATGTCGCTGGCGGCCTTCGTCACCGCAATTGGTCGCGCATGTTCCTCGGGATGATCGGTCCGTTGCTGGTGCTCGCGGCCGCCCTGCTCATGGTATTCTACATGAAGCGGGCAGAATGGCTGCTCTACCCTGGCCTGGTGCTCATGGTTGCAGTCGCCATCTGGGATTTGGCCTCTCCGCCCCGCAAGAGATCGTCTCGGCCCGCCTGACGGTTCTCTGCTCGAAGGCAAAGACCGCCCATCCAACGCGTGGGATGACCTTCCTGCGGGCGGATCCCTGGCGATTAGTTGGTCAGCTCTCGCTGGCGATTCCAGTCGCGCCAAGTGGACCCAGCTATGACGCGAAAGAAATGAATAGCTACAACCGGTCGAGGTAGTTTGGAGGTCCTCCGGAACATGCACAACGTGCCGCCGTTCAATTCCCCGGCGGATCCCACCAGGAGGCACCCCTTTTGGACACGCCGCGCAATGAGATCGATCCGTCTGCTACGACGGATTATGGAGCGAAACCTCCCTTGGGCCTTGCTGTCGGTCTGGTGACGGCGCTCCATCTTCTGTGCTGTGGCTTGCCCCCTCTGCTGCTTTCCGGGGTCTCGCTCGTCAGGATCATTCCGAGTTGGCCCGTAGTCGGCGGAATTCTCGCAACCCTCGGGCTCATCGGTTTCAACTGGTACCTGCGCAAGGGCCGCGCCACCTGCGCCGGTCCTACGTCATTGCCTGAACAGGTGAACTTCCAGGTCAGACAAAGGAGAGAGCCAATCCAGGATCAAGCCGAACGCGACGCCTGCAGCGGAATTGTACCGTGCCGGCCAAGCGGCTCCTGAAGGTCCGGCGCCAATGTCCGGCGCATTTGGTCAGACGATATGAACGGTGACAGCTCGCTCAAGGTCAGCGCCAGACCGGCGGCGCGAGCGGGGGATGCGCCTGTGTGGCCGGCGCCAAACATGCGTTCGGCGCCGGCGCGACATCCGTCATGTTCGCGACTGGCATCGAGAACAGCTATCCCACCATTACCGGCTCGGACGGCCGCGACCGCCGCGTCGATGAAATGGCGAAGACGCGCCATTACGAGCGGTGGCGCGAGGATTTCGCCCTCGTTGCAGAGCTCGGCATTGAATATCTGCGCTACGGCCCGCCCTATCACCTGACCCAACTCGGGCCGGACAAATATGACTGGGATTTCGCCGGCGAGACCTTCGCGGAGCTTCGGCGACTCAACATCCAGCCCATCGCCGACCTCTGTCACTTCGGAGTTCCGGACTGGATCGGCGATTTTCAGAACCCCTATTTTCCGGAACTGTTTGCAAAATATGCCCGGGCATTCGCGTCGCGTTATCCCTGGGTCCGCCTCTACACGCCGGTCAATGAGATCTTCGTCGCAGCGTGCTTTTCGGGGCTGTTCGGCTGGTGGAACGAACGCCTTCGTTCGGACCGCGCATTCGTCACCGCGCTGAAGCATCTGGCGCGAGCGAGCGTGCTCGCCGAAGCCGCGAGCCTTTCGGCGCGGGGAGAGCGCGGCACCCTGTTAATCCAAAGCGAATCGACGGAATATTCCCATTCGGCGGAACCCGGGGCCGCTGACCGCGCGGATCTGCTCAACGAGCGGCGGTTCCTGTCGCTGGACCTTTGTTATGGCCACGACGTCCGCGCCTGCATGTACCAGTATTTGACCGACAGCGGCATGACGCGAGCTGAATACGATTGGTTCATCCAGCACGCACCGAGGCTCAAGCCCTATTCGATCATGGGCAACGATTATTATTTGACGAACGAGCATATGGTGGCCACCGGAGATGGGCCGATCACGCCGTCAGGAGATATCTTCGGCTATTACATCATCACGAGGCAATATTTCGATCGCTACCACCTGCCCGTGATGCACACCGAGACCAACCTCGCCGACGCGAAGAGCGCTC
The DNA here is from genome assembly GCF_032227065.1 of Sphingobium sp. SA2. Taxonomy (NCBI): domain Bacteria; kingdom Pseudomonadati; phylum Pseudomonadota; class Alphaproteobacteria; order Sphingomonadales; family Sphingobiaceae; genus Sphingobium; species Sphingobium sp. SA2. The sequence goes on from NZ_JAPMXX010000002.1 coordinate 94,075, forward strand.
CCGACTGGCCCGAGAAGGAGTGGCTCAACATGCTCCGTCTCAAGCAGGACGGGCGTGCCGATCATCGGATTTACCTGGTACAGCCTCCTCGACCAGGTCGATTGGGACACCGCGCTCCGCGAGGACAACGGGCACGTGAACCCGCTCGGGCTGTTCGAACCTCGATCGCAAGATCAGACCCGTGGGCGAAGCCTACTGCAAGCTCGTATGCCGCTGGAGGGATATCCTTCCAGCGGAGAGCGTCTGTCTCAGCGCGGACTGAGCAACCGATCGGCCGAGCCGTTCGGCCGCTTTCTCCGCTGCGATCAAAGGTGCGGAATTGGGAGCGAAAGTCGCGATCATCGAGCATGCGACCATCGGCGGCACCTGCGTGAACATCGGCTGCGTGCCATCCAAAACGCTCATCCGCGCCGCCGAACACTGCTTCCATTCCGCATATCCCAACTTCGAGGGACTGGCCGCCTGCCCGCCGCCCTCAGATTGGCAAAGGGTGATCGAGCAAAAGAATGAACTGGTCGCCGCCCTTAGGGAAAATACGTCAATGTGGCAGGCGCCTATCCCAACATCACGATCGTCCGGGGACGCGCCGAGTTGACGGGCGGGCGGGGCCTTGATGTCGACGGCCGAGCCGTGACCGCCAGCAAGATCCTTATCGCCACCGGCTCACGTCCCGCAGCGCCGCCAATACCCGGGTTGAAGGAAGCCGGTTATCTCGACAGCACGGACGCGCTTGACCTTCCTGTGCTGCCCAAAACGCTGATTGTGATCGGCGGGGGCGCAATAGGTCTCGAGCTGGCCCAGCTCTTCAATCGTTTCGGCGTCAAGGTGACCGTGCTCGAAGGCGCGGCGCGGATCGTGCCGCAAGAGGAGCCGGAAATCGGCGACGCGCTGTGCGGCTATCTGAACGATGAAAAGATGGAGGTCTTGTGCGGCGTCAAGATCGAGCGAGTCCATCGTGACGAGAGCGGCTACAGGATCGACCTGGTCGTCCACGGCGCGAAGCGCACCATTGAATCCGAACAGTTGTTGGTCGCCACCGGCCGGCGGCCAAATACGGAAGATCTTGGCCTTGAACGCGCTGGCGTGAAGCTCGATGAGCGCGGCGGAATAATCATCGACGGACGCTTGCGAACCGACAATCCGGACATCTACGCCGCCGGGGACTGCATTGGAAATCCAATGTTTGTCTACGTCGCTGCCTATGCCGGCGGCCTCGCCGCCGACAATGCTATCGGGAACGCAGAGCGCGGCTATGATCTGACCGCATTGCCGCGCGTGACCTTCACGGATCCGCAGGTTGCGAGCGTCGGCATGACCGAAGAACAGGCGCGGGCGAGCGGTCGAAACGTGAAAGCAGCCGTGCTGCCATTGGACTATGTGCCGGCGGCCATCGCGGCCCGTAACACCAAAGGCCTGATCAAGCTCGTTGCCGAGGAAGGCAGCGGAAAACTAGTTGGTGCGCATGTCCTCGCTGCCGAGGCGGGCGAGGTCATTCAGGAAGCCACGCTCGCCATCCGCTTAGGCTTGCGGGTCCACGATCTCGTTGAAACCTTCCATCCCTACCTCACGAAGGCGGAAGGCCTGAAGCTCGCCGCGATCACCTTCACCAAGGACGTCAAGCAGTTGTCGTGCTGCGCAAGCTGATGCGGCTTTCGGGTGCAAGAGCCGCACCGCGGAACGGATATTTGGCAAAACGCCTACGGCAGGACTCGGCTTCCAACTCGATTGGCACCCCGGGGCGGATCAGCATTTTTTCCTTTCGCCTCCGCCTTGTGTCTTGCCCCAGGAGGCACGGAGCCGGGAGTCGGGGCTCCAGAGCAAAGGCGCAATCGGATTTTCGCTTGACCCCGTAGCCCCTACAGAGCGCAAGACCGATTCGCTGAATCGGAGGGCCCGACCAGGCTGTCCTCCGATCGGAAGGCAGGAGCGACGAAATGACAACAGCAGCAGCAATTCCGAAGCTCGGGATAACCAGCTATCCTTGGTTCTCCCCACGCTTCAGAGGCCTTGACGGCCCGATCATCTGGGGACGCTGAAGGTTGGCAAAATCCCTCCCACGAGAGCGGGTTTTGACACGCCGTGATCCATCGCGGGTGGGGCTTCTCTTGTGCGGCGGTGGCAGTCGCGGTGCCATGGAGGCTGGATTTTACCGGGCGCTGACAGAGGCCGGCGTGCGGCCGGATTTCATCCTCGGCAGTTCCATCGGGGCGCTGAACGGCGCCTATATTGGTGGTGGCATGGCTCCGTCCGAACTCATCGCGCTGTGGCGCGCGTTTCGGCTCCGCCGAGCAATCTCGCCCAATTGGGCCTGGCTTTTCCATCCGAGGCGTCGCCCCGGCTTCCTGAGCCTCGCGCCGCTGCGGAATTGGCTGCGTCGCACGCTGCCTGCGACGCGGTTTGAAGATCTCGCCATCCCGTTGGCGGTCGTCACGACCGACCTCGAAGCGGGCCGCGCCTGCTATTGGCATGGACAGGGGGATCTGGTCGAGCCGGTGATCGCTTCGATGAGCCTGCCAGGCATATTCCCGCCGGTCGAACTCGACGGCCGGCTGCATGTCGACGGCGGCATCACGAACAACGCTCCGCTCGACAAGGCGCACGAGCTCGGCGCCCGGTCGGTCTACATGATCGAATGCATGTGCGCAGAACGCTGCCCCACTCCGCTGCGAGGCTGGGCTGACATTGTCATGCGGAGCTTTTCCATTGCGCTCGACAGCAAGTATCGCGCCGAATTGAAGCATTTTCACCGGCATATCGAGGTTCATTCCATCCGGCCAGATCTCAGAGAGGAGGTGGACGTCCTGGACTTTCGGCATACGGGATATCTCATTGAGGCTGCCTATCGGCAGACCCGCGCCCGATTGGCTGCTCGCGCCGAGCCGGGAATGAGCTGAAATTGCCCGCATCCGGTGTTGGAGGACTGGGCCTCCAGCCACCAAGGCTTTCTCCCCGCGGTGCGCCGCAGTCCTTACCTCGCTGGATGGACAAATGGAGCACATGATTTCCGCTGGTGGTGCCGACAGCAAAGCTTGCTTCACTAGGGAGCCCCTCCATGCTGTTTCCTGAGCTCATCATCGACATCCTGCTGCCCCTTGCTGTCGCCGCGGCGGTTGGCCTGACGCTGGGCCTCGAGCGGGAACTGTCGCGCAAACCCGCGGGCCTTCGGACGCAGTTTCTGGTCACGGTGGGCACGGCCATATTCGTCCTGGCCGGGCGGTCCGTCCCGGGGATGGAATCCGGGCGGATTGCGGCAAATGTGGTGACCGGCCTCGGCTTCCTCGGGGCGGGGGTCATATTGCAGCATCGCGGGACCGTGCGCGGACTGACTACTGCCGCTCTTATCTGGGTGAACGGCGCCCTGGGCCTGGCCGCCGCCGTGAAGGAATATGTGTTGGTGGGAATGGGCGTCGGCTTGACGCTCGCCGCGTTGCGTGTGCTCGCGCTCATCGAGAAACGACTGGGCGAAAAGTGGCGCATCCTCGAATATCAAATCACGACATTTGAAAATGAGGACGTCGTCCAAGCCGTTCATGATGCGCTCAGCAAATGCCGGTTCCAGGAGGGCCCGCTTGCATACCAGCGGCTGCAGGGAAAATTCCTGATGCACATCTCATTTTGTGACACGCCCACGCGGCATCGCGAATTCATGGATCGACTCCGTCAAATGTCAGACGTCACTGATATCAGGGTGCTGTGATGCCGGGCGGCGCTGACCGATCGAGCCGGAATCTGTCAGCAGCCCCACGCATTTTTCGCACTTTCGCAGCGGCAGAAGAAAAAGGCCGTGAACCTACCAAATGGAGAGACACCAACCTCCAGCGGCCTCTCCGTAGGCGGCGTGGCCATGGCGGCGCTCGTCCACGGACGTCGTGCCCACCTGTCGGGCTCCAGATCAAAGGCACTCGATCGGATTTTTCGCTTGACCCTGTAGTCTCTACAGAGCGCAAAACCGATTCGGTGAACGAGCGCAGACCCTCGAATGAAGGTCGCCAGGCTGCTCGCCTCCATTAGGATAGGAGCGATGAAATGACTGTAGCGGCAATTCTGAAGGCCAAAGGTGACTGGATGGTCATGGCCGAGCCGGACACGTCCATTACCGAGGCCGTTGAGCGGATGAGACTTGACGCGATCGGGGCCCTGCTTGTCAGCACCGACGGCCGCAAGCTGCTCGGGTTCCTTTCGGAACGTGATGTTCTGCTTGGCTTCGCAAATCATGGCGCCGCCCTGGTCAAGCTGAAGGTTCGCGACGTGATGAGCCCTCCTGGACCAACCTGTTCTCCGGATGACAGCGTCAGGCGGGCGATGGAGATAATGACCGCAAGCAGGGCGCGTCATCTGTCGGTGCTCGACTCTAATTGCTTATGCGGCATCGTCAGCATCGGCGACGTGGTCAAGTTTCTCCTTCGAGACGCGGAGTTGGAGAACAAGGTGCTTCGTGATCTTTGCCCGATGCCAGGCTTTGGGCGGCCGTCCCTCGCGCTCTAATCTCCTTCGGCACGCTGCGCGGAACGTCACCTAGCGCCAGACGGCCACGTCCATGACGCGCCGGCACTCATTTGGGGCTCTGCGCTCAGGAGCTCGCAAGCGTTCGATCAGACGTCAGCATTTGGAATGATTGAAGATGACCATAAATGGATATTCTCGGGTTGCTCGCACGACATTGCCGCTCGACGTTAATGGCACGTCGAGGGTCTTGTCGGCGTACGCATATCGTCGCGACCAGCCTAGGGACGAACTCATCGCGCTCGTTCATCGCGCGGCAGACTCCGAGGGTTTGCTGCCGATCGTGCGCCTTCACAGCGCCTGCGTGACCGGTGACGCGTTAGGCTCCCTCCGGTGTGACTGCAGATATCAGCTTAATGCCGCACTATCGATCATTGCCGCGAGCAATTACGGCATACTGATCTATCTTAACACGCAAGAGGGTCGCGGTATCGGTCTTTCCAACAAGATCAGGGCCTATGCTCTGCAGGATACCGGCGTCGACACCGTCGACGCCAATGTCGAGCTTGGCCTTGCGATCGACGCCCGGGACTATGCGGGCGCAGCCGCGGTGTTGCACGATCTCGGAGCACCCAGCGTCAGGCTGCTTACGAATAACCCCGAAAAGGTCAGAGCCCTACATCGATTTGGTATTGCGGTGGAGGAGCGTATCCTTCTCACTGGTGGCGAAACACCATTCAATCATCAGTATCTGGCGACGAAAAGATCCAGAATGAATCATTGGCTTCCGTGAGTGCGGAGAACTTGTGGAGGCCGGTCAATCCCCGATTTGGCAAAGCCAGTGCCGGAATATCACCTCCGAGTAACCGGCCACTGACGTGCAACGAAAAGGGATCGGGGTTTTGTGTCTTGAAGGAGGAAAGTCATGAGCGCTACCGCAATCGCCACTGCCACCGCAGCGTTCGCCATCCTCGCCGGCTGCACCCAAGGCGCCCAAAACTCCCAGAACCAGCAGCAAACCGCTGGGGCGAATGCTCCCAACGCCGAGATGGGCAACATGGCGATGGGCGGCAACATGGCCGCGCAGGGCAATATGGCGGCGATGAACGCCACGATGGCCAAGCTGGGCACGGGTTCGGTCGAGAAATGCTATGGCCTTGCGCGAGCCGCGCAGAATGATTGCCAGGCCGGACCGGGAACGACCTGCGCCGACACGTCCAAGGTTGATTACCAAGGCAAATGCGTTCAGGCTGGTCCCCAAAGGGACCTGCACTAAGATCAAGATCCCGAAAGGCACTGGACCGCTCAAGCCGATCGCTTGATCGAAGCTCGCAAGAAATACCGTTGTGGGGGCTCGCAGTGCCGGGCCTGCAGCGCGTTCGTTGCCGAAAGATACTTCTAAAGCAGGTGCTGGCCGCCGGGCGTCAGAACGGCACGGATCTTGCCGCTGTCATGGTCGAGTTCGCCCCTGACTAGCCGTTGCCGCTCCAGTCCGACGAGAGATTTCTGCAGAGACGGCGCCGGAACGCCGACCAGACCGGAGAGCCCGTCCAGCGTGAGCTCGTTGTGCTCGTCGGCATAAAGTGCAAGCAGAGCGTCCCAGGCCGCTTCCCCGAACATTGTTGGGGGGACAAGATCGGCGCGCGTGAAACATTCGACGCGCACCTCGTTTCTCCAATCGCATTTCATCGAAGGTCTCCCACGAATGAGATTTGCGGCGTGCGGCCAGCCACTTCGGAGCTACTGGCAATCAGGCCGATGGCGACCGTCCCGATCATCAGGCTGCGCAGATACCTATGGTCCTGCTTCGGCTCCAATTACACAGTGCCGGCAACAATGCGCCGATCATGAAGAGCATGACGAGCGGGCCCATCAGCCGGTACAGGAGCGACGAACCTCCGAGCCCTACATCGTGCAGCGACCAGAGGACCGTGGCCGCGTAGACCGCCATGTAGGCCCAGGCGCCCGCGACGTGCCGCCTGGCGAGCAAAGTCCCTGAAGCGATGAGACCGAGGCCGCGAGCATGTAAAAGATCGACCCGTCCGAGGTGGCGAATACGCCGGCCGCCGCAAGGATGGCTCCCCATCAAGGCGAACAGCGAGCCCGAAATGGCCAGAAGCGACCTTGCCCAAAGCGGCGTGTCCCGCGAGGCGGCACACCAGCGCTGGTGAACAATCATCGGCATGGACATGGCTGCATTCCTTGAAGCGAAGGGCTCTGCCCGCGCGCACGAGTCGGGGCATTGACTCGGGGCGCGGGCAGAGCGTGAACGGAGCTGGAAGGTCGACGGGAGGGGGCGATCGACTCTTCCAGCCCCGAAAAGAACTCGAGCAGATCATCCTGGATCACGGGCATGCAGCCGCGGCGCCGGGCAACATGCTCGAGAATTCGGAGAATGTCGGCGGGTGAATAGCCGGCGTCGATGCGCGCGAGCCGCTTCAAAAGCCCATCGGGATTGAGGCTGCGCGGCCCGTCCGCTTTGGCCATTTCCACTATTTGCCACTCGACGTCGCGCCGATCGATCAAAGCTGGTTTGGTTGATGATTCGCTCCGGCGGTCCGGCATGGCGCTTGAAATCCGGAGGGCGCGATCGGCTGGAGAGTGTCCATTGCGAATCACCTTGCGTTCAGACAGAGACCGTATAAGGTCTGTAGAACGTACAGGCTCAAGGACTTTTTTTCGCATGACCCATAAGCTGATAGGCTTGCAGCGGGCTCAGCTGGCGCGGCAGACCGGATGCAACCTCGAGACCATCCGCTATTATGAGAATATCGGGATGATGCCCGATCCGCCACGCACGGCAGCCGGGTACCGCATCTACGATCAGACCCATGTCGCTCGCCTCCGCTTCATTCTCCGCGCGCGGGAGCTCGGCTTCTCGATCGAGGAAATCCGCGGGCTCCTCACGCTCATCGACGTCGCCGGCCAGACTTGCGCCGAAGTGAAGGAGCGGACGGAGACGCATCTCGCGGACATTCGCGCGAAGATCCGCGACCTGAACCGTATCGAGAGCATCCTGGCCAAGACTGCGTCGCAATGTTCAGGCGGCACCGTCCCCAACTGCCCGGTGCTTGACGCGCTCGCGGCGTAGGAATCACCGGAGCGCTCCAATTAGATTGAAGACGCGGGAAGGCCGACGTCGCGGAAGGTGGAACCGCCATTCGGCACCGAGCGGAGATTCGATGCCGTCGATCGCTTCTCGCGCTACCGAGGCGCTACTCCGCCGCCAAGGGTTCGATGTCCGGCGTCATGGGATGCGCAATAGATGGTCGAGCGAGACCCTGCCCCCGCCGCGGGCGATCAGGGGGATCAGGATGGCGGCCAGCTCAGATGCGTCGGCCACGCGTCGGGATAGACGAAAATCTCGATCGTCAGCGTCATGATGAACAAAGCGAGCGCCGAAAGCCGGGTGAATAAGCCCAGCACGAGCAGGATCGGGAATATGTGCTCGGACGCGGCGGCAATGTACGCCGCTGGGACCGGAGCGATGAACGGCAGCCGGTATTCGGTCTGGAACAGATAGAAGGTGCTGTCGGTCAGGGTGAAGATGCCCTCGACCTTCGTCCGGCCTGACTGGGGAAGAACACGGCCGCGATGCCGACCCGCTGGATCAGCGGGAGAAGCCAGCTCGGGATCGCTTCCGCCGCGCGGGCGAAAAGACGGAACGGCGTCCACAATCCCGGACGTCCCTCAGCAACGGTCACCATGGTCTGCCGTCCTCCAAGGGCCTGATCGTGAGGGCCGCGGTCGAAATGATCGTCGTCAGCGATTTCGAGAGGTCCGCGTCCGGGTGGGATTCGGCAGTGGCGGTGATCGCGGACCCGAGAGGGTGGCCGCTCTTGATTGCGGCGAGCATGGCATGGGCGGCCTCGTCGATGAGATTCACGCTGATCCCGGCTGCTGCGGCGGGTGACGAGCGCACTCTCTGCTTTCCATTCGGGCTCGAGTTCCTCGAACTCGCCGCCGGCGCGGTGCGCCTGCCAGATCGTCACGGCCGGCGTTTCGAAGCGCGCGATCCGCGTCGCGGGATGCAGACGCACCTTGCGCCTCACCAGTTGCGACGGTTTCAAGGTGGCATAATCCTGCTCTTCGAGCACGGGCGCATCGGGAGCGAAAAAGCTCTCGGTCCAGATGATGAGCGCGCCGGGCGTTCGCGAGCAGCTGTGGCTTGGCTCGACGTGGCAAACCTGCCTTGTCGCGATCACCATGGTGCCGGTGCTGCTCGGGGTCGCCTGGGCGTTCAAGCGGCTGGCGCCGACGCGACTGCGGCTTGCCGGCTTGCTCGCGGGAGTGACCGCCGGCTCTACCGTGGCGGTTGTCTATGCGCTCTTCTGCCCCGAGACGACCGCGACGTTCCTAGCGAGCTGGTACACGGCAGGCATTTTCGCGGCCGGAGTAATCGGCCTGCTCGTCGGGCCCCCCTCCTGCGCTGGTGACTGCAGCCGATGGGGGTCGCGGCGGGAAGCCCTTCAGTCCGAGCTCCGGAATGCCCAGTAGCAGCCGTAGCTCGCCACCGCGAACGGCACGAAATAATTGAGCGCGAACTTCCAGATGATCAGCGGATGGCCGGCGATCAGCTCCGGCCCTTGATTGATCGCGTTGAGAACCGTTCCCACGGCGACCGCCACTGTGAGCGAGCGCCGGAGCGGTGCCCGGGAGCAGGTGCGTCGTAGGGCTTCCTTCGGCGTCATACCGGATTGCTGCCACGCTGGCGCCTGGCGCACAATCGGCATTTGTTGTGTGGCCCAGCGATCGGCCTAAGTAACCTTTTCCCGGCTTGCCGCGAACTAAGGGTGAGGCCGCCAGCCCCCGCGGCCTTTCATGCCGCACGCCCCTGCGGCCGCCGGCTGCGCGGCGCCCCTGTTCGCGCAGCCGGCGCTTTGCCAAGCTCTGATGATCGCGCGAACCGATGAGCCGATCCGCGCGGCGACTTCTCCCGTTGCGCGGAACCCGCGGGTCGAAGCCCTGTTCGTGATTTCAACGGCGACGTGCCCGTGATGCGCATCGGAAAAATTTTTGCCGGGAAGGAGAGTTCATCATGGCCTTGACCATCGGGCGAGCGCCCTTTGCTCCGAAGGCGCCGGCTCCTTCAATTTCGAGCGGCAAGGGCCGGAACAGACCCTCTATTGGGAGGAATTCCCGAAGCGCGTCCGCGTGGAATTCGGCGGCGAGACGATCGCCGACAGCCGGCGGGGCGCTAATCCTCTTCGAAACCAGCCTTCCGCCCCGCTTCTGTTTGCCGCCCGAGGCGGTTCGGACCAAGTTTCTGACCCGCAGCCAAAAGGTGACGCAGTGCCCTTACAAGGGCGAGGCCCGGCACTGGCATGTCGAGGTCGAAGGCAAACGCGTCGAGGACGCGGCCTGGACCTATCCGGCGCCGTTCGGCGAGGCCGACCCTATTCGTGACTGCCTCTCCTTCTATCCATCGAAGGTGCGCATTGAAGTCGACGGCGAGCAGCTCGGTCCGGAGTGAGCGAAGGTCGCGGCCTCGCGCCCCCGGCCGCCATGCGTTTCGCTGGTCCACGAACGGAAGCTTGGCCGGGGGCCAGAAGCGAATCTCCGAGCGCCGGCGATAGGCGGGAACGCCGGTCTGGATGCGAGCCGGCCGGTCGTAGGTCACGCTTGAGAGCCCGGAATCAGCGCATCTCTCGTTCCCCCGGGCCGCTGGCATAGTCTCGGGCGCGTGGGATACCGATGGCTGGCATTGGTCTCCTTGAGATCGCCCCAGGTCCCGTTTCCCGGCGCCTGGCTTTGACCTGGGAAAGCTGCCGGGCCCTCGAAACCATCGCTCTCGTACTCATTTCCCCGCCCGTTTGCACGGGCTCCTCGCGGCCGCTTCGCTCACAAATGAGCGCTTCGCTCCGGTCCTCCGCTGCCGCTCCGGCCCTTCGGGTTCATGGCCCCGGCTCCCGGCCGTCCCTTTGAGGTCAGCTGTCGCCCGGAAATGGTTCGGGGCGAAAGAAGGAGACTTATCAATGCCTGCAATCGGACATGTCACCCGCAATTCGAATGGCGGCTTCAAGGGTCAGCTCGGGATGCTGACGATCCGGGCCGAGATCGACATCGTGCCCAACGAGAAGAAGGCCAGCGACGCCCAGCCCGACTTCCGCATGCTCTCCGAAGGCATCGATTATGCGTAGCGCGGGATGGCCACACTGATCCAGAGCAAGAGCAGCGCGAACCCAAGGAACCGCGATGGTTTGGGCGCTACTGTGCTGCAGCACCGCGACGGGATTATAGCGAACGAATCCGAATGCCATTCCCCAACCGACGACGGTCAGGATTGTAAATGGCCCTCGGCCGACCCGTCCCTTCAGCACGAAAAGAACCTCGCCCAATGTCCATCGCCCCCTCCCCCTTTTCTCAGTTTCTCCTGGCCGGGACCGGCTTCGTGGCCGCCGTGGGTGGCGCTGCAGGCGGGGTCGTGGCGACAGGCGCGATCCGCCGCTGCGCGTCGAGCGTCAGCTTCCTGAAGGCGTCCAGCATGGCGAGGCTAAGCACTTTGCCCGGGTCCGTGTTCGTATATGCACCGCCTAGCGCGCCGACGCCCAGACTGAGCAGCAAACCGCCACCGACCACGCTATAGTCCTTCTTTCGCGCGGAACCGGTCGCAACGGCCTGCTGGATGCCGGTCTTGACGTTGACGAGGGTCAACATGGTCTGGGATTCGAGGGTCTTGGTCTTGAGGCCCACGGCCGAACCGAACATGCCGCCGCCAGCGCCGCCACCCTTGCCGTTGTCGTCGGTATAGAGGACCTGGGCGGTCAGGAGATAGTCGGCCGCCTTCAGGGTTGCGCCGGTCAGGGCCGAGCCATTCTCGACGGAGCCGCCAGCGGCAAGAAGGCGCTCCTTCTGCAGCGCGTCGAATGTCTCGCCGCGCTCGGCCACCTGAAAGCAGCCCGATCGGGCCACGAGCAGCTTCAGGAGCGGCAGCGGATCCACGCGCGCGGTCGACCCGCCGTTCTGGCGCTCGGCGAGTTGCACAAGTGCCCGCATGCCAGGGGGAAGCTGCTCTTCAACTCCGGCGACGCTGCTATCTTCAACGAGAGCGACGATGCCGAGCGACTGGCTGCACTGCGGCAGTTCCGAACTCTCGTCGACGCCGGTGCCTCCCTTGCCAAGTTTTTGTGCGGTTGCGGGCGAGGCGAGGGCCGCAGCGGTGGCGAGAGCGAGGACGCAGGTTTTCATGGGTAAAGTTTCCTCATGCAACGCGGTACGAGTCGACGGGATCGGCTCGCGCAAATCGCCGACGGGCGCGAGGACGCCGGGAATTGTGGGCCGGGCTGGTGCGGAGATCCGGACGGTTGTGCAGGGTATTCACCACCGTCCCCTCCCGCTCAGGTCCAACCGTCGCGGCGGCCCTCGCCGCTGTCGCGCAGCGAGCGGCCATCGAGCGCGGAGCGACGGATCTCCAGTTCGACCTGGTCACCCTTCCGGCGGGTGCGGATGTCGCGCACGTCGATGTTGTTGCGCTTGGCATAATCTTCAGCGGCGCGTTCGCTGCCGAATTTGCCTGCTTCTTCGAAATCCCAACCAGCCATAGTCAGTCTCCCTAAATTGCCCCCGGCACCATGCCGGCGGGTATGCACTTACAAATCGAGGCCCAGACTGCGCTCCGGCAGCGGCGGCACCACGTCGCCGCGGTCGGGCTTGAGATCCGGGGGCGCCTTGAGATCGGCGCCCTTCGCCGGCTCCGCAGGCTTGGCGGCGCGGTCGGGAAGGGGCGGAAGATCGGTGGGCATGGGCGGCAGATCCGACAGATCGATGCCGTCGATCAGGCCGGGGTCGAATTTCTCGGGCTTCCTCGGCCCCTTCTTGCCATCGATATCGAGGCGGCCGAGCGTTTCGAGCGCGGAGGTCTTGTTGCCGGGGTTCAGGTCGAGCTGACGCTCCAGCTTCTCCTTGTCGTCGACCACCATCGTCAGATCGTCACGCACGCGGGTGACGCCGACGTTGAACAGACGCTGGTTGGAGAGATTCCGCTCGTGGCTCGACATGACGGTGATCGCCTTGTCGGTCGTGATGCCCTGCGCCATGTGCATGTTGAGGCTGTAGGCAAGGTCGAGCCGCGACAGCATCGGATCGCCCAAATCGAGGGTGAACCGCTGTTTGCCGGCGGTTTCGACGGTGACGCCGTTCGCGTCGACGGTGAGCACGCGGGCGAGCGCGGAATTGTGCAGCCCGCGGTCCTTGTCGTTGACGGTCCAGCGGATCTTGTCGCCTTCGCGCAGGTGGAGGTCCTTCTTTTCGGTGAGCTCGAGCCGGTCGCGCTTCTCGGTTGGCGACAGCTTTTGCGGATCGAAGCGGATCTTCCTTCGGCCGTCGTTCAGCTCGACCTTGCCGTTGGGCAGCACTTTGGTGATGTCGTAGCGACCCTGCTCAAGGCCGACGTCCTGAGCGCCCCCGCGGCCGACATCGAGCGTCTGGCCCTGCCGGTAGCTCGACGCGTAGCGCAGTTCCTCCCGGGTCAGGTTGACGCGCTCATAGACGGTGAGGTGGATGCCCTCCCCCCTCACGCTACCCTCTGCCGCCAGTCCGTCTTGAATGCGCTGATTGATGACCGCTCTCGAGGCACGGCCCGAGGCGAAGACGGCGGTGGCTTCGCGATCCGCCGAGGAGAGCCCCAGCCACATTTCGGCGGCGGCATCGGCGGGGCTCGCGCTTTCGACGACATTGCGCCCAAGAACCTTCAATGCCTCGCCGGCCTTGCCGACATTGGCAAGGGCAGCGACCGTGCGCAGCGTGTCGGTGCGCTGACGGATATTCTCGTCCATCCGCGCCATCGTGCCGCCGCCCGCCTGGATCATCGCGAACGACTTGCCGGCGTCGATCGACGAGAGCTGCTGGCGATCGCCGACCAGGACCAGCTTGTCCACGCCCAGCGCTTGCGCGATCTGGTGCAGCTTGAGCATGTCGTCGCTCGAGACCATCGACGTCTCGTCGACGACCAGCATGGTGCCGTCGAGTTTCGCCCGGGCTGCGTCGTAGCGCGGGGTATCGCGCTCGCTGATGTACCGCTCGTTCGCCAGCACGAACGATGCGATCGTCTGGCTCTTGATGCCGGCACTCTCTGCCAGGTCCGCGACCATCTTGTTCTGGAAAGCAAGGCCGGTGATGTCGCGGCCCTGCGCCTCGGCCATTCGCGCGACCGCCTGCAGCATGGTCGACTTGCCGGCGCCGGCGACGCCCTGCACAGTGACGGTGCGGTCGGCCGACGAAACGATGAGCGTCGCGGCGGCGAGCTGGCCAGGATTGAGAGCCCGTGTTGCAGCAGCCTGCAGTCGCGACGGCGCGTCGCTGGCCGCGATCATGGGCGATGCCCTGCCGCTACCCGCTGCCACCGCCTTCAGGATGCTCTCCTCGGTGCGGAGCGCCTCCTGCGTCGTCACCATGCGGATGCCCTTGTCGCCGTCGCGCACGGCGCCCGGGATGAGCTGCCGTTTCTCCACCATCTGCGCGATGCGGCGCTCGACGGTATCGATCGTCACGCCCTTCAGGCCGAGATCGAGCGCCGTCTTCGCGACGAGATTGACGTTGAAGGCCGCCTCGCGCTCCGAGAGGATCCGGACGGCCGATGCGACCGCGAGTTGGGTTCGTGCCTCGGCCGGCGATTGGGTCACGCGCGAGAGCGCGCTGTCGACGAGCGGATCATGCGGGCGAAGGAAGCTACCGAGCTTTTCACGCGCACCGCTGATGGCTTCGCTGACCGCGCGGAAGCCCCGTTCCAATTTGCTGTCGGCAAGCGAGTGACCCGCGCGCGCCACGGCGGAGGCGACTAGGCCCTTCCCGTCGAAACCGAGCGCAGCCGCCTTGTCGATCCAGTCCTTTTGAAGGCCGTCGCGATCCTCGACGTTGAGCTTGGGATCTCGCGTGTTTGCCGTGACGGCGAGGCGTCCCTTCGGGGATACGATCCCGAGTTCTGCGGCCTTTTCGAGGATCTGTTCACGCCGCTGGCTGAACGCCTCGAGGACCGCCTTCGGCACCCCGGAAATCTCGAAGGTGCCGTGCTTGCCCTTGGCGTCGATCTGGTAGCCGAGCGTCTCCAAGCCCTCCCGCAGGAAGGCGTGGTAGATCGAGCCGATCGTGGTGTTGCTGCTCCAGATTCTGTCGGCATGAAGCGCCTGCCATTTGCCGTCGGGCATCTTGGTGAGATTGGCGATGACGGCATGGATATGGGCCTGGGGATCGAGCGCGCGGCTCGTGTCGTGCTGGAAGAGCGCGTAGACGAGATTGCCGGTCTGCACCGGCACCTTGCGTCCCTCGACATCCTTGCGGCCTTCGGCGAGGTTCTTTTCGACCCATGCCATCGTCTTGCGGACGGCCGCCATATTGGCGTCGAGCACGCGTTTGTCGCCGGCGATATAGGCCATGACCGATGCCGACTTCGGCATCGAGAATGTGAGGTCCACCCCAGCACGCCGGTTTTCGTGCCTCGCGACCCCTTCGCCATTGGGGAGTATGCCGTGTAGGATTGCTTCGAAGGCGTCCTTTGACACCTCGCCCTGCAGGCCGAGCGCGTCGGCGCCCTCCCCTTCCCACATGCTGACTTCGGACGAACCGTCGGCGGTGTAATAATTGTCCTTGAAGTCGTCCTTGGCGAAGTAGTTCGCAGCGCCGGATGCGGAGCGGACGGGGGCGACCGAGAGCATGGGCTAGATCCCCATGTCCATGCTGTCGTCGTCGCGTCCAGGAGTGAACGCCTGGCGCAGCTCGACGAGGGTCTGATCCTCGACCTGTGGCGCGCGCTGGGCGTGGTGGCCGTCGCGCCGATCATCACGATCGCGCGGGGCTGTCGTCTGCTCCTCGCCATTGCCGCGCGCCGCCTGTGCCTTGTCGGCGGCGTGGGTGGTCGGCGGCGACTGCTCATCACGATCGTCACTGCGCTGGGATGCTCTGCGGGCGGTTTCCGCATTCTCCTCCTCGATCGGATCGGAGAGGATCCGCGCCGCCATCTCCTTCGCGATATTGGTGGCGTCGACCACCTCTTCCACGATCTGCAGGGCGCCATCACGCCCGCCTGCTTCGCCGCCGTCCCCGCCAAAGACTTCCTCTCCGCGCCTCGACCGGACGGGCTGCAAATCGGGCCGTGGAATGAAGCCCTCCGCGACTTGCGGGTAGTCCTTCCACTCGAGCAATATCCGGGCGGCGGGGAAGCCGTCGGGGAATTTCACGAAGCCGTGCATCGACGGCAGGTTCGTGATGTCGTCGGCGATGACGAGCGGTTCGACCTGCTTGCGGGGCGTCAGGGTCGAGGCGTCGCGGGTGTTGTTGTAGCCATAGCTGTACGCCTCATCCATCTGGCGCACCTCGCGGTTGCCGATATAGCGCGCGCATTGCTCGGCGGTGTCGAGATCGGCGGTGGCGAGGATCAGCTTGGAGCGGGCGAGCGAGGCCAGGTTGCGGGCACCCTGTTCGCCGTAGACCTCGACCAGTTTTTCGAAGCTGTGGATACCGAGGATCATGGCGCCGCCGAAGGCGCGGGCGGTCTGCAGGCCGTTTTCGATCGCGGGCAGTTTATGGAGCGCGCCAAGCTCATCGAACATGAACCAGGTGCGCAGCGAGCGGGTGCGCGGCATGGTCATGAGGCGGTTGATCGTGAGGTCCATCCACAGCGTCAGCAGCGCCCGGTTCATCGGCAGATCGACATAGTTGGAGGTGATGAACAGGATGCTGCCGGGCTTCTTGTCGCGCGTGATCCAGTCGCGGATCGAGAAGGGCTCGCCGGTGTCGGGCAGGAAGCGGAGAACCTGCGCGTTGGTATTGAACACGGCGCGGATCGATTCGGCCATGCGGGCGGCTTCAGGGGCCGTCAGCGGATCGGCGATGGTGTTGGCGAGGAAGCGGTGGACGCGCTTCAGATCGGCGGTCATCAGGTTCTCTGACAATGCGAGATTGGTGGTCTGTCCGCGCTCCTGCAGACGGACGCACATCTCGATGAACAGGGTCCGCGCGGCGAGCGCCCAGAAGGGATCGGACGATCCACCGTCGGAGGGGATCAGCGCGGCGGCCGCGGCGGTGAATTCGCTGTGGGTGCGGCAATCATTGAAGATCGACCAGGCCGGGCATCGCAGGTCCATCGGATTGAGGATCGTATCGCGCGCCGGGTCGTAGAAGGCTTCGACATAGGCACCGGTCAGGTCGAAGATGACGGCGGTGTCCTGGCGGTCGCGCATCTGCCGGACCAGGCTGCGCAGCTCGGTGGTCTTGCCCGAGCCGGTGGTCCCGATCAGCATCGTGTGCGACTGCTCCATCCGGTGCGGATAGGGAATGCCGGCGAGCGAGTAGGGATGATGGATGCCGGCCGCTTTGCGCTCCGCGAATGGGAGCTGCAGGACCTTGGCCGGTGACATGCCGGGGAAGTGCTGGCGGGCTTCCTCTTCATATTTGGCGAAATTGTGCTGGCTGACCTCCGAATAGAGGATGTCACGCGTCACCAGCATCGCCCCTCGCTCATGCCGCTCCTGAAGGATATACTTGCCGCGCCGGCGCGAGATATCGACGAACCAGAGGGATAGCGGAAGGACGACAAAGACCGAAACGAGGAAGGAGCCGAGGAGGCCACGCATGGCGACGGACCAGGCCTGCTGAACCTCAGGGATGTGCGGGACGACGGGCATGATCGTTCGCATGATTTCGCCGGTCGGGAGCGTGACGTTGACGCGCTTGTTGGGATTGAGATCGACCCAGTTCCAGAGCGTCGCGTAGAGCTTCATGCAGATGAGCTGGAACCCGTGTTCGTCCAGCTTGATCGACAGGATGATGAACCAGGCCGCGAGGAAGACGAAAAACCAGACGACGAACGGCAGTTTGGCGCCCGAGAACCACATCAGTATCTCATGGGTGAGAAGCTGGCTGCCGCGGGTGAAATTGCCCGAGTTGCGATGGACCTGACCGCGCGCCGAATGGTGGGTCAGCGGGATGTTCTGCCCGTTCGAGCGGATGTCCTTACGCGCCATGATATTGCACCAGGCGCTTGTCGGTTTCCGCGATGATCCGGTCGCGAAACTCGGGGAATTGCTCGCGGATAATGATGTCGAGCGCGAGTTGCTGGAACTCGCTTATCCGCGCCAATCGGCGCTGGCTGGCTGTGATGAGATCGGCCGACGTCAGGAAGGCGTCAACGGCGCTCCTGATCAGTTCGGAGGGGCTGCAATCGCGCTCGGCCGCAATGGCGACGACACGATTGTACTTCTCACGATCGAGCCGGACCGTGCAGTGCTTGAAAGCGGTGGTCAAACCAAGCCTCCTAGCAGGGAGGCTGGCGGGGTCTCAAAAAGTGTCCCGCTTATAGCGTGGGCCGGGCTACGGGGCAAGAAAATCCGGGAAGGCCGAAATGGCGTGTTCGCTTGTAGCACGCCCAAGCCTTTGGAATTGCAGGATATTCGATCCTGCCGAAACGTGTCCCACAACGTCCCACACGTTATTCAATGGATAACCATTTGTAAAACAAAGGAAAAGTCATGCACCTTGGTGCGTAAGGTGTGCTAATCCTTAGAGATTGATCCCCTGCTCCGGGTCGTCTGTTGGCGTTTCTGGACGGGGGTCGTTTCCGAGTCCGGCGAGGTTCAAAGCCGTCCTTTGGACGGAACCGGCTGAGGGTCCCCGGCGCTGCTTCAGCATCGTTGGAATGCCGGTCGCGGGCGAATGATTCCGGGTTCGACCGCGGGATGCGAGCGGAGCGATACCGTCCCAGCGCGCATGGGGCGAAGACCCAGCGCGCCATCGACGGTGGCCCCGTCCACCGTCGGACGGCAGGGGATCGTTACCCCACCGGGCGGAGACAACGCGCCAGCGTTGGCTCCGTGAGCTTGGTCGGCGGCGGCCCGAAGGGGCGTCGGCGGCCTAGCGAATAGAGCCCCGGTCGGCGGGCCGAAGGACCGCCGAGCCGCCACGCTCAACTGCATCTTCCGGCCAACCAGATCAGCGGCTATAACGTCACCGTTCATAGCCCGATCAGCGTGAACCAAGAGGCCCCTATGGCACGCACATTGGAACAGGAAAGAGCGGCGATCGAAGAGGACGCACGCAGGTTGGAAGAGCGTCGGCAGAAGCTGGCGGACAAGGAGCGGGAGCAGATGATTCAGGCGGTCGAAAAGTCCGGTCTGCTGAAGCTGGCACCCAAGCGCCTCGATGAGCTGGTCGGCAAGATCCGGAAGCTCGGAATCGAGGAAGTCGAGAAGCGGCTAGCGGCTTGAGGCATCCCCGCCGCGACGACAGTCGCGGCACGGGCATGGGGGGCTCGATGCCCCTCATGCCCGTATTGTCCGACAGCAAAAAAGGGGAGAGGCCCGAGGCCCCTCCGCTGTCGTTTCTAGAGTTCGTCGTCCATGCGCCCGGGCGTGGTGTAGACGATGCGGTCGATGAGCGTCGTCGGCAGGGCGCCGTAATCCGCTTCGTCGATGGTGAAGTAGCCGATGTCCTCGTCCTCGATAACGTGCTGGTCGAAGAAGCTGTGGAGTGCGCGGCGCTCGGCGCAAGCGACGGCGGCGAGGTAAGCGGCGGTATCGGTGCCGGCGACGGTCGAAGTGGTCTGCATGTGAGCCTCCTGCTGTCTTGAATGACAGGGGAGTGGCCGTCGTGGGGGGTGAGGTCGGGTCAGGGACGCGGGCGCAGCCCGCGCCGCGAAGCGGGGAGTGGGGGAGCCGATTTTGTCGTGGGTGGAGTGGAGCGTAGCGGAGCGGAGGCCGCGGCAAAATTGGGGGCACCGCTCATCCTTGACGCGGCCTCGCCCCCCACGACAGACTGGGAAGTCTGTGAGAGATTTTATTCCTCTGAGGGTGGGGATGGTTGCCCGGCCGCCATGCTCTGCCGCAGAAGGGTTTCGAGATGATCGGCGGCGCGTTGGTGAAGCGCGCTGCTATCGCTCGTCAGCTTCTCACCGGAGGGCATCCGGCCGCTTTCCACAGAGTCCCGCAGCAGGTTGATGGCCGCGCGAAATGCGATCTCGTCTTCGCTCATGCTGCTCTCTCTGGTTGGTGCGCATCGCCATCACTAGCGCATTGGAGTTGAGCGCGTAACCGACGCCAGGCGATCTGCCCGTCGAAGAAGATGGGTGCGCCAGCGGACCGACGCCCCCGTCCCCGTCGCGATAGAACGCGGTGGAATTATGCCCATTCCGCTCGGGTCGCTAATCATAGACGCCGAGGGCGATGAGGCGCTCCGTTTCGAGGTGCGAGATGATCTCGTAGTCGTCGCTTTTCCAATGATAGTCGCCGTTGGAGATGTCCCCCAATGTGGCCCAGCTGCCGTCGGCCCAGAGTGCGATATCGTCGCAGCTGCGTGTTGCTTCGTTGGTCATGATTTCCTCCATCCATGAGAGGCCGGTGCCGGGGTCATGCGAGGCGCGTCCGGGGCAAGGACCGCACGCTTGCGGGCGGCCGCCCGGCGGGGAGCGGGGGAGCCGATTTTGCCATGAGCAAGCGTAGCGAAGCGCAGGTCAAAATTGGGGGAACCGCTCATCCTTGCGGCGGGCGCGGGGTGCATGGCATCATGGGATGCCTGTGGAAGCTGGGCCCATTCCAGTCGGGACGTTTCGTCGGAATCAGCCGTGGCGAGAAGCCGGTCGAGCCGCTCGACATAGCCGGCGACCCCTTCTTCGGCGGCGCGCCTGCGGATGGCCGGATTGGCGAGGCGTTCGCGGATCGTTTCGATCGGGATTTCGCCGACGCTGTCGGGGCGCAGACCGAGGCTTTCGAGCAGCGCGTAGGCGTTGCTCGAAGCGAGGTCGAGCTCGAGGCCGAGGTCCGATGTGAGCGCCATCCGCATGTGGATCGTGCCGCCCCGCTCACAGCGGTAGACGCTGATGCGCCGGCCTCGGAACTGGGCTTCCTCGACGACGCTGATGACATCGGGCGCGAAGTCGAAGACCTTGGCGAGAGCGGCGAGCGCAAGCGGGCAGACGCGGGCCTCGAAATGATAGGACAGGAACGCGTCCTCTGCCGCGTCGGGATCGAGTAGCACTGTGCCGATGCGCACGCTCTCCTCGCGCAGATAGGTGCGCAGGGCGGCAAGCTGGCGGGCGTTGATCGTGGCGATCGGGCCGTCCAGGTCGTCGGCGGCCGTGGCGATGCGGAATGTGATGGACATCTCGTCCTCCCTTGTTGAACCACACCCCCCATCCCCCTCCCCTTTGCCGCTCTGGCGGGTCGCGAAGTGTCGGGCGCGCAAGCGCGCGAAGCCCCGCGGCGCGAAGGGGCTCGATGCCCCTGAGCGCCGCCGTCCCACGCACAAAAGAGGAGAGGCCCCGGCTGCGAGCCGGAGCCTCTCCGAATGGGCGTCATGCCCGGCGTTCGACACGCTGCTGGGCGAGACGGACGATGTGTAGCGGGACGCCGGCCTGCCGCAGTTTCTGGGCGAGGTTCTGCTGGATGCCCGATCCTTCGCAGATCACCGCTTCGACCGGCTTCAGGTTCAGGATGCGGTCGTTGCGGACGAAGGCGGCGCGGTTGCCCTGGCTCCGATCGAGGCGGAACTGGATGACCTTGACGCCGCGCGCTGCGGCCCAGGCGTGCGCCACGGCATCGCAACCCTTGGCCTGCGCGGTGGTCGCCAGGATCATCTCCGGGATGCGCGCCTTGATGCTGTCGAGCCCCTTCCACAGAAGCTCGCCATCCTCCCAGGCCTGACCGCCGGAGAAGGCGACGACGGGACCCTCGGGGGCGAACTGCTCGCGACGCTCCCGGGCGCGGGAGGCGAGATAGTCGCGGGCGTCAATCATCGAGGCGTTGAGCGCGCTCGACACCCGGCTGCCACGCACCGGCGAGAAGGGCTTGCCGGTCTCGACGCGGTACATTTCGGCGGCATGGTCGCGCATGCACTCCATCGCCTCGCGGCACCCCTGCAGCGTCTGGCAGAGGAGCTGGGTGTCCTCCAGCTCGGTCGCGTAGATCTCCGACGGGTCATAGGCGCGGGCGAGTTCGCCCAGCTTCTTGGCGGCGTCGTCCTCGCGGCCTTCGATGCGCTTGGCGACGACGTGGAAGCTGTTGGCGAAACCCCAGACGAGGTCGGTCGCGAACGGCTCCATGCGCGTGTCGCGCAGCACGTCGAACATCGTCTGCATCATCATCTCGACCGCGGCTCGCACCTGCTCCGGATCGGGCATGTCGAGTGCTTCCGGCGCATCGACAATGCTGAGCTTCGCCATTTCGCTATGCTCGATGAACGCGCCCTCGTAGGTTTCGGTCAGATCCTCGTTCACGCGCGCTGCCGCGATGTGGCTGGCAAGATCGGCGAAGTTGTTGAAAGAAGTCATCATAGCCTCCGAACAAGTCGATCTCTCATCCGGGATTGGATGAAAGATGAAATCTCATCGGATGAGCTGGCGGGCTTTTGTCAGGGACGCGGGACTTGTCCCCGCGCCGCGCAGCGGGGCGCGGGGGAGCCGATTTTCCTGGGTCCAGAACGGAGCGAAGCGAAAGTGGCGGGTCCATGAAAATTGGGGGAACCGCGCATCCTTGCACAAAAGGCCTTAAGGCTCATCAGACTATGGCGATGAAGCTTGTCTGATACCGAGATGTTAGAGAGAGAATTGGATTTGCCCCGGCCGCGCTGCGGGCGGGTTAACAGCAAATCGCCTCCAGCTGTCCTGGTCGAAAACGCTGGAGCATTCCCCGCAAGGGACTGTCAGGTGAGAAGTCGCAGATTCGCTTCGAGGTACGGTTCGTACCAGAGCGTCGATCACCGTTGCCGCCGTTCGCATGCCCGAGCGAATCCTCGGTCTGTCTGTGTTATGGTCGGAGTCGCGACAAGCGACATGGCGGCGCGGCCCGGGATCGTTCGGACAGACCACCTGTCGAAACCGCTGCGCCACGAGGTCAGTTATGAACGAGGAAATGATCCGCGAAGCGGCGCGCGCGCTCGCGGCGAGGCTCAAGCACTTGTTGGATGAAAGCCTGGCAGGTGAGATCCGGCTGACCCGTGACGAGGCCGTGCTTGCGCAGGGTTTTGCGGAAAGCGTTGCGGACCTGCTGTCCCCCTCGAGCGGCGGAAAATAGGATGGGGGAAGAACCGCATGATGATCGGGAGGACGGCGCGACGCATATCGCCGGGATCTCCGAAGATGGCATCTCGGTGGTGATTGATGGCGAGCAGCGCCTCATCGGCTGGTCGGCGGTCTCTGGCATCTCCAGCGCTGTGTCGAAGCGCGACGACGACATGGTTTTCGTCGCGATTGCGATCGACGCCGCGGATGGCGAGCGCAGCCTTCTCGTCGCCCAAGATGATCCGATATGGACCGAACTGGTCGAACTGCTCCATCTTTGCCTGCCCGTAGCACCTTTGGAAGCGTGGGCAGCGGGAACAGCGGCGTTCCCTGGTGCCTACACGCTGTACCGGCGCCCGATAGTCGGATGATAGGGGCGGCGCCGGAGCGCCGCCCGATCGATCAGAAGAAATCGATCTTGTCGGCGATGATTTCGCAGCCGTAGCGAGTAACCCCGTCGCGGTCCTCCCAGCTCGAATAGTGGAGCCGCCCGGTGATCGCGACGACGTTGCCCTTCTCGCGGGTGGCGGCGGCTTTGCCGAGCCCATTGAAGCAGGTGACCTTGTGGAACTCGGTCTCCTTGGCGGTGTAGCCGGTGGCCTCGTCGACATAGGTCTTGCCGTCCTTGAGCTTGACGCGGTCGGTGGCGACGATGACGGTGGTGACGGTGCCGCGGGTCTCGGGATCCTTGGCAACCCGGCCGGTGATGTTGACGTTGTTCATGGCGGTGCTCCTTGGTGGGTCCGACGGCCTTCCCGCCGGTGACACCGAAAGAGCGGCGTGCGGTGTCGCATCGCACCGGAGCGCCAGCGGAGGGGAACCCGCGTGAGGGAGCTGGCGCGGGCAGCCGCGTAGCGGCAACACGGGCGACCGTAAGCGGGTTGCGATGCGACGCCGTCTCGCCGCAGGTGTCACAGGACAGGCGACGGAAGGCCTTCGGACCCGCCGGGGACTTGCGCTGCCGCGACGTCACCGATCTCCGGAATCGCGGAGAGGTTCGGCCGACCCGCAGGGCCTTCGGCCCCTGCTGCAATCACCGCGCGAGGCTAGGAGGTGCGATCGATCTGGCCCACCCGGCGCGCGTCGAAGGCGGCGAGCCATTTGGTCCGAACGAGATCGTACAGGCCGGCGGGGAGAAGCCCGTAGGCGACATTGGCGTCCGCATCCCCGGAAACCGGGCGCAGGTCGGGACCAGGCCATTGGAAGCGGTTCGCCTCGGACAGGACGATCCAGGAGCGCGCGTCGTCGAGGCCGAGCCGGGCCTTGGTCCCGGCCGGAATCTCGACGGCCAGGCGTTCGTCGGCCGGCGGCGTGTGGGTCACCGGGAGCACCGTGACGATCTCGCCGCCGTCCTTGGTCGTCGTCGCCAGCAGAACGGCGCAGGGCCGGTCCTTGCTGCCGTCTTCGTTCCCGGCCTTGGCTTCATGACTCCAGAGGAATGAGTATCGGATGACGAGGCCTGGAACCGGCTTGGGAAGCGGCATCAGCTATGCCGGAACTCGTCGTCGTACTGCGTCGCTTCGGCCGGCGCGCGGGCGGCGGCGATGGCGGCGCGATCCTCGTCGGTGAAGTCGCCAAGCGCGAGCACCTCGCGGTCGCGGCTCTTGAGCCGCTGATATTCGGCGTGCGACATGAGCACGAGGCTGTCATGGCCGTGATGGGTGATGGTAAGCGGGCTCTCCAGCGCGCGGCGGCTGATCCGGCCGAACGCCTTCGACACCTCGACGGAACTGACGGACTTGGGTATGGCGATTCTCCTATCCGGAAAATACGGAGTTTCCGGAGAGATTGCAAGGTCTACGTGCGCAGTGCGGGCCACTGCGGAACAAGAACAGGGCCCGCTTCGCAGGCGCGAAGCGAGCCCTGTGAGGGGGCCGCGCGCCTGACGAAGGCGCGCGGTCGGGGAGAGGCGGTGCGATCGATCAGTCGGCCATCTCGGGCGTGCGGCGCTTGCGGCCACCGGCGGCGGCAGGCTCGCCGCCGAACGCGCCGTCGGCCGAGGAGTCGCCCAGCCCGTCGCCACCGGCCGGAGCGGCAGGCGCTTCGGCGCCGGGCAGCGGCGGCAGGCCGTCGTCGGCCGCGACCGTGTCGGTGGGCGCATCGCGGCGACGGGTCGGCCGCGACCAGACGATGTTGTAGGAACCGTCCTCCTGGCGGAAGGCCGAGATGTAGAGCGGCTTGTCGAGGCTGGGATCCTCGATCTTGCCGTTGAGGAAGGTTTCGCCGGTCGAGTTGGAGGACAGTTCAAAGAGCGCGCCGACCTGAACCCACTGGCGGGCGGCGGAAAGCGCGAGGATCTCGAACTTGGGCGCGCGCGGATTGGTCGACTGGACGGTGCGCAGGGCGATCACGATGGCCACGGTGAGCGTCGAGATCTTGCCAGTGTAGGTGCCGCTGGCGTTCTGGGTGATGGTGCCGATGTTCATGGGAAGTCTCCTGAGTTGTGCGCTCGAACCCCTTGTCCGAACACACTCTCTCACCCACTCAGCTCCTCGGCCGTTCGGCCGAGTAAGGCGCGTCAGCGCCGCTCCGACGCGCACCCCTTCGGCGCCGTCGGGTCGTTCTGGACCGCCTTAGGGTCGTAAAGGCCGTCAGGTGGTGGGCGGCGGCGCCGGCGAGCGCCACATCGCAATGATATCCTGCATCTCCTCAGCGAAGCCGAGGCTGTCGATATAGACGGCACCGCGATCGTTCTGGCCGAGAAAGCCGATCACGGTCGTGATGTCGTTGGCGATCGCGAAGTCGAGGCCGAACATGTCGGCAATCTCGAAATGGCCGAGGTCGGGACCGTTCCACCAGGCCATCAGGAAGTTGGCGACACGGCGCGCCTGACCGGTGTCGCTCATCGCGATGGGCAAGAGGCGCGTCAGCGCCGCGCGCGCGGCATCATAGTCGGTCGGGATCGAGGTCATCGGCTGTCTCCGAGCGCCGAAGGTATAGGTCTATGCGGAGGGCGCAACTGCGATGTAGGGGTCAAAGGCGAAGCGGCGCGGGCAGGCGAGCCATTCCGGCTGATCGTGGGCGATAGGCACGTCGAAATTCGCGGCCTCGGCCTCCGAGAAGATCCTGGCGCGGGAAAGACGATCGAACCCGTCGGTGTCGTTCCAGAAGCTGAGGCCATGTTCAGGGTGCCGGATCGTCAGGACAAAACCGTCGGCGCCTTCGTCGCGGGCGCGACCCATCGCGCGATCGAGCATCTGCGAGGTGTGGCCAAATTCCTTGGCGGTCTCGGTGATCGCAACATAGCCGCCGCCGAATTCACCAGGGCGCAGACGATCGTGGTCAGACGCCCATTCGAACCCGAAGGGGAGCGCCGATCGCGCGCAGCGCTGGATCAGATTGGCGGCGGTCTCGATGCCGAACTGTTCGCCCGAGAGGAAGACGATGACCTGCCCCTCCGCATTGGGTTCGCCGATGTCGATATCGAAGTCGAGGACGAGGTAATTCTCGTCGGGGAAGAGGTCGAGCAGCCCATCGAAAGGGCTGAGCTCGGTGCGCGGGAAGAGCGCAGCGAAATCTGCGCCGATGGTCGCGTAGTGCGCCTCGAGCGCGTCGATGCTGGTTTCGGCATCGCCGATCATCTCGATCGCGGTGATGACGCGGCGCAGGAGATCGGCCTCGGCACTGGTAATGGCCAGGCCGAACGCGGCCTTGGTGTAGCTATTCGACATGCGCTGCTCCTGCCGCATGAGAAATGATGTCCATTGGTGCGGCGGGCTCGAGGACGTCGCCTTCTACGACGAGCGGCGGCACGGCGAAATCGGCGGCGGTGAAGTGCGCGAGGACCGCGTCGAACGAGCCGAGCTTTTCGACAGCTTCCCGCGCGATGACGACGGCGTCATCCTCGGTGACCGCATAGGAGGTCAGTATCCCATCGCCGGTGTGGACGATCCGCTCCGGACCCCACTCGCCGCCATAGCCACCAGACCATCTGGCGAACGCGACCTGATTCCGGGCACACCAGCTTTCGAGCTCGTCGAAATAGCCCCAGGCTACTTCATGAGCGCAGAGGCTGAGCGACTGGCCGATGGTTCGGTGGTGCGGTTCGAAGGCCTCGCCGTCCCATTCGATGGAAAGGCCCTCGTTGCCGATGATTTCGACAAGTTCGGCGAAAGCTGAGGTCGAGAGCGATCCGCCGAGAACGATCGACGCTGAAACGCGGTCCGCCATATGTGGCTCCTTGATGGTCGGCGCCGAGAGCACACGACGCTGAGCGCGGCCGACAATGCCGGCGACGAGGGTGGGTGAAGGAGTGTTCGGGTGGCGGCCGCATCGACCGCGAGATCATCGACGCGAAAGCGTCAGCGGGTGATCAGTGGATCGAGCCAAAAAGCGACCGCTTGGCGGCGGCCTGGTGGCGGCCATCCTTGATGCCGGCAGTCGCGTGCATCTCTGCCGTCAAGCGGTCTGCAAGGTCGCCGGGGATGTCCGCATAAAGCGCGACGACCGCGATCGCGGCCTCGGCGGTAGCCAGCTCGCCGGGTTCGGTGCCGTGCCAGATCAGCGGCTCGCCCTCCTCCTCGGCCTCGGTACGGAAGAATATCTGCGCGAAGAAGGTCTGAAGGGGTCGGTCCCAACCGACGGTCACGCGGACGACGTCCGGATTCTCGGCCTTGGGCTGAAGATCGTGCCGGCTCATCCAATCGTCCTCCGGATGCGATGTTGTACGTGCCGCGCAGCGCCTTCGGCGCTGCTGATCGCTTTGCCGGCCGCCGAGGCGGCCTGGCGGGCGCCGGCCTGTCGCAGCAACGTACGGGCTTCGCGCAGACGCTCAACCGCTATTGCAATCGCTTGGCCGTGTTCGGGCGTGGCAGGCGTTATCCGGCGCATGGGGTTCTCCGGTCCGGTGTTAAGAAAAGCGGTACGCCGACCGCAAGGCTCACGGCTGCACGGCCTCGGTCGTCCCGATCGGCTCGATACAGAGCTCCAAGGTGTCGCGGCCGATGACGGCATGAAACTGCCGTCCTTCCGGCGCGAACCATTGGACCCGATAGGCGAGCACCGCTCTCAGGCGCTCGAGGAGTGCCGCGTCGTCACCCATGAGGATGCGCGTTGCCATCTCGCGGGCGTCGAGAAGGAAGCGATCGTGCTGCGTTTCCCAGCTGTCGGCGTCATGATCGTCGCTGGAGGAGAAACAGGCGCCCTCGAGAAGATCGACCAGTTCTGCCGGCGTCACGGCCTCGCGGGAGGTCATGACGACATTGGCTTCCTCGAAGCTCCAGAAACTGCTGTCGTCATATTCGATCATCACCGGCGCCGAAATCGCGACGCTTTCCGTCGCCGGGCCCGCGATGGTCAGCATCAAGTCGAGACGGTCGACGATGCCGCTTTCGAGGCCGGGAAGATTGGTATCGTCGAACAGGCAGGTCTCGCCGACGCGCTCGATCTCGAAGGTCATGCCGGTGATGCGCGCAAGCCGGTCGTACCAGGAATAGCCCACCATCTTTAGGTCCGGAGAAGCGAGCCGGTCCGCGAAGCGTCCGTCGCGGGACAGCGCGAAATGCGCGCACTGTTCGAGCGCTGCGCCGAAGGAGTCGACGAGGAGGAGATCGTCGGTCGATGTGAGCTGGCGCCTGGTGATCCCGGTGTGAATGTCTGCGGTTGCCGGCGACCATTCGGTCAATTCGGAGCGCGCCTCGGGCAGAGAAATGCCGAGGTCTGCGGCCTCGGTCCAATGTTCGAACGACAGGCGGTGGCTGCCTTGGGTCCCGATGTGGCGATAGATCGCGCGGCGCGCGGCGCGGCGCAGCCGCAGCAGCGCCTCGTTCTCGACCATCTCCTTGCGAGCCGGCAAGACGAGCTGCAGCTGTGGCGCGTCGACGATATCGACGCGGACGCACCAGCTGACGTCGCTTTCGGCGATCGACGGCAGAGCGCCCGGGACGGTGACCCCGTGAAAGTTGATCGAGACGCTGTGCCGATTGGCACGATGATCGTCGAAGACGCCGATCCGGACGCCGTCTTCGACCAAGACGGCCTTCGCGCCATCCGACCAGTCCTGCTGCTTGAGGCGCTCGCCGTTAAGGTGGACGGGGATCGGGCAATGGCGCGCGGCGTTTTGCGCCGCCGAGTCGAGCGCATTGGCCCAGGAAGGATCAAGGGTCACGACGACCTCGGTTCCGAACGACCGGGCGCAAGGATCGACCGGAATAGGTCGGCTGTCTTCCCACGCATCGGGCGCGATCGCGATCTGCCATCCCTCGCCCGTAGATCGCGGGCAGGATCGGATGACGACGTGGCGGCCGGCCAGGCTGAAAACCCCCATGCCGGCGGGATCCTCGCGCTTCGCCACCGTCTCACTCCAGTCGGACCGGCCGAGCGCGAGCACCACCGAAGGGTCCGCGATGCCCATGCCGTCATCGGCAACGGACAATTGCGCCACGCCCTCGGCCTCGGTGACATGCAGGTGGACGATGCTGGCCCCGGCGCGACGGGCATTCTGGATGAGCTCGGCAAGGACGTCGCCAATCGTGTTGTTGAAGAGGCGCGTCACCTTGGTGACGGCGGCCGGATCGACTTGACTGCGGATGACGGTTGGTAAGGTCATCTCGGTGCTCCTTGCATCGAGCTTCATTGCTCCCCAACCCCACCCCTCTCTTCTCTTCTCTCCTGCGGGCGCGGGGGTAGGCGGCGCGGCGAGGATTCAATCATCCTCGGGGAGCATGATCGTCATGACGCGCGTCGTGAGGGTGGCATCGGCGGGATCCTCGGAACCCCATTCGAGCGACGGATCATAATAGTCGATCTTGAACCGGACGATCTGCGCACGGACGACAAGTTCGCCACGATTGTGCTCAGCCCCGTCCTCGGGCCTGAAGACATAGCGGCGGACCGCCGCCATCACTGCGGCCTGGGCGAGGATCCCGGCCGCGGTTCCGTTATCCGTCGCCAGAGCGGCAAGACAGGATGCGGTGATGAGAATGCGCGCATTGCGGTCGAGGCCGAGACGGCACCGATCGTTCAGATTTACGATCCGAGAGAGTTGATCGGTCATGCTGCCTCCATCAGGCCGGCGTTGAATGTCTCGATCCACGCTTCCATCGTCGGCCGCTCGCTCAAGGGCACGATGCTGGCGGCATCCTGGAAGCGGATGAGATCGGTCGGAGCGTCGCGGCGGATCGCATCGATCTCGGCCTCGGGGAGCAGCCGCTCGCCGCGGATGAAATCGGTTATCCTGCCCGGTTTGGTCTTGGTCGAGCGACGCCAGAGGCCCTCGACCGTGCGTAGCCGCGGTTCGGCCCGCGCTTCGATGAGGACGATCAGCCGAAGGCACCATGGCGGCAGCGCGCGAACCTCGTCGGGCTGGATCGCGCCGCAGAAGAAGCAGCTCGATTTGGGTGGCACCGGCAGGCCCGCTGCTTCGATGCGCGCCGTGCAGCGATCGCGTGTCCAATTCCATTCGCGCAAGGGATAGCGGCATTCGAATAGCGGATCGGAAAGCGCGGAGGCGTGCGCATAGCGCCGCGTATCCGCTGGCGACGCATCATAGCCGATCAGCCGGATGACCTTCTGGCCGCGCGCCCAGGCCGCCTGGGCCGGCGCCCATCGCTTCAGGAAGGCGTCCTGTGGCGCGACCTTCCATTTGAGCGAGCATTAGGTCTGGATCGACCTGTCTTATTGGCCTCGCAAAGCTCGCATTTCCGTCGTTCCTTCACCCTCTCCCCTTGCATGACGCCCGATTAGGGCGTGACCGCCTTCAGGCAACAGAGGGATCGGGCGCTCCGGCGTTGGTGCGGATCGGAACGGGCCGGCGCATCCGATCGAATTCCTGCACGAGTTGCGCGTTGCGGCGTTCGAGCCGTTCCGCCCGCTGCTCGGCTTCGACAGCGCGCTTCAGCAGGCTGGCATTATGTGTTGCAAGGGCGATGTTCCTAGCTTCAGCATCGCGAAGAGCAGAGCGTGTGCGATCAGCCTCGCCTGCGGCCGTTTCAGCGGCCCCCTCACGCTGCGACTGAAGCTCACGCAGGGCGTCGAGAACGCCGGCATGGTGGGTATAGATGATGTTGCGGCCGACCCCGGCTGCTCGTGCGAGCCCGGCGACCGTTGGCGCGGTGGACGCGTTATTAGCGAGGACGCTAAGGGCTTCGCGCAGGCGTGCATCGGTGTTCGCCCGCCGACGGGCTTGTGGGGTGGACAGATCAGTCTCGGACGCCATCGGCATTTCCTTTGTCGAGCTGGGCCAAGATGCGGAGAGATTCCTGGATGCGTGCTTCGGCAAGCGCGCGGCTCTCGGCATCGAGGTCATCGCGCTGGGTCAGCGCGGTGTTACGTTCAAGGCGCGCCTCCCAGACCGGCCTATGCCGGTCAGTCACGGCGAAGTTGGCGCAACTTGAGCAGGTGCTTTGCGTGCGAAGCACTGGGTTCGGCTCGCGCTCGCCGCCGAGGCAAGCGGATGTCTCCCGGCGGTAAAGGCAATAGCCCCAGTCGCAGACGCCGAGGCGCATATCCGTTTCGGCGAGGATTTCGGTAATATAGGCATCGACATCGCCCGATCCCGTGCGCCCGCGGAACGGCGATCGCTCGGAGAGCATGACGCCCGCCTTCCCCGCAACGTGCGGAGCCAGGAGCAGGTCTTCCAGCGCCTTGCGGGTTTCTTCGGCGGCCTGCTCGTCGATCAACTCGGCAAGCTCGAAGTCGGTGCCGACATAGGCCCGGTCGGTCATCGCGCGGTGGACATGCCCGAGATGGCGTTGCAGCGCCGTCAGGCCGGTGCGGTCGCGCCGCCCGATGAACCGCGAGAACGTCTTGCGCCCCTGATAGGTGGTCAGGCGCCAGGTGCCGCCTTGGTGGTCCGGCAAGGCGAGGAACGGCGCAAGCCGCTCGTTCAAGCGGACATTGACCATGGGTGACCGCAGTCGGGCGACCGGCATCATCGTCGGGAGCGGTGATCGTCCCCGACCGAGCTGGTGGAGCCAGAGATTCTTCTCGCCGCTGAGTTCGCGGAGCGGAGCGGAGAGACGCTCGAGTATGTGGATTGCGCGCTGGACCGGCTCGGGCGCGAGCCAACGGTGGAGGTCGCCATGTTTCGTCAGCGACGTCTTCGTGATCGTGCCGACCAGATAGACGTGTTCCTCGCCGTCTTCGTCGGTCGCGCGCCGTTCGAGGCAGCCCTCTTCAAGCCTGAGTATCTCGGAGGCGCGCGCGCCAACAAGATAGGCGATGACGGTGAAGCAGGCATCGCCAAGCCGGTCGAGCATGAACGCCAGGCGGCGCAGTGGCCATTCCGGATTCGGATACCGATCGGCGCAGGGACATGGCTCGGCCAGCATCGCGCGTCTGATATGCCAGTGGAGCATTCGTCCCTGGTGCCGTGGTCGGAGCCGTTCATACAGGTCTGCGAGATGGTCGCGCAGGGCGATTATCTGGTCCGCCGGATCGCCGAGCAACTCGATTGCCCCGCTGATCAGCGGCACGGCGATCTCGTCAGGGGTATAGGGATGACCGCCATAAGGCTTCCAGTGCCGCTTCCCGACCGAGGCGGCGCGAGGCGGTGCCGTCGGCGGCGCGTCGTCCAGCTTGTCGCGCTGCATATGGAAGGTGCGGATCGTGCCGAGATGGCCTTCGGCGGTGCTGAGCGAGAGCAACGCGCCGTTCCTGCCCGGGCGCGCGCGCAGCATCGCCACGAAGCGACCCACGGTGTCCTGATCGAGATCCCTGAAGCGTCGGACGTTTTCCGCCGCCATCCACCGGGCAAGGAAGCGGATATGACTGAAGTGGCCGCGGATCGTTTCCTTTCGGAGCGGCATCCGGCCTTCGGGTGGATCGTGCCGCAGCGAGAGCAGGAACAGTTCGGCCGCGTGCCGGAGCAGCGTCCACTGATCGTCGCTGAACCGGCTTCCGTCCGGCATTTCGAACCCCCAGTTGAACGTCATCGCGGCGGGCACGCCTTCGTTCCCGAGCAATGGAGCCGGAACCTGGGTGAACGTGGATGTCGGGACGGAGGCCATGAGGCTATTCCAGGTCTGGCAGCGAAGGCAGGGCGCACATGAGCCGTTCGGCGTCTGGCATCATCTCGGGCGGGAATGCCGGTAGCAGGTCTTGCGTCAGCACCTGAAGGCTGGGCGCGTAAAAGAGGCCGAACCGGATCGGGTCGATCCGCTCCCGCGCAGCTTCAAGATGCCAGGTGGCCTGGACGATCCGCGCGAGATGATCCGGGTCGATCGGGACGATCAGGCCCGGACAGGCAAGGCAGCCTCCCAGTTTCGGGCACACGCGACCAGGATGGGCATGTCCGCTGTCAGTCGGGCGAAGGCAGTCGTGGCCGAACAGCGCCGTCACCGGCGCGCCGGTATCCGCGCCTCTATGTTGCGAGCGATCCGAGATTGTCTCGCCGCGGACCCATGTGATCATCAGCGCCTGAAGTCGGGCGATCGTATCGCGTTCGAGGCGGCGAACGGCATCGCCGGCGACGTAGATATCTGTGGTGGCGACACTCGCATGATTAAGGACCGCCTTGGCCGCCATGATGTCGCCCTGCGATGCAGTATAATGGGCGCTTGCCATGCTGCTGCGGAACAGCTTGGGCGAGAAGTCGGGAAGCAGCGCACGAGGCTTTTCGGGATGCGCTTCGTTCCACGAGGCGATTGCAGCGTTCTGGCGCTCGTAGAAGCGCAACATTGCCGATCGCAACGTGGCCTGCACGATATGGCCGGCGTGATGATCACGCTCAAGGCGGCCAGTCGTCATGAGGAAGCGATGCAGGAACAGCCGATCGCGCCTGGACGGTTCCACATGCGGCAACAACGGCGCCGTCATCGCAAGGAGCTTTTCTATCAGGCGAGGCGCCGCATAGGGCCGGCGATTGTCGAATGACCGCCGTTGCATGCGTTTCACCTTACCGCCGGCGCGGGGTTTCACCCACTCTACCATGACGCGATGCCGCTCGAGCGGATGGGGCACCAGGCAGTCGCGCTTGATCTGGCGTAGCGGACCGGCATTTGCCGCCGTCTGGATCAGCAGCACAATATAGAACGCAACCAGCGTGTCGGTCGTGAGGTGGAGATAGCTTTCCAGCTCACGGAACCCGCCTGCGTCGGCGATCCGCTGCCGATCGGGCTTGTTAAGGTCCGAGCCTCGGGCGGGCGGCATGACGCCGTGGCCGAGGCGGTGGAGCTTCCATATCCAGCGATCCCGTTCGGCGGTCCGGCCACCATGGAGCGGCAAGTTCGGAAGAGCGACGATGGTTTGCCCGTGCTGGAACTTGTCCCAGGCAGTGTCGATCTCGGCATAGCAGACTGCCAGCAGGGCACGCATTGCGGAGGTCGTCAGCCTGTCTTGCGGTAGCCGCTGGACGCCGGCGAGCGGGATCGCATTGTTGGGAACGGCGAAGCCCGGTGCGAACAAGCCGGGATTGTCCGCGATCGCGCGCTTAAGGACCGGCCGGATCATACCGAGCTGACCGGATTGCGACTGGACGCCGCGCCTGCGCCCGTTGGTGGGCTTCGCCAGCCATGTAATGAACCGGCGGATCGTCGCCGTATCGAGATCGACCGCGCGCCTGACACGCCCATCTTCGCACAGGAACCTGCCGAACACGCGGAGCGCGAACCAGCGTGAGGTGCGGGTGGCGGCGCTGGACGCCACATCATGATCGCGGAAGGCGCGCGAGATAGCTGCGCTGATGTCGTCCGGCATTCCGAGCAGCGCCGGGTCGAACCGTTGAACGATCCTGCCCCATTCGTCGCGGAACTGGATTTCGGCGATCTCCGACGGATGGTCCGCCGGCGTCGGTTCGAGCCGAAGCGTCCGATCGAGGCGGTTCCTAACCATCGGCCGGGATCAGCTCGCCATAGAGATAGGCGAGGCTTTCGCTCAGGTCGCGCTCGTGCAGTTCGACACAGCGCAGATAGATCGCCGTCGTCGTGATCGAAGCGTGGCCGAGCAGCACCTGCACGACCTTGAGCGGGTTGAGGTCGGGATTGGTGCGGGCCTGGACCTGGAGACGGGCCAGCATCGCCATCGCAAAGGTGTGCCGGAGCCAGTGCAGTGTGCCCTGCAGCCCGGAAGCGGCAAACGCTTCGGCAAGCTGCGCCGTCAGGAGCTTGCGCGTCATCGCCCGTCCATGCTCGTTCAGCAGGAGATTGGACGGCGCGCGATAGCGCCGGTCGGAACGGCGGATACGGCGGATACGGCGGACGATCCGGGCGCGTTCCTCGCCGATATACCAGTGCGTATGATCGAGCAGCCGAAGCGGCGGATAGACCGTCCTTGGCCGGTCGCCCTTGGTGATGTGCAGCGGCACGCCAACCAGCGGGTCGATGCCGAGGTCGAGTGGCCAGCTATCGGGGATCTGGTCGACGGCAAGCGCGCAAAGTTCCTTGCGGCGCAGACCCGCCCCGAGCGCCCATTGCGCGGCAAGTCGGGCGGTAGGCCTGAGATGCGCGAACAGCCGCGCCAGTTCGTCGGCGCGCAGCGGCCGTGGTAGCTTTTCGGGGCGCGAGACGATCAGCTCGTTGACCTGGCGCCGCTGCAAGCCTGGGCGATAGGAACCGTCAAGCATCAGCGTCATCTTCTCGGTCAACCGGAACGGGCAATGGTCGATCAGCCCCCGGTCGAGCGCCCAACCGTAAAAGCGGCAGACGGTCGAGACGCGCGCATTGATCGTGGTCCGGGCATAGGGCCGCCCGGTATGCGTGCTAGGATTCTCCAGCATCCGGTTGCGATAAGCAGCGATGACACGCTCGTCGGCCTCGCGCCATTCGATCCCCGATTGTTCGAGCGAGTCGAACCAGTCGTGGAGATGTTCGCCATAGGTCCGGACGGTTTCAGACGCCTGCGCGCGGCCGCTCAGTTCGGCGTGCTCCATGAGCCAGACGAAGGCAGGCTCGATGATCGCCATGTCGGCGTCGAACAGGATAGGGAAGCCAAGTGGGACATTGGGCATGCCAGAGAATGCCCGAATCATTGATACCACGGGCTATCTCCCTCGCCCGCACAGATGCGATTTCGAAAGTAGCGCAATATGGCCGGTTTGACCGACCCATTTCGATGGAATGGGCGGTTTCCTCGTCATGTCGAAGGGTGTCGTTGCGACTCGACACCAACCACTCACCGTGGCTGCTGACACTTGGCTCCCGCCTTGATATGAGTGAACGATGATCGAGGGGGGA
The DNA here is from genome assembly GCF_032227065.1 of Sphingobium sp. SA2. Classification (NCBI taxonomy): domain Bacteria; kingdom Pseudomonadati; phylum Pseudomonadota; class Alphaproteobacteria; order Sphingomonadales; family Sphingobiaceae; genus Sphingobium; species Sphingobium sp. SA2. The sequence goes on from NZ_JAPMXX010000002.1 coordinate 129,607, forward strand.
AGTGGTGGCACGTCGGGTATTCTTTAGCTTTCACTATGACCGTGACGTTCGACGGGTCGTGCAAGTCCGCAATTCCTGGGTGGTTCGGCCCGGTGGCGAAGCCCAGCCCTTCTATGACAAGGCAGAGTTCGAAGAGGCGAAGAAACGAGCGGGCGGCATAGAAAAATGGATCGAGGAGCAGCTCAAAGGTACGTCCGTGACTGTGGTGCTGTTTGGCGCGGAGACGTATGACCGTGAATGGGTCCGGCACGAGATCAAGAGAAGCTACGAGCTTGGAAAAGGCCTCTTGGCCATCGACATCCATAGCGTAAAAGATCCGCAACTTGGGATTGATCGTCAGGGGACCAACCCACTCAGCTATTTTACAATTAAGCAGAATGGCCGGGATGTTCCGCTTTCGAACCTATACGGGGCGTATGATTGGGTTCGGGATAACGGCTATGTCAACATGCCGGCTTGGATTGAAACTGCAGCAAAGGCGGCCGGTCGCTGACATCAATGAGTATCTATGAATTGGCCATACTTGGCGCCGTAACGCCCGGGGATCGCGCAACACTAACCGCGACGCTCGCCGATATCGTTTCCGACTTCGGATTGACGTTGGGCGACGATGTAGTTGTGCATAATGCGGACACGCTGAGCGGACGACACAAACCAGCAGCATTCGCATGTGCGTATTTCGGAGGAAACGCCCAACAAGATCTAGAGGCGGCCCAGGAACTCATCCGAGCGAGCGCGCCCATCATTCCCACGATCGCCGCCGGCGCAGACTTCAATGTTCACATCCCCCAGTTCCTCCAGCCCATCAACGGGCTAACGCGGCGTGCTGACGATCCAGCGATGACCGAACTCGCATCGGCGATGCTGGAATGCGTTGGCCTGCTCCGCCGACAGCGACGGGTATTTGTCAGCTATCGACGCGTTGAATCCCGAGCAGCTGCGTTGCAACTCCACGATCTCCTCGCATCCCGCGGATTCGACGTTTTCCTGGACACACACGATATTAGGCCCGGCGATCCGTTCCAAGATGTGCTTTGGCACAGGCTCGTCGATTCTGATGTTATGGTTATGCTCGACACTCCAACTTATTTTGATAGCCGATGGACGCGACAAGAAATAGGAAGAGCACGCGCAAAGGAGATTCAAGTTCTTCGTGTCATTTGGCCTGCACATACACCGAACAAGCTGACTGATCTTGCAGAGACCATTTATCTTGATCCAGAAGAACTCGAGGGGGCGGATGGACCGATAGTAGCAAAAACGGCCGATGCAATCGTTCTTGAGGTGGAACGGCTACGAAGCCGAAGCATCGCATCTCGATATATGTCGATAACCGGCAAGCTTCGCGCTGACGTCGAAAAAATTGGAGCATCGGTGGAAGGCGTCGGCGCACACCGAGCTGTCGCTGTGCGATTGCTGGATGGTCAAAAGATTTGGGCATATCCGATTGTTGGAATCCCCACGGCCGAAATTTTGAACGATGTGGCCGATAAGGCGCGACGAGCGGAACAGCAGGAGATACCGGTACTGGTCTACGATCATATCGGCATCCGTGATGCATGGAATGCCCACCTACGATGGCTTGGAGAGCATATTCTCGCGGTCCGCACGGTTAAGGTTTCCGAAGCCGGATGGGCTCTCGCAGCATGGGAGAATTGACCATGGCTGAGGCCATTTTCCTATCGGCAGGTGTGCCAGATCCGAAGCGAGGGCCACAATATGCGGCGACCGCCGACACTGTCGCGATTACGGCCGCAGTTTCCGCTTTGGTGCACGTCACACTTGGTCGCAGACTTCTTGTTTGGGGTGGACAACCCGCAATCACACCGATGATCTGGGTGGTCTCTCAAGACATCGGAGTAAATTACGGACATTGGGTACGGCTCTATCAGTCCCGCCATTTCGAGGATGAATTCCCCGAGGACAACGAGCGATTCAATAACGTGATTTATACAGACGAGGTTGAGAAGGATCGGGAGAAGAGCCTGCTTGCCATGCGCGAGCGCATGTTTTCCGAACACAAGTTCAAAGCAGCGGTATTCATTGGTGGTATGGGTGGGATCGTACAAGAGTACGAAATGTTTCGACGCCTGCAACCAGAGGCTGCAGTGATACCAGTAATCTCCACGGGCGGCGCGACGCTTGAAGTGGGGGCGCAAGTTGGGTCTCTAGCGCCCGACCTAGCGGAAGACCGAGACTATGTTGCGTTATTTCACCGCCACCTTGACGTTTCCGTCCGAGAGGAGCGCTTCGAAAGCCCGGCCCTCCAACCGGCTGTCGTTGAGGAGCGATTTTGGCAGCCCCCTGCCACTGCTTAAACGGGGTGGGAACTCATCATTCGCCAGCCAGCCATTCGCTGAGCTCCGTAGCTGTGTTCCTTTTCTCGTCGAGAACCATCCAGACACGCTTTTGATGACCCTGTAGATCCCCCCAGACAATGCGGCGGTATAATCCCAGATACTCCCACGATGCCCATGCTTGCTCATGCGAGCTGTCGGATGCCGGGAACAGCGCGATCTTCGTCAGCCCTTTATACCCATCGGCCACGCCTAACTCCCAGGGCACCCAACGGCTGTCCTTGCTGTTCTTGCTTGCAAGAAGGACAAAGCGCTTGGTCTGGCGAATACGGCTCTTTAACAGCCCCGCCGTTTCCTCCGTCGTGTATGGGGGCATTTCCGGGTCGATTTCATCGACATAGACCCTGGCTCCGTGCCCTTCCAACACACGAATAGCGCCAACGACCAAATCATCATCTTTGCTTGAGTGCGAAAGAAATGTGGTGCCTGAGAGGCTACGAGAAGCAGCAGATTTTCTGAGACTTGCCTGTTCGCTAACATTTAACTTATCGGCAAAATTCCGAAGCTCGGATTTTGTAATGTATTCGATCATAATCGAAACTCTATCATCGAATATCGCACGAATTCACGGAGTTCCATCAGTTCTTTGAGCGGATCGCTATCGCGTCCTCAATCCAGCTCTCGATCCCGTTTTTGATCGAATCATAGACTGCCTTGCTATCTGTGCCTGAAGGGGTGACCAGCTTCGCTATGGACGATAGCTTTTTCCCGGTATTTCCATAGCCGACTTCGTCAAACGGATTGCTACCAGCCGCGCACGAATTCCCGTCGTGGCCGAGAAGTTTGTTTATCCGAATGCCGACCACTCCTTTGCCGGCATCCCAGCCTTTAACGATCTCGCGGACTACCCAAGGGCGGCTCGCTGTTTCAGAACCGACAAGCACCACCACACAGCTCTTGCCGTACATGTTGTCATCGATCCATTCTTCGATGGAGGCCTTGCCCTTCCGCTTGACCTCTTCCCACGCATTCGCGGTGCAAAGAGTCTGCCCTTCAAGAGCACCGATGTTACGCACTTGCTGGGTGCGCCAAAAATCGTTCGCGAAGTGGAAACTGAAGAAAACGCGCCGCGCCATAAGGCCCCCTTTTGTTCTCCGGTCTTCTACAAGCCCAGGCTTTGTTTCGCCAGTGAAATCGATCCTGAAATGATCTGCTCGCGAATGAAGTGCGGTAATTGAGTCCAAGCGGATTCATCCGGCAATCAGGCGTCGCTGCGCGACGCGAGTGACGGGCCGACCACCGCCAGCTCTTTGGGTTAGCGCGGCGGTCGGCCCGTCACTCATCGCGAGCAAAAGAGACAGTCTCTGAAGCCGGACCTAACGAGCAGCTGTGCCGCCCCAGGCTGATGCTGGGGAGTGTCGCGTTGGTCAGCACATTGGCGAGGATGGAATAATAGGGTGGCCAGTGCTTGAAGCGTTGGGGCACGTAACGGACGACCTCGTATGGGATGCCGCGCGCTGCCATCCATGAGGCGATCAGCTTCTGATATTCGTAGGTCTCCGGTTTCTCGGCGCCGGGATCGGCGGTCAGGACAAGGTCCGGAACCTCGCCGCGGGCCGCGAGCTCGACGAGAAGCGCGGTCGAATCGACGCCGATGCCGTAGGCGAGGACGGTGGGCGGCGGCGCAGCGACGGTGAGATAGTCGACCGGCCTTGGCGTACCAGGCGGTCTGACGACGATCGGATCGGTGTGCATCGGGAGGGCCTCGGCTCTTGAGAACGGCATGTCGCCGCACTCCCAAACCCCCTCTCCTCTCAAAGCGCGCGCGTGACGTCCGCTTCAGCCAGCCAGCGAGGGGGCGGCGTTACGTCCACTCCGGTGGCCACAGGACGTTGGCGGGAGCGCCCGCAAACAAAGGCTCGATATCGCGGCGGGAATATCCGGCCAGTCCACATCCGACGGGCGTAAGCTGAAACTGCTCCTCGCGATGGGCGACGGCATAGTCGAGGAACGCTCGAACATGCCCTTCGATCTCGGTCAGTGGCAGCGTGCGCAGCTGAGCGCCTTGGTCGGGATCGCATAGCTATTGCCGTGGCGACCGATGCCCTCGCCGTAGATTGCGCCGCGGTGCTGCCGCGCCCAGAGCGCGGCTCCCTTGCCATGGCGACCGGCAAGGTTCGAGCCGAAAACGAAAACCGGGACGGTCATGGCATCACCTGTGGATCATGGCGCGACATCTCGCGGAATTGCCGCAGCAGCTCGGCCTGGGCGGGATATCGATCCTCCCATTCGGCCCGAGGTATCAGGAAGCCGCTCTCGATCAACTGGCGGCGCAATTCCTCGGTCACGATGCGCTTGACGTTCTCGGCAATTGCCAGCGGAAACGCGTGAAACTGGCACAGCCACGAGACGTAGTCCGGCTCTTGATGGTAGCGAAAATATTCGGCGTCGAACAGCAGATCGGATCGGACAACAGCATCGCCCTTTACAAGCATGTTCCATCAGCCAAACGAATGCCGGCTCGATGATCGCCATGTTCGAGTCGAACAGGATCGGGAAGTCGGCCGGAACGCCGGACCCGCCGGCAGCGGCCCGGATGATCGATACCATCTTCTTGGATCCCCTCACCTTGGGGTTCCGCCGCATGATACCGCCGGACGGCGTTGAGCCGTCGATTGTTTCGGTGGGACGGTGGCTTTCCACGATGCATTGCCAACGCGCGCGCGGTTGACTCAACGATATTACGGATATACCCGTAATATCGTTGAGTCGTCATAGGAGCCATCCCTTGAAGCGTATGCATCTGCACGTCAGCGTGCCCGATCTGGGCGCATCGATTGCCTTCTACGAGACGCTGTTCGGCGCCGCTCCCGTCGTCGTGAAGGACGATTATGCCAAGTGGATGCTCGATGATCCCAAGGTCAACTTCGCGATCTCCGAGCGCGCTCGTGCCACCGGCGTCGACCATATCGGCATCCAGGTCGACAGCGCGGAGGAGCTGGGCGAGCTCGCCGGGCGCCTCAAGGCCGCGGGCGCAGACACCTTCGATCAGGTAGCGACCACATGCTGCTACGCACAGTCGGACAAGAGCTGGGTGCAGGATCCCGGAGGCGTGCGCTGGGAGACGTTCTTCACCTTCGGCGAAGCGACCAGCTATGGCGAGGACGAGGTGCTGCCCGATCCCGCCGCTGCCGCCTGCTGCGGTCCCGCCGCAGCGCCCGCGCCCAAGCAGGCGTGCTGCTGATGGACGCGACCGCCGCCGTCTCCGGGCTCTCGGCACTCGCCCATTCCGGGCGCCTCGAGGTGTTCCGCCTGCTCGTCCGCGCCGGCGCCGAGGGCATGGCCTCGGGCGATATCGCGCGGGCGACCGGGCATGTCCCGCAGACGCTCTCGGGCAACCTGAACATTCTCGGCCATGCCGGGCTCGTGGCTTCGCGCCGTGAGGGCCGCTCGATCATCTACACCGCCGACTATGCCCGCATGACCGACCTGCTCGGCTTCCTGATGGAAGACTGCTGCTGCGGCGCGCCGGAGATTTGCGCCCCGCTCGCCGAGGTCGTCGCCAAGGCCGCCTGCTGCCAGCCCGGAGCTGTCCAATGACCGACCGCATATTCAACGTCCTGTTCCTCTGCACGGGCAACTCGGCCCGTTCGATCCTCGCCGAGAGCGCGCTGAACAAGCTCGGCGAAGGCCGGTTTCTTGGGTTTTCTGCGGGCAGCTTTCCCAAGGGCGCCGTCAACCCCGACGCGCTGGGGCTGCTCGAGCGCATCGGCTATCCGACCGATGGCCTGCGCTCGAAGAGCTGGGAGGAGTTTGCCGAGCCCGGCGCACCGGCCATGGATTTCATCTTCACCGTCTGTGACGACGCGGCGGGCGAGTCCTGCCCGGTCTGGCTCGGTCAGCCGGTCACCGCGCATTGGGGCATCGAAGATCCAAGCCATGTCGAGGGCATCGACATCGAGCGCGAACGCGCCTTCGTCACCGCGCTCCGCTATCTCGAGAACCGCATCAAGCTGTTCCTCGCACTGCCGTTCGACAAGCTCGACGCGATGGCGCTCAAGGCACACGTTCACGAGATCGGCCAGGGCGAAGGCGCGAGCAGCCGGCACGGGGACGCCGCGTGACGGGCGCCGCCACGGCGCCGAAGCCCGCGATCTCCACCTTCGAACGCTATCTGAGTCTCTGGGTCGCGGCTTGCATCGTCGTCGGCATCGCCCTCGGATATGCGCTGCCCGGCCTGTTCGCGGTCATCGCCGCAGCCGAGCTCGCGCGCGTCAACATCGTCGTTGCCGTGCTGATCTGGCTGATGATCATTCCCATGCTGCTGAAGATCGACCTCGGCGCGCTGGGCTCGATCCGCCAGCACTGGAAGGGCGTCGGCGTCACCCTCTTCATCAACTGGGCGGTGAAGCCCTTCTCGATGGCGCTGCTCGGCACCTTCTTCCTGGGATTCCTGTTTCGGCCCTTGCTGCCCGAAGCCGAGATCGGCTCCTATATCGCCGGCCTCATCCTGCTCGCCGCCGCGCCGTGCACGGCGATGGTGTTCGTCTGGTCCAACCTGTGTGACGGCGAGCCCAACTACACATTGAGCCAAGTCGCACTCAACGACATCATCATGGTGTTCGCTTTCGCGCCGATCGTCGCGCTGCTGCTCGGCGTCGCATCGGTCACGGTGCCGTGGGACACGCTCCTCCTATCGGTCGGCCTCTACATCGTCATCCCCGTGATCGCGGCGCAGCTGATCCGGCGCGGCGCGCTCGCGTCGGGCGGGCAGACTGCGCTCGATCGGTTGCTCGCCGGGCTGGGGCCGGTGTCGCTCATCGCGCTGCTCACCACGCTGGTGCTGCTGTTCGGATTCCAGGGCGAAGCGATCATCGCGAACCCGCTGGTCATCGCGCTGATCGCGGTCCCGATCCTCATCCAGGTCTATTTCAACGCGGGGCTCGCCTATTGGCTGAGCCGCCAGTTCGGCGTCGCCTGGTGCGTCGCGGCGCCCGCTGCGCTGATCGGTGCGTCCAACTTCTTCGAGCTCGCCGTCGCCGCCGCGATCAGCCTGTTCGGCCTCGGCTCGGGCGCGGCGCTCGCCACGGTGGTCGGCGTACTGGTCGAGGTGCCGGTGATGCTTTCGGTCGTCTCGATCGTGAAGAAGACCCGGCCCTGGTATGAACAGCGCGCAGCGGCGGTTAGCGCCTGACGAGCTGGATCATGAACGGCTCGATCTTCGGCCAGAGCAGCGCCAGCCCCGTCATTCCCGTTGCGAACGCCATGACCACAAGGGTCCGGCGCGCAGGCCGGCGCTTGGTCGACCAGCTTTGCCAGCCGATCCAAAGCCACCCTGCGGCGACCGCAAGCACCGCGAGCGGGACCATCCATCGATAGGCATCGGCGAACCAAGCGAACACGCCGCCGAGAGAGGCGAGCATGGCCGCGGGGAGTGCGAACGGAAGCACGCAGCACACGCCGCACGCGAGCGCCGCTGTCGACGCGGTGGCCGCCACCGCGCCGACGCCCTTGCTGTTGGGAAGCGCCTCGACCTGGGGAAGACTTGTCTCGCTCATGTTCCACACGCTCCCGTGCAGCCGCAGGGACCGGCCGCGATGGTCGTATCACCCTTGGACGCGAACGGCTCGAACAAGGCTTCGGCCGCTTCGCGCGCATCCTCGGGCGCGGTAACGGTCAGGCGGACCAACCCGTCAAGCTCGGCCAGGTCAAAGGCGAGGAACGCGCAGCACGCCTGCTCTCCGGCCACCATCCGGCGGACATCGTCGATCGCGCCGGGCGCATAGTCGAGGACGAGGGTGAGATCATCGTGCTTAGAGCTGCGCAATGTCCGCGCGTTGAGATCGGCGATCCAGTCGAGCCGCTCCTTGAGGTTTCCCGCATCGAGCGTGCAGGCGATCGGGGTGTCGACCGTCTCTGTCATGAGTGTCTCCTTCATGCCGCCGATAATGGTTGCGGCGGTCGAGCACTCTTGTAGGAGTTGAAGCTACTTGAGGTTCAAGCGCTTTTTTCACGAGGCCATATGTCAGGATACAAGATCGGCGAGCTTGCCCATCGCACGCGCACCAGTGCGCCGACCATTCGCTATTATGAGCAGATCGGCCTCCTACCACGACCCGAACGGCAAGAAGGCAACCAGCGTCGCTACGCCGATGACGATGTGGGCCGGTTGACCTTCATCCGCCGCTGCCGCGAGTTCGGTTTCGGCATCGAGCAGGTGCGGATGTTGACTGGATTGGTGGCTGACCGGTCGCGCTCGTGCATGGAAGCGCGCGACATTGCCCAGGCCCATCTGCTCGACGTGCGGGCCAAGCTGCACGAACTCCGCGCATTGGAGAAGAGCATCGCCGCGTTCGTGGACCAGTGCGATGCCGAGTGCATCGGCGGCCCAGGTCCCGATTGTGTCATCCTGGACGATCTCGCCGGAGCGACCGGGAAGAAGCCATGCTGCGCAGCGAACGCGGTCGCCGCCGCATGACCATGTCGGCTCTGCGCGATCGGCTCGAGGGCAAGCAGGTTCTCATCTATTTTGCGGCCGTATGCATCGCCGCGATCGCCGCCACCTCGCTCAGCGGTACCGAGCGGCTCGAGCCGGCGATCAACCCGGCGCTGGCGCTCATGCTCTTCGTCACCTTCCTGCAGGTGCCGCTCGCCTCGTTGCGCGAGGCGTTTCGCAATCGACGCTTCTTTGCCGCGCTGCTCGCCGTAAACTTCGTCGCGGTGCCGGTCCTGGTCGCCATCCTCGTCCAGTTCGCGCCGCCGGACCCGCTCGTCCGGCTCGGCATCCTGATCGTGCTCCTCTGCCCCTGCATCGACTATGTCGTCACCTTCTCGCACCTCGGCCGCGCCGATGCGCGGCTGCTGCTGGCGGCGACGCCGGTCCTCCTGATCGTGCAGATGCTCCTGCTGCCGCTCTGGCTCAGCCTGTTCCTCGGCGCTGAGGCCGCCGAGCTTGTGCAGATGGGGCCGTTCCTCCACGCTTTCCTTTGGCTGATCGCCATTCCGCTCGGCCTCGCGGCGCTCTGCCAGCTATGGGCCGCCCGAAGCGCAGCTGGCGCGCGTGTCACCGGGGCGCTCGGACTCCTTCCGGTGCCCGCAACCGCGCTGGTCCTGTTCATCGTCATCGCCGCCGTGGTCCCGCAGCTCGGCCAGGCATTGACGACCGTCCTCGCCGTCGCGCCGCTCTACATCGCCTATGCCGTGATCGCGCCGCTGATGGGCTGGGTCATCGCGCGGATCGCCAGCTTGGAGGCACCGGCAGGCCGTGCGGTCGCGTTCAGCGGAGCGACGCGCAATTCGCTCGTCGTGCTGCCCCTGGCGCTTGCGGTGCCCGGAGCAATCCCGTTGCTACCCGCGGTCATCGTCACCCAGACCCTTGTCGAGTTGGTCGCTTCGCTTGTTTATATAAGACTGTTGCCGCGTTTGGGCGCGGCAGCCAACGCGAGTGTGATGCCGTCACGATCATAACGGGCGAACCCGGCCCGCGAACGCCGCTGACGCGGCGTGATGATTGGACTGGCCTCCGCCAGCTCTTGGGTAGCGCTGCGGCCAGCCCAATCATCGCTGAGCTAACGAGCAGCTGTGCCGCCCCAGGCTGATGCTGGGGAGTGTCGCGTTGGTCAGCACATTGGCGAGGATGGAATAATAGGGCGGCCAGTGCTTGAAGCGTTGGGGCACGTAGCGGACGACCTCGTATGGGATGCCGCGCGCTGCCATCCATGAGGCGATCAGCTTCTGATATTCGTAGGTCTCCGGCTTCTCAGCTCCGGGATCGGCGGTCAGGACAAGGTCCGGAACCTCGCCGCGGACCTCGAGCTCGATGAGAAGCGCGGTCGAATCGACGCCGATGCCGTAGGCGAGGACGGTGGGCGGCGGCGCGGCGACGCGGCGACGGTGAGATAGTCGACCGGCCTTGGCGCACCAGGCGGTCTGACGACGATCGGATCGGTGTGCATCGGGAGGGCCTCGGCTCTTGAGAACGGCATGTCGCCGCACTCCCAAGCCCTCTCTCCTCCTCAATCCGGCGTGCCGGGTTCGCCCAGAAGCACGACGGCGATCGACGGCTTGTCGATGACGTCGAGCTTGCGGCTGTCGAAGACCCGGCGGCCGCCTTGTCCGATTGTGAGCATGTCGAAGATCGGAGACTGGCCGCCGTTCGCGTTCGGAATCGTCGCACCTTGATCGTGATATTGAATATCAACGAAGCTCGGCGCCGCGCCGCGGCGATACTCGCCGAAGAAGAATGTGATGCGGCGTCCATCCGACGTCCTGGCGCTGATCGTGAAGTTCCCGTCGGGAATGTCGATCGGCAACGTCGGGACGTCGTTAAACCGGGCGAAGCCGATGCTCTCGGCATCGGCCGCGGTCATGACGGGCAGGCGCGTGATGTCGGACATGTCAGATTTCCTCCGGTGACATAAAGAGCGGAAGGGTTGGATGAGCGAGCGGGAGCGTTTTCGGGTAGGGCAGGCGCGGCAGGGCGCGCCCGCGCCGCCGCGCTTCGCGCGTAAGTTCGAAACAATAGGCGAACAGTCCGGCTTGCTGGTGGCGAACGAGGTAACGGTCGCGTTGAAGCCGCCAGAGCCAGCTTGGCGGATCCTCGCCGATCGCCGGCCTCGGGAGTCCGAGCGAGACCAGCTGGTCGATCGCACCGGTGTGCCCTTGCTCGCCCAGCCGTATCTTCGACAGGGTTCGGCCCGAGATCGTGACATCGCCGGCGCGCAGCACAAATCGCGGTCTGGTGACTGCCCGATGGGCGGCGGACAGCGCGCAGTAGACACGACCGATATGCCCCGCGCCGGGATCGCTGTATGAGACCACGGCCTCGATGCCGGGCCGCTCGCGGCGAAGATGGCGGAAGGCGCGCGCGACAAAGAAGCTCTCGCCATTCTGTGGAACCGCGTCGGTGAGGATGAGGCGCGCGAGAACGCAGCCGCGGCTCGGATCGTCAAAGCCGGTATGGCGGACGATGACGGCGTTGGTGGTCGGGACGGCAAAGACGGCGACGCCTTCGAGCGCGGCGTTGCGGCCGAACAGGCCGATGGCGATCTGAGCGGCCGGATAGCTCGGCAGATAGTGATGCTTGGCGATGAATGTGCGCGCGGCGGCATGGGCGATGACGTCGACGGCGTAGTTTTTGGGGTCGATCACGGTGAGATCGCGCGCCCACAGGGCGCGACGCTCGCGCCATCGCTGGCTGCGGGTCGTTTCCATGTTGGAGATTCCTCGAAATCTAGAGAAGACGGAGCTGATCCGCGTGACTGTCGATCACGGCCTCGACGAAGGGCGCGGCACCGGCCTGGTCGGCGCAGGGGAAGAGTTCGTGGCCGGTGAAGAGCTGGAATGTGCCGTCGAGCTCCATCGCGCAGAGCCAGCGCTGGCACCCACCGATCTCGACCGTGGCCAGCGGAACGCAGCGGCTTCCACCAAAGGGACGGGGCTGAAGCGGATCGCCCGGAAAACCGGCCAGCGTCCAGAAGCGCCATCCAAGCGGTGCTTCCCGGTCGACATCGGCGGTGATCGCCAGCCCCCCCACTTCGGCGCGAATCCGGGTCATTTTCGGCGCTTTCTGGCGCCGATCGCCATCAATTCCCGGAATCTCTCCACAATGGATATTTCGGTCGGGAAGCGTTCGGCGAGCCCGTGCCTGGACAGAATAGGACGGCGCGCAGCCAGGATGGCCGACGCTTCGGCTGCGGTCGGAAGGCGCGGTGGCCAACCTTTTACATAGCGTAGACCGGAGGGCATCGCCGCCTCGATGCGCCGGCGTTCGGCCTGGTCGGCTTTGGCGCGGACGATATCGGTGTTTAGGCCGCGGGACAGCAAGTGCGGCGCGACGTCGGCAAGCCAGCGCGAGGGCTGGAATGGAAAGGTCGAACGCGCCTCGATCCCGACCAGCTCGCGGTAGACGGCGGTATTGGGCGGGGCCGCGGCCGATGCCTGCAAGTCGTGCAGCGACGCGAAGATGCAGTAACGGCACGACAGTCTGGTGGCCCGCCAGACCGAATAGGCTTCGTGAAGCAAGAGACCGAGTATGTCGTGGGCGCGGAAGACGTCGGCCGTGGTCCAATCGACGATCGGATGCCAGAGCGACATGGCCGTACCATGGCGATTGCCCGGCGGGGCAAAGCGCGTGTCGGCCTTGGCGACAGGCGTTTGGGTGCGGTTGTGGCTTTCGTCCCGGCGAATGCCGACAACCGAGATCACCTGCTCGCCGCGCAATGCGCGCGCGATGGCCGGACCGATCGTAGCGATCTTCATCTCGCTCTGGCAGAATTTAAGCGAAGCGGAGGACCAGGGTCCGATGAGATTGTAGGTTTCGAGGGCCTCGTAGCGCCGCTTGCCGCTTTCGAACCGTTGGATCCAGCGATCGACAAGGTCTCCGGCCGCGCGGCGCACGACGGTCAGCGGAACGCCGGCGGCGGCAGCGATCGCCTCGACCGTCGCCGGTGTCGAATCCCATTCGGCCCGTCCGAGGTCGGCATGGATGGCCATGCGGCGCTGGCGCGGATGGCCGACAAGGTCGAGGTAGAAATTGACGGCCGCCATCGCCGCCGTCGAATCCTTACCGCCGGACAGGTTGAACACGACCCAGGCGCCTGCTTGCAGCGTAGCGATGACATCGGGCGTGATCGCGATCTCGGGCAGCGCACAGATGCCGAGAGGCTGGCGGAGATCTGGAACGGTCATGCCGCCCGCTTTCCGAATTGATCGACGCCAAGCGTGTCCGCGGTCAGATCTTCGATATGAGCGGCAAGCGCCTGGTAGCGGCCGGTGAGATCGCCGACGCTGGTGTAGATCGCGGCGTCGTCGGGATTTGCCGGGACCCGGAGCAGGACTGGCAGGATAACAGCTGTGATCTCCGGATAGAGTTTGCGAACGATGATGGCTTCGATGCGCTTGGCGACCCGATCAATCGCGCGGCCCTGCTCATGGCGGGCCGGACCTGGTCGCAGTCCGAGGTGTGCCATGGGAGCGATGACTTCGCGCAGACGGGCGAGGTGGTCGCCGGCGCGGCCGTGGCCGAAGTTCGTTCGGTAAGATATGAGCGACTGACGCTCGGGGGACAGCTGGTCGAACGGGATGTACAGACGATACGCAAAGTATGGATGGTGCCCCGCCGCACGGGTTCGCGTTGCTATGATCTGCATGGCGGTCTCCGATCATGCGAACAGGCGCGACGGCTCCGCCGCGGGAATGGTGAGACCGAGTTCGCGTTGCAGACGCGCCGCAAAGCGGTCGGGTGCGAGAAGGTCGCGGACCGAGGCCCAGCGATTTCGGTCGCCGAAATGGTCGCCGCGCCCTTTCACCTTGCGGTATGCGATCTCGTGGTCGGGGCCGAAGACTCCGAGCGAGAGGCGGACCCAGACCTCCTCGCCGTGGAGCGTGATGTCGCCCGAGACGGCCGGTCCACCCTTGTCGGAGCGGACATCGTAGGTCCCTTCCGCAAGGCTCAACGCCTCGGCCAGGCGGCGCAGCGCGGCGCGGCCTTCGGAATGAAAGACGCGCTTCGCCGGTTCATCATAGGCGACACCGCGATAGGCGAGCGTCTTGAGTGCGGGGTGCCGGCGGATCTCGGCGATCGCATCAAGGCATGCGCGTCGCAAAACCAGATCGGCCGGCTCGGCCTCGCATACTCTGGCAAGCCGGCGCGCCAGCAACACCACTGCCGGGTCACTTTCGAAGTCCTTGCCGGCGTTGCGACAGTCGGTGATGGCGGCCTGGATGGCGTGAAGCGTGGCGCCGATCGTGGTCAGGGCGCTGGGTTCGAGCGCTTGTTGATAGCGCATCGTGATGTCGTACGGCATGGGCGAAACCTCCGGTCTCGAGCACTTCTTCGCTCGACCGGCTCGCTCCCCCTCCTCTTTCCCTTCGGTCACAGGTGCCCGGCCTGGGACGCGGCGACGTCAGACCCTCGCCAGGCAGTGGTCAGCAATGGTTAACGGGGTTACGCTAGATTTGTCCAAAATGGAGGAGAACGCCTTGGGCATCGACATCATGGAATGCCTGCGGGCCGGTGTGACGGATCTCCGTCTGCCTGGGGCCACGATGGCCGGCTTCGAGAATGAGCGGCAGGCCGGCCCCAGCTCGACCGGGGTGATGTCGGTTATCGGACCCATTCAGGTCGATCTGTTCGTCGCGGCCGCGAGCGCGATCGCCATAAAACGGGTCGAATTGCGGCCGTCCGAACAGGTCGATGTCGAGACAAGATATGTTCTGGCGCAGCCTTGGCGGTTTGATGGCATGGTGGACGCAGTGCGTTGCCGGCGAGACGGATTACGGGACGAGCGTGTCCAACTGACTCGGATTCACATCCCCGGCCTGCCGGATATGTATAGCATGATCGAGGGCTGCCACCGGGCGTTCGCGGCGCGCGAATCCGGCGATCTGGTCATGGCGGCGGATGTTCAGGCAGCGATATTCTGCGACGTATCGGCCTTCTGTATCGAGGGCCGCGTGCTTATGCGCGAGATGGACGGCAAGCGTTCGCCAGTATCGCCGACGCACGCCTTCGGATCGCTCCTCGCTCCCGATGACGCAGTTCTGACGCTCGACATCATTTATGTCCTGCAGGCGCTCGGGATTCGTATCTTTCCGGCGCAGCGCAAAGCGAGGCTCGACATGAGCGTTGGCAAGACCGTCACAGCGGCGTCGCTGCAACAGAATTTGGTTTAACCCGCTTCGCCGTCGGCGGTGGTCGCCTGATCCAGCAAGATCCGGACTGCGCGTTTCAGGCCTTCGTCCCCGGTCTCGTTGACGATCTCGACAGCGGGCTTCCTGGCCTTGATGGCAGCGATGACGTGTGCAGCGGGCCGCTTCTTCAGCGGGTAGGTGTAGACCTTCCCGTCTTCGATGGTGATGATCCTGGCGCGCAGTTGCCGGCGGAGCATCTTGATGTTCTCGGACTCGTCCATCAGCCGGGCGACTTCATGTTCGAGATCGGGCTCCAGCTCGGTTCCCTGAAAGACCGGCACGGGGCGGTTAGCCTTCAGCCAGGCATTGACCTCGGCCTCGGTGATCGACCCGACCTGATGATAGTCGTCCATGCCACCGTGCCCGCGATTGCTGGCGCGGAAGGCCAGCCTGCCGTCGATCCAGATCTCGGCGGTGTAGCACGGCGTTTCCTCGGAGAGCTCCTGGATGATTTTGAGCTTTCGCAATTCGATCAGCATGACGGGGTCTCCATGGTTGGGGCCACAATGTCCTCGGCCTCGGAGCGGACGAGAGATTCAACAGTGGAGTGATCAGCGGCGCCTGCGGCCCGGAGCCGGCCCGATCGCGCGAGCGATATGGCCGGCATAAACACCGCACGCAGCCCAATAGGCTGCGACCGGCGGCTTCCGGCTGAGCCAGCTTTTTTCGGCCCGTTGGCGTGCGTCATGCTGGATATCGAGAAGCACAGCCTGCAGGGCGTGCCGTGCCGCGGGATCGAGCGCGCGGAGGCTGGCCACCGACGGCAGAGCAAGGATGGGGTTGCGAACCTCGGCCCGGTTCGAGCGACCGGTCATTGGAGCTGGCCCATGATCGAGCGCATGTCGAACGCGTCCATGTCGAAAGCGGCCTGGCGATTGTCGACCACGAGCGCGAGCGCGCCGGGCTTCACCCAGATTTCGCTCGCCGAGAGCGTGAAGGTCGCGCCTTCGGCCGCGAGCAGGAGCGCTTCGCCGATCGTCTCGGCGATCCCCTGTGCCGATGGCGGAGGAACAGCATTACCGGTCCATTCGCGTTTCGTGGCGTCGGAACCGCCTTCGAGCTGGAAGCCGAAGCCGGCGGCCAGCACTTCATCAAAGGATTTGCAACGATCGAGAATGTGCTGCGGGAACGACTGCTCGGGGTCGAATAGCCCCTGGATCGAGGCCAGCTCCATCGAGGTGAAGGGTCTGTGCCAGGTTTCGTCGAGGGCGATGATGCGCGCGACCAGTCGGTCCTCCGGGTTGGGAAGGACGATTGGTGCGTCGTCGATCGGCACCTCGCGCGGTTCGGCCACCGACCATGGCCCATTGTTGTTCTTGGCGAATGCCGGCACTGCGCCCGTCGGCATCGACCAGTCGGCGACACCATAGTGGCGCTGCGTCACATACGAGTCCCGGTCGGGTCGCATGAGACAGGCCGGCCTCGGGTCGGCGACCGACAGCGCACCCGATCCAACGCGATCCGATGTCGTGATCACGGGTGACGGCGACGACGCCGGTACGACGCGCATCTTGTTGTGGTGCTGACCAAGGCTGGTGCCGGCGTATTTCGGATCGGCGACGACGAAGGCGCCCATGCCGGTGGTACTGGCGCCGATGACGGCGTTGGCGACCATATCGTAGCCGGTGACGCGGTACTTGCCGTTCACATGACGGCCGACCGGCGCGCGCGGGTCGGCAACCGACAGTCCTCCTGCAGGTCCGCCGGGGCCCGCGACCGCCGGCGACGGATCCTTGAAGCCAACGATGCGATAGGTGTTGTTGAAACGGGGGCGGCCGTTAATGCGCGGGTCGGCCACCGAGTTGGGCCCCGATCCGACCCACATGTTCGCCGTGACGACGCCTGCAGGCTGGAGCCAGGTCTTGACCCCGCATTGGACGCTGGCGGGATGGCCATCGATGCGTGGATCGGCAACGCAATGCGCGCCGCTGGTCGGCCTGGATGAGCCGGTGACGACGCCCTTCGTTGTATCCCAGCCCAGGACGCCGAGGATGTAGCGGTGCGTCGCCAATCCATAGGCCGGGCGAGGATCTGCAATGGAGAAGGCCCCGTTCGTGGGTCCGCTTTTACCCTGAATGACGCCGGACGCGTCGCGCCAGCGGACGACACCAAGCGTGCTGTCGCGATCACGCTCGCGATAACGAGGGTCGGCGACCGAGTAGCTGCCATTGGTTGGCAGCCCGCGCGAGCTGATGACGCCGACCGTCCCGGACCATGGATTGACGCCCAGGAAGCCCGAACCCTCACGGCTCGAGATTGCCCGCGGATCGGCGACCGAAAAGCGCCCCTGCCCCGGCGCCCGCGCGCTCGTGATGAGTGGACCGCGATCGTCCCACCGGCAGACGCCATAGGCGTTGTCGCGCAGCGCCAGCTCCGGGATGATCCCATAGTCGCGCAGCATGCCGTTCTCGACGACGAGGCGGTTGAGCGAGCGCCAGTCTTTGCCGGGCTCGACGAAAGCGAGGCGGACCCAGGTCTTCCACTGCAGCGCCGGGACACGGTGCATCACGCCAGCGCGGGGATCGCCTGGAAGCGGCAGTTTGCCGATGACCTCGCCGACACCGCGGAGGCGGTGTTCGCGGGGTTGGTAGATGTAGTTGGGGAGCTTCTCGGGAAAGCGGGCAATCAGCAGGAAGCGCTTGCGGCTTTGGGCCAGATTGCCGATCACGCCGCAATCGTGCGTGTCCTCGTTGACGCTGTAGCCGAACGAGCGGAGCAGCGCTTCGATCTGGTTGAGGAGCCACCGGCCACGGGTGGCGATGCGCGGGACATTCTCGAAGATGATCGCAGCGACGGGATCGTCACGATAGGCCTCGAGGAGCAGCCAGATGCCGCGCAGCGTGAGGGCGTTGAGCGCCTGATATTTGTCGGTCAGGCTGATCGACTGCGACAGCAGGCTGCTGAAGCCCTTGCACGGGAAGCTTGCAAAGGCGACATCGAGATGGCCGAACACCTCGCGGATGTCGTCGGGAACGGCCTCTCGCCAATCCGGGCCGGGATCGCGTCCGTGAAAGGCGCGATATTGGTCGCGGCTGAACAGGTCCATGACCGTGCCCTTCACGCCGGTCATATGTTCGAAGTTGGCGATCGCGCCGGGATCTACGTCGATGCCTCCCGCACATTCGAAGCGGCCACGCATGTTGCCGACGCGCGGATTCGCCATGTTGAAGCCTTTGGCGCCGGCACCGATCCCGCAGGCGAGATGTCCGTGACGAAAGACGCGTTCGGAGGTGATGGCAGTCTGCAGCATGGGGAGCTCCTCGGCGCTGGGAAGCGGCTTCGACCCGCCCCTTCATCAGCCCTCGAATCCCCCCTCCCCTCGCTCAGGCGGCGAAGCCGTCCCGGTAGATGTCGGCCGCCCACTGCTCGATCCACGGTGCGATCAATTCGTCATGGTCGAGTTCCCCAGCCTCGATCAGCTCGCGAATTTCGGCGCGCGCTTGCGCTATCGCGGCCTCCCAAGGGTCGCAGGGACCGCGATCAGGTGGCTGGGTTTGGCACTGGGGAAGCTGCAGAGGCCGCGCGGCGAGGCGCGTGCGCTGCACAGAAACCCAATTTTCCATGTGATCGGCGACGAGGGTGTCGGTCTTCGAAATGCCGCGGCGGAAAGCGGTGCGGCGTGCGTCGATGCCGTAAGCCTGGCTATCGATCGACGCGATGCGTCGGCCATAGGGAAGGAGGAAGGGGAGTGCTGCGCCTTTGACGCCGAAGGCGTGGAGGCGGACGCACGAGGGTAATATGCGGTCGAGATGATCGATCACGGCGATCAAACCTTCAGGACCATGGACGTCCCGTCGGCACATGCTCCCGACACCAAGGGGCGAACCCGGACGAAGCGAGGCCCACAGCGCGTCGACGCAGCGCTCATAGTCATCTGGTCGGCGGCCTTGGATCACGGGCATCATGGTGTCGGCAATGCCGAAATCCTCGGCCAGCCGCCGGCAGTCTCGATTGGCGCGGATCGTCCGCGACAGGCGATCGACGACCTCTTCGCGATCGCGGGCGATCTCGGGCTCGACACAATAGTCGGCGCTCGCCCACCACCGGAAGGGATAGGCCGCCGCCAACGCGACATAGTCGGGTATCGTCCAGGGAAAGCCGCCATACCGCGATGCCGCAACGAAACCGGCGGAGTCGAGGCAGAGCCCGGCCAGACCGCGCGCGTTCGACAGCTGCCCCAGCCGCCAACCTGCCCACTCGCGCCAGCCTCGCCTGCTGGACCAGTGCGAGAGCGCGTTCGCCGAGATGAGCGCGGTCTGCTGCAAGGCGCATGCGCGCGTCAAGATCGGGCCCTCGTTCAGATGCGGCAGGCCGATGATGATTTCGAGCGACATCGAGATTTCCCTCCGTCTGAGGCATCGCGCGGGTCACTTGACCGTCAGGCATGTTCACGGTACGTTCCGAGCGCAGGAGATTTGCGATGAAGAAGACCGCTTTCCACGATCGTTTTGATCTCGACATCACGCTGCGCGACGCGGCCCTGGACGCCGAGAACCGGCCGACCCGCCGGATGATCGCGAACGCGGCGATCGGCATGCACGTCGAGGATGCCTATTATTCGGTGCGCGAGCTGCGCGAAGCGGTCAGCTGGGTTCATGAGGGCGTGCCCGCTGGTAAGCAGAAGCTCGCGCAGATCCTCGCCAATGACGGCGCCGACGATTTTCAGCGCTGCATCTATTTTTGCCTCGCGGGTCGCGGTGTGGTCGCGATGCTCGACGACCTCGAGTGGCTCGAAGATCTGCTGGAGCGGCGCGGTCGGGTTGCCGGCGAGGTGATGCGGCTGAGAGGTTCGCGCATGCCGCTCACCAATCCTTATGTGGCCGATGCGCCCGATGGGCCACTGGTGCGGATGGACGGGGATTTCGAGCAGGGTCCATCCTGGTGGGCGGACCCGACGCTGGTCTGAATATGCCCGGGCGTCGGACGATCGTTCGGCGTGCCGAGCGTCAGTGCTCGCACTGTAGCCGGTCGCCGCGGCGCCAGCGCTCTGGTTCGAGCCAACGGCCGGTCAACGCCCCTGCCCCGCTCGCCTTGGCTTGGACGAACGCTGCGTGGTAGCGCGCCGCCCGAGCTGGATCGTCGCGCAAATATCCGGCCTCGGGGATAGCCAAACCCGCGCGGATCAATCGCTCGCCCAGATCCTGGCCATCGACCGTCACCACCGCGACGGGTCGGCCATAGGTGCTGTTCGGCGTAAGGCGAATGACCGCCGTTCTCGAGCGCAAGGCGTTGGCGGCGAAATCCTGCGCCGCCTTTCCGCACTGCCAGCAGCCGCTTGCCCGCTCACAAAGTTGCCGGCGCTCGAAAGCGTCCACCCCGAGCAACCGGAAATCGACAGCCACGGTATCACCGTCGAGCGCGCGGGCCTTGGCTTCGAACGCCTGGTGGCTGGAGGGATTGGGCGAGGCGCTGTACGAGGCGAAGGCGAGCGCTACCAGCAGGATCGATCGCATCAGGATACCATCTCCACCTCGACATGATCCCCGAGCGAGGGAGCCGTGCAGACACGAAAAGGCTGCAACGGATTGCAGGTTCGCACGATGCTGATCCTGCCGGACTGCGCGTCGAACAGGCGGGAGGCGACACGATTTGCGTTTTCGCGGCTGCACAGCAGCAGCCGTTTGGGCGAAAGGCCCGGTCTTTGGGCGAGCATGATGGATCCCTCTTCAGACTGCATGATACCGGCAGAACAGCTCAGGCAAAGAGCGTCTTGTGCACCTTGGTCCTCGGAACGACGTCCCAAGCCAGGTCCATGAAGCGGCTTATGCGATATCGGCAATGCCCCTCCGGATCGCGGAAGCTCAGCTTGCGGCCACGCTTCTGGACGATGAACTCATCACCGACATGACCATCCGTGAAGGTGATCGCGGCAGCGAGTTTGATGCGATCGCCGTCTTCGATCTTGCGAGCCCGCCGCTTGAGATTTTCGGCACAGCGGCGGCGCCAGTCGAGCGCATATTCGCTCTGTGTCGGGGTGAGGAGATCAAGGATGTTCTGCGGACAATTATCCTCATAGGGACCCATCGATTCCGACATGTCCTTGTAACCGAACTGTTCGCCGGTCTTGCTATGGGGATTCCACAGCACCTTGCAGATGATAGCGAAAACTTCGCCACCGACACCGTTCGTGATGACCTGCGCGGCGGCGTAATAGGTACGGTTCTGGAGACAGGATGAGGCCAGCACCTTGAGGCCGGCGGTGCCGCCCTCGACATCGCGGCTATAGGTGAACTGGTCGTCGAGATAAGCCTTGGCGGTGGCATGACCGCCCATCGCGTGCCGCGACATCGTGAGCCAGCCCATGGCGGGTCTCCTTCATCGGTTTGAGTTTGGCCTACCAGTCGAAGGTAGGCAGGTCGGGAATTGGTTCGCAGTCTCGGTCGAACTGGACCCATTCTGCGCCGGCGGCCTCGACGAATTCGAGGCAGGCCTGCAGTGAGGCTGGCATCGCGGGGCGGCCGGAAGACTTCACCCAGACGAACCAGCCATATTCCTGCCAACGCTCCGCGACGATCATCCCTTGCCAGATGTCTGGGTTCCTGATCGCGGCAAGCGGCAGCGGAAATTGGATGAACGCGTCGAGTTCCCGGGCTGTGCTCTCATCGACGTGAGCCGTCGAGAGACAGGCGAGGATCTTGGTTTCGAGTGACATGATGGGCTCCCTCAAGCGGCTTGGGCGAGAGTGTCGGCGGTGTCGCTCGCCGGATCGTGTGTTTCCTCGACGGCAGTCCCCTCGCTGAAGGACAGCAGATAGTTGAAGGCCTGCTCGGCCTTGGACGCGGCGTGGATGATGGCGGTTTTGTCCCCTCGGAGGATGCCGAGCCAATGCGCGACATAGCTAGCGTGGCTGTCGTGGAGTTCGTTCGGGAGGCCGAGTTGCGCGCAGACGAGCCCGCTGCCGATCTCGGCGACATATCCTGACAGTCCAGCCCAAAATGGCGGTTGGAAGGTGAAAACCATCGGTTGCCTCCAGCACTGCCCAAAAGCCCCATGGCCTCCCCCGAGGCGGGGGTGGGCGGCGAGAGCGACCGGAGAGGCCTGCTGAAGCGGCGGGCTGCACCCGCAGGGGCGAAATGAAATGGAGCAGCCCGGCGAAGCCGAGGCTTGCAGCGCGCCGCGGCGGGCCTAGCAGGGAGCGCCGACCACTCCCGCATCGAGGGAGAGGCCAAAAAATCGGAGCCGCCGCGCAAGCGGCGTCCGCTTAATGGCGGGCGACAGCCCGCATCGACATGCATCGCGAAGCGGCCGATCGCGCGAGGGATCGGCCGCCATGGCAGTGGCGCTCGTGCGTTAAGTCAGCATGTAGCCGACGTCGGAGGCGCCGGTCGGATAGGCGAACATGGTGGAGCGAAGATCGGCCGCGGTGAGGCCGTGGCGGATTGCCAGACCGAAAACGTTGATTACCTCGTCGGCGTTCGGCCCCACGAGATGCGCGCCGAGGATGAGGTCCGTGTCCTCGTCGATCAGCAGCTTATGGCCGTAGACCGGCTCGGCGAGGCGGCGGGCGGTGAACCAGTCTGGCGTCGAGGCTGCGTTGACCCGGAGCGCGACGCCGCCGCGGCGCGCCGCCTCCTCTGACAGTCCGACGGCGGCGATCGGCGGCAGAGTGAAGGCCACGCTCGGCACGCCGCGATAGTCCGGCTGGTGCGTCGGGCCATCCAGGAGGTTGGCGGCAACTACCTTGGCATCGTGGCTGGACACCGGCGTCAGCCGCGGTCCGACTCCGGCAGCGTCGCCGGCGGCATAGACCCGCGGGTTGGAAATGCTCCGCAGATGCGCGTCGAGCTGCAGGCGCCCGTCCTGCACGGCCACCTCGCCGGCGGACAGGTCGAGCGCCTTGAGGTCAGGACCGCGCCCGGCGGCATGAACGACGAGATCGGCGGCGACGCTGAGATCAGGCTCGCCCTGGCGCTCGGCGTGGACCAGCAGACCGCTCCCGCTGCGCTCGACCCGGGTAACGGTGGCACCGGTCTCGACGCGGATGCCGAGCGCCTCGAACCGGGGCGTCAGCCAGCCCACCAGGTCGGGATCGAAGTGCGGCAGGAGCCGCTCGGCCCGCTGTAGGATGGTGACCTCTGCGCCCGCTCGGGCCGCCAGATGCGAGAACTCCGCAGCGACATAGCCGCCGCCGATCAGCACGATCCGGCGCGGCAGGGCCTGAAGCTCCAGGAACGCATCGCTTGTGCTCACCAGATCTTCGCCCGGAATGCCGAGCGGGACTGGACGCGCGCCGCTGGCGATCAGGATATGGCGGGCCCGCAATGTCCGGCCTTCCACCACGATCGTGTCTGGGCCGGCAAAGCGAGCAACACCGTGTAATGCGTCGACACCGAGCTCGGCGTAGCGGTGCGCCTGCTTGGCGGGGATCGGATCGGTGAAGGTCCGCTTGAACGCCATCAGGTCGGGCCAGTCGATCGCCAGCGTGCCGTCGACGCCATGTCTGGCCATGCGCCTTGCCGCGTCGATCGCTTCCTCGCCGCTGACCAGCATCCTCTTGGGATCGCAGCCACGCAGCGCACAGGTGCCGCCGAACGGACGGTGATCGATGACGGCGACGGACCATCCAGCGGCACGGACCCGGCCGACCGCGACCTGCGCTGCCGTGCCACTGCCGATGACGATCAGGTCGTAGGAAGCCATGGTCGCATCTCCATCCGCATCGGCGCAAAAATCGCGCGCCCAACCTCGAGCGCTTCGGCCAGGCACAGACGAATGCCGTCATCGGCTCCGACCGGACCGCTCGCGCACCAGGCCGCCAGATGATCGTCATCGCAGAAGAAGGCCTGCAAGGTGCAGAGCGACGATGCCGCGCAGCCACTGGCATAGCGACGGCCGGACCAGACGACGATCGCGCCCGGCTCAACCTCTTCCAGCTCGCGGCCGCGGCTGGGGGTATGGATGGCGAGCGTGCGCCGGCACTGGCGGCAGGCCGAGCGGATCATGCAGTCCCGCTCCAGCATGGCGCCGATCCCCAACGCGTCGATGGCGCACATGGCGCTCATGGTCACTCCGCTGACTTCGACTTGATGTTCGCTGGGGCCGTCGGTGAACGGATAGGCGCCGGTCACCCGGCCCGCGCCGTCGAGGACCACGAGATCGCGCCCGGCGAGCCGCTGCAGGGCCGAGCCGACCTCGCCGGAGGGGAGTCCCGATGCGGCGGCGATCTGTGCCGGCACCGGCGAGCGACCATCGGCAGCATAGGCTTGAAGCACGGCGCGCCGGACCCGCTCCTCGACGCCGTCCATCCCGCGCCACTTCGAACCGATGAACGCCGCGAACAGTGCCGTCAGGGCTGCGCGGGCGCTGGGTGTTGTGACTGCGCTCCAGTCCGGGACAACGGCACCGCCGGGAAATGTAACCGTCGATCCAAAGGCGGCTTCAGCGGATGATGCGCGCGCCATCGCCCGCCCTCCTCAGCCGCAGCACGCCTTGCCGCCGCTCTCCTGGATCGGCGGACAGGGCACGTCGCCGTAGGAGCAATAGACGCAGCAATCGCCCGGCTTGGGCTTGAGGACCGCGCCGCAACCCCGGCAGTCGTAGAAATACTGGCAGGCATTGGTCGGCATGGTCTCCGTCGCCCGATGACCGCAGTGGGGACAGGTCAGCGTCGAGCGCAGCTCGGGGGTGGCATCAGACATAGCGATAGCCTGCCCAGAGCAGGGCCGCACCGAGCAGCAATCCGATGAGCGTGAGAACACGCATCCAGCGCGGCGTGCATATGCCGCCCGGCCCACAGCGCGCCGCCGTAACTTGCTGGCGCAACAGCAGCGCCGCGCCGGCAAGCAGGCACAATGCGCCAATGAGGAGAAGCGGCGTGCGATACGGCGCGGCGACAATGGCCACGCCGCCGAGCCAAGCTGCGCCGATCCCGGCGGATGCGAAGAGGATCGGCAGCGCACAGCAGGCGGCGACGCCGAACGCCGCAGCGATCCCCGCCAGCGTGAGCGTGGCGGTGCCGATCCCCTTAGGCGGGCTTGGCGTCTGGGTCACGGGCGACTCCTTGTGGCGGGCATTGAGCTATCCTAACATCTGTAGCGACTACAGACTCAAGAGGTATTTTGGGGATGGCCGCAACCGGCGCGATCCAGATCGGCGAACTCTCACGCCGCACCGGATGCAACATCGAGACGATCCGCTATTACGAGCGGATCGGGCTGCTGCCCGCTCCGCCGCGGCGGGGCCGCTACCGCAGCTATGGCCGGGAGGACGTGGCTCGCCTGGGCTTCGTGCGCCGCGCGAGGGAGCTGGGCTTTACCCTGGACGAGGTACGCGCCTTGCTCGGACTCGCGGTTGGCGGTCAGGCCTCCTGCGCCGAGGTGCGCGAGCTCGCGGCGTCGCACCTGAAGGACGTACGCGCGCGGATCGCGGACCTCAAGCGGATGGAACGGGTTCTGGCCGACTCGGTGCGCGCCTGCGATGCCGGTCGGGATCCGGGCTGTCCGCTGCTCGACACACTTGGCGCCGAAGTGCGGGTCGCGTGAGCATTACGGCTGTCGGGCGTGCATCCAGTCGGCTGCCGCCTGCGCCTTGCTCGCCGCGGTGAAGATCGCCCGAGGCTCGTCCTTGAGCAGTTGCAGCCAGGAGGCGATGTAGGCCGCATGATCGGGTCGCGGTTCGTGCGCGATCCCGAGATCGGCAAGCAGGAACGATGCGGTCAGCTCGGCGGTTGCTTCCTCCATCGCGAGCGCGTGCCTGGTCCACTTGGCGCTGAAATCCCGGTCGAGCCGATGGACTGCGCCACTGGCATGAGCCGCTTCGTGAATGTGGGTGGCATAGAAGCCGTGGGCGTCGTGGAAGGCGCTGAAATCCGGCAAGTGGATGCGGTCTTCGGCGATGTGATAATAGGCACTGGCCGAGCCGTAGACGGTATCGATGCCGAGCGCGGCGATGAAGGCTTCGGCGGCGGCGAGGCGTTCGCTCTCGGGCAGGACCGGCCCCGGTTCGGGCGCATAGCCATCGACCTGATCGGCGTTGAACAGGCTGAATGCCTTGGCGAAAAGCCGTCGGTGGTCGTCATCGTCGCCGGCGTCATCGCCCTTCGCGCGAAACTCCTTCCAGAGGACGCCGAGGCTGGCGTGCTCGCCCTTGCGGACCTGCGCGCCGAGCGCCTGCCACTGGCGATAGGTGCCCCAGACCCCGCTCGCATAGCCGCTGCCATAGGCGGCCGCCCAGAGCGAGACCGTATTTATGCCGCGATAGGGCTTGCCGCTGGCGACGTTGGTCGGGCGGGTGACGTCGGCGCCAGAATGATGCCACGGCATGCGCCAGGTGCCGGTGCCGGCTTCGATCGCGGCGACGATCGCGTCGGTGACGCGCGCATAGACGTCTGAGCGTGGTGAGGCTGACATGATCTGTTCTCCGTTCTCGCGCCGGGGACCATCCCCGGCGGCGGAGGCCCGTTCGCGCCGGGCACAGGGGGCTCGCGCACCCGTCAGGGCCGCAGCGAAGCGGAGGACGGCGAAGCCGTTGCGCGGGTGCGCCGACCGGCGCAGGACTCCGCCAACAGCCGGGGTGGTCTACGGCGCGGGAGGGTCGATCCCGGCAATCACCGCGGTCAGGCGGTCAAGCTCGCCCTCAAGCGCGCGGCGCTGGAGATCGGACATGCGCCGTTCGCGTAAATGCGCCCTGGCATCATCGGCCGCGCGCTCCCACGCCGGCCTGTGGCGGCCGGTGATACAGGCGTTGGGGCAGCGGGTCGGCTCGCACAGAGCGGTGAGCGGCTGCCTGGGATCGGGGGTCGTCACGCGCTTGAGGCAGAGCGCGGTCGCGGGATCGAAGAAGCAATCCGCGAGCAGACCGACGTGGAAGGTGCGCGCGACGCTGGCGAGCATGACGCGCAGGCGGGCCCGATCGGCGATCATGGCGGGCAGTGGCCCGAGCTCAACGGCGGCATCGTCGAGGGTCCGCGCGATGCGTGGTCCCGCCGGTCCGCCGAGTGATGCGCCGCCCTGCCGCCGGTCGAAATAGTCCAGCAGATCGTCAATCTGACCGAGCCGGCGCTGCGCCTCGACCTCTGCGCGAAACCCCGATCCACTGGTCCCGGCATAGCCCTCGAAAGCGGCGACCGAGGCATGCTTGTACTGGATCATGCCGGCGATGGTGCCGAACGGACGGTTGGCGATGTGCCACGCGATGGTGCGCCGGAACTGCCGCGTCGTGATGCGCCACGGCTTGCCATCGGGGCCGGGTGGGATGACCGGCGCATCGGGGCTGCCGAAGACGGTGTTGAGGTGGTCGCGGAAGGCGTTGAGCTGGCGGACCACCTCGCTCGACAGATGCGTCTTGGTGACAGCGCGGGGACGAAGCACCGGCCAGAGCGTGTCGCTTCCAGTCTTCCGTGCCGCGTGTTCCGACAGCCGTTCGAGCACCGTGATCGCCTCGGCCACCGGTTCGATCGTCACCCAGCTCGCCGACTCACCGGCGCTCGATCGGCGCTTGTAGAGGGTCGATCGGACGCGTTGCCGCTCGATCAGGCCGTCTTCGCTGCGCGCGATCGAGAGGCAGCCGCGCCGCATCGCCTGGACCTCGCAGTCGCGCATGCCGGTCAGATAGGCGCATACGATATAGGCGGCGGCCTGCAGCATCCGCTCCTCGATCGCTAGGGTCTTCACGTCGAAGCGGGCACGCCATGGCCGACCGCTCTCGGGAGCGATCGAGATCGGCGTGTCCATGCCGCCGACCTCGGTACCAAGCGATGCAACCGCTTCGCGAATGACATCCGGTGCGCCGGTAGTGAGCATGAGATGCATGGCCGGCTCGGCGACGGCATCGATGCCGGCATGCAAATGGAGGAGATGGGCGTTGATCGGCGGGGTTGCATCCCCGGTGAGGGGATCGATGCGCGTGGCGCCGTTGTGTGCCGTCGTCCAGATGGGCACGCCGCGTCCTTGCCGGGCTCGGCGCGCGAGATAGCGCTCGAGGCGCGCGCGCTGCCGCAGGCGGCGCTCTGCATCAGGCAGTCCGCGTTCGGCGGCGAGCAGCCGAGCGCGGACTGCCTCGAGCCGATCGAGCGCGACCCGAGCCGCCAGAATATCGGTCGCGAAGGTCGTGACATAGCGCAGCGACCAGGCGAGCAGCGGCGTGACAATCTCCTCCGGCATGCGTGGGGTGCGGTTCTCGCGCACATGCCGATATCCGGCGACGCGCGCAGCCGCTTGCCCGGCCCACGGCTCGAACCCGAGACCGCCTCCAGGCAGGTGATCCCGGAGATGGTAGAGATCGGTGACCACCTGCAAGAGCTGGCCGACGATGACGGGGCGCCGCGCTGAATCATCCCGCAGGTGGCGCGCATAAGCGTCGATCAGCGCCTGATCGATGCGGCCCAGGTCGAGCCGCCCAAGCCGCTCGCGCGCGAAGGCGAAGAACCGGCGAGCCCGGTTGAATGCCTGTCGGATGCTGGCGGGCGGCAGCTTCGGGTGGTAGCCGGGAAGACCGACGTTGAGGCGGGCGTAGAGATAGGCGCGCATTGCCGCCTGCACATCGGCATGTTCGAGCACGTCGAAATGCACGGTGACGTGGCAGCGCCGAGCGTTCTCGCGGAAGACGGCGGGACCGAGATCCCAGGTCGGGTCGCCGACGTGCGACAGCTCCTCGCGGGCATGGCCCGCCTTGAGCGGCGCGCTCGCCAGCACAGGGCGATCGTCGAACGCGGGCACGAGGGCATGGACGGGCGTGGTCATGCGCGTGCCTCCGGCGGCAGATAGAGCCGTTCGCTCCCCATCTGCCGGCGCGCTTCGGCGATAACGGCATCGGAGAAGACCGGCAGGACCTGGACCGTGATCCGGGTGTGGACGCGGCCGAACTTGGCGGCCCAGTCGCTCGCCGGCAGGCTGCATCGCTGCTCTTCGACGAACGCGAGAAAGGCGAGGATCGCGGGGAGCTTGCGCGCGGTGATGACGGCGTTGGGACAATCGAGGCAGCCCCAGAAGGGCTGCGCGCAGGGCGAACCGGGCTCGGCGAAAGGACTGCTATGGAAGCCCGCGCAGGCGGCGAGCCAGACATCCTGTTCGCCGTCGAGCACCGGACCAACCGTATCAGCCGACATCAGCGACGCGACCTGTTCGGGCGCTTCGCGCAGCGCCTGCTCGGCGGTGGGTGGAAGCACGGTCGGCATCGCCGCAGCGACCGCTGCGCGGAAGGCATCGGCGACGGCCGCCTCGTGCAACGGCCGGAGCGACGGCAGATCGGCATAGTGGCGCGCCGCGACCTCGCGGGTGTGACCGACCGCGAAGGGGGCCATATGCCCCTCGGTCTTGGTGTACCATAGCGCCTTGTGGGTCTTGCGCAGCCGGGAAAGCAGCAGATGGAGCGGCTTCCCATCATCGCCGGCGATACCATGGCGACGAGCCCAGGCGGCGAGTTGGAACTTGGGATCGACGATGCCGGCGCGAAGGCCGCCAACGTTGTGATAGAGCCAGAGGCAATCGTCGGTCAGATGCTCGCGTGCGACGGCGGTGACGTCGATCAGGCGACGCATGAGGCCGCCGGGTGTGCCGCTACCACCATCGCGGACCCGCATGCTCTTGTGCTCGGCACCGCGGGCGCGGCGCTTCAGATAGCGTAGCTCCACCGTGCCGGCATGCGGGTTGGTGAGACAATCCACGGTCAGCGTCTTCAGGCACTCCGGCTCGAGGCCGGTATCGAGCGTGAGCAGCACGAGCAGCGCCGGCAGATCGCGCGCGAGCAGATGATGGCGGCCATGCAGGTCGTCGATGAGCGTGCTGATCGGCAATCCGCGCCGCATGCGCATGAAATAGAGGCGCTTCAGCGCGGGCTGGTCTGCGACGATAAAGCCCTGCCGCGCGATGATCGCTTCGACATCGGCGCGCGCCCTGGCGACGACAGGGTCGCCCTCATCAGTGCGGTCGTCGGCGCCGAGGCGGCGAAGCATCGCTTCGATATCGGCCCTCGCGGCGTCGCGCAGCGCGCGGGCGACGAAGGGGCTATAGGCATCGCGCGGGGTCGAGCGGCCCGCCGAAGTGGCCAGCGTGTAGCGCAGCCGCTCATGCAGGTCGGGCGCGATCCGATCGGGCCGGTCTGCCTCGATCGCGCGCAGCGTGTTGATGACCTTGCCGACCGTTATGTGCCGGTGGATCGCGCCCATCCCACGCCGTTCGAGCGCGGACGCAAAGCCATCGATATGGACTGCGCGCAGGTCGTTGACGCCGGTCACCTCCGGCGCATCATCGCCAAGCCAGGCGAAGAAGTGGCGATAGACCTGAACATACTGCTTGATGACGCTGGCCGCACCGATGGGGCCGCCGAGCGCCGCCGATCGACGCAGCGCACCGGCGAAAGCGATGGCGAGTGGGCGAGGATCGAGCCCGGTCATATCGACTAGGACCGTTCCGCCATGCCGCGCCTCGATGGTGAACTTGAGGCCGAGCACAGGATCGGGCTGCGATCGCTCCGGCGTGATCGGCGCAAAGGCGACAGGCCGGCCCTTGCGGGGACGCCCGCTCATACGCCTTGCGGCCCCGGCAGTAACGCCAGCAGCCCCTCGACGGCCGCGTCCACCGTATCGGCGCGGGTCGCGATATGGTCGAGGTAGATATAGGTGGTGGTGAGGCTGGCGTGGCCAAGCAGGCGTTGCACCTGTTGCAGCGGGTCGCCCAGGATCAGCCGATAGCTCTCCACCGGCCCCACCGGCAATGCCGCTTCGCGCAGCCGCTGCTGGATCAGCAAGGCGAGCATATGGACTGCGAAGGCGTGGCGAAGCTGGTGCGGGCTGATCGACAGCGGGAAGCCGTTCTGTGCGCACCGCTTGCAGGCGCGGGTGAAGATCACCTCCCACGAGTTGGGGCGGACAGGCTGGCCGACCTCGGTCAGCCATAGCGCCGCCGGCTCGCGGGGCGTTCCATCCTCGTCGCACAGGATCAGGCGGCATCGTTCCTCCGGGGTGCAGATATCGCGCATGCGGTCGAGACCGGCGCGGGTGACAGGGATCGGTCGGTCGAAGCTGGCCGCACCGTCGCGCGCGGCGAACTTGGCCACGCCCGCGGCGCGCTCGACCGCGACATAGGCGGCGATCTGACGAAGCAGCCGGCGTGGGACCAGAACGCTGCGTCCGCGGTCGCCCTTGGTGAGCGGCGGCGGAAGGGGCAACCAAAGTTGTTGGACGTCACCGTCCTCGCGGTCGATCGCCGCGAGCTCGGCAGTGAGCAGGCCCGACGCCTCTTCGAGGCGCAGGCCGGTGGTGACGAGAAGATCGGCGAATAGCGCGTTGCGCAGCCCGTTGCGATCGCGAGCGCCGGGGCGCTCCGTGCCGTCAGGGGTGAGCCCGCGCAGGCCGAGCTCGCGGAAAATGCGGTAATCGTCCATCGTGACGAACCGGACGTCCGACCGCCTGGCGACGCGCTCATAGGCGTCGTTGCGCGCCGCGATCATGCCGCGACGGCCACCCTGCGCCGGTCGCCAAACGGCGCGGCGGCTGAACGGCGCGTCGGCGATCAGCCCTTGCTGCTCGCCCCAGCGGTAGAGGCGATCGAGGCTGGCGACGGCCCGGTTCCAGCTTGCCGCCGTGATCCGGTGATCGGCCTCGTCGCGGCGTCGCTCACGATGATAGGCGCCGACATCGTCGCGGGTCGCAGCCCACACGGTCTTGCCGCAGGCATCGAGAAAGCGAAGCCAGACCGCGACATCATAGGCGTAGGCGCGAAGCGAGTGCCGCGAACGGACCCCCGACAGCGGCAGGTCGAGAAAGAAGCGATCCAGATCGGGATGATAGAGCGCATCGCCACGCAGGATCAGCGGCACATGCGCATCGAGGCCCCTGGCCTCGCGCCGCTCGCAAACAGCAATGATCGACACCGGCGCGAAACCCTCCCCCCGGACCCCCCACCCGGAAACTGACCTCGCACCGTTGCGCCCTATGGCCCGGCAGCTATCAGGCTGGCCTCCGCCAGCTCTTGGGTCAGCGCTACGGCCAGCCTGATAACTGCCTACCGTGGGCGTCCATCGCCGACCTTACTGCAATGTTGCGGACGGCGCAGACTGTCCAGATAAGGCGACCAGCTCCTCGAAGCTATAAGCCTTGTCGCCGAAGCGCTTGCCGAACGTCCGTGCGAGCCGGCTGGTGCCGCCTGACCAGTGGGTGGTCTCGTGGGCGCGGACCGATGCGTAATGGTCCATCGTCCGGAAGCTTCGTTGATGTGGCATTTGAATATAATCGAAGGTCGGACTGAAGTACGCACGGTCGCCGCCGTGCCGAACCTCCACCGGGATGGCGTCGAAAAACCGGTCGATCGCGCCTTGATGGACTGACGGGTCGATCGGCGCCGGCTCCTCGGCCTCGGGATAGAAATAAGGCGGAAGACCGTCGATTTGGTCGGCGTTGAAAACGATGTAATGCCGCAGGAAGCGGATGCTCCGCTCTTTCTCGGCGCCGGTTACCGGGTTCGACTCGAGCTTCTTGAAGCTCGAATAATAGACCGACAGCGAACCGTGCTCGCCGCGCCGTACATGACCGCCGAGCGCCTCCGCCTGGCGAAACGTCATCCAGTAGCGCGAGCGGTAGCCCTGCGCGTCGGCGATCGCCCAAAGGTAGAAGGTGTTGATGCCGGTATAGGGCGTGCCGCAATGACGCAGTGGTCGGCCTCCGCTGCCCTCCACGCGCCAGGGGCGGCTCCAGGGAGGCACGCCTTCTTCGAGCTTCCGGATGATGAGATTGGTGATTTCGGCCGCGACGTCGCGGCTCGGCCTCGATTGGGCGGACATGACGAGTGCTCCGGTAGAAGACAAAGAAAGACCGCCGACACCTGATGGCGCCGGCGGTCAGTTGCCCAGGAGGAGGGTGCTGGGTGAATGGGATCGTCAGCGCGTGCTGCCGACCCCGTGCGGTTGCCAATCAGGCGTTCGCGGGTTCCTGCACGACGTCCTCGTTCTCGGCCAACACCGCAGGCGCGTCGGGCGAGGGTTCGGCCGCGTCGGCGACGTCCCCCTCGGCAGCAACGTCCTCGTCCTCGGTCTCGGCGGTTTCGACCGTCTCCTCGGCAACCACATCGAGGAACCGCATCGCGTTCGGCACCCAGGCGAGCGCGGCCTCCTTGACCTCGGGTTCGACGATCGAGTCGCCGGCGAACAGCTTCTGGCAGCTTTCCGAGATCTCGGTCTTCTTGAGCGAGGCGTGGCGAGCCGTGAGCGCCGGTCCGCCGATGTCGTTCAGCAGGCTCAGGATGCTGCCCTTGTTCACCCGATCGAAGAAGTTCTCCGACGTCGGCCGCCACCAGCTCGCGACGTCGATGTCGAGGATCGACGCAAGACGGTTATGGAGCGGGATCTGCTCGTTGCTCATGCCTGGTTTCGCCTCGAGCGACATCGCGACGATGTAGGCGAGCCAGTTAGCCTTGCTGTCATCGTCCAGCGCGCGGAACGCTTCGAACCGATCGACCTCGCTTTGGTGTTCGGTCCACGCCGCCTCGAGCCCTTCGTGTGCCTCCGACAGATAATCGCGCGCGCGCGACGTCGGCATGTCGCCCGTCGTGGGATCTTGCGGCCCGCTTGCGCGGATCGTCGTGCCGTATTTGACCGAGTTGTAGCTGTATCGGCTCGACGAGTTCGTGCGCGCATCGATCATGGCGAAGAGCGCGTAATCGAGAGCCAGGGCCGGCTGAGCGAGCAGGCAGGACGCGAGAATGTCCCGTCGCTGCATCGCCAATTCGTCGTAAAGGCGGGCACTGAGCGGCTTTCCGCCCGGGGCCACCGCCTCCGGCCGGTATTTCGGTTCCGAGGGCTCGGTACCACCGACACGGAAGCCGCCAGCGGCGCGTTCGCCGTCTTCGCCCTCCCCGCCGTCTTCGCCGGTCGGCTCGTCGATGAGGATCTGCTGCTCGCTGTAATATTGGGTGTCGAGCCGCATTTCGCCCTGCGGCGTGAGAAGCAGGAACGCGCCAACGTGCTGCCTCAGCTCGTCGGGAAGGACGGGCGCGCGATTCTCGATCGCTTCGGCCTCGGCGATGAGGCGATCGTCTTCCTGGTCGAGGAGCTTGAAGTCCTCTTCCGAAACAGACTCGTCCTGCATCTCCATCTCGAGTTCACTGCGGCGTTCTTCGATTTCGACCAGGCGAGCAGCCTGTTCCTCGGTCAGCGCCGGGGGCTGCAGGATGGCGCGGTAAAGACCGTGCGCTGCATTGTGCGCATAGTTGCTGGCGATCGGGCGGATCCAGGCGAGACCCGTCTCCTCGCCGATGCGCTTGGCCTCGGCTTCCATGATCTCGCCGGCGAGCCGGTGCGCGACCTCGGGGTTGACCCAGCGATCGTTGCCGTCGGTGAACAGGTCCCCATCGACCTTGCCGCCGGCCTCCCGGTAGCGTTCTTCGCCGACGAGGATGGCGATGGGATCGTTCGCCTTCAGCGTCTCGTTGGCGATGACACGCCGAATGGTGTCGGCGGTCACGTAGCTGTTCTGGTAGCTGTTCCAGACCAGCAGCTGCTTCTCCTGATTCTCGGTCGATGCATAGGCCTTGGCGACATCGAGGGTGATCTCGCCCGTGCTGAGCGCTTCGAAGATCGGTTCTGCAAGAGACGCCAACCGCAGCCGGCCTTCGACGAACCGGCGCGTGACGCCGAATCGCTTGGCGACCGCATCGATGTCGCCGGTCGTGCCGATGAAATGCTGGAACGCGCGGCATTCCTCGGCCGGTGTCATCTTGAGCTGCTGGAAGTTGGTAGCGGTCGAGGTTTCCGAGAGCGTCGCCTCGTCAGCCTGGAGAACCATCACCGGAACATCGTATTCGTCGGCCTTGATGGTGCCGGCTTCGGCGAGACGCTGGAGCGCGCGGAGCCGCCGGCCGCCGTCGAACACTTCGAAAGTGCCGCGCGGCTTTTTGGCAGGTGTGACGAGCAGGTTCTGGAGAACGCCGCGGGCCTCGATGTCGGCCGCCATCTGCGGGATCTGCAGCTTCTCCTCGGGGAGCCGACGGACGTTGATCGGCGAAAGCCGCAGCTTGCTGAGTTTCATGGTCTGGATCACAGGGGTAACTCCTCTTGGCATCCGGCACATTCCGGACACCACCCCCGATCCCCCTTCCCTCTTCCTCAGGCCGTCCCCGGGCCGCTTCCCAAGGGCGCATCGGCCGATCCCGAAACACCGAGGAGAAGCCGATCCAGCGTCTCCGCCGCCGTGGGCAGCGGCAGGAACACGCGGGTGCGATATTGGATGACCTCGGTGAAACAGCCGATCGACTTGAGCCAAGTGAGTTGCTGCGAGGGAGCGCCGACCAGCTCGATGCGCGGCAAGCCGTTTACCAGTGCGCGTCTGATGGTCATCGGAAACGGCCGCGTGAGGTCGACGCTGCGACCGGAGAAGGCCGATTTGACGATGTCCTTCGGCGGCATGTTCTCGGCGCGGTCGATGCCGAGCTTGGTGAAGAGCTGCACGACATGATCGTCGAAGACGAGGCGGCCGAGCCAGCTGTTGCCCGCCTTGTCGGCGATGCGGTTGACGACAAGATGGTCGCTGGGCAGCGCGGACCAGATCGGGAGCAAGAGACCCGTGGCGAGGCGGATCGTCTCCGTGTCGACCTTGGTCGCCGCCTCATCGGCTTCTTCGAGCCACTTCGCCGAAAAGGCGTCGCGATCGAACTTCGTCCACGCGCTTTCGAAGAGTTCGTCCTCCCGCATATATTCGCGGCGTGTGGGGCGCATGAGCTCGAAGCGCGGGATCGGTGTGCCCTCTTTCTCCTCCATGAGCGCGCGGGCCCGAGTCTGAAGAGCGACCTTCCCCGATTTTCCGTTGACCAGAAATTCGGCCGTGCCGTCGGCATCGGCGATGAGCAGAATGCGCTCCAGCGACACGGGCGTGCGGCGGTGGGCGATCTCGATCGTGAGAAGATGCGACGTGGCGCCGCTCACGGGATCGGTTCGCAGGAGCGTGTCGTCGATCAGGGTCGCTGTATCGACGAGGATCGTCTCGACACCGACATCGAGCCTGCCGGCTTCTCGAGCAGCCGATACCCGCGTTTCCACAAGCGACAGGAATTCGTCGAAGATTGAGTTCTGGAGGCCGATCGGAAGCGCGAGGATGCGGTTGAGCCAGCGCTGGATCGGTGGGAGCTCCTCCTTCATCACGCCGTCCTTGTCGCAAAGCTCGAGGCCGGTTCGACGTTCGAAGTCTGCAAGAGAGACGCTCTTGAGCTTGCCGCCGACGAGCAGATGAAACCAGCTCACAAGCGCGGCGCACGCATATTCGCTTTCGAGGTTGTCGGCCGGATCGAACAGGTTCTGTCCTCCGGTCTGGCGCTGGCCGCGGGTCAGCGCGCCCAGGCTGTCGAGACGGCGCGCAATGGTGCTGGTGAAGCGGAGTTCGCCCTTGCAGTCGGTCGTCACCGGCCGGAACAGCGGCGTGCTCGCTTGATGGGTCCGGTGGGTGCGGCCGAGCCCCTGGATCGCGCGGTCCGCGCGCCAGCCCGGTTCGAGCAGCAGGTGGACGCGCTGCTGCTGGTTCGTGACATCGCGGGAGGCGTGATACGAACGGCCGGTGCCGCCGGCGTCGGAGAAGATCAGGATGCGCTTGCGCCCATCCATGAACGCGGCAGCCTCGGCCTGGCTGGTCCGGGTGGAGCGCGTCTCGAGCTTTTGGCGGCCATCGCCGGTCGAAATGAGCCGCTTCGTCCGTCCCGTGACCTCGGCGACGAAGTCGTGACCGAAATGCTCGAGCAGACCGTCCAGCGCCGACATGATCGGGGGCAACGCGCAGAGATGCTCGATCAGCTGCGCGCGCGCGGCCTCGGCCTCGGGGTTGTAGACCGGATTGCCAAACTCGTCTTCCATGGGGACCGACCGCGGCGTCCCGGTGTCATCGGTGAACACGCGCATTTGACGGGTGGGGAATGCCCGCTCGAGATAGTCGATGACATATTCGCGGGGAGAAAGGTCGATTTCGAGGTCCGCGCGCTCGTCGGGGCTGAGCGCCCCCAGGCGCCGATCGAGAATGGATTCGGCAGTCGTGACGAGCTGCATTACGACCGACTGATCGCTCTCGATATGGGCTTTGACCGCGGCGATCACCGTCGGGAGCTTCATCGACAGCAACACCTGGCCGAAGAAGCGTTGCTTCGTGGATTCGAACCGCGACCGTGCCGAGGCTTTGGCACCGCTGTTGAGCGTGGCATTCTCCAGGCCATCGACGACGCTGGTGAGTTCGAGCGCCTTTTCCATGTTCTGATGAATGATCGACCAGGCATCGGCATAGGTGTCGTAGATCTCGATCTGGGCGGGCGTCAGCTCATGCTTCAGAATATCGTATTCGACTCCGGAAAAGCTGAGCGCTCGCGCCATGTAGAGGCCGGTCGCCTTGAGGTCGCGGGCGACGAGTTCCATAGCGGCGATGCCGCCTTTGCGGATGCCGCCGATAAACTGCTCGCGATCGGCAAAGGCCGTCTCCGGACCCCAAAGCCCGAGGCGCACCGCGTAGGCGAGATTATTCACGTCCGAGGCGCCGGTTGCGGACGCATAAAGGACGCGGGCGCTGGGAAGCTGGTTCTGGAGAAGAACGCCGCAGATCCCCTGCTGCGATCCCTCCTTGGCGCCAAGGGCGCCCTCGCCGCCTGCGACACCGCCCATCTCATGGGCCTCGTCGAATGCAATGACCCCCTCGAAATCGGCGCCCGCCCAATCGGTGATCTGCTTCAGCCGGCTGTGATCGCCGCGCAGCGAGCGCAGCGTGGGATAGGTGACGAGCAGCACACCCTGGTCCAGCCTGATGGGCTCGTCGATCTTCCAGTTGGAGATGGGCTGGATATCACCGCTCAGACCGCCGAGTGCGGTCCAGTCGCGGCGCGCGTCCTCCAGCAAGGGCGCGTTCTTCGTCACCCAGATGTTGCGACGGCGGCTTTGGAGCCAGTTGTCGAGGATGCACGCTGCGATCTGGCGGCCCTTGCCCGCCCCGGTGCCGTCGCCAAGGAAAAACCCCTTGCGATAGGTATCGCCGTCTTCGGCGAGCGTGAGGCCGACCCCCTCCTTGTTCGGCTTGAAGCGGCCGGGGATCGTCTGCGACCAGGCGTGCCCGGCATAGACGACAGTTTCGAGCTGCGAGGCAGACAGCAGCCGTTCGGCGACGGTCCGTTCGGGCAGGCGCGGAAGATAGTCGGGAAGCGGCGCCGGGATCGATCCCATCGCGACCGACTCGACCAAGGGAGTCGGATGGTCGCCTGCCTTGTCGAAGACGATGCGGCTCGGCCGATAGGGCAGATATACGCCGGTCTGGTCGAGCAAGGGCGCCGGCGTGTCGAGCTTGGTATAGTCGACAGGCAACACGTCATTGCGAACGGGGGCGTGATAGGACCGGGGTTCAGGCCGGCTGCTCTTGACGGCGCGGAACATTGAAATGCCGCTGGATCGCTTCGGCGCGGGAGCTGGCTGATCAATCCGTGCAGGCGAGCGGTCAGTGATGACCAGCGCATCGAGCAGATCGGTAACTGACGATCGTTGTATGATCGCCGGCGGCGCCTTGCCCGGCAATTTGTCGATCACGAACAGCCGGACGGCAATCGAGGTGCCGTGCTTGAGATAGCATTTCTCGAGCCGGATCGCGGTGCACACGGTGACGTCGCGGAGCACCGTCTCGTACTGATCGCGCATTCTGGCGCTCGGACCGAACCAGTCGGGCATGATGGCGACCAGGCGACCACCTGACCGCAGCCGCCGGATCGCTGCCTGCAGATGGCGCACGGCCGCATAGTCGTCGGCGCCCCTACCGAGCGAGCGCGAGAATGGCGGGTTCATGATGATGAGCGTCGGACGGTCGGCGCTGGAAAGCGTGGAGTTGATCGTCGCCCCGTCATGACCGGTGATGATGGCATCCGGGAAGACATCGCCGAGGCGCCCGCGGCGGGTCGGATCAAGCTCGTTGAGGTGGAGGGCGTGATGCGCGCCGATCTGGGCAATGAGAAGACCGTTGCCGGCGCTGGGCTCGAGGATGATGTCGTCCACCTGGACGTTGGCGAGAAGGACCGCGACGGCCGAGATGTCGACCGGCGTCGAGAATTGCTGCCATTCGAGCTGGTCTTCGCTGCGCACCGTTTGCGTCGGAAGCCGGCTCGCGAGATCGATCATCGGGGTGATGTCGGCGGTGCTCGAAATCTGCTGGCGCGCGGCGCGCAGATGGAGCGCGACGGCGTGTTCGAGAACCTCGAAACTATCGCGCTGCGTCCAGCGGCCTTCCGCATCGGTGCCACCAAAGGTCGCAACCATCGCCTCGTTGAGGAGCCGGCGGCTGATCGGTGCGCCCGAACTCAAATATGGGAGGAGATGGCGTGCAGCCAGACGATCGGCGCGGGCGCGCGCTTGAAAAAGGTCGGTCATGTGGGGATCTCCTGCGTGGCTGCACCCTCGGCAGCACACACTCTCGATCCCCCTCCCCTCTTCCGGCGCGAGCCGACTAGAGACGGCTTAGCCGCGCGTCAGCATCGAGGGCCTTTGCCCAGTCTTTGAATTTCGGCGGTGGAGGGAAGCGGCGGATGACAAGGTCGGGCCGGGCATATCGGACTTCAGCGCTTGCGGCGGCTCGCCGGCCCTCGGGATCATTGTCCTCCGCTATCAGAAGCGTCGTGACGGTGGGCGGGATGACGAGTTGATCGAGGCGCCGCGCTCCAAGGGAAGCCCAACATGGGATAGAGCTGAGTCTCGTGAAGGCGGCCGCGGTCTCGAAGCCCTCGGCGACTGCAAGCGTCGATCCCCCTTCCCCGCCCCGCCAGGCGCCGGCGAGCGGCGTTCCGAGCATGACCTTGCGGACATAGTCGGCAGTCTGCGGATCGAGGAAGATGCGCTGGATGGCGACGAGCTTTCTGATCTCGCGGACTGCGATCAATAGCGCGGGAAGGAAGAGCGTCTTTGGTTTGGGAAGATAGGGGCAGCGCGGATGGAACCGGATGTCGATCGGCAGCGGGAGCAGATTGCGTCGTGCGAGATAGCGCTCGGCAAGAGTGCCCCCGACGTCGTGGGCCTGGTCCCAGATCCGCTCGACATTCGCTGGGCGGCCTGGGCGCGCTGGTGGGGGTTGGGGATAATGCTGGCCCGGTCGTACGCGGCGGAGCTCTCGCAGTACGTCCTCTCGGGCGCAGCCTGCGAAACAGGTGACGAGGATGCCCCGGTCGCCCTGTCGGATCGAGAGGCTCGGATCGGTATCACTGTGCGCCGGACAGCGGCACATCGCGACATTCCCGCTCCACGTGCCTCCCAGGGCTCCGACGATATCGACCAGTTCTTGGGTGGGTCTTCTTGCTGTAAGCGGCATGATCGTGCCTCCTGCTCACCAGCTCGGCCCCCCTCCCCTTTTCCGTTCGATCCGTCTGCTAGACAGGATTCCTTCTGGGCCGCTCCGACTCGAACGGCTCGGAGATCATCGGTCAGTCGTCAGCCCGATTCGCGCGGCGTTCAGCATAACGGATGACGAAGGCCTCCCAGACGCGCAGCCACTCCTTTTCGGGTCGGGGCTTCTTGAGATCGGGGAAGCCGGCGCGAAAAGCGTCTGCCATTGCGTCTACGGCCCACGGATGTCCTTTGGACAAGCCGATGGAGCGGAAAACCTGCTCGCGTGTGCCGAAGCCGAGCGATCCGGCAGGGAATGCCAACAGCGGTTCGCTGATCTTGGGCGATTCCCGACGCGCCGGGACCGATGATGTCGGTGCCGTTTCGGGGGTCGCCGCACCCACTAGACGCAGATGCGGCCCGACAAGCTTGCGCTCGAGGGGCGCCGGTGACGGGTGCAGGATGACCTTTTTCCCAGATAGATCGACATTCGCGTTCGGATAGACCGCCGACACCAGCTGCATCGTTTCTCGGACTGTCTGCCGGAAGCGTTTGCTGTCCGCTTCATTGCCGAGGTGCTTAGCCAGTTGGTCCCACGATATGATCTGACCCTTGTCGGAGCCGATCCGCGGGAGTCGATAGGCAAGATAAGTGTAGAGATCGAGGGCGGTCGGGGTGCCCTTGAGCTCCCGGATAGCCACTTCGTTCAGAGGCACGGCGTGATCGACGAGATGGCTGTAGAACACCTCAGACATGCGGATTTCGCGGGCAAAAGAGCCGTTTTTATCGAGCGATCCGGCATATTCGTTGGATATTTTCACATCCCGAACCGCAAAGGCGTTGTCGTCGGCCTCGGTCCCGTCCCAGCGGATCTGCCACTCGCAAGCGAGGAGTCGATCCACTTGCTCGCGCATCAGATTGGCGGTTCCGCGCGGTCCATAGGAGACCGTCTGATACCCCAACCGCCGCATCCATTCCGTGAAATTTCTGCCGAGATAGACGTCACGCGACTGCTTCATGACGGCTTGTGAAAGAAGATAGATCAGAGCGACTCTCGGATAGGCGCCGTAAGGAACACCAAGGCTCTTCATCACCGACTTGCCGTTCACATTCTGAAGGACGGGTCTTGGATTGATGGCCAGCGCGTATTTTCCATCCTCCCGGACGATCGGCAGAGTATCATCCTTGGGCCGCTTCGTTGGCAGCGACATTGCGCACAAGGCGGAATGGAGAAAAGCCGGGACGGGTTCTTCGTCCTGGACGCGGAGAAAAGCATCTAGGGTGAGCTGGGTGCCGGCAGTTGTAGCGAGCTTGCGGACGCTCGCCTCTCCGCCATTGAGCATGGCTAGCGCGTATTGATGCCCCAGCGGCTTGTGCTGATCTCCATTCATGGTCCGCCCTTCCCCCCGAATCTGTCGAGGGCTCTGATGGGCTTGTCTCAACAGGTTTGGACGATGAAATCAACCCTGTTGGCAGTTTGGGGACGGATATTGCCCTGAGACTTGCAGAAACACCGATGATGTCGGTGCCGTTTGGGCTAATGGGCACCCCTGCCCTTCAATTTTTCAAAATTCAAAACGATTCGCGAATCGGTTTTTTATAGGTTGATTCTAGTAATAGGTATGCGCTCCGACATCATCGGTCGGCGTGCACCGAGATCATTTGTTTAAGGCACCGAGATCATCGGAAAGTACTGAGATCATCGGTGGTTATCCACAGGTAGGTTATCGGCATTGCCAACTGACCGCTCGACTCGGGTTCTTCCGCGAGCGGCACGGAGATCATCGGTCGAATAGTTTTCCGGGCGAGGCCGTTTTGGGTGCTTGACCCGAACGGCTCGGAGATCATCGGTACGTTTGTAACTGTGGTGGCCAATCATTGCTCCAAACTGCCAAGATTGCTATTGGGGGGCATCAAACTCACAAAAGCGGATTACCATGCCCACAGACCCTCTATCTCAGCCGGACGACCTGATCGAGGGCGGCCTGGACGTTCTTCACCGCAAGGCCCTCACGATCCTGAAGCGCATTCGCGACAGTGCGGTAGATCCGGATACGGGCAAGAAGAGGGGCCCGACGTTCTCGATCTCGAAGGCGGCGGCATTGGTGGGGCGAACCGCGTCGGCGATCCGTGAGGCAGAGCGGGACGGGCGGCTGCCGGCGCGCGATCGGACGGCATCGGGCCATCGGGTTCAGTATACCCTCGAGGAACTGGATCACATGCGCGAGGTGTTCGGCACCCGTCCATGGCGCGATCCTGCGGACACGCCTGCGATCATCTCCGTGTGCAATTTCAAAGGTGGCGTGGGCAAGTCCACCATCGCGTTGCACTTGGCGCAGCATTTCTCGATGAAGGGCTACCGCGTCCTATTCATCGACTGTGATAGCCAGGCATCCTCGACGATGATGTTCGGATACCGGCCTGACGTCGATCTTGAGGAGGAAGACACTCTTTACGGGCATTTCCACAATCCCGAGCTGCTTGGGGTCCGAAAGATCATTCGCAAAACGCATTTTC
>NZ_JAPMXX010000003.1:0-66269 GCF_032227065.1 Sphingobium sp. SA2
GCTCAATCCATTCGGATCGCGCTTAACGGTTGGAGATACCTACCCCCCATGGATAAGACGCTGGGCTTCAAGATCGAGGCGGCCAAACTCGCCAAAGTCGATGCCCTCGCTCAGCCGAGGGGAGGGCGCGGACCTTTCATGCGCCAGCTGGTTGATGCCGTGCTCAGGCAGTCGGGTGCCAGCGACGCGGCGGAAGAAATGGTCGACCGGGAGACAGCCGGTGCACACCGCGTTTATCTTCGGCCGACCCAAACGGAGATGGCCGTCATTCGGCATCGCGCGCAAGAGCAGCGGATGACCCCGGCGACCTGGGCCTTGTCGCTTGTGCGGCGGCACCTTGGCATTGCAGCGCCCGTCGATCGCGAGTTGCGTGAAGAGCTATTGAACTGCCGACAGGCGTTGCAGCGTATCGGTCGCAATGTGAACCAGATTGCTAAAGCCGCGAACAAGATGGCGCTCGCGGATAATGCGGCCGAGATCGCGGGTGAACTCAAAAAGGTCAACGAGCTGCGAGAGGCCATCGGCGCAGCGGTTGAAGGCATCGGCGCTGCGACAAAGGCTGATCTTACCTATTGGGAGGTTGCCGGTGAGCGACTTTGACAGCAGCTTTGAAGCGGGTCAGGTCGCGGCGCTTTTCAAGCCCAAGATCACCGCTGACCCGAACGGACGTGGGGCTAACCAGCTGTTGCGCGGCCTGTCATCGGGCAAGGCGCAACGTGCTATTAGTACGCGGGCACGTCTTGCCCGCGTCGTCGGGCGCGCTCCGGAGGTCATGGTCAAAGTGACAGGGCGGCCCAAGGGCAAAAGCCATGCGGCGGCCCATTTCGATTATATCGGTCGCAAAGGCGACGTTCCGCTTGAGACGCGCGACGGCGATATTCTCTCTGAGAAGGACGATCGCGCCGCTCTCGCGCGTGATTGGGGCGATCCTGCCTACTGGCGTGACAGTTCGACCGTTGCCGCCGTGAGCATGGTTTTCTCGATGCCGGCAGGAACCGACCCCGATAAGGTTTTGTCCGCTGTGCGTGAAGTCGCGCGCAGCGAGATCGCCCATGAATGGGATTATGTTCTGGCGCTCCATACCGACACGCCGCGTCCCCATGTCCATTTGACGGTTGCAGCGCGGGGGGACACTGGACGCCGGTTCAATCCACGTCCGCAAACGCTCCACCAGTATCGTGAGCGTTTTGCCGAGGAATTACGGGCGCGTGGCGTGAGTGCCGAAGCTACGCCGCGCGCAGCGCGTGGTATTGGTCGTGCTGGGCAGAGCATGGCACTGAACCAGATGCGGCAGCGTTACATGACAGGCACGGCCCCCGCGCCGTTGGCGAACCGCAAGATCACCGCAGCGGCGCAAGATCAGCATCGAGGCCGAGCGGAAGCGCCGGAATTTGTCGGGCGTGGCCGACAGCAATGGGATGAGGCCCGCAAGCGTTATCTTGCGGCTGCGCAGCGGCTTGGAGAGAGCGCGGACCCGGCAGATCGTCAATTGGCAGATCAGGTGCGCCAGTTTGTGAGGGCGGGCAGGGCACCGACAATCCATGAACAGTCGGTTGCCGCGATCGAGCGGCAGAGCCAGCAACGCGAGCTATCGGGACAGAGGGGGCGACTGCCTTCTGAACCAGGGGTCTGAGTAGCAACGGAACAGAAAACCTACATAAGGATTTCAAGGCTCTTCGTCCGGATCG
Organism: Sphingobium sp. SA2; assembly: GCF_032227065.1. Classification (NCBI taxonomy): domain Bacteria; kingdom Pseudomonadati; phylum Pseudomonadota; class Alphaproteobacteria; order Sphingomonadales; family Sphingobiaceae; genus Sphingobium; species Sphingobium sp. SA2. The sequence continues at coordinate 1,689 of NZ_JAPMXX010000003.1, forward strand.
GCGGTTTTCGGATCACGTAGCGGCCTGAGTTCACCGCGAGCGACGAATTCCGGGAGTGTGAAGGCGTATCGGCCGAGCATGTTGACGTGGCCGAAGCCGAGCGGCGAGAGACGCGCGACATCCTCCGGCTTGGCGTCGTAGCCTTCAGTGACGAGCTGGTTGATGGCGGCGTCCATGTAGATCGTATTCCAGAGCACGACGAGATTGACGACCAGGCCGAGCGCTCCAAGCTGGCCCAGTCGGCCCCAAGCTGCGATTTTGGCCAAGTCGGAGAACGTTTTGGGAACGTGGCATTCGGTATTGACGATGGAAATCATAGAAGAGGACAGTTCGCTCCATCATAGGGAGTGGGTTGATGGATCGGAGTATTCCGGGCGGGGATTTGATCGGACGATGGAGCCTGAGCTTTGCCGATATTGATTTTGTAAATTCGAAGCCGGCCCTGACGCGCCTTGGCCTCGCCGCGCAGCTGAAATTCTTCGCTTCCCTGGGGTTTTTCGCGATCGATCCCGGCTCAATCCCTACCGATGGCCTCTCGTATCTGGCCGAGCAACTCGGTGTCGAGGCTGGCGAGATAGCCGGTTATGACTTTTCCAGTCGGACAGCACGACGGCATTGTGCGGAGATCCTGATCCATCTTGGATATCACCGCATGAAGCGGGTGAGTCGATCAATGCCATGCTTGAGCATGTTTTCCTGTGGTGCCGGGACCGGCGTATTTATGGGCCGTCGCGCAAGGAGCTTGAACGTGTCGTTCGCTCACAACGGCAAGATTATCTGGACACCTGGCTGATCGGAGCCAGTGATCGGCTTTCGTCAGATGCGGTGGCGTTATTGGAAGCCTCGCTTGCCGATCCGGACAGCTCGACCGGATTCAACAGGATGAAGGGTGACGCCGGACAGGCAACGCTCGACAACATTCTCGACGTGACCGAGAAACTCGCCTTTATCCAGAGACTTGATCTTCCCCATGATCTCCTGACGGCTACGGGCAAGCCATGGGTCGATCAGATTGTTCGCCGCGTTGCCGGTGAAAAGGCCTCGGAGATGCGCCGGCATGCGCCGGCGCGACAGCTCGGCCTTTATGCGATTTATCTAATGTCGCGGGAGGCGCAACTCACTGACGCGATGATCGACCTGCTGATCGAAACCGTTCACAAGATCGGAACGCGCTCGAAACGCAAGGTGGTGGGCGATATCGCGAAAGACATCGAGCGGGTCTATGGAAAGGAGCGCCTGCTGGTCGAGATCGCCAGCGCCTCGATCAATGAACCATCGGGGCGCATCTGCGATGTCATTTTCCCGATCGCCGGTAAGGCCAAGCTGGCGGCGATCGTCAAGGAGAGCCATGCGAAGGGCGCTCTGGACCGGCGCATCTACAAGGTGATGCGTGGTTCCTGGGCCAATCATTACCGGCGCATGCTGCCAAGCCTGCTTTCCGTACTTGAGTTCCGGTCGAACAACGCGGTGTGGCGGCCGGTCCTGGCGGCCCTCGACTGGATCAGGAGCAAGGTGGATGGCGGATGCCGCTTCGTGCCATTGCAGGATGTTCCGATCGATGAGGTGATTCCAGCGCGATGGCGCAGTTCCGTCATTGATGACGATGGGCGGGTAAACCGGATCAGCTATGAGCTTTGCGTCCTGACGCAACTGCGCGACCGCATCCGCTCCAAAGAAATCTGGGTGGTCGGGGCGGATCGCTATCGCAATCCCGATGACGATCTTCCCAAGGACTTCGAGATCAGGCGAGATGCGTACTATTCCGGCCTCAGCCTGACGCCAGATGCGCAGGCGTTTTGCGCCTCGATCCGGGAGGAGCTTGAACGGGAACTGTTGCTCCTCAATGCCAATATTCCACAAAACGACAAGGTCCGGCTCCTGTGGCGCGGCGACAACCGGATATCGATTACACCGTTCAAGCCCTTGCCCGAACCGAAGGGTCTCGCTTCGATCAAAAGCGAGATCGGTCAGCGCTGGCCGATGACCGGACTGCTGGACGTGTTGAAAGAGGCTGCTCTGGACACGGGATTGATGGATGCTTTCGAAACGTCGGCCTCGCGGGTTACCCTGTCGAAAGCAGCCTTGGCTCAGCGTCTTTTGCTGTGTCTCTATGGCTTGGGCACGAACGCCGGGCTCAAGCGGGTCGCTGGCGCAACACCCGATGTCAGTTACGAGGAATTGCTGCATGTCCATCGCCGTTTCATCCACGCGCCAGCGCTGAGGGAGGCGTGCGCGCGGGTAGCAAACGCGACACTGGCAATCCGCAATGCCGCAGTATGGGGAGATGCGGGCACGGCATGCGCGTCCGATTCAACGAAGTTCGGCGCGTGGGACCGCAACCTGATGACGGAATGGCACGCCCGCTATGGCGGCCGTGGCGTCATGATCTACTGGCATGTGGAGAAGCGCGCGACCTGCGTTTATTCCCAGCTCAAGCGGTGCTCTTCCTCGGAGGTCGCCTCCATGATCGAAGGCGTGCTACGCCATTGCACCGACATGGAAATCCAGCGCCAGTACGTCGATAGCCACGGCCAGAGCGCAGTCGGCTTTGCGTTCTGCCGACTCCTTGGATTTGAGCTTGCCCCGCGGCTGAAAGCAGTGGCACGCCAGAAACTGGCCCTTCCCCAAGCCGGCATGCGCACGCGGCTTTCCAATTTACTGCCGATCCTCTCCAGCCCGATCGACTGGGACGAGATCGAGCAACAATATGACGAAATGGTCAAATATGCCGCTGCCATGCAATCGCGCACCGCCGATCCGGAAGCGATCCTGCTCCGGTTTGCCAGAGCCGAAGTGATGCACCCGACCTACAAGGCGCTGAGTGAACTCGGCCGCGCGGTCAAAACAATCTTCCTATGCCGGTATTTGCGTCAGGAGGCATTCCGCCGCGAGATCCACGAAGGGCTGAATGTGGTTGAGAACTGGAACGGCGCTAATGGTTTCGTGTTCTTCGGCAAGGGCGGCGAGATCGCCACCAACCGCATCCATGAGCAGGAAATCTCCGTTCTGGCGCTACACCTCCTGCAAGCGTCGCTGGTGTATGTGAACACCCGCATGCTTCAGACCGTACTGGTTGAGCCGAAGTGGGCGGGGCGGATGACGCCGGAAGATTATCGTGGTCTCACGCCGTTGATCTACAGTCATGTGAACCCTTATGGCCGCTTCGACCTCGACCTGAACGACCGGATTGATTTTGGACGGCTTGCAGCGTGAGGCGGCTGATCGGCCTATAACATTTGGGTACACCCCAGAGTGATAGGGCCGAGTGACACCATTCGTCTGTCACAAAAGGGTGGGTTTGCGCTCAATGTGACGATACACTGCAAGAGCCACCCTAATGTGACGGATTTTGCACTTGGCTCGTATCGGATATGCCCGCGTCAGCACCACGGACCAGGATCTGGATATCCAGATTGGCCGCCTCAAGAATGCAGGTTGCGAAATTATCCGTTCCGAGACCGGATCGGGGGCCTCGCGGAGCGGGCGCACGGAACTGGAAACGATCATGCAGTTTATGCACACCGGCGACGAGCTGGTCGTGCTGCGGCTCGACCGGCTCGGCCGCTCCACGCGCGATGTCCTGAACCTGGTGCATGAGCTTGATGAAAAGGGAGCTTCGCTGCGCATCCTTGAGCCAGAGGTGACGACGGCGGGCGACACGGGGCGAATGGTCATCACCATACTCGGCATGGTCGCCGATATGGAGCTGAAGTTCATCAAGGATCGTCAGCGCGCCGGGATCGAAGCGGCGCGCGCCGAAGGCGTTTACAAAGGCCGGAAGAAGAACGTCGATGACGATGAAATCCGCCGTCGCCTTGCCGCCGGCGCCAGCAAGGCCCGCGTTGCCCGCGACCTGAAGGTCTCACGAATGACCGTCTATCGGGCGCTCGACATTATTCCGTCACAGACCAAACTGCCGGAAAAGCCGCCCACTGCCAGCATCGCCCTGCATCTGATTATCGAGAACTTCAACAAGCGTGGAAGAGGTAGAAAACCCGCTCGGGAGCGGATTGAGGCGATGCTGGAACGCGACTACGCCATGGTAAAAAACGGCAATTGTGATTACAAACTGACCGTCGCCTATGACCCCGATCCGGATGGCATTTCCCTTGATGAGGAAATCCAAAGCCTCCTCTCCGAGATGTTCAACATCGCAGAGAGCTACAATTGCTCCATGGAAGCCGATATCTACGAGGTCGGTGGTCAGCAACGGTCCTGGTAGAATCAATCAAGCGTTCAGTGTTCGTTCTTCAACCTGGCCAAAATCGCAGCTTCGGGCCGACTGGGCCTACCTGGTGTGCGTCCTGCTGACCGCCGCCGCCGCGCGGGCGGCTGCCCAGAAAGGCACGCATCAGGACGTGTTGCTGAACCACGTATCGGCCATGGGATATTCCGCCCTGTCGGAACTGAGCGCATATTTCCAGAAGGTGACGGCATGAACCAGTCGTTCGATACCCAATTGCAGGTGGTGCTCAGGGCGCTGGGTGAAGTCGTGCTGCCCGCACTGGGCGGCGCAGAGAAACATGTCGTCGAACAGCTCCATTTGTCGATGGCGGCGCTTACTTTAATGAGCGAGCGCCTGCCCCATGCGCGACGTTTCTACCGTGGCGAATTGCTTGTCTATGGCGCGCTCGCTGATGCGGTTGCCGACATAATCGGCACGCACGCTCCCAGCGATGCGGATGATCTGCGCTCGTTCGCCCAAAGCGCCAGGACATTGCTGCAAAGCGCTACCGCCGAATGGACGGACTATATCGACGCCACCCGTGACCTGCGCGCCCGCGTCGCTGGCGTGACGGAGCGCAGCGCGGGTGCGCCCTATGAACAGGCGCTCGACCAACTGGTCATCGCCACATCGACCGACCTGCACCTGCAATCGCGCCTGTGGTGCCTACCCTTCGGCTTCGAACTCAAGCCAGAGGATTTGCCAAAGCCTGCATGGCTGGGCCAAGCGGAGAAGCTGTAATGGTGTCCGGTTGCCTGTGAAGCAGCCCCGCCAAGCCTATAATCCCCGTTGCCTTACCAGCCGTACAATCGCCAGCGCAGCTACAAACGCAATGCCAAGGGGTAGCAACGGCACAAGAAAGAGATCCTGCGCACCTGCGCTGGCGCCACCCAGGACCAGTGCCCCGATCAGCGGCCCGCTGATGGAACCCAGCCTGCCCACTCCAAGGGCAAACCCCACACCCTTGGCGCGCATCGCGGCGGGATAGATCAAGCCCGCCGACGTATTGATGGCCGTTTGGCTGCCGATCAGGCTCACGCCGCAAAATCCCAGTCCCACTGCAAGCCACACGTCAGGCAGGGCGACAGCCGACAAGAGGCCCAGGATCGCCCAAGCCCCACCCAGCAAGGCCACGACCAGCCGCCAGCGCCATCGACCCAGAATAACGGCTACCACGATGCCCCCTGCCGCCCCGCCAAATTGCAACATGGAGTTCATGACCGCAGCGCCTTTGGGCGACATGCCGCTGGATTCCAGCGCAAGCGGGAGCCAACTGCTGAGCAGGTAAATGCTCATCAACACCCCCACGAACAGCATCCAGACGAGCGGGGTGATAAGCCGATACGGGCCTTCGAACAGGCTGGCGGCGGGCTGGCCGCTGGTCGTGGCATGGTCGTTTGGTCCCACGACGATCAGGCTTGTGTCGGAAACGGCAAGGCCGGGCTTTATCCGCCGCAACAATGCCACCATCTCTGCCCGGCGATTGGGGTGCAATGCCAGAAAAGAGGGCGATTCCGGCAGGACAAACCAGATCAGGATCGCCAGCAGGAGCGGCGCCGCGCCGCCAATCTGAAACAGAATGGGCCAGCCCTGCGCGGGAACCAGCGTGGCGGCAGCCACCCCGGCAATGGCACCGCCAAAGCTGATGCCGACCGTCACCAGCGCGGTCATCATCGGACGGACCCGGCCGGGAGAAAATTCGGCGGCAAGGGCAATGACATTGGGCAACACGCCGCCAAGACCGATACCGGTGAGGAATCGCAGGATCGCCAGTTCCGTTGCGGTGTCGGCCCATCCCGTTGCAATACAGAAAGACCCGTAGAGGACCGAACCCAGGATAATCGCATTGCGCCGTCCGAAACGGTCGCCGAACCAGCCGATCGCAGGGGCACCGATCAGAACCCCGACCAACCCGGCGCTCAGCGCCGATGCCAGCGCGCCCCGCGCTATCCCCAAATCCCGCACGATGGCGGGCGCGGCATAGCCCATCGCCTGAAGGTCGAAGCCATCGGCTAGAAGGGTCAGGAACAATATCGCGAAAACCTTGAGATACAGGCCAAAAACCGGCTGGTCATCGACGATATGTCCGACGTCTATCGCCTGACCGCGCGCCATTGCAGGGGTATCGAACGGGGAATCTGGCACTATGTTAAATCCTGGCACGGAAGGAAATGAACGCCTGCCGACCCAACACGTCATAGGTGCTGGTATCGGTGTTGCCGAATGCGGACCCGACCTGTGGCGGCGCCTTGTTGGCGATATTGGTCACGCCGCCGCGGATTTCGAAATTTTCATTGACCCCGATCCGCACATTCATGTCGAAATAATCATAGGCCGGAACGCCCGGAATGATGCTGGCGGCGTTGGTGACGCGTGAGGAATCTTCTACCGAACTCAAATGACGCCATGTGAATCCGAGAGAGAACATATCCTTGCTGTAGGTGGCTGATACCACCGATTTCCATTGCGGCTGCACGATACCGCCATTGCCGGTCGTGCCGATAAAGTCGAGTTCGGGCGAACCGGGCAGGCTTCTCACCAGGAAGCGGTCGACATAGGTGCCGATGAGGTTGAACCGCAGCGCACCCGGATTGCCGCCGACCACGCTTTCAAGGGGCAGCACCCAGTCGATCTGGCCATCGATGCCCGATGTCTTGAACGACGCCAGATTAAGCAGAGGCTGGGTCGGATTGGCGATAGCGCCTGTGCCGGGCGACCGGTCAATCTGCTGGCAGTTGATGTTTGTGGGATCATAATTGGGGTTCGACACGCCATCGCCATTGAAACAGCGGCTCAAGGCGACAGGCACGCCCAGCACGCCGATCGCATCGCTGATCGAGATATTATAATAGTCGATCGATGCGGTCAGCCGGGACAGGACGGACGTTGCGAAGGGGGATTTGAGAACCAGGCCGATCGAATAGGTGTCGGCGCTCTCTTCCCGCAATGCGGCATTGCCTTCATTGGTCGCGAACACCGTATTGCCGACATAGGTATAGCCCGCGATCGCTGACGCAGGCACGCCCTGCGCGACGCACAGCGCCGATACACGTGCGCCGTTGGGTCCGGTGCGATAGGCACCGCGCACATCGCACGGATCGCCCGTGAAGGCGGGCGCGCCGGTTGGCGACAGCGGCGCTCCCAATGTCACGCCCACGCTATTGGGGGCGGCAAAAAGCTCGCCGACGCTTGGCGCGCGCACCGCGCGGGAATAGCCGCCGCGCACACGCACTTCATCGACAATGGCCCAGTCGATATCCGCCTTGTAGGCGCTGACGCCGCCGATCGAGTCATAATTGGAGTAGCGATAGGCCGCGCCCAGATTAAACTCCTTGATAAAGGGCGTGTCATGAATCAGCGGGGCGAGCAGTTCCGCGTAGATTTCACCGACTTCGGTCGATCCCCCGCCACTGCGCGATGCGCCATAGCCTGTCAGGTCAGCCGCCGCGACCACGGGGTCGGCGGTGAAGGCGTAGCGGTTGCGGCGATACGTGGCACCGGCGGCGAATTTCAGCGGTCCGGCCGGCAGGGTGAGCACGGTACCCTGGATATTCGCTTCCGCTGTCTCCTGCTTTAGCACGGTAGTGTTCACCGCTTCGCGCAGAATGAAGGATTGGCAGCTTTGCGAGATGGGCTGATCGCCAAACAGGTTAAGCCCGCCTTCGCACAAGGGCGATACCGCCGCCACTGCACCACTGGCAGGGCGCCCGGCACCGCCAAAGGGATCGCGCAGCAACTGTTGCAGGGCGGACGCCGAAACGCCGCCGCGCAGCGTCGATTGATTTTCCGTCCGGCCATGCGTGAACGACACGTCCCACGTCCAGCCAAGGCTGGTGATGTCCCCTGAAAGACCGGCAACCACCTGATACAGATCCCATTCTTCCCGCTGGGTGCGCGGACCGAGCGGAAACAGGAGCTTATTATAGACAAAATCGCCTGCGGGATTGCTGCGGGAATTGAGCAGCGTCTTGAGATCGGCGGGAATGAAGGGATTTGTGGCCGGGACGAACGTGACCTGGCCAAGGCTGCCGAGCGGCGTGATCGAAATGCCGACATCGGCAACATAGGCCGTATATTGTCCCTGAACGAACGCCTTGAGCGTGTCGCTCAGTTCATATTCCGCGCGTGCAAAACCATTGAAACGCTCCAGGGGAATCTGGATGTCGTAATAGAGACCGGACGCTTGCAGCAGGGTGTTGTTCTGCGACCGGATCAGATCGTCGATCGGCCCTTTATAATTGAAGATCGGCGCTGTCACCGGGTTGGCCGTGAACAGCGACCCGTCATTGTTCACGCCGAAACCCCGCGTGCGCGATACGGTGGCGGGCGGCGTGCCATAGCGGTTGAATACGCCGTTCACGGCAAGCTGGCTGGGCGGATTGGCGGACAAATCCGCAACGCCGGTGGGCAGAAAGGCGATATTGACGGTGCCATTTTCCGTGAAGAAGGATCGATCCCGGCGCTGGACACGTTCGCGGCTGGTATAGTCCAGCGCAACAAAGACATTGCCCCGCCCCTGCGCGAAATCGGTTCCGGCCAGCAAGCCAAGCTGGCGGGCAGCCGCGTCACCACGGGTCGTCAGATTATATTGCCCGTCAATCTGAATGCCCTCAAACCGATCGCGCAGTTTGAAATTGACCACGCCTGCCATGGCATCCGACCCATAGGTTGCCGATGCGCCGCCGGTAATGGTTTCGACATTCTGGATGAGCTGCCGGGGGATGGTATTCACGTCGATCGTGCCATCGCCGTTCGATGGCTGCGCGCGTCGCCCGCTGATGAGCACCAAGGCACGGTTGGTGCCCAGCCCGCGCAAATTGAGGTTGGCCTGTCCGCCACGGGACGGAAAGGCGTTCGCCTGTCCAGTCGATGGCGTGAACTGGGGCAAATCGTTCAGCGCGCTTTCGATCGTTACGGCACCGCGATTTTCGATTGCCGCAACGCCCAGCGTCACGATGGGGCTGCTGGCGGTATAGTCCTGTCGCGCAATGCGCGATCCGGTCACCGTGATGTCGGCTGCGGCAGGCGCAGCGGGCGTGCTTTCGATGCTGTCTGCTTGCGCGATCACCGGGGCGGCATCACTGGCGGGGGTCGTTTGTGCATATACGCTGGTGGTCGACAACAACGTGCACATCATGCCGGTTATCAGGCGCATTCTACTCTCCCATGACTGTCGGCCGGTTCCGTGGCGCGATCTCATATTCGGTCCGGTCTGCGCGGTCGGACGATACCGATGCACAGACCTTTTCCCGGCCCGCTTCCTGTCATACTGGTGTGCGGCTAGCTATTTCGAATTGGCGTTTGCTATAAGAAAAATCGACCAAGATCATCCACCGCCGGACAATATGGCTGCCTTGTCTCGATTTTTGAATATCTCGCACAGCTTCCGAATATCGTGGAGACGTGGAAAGTCTTTAAGCGGTCGCCACACATTAGCGCCGCACTTGGCGATAATCTGATGCAGGAGAGATAAGGATGCAGGCGCTAGCAACCGGCGGGCAGCAGGGCTATCTTCGGATAGCAACCGAGGAGGCTTTCATAACGCCGCAGGTTCTCGACGGTTATCGGCGACTGGTTGCGCAAGGATATGACGATCCGGGGTTCGAAAGCCTATGGGGGTTTTATTCGACATCGGATGCGGACCGGCCGACATTCATCCGTGACGGGTTGCTCGACATGGGCGCGCAGCGGATCGCCCATATGGACGCAGCGGGCATCGATCGCGCGATCATAGCATTGACCGCACCGGGAACGCACGTGTTCGATCGCGATGAAGCGGTCGCTCTGACCATTGATGCCAATGACCAGTTGGCCCAGGCCTGCCTGGCCCATCCCGACCGTTTTGTCGGCATGACTGCGATCGCCCCGCAAGACCCGGCCTTTTGCGCCCGCGAAATTGAGCGAGGCGCGGCCATGGGCATGAAGGCGGTGATCCTGAACGGCCATGTTCGTGACGAATATACCGACGATCCAAAGTTCTGGCCGATTTTCGAGGCCGCCGAGGCGCTCGACCAGCCGATCTATCTGCATCCCCAAGGCCCTTCACGCCACTTGATCCAGCCGTTTCTGGAACGTGGCCTGGATGGCGCGATATTCGGTTTTGGCGTTGACACTGGCCTGCATCTTTTGCGGCTGATCGTCATGGGTGTGTTCGATCGCTTCCCGAAACTGAAACTGGTCGTGGGCCATGGCGGGGAAGCCCTGCCCTATTGGGCCTTCCGATTGGATTACATGCACGCAGCGGGCATAAGATCGCAGCGCTATCCCATTCTCCAGCCGCTGAAACTGACGATTTCCGAATATCTGCGGCGGAACATCTATGTGACGTTCAGCGGGATGCCATGGGAACCGGCGGTCAAGTTCTGCCGCGATACGCTGGGCGCGGACCGCATCATGTATGCCATGGACTATCCCTACCAATATCAGCCGCAGGAAGTGGCCGCGATGGATGCACTCGCCTTGGAGCCTGCCGAAAAGAAGGCGTTTTTCCAGGGCAATGCCGAACATGTGTTCAATCTTTAGCCCATGTGGCGTGCGCCCAAAGCCCGGCCAAATCCGCGTTTCGGGCGGATAAGCGGCACGACATTATCGCCACTCACCCACCGGCTGTTCACGCTGCTCTGGGTCGCGACGCTGATCGGCAATTTCGGCAATGCGTTCCAGGCGGTCGGCGGTTCGTGGCACATGACGTTGATTGATGATCGTCCCGACATGATCGCGCTGGCGCAGACTGCCTTTTCCGCACCGATACTGGTGCTGGCGATGATCGGCGGAGCACTCGCCGATTTGCATGAGCCGCGGCGGATCATGGCGCTGGCCATGCTGACAGCAACGATATTGTCGTCGATGCTGGTGCTATTGGTGACGCTGGGTTTGTTGAATGCCTGGGCACTTATTGCGTTGCTGTTTGCGTCCGGCGGCTGCCTGGCTTTCTACAATCCCGCCATGCAGGTCGCGATCGGTCATATCGTCCCGCGTGAGGATATTGCCGGCGCGGTAAGCCTCAATATTCTGGGCTTCAACGTATCGCGCACTTTGGGTCCAGCCATCGGCGGGATTATCGTCGCTTTTGGGGGTGTCACGGCGGCATTCGCCTGCACGGTAGCGACCTCTCTTTGCGCGATGGTGATGCTATGGTCCTGGCACCCTCTCGCCAATCGACCGCCCCGCGACCGGCGCAACCATGTCTGGCATGCCATTGGCGAAGGGTTGAACAGCATCCGATCCAGCACGCCGCTATGCACGCTGCTGATACGCGCGCTGGCGTTTACATTTTGCGGCAGCGCGACCTGGGCATTGATGCCACTGATATCGCGTGACCTGTTGCAAGGCGGTCCGCAGCGTTTCGGGATGCTGCTGGGCGCATTAGGGCTGGGGGCCGTGATCGGCGCGGCGCTCAGCCATCGGGTGCGGGCCAGATATGCCAATGAAACGCTCGTCCGTGCGGCCGGGATCATCTATGGCACATCCTGCCTGATCGTTGCGATCGCACCCGGTTTTCCGGTCACGACCCTGGCCCTGATCGTCGCGGGTGCAGGCTGGGTGCAGGCTCTTTCCGGCTTTGGCGTGATGGCACAACGCTGGTCACCCCGCCCGGTCATTGGCCGGGTCAGCGCCGCGACGAGCAGCGTGATCTGGGGTGGTATGGCGGCGGGCAGTTGGGGCTGGGGGCATGTCGCAACCGCCGTGGGGGTCGCCCATTGCATTGCCCTGTCCGGTGCGGCCATGATCTTGCTGGCCGGTCTGGGCCTGCTGTTGCCGCTGCCTGCCCATGAGGATGCAACACCGATGGCCGGGCGCTAAGTGCGATTGCCCGGCCGGCCGCCATCGGGCTATGAAGCGGGATGAGCACAGCGGCGTTTCAGCTTAACATACGGCATCTGCGTGGTGTGGTGGCCATTGTGTCGCGTGGCAGCATGAGCGCGGCGGCGCAAGCCGTTAACCTGTCGCAGCCTGCGCTGACACAGGGGCTGGCGAAGTTGGAGCGGCAAATCGGCGTCGCATTATTCGATCGCTCGCCAAATGGGATGAAGCCCACAGCCGAAGGGCGCATTCTGGCCTATCGGGCGGAGGCGGCGCTGGGTCATCTGGCCAGTGTGATGCGCGAAATAGGCGTCAGCCATCCGCGCTCCTTTTCGCGGCCGGAATATCTGGTCACCGCCACGCAACTTAACGCCTATCTCAGTTTTGCCGAAGCCGGCAGCTTTGCCGGAGCGATGCAGGCGATCGGTTTGTCGAAGGCGGCGCTGCATCGCGCCGTGCGCGATCTTGAACAGTTGGTCGTTGTGCCCCTGTTTGAACGGCGGGCACGGTCGATAGCACTGACCGGCGCAGGACGAACGGTGGCGCGCGGCATTCGGCTGGCGGCGGGCGAAATCAATGCCGGTATTGCCGAAATCCGCCCCGACCGCGGCAGCATCGGTGGCCAGATTACCGTCGGTGCCATGCCCTTGTCGCGGGCCTATGTCCTGCCGCGCGCGATCGCAGCCTTCACCCGTATCGCGCCTTATACCCGTATAGACGTGGTGGAGGGCGCGTATAAGGAACTGGTCGAGCCGCTGCGTGATGGCATCATAGATTTGATTATCGGTGCCTTGCGGACGCCCCATGCTCCCCCGGACCTGATTCATGCGCCGCTGTTCAGCGACAGGCTCGCCATCGTCGCGCACGCTGGACATCCGCTTTGCGGCGTTGAGGCACCGACACTCGACGATCTGGCGCGCTATCCTTGGATTATCGGACGCGCCGATACACCGCTCAGAGCGTTATGGCATTCGCTGTTCGACGGGCGGGATTTGCCCAAAGCGCCGATCGAATGCGGGTCAGTGATTACCATCAGAGGCATTCTGCGCGACAGCAATTTCCTGACAATCCTGTCGCCCGATCAGGTTGCCGCGGAAATTGATCGTAAAGTCCTGGCCATGATTGGCGAGCCTTTGCACGATCAGGTCCGAACAATCGGCATCATCACGCGCGCGCTATGGCGTCCGACCGTTGTGGAGCAGCGCTTCATCGAGCAAGTCCACCTGGCAGCGGAAGCACCGCGACGCTATCATGACCCGATCTGAAGCAGAACTGCCTTCCCCTGTTCAACGACGAGCCAATGTTCAAGGCATCAGGATTTGGTTGCGATAGCGGGAGTGTGTGTCCTACCATTGCCCATAAGGACAGCAGGGTGACTGGATGACCACCAGTGCGGACACATCGCAATCAATGCAGCATGTCAGTTTTCTGACAGGTGGCGGTGCCATGGACGCGCTGTTCCGTTCGATGGACTGGACGGGCACGCCCCTTGGCCCACCATCAATGTGGCCGCTGCCACTCAAAACGCTGGTCGGCGTAATGCTGGGTGCCGATCAGCCGATGTTCGTTGGCTGGGGACCGGACCATATTCTGCTCTATAATGACAGCTACGCCGCAATACTGGCAGACCGTCATCCGCAATCGCTGGGGCGAGCATTTTTCGACGTCTGGCCCGAAGTGCGCGCCGATCTGACACCCCTGTTCCAGCAAGTATCCGCCGGTCAGGCAATCCATATGGACGATATCGAACTGTTTCTCGATCGCCCCGGCAAACCAAATGAAGCCCATTTCACCTTTTCCTACACGCCCGTCCGGGACGAAAGCGGGGCGGTTGCCGGCCTGTTTTGCGCGTGCATGGAAACATCCGTACAAATCCTCGCCGAGCGCGCCCTGCGCGAGGCGGAAGCGTCGGAACGCAACCGATTGTGGGTTCTGACGGAAGATTTGCTGGCACGGGCCAATTTCGAAGGGCACATGTCCGCCGTCAATCCGGCCTGGACGACGCTTCTTGGCTGGCCCGAAGCGCATCTGCTGGCTACCCCTTATTTGAACTTCATGCATCCTGATGACGCCGACATTTCCTTTGCCGCTATCGAGGCAATGGCGCGAACAGGCAAGCCGACGCGGTTCGAGAATCGCATTGCAACCACAGCCGGGGAATGGACATCCATTGACTGGACGGTTTCGCCAGAACCAGGCGGCCTGAACTTCATCGCCATTGGCCGGGATTTGACCGATGCCAAGCATGTGGAGCGGATGAAAACCGAGTTTGTGGCAACCGTCAGCCATGAATTGCGGACGCCGCTGACGTCCATCACCGGGTCGCTGGGCCTGCTGTCGGGTGGCGCGGCAGGCGCTCTGCCCGATCGCGCAGCACGGCTCTGTTGCAAAGATTGGCGGCAGTCAGAGGTAGGCTGTCGCTCTGCGCCGATCAGGCGGCTGCTGCGAAATGGTGGTTGAGCATGCCCATGGCCTCCGTCAGCGCCGAGGGCCCAATGCCAAAAGCTCTCTCCACAAGGCGCACCTCGCCCCTGATGCCGGGCTGCAGGCACCAGGGGCGAGCCTGTCCTTTGCGCAGGGCTCGCATGACTTCGAATCCCTTGATCGTGGCATAGGCCGTGGGGATCGATTTGAAACCGCGCACCGGCTTGATCAGTATCTTGAGCTTTCCGTGATCGGCCTCGATCACGTTATTGAGATACTTCACCTGCCGGTGGGCCGTCTCCCGGTCCAGCTTTCCTTCGCGCTTCAATTCGGTGATCGCTGCACCATAGCTCGGCGCTTTGTCGGTATTGAGCGTGGCAGGCTTTTCCCAGTGCTTCAGGCCTCGCAGGGCCTTGCCCAGGAACCGCTTCGCTGCCTTGGCGCTGCGGGTCGGCGACAGGTAGAAATCGATCGTGTCGCCCCGCTTGTCGACTGCCCGGTACAGGTAGGTCCACTTGCCCCGCACCTTGACGTAGGTTTCATCCAGGCGCCAGCTCGGATCAAAGCCACGCCGCCAGAACCAGCGCAGCCGCTTCTCCATCTCCGGGGCGTAGCACTGGACCCAGCGATAGATCGTCGTATGGTCGACCGAAATGCCGCGTTCCGCCAGCATTTCCTCAAGGTCGCGATAGCTGATCGGATAGCGACAATACCAGCGCACCGCCCACAGGATCACATCACCCTGGAAATGGCGCCACTTGAAATCCGTCATCGTTCCGTCCGTCCAATCTCCGCCAAGCATGCTCAAGCTTCACGATTTTTGCAACAGAGCCCTGCAGCGCGGGCACGTGGCCGCAAACTCGGCCGGCAACTGGGGGAGCGACCCAAGTCGGACCGCCTCGCGCCCAAAGTGTTGGCGCATATCGCTGAGGGGCGGAGCTATCGCTGGATCGCTCGCGACCTGGGACTCAGCAAGAACACGGTCGCCGGGATCGTGGCTCGCGCACGGGGTAACGTGAGCCCTGATGTCACGGTGACGACATGACCGGGGCGTCTGGACGGCTGCGTCCCGATCCCCGGCGCAAGGCGCGGTTTCGCGAAATCGCCCGAGGCATTGTCGCCAAGGATCGCTACAATCGGAAGTACGGGATCGCCGTCGACACTGCTGGCGCCATCGCGCAGGCGCTAGAGCGCGCGTACCGCGATGGAGTCCGGGACGACCCGGCCGCAGCCGTTCAAGCGCCCGAACAGGATGATGCCGGCCCGCTGGAATGGGCGTTGATCCCACCACGACCGCGAGATGCCTTCTGGAGTATCTGCCTAGGGTGTCATTTCGCCCTCAGCCGGAACCGACCCCCCTTTGATCTCCACCGACGCCTGGGGCGCGTTGGCCGAGTAAAGCGGTCGGATCGCAACCACCTGATCTAGTTTCACGCTGAGGGCGCTTTTGTCGGCGAGCGTGAGCGTAACGAGGCAACCACCTTTCACTCCTACGCTCGTGATCCTGCTGTTCCGCACGAAACCCGGCCAAGGCTTTGCGACGGCTGTGCCGCGGGTCAGCATGTCCTGGACGAACTTCGACGCACCCGCGGCGGTTCGTGGTTTGGCGGGCACCACCTGCTGAGCCGCCACGGGCGCTGCGCTTCCGAGCGAAAGTGCGTAGATCAATAGGTCAGGACGATGGGGCATCAGTGAACTTTAGCCGACCTTAGTCCTGCGTGGCGATAGGCGGAGGCGGCGCGGGCGCCTGATGCCGGGCGGGAAACAACGGCACGCCACCCCTATGATGGCCGTAGCCGTAATCACCTACGTCGAGCTGGAGAAGGCAATTCGCATAGCTCTCCGTTCCAGGCTGGAAGCCGTAGCTCGCACACGCCGCCCGATGGCGAGCGGCCATTTCTCGCGGACTGACGCAGCCAGAAAGCACGAGCGACGTCGAGATGGCGAGAAGCTTGAAAGCGTCACGCACCATTGTCCTGGTCCAAACAAGGGCGGAACCCAAGGGGAAGAGCGCCGCGCTGGACGCAGAATGAACCAGTCCTCGTCAAAAGCCAAATGCCATTGTGGCCGGGACTCGCGATGGGAAAGCGGTCGACGACAACGCCACATTAACCTTCTTCCTTCACGGTGGAAGCCGGACCAACCCCGACGCGAGCGTGCATGTCGCTTTTCCTCGATCAAACGTTTGCGAGCACCGGGTTAGCTGCGATCCTATTCGGGGCTGTTGGTCTCGGCTGCGTGGTGAGCTGGCCGCTCCTACCCTCGCGCCGGGGAGCGCTCATGGTGCAGGGCGCGGGCGCGGGCGCATTCGCGCTTCACTTCGCGCTGATCGGCGCGCCTACCGCTTCGGCCGCATGCGTTCTTTCCCTGATGCAGCTCACCGTCGCGCTGGTGATTCGTGACCGGGTTGCCAAGCTCGCGCTCGACGGCGCGACGTTGCTCGCGCTGCTGTTGCTCACCGTGGCGACCTGGCATGGAATCCTGTCCGGCCTTGCCGCTTGCGGCGGTGCATCTTCTTTCATTGCGCGGACCCAGCGATCAACGACGCGGATGAAGATCGTCTTTCTCGTGGCCGCGCCCTTCTGGCTGGCCCACAATCTTCTCATTGGCGCACCGTTCGCCTTGGCCGTTGATCTTGTATCGGTCGCGGGGAATCTGCTCGGGCTTTTTGCCTTTTGGAAGCGGGAACAGCGTCAAGCGGACGGGCCGCGCAGCCTCAGCTATCCGGCGCGGCTTTCCCCACGTCACGCTTTCCGCTCTGGTCACCTTTCCCTCGGCAAACTCGCGATCTCAAAGCGCGCGCGCGCGTTACAGGGAGTCCAGATCCTCACATGACACAGGTAATATACGCGCGCCCACTCCCGCCGGCGCGTTCGATAGCTCAAGTAGGCGGAAAGCAGAGCTGGAGCGAGCTACGGCCGGCGAACCTTGACGACGCTAAAGCTTTGGTACGCTTGAAGATCGCCCTCGCTCGCGAAGCGGAACATATGATCTTCGATGTCCGGGATCGAGGGGAACTCCTGCGCCGCACAACTGCCGAACTAAACGCCGCCGTAGCCGGCGAGCGAGGCATCTTCGTCCTGCAACGCATAGGCGACCTCGTCGGCTACATAGATGTACGGAGCGTGTGCATCGAAGGCGCTGCAGAATTTGCCTCTTTTAATCTGGCTATCCGGACACGGTGGCAGGGACGTGGGCTTGGAGCAAGCCTGGTGAAGTCCGCCGAGGAATGGGTACGTCGCCGTGGCTTGCTCTTCCTGATCTTCCACGTCGCTGTTCGCAACGACCGGGCGTTCGCATTTTATGAACGGCTTGGCTATACCGTGTGCGGAGATGTTGTGGCAGCCAATAAAGAATCAGGCGTTATTGGCGATTACTACGCGATGGGCCGAATGCTCGATGCTGATGCTGAGGAGGATGCGTTAGCGTGATGCATAACTATCATCCCGCCTTTCCAGACTGACTCTGATCGTACAGCGCACCGTCTCAGCGGCCTTCACCGCTGCCTTCTTGCAACCCTCGATCGCTTCGCGGTTGGCCGTTACGATCCTGTTACCGGCGATGATCGCGCTAAACGCGGTCGGGCTGGCGCTCTGCATCATGCGCTGACCCGCTTCCCAACGAGGCAAGTCGAGCGTCCGCGCCGCCATGCGCTCGGGCCATTGCCAGCTCGCCGGCGCGATCTCGCGCGCGACGAGGCCCGGCACGATCGCCCACCCGCAACGGCACCGTCGCCATCGATCGGGTTACCTATTCGGTGCCTTCCCGCCTCGTCGGACGGCGCCTCAACGCGCATCTCTTTGACGATCGCATTGAGCTCTTCCTCGGTCCGGACAGGGTAATGTCCACGCCGCGTGTGCGGATCAGCCATCCCCACCGGGGGCACAGCATCGATTTCCGGCACATGATCGGTAAGCCGCGCACCGACACCTCATCGACGCGACTGTCGATCCCGAACGCTTCCGCCGCTCAATACCGTTGCGGATGTGCTGGCTTTCGCCCGCGAGAAGATCGCCGTTCTGACCGGCATGCCCGGCGATACGATCAAGCTCGACCTCAAAATGGGGGTGTAAATCTCATTTGATGGATGTGATCGCGGTCATTCGTCAGGACGGCCAAATAGACGACCGAAAAACCCCCTCTTGGATTCCGTGGGGCCGGGTCCGGCCAGCAGTCCGATCACTCGGGCTTGAGCCTCACGCCGTTCCTCATCCGATTGATCGAGGCGACGACGAAGGTCGTCGATCGTGCCGTCCCGATCGCGCAACTGTTCCAAGGCAGCATCAAGACGAGCCTGTAATACATTGGAATCTGACCCGTTACGGGTGTCAGCATTGCCGTTGCGTAGCGTTTCAAATGGTGTTTCGGTTACTGGTGCGGCTGACTTGGGAGGATACACCCGGTGCAGTTCGACTGGCTCAATCGAGAAAGAACCGTCATCCTTCTTTGTCGCAGAAATTCGACCACTATTGATGGCTCGCGATATGGAAGCCTTGCTAATACCTGTCGCCTTTGCGGCTTCTCCGAGGGTGTAAGCCATTTTATCCGTCCCTGTTGCGGATCGTTTCAAAACGTGATCCGCTAACTGTTAGCAGAAACGGTCAGGTGGCGAAATGGTCAGACTCTGCCCCACTTGGTGGCACACCCCGTAACCCATTTCGTCCAATCTGCCTTGAGGGCATCCCCTACCAATTTACGGCGCTGTTCGGGGCGGACGCGAGCATACTGATCCGCTAGGCGCTGTACGGAGTGACCACCGCCTAGGGCCATTCCGATTGCATGAAGCTCCGGGGTCTTGAACTCGTCCACCTGATCGTCGGCCGGCCAGCGTAGGGTGTCCGAAACCGATAGCCGAGAAGCCGCCGAGGCGATGAGGCTGGCGGTGTCGACGATGGTTTCTGTCGTCCCTTCCCGGCGGGCCTTTCGGCCGCTGCTATGGCGTCCTGCCTCATCGGCCGCGGCGTCAGTGGCGTCGTCGTCTTTAGGGGTGAAGGTCAGGGTGACGTGGGTGATCTTGCCCCGCGCCCCGCGCTTTTCCGACCAGTCCATCGTGAAGGCAGCGAGCTGATCGATTTCGGCTTTGCCAGGTGTCAGCACCAGACGCCGGAAGTCGGAGAAGTTGGGCATCGAATTAGAGGGTGCGCCAAGCCGCTCCCGCAGCTCATCGACCGTTCCGGACCATGTGGGGCTACGCCGTCCAGCCAGCAGGCAACCCATCTCATAGAGGGTGATCGCATACTTCGACCGGAAGGCGAGCAGAGCCGCCCGGTTGAGGCGAGCGTAGTAATCGCTCCCCTGTAGGATTGCCCTAGCCGGTGCCGTGAACTCCCACTCGACGGTGGCCCGGCCGTCTTCGGCATGTTCGTTGAGCGTCCAGGCAAGCAGGGCAGCGGTGAGCGTCGCCGCACGCCCTTGCGCCGAGGTCGAAGGCATTTGGAACTTCACATCCATCAGCTCATCGAGGGTGTCCTGGATCCGATCATTGGCGTTGTGGGTGCCTCGCAGATCGCGCTTGGCGATGACATGTGATCCCGGTCGCCACGCTTCACCGGCAGCTTTGGCGATTAGAAGGGCTAGGGTCTTGCGGGCCGCCAAAGAGGGTGACGTACCCGCGCCGAACCGTGCTTCGATGAACTCGCCAGCTTTGACGATGGCATGACCGTCACGAACCGAGATCGTGGAAGCCGCCTTCATCGTGCGGCCGATAGGAAGGTCGTCGAGCACAGCATGAGCTTAGCCAGTTACGACATAAGATCAACGTCAATGTCATAGATCGCACAGTTACCCCATTCCTCACGGGGCACCCGATCCGTCGTAACTGAGCACCCCATTTGTCGTAGGTGCTCACCCCATTTGTCGTAACTGAGCACCCCATTTGTCGTAGGTCAGGCCATTTTTCCTATATGAATCAACAGACAAGCAACCCCTGAATCATAGAATCAATAGAATCTAGAATCATCGCGCACGCGCGAGGCTGGCGTTGCATGATGACAAGCGGAATCGGCCTTCGGCCGATGCACCGATGATGCGTGCCGGCTACGCCGTCACAGGGGCGGCCTACCGGCCGCAGGCTTGGCGAGGAAGGAGTCGGGGCGAAGGCATCGTGCCATCATTCGCCGGTCGTCACGCGGCGAGGGGGTTTGCCGTCGCGCTCGTGGACAACGATCGCAGACACGCCGGAGGCGGCGATGCGATCGATCAGGCGATCGGCCTCCTCGTACTGGTCGCTGGGCCAGTCGCGGGCGACGTGGACGCGATCCCCGCCGATTTCCAGCGTCAGGTGCGAGATTGAGGGATCGAGGTCGAGCAGCCGCGCCATGTCCGCCTGGGTATCGAGCGTGACGCGCCGGAGATCATGTCCGGTCATGATGAGCTGCCAGGTGCGGGTGCGATCATCTAGGTTCATGGCAGCAGCCACCCGGTGTAGGATTTGGCATCAGGGTTCGCGCCGAAGCACCAGTATACCCCGTCGCGCTTCTCTCGCTTCCAACCGTGATCCTTGGGACAGGCGGCAATGGCGGGGATGGTCTGTTCGCTTGCCTGATCGATGCGGCGGGCGAGCTTACCGTTGACGGTGTTGGCCCAGCTCGCCGCAGCCGTTTCATCACGGGCGCGGGCATAGCCTTGCGCCTCGCCGGCCCCGTTACCCAGGTAGTAGCCGTAACCCCCGGCAATCGGCACCAGCAGGGCGAAGCCGGCGAGCGCGCCGTTCCACCACCTGTCCCACCGGCGCCGGCGCTGCTCATGGGCGCGGCGATCGGCGGCATCAGCCGCAAGACGATCGGCCAGGGCGGCGTGCGCGGCCGTGTCAGCGTCGATCCGACGTCGCAGGGCCTCTCCCGCCCCGGCAAGGCCGTCCGTGGCTCCACGACGCGCGCCAGCCTCTGCACGGGCCTCCAGGGCGGCAGGATCGACCAGGCGGGCCGCTATGACCTTGTCACGGGCTTCCTCGTCCTCGGCGCGCTGTGCGTCCCTGGCGGCGGCATCGGCAAGGCTGGCGCGCACATCGGCCACCAGATCGCGCAGGGTACCAAAGCCGGCGAGGACGCGCTGGATGTTGGTGTCGAGGTGGGAGAAGAAACTGTGCGCCTGGGCGGCGTCGGCGACATCGCGCGCGCGACCGGCGGCAGAGGGTGGCGGATCGGGGGGCGTGTCGAACTCGGCGGGATCGAACCTGCCGGCCGGGGCATCGGTTCGGCTCCCGCCACGAGCCATTCCCTTTCCGCGTTCCCGCTCGTTGAGCTGGCGGGCCTGTTCGAGCAGGCGACGGGGGTCGTCGTCGCGGTCGCGGTCCATCAGCGATCCTCCCCGGGCAGCGTCCATCCCTCGAACGGTTTGCGATCCTGATCCCGGCTGATGCGGTGGGTCAGTTCGGAGACGATGCCGGCGAACCGCTTGTCCTTGCTGGCGGCGTCGATGAGCAGTCCGCCCAGGATGATCTTGCGGCGGGTATCGAGACGACGGCCCTCGGCAGCGACACGGGCATTGAGCGCGTCGAGACGGGCCTTGGCCTGGTTGACCCGTTTGCGAGCCTGTTCGATGGCTTCGGGTGTTGGTGCCGCCATACCTTCTCCGCGTGAAAGCACGATAACAAAGCGAGCATAGCTCAAACCAACAAACGAAACCACCCGAGACGACGATAGGAGACAAGGGCGCACTTTAGCATTACTGCGTAATGCGTGCGGCAGGGATACCCTGCACCCATGTCGCGATGCGACAGCGGGGCCTCCGCCCCACACCCCGACCAGCGCAACGCCGCTGGACCACGTTGGAGAAGGCAGGCGCGACGATGGCGATCTACCATCTGGCGGTGAAATCGGTGTCGCGCTCGACCGGGCGCAGCGCGGTCGCGGCTGCGGCGTACCGGACCGGCGCTTGTCTCGAAAACGAGCGCGACGGCCTGGTGCACGACTACACGCGGCGGGGCGGCGTCGAGGACGCGTTCATCGTCGCCCCGGAAGGCGCGGAGTGGGCGCAGGACCGCTCCGCGCTGTGGAACGCGGCCGAGGCGGCGGAGAAGCGCAAGGACGCCAAGGTCGCGCGAGAATATGAGCTGGGGTTGCCGGCCGAGCTGGACGCCGGCCAGCGCCGCGACCTGGTGCGTGCTTTCGCGGAGGATATCCGCAACCGCTACGGGGTGGCAGTGGATGCCGCGATCCACGCCCCGCATGATTACGGCGACGATCGTAACCACCATGCCCACGTCATGACGACGACGCGGGTAGCGGAGGCGGACGGGCTGGGGGCGAAGACGCGCCAGCTCGACGTGCGCTCGACGGCCTCGGTGGAGGTGGAGGCGATCCGCGAGCGGTGGGCCGGGATGGTCAACAGCGCGCTGGAACACGCCCAGGTAGCCGAGCGGGTCGATCACCGCAGTTACGAGCGTCAGGGGCTGGATATCGAACCGACCGTGAAGATGGGCCATGCGTCGGCCGCGATCGAGCGGCGCGCGTCGGCCGAGCAGATCGCGGCCGGCAAGGAGCCGCACGCCGTTACCCCGCGCGGGCAGATGAACGAGGCGATCATGGAGAAGCGGGGGCTGGGCTTCTACATCGAGCGTGGTCAGGAGCGGATACGGGAGTGGTCCCACCAACTCCGCGAGCGTGCCGATCTAGCGATGCAGGGCATGTCCAGCTTGGTCCAGGGCGCAGCGCGGGCGATGCGATCGGGGCTACAGACCAGCAGCGAGGGCGGGTTCGGGGCGGTGCCGGCGCTCGACCAGTCACCCCAGCGCGACCAGGTGCCGGCGATTGAGCTGGACCAATCGGGGCAGCGTGGGCGGGATCGGCAGCGAGAGCAGGAGCTAGACCGTCAGCGTGGACGTGACGGGCCGGATATCGGGTTCGGGCGGTAGGGTCGCCGCCGAAGAATCGTTTTCGGCAGAGTGTAAGGTAATACTTGACAAATGTCAGGAAATGCCTTACAATGTGTCTATGATTAAAACATACACCAGCAAGGCGCTCGAAGCCTTCGCCACCAAGGGAGATGGCTCAAAACTTCCCGTCCAGAACCACAACCGCGTTCGCCGCATCCTGCTCACGCTAGATGCTGCCACGAAGCCCGAGGACATGAATGTTCCGGGCTTTCGCTTTCATGGGTTGAGCACCAAGCCCAAACGATATGCAGTCGATGCCAGCGGCAATTACCGGGTCACATGGGCTTGGGATGACGGCAATGCGATCGACGTGAATATCGAGGATTATCATTGAGGAGGGGCAAGCCCCTCCTAAAAATCTGTCAGCCAATGCTTGACATGTAAGGCTTTAGTTTACATATAGAGCTTATACAGAGACGCATGATGATCTGGGATCGGCCCGGACAGGAGACAGATGATGAACCAGCTCGTATCCGGCCTTGCCCCGATGCACCCCGGTGAGCTGCTGCGGGAGGACATTCTGCCCGCACTCAACAAGCCCAAGGCGGAGATCGCCAGGCTGATCGAGGTGTCGCGGCAGACCCTCTACGATATCCTCGCTGAAAAGCAGGATGTCACCCCGACTATGGCGCTTCGGATCGGCAAGCTAACCGGCACCACGCCCGAAATGTGGGTGAACATGCAGCGCAATTACGACTTGCGTGTGCAGGCAGTGAAGGACGCCGATATCATCGCGCGTATCCCTACGCTCGAAGCGGCGTGATCCCTTTATCAAAATTGCAGAAGGGCGGGGGTAGCCGCGGGCGCTCTGCCTCATTCATCGTCAGCGCCGCTTCGTCAGTCGGTAGGTCGAGTAGGGCCGAACGCTGTCGGGCGCTGAGGATATGGCGTCTCGGCATGCACGGCTTGTCCCCATTGAACAGAAGTCTGTTTTGGACAACACTGACCCCACGCAAATCAAGGCTTTTCGAGGCCTAATTCCAGAAGGGTTCAATTGGGACAGCGCGCCGCCATCTACGCCAGGGTTTCGACAGCCGACCAGTCGTGCGAACGGCAGCTCCGCGACCTGGCCGGCTTTGCCGAGCGTGGCGGCTATGAAGTGGTCGAGGTCTTCCGCGAAACCGCGTCGGGCATGAAGGCCAACCGTTCGGCGCGGGCTGAGGTGATGAAGCTGGCGCAGGCACGCCATATCGATGCGATCCTCGTTACCGAACTCAGTCGCTGGGGGCGTTCGACCCAGGACCTGCTCGATACACTCAACCGGCTGTCGGGCTGGCGCGTGTCGGTGGTCGCGATGAGCGGCATGACGTTCGAGGTCGATACGCCGCATGGGCGGATGATGGCGACGATGCTCGCAGGTATAGCCCAGTTCGAGCGCGACATGCTGAGCGAGCGGGTCCGCTCTGGCCTTGCTGCAGCGGGCTCTGTTGCAAAGATTGGCGGCAGTCAGAGGTAGGCTGTCGCTCTGCGCCGATCAGGCGGCTGCTGCGAAATGGTGGTTGAGCATGCCCATGGCCTCCGTCAGCGCCGAGGGCCCAATGCCAAAAGCTCTCTCCACAAGGCGCACCTCGCCCCTGATGCCGGGCTGCAGGCACCAGGGGCGAGCCTGTCCTTTGCGCAGGGCTCGCATGACTTCGAATCCCTTGATCGTGGCATAGGCCGTGGGGATCGATTTGAAACCGCGCACCGGCTTGATCAGTATCTTGAGCTTTCCGTGATCGGCCTCGATCACGTTATTGAGATACTTCACCTGCCGGTGGGCCGTCTCCCGGTCCAGCTTTCCTTCGCGCTTCAATTCGGTGATCGCTGCACCATAGCTCGGCGCTTTGTCGGTATTGAGCGTGGCAGGCTTTTCCCAGTGCTTCAGGCCTCGCAGGGCCTTGCCCAGGAACCGCTTCGCTGCCTTGGCGCTGCGGGTCGGCGACAGGTAGAAATCGATCGTGTCGCCCCGCTTGTCGACTGCCCGGTACAGGTAGGTCCACTTGCCCCGCACCTTGACGTAGGTTTCATCCAGGCGCCAGCTCGGATCAAAGCCACGCCGCCAGAACCAGCGCAGCCGCTTCTCCATCTCCGGGGCGTAGCACTGGACCCAGCGATAGATCGTCGTATGGTCGACCGAAATGCCGCGTTCCGCCAGCATTTCCTCAAGGTCGCGATAGCTGATCGGATAGCGACAATACCAGCGCACCGCCCACAGGATCACATCACCCTGGAAATGGCGCCACTTGAAATCCGTCATCGTTCCGTCCGTCCAATCTCCGCCAAGCATGCTCAAGCTTCACGATTTTTGCAACAGAGCCAGCGTATCGAGCCGGGTACGTTGCTCTGACGTCAGCTTGTCGACCAGGCGGCGATGGACGTGCGCGGCGACTCGCGTGCGGACCCGTGCGATATCGCGCTCGAGGACGGACAATCCCGGTAACATCACCTTGAACTCGAGCAGCCATGTCGCGGCTGCGTCGAACAGGGCCGACGGTCGATCGGTGCCCGTCCAGCACAGCGCATACAGGAAACGATGCAATCGGAACGCGACGCCGGGATCGGAGAAGACTCGGTAGCCATAATGAATGCGGATGCGCGGGCCGTGCCGCCATCGTCCCTTGGTCGCGCAATATCGCGCCATTAGTTCGGCCGATCCGTCGATCGCCAGTTGGTCGCCAGCAAATCGCGTGACGGACGCAGGTATTTGCGCCGGATCTTCGAGAAAAGTGCCGAGCAGCCTCAACGAGCCAAGCTGCACCGCGACACCGAGCCGGTTGTGGTCGCCGCGGTGTGCGCCGATGAACGCCCGGTCCGCATCGTCGAGATGAAAGTGCCGCGCCAGCTGTTCCGAGGTCGGATCGCCTACGAAGCGACCATATCGCAGTGCCTGGTCGTCCGAGAGAAAGCTGACTGGCACCGCTTCACGCTATGCCGCTGCCGCGGATCTGGTCCCGCGCTTGGCCAACAGTTCGCTGGCCCGCTCTCGCGGCTGTCCTTTGGCGTCGACATAGGCATAGAGTGTCGACACCGATACTCCGAGCTGGACAGCGACGTCGCGCGCGGCATTGTCGCGGTCTGCCATCAACGCCATTGCGGCCTTCAACTTCTGTTTCGTCATCACCCGTGGCCGCCCGCCCGCGCGGCCACGGGCCCTGGCCGCAGCCAGCCCTGCCATCGTGCGCTCGTGGATCAGGTCGCGCTCGAACTCGGCCAGGGTTGCGAAGATGCCGAACACTAACCGGCCCGTGACGGTCGTCGTATCGATATCGCCGGTCAGCACCTTCAGGCCGACGCCGCGCTTCTGCAGATCTCCGACCAGCCCGACGACGTGAGGCAGCGACCGTCCAATTCGGTCGAGCTTCCAGACAACAAGAGCGTCGCCATCACGCATGATATCGATTGCCTTGTCGAGCCCAGGCCGTTCGGTCGTACGGCCCGAGCAAACGTCGTCGAAGATCCGGTTGCATCCGGCACGATCGAGCGCATCACGTTGCAGATCGAGATTCTGCTCGCCCGTCGACACCCGCATGTACCCGATCAGCATCGACGCCCGCTCCCTCTTGCATCAATCTATCGAACGATGGGTTTACCGGCTATAGGTTTCTGGACGGGTAGATGTGAGATTGAAGGCCGTCCAGTGGGTCGATCGCGTTCGTCGGACCGCTTCGCATCAAACCGGGGTTTGTTGTGACGTTCAGGCAAGGCTTTTGTGGATGCCACCGGTGGAGCATGGGGGAAAATCTCTTGCGAGCGAAACGTGATGACTGACAACGACGACCACCAGGATGTCGCGGACCTGCCGCCAGAAGATAAAATGGGCTTTGCTGTTCCGAAGACACCGACCCACTCGCTCATGCTTTTGAACAGCTACATGCGGACCGACATGCTGCAACACATCCATTTGCGCCTTCATAAGATGAGGGATGAGAATGGACCTGGTTCGCCGTTGCATCATATGGCGAAAAGCCTCGAACAGGTTATCGACACCTGGGACGGCATCAATCTGTTCGAGTGCTTTACCCGAAACCGATTCTACATCGATCCGGATTACGAGTTTCGGCCGGAGCAGGATTACCTCCACGACATCAGGCTGATGAAGCATCACCTCAAATGTCACAGGAAAATGATCAAGGACCTGGATAGCTGGCGCTAACTAACCGAGCTATGCGGGAAAAGTCGGCTGATCCCTTATGTAGGTTTTCTGTTCCGTTGATACTCAAACCCCAACCAGTGCCGCCACGTCCGCCTACACAGCGCAAACGATAAAGCCGGTGGCAGCTGCCACCGGCTAGGCCGAACCCATCCCGATTTATGTAACGTCGCGGATCGCAGGCGTGTTGTGGTGGTGGCAGCTGCCACCAACGACCCCTCCCTATCTTACTTTGAGCACTTCGGCATCTAACATCGGCAAGGCAATCGGAGGGTGCTCTTGGTCATAGCGCTCACGCGCGCGGCCTTCATCTATTCCATATGCGGCACCCAGAAGCATTCCTATGAACAGCACCGGCACCATTAGCAGGAGGATAGAACCAAAGCGTGTTCTTCGACGGTAGCGCTGGGCGCGAAGCGCGTCGATTAGGGTTTCCACCGCAAGGGCAATCTGGTGGGCGTCTTCGCCAACGGATGCGAGCAAATGTTCGGCGGCCGATAGAGGGCGACTTGGCCGGTTTTCCACTTCGCTCAGATCGGAAAGGGCGAGGTTTTTGGAATGGATCAGAAGAAGCAGGGCTTCGATATGGTCATCGAGGGCGCGTGCGCCCTTCGATGACGGCGGATCAGGCCGTAGGATGTTCATCATGCGACTCCTTCTCCTTCGCGGCACATGCCACGCTTAGCGCGACCGGTTCGGCTTTTTCTCCTGCTGGCGGAGCGTTATGTCCTCCCGCGCAATGCGTGTGGCCTCATTCTGGCGCTGTTGCTCGAAGCGAGCCGCAGGAACCGGCGCGCCGGTTTCAATCCGCTTGGCCACAGTTTCTTTGGCTCGCTCTATAAATCGGTCCCTGTCGTCCTTTTGCGTGAAGCGGGTTTTGGCTTCGATCGACGCCGCCAGGACGTGGGATTGAGCAGCCTTGAATTGCGGATTGGTCGCGTTCTCACGGTGCGAGTTACGCCGAAACTGATCGGCGGCGGAACGTGATTCCGAGGGGTCTTGCTTTGACATGCTCGCTCTCTTTGTTGGGTCTTGCGCATCACGGGCCTTATCGCGTGCGGCCAGTCTCTCACCTTCGAGCTTGAGCTGGGCAGACGGCTTAAAGTCTTTCACTTCGACGCCTGACCGAGCCGCTTCCAGATAGACCGCTTTCTTGAAATCGTCGCTCCCATTGATGCGGATCGACTGCCAGCCATTGTGTTTAGCAATGGCGATTGCATCGCCAATGGCATGGTCCTTGTTGATGCGAATGCCGTCCTGTCCCTTGATCGACATATCGGGCCTTTCATCGCGGCCGCTACGAAAGAGGTCATCACCGACGCGCAGATATTTGCGCTCGATCTGCGAAGGCAGCGCCATACGGCCATCATCGACTTGCTTGGTTTCTTTCTGCGCCGACTTCGACGGGGGATCAGAACGAGCGGGCTGTGCCGCCTCTGGGCGTTCCGACCTGGCCCGCTCGCCTTCCTGAATATTGAGCGATTTTTCAGCCGGGGCGGACGGTGTTGCTTCGCGCTTCACTGTCCGAGGCCAAGCGGCCACATCGGCTTGTGCTGCTCGCTCTTGGCTTTGCAGTTCGTCAGACGATCCTCCCCGTTTGAGAGCCTTGTGGTACTCTTCGACGGCAGGGGTAAGATATTTCGCTACCGGCGTTGAACCATCATTCTGCCAGTCTGTGGTCGCTAGAACGGCGGTTTTTCCGCCTTTCTGCATCGTCAGCGCATGGTCATGCTGTCTTTCCAGCTTGGCAAACGCCTGCATCGCGTCAGGGAAATTCGCGAATGGCTGTTTGCTGTTGCCCGGTCCATGAATCTCGAAGGAGGGCGATTGTGCCGCCTCGCGATCGGTGGTGCCCTTATCGGCCATATTCTTCTCCCTCACTTAAAACCAAACTACGGCGCTGCCCCTCCCATTCCTCTTTCGTTGGGTCCGGGCCGAGAATGTCGTCCATGTCGATCAAACCGAATGCGCCTGTCCCATCCTTCACCGTGAGGTTGGGAGCGTCGCGATCGAGCGCGAGAACGTCATCAGGAATATCCTGCACCTGATCGTCATCGAGCGCCGAAAAGTCGTTGAATGCTGCCAGCTCTTCATCGGTCAGGTCATCGTCCGGAGCCACCGGCGCGACCGGCTTTGGCAAAGCCGCAACTTCTGGCGCCGGTTGAAGGCGCTTTTTGAACACGCCTTCCTTGAAGTAGCGGATTTTCTGGCCGCGAATGACCGGGATACCGCCACGGACCACCAGAATGTCATCCTCCGACATTTCCATCAACTCTTGCGGGAGCATGAGCGCGCGGCGCTGTTCGGAAATCGTCTTGCTCCGATTGGCGAGCATCCCGTGTATCGTGAGTGACCGGCTTTCTGCCTCCTGGCCAAGATAACCGAGACGTTCCGACAGTTCCTTGGCGACACGCAATTCCTTGGGCGTAAATGCTACTTCAACGCCGCAGTTCGACACAATGTCGTCCGCTCCATGCTCACCATAGACCTGGCGCAGCTGCGACCGTGATTGGATGACCGGCAAGAGACGAAGCCCGTAGCCACGCACATACGAAAAGGCGTTTGCAATGACTTGAGCGCGGCCAAGCCGCGCAAATTCGTCAAGGATCAGCAGCACCGACAGCTTTTCGTCTTCGCCGGGCAGGTTCCTTGTGTTGAGGTCGATGAGCTGTTGGAAGAACAAATTGTAGAGCGGCGCAACGCGATCCAATTCGTCTGGCGAGACGCCGAGGTAGATCGAGGTCGGAACGCGGCGAAGGTCGAACAGCGAGAAGTCACTTTCAGCAGTGGCGCGATCGACAATAGGATTGATCCAGAGGTTCAGCTTGGAGGTGACGGTCTGGACGATGCCTGTAAACGTGTTGTCGGCGCTGGACGTGAAATCAGCCAGCGCCGCGCGGCATCCTTCGGATAGCCCGCGATCGACCGCTTCCTTGGCAAAGAATGCCTTCATCCCCGGCATCGTGATCGTCCGGTATATCTCACCAATTGAGAACGGACGTTCAGGCTTTGACGCGATCCACGCGGCTATGCCGACAAATCCGGTGCGAGCCGATTCTGTCCAAAACGCTTCGCCCTTTTCCGGGGGTACGAAGAGCATTGTCGCAATCTTTTGCAGCTCAACCAGGACTTCAATCTCATCTGCCCGGTTGATGTAGCTAAGGGGGTTATAGCGCGCTGTGCGCCCTTCCTTGTCGGTAGGATTGAACAGCACGACCTTTTGGCCGCCTGCACGGCGAAAGCCCGCTGTAATCTCATAGTTCTCGCGCTTAATATCCAGCACGACGACTGAATCGGGCCATTGGAGCAAATTTGGGATGACGATGCCGACGCCCTTGCCCGAACCAGTCGGGGCTTCGAGCAACACATGCTCCATCTTCCCGACCATGAGAAAACGACCGCGCACGCGACCGAGAACAATGCCCTTCTTTGCACGAAGGCCGGCGCGCCGAATTTCTCCCTCGCGTGCGAACCGGGCTTCGCCGTGAAGGTTTTTTTTGGGCTTAAGCGCGACGATCAAGAGCAACACCGGCAGCGGCACGCCAATGACAGAGGCCCGCCAAAGGGCTTCGATCACGACCGGATCATGACGATAATACCAAAAGAAACCGGGCAGCTTGAGCGGATCATATGCCGAGGCGGGCAACTTTAGAAAGAACCAGGCCGCGGTGCCGGTCAGCAAGCCGATCAGCAGTAGCGTGACCGGCACAAGGACGAGGAAAAGCGTGAACCGGTTAGCGCCTGTTGTCTGGGTCAAAATAAATCTCCGTCACGCGGAAGCGGCCATCGACCTTCTTGGTCTGGACCACCACATCAACCAGCAGCTTCAGCAAGCTGCGAATGTCGTCGCGGGCGAGATCCGCCCCGCCTTCGCTTTCCTTGACGAGCAAGGTCAGCTGCTCGAACGCCAGTTCTGCCGAATCCGCGTGGATCGTCGTGATTGAACCGGGGTGGCCCGAATTGACGTTGCGCAGATAGAAAAAGGCCGTGCCGTCGCGCAGCTCTTGCAAGAGAATGCGATCAGGCTTCATCCGAAGTGCCGATTCCAGTAGATCCTTTGCGGAAATCTTGGCCGTGCCTTGCTTGTCCTTCGCATAGAGCATGTGGACCACGTTGCGATGTGGCACCACCAGTTCGCGCGTATCCTCAATTGTCAGCAAACGCTCATGCATGGGGATCAGTTGGATCAGGCCCTTTGAGATCGTCGTCTTTCCCGATCCGGTAGCCCCTGAAATCAGGATATTCTTGCGCCCTTCGACTGCCTTGCGGAAAAATTCGACATGCTTGCCCGCGTCGAGCAATTCGCGAAGTTCAACGTCAATTGGCGACACGCGGCGGTCAGCGACCTTTGTTTCGCTGAACAACCCGCCGCGTTCAAAGTCTTCCATTGTCATCGTCACGGATGACGGTTTGCGGATGGTGATGGACACCGTTCCCGCAGGCACCGCAGGGGGAACCACAAGCTGCACACGCTCACCGCTTGGCAGGATTGTTGAGCAGATCGGGTTAGTCGCGCTTATGTCCTGATGGGTGAATGCCGCCGCCGCACGCGCGAGTGACAGCAGCGATTTTTCCGTCAGTTCAGGAAGGTCCATCCAAGTCCAACCGTCACGGGTTTCGATGGCGGCCTCGCTGGCGCGGTTAATCACCACTTCCGTTACGTCCTCACGCGCGAGCAAAGGACGCAACGGAAGCAAGGCGTTCTCGAGAACCGCCGTATTGCTCATTGAGGCCGCCTCAGCCGTAGGCCATAGATTTTCGAGAAGTCGAAATCCCGCGCGACCATGATACCCACTTCCGCGCCTTGATTGATCCGAAGCACCGGCTGAATTTGCAGCGTGTCGCGCAGGATCGTGTCGGAGGCTTGGCTAGGAACGCGCGTAACATTATCCGCGTCGGACACTTCCGAGGCGGCGATCGAGGACGCATCGTTGAGCGAGCTGAACAACAGCGCAGCCCCGAAGCGTTCCCAAAAGAAGTTCTTCACTCCGCCTGCCATGCCGGAACGCCCGAGGGAATCGCTGGCAGGTGAACCCACGTCGATCGCAACCCCGCGTGGCGTGACCGCGCGGTTCCACACCGCAAAGAGACGATACTTCCCGCGCTGGACGCCAGTTTGATATTCGCCCAGGACGCGCGTTCCCTTTTCGAGCAGAACGACACGCCCGTTGTCCGAATATACGTCGCGTGGAACGATGCAGCTGACATAGCCCGGTTGGCTGGAATCCATTGCTGTTTGCAGCACGCATGGAATGAACGAACCGGCCAAAATCAGCATATCCCGGTTGCCAATGTCGGTGCCCGACACGCGATCAATCTGCGACGTTTGCCGCAGATTTTCGAGGTTGGTCCGGCGCGAACCGCCTTGCCCACCTTCATCGCCAGCGCCCAAGCCAGGCCCCGCGCCGCCTCCCAAGAGCGATCCAGCTGACCCGGTGGCAGCTGCCACCGCCCCACCCATGCCGCCACCGTTTTCACCGCCATATGCCATGATACCGGCACGGCGCTGTGCCTCTGCAATGACTTGCCGTTCAGATTTTTGCGGACGCCCATTCGCGCCGCCAGTGCGCGGCTGTTGGCTTCCGTCGAGCGAGGGCACTTCGGTCCCTGTGACCGGCGCATTGGGATCATTCGCTGCATCGGCAAGCGTGGGCGCAATGATCGTCTTGGGATCGTAGGCCGCAAGGTTTCTATCATCAGGCTTTTCCGCCTTGTCGGCCGTCGCTGTGGGATCGCCGCGAAGTGCGTCGATCGTGCTGAAACCCAACACCACCGCACCGCAGGCGATGGCGGCCAACACAATGGCTTTCTTGGGGTCAACCGACCTGTTTGGAAGCGCGGCGATCTTGGCCTGGCGCTCGCTTTGATGCTCGATTTCATCGGCCGCAGGGACTGGCTGAGAGGCGAGAGGCCGAGGATCGACCGCTTCGCCCTGTGAAATGCCATTGTCGCCCTTCGGCGTGCTCTCATGATCGTTCGTAGCCATGTTACTGACCCCCCGTGGTTCGCTCGACTAGCCCGGAGGCCGTGTCGGTTTTGGGATCGCGCCCATAATAGTTGGTGGTCCGGTTATGGATGCACAGCACTTCCAGACCCCGGCGAAGCCGGATGGTCTGATAGATGCCGTGCAGCACCACATATTCATCGCGAACATCGAAGGGAGCGATGGCTTCCGATCCATCTGGATTGACGACGAAGAACGCTGGCAACTCACGCTGGTTCGGAAAGCGCATGACCGTGAACTGGCCGTTGTCCGAGACTTCCGACGGCTGAATAGCGGTCGATCCTTGCATGATGTAATCGGCGTTTCGCTTGCCTTCCAGCACGCCAATATCGAGCGCGGACTTCACTGCCCCTCGCTCCAACGCTTGAAGCTGGGCCAGCTGCGCCATTGCCGCTTGCGCCTGTGCTTCGGCGGCCTCTTGCTCAGGATAGCGAAATACGACCGTGTAGAACCCGCTGCTGCGCTGCGTAGGCGAAAGCGCGAAGCGATAGCTACGCGGGCCATAACGCGAGCGAGTGATGACCGTCAGATTGGTGCGGCCTGCCTGTTCACGCGGTTTGATGAACAACGAATTTGCGGCGGGGGCGACTTCCCAGGACACGGTATCGCCCAGCGCCACATGCTCGACCACTTCATCCTTTGCGAACACGATTTCAGTGGCGACACGGAACACGCCGGGAATCTCATAGACCTGCCGGTCATTGTAATTCGCTTCACGGACACGATGATCCAGCATTGTGGCACGAGGGGTTTCCTCAGCCATTGCCGGGGCAGCGGTCAGCGCGATCGCAAG
The DNA here is from genome assembly GCF_032227065.1 of Sphingobium sp. SA2. Taxonomy (NCBI): domain Bacteria; kingdom Pseudomonadati; phylum Pseudomonadota; class Alphaproteobacteria; order Sphingomonadales; family Sphingobiaceae; genus Sphingobium; species Sphingobium sp. SA2. Next base: position 35,945 of record NZ_JAPMXX010000003.1, read on the forward strand.
CGCCGCTGGTGCGCTCCATTTCAACAAGGTCATTGGGGCACCTCCACGTCAGCGCGATAGCTTTCAACCTGATAGCCAAGCGGATTTTTGAAGCGGTCCACTTCCTGGCTAGGCGTGCCATCGACCTTGAATTTGATGGTTGCGACGGCATCGGTTTTTGCAACGGTTGAGCCTGTCACCGCCTCCTTGGTGAAATAGACTTGAGCGACGTTGCCACCGAGGAAGGACACTCGCTTAACTTCCACGAAAACATCGGTGCGGTTCGCCAAGATGTTTTGCGGACTTTGAGGATTGTCGGTCTTGTAGAACCGCGCCCAGCGGTCTTGTTCAGGTCTGGCAGACATGACCATGACAGCACTGAAATATTCATTCCGTGCAGCTGAAATCCAGCCCTCGCGATAGCGAACATAAGTGGCGAGGAAATACTTGCGGACAGCCTCGTCATACGTGATCGACGCATCGCCGTTCAGCTTGGCCGTAATCGCGGCTTCACCGCTATTACGGTCGACCGTGATAACGTAAGGTTCAACGGTCTTGAGAGGCGTCAGGGCTGCAACTGCCACAACGCCCGCGATAGCGAGAGCGCCAGAGACACCAGCGACGGCCCACGCCAGCTTTTTGGAGCGCTCTGCCGCCGCCAGCCTGTCACGTTCCCAGCTTGCAGCCTCTTCAAAATAGGCTTTCAGCTCATCTTTGGGGATACCACTTGCCATCTTAATACCTCAGCAATTCGAGAAAATCTGGCCGCGCAGAGACGCGCTCAGGCGCGGCACTTCGGCGGCCTGCCCGGTGCTTGATTGCTCATTGCCCGGTTCGGGTTGAGTATCCGCAGCGCCTTCCGGCGCGATCGGCGCGTTCTGCTTGAACACATCGACGTTGGCCGGGGCGGTTGGCTGCTCAGGCTGCGATGGGAGCGTAAGACCATGCGGATTTGCAGGCCGCATCGGTCCCGAGCATTTGGCAGGTTTTTTGACAGGCTGACCAGCGCAGGCCGCCAGCGCCAGGCAGATTCCGAGTCCAAGCAACTTGTGCATATTTCTCACCTTCACGCGTTTCTGATTGAGTTTCCGCCGCGATAGCGGCCGATCGCGGACGAGACGCCGCGACCAATTCCAGCGCCTATCGAACGGCCAGTGCTGTAGGCCCCCGCTGCCGTTTGGTTCGCGCCAGAGGCCAGTCCCTTGCCGCTAGTCACCACCGCGTTACCGAACTGCGAAACCATCGCCGCTGCGCCGCCGCCAAGTGAGGCAGCAATTCCGGGGATCTGAATGAAGAAGAAGCAGGCGAGTGCATTGAAGGCGATGATGCGAACACATGTGTCCCAAATGTGCTCAAAATTGCCGTCGAAACTGGCGCTTGCTGATTCGGCAACATTGGCAACGACCAGAACCAGCAGCAGCGCAAACAGCGACAGCATTAGGAAATTCAGGACGGCACCGAGCCAGGAGAAGAAATAGCCTCTCGTGGAATCGTAGAGCAAGGCGGCCATGAAGATCGGGCCGACCACAGCCAGACATGCCAGCGCAAAGAGCGCGTAGAGAACAATGACAAATCCGACAGCGAGCGCGAACAGTGCCGCAACAGCTGTCAAAAGGATGATGATTGTCGCGCCAATGCAAAGCATGATCGCCGACGCTGAGCCTTGCAAATCCCACATGCTGGCATTCTGCTCAGCATACTCTTTCGTGGCCTCCTGCATTCCTATCAGCGCTTCATCCACCCGCGCAAACATCGCATCGAACGTCCCGCCAACGCCATCAGGCGATCCACCAATGACCGAGGCAAATTCATTGGGGAGGCCAGTTACGATCATCTGCGCGATCGACGCGCCATAAAGGCTTGTCACTGCCCAATAGAGAGCCGCGAGCATGAGCGAGCGATAGACATATTCGCGAAACGGATATTGCACGGCTCCACGCATGATCGCGTATCCGAGCAGGATTACATAGATCACAATCCCGGTGCGGAGCGGACCGGAAATCCATCCGACGAACCCGGCGTAATTGGACACCACGACCGAATTGAGTTCGTTGACAAAGCCAGTGTAGGCCGTTGTGAATAGATCGTATTCCACCAGATCGCTCCGCGTTTATGTTATTAAATCGGGCCGTGGAGGGTTTTACATACCCGCCGCAGCGCGTGCGCGTGCGCGTTGCTCGTCTCGATCGCGTGAGTATTTGATCGAAGAAATCTTCGATTGAATGCCGCCGCAGTTCCTAGCGACCGGAATAGGAAGATCCGACTGCTTGAGTTCGCTGTTCATGATCTTGTCGCACTCCGCGACGATCACCGGGATTTGATCTTCATTGGCTTTGAGCCAATCCAAATCCCGGTAAGTCATCAGAATGTCAGGAAACACGGGCGCGCGGTCGCAGCTGGCAAGTATGCCAGCTGCGCTGATCGCAAAGACGACCATCTTCTTCATGGTCAAATTCCCGCCGCCGCGCGAGCGCGGGCGCGCTGTTCTTCTCGGTCACGACTATAATTGGATAGGGATTCGGCGGTTTTGGCGGAGGCTTCCGCACGCCGAGCGCGCTCCATGGCATCAATGCGAAGCTGGTCGTTCATCATCGACGCACTTTCGAGCTGGATGCGTGCCTGGAGATCGGCAACTTCCTTGGCAGTCGATGCCGTCGCTAGACGGCCACGCAGCTCTTCCAGCCCTTCACCTCGCGACGTCGCAGCCTCGCCCATGCCTTCGGCCATGGCCTTATCCATCGCGATCGAGCGGGCAGACTGATAGCGAACGTCGCTCTGGTCGCCATTACCCGACACGCCAAGGCGTTCGAGCATGTCCTGATAGATGGCGTCGGAACGCCCACCGTAGCTGCCACCACCACCGAAATCGCCGCGCGCCATTTTTTCGAGCGAGCTTACATCGACATTCAACGAGCGAAGCGTGTCCGTCTTGAGCTGATTGCCGATCGAGGACACATCCGTCAGCTTGTTCAGATCATTGTATAGTTTTTGGGCTTCGGCAATCTGTTGGCGACCTTGCTCAATCATCTGCATGGTCTTCTGGATTTGCTCGACATGTTTAAGCACCGCAGTGCTATCGAATGTCGGAATCCCTTGTGCGCTGGCTGGCGTCGCGGCCATAAGGCTCCCGATCGACACAGCCGCTAAGATTAGCTGCTTCATAATCTCACTCCTTTCAGCTTGGGCGCCGGCGCCGGTGAAATTCCGGCAACCAGAGCTTCGGATCATTGCCAAGTTCGGCAATCACTTCGCGGGCCACGCCCGTTGTCTCAGCACGGCCCGACAGCACGGCCAGTTCGTCATCCATGCCCATGAGATCGAGGCCGACCACAACGGAGTCATGGCCTTGCTTGACGAGGAATTTGCGGCTTTCCGGCGACAGCTCTTCGCGGACCAGCTTAAATTCGGCCTCGGATAGCGAGAACCCTTCGATGTAATCGCGGCGCTGGCCGAACGGATTGGGCAGGAAGATTTTCGTCGCAACCTGTTCCAAGATTGAATGGCTGATCGTTGAGCGCAGCGCATCGGCAGGCGACTGTGTTGCGAAGACGAGGAAAGCGTTGCGTTTGCGGTAAGTCTTTAGGCCGTCCTGGGCGAATGCAGTGAATGCCGGATCAGCCAAGGCCTTCCAGAATTCATCAATCGCTATGACCATGCGCTCGCCGGTTAGGAGCGCATCAATCCGCTCGAACAGGTAGAGCATGACCGGAGTGCGAATTTCGGCATTCTCAAGGAAATCCGTCATGTCGAAACCGACGAACCGGGAATTGAGCGACATGGAATCTTCCACGTTGTCGAACACCCAGCCAAGATTGCCTTCCGCTGTCCACTTGACGAGACGCGCGCCGACGCCGCCCGCATCCGACATGCCGAGCATGGTGCGCAGCGCCGATAGCGAGCGATGCTCGCGAGGGAGCTTCATCACCGATTCAATGCCATCGTCGATCAGGTGCGATTCCTGCACACTGATCGGTGCGCCTTCCTGTTTCACCAGTTGGCGGATGAAGCGGCCCAGGAACGCGCGATGCGATGCCGTGTTGTCGAGCGCCTTAAGTGGCGCGAAGCCCGTAGGCTCGCCATTCCGCAAAGCCAGATATGTGCCGCCGCTGGCGCGAACGAAAATCTCCGCGCCCTGATCCTTGTCGATGAAAATGTGGCGCGCGTTGAACTTTTCGAGCTGCGCCATCAAGAAGTTGACCAGCACCGTCTTGCCGCCGCCCGATGGTCCGATGACCATCGAATGGCCCAAATCAGCCGAATGGAAATTGAAATAGTAAGGGCTACGCGCGCTTGTCTTGAGCAAGGCGACAGCAGGCCCCCAATGGTTGCCATCCTCATGCCCAGCAGGAAATGTGTGGAACGGTGAAAAGGCCGAGAAGTTGAGCGACGTGATCGGCGCTGGACGCGCACGCCACGCGAAATTGCCGACCAGCTGCGACCAGTAGGCCGCTTCGAGAGCCGCGCCTTCACGCGCCGCGACCATGCCGGTATCCGCCAGCGCCGCGCGCGCAATCGACATATTATCGCGCAGTTTCTTCAAGTCGTCGGCAAAGACGGTCAGAGTGAAATGATGATCGCCCAGCACAAAGCGGTTCGACTGCAAGGCGTCGGCTGCGTCGATCAGCTCGTCCATTTGGCTGAAAGCCTTGTCGCCCGCGTTCGCCATCTGCGTTTGCCGCAGCCTGAAACGCTCTGTGGCCTTAGCCCGCGACAGGAATGTGAAGGACTGTGTTATGGCGAGGCTGAAATCGACCGACAGCAGCGATTCAAACTGGCGAGGCGTTGTCGATGACGGATATTCGCGAATGCCGAAAATGCCGCCGAACATGGAATCGTCGGCATCCCGAATTTCAAATGTCTCCGAGCCGATGATCGCACGGCTCGCGTAGAGCGCGGAGCCGAGGCGACCGCGCACCAGCGGGCAGCGACGAAAGCGACCCGTCATGACCTGGTTCAAGACTTCCAGCGGTTCCGAGAACATGAGGCCGCGACGCTCGTAAACGCCGACACGCCGGGGGCGGACGCGCAACAAGAGCTTTTCCAGATCGCGCACCTTGTCTTCCAGAAGTTCAAGGGCTTCCGCGATATTCGCGTCCTTGTCGTCCTGTTTTTTGCGCAGGAAATCGAGCAGTTTGTCGGTTGTGTTGGCCGTTGGCCGAACCACCACCGTCATGAAGAACCGATTGCGAAACATGCGTTCCGCCGTCATCCGCTCATAATATTTCTGGTCGAGGCGCGCAGCAAAGTGGGAGCGGAATGTTCCGCCCGGATAGTCGCGCACGCGCATACGAAGCAGATGGGTCCAGATCGAAACCCGTTCGTCATGGACGTTGCGCCACACACCGTTGAGGCGCGTGTGCCAATCGTTGAGATCACGCACGTCCGATGTTTCAAACGGACGGCCATCCATTTCGAGCATGAGCATGAGATCGCCATTGTCGAGGGCAATCACATGCTCATTCACATGCCGCGAATAGGGCAGGAACTTCTCGGGCATTTCCTCCCGTTTCGCCTTGTCAAAAGGCACCTTGTCCGCAAGCGCGCTTCTACCGAATGCCACGACCAAATCCCTTTCGTTTGATGCCGTAAAGGGGCAGCGGCGTGTAGCTCGACCCTCCCCAAAAGACGCGGTTCCGGTTGGTCGCTTTCGTGCGGCCCCACAGGAAGATCAGGCGGAACGCGTTCACATCATGGCGCACGACGAGACGCGCCAACGCATACAGAGCGATGGATGCAGCGCCGCCGTAGAGAGGATTGCCCGAGCCGACCAACGTGATCGCCCCCGCCATGATGATGAGCGCGCCCGCCTCAATAGGGACACCCGCCCACAGCGCGGGGCGGGTGACGGCCAAGAACAACGGGTCTTTGGTGATTTCTTCCTGACCGTCCATGTCCGATCAGCCCGTAATCGTGTCGACGATCCAAGGCGCGGAGAACACGATCACCACACCAACGACGACCGTAACGAGCATCTGAACCGATGCGCGGCCCAGGAACCACAGCAGACCGACGACGATGATCGCGATGATCGCCAGCGTCCGCAGCAGGCCATTGCTCAACAGGCCGAGGATATTGTCAGCCAGCCCTTCAAAATTGGCCTGCGCAAATGCCGGTTCGGCCACCAGCAGACTTGCCAGCAGCGAGAGCGGAAGAGCGCGAGCCATGAGAGGGGATGGCTTAAGGCGTGCCAAAACCGCATCGAGGCGGCCTTCGGCCTTCATTTTCCAGCTACGAAACATTCGATACTCCTTTTCGCTTAAGAACCTGCCCGCGCGAGGCTCGCGCGGCCAAACACATCCCATGCAGGCGGTGCAGGCGGGGGAGCCGACTGCATGTTTTCCGCTGCGATTTCCGCCAACTCTACCGTCACGCCATCACTCCCTGCGCTGCCTTGCGGCCCGCTCAGACCTTGATCGGCCACGGCATAGGTTGGGATAGCGGTGGCAGGACGACCGCTGATGCGGCGGCCTGCATTCTCCACGCGGGCGACATAGCCGTTGCGGAAACCTCTCGATTGAGAGCCGGTGTTATACATGCTGAGTGCGACCCGAAGGGCTTCTTGGGGGACACGCCCCGCCTTGGCCGAACGGTAGTTTGACAGGAGCACGCGGCCTGTTGCCTCGACGTTGGGGCACTGCTTGAATGCAGTTTCCCATGTCAGGCCGAGCCAGGCCATGTTGCGCGAGTTGATTTGGCCGAGGCCAAGATCGACGCTGTAACCGCGCGCCACATAATAGCGCGCCGTTGCAACGGCCTCCGCCTCATTGCGGGGTTGGCGTGGTTGTCGAGCCACGCCGTTGACGTTGATCGCGTAAACATAGTTCGAAGATTCCGCATCCACGATCGCGGCGATCGTGTGCGGCGCTACCGCTGGAGCGCATTGCGCAGCCAGCGATAGAATGGCCCCGGTTTCGAGAAGCACGCCCTCGCCCCGGTCAGTTGCGCGGCTGATAGTAGGTTTGTTGCCGTCCGTCGGTCCAACGGACCGTCAGCTGACCGGGCCGACCATCATCCGGTTTCTTGTATTTGGTTTTGGAAATGCCGCTGCCCGAGCAGGTCGGGAAACCGCCGCCGAGAGACAGCACCCGCCATAGCTTTGTGATTGGCGGAACGCATGCCCCGTATTGCGTCGGCCCCCCCGGATTCGAGAGGCAGAGAACGACCTCACAAGCCCAGGTGTTGTCCGACGCCATGGCGGGGGCCGATTGTACGGAGGCCCCCAAAAGAGAGACGGCCAGCGCGAAATTAAAAGCTTTCATTGCTTTCTCCCTCACATCGAGATTTATACACATATCACGATGAAGGGAAAAGCCAAGGCTCAAAACGCTACATTGTTGCTGCACGCCTTGTTTGGGACCACTCGGATATGGTCATCTTCATATCCGTAATCGAGCACGACATGCCGCACCGCACTTGACAGTCGCTTGTATGTTTTAAGCGTCGGCTGCTCAAAAAGGCACACATTCAGCCATTTGTCGCCATGCCACGATACCTTAACATTGATGATCCATTCACTAGACGGCAGCTGAACGATTTCTACCGAATGGATCAGCCCCCCAGGGGGGCGGCGCGTTGTTAGCTCGCGTTCAAAGATCGGATCATACTGCCAATCATCACTTTGCAGCATCGTGATTTGTTCCTTTTTGCCGATTGGGTTATGTCTATCCCTGCTTGCAACGAGAGGGCAAGCCGCCTTGTCTTCTCTTGCCGTGTACGCACATTAAGAGCATCAAATATGGGCGCGCGCCTGTCGGGCGTCCATTTAACGCATTGTCTATGGGAAGCTATGGCTCGACCAAAACGACAGGAAGACCCCCTGCTTCCGGTTCCGTTGCCCCGGCGACGGCCGAGCCGCGCCAATACGCGCGCTCTGGGGACGTGGGTGAAGCCTGAATTGGTTCATCAGATCAACGCTCTCGCCCAGGACGAGGACACTTCGGTTTCTGCGCTATTGGAAGAAGCTGCGATCCAGCTTCTTAGAGATCGCGGGATCGAGTTTCCCGACTACATGCGCCACTATCGCAAGGCCGACGCCGAGGTAGCGCCATAAGCGTATCGACACGCTTATTCTTGCCAAGCCCTAAAAGTTAAGCCAGTTATGACCCGCTGATTCCGCAAGGAGTCGGCGATTCATCTGTTGTTTGGGGGTGGCTCCCCCGGACAACGGGCAACAAAAAACCCTCGCTTGGCTGAGCGAGGGCTGTTTGTACCGCCAAAACGGGATCAACTATCTGTCCCTTTTATCGGCGGTGCTTCGGCAAATGTCAATCCTGAAAGCGTGCTTTCGGGAGCGATGGTGCTTGGCCTGGCGGGACCGACAAAAGGAGGTCGTTATGACCACTTCCATAGGGTCCGTGCTGCGTAGCAGCGGGATTGCCAATATCGAGCGCGCCCTATCGGCGCGCTCCGCAAGACCGCGCGCTAAAGTCTGGAAAAACAGCATCGCCGTAGGCCATGAGCAGCGCGTCAAAGCGTATATGCCCATCCGTAATGCCCGCCAGATGAGGGAAATGATCGAGGCGGCCAAGCTCTATGAACGGCAGACACTGGCCGAGCGGCGAACAACGACACCGCGCATTCGCAACGGTGCGATCGGGCAGGCCGGTATCCAGATCATCGAGTTCATGGCGCGCATCATCGACTATAGCAGCGGCGCGCTGTTCCCCAGCCTTCATACGATTGTTCAAGGCACAGGACTTAGCAAAAATTGCGTCGTTCAATCGCTTGCGCGCTTGAAGGAGGCACGCATCCTCGATTGGTTCCGGCGTTACGAGCCCATCCCCGAAGATGAAGTGGATGGCGCTGGCCCTCGCGTAAGGCAGGCCACAAACGCCTACCGTTTCCTGTTCCCCGCCTTCCTCGCAAGGATTTTCGCAGCGCGCCGCCGTCGCGGCATTGCCGCCGACACCGCGCCTGCGTGTGAGCAGTATCGCCAGATCGAGGCCGCACGCGACATGGACCGCATGATGGACCAGTTACCATTGTGGGAGCTGCCCCGCGAGCAGCGTAACAAGCGCGAACTGGCCGACAGCCTCTCTAGCTTAGCGCGAGCGCTTGGCATGTCTGAACGCGAGTCATCGTCAAGGGAAGATAACCCTCGGAGATATTTTATATAGAATGGCCCTAGCCGGGCCATCCGCATTTTATGCATATATCCCGACTGTTTGCCCTTCATCGTGAAATATGTATAAATCCCAATGTTGGGATACCGTTGACGGAAGAAGCTCGATGCAGATGGACGTGGAATCACGCGCGCGTCAGATCGTGGCGGAAATGGATGGCCAGTGGCGCGGTGCCTATGGGATGGTCTGTTGCCCAGCCCATAACGACCGCAATCCTTCGCTCCAGGTCACGCCCGGAAAGAAGGCAGTGCTCTTCAAATGTTGGGCCGGTTGCTCGAAGGAAGCTGTTTGGGCGGCCCTCAATGGCCGTAACATAAATCGGCACACCAACGGCGAGGTCAAGGAACGGGCGAACGAGCCTTCACGCCGCAAACTGGCGCTACAGCTTTGGGATTCCGCCGTGCCGATCGCTGGAACCGCAGGCGAACGCTATTTGCGTTCGCGCGCGATCGACCCCACCGGCTTGAAGGTCCGATATGCCCCGCGGTGCATAGTCGGTACGCCCGAAACTCGCGAAGTTCATGCGGCCCTTCTCGTTCCGTTCGAGGCCGACGAAGGCATAATTGCCGTGCAGCGGATCTTGCTCGACCCGGCGACCGGCGAAAAGCGATACCATGCGGCGCTCCGCGAGGCCAAATTGACACTTGGCCTGGTCCGCAGTGCCGCCATGAGAATTGGCGGTCAACCAGATGGCAATGTACTGCGCATCGCAGAAGGTTTTGAAGAGGCCGTTTCCGTCACGCAGCTGACCGGCGGAAAATTCAAGGTGTGGGGAGCAGGCGGCATCCGCCGATATGGCTTGATCGCCATTCCCGAACGCATCCAGAAAATCGTCATATACTCGCAACACGGCCCGGAAGCAGACGAAGCGATCGAGGCCGCTCGCGACCATCTGACCGCCAACGGCCGCGAGCTGAAAGTGATCCTCCCACCCGCCCCGGCTCCTATGGACTGGAACGATATTCTTCAGGAGAAAGCCCGGTGCTGATCCACGGTTATAAGAAATGGCCGCGTAATCAGAAGATCGCTTTGCCGATCCTCTCGGTTTTCGCGTTCGGCGCATTGTTCAATCAATTGCAGGGACGGCGAGACGAGCCGACCTCAATATTCGTGGAAAATCCGCGCATAATTGACGGTGATACGCTCGAAACGACCAATGGACTACGCGTGCGGTTTTCAGGGATCGACGCGCCCGACGATGACGGCAAAGGCAATTTTCCCAAGATCGCGGCGAAGCTCTATTTGGAGGAGCTGGTGGCACGAAACGGCGGTATGAATTGCACAAGCAAGTTTCTCGATCAGCCTCTTACAATCGAACCGATTTGTAACAAAAGTCGGACCAGTTGGGGCCGGTCCAATATGTCATGCCGGTTCCGTTCAAATGGTGCGTCGGTTTCCGCAACAATGGTGCGACATGGCTATGCAGTCGATTACAGGGCGCATTCAGGGTTGGCGTATGCCCGGTTCATGAAGCAGGCCGCCGACGAAAAACGAGGTCTTTGGGGCGAAAATTACGAGGACATGCGAAATCTGGCGATTGAGAGAGGCCAGTTACCCAATAAGTGCAAATGATAGCAGCCGGGAACCTGCCCTATTCCATCGCACGGCTGCGCCGCGCGCTTCCACGGAGCCAGCGAAGCCGTCTCCGCCCATTCGGGTAACGGTCAGGGCTAGAAGGCATGGACAGGAGCTTGCCGGGAATGAACATGATTCAGAGCACCGCCAAAATCCAATCCGACGATCCGCCACAGTTCGGCCGCGATAGGGCGGCGGCATGGCTGATCGCCGCGCTTATGGTCGCCAGCGGGGGCATAGTCGCTCGCCTCATCCTCGACTATCCAATGCTGCTGCCCAACAGCTATGTTGGTTTTGTGATCTATCGCTGTGCGCCCGCCTCCATACTCATATGGGCATGTGCCGGCGCAACGATTGCCGTCAGCCCCGCGCCAAGATTGCCCGTCTTGCTGATCGCACTGTGCGGCTCGATTGCCGCGTGCTTCGCGCTTTCCGGCTTTTAACGCCATCTGTTGAGCGGCCCAGGGCCGCGCGCCGTTGGTGGTGGCAGCTGCCACCGGGGGAACACCAAGGGCCACCGCCCTTTCGTTCCCGAAGCATAATCGACAGGACCGAGTTGCACGGCAAGTTCAGCCAGGCCGACGCGCTCACGCGCGACGGGGCTGTTCTAGCCGTGCGGCCCGCACCACTCCCATCGATTTTGCTTCCCCCTCCCCATCCCGCGCTTCGCCAGCGGGTCAGAGCCGCAGGCCGTAGGCAGCGGCTTCGCCTAAAAGGAGTGAGACAATGACCATCCAGAACATCGCTTTGAACAAGCTGGCACTTTCTGACCTCAATGTTCGGAAAGTGAAGCCCAAGGAAATCGAAGCCCTCGCAGCTGATATTCAGGCGCGTGGCGTCCTGCAAAATCTCATCGGTTATGACGAGGACGGCAAGATCAAGATTTGCGCTGGTGGACGGCGCTACCGGGCCTTGAAGCTATTGCAGAAGGCCAAGACCATCCCCGCCAATTTTGAGGTGCCTGTTGATCTTCGCAACAAGGACGATGCACTGGAAATCTCTCTTGCTGAAAACGCGCAGCGCGAAGCGATGCACCCCGCAGATGCCATCATGGCCTATCGGGCAATCATCGACAGCGGCAAAGAGGTTGACGATGTTGCGGCATCGTTTGGCGTCTCCCCCGCCTATGTGCGCCGCGTGTTGAAGCTGGCAGCACTGCACCCCACCATTCTCAAAGCCTTCCAGAAGGACGAAATCGGCATGGGCGCGGCACAGGCATTCGCCCTAACCGACGATCAGACCCGCCAGCTTGAGGTATTCAAGCGCACAGGCGACAACGCCCACCAAATTCGTGCCATGCTCACCCAGGAGAAGATGGCCGACAACGACAAGCATTTTCGGATCGCAGGTGAGGAAGCCTATGTCGCCGCAGGCGGCACCTTCACCGCGGACCTGTTCGGAGAGCGCCGCTATTGCGATGATGCGGGCCTCGTAATGGACCTTGTGCAAGATCGGCTCGAAGCGGTCGCAAAGGCTGCGCGCGATGATGGATGGCGCGATGCCGAGGCGCAGCTTTCCCGGCCCGACTCCTTTTGGATGCGCAGCCATCTTGAACCCGCAGGCAAGCGCGATCCGAGCGACGACGAACAAGACCAGTTGGCGCAAATCGAGGCTGCTATCCAGAAGCGCCAAAGCGAGATTGATGAAGACGAATACGATTATGATGATGATTTGCGCGCACTGACACGCAAGCATGATGCCATTGCATCCGGTTGCCGCGTCTTCACCGCCGAGCAAAAGGCCGACCACACCCTTATCCTGTTCATCGGGCATGACGGCATCGAACAGGTCGCGTTTACCCGCAGCGCCAAAGGGGGCGCAGCCGATGGGCCAAAGCCTCCACGGCCTGACTATTCGCAGAAGGTCATGGATCAGCTGGGCGCAATCCGCACCATGGCCGTTCGCGAGGTAATTGCCACTGACCCCGAACTGGCGTTGGACGTGCTGTTGACCGGCCTCTTGGGGCAGGTTCGCGGCGGTGTCTATTCGTGGCAGCAAGCCGCAGAAATCAAGGCCGAGCAGAACGCATTCCACGTTGACGAAACGATCATGGCCCATTCCGTGATGCGTGACATTGACGAAATCGCACAGGCTGATCTTGATCGCGTTGCCGAAAGTCCGGCACTGGATGACATGCGGCAGCTGGACACGGAAACCAAGTTGCGACTGCTGGCCTACTGCGTAGCCTCGCAGATCACGAGCCTTTCGTTCCATACCGACCGCGACCAACAGCTAGCGCAGATCGCCAGCGCCGCGCAGATCGACATGGCGGATAAATGGGAACCCAATCAGCCCTTCTACGACCAGCTAAGCAAGGCAACGCTCTTGAAGCTGCTGGACGAAGGTTGCGGCACCGAGGCTGCTACCAATTGCCAGACCATGAAGCGCGGCGATCTTGCCGTGACAGTGAACGAGCGTCTTGCGGGGCGGCGTATCCTGCCCCCGGCGCTTCGATCTTCTGCCCTGCCCGATACCGACGAAAGCGCAAGCGAAGCGGCATGACGGCACGGGGAGCGCGCCTCACTCCCGCGCTCCCCGAAACTTGGGGTGGTGGCAGCTGCCACCACCCCCTTTTCATTTGATTGTATCCATTGCGGAGTGAGGCACCAGCTGAACGGTTTGCGCGCGGGCACTGCAAATCGGCAATAATGGGCGGCCTTCGCCGCGCGCTTTTGGATTTGCCAGCTGCCACATAGGATCGAGCGGCCCAGGGCCGCGCGCCGTTGATGGTGGCAGCTGCCACCGGGGGAACACCAAGGGCCACCGCCCTTTCGTTCCCGAAGCATAATCGACAGGACCGAGTTGCACGGCAAGTTCAGCCAGGCCGACGCGCTCACGCGCGACGGGGCTGTTCTAGCCGTGCGGCCCGCACCACTCCCATCGATTTTGCTTCCCCCTCCCCATCCCGCGCTTCGCCAGCGGGTCAGAGCCGCAGGCCGTAGGCAGCGGCTTCGCCTAAAAGGAGTGAGACAATGACCAAGGAATCGAACCGGATCGACATTTATCAGGCCGTCACCGACGACATTCTTGCGATGCTCGAAACAGGCACAAAGCCTTGGGTGAAGCCGTGGACCGGAGGGCCAACCATTCCCTTGCGCCACAATGGCGTGGCCTACCGTGGCATCAACGTCTTGAGCCTTTGGGCGAGCGCCATGCGTCAGGGCTTTTCCTCGCCCTATTGGCTGACCTTCAAGCAGGCAATCGAGCTGGGCGGCAACGTCAGGAAGGGCAGCAAAGGCACCACCGTTGTCTATGCGAACAAACTTGTCGTGAAGGATTCCGAAACCGATGACGAGCGCGCCATTCCCTTCCTGAAAAGGTACACGGTTTTTAACGCCGATCAGGTTGAGGGGCTGGATGGCAAATATCCCGCGCCTGTTCCGATCATTAGCAATCCCGATTGCCGCGATGCTGAACTTGAAGCCATGTTTTCACGCATCGACGCCACCATTCATATCGGCGGATCGAGCGCCTACTATGATCCTCGCGCGGATTTTATTCAGATGCCGCCATTCGAGGTTTTCCATTCCGCAGATGATTATTACGCCACGCTGGCACATGAGGCGGTGCATCTTGCAGGACATGAGAGCCGCTTAAACCGTAAGACTCTGATTTCAACGAACCGCGCAGACTATGCGCGGGACGAACTTGTCGCGGAATTGGGAGCCTGTTTTATCGGCGCGATTATCGGCTTCAAGGTCGAGGATCGTGAGGATCATGCCGCATATATTGAGCATTGGTTGACCGCTCTTCGCAATGATAAACGTGCCATTTTCGAGGCCGCTCGCGAGGCTCAGAATGCCGCCGATTATCTCCTAGCGATCATGACCGACCAAGGGAGTTGAACGCCGCCCGTTCCATGGCAAAACAAAAGCCGCCGCGCAAGCGCGGCGGCTTACTCCCAAAGGGGCATATTTGGGGGCGATTCAATGTGGTTTATATACATATCCCGAAATGTTAACTATGGTCGGGAGAAGGTCGTTTTCAGGTGCAAAATGGAACATATCATCGACACCTACCGCAGTAAGATCAAGGCGATGGGCTATAATCCCCGGCGGCAAGAAGATTTGCCTGCTGTGATGGATGCTTATTGCGAAGCTATCGCAAATGTCAAGATCGAAGGGTTAGAATTGCTTTCCAACGATCATGCGTTTTGCTTGTTGTTGGTGGAAACCGAAATACCCGTCGATGTAGCGATTGGGCTGGCACAGGAATATAATCGTGAAGTCCTGAATCGCCAGAAACTCGCTGCATGACAGGTGATTGACCCATACACTTGGCGAAACAGCACCGTTCTTCGGAATAAGCTGGGACTGCGCGACGATAACATTCTCAAAGAGCGGGAAGCCTTCTTCTCGGTATTCAGGCATGGCGAGCTGTTGGTTCAGCGCGCCGCGCCCGCTTCGACGGCGCGCGAGTATCGCGACCTTCATAAACATCTGTTTCAGGACGTTTATGATTGGGCCGGTAAATTCCGAAATGTGGACATAAGCAAACCCGGCAGCACCTTTGCACGGGCGCATTTCGTACCGCGCAGCATTGAGCATGAGTTTGGCAAGCTGCCCGACCTTGCAGCGCTCAAAGCCATGGATCGCGACCGTTTTGCCGACGCCATGGGGCGGCACATTTCAGAGCTGAACGCCATCCATCCTTTCCGCGAAGGGAATGGCCGCACCATGCGGCTGCATTTGCAGCTTCATTCCGTGGCAGCTGAGAAGTTTCTTTCAATCCAGGCCATCGCGCCAAAAGACTGGATGGATGCGAGCAAAGACAGCTTTCACACCGGCAATCATGCATCGCTCACCAAAGTCATTCGCGATGCGATGCCATTGGCACACAACCGCACGGAGCCTTTGCGCGGCCCAGGTGGCATTGCGTTGCCGCCTTCTATGGAATCGCTGATGCCCGCAGGCGAAGGCCGTTCCATGAGCATCGAGCAGGCCAAGGAACAGATCAGCCGATACTTGCCCACGGCGCAGGCTGTGGCTTCTAGGCAGGTTGAGCAGTTGAACCGGATTGCCGAAACGTCGGCAGACATGCGCCAGCTGGCGACACGTTCGGCGCAGGAGCTTGCTTTCTTCCGAGATCCGAAAGGGCCGATGCATCATTTGCAGATGATCGAGCAGCGCCGCTATCACCAGATCGAGGTCAATTGGTCGGAGGGTATGGACCCACTACAACGGGTTCGCGCGATCAGCGGCGGCGCTGCTGTCTTTCTTACGAAGATGAACGATCGCGACATTCAAGCCGCCGATCGCGCGCTTCGATTGCAGGCGATGCCTCCCGGCGTCAGTCAAGTTGATCTACGCCTTGCCGAGCAATTCCAGAAAAACACACCCGACCAGAATCGGGCTGATGAAAGATTGGCGCCGTTCCAAGCCGCCATTGACAAGCGGCTCGCTGACGCCGCCCAGCGGGGCGTGCCAAAGGATCAGATTGCGGCGGCGGGAGAAACCGCAAAAGCCAATGTGATAGCCGCGTTGCGCGAAGGCAGGGCAACGCCGCAGCCTACCGAGCAAACCAAGGGCCGCGAACGCTAAGAGTGTGCGGCCCTTGGCCGCGCGTTTTTGGATTTGCCAGCTGCCACATAGGATCGAGCGGCCCAGGCCGCGCGCCGTTGGTGGTGGCAGCTGCCACCGGGGGAACACCAAGGGCACCTGCCCTTTCGTTCCCGAAGCATAATCGACAGGACCGAGTTGCACGACAAGTTCGGCCAGGCCGACGCGCTCACGCGCGCCGGGCCTCTCTAACCGTGCGGCCCGCACCACTCCCATCGATTTTGCTTCCCCTCCCCATCCCGCGCTTCGCCAGCGGGTCAGAGCCGCAGGCCGTAGGCAGCGGCTTCGCCTAAAAGGAGTGAGGAAAATGGAAGCAACCCCGGAGCAGATCGCGACGATTGCGGCGCTGAACGACCTTGCGCGGCGGACTATGGGCGTCACTTGCCGCACCGTCATTACGCAGGGCGTGGCGGCGCTGGACAGCAGCACGCAAACCAACATCATCAAGATGGTCGAAGCCTTTGAGGATTTCACCACCGACAACGATCCGAGGGGCGAGCATGACGCCGGTTTCCTTTATCGTGACTTGACCGGCCAATGGCACACCAGATGGACCGCAGAGGACGCGCGGCCTTCCCTCTCTGTCATGTGGAAGATCGACTATTATGATCGCGAACTTGAATATGGCAGCGCCGAGCCGTGGAACCCCGATGCCACAACCCGCGTGCTGACCATTCTTCTCGCTAACGAATATTGAGGGAGGCAACCATGAGCAAAATGCCCCCGGTGATAGAACTTAGCTGGCGCGATGAAAACTATGGTGCCGTCTGCGCCGTCGCCGCCTTTCGCAACTATGCCGGATCGCTCGATTGGAGCGACCGAACCCAACAGCGTTTTCGCGGATGCCTGAAACGAGCGGGCTTCGCGTTCCACGATGGCCGGTGCAGCTATATCGCCAGCAGCGGCACCCGTGAGGATCGACAGCGCGCCCTTTGCGACGAGCTGGCCCGCGCGGGCTTCCAGATCGACAGCGGCGACGTGCGCGCCCTTCCCATCAGCGAACAGGAGTGATCCACCATGCAACCCATGCGACACCTTGACCGGGACACCCGCCGCGCGCGCCTTCTGGCGGCGCGGACGCGGCCCGTTGGCGGCATAAACCGGCGCGGCATCTTCACCGGCCATTGGGACGGCGGCGATGTGGTGCGCCAGTTTCGCGGCGACAATGGTTCGTGGATTGGCCTTGCCACCTACAGGCCAAAGGATGACCCGGAGCCGCAGCAATGAGAATTAGCAACACCGCGAGCGCAGTCCGCGTCACTCTCTCCCCTACCGAGATAGGCGAGTTGCAATTCGTGATCGAGGCGGCAGAGCGCGCAGGGCATTATATGCCCGCGCGCGTCCCCAACATCATAGCGGCGCTGGCGAGCAGCGCCGCCGATGTTCGGACGAAGCAGGCCGCGAAGCGTGTGGCGAAAGATAGAGCGGAACGGATCGAGCGCGTTCGCCGCGAGCGCGAACAGCAGTTCATGCTGGGCGACCGTTACAGTGTCATGGCGAGCCGCGCCGACTACGCCGACGCGGCTCGCGATCCTGACGCCCGCCGTTGGGTTGAACTTGTGTTTCATGAGATCATGGGAAGGCCCCTCCCCGACCAATGCGAAATTCGGCGCGATGTGTGGCTTGTTCGCGTGGTCCAATTGGAGGGCGGGACATTCGGTGCGGTTGTGGGTTGCGATTGCACCGAAACCTCCGACCTGGCTGAAATCACCTGCGTAGCGGAACGCATGATTTCTCGCTTTGAGGGCGAGGTTTGAGCAACATTTAAGGCGTGTGGGGTGGTGGCAGCTGCCACCGCTTGGATTGTGGCTTCACGAAATTGTGACGCGCAGAGCGCCCACATTTCTGAAAATCCGTTGTATAACCTCAATCGAGCGAGGGCGGGGCCTGTAGCAGCGGACCCCGCTAATCCTCTCGCTCAAAGGAGGTGATGTGATTTGACAGCATACGAAGCAGCACAATTGACGATTGCAGCCGTTGCGCTTGTGGTCGCGATTGTGAAGCTGGGGAGGTCCGATAAGGGCTAAGCCAGCGGGGCGGGTGGTCTAGCAGGGCTGCCCGCCCTAAAAGTTTGAACCCGCCGCGTAGCAGCGCGGCGGGTTCAGGTAGGTGTGTGACTGACGCCGCACACGAAGCAATCCCTATATAGCCTCTTTTCCCTGCCAATCCAATAACCGCCTTTTATAGCCCGATTTGCGGCTGACCCGGCAGATGCATCAAACTCCGATGGCCGATGGCAAAAGTATCAAACATGCAAGCTGGCCCGCCACATTTCCGGCCAATTGATAGCCACTGTCGGAAAACCCATCATCCCCGGCCATCCACGTCGCGATCAACCCAGCGGCCCAGCCAATTCCCGGCAAAAGCATGATTTTCATCACAGGTTGGGAGATCGCCAATAGCGCGGGCGTCTCAAAGACGCCGCTGAACCCCGCCAGTGATGAAACCGCATGGAGAACGACCGCCACGCCGACCAAGATCATTTGAGCCAGCATGATATACTGGACCGCTAAAAGTGACGTCTCGTTATAGGCGTATCGTGTTTCGCTCAGCATGATCTACTCCCTCTGAGCGCAGCATATCTTACTCACTTTTGAGAGCAAGCCATGAGCGGACAGGTCGCGGCGCTTCGCGCCGGTCACACGGGAGGGCTATAGCAAAGGCCCCGGTCGCGGTGCTTTTCGCTTCACCCAAGGAATATCAGTTCGCTCGACGGCCATCCTCTCAGCCGGATATGGCCGATCAAATTGATAAAGATCGGCAAGCGGCGCTGTTAGCCAGGTGCGCCAATGCTCTGGATCGAGGATAACCGGCGAGCGATCGTGAATGTCGGCAAACTCAATGCAATTGTCCGTCATGACGCCAGTGTATGAGAGGCCCCAATCCTCATTCGACCACAGCCCCGCCCACGCGAAAATCGGTTGATCGGGAACCGACAACCACGCTTCTGTCATCTTGCCCTTCGCACCGATGGCCTCTGCAAAGCGCGCCGTGGGAATGAGGCAGCGGTTGCCGGGGTCTATCGCCCAGCGCTTCCAAAATGCGCCCAGCTTGTCAAAGCGAGCATTATTGACTGGCTTCGGCGCGAGCGGCTGACCTTTGCGGCCCTTAAGCGTAACCGGGAAGCCCCAGGTCATCCGCTCTAGGACCATCTCACCGTCAACAAGCCGGACGACAGGGCCAAGCTCTTTCGGATGAACGCGATCGGGATTGGCGTTGTACTGCGCGCCATTTCCATTCGCAGGGATCACATCGAGAATTAGCTGGCGATCGCCGGGATTGTATCTGTTGCACATGAGAGGAAGCTGGTGGAGCAGCCTTTGGCTGTCAATCAGCCGGGTTAAGTGCCCGCGCGATTAGCAATGACTGTCTCCGAAAATGACCCCCCACAGGCCATCGACGTTTGAGCGGCGATCCTATGTTCCCTTTCCGTTCCCATATGCGTTAGAAGGGCAAAGAAGGGAATCACGATGTTGCTGCCACTCATGCAGCCGGTCCCGCTTGCCGAGGTGCCAGAGGGACTAATTCCCTTGCTCATCGGGGCGGCGGGAGCTGGCTTTCCCAGTCCCTCGCAGGACTGGGCTGAAGATCGCATTTGCCTGATCGAGTTGCTGCGGCTCGACCGCGCCGCCAGCTTTGTGTTCCGCATTAGCGGCACCAGCATGATCGACGCGGGTATCTACGATAACGATGTGGTGGTGGTCGATCGCGACACGCGCGCGGTCGAGGGCCATATCGTCATCGCCATAGTGGACGGCGGCTTTGTATGCCGTCAGCTCGCCCGCCGCCAGGGCGGCACTTTCCTAGAGGCGCGCAACAGTCGGCAGCACTCCGATCCGACCCCCGCCGAGGGTATCGAGATTTGGGGCGTGGTGCGAACCAGCGTCCGCGATTATCGGCTTTAGGTGGCCTCATGGCGCACGCGATTGCCGACATTTCAAATTTCTACGTCAGTGCAGAGCGGCTTTTCGACCCGAGTTTGCACGGTATTCCGGTCCTTGTTTTGAGCAACAACGACGGTTGCGCGGTCGCGCGCAGCGAGGAAGCCAAGGCCCTGCATATCCGCATGGGCGAGCCAGTTTTCAAAATCCGCGACCGCATCGAGCGGCACGGCATCCAGCTTCGATCGAGCAATTACGAACTCTATGCGGACCTCAATCGCCGTTTCAATGCGGTCATTGCTGAACATTCCGACACGGTGGAGATCTACTCCATAGACGAGAGTTTTTACCGGCTCCCCGCCCTACCCAATGGGCTAGGCGACGTGGCAGCGGCACATCGGTTGCGCGAGGACATATTGCAGCAAGTCGGGCTTCCGACCCGGATCGGCCTTGGACCAACGCGCACGCTATCGAAGGTTGCCAATGGTCTGGCGAAAGCCACCGAAAAAATATGGGGCGGCGTCGTCGATCTTCACGACACCGAATTGCGGCGGCGCCTATTCGAGAAATGGCCGGTTGGAGAGGTGTGGGGCGTAGGCAAGGCGCTTGAAGCGCGCCTTTTGCCCCTTGGCGTTCGCACCACCGCCGACCTGGCCGCGTTGCGGCCAGAGATCGCGCGCGACATTGGAACAGTCGTCCTCGAACGTCTCGTGCGCGAGCTGAACGGCATCGAGTGCATGGATTTTCAGGTCGAACCGGATGCGATGAAGGCTACCGCCGTAACCCGCCAATTCGGGGAGCCGGTCAAGACACTGGACGCGCTGCGCGAGGCCATGGCGCGCCGCGCGGCACGCGCGGCCGAGAAGATACGCGCCCAGGGCCTCGTCGCGAGCCGACTGATCGCCTTCGCGCATGGCTCACGCTATCGGCCTAATCCGCCATCCGCTTCGCGATCGGCGCGCCTGTCGCCGGCGACGAATGACCCCCGCGTGATTCTAGGCATTGTAGGTCAGATGACCGAGGCCATGTTTGAGCGGGGCGGGGTCTATACCAAATGCGGCGTGATGCTGGAGGATTTGACGCGGCAAGGCGAAGCGCAGGCTGACCTGTTCGCTACCGCCGACCCGCGCGGGCCTGCATTGCTGGCCGCAATGGACGGCCTCAATAGCCGGTTCGGGCGGGACACCATCAAGATTGCCGCGCAAGGTCACGGCGCGAAGGGCTTCGACACCAAACGCAGCCGAAAAAGCCCGTCATGGACAACACGGATCAGCGAAATACCCATCGCCAGATAGGCTAGGCAGATTGGCGGAAATGTGGCGGCAGAGCCGCCGCGTCGTTCGATAGTGTCGGGGCCTGTTCCGGCCCCCTGGCGCAAGGGCTGGACCGTCTCGACCGCTACGCGGCCTCGCTTGGCGATCATGGCGGTATCCCCGCCCTTCCTCCGCTGCGCTCCGTGCAGGACGGGCGATCCCCCTCCCCCATGACCGGCCCTCACTGCGCCATTCCCCGACCCAGCTCGCCACTTGGCAGAAGTCGATGGCCCATCGCCTTCGGCTTCGATTTTTAGGGAAAGGAACTGCATATGGGGCAAGAGCTTATGAACCCGCATCAGATCGCGGACATTTGCGAGGGGCGCGATAAAGCGATTTCCCTTTGGCTTGGTCTTTTCGATCAATACCACGCGACAACAGCCGAGGCGGGCAGCATCTGCATTGGTGGAAATCTTGGCCTGTCCGGTGCGCGCGATCATCATCGCGGAGAAGATACCTTAACCGCCGCATTCGTGCGCGCGCGCGCGCTGGACGAACGCGACCCCAAGACGGGCAAGATCACGACGATTGAGGCCCGCGACAATTTCGAGCGGATCGCGACCATGGAAATAGATCGGCGCTGCTGGTCGAACTTGATGGAGCGCCTTGGCTTCGATCAGTTGCTAGATGAAACGGCGCGCCGCGAGTTTTACGAGGGATTACGCGAGGCACCGGCACCATTCACGACCGACAATTGCGCTGCAACGTTCGGGCATATCTGGGAGAACCGGCGCGACCTCTATTTGCGCGGCATCGCCACCGTTTTTTCAAAGCTGGATCGTCGCTTTCGTTCGCATGACGGTTTCAAGATCGGCGCGCGTCTCATCATCGACGGCGCAATGAACGAATGGGGATCATGGGAGCGTTACGAGCGACGCGACAGCTTGCGGGACGTGGAGCGCGTTTTCCTTGAGCTGGATGACAAAGCGCCCCTGCCCGAAGGGTTGAGCATGGCGGCAATTGTTGGAGAGGCGGCGCGGGATCGCGTGAATCTCCCGACAGTCGTTCACGGTGATTATTTCCGCGTTCGCATCTTCAAAAACGGCAATCTGCATATCTGGTTTGAGCGCGCGGACCTCTTGCAACAGGTCAATTTGCTTCTCGCTGAGTATTACGGCGAGGCGATTGGCGATAGCTACGACACGACCGAGGCAGAGGATGCCCCCCTGTTCCATGTCACCCCTGCCAAGGACTTTGGTGCTTTCATGACCTCACCCACGGTTGCGGCGCAAGTCGTCGAGCTTGCACGGATCATGCAGGGCGACCGCGTGCTTGAACCCAGCGCTGGCAAGGCTGCGATTGCGGGTCGCGCTCGCGACGAAGGCGGCACCGTCACTTGCATCGAGATACAACCCGGCCTGGCACACGAATTGCGCGTGATCCACGGTTTTGCGGACGTGAGGCAGGCCGATTTCCTCACGCTGGAACCGCGTCACTTCGCACCTTTTGATAAAGTGGTGATGAATCCGCCGTTCGACCGTGGGCGCGACTGCGATCATGTGCGCCATGCCTATCAATTCTTGAAGCCGGGGGGAGTGCTCGTTGCGGTCATGAGCGCACGGGCCGAATGGTCGGAGGATAAGCGGCACAAGGCATTGCATCGCATCATCGACAAATGCACCGCGATCTATGGCAACCGCAAATGGATCGACCTTCCCGCTGGATCATTTGCCCATGCAGGGACCAACGTGAACACCGTTTTGCTTGCCATCCGTAAGCCCGATTGATCGGCGCAGGCGGTGGCAGCTGCCACCGCCTAATGACCGCCCGTTGGGCGGACGTTCATTTGTTATATCCCCCCGTCAGTGTCTTCCTAGCATGAGAGACGCGCCGGATCGCATCAAGGATCGTCGGTCCCCCCAATTTGCTGCGCAAATCGGCTCCCCCGTCGCCCGCTATCGCGGCCGCTTCGCGGTCCCTGACCCGACCCGGCGCGGCTCTCCCCCTTGGCCCTGCCAATTATGGCAATAAGGAGGTTGTTATGTCCCATCGTCTGTTCGCCCAGCTTGCATTCGAGCGTGCGCTTGGAAATGCAGCGATCGAGGCGTTGAGGAACGCCCTAAACGATAAGGACCACTTCGACGCTGAAAGCATGTGGCCGAAAGATCCGATGTTCATCGGCAAATCGAGCGCCGATATAGAAGCGGTTTCGACTGAGCTTGCGCAGGTCATTGAAGATCGGATCAGGGACGTTCTTGATGGACCCGGCATTCGGAACATCGAGCGAGGCGATTGCTTCGACGCGCACCTGGTCAACATGATCTTGGCGGCGAAAGCTAAGCGCGAGCAGTCCGGCTGACACCGGACGGGGCGGGCTTAGCCCGCCCCACTTCGCCCTATGGGCGAAAAACCGATGATCTCGGTTTCAACACGGAGCGAGGAAGGGGGCATCGAACCCCCTTCCTCGCAATCTCTTCTCTCTGTGTGTCGTGGCAGTTTGGCATGGGTGCGCGCCAACTTTCAAGGATCGGCGGTTCCCCCAATTTGCTACGCAAATCGGCTCCCCCACCGCCCGCTCTCGCGGCCGCTACGCGGTCCCTGACAGTCGGCGCCGGGGCCCATGCCGTGTTTCTCCCGTCAACAACGAGAAGGAGAACCGGATGCACATCAAATTGTTTAGAGCACTGAAAGCGGCTAATCTGTCAGACGACGCCGCAGCAGAAGTAGTTGAGGCTATCGAGGAGTATATCGCAGTGAAGGTACAGGAGGCGAACAAGGGCCTAGAAAGCAAGCTGACCGCCCAAACATGGGTAATCGGCTCTGTCGGGTTCGTCCTGGCCGTCATCGGCCTCGCGCCAGCATTCGTCAAAATGTTCAACTAAGACCAAGGGAGGCTTCGGCCTCCCTTTTTTTGCCCATCCGAGCGAGCTGCATACGCCCACTGTTCAATAGTATGTGTCGCCCAGCGAAGGTGGCTAGTCGTCTATCGCCTTGGCCCGTATCGCTTCGGCAATCTGCGCCAACAGTTCAGCCACCTCGTCAGACTCACCCGCCGAGAACGCTTCTACAATTCGGGCCGACTGTTCAAAGCCATCTGGCGCTTGATCCATTATAAATTGACCTTTTAGACATGGGTGGCATCAACGCAACCTGACCTATCCAAGCGATTGCTTTTAAGGCTCCTTACTAGGCGGAGGGAGCCATATCTTGTAGTTCCGCTATATCACGCAGCATTGCCGCCCAGCTTCCCAGGATCATTCCTTCCTCTTGGTCGACCTCCCCCGTGGTGACGGCATACATGCCGAGAATATTGGCGACCTCATCCGTTTCGATCAGCCCCTTGCGCGCGAGCAACGTGGCAAAGATCGACAAGGCTCCGCCCATTGCGCGCACAAGTGAAGCGTTCTCAGGGGCATCAAGGCTTTCGCGGTTGTCGTTGGACAATGCACTACTCCCTAATTGGAATGTGACGTGGTTTTGATCGAGCCAGCGCCTTTGGCACTATCTTTCGACGCCAGCAGTTGGACGACCGGCATTCCAAGAGCATCGGCAATGCGCTCCAAAGTGGAAACCGTCGGGTTGGCCTTGGCGCGAGCGATGAATGAAATGTGTGATGCAGCAACGCCGGATCGTTCTGCCAATTCTGATTGTGTAATCCGCAGCTTTTTGCATCTGGCGCGAATGTTCGCGGCAAGCTGGATCATGAGCGGCGACTCTAGATCGCTCAGATTCAGATACACGGGCATGACGATCCTTCCTTCCAACCTGGCGCAGAATGTCGGCCCCGGCAGCATGGCGCAATAGGGTTGCGACGAGAGGTTATTGCGCCTAGGCTTTCGCGCCTAGCGCACATGGTATAGGTTACGCGCCATATGCATTGAGCGAAGGCATTCGCGTATGAGGAAAAATCAAGGTGGTGCGGTGCAATCTCCGGTGGAGCTATTTGCCGCAAAAATTGCAAAGGCCGGTTGGGAAGGGTCGATCACAGACCGGCAAATCGTTGATCGCCTGATCGCGACCCTCACGCCTCAGGAGCAACAAGTCGTCGGATTGCGGATTGGGCTTGGCCAATCCCACGCCTTCACCCTCAAGGCGATCGGAGACATTATCGGTTTGTCAGATAGCCGGATTTCGCTGATTGAGGCGAAGGCTTATCGGAAAATGCGATGGGTGTGTAAAAATGTCGGTATCGACGATCATGCTGCCTTGGACCGCTTGGCGCAGCAGCGAGAAAAAACGGTCGCTGACGAAGATCAGGCTAGAGAGCGTCGGGAAATTCAGAAGGCGCTCGACCTAGCAACCAAAAGGCAACATCGCCTAGAGCGGGACGAAAGGCGGCGCGCGAATGCTCGCAAGAATGCTTGGGAACGCCGACTACGCAAGGCAGAGGAACGCCATCAGCAATTGAATGATGAAGCAGCTTATCTTGCGCAGCGCGTAAACGCGCTTGAAGGACGAGGATGGCTCGCGCGGACGATCATTCCGCGCAATACAGAGATCGACCGTTCGCGGGCAAGAGCGCAGCAGTGTGGAATTGAGATTGCAGAAGCGGCCGCAGAGATTGCGAAGCTTCACGCCACACGACCCGAGGGGCCTGACATTGCCGAGTGAGAACGCCCCTCCCCCGGCCCCGAAGATCGCGCGCGTCTATTTGCGCGTCAGCACCGACGCGCAGGACTTGCGCCGCCAGGACTCCATTGTGACCGACGCGAAGGCAGCGGGTTACTATGTCGCGGCTGTCTATCGAGAGAAGGCATCGGGTGCGCGAGCTGATCGCCCCGAGCTGCTGCGCATGATTGCCGATCTTCAACCCGGCGAAGTCGTCATTGCGGAGAAGATTGATCGGATCAGCCGCCTACCGCTGCCCGAGGCCGAGCAGCTGGTTGAGACAATCCGCGCGCGTGGCGCACGCATTGCTGTTCCCGGCGTGGTGGACCTATCCGATCTCGCGGCCGATGCCGAAGGCATCGCCCGCATCGTGCTCGAATCTGTTCAAGACATGCTATTGAAGATCGCTCTGCAGATGGCGCATGATGACTACACCGATCGCCGCGAACGCCAGCGCCAGGGGATTGCCTTGGCGAAAGTGGAGGGGCGCAGCGGAGGCCGTAAAGGCGATCATGCAAAGCACGCTCGCATTGTCGCATTGCGTGAGGCGGGAAAGAGCATCTCCCAAACAGCCGAACTTGCCGAATGCGACCGCAGCACCGTCAAAAGAGCGTGGGCCGCGCATCGAACATCCCAGGAGCCAAAGCAGGAACCCAGCGCCGCGAAAAAGCACCATGAGCGGAAACGCTGATCGCTCAAACTATCATGATCGCAGCCGGTGGCAGCTGCCACCGGCCACCCTTTTGCCGTGCAAGCGAAATGCCAACTCTCAAACGATCAACGGCCATACAGCTGTAGTTTCCATATTCAGCATTGCAGATCGAGGGCAGCGACGAGGGGAGGACCAAGGCCGGTGGCAGCTGCCACCACCGTCAGCACGAATTGCTGCATCTACTTGGCACGCTTCCTTTGGGCGTTACTGTCTGCCGGATACGAACTGCGCATCGCCACTAATGCGGGCAAGCAGAAAACCGGCCTTCGGCCTTGGGTTTCCACAAGTGGACCCTCCCATTTTCAACTTGCCCGCGTCGCTCAGCTTCGCCGCCAAAAATCCGTCAGCAACGCTTATCCAAAGGAGACTACCATGCAGAACATCGCTGAATTTCGGATCATCGGGCGCGTTGGCAGCGTCGATCAGACCGATAAGGTCACACACGTTTCCGTCGCTGCGAACTATAATCGCAAGGATGGCGATGAATGGAAAACCGACACGCTTTGGAACCGCGTGACGTTTTTCCGCCAGTTGGCGGAACGCGCTGGCGAGCTGGGCAAGGGCGACCTGGTGCATATCACCGGGCGGATGCGCCAGAGCAGTTACGAGAGCAACGGTGAAACCCGCTACACTGTGGACCTGATCGCGGAGGGCATGGGTATTCTGGCGCGGGGCGGGGCTGAATAGCCCAGCCCCATCGCCAAAAGACGGGCGGCCCGCAGGGCCGCCCTTTTTTGTGGACACAAGCCTATGCTAACCATAATATGATTAGGGTTTAATTTTGCGAGGCTTTTTGTGGCTGCCAAATTGTTCAATCGTGTTGCGAGCTTACGGGCCGCAGCTGGACTTACGCAAGCCGAGCTTGCGGCACAGATTCTTGTCTCGCCTGAGACAATCGCGGCCATTGAGAACGGTCGACAGGATGCAACCCTGCTAACGGCGTTGCGAATGTCGCGCGCGTTGCAAACCCAAGTGCCGAACATCTTTAGGGAGCAGCCTTTCCCTAAGTTGATCGGCTCCGATCGTGGCGAGAGCCGAACAGCTTAGGAGGCCGCTATGCGCCGTCAGATTGCCAACAAACTTCGGCGTGCGGCCCGCGCGCTCAGGACTACCATGAATATCGCATGGCTTATCCTGTTGCTTGCAATCGCGGCGATCCTCCTGACTGTGGTTCTCGCAGTCGGTGCCCTCGCCTATTTCGCGTTTGGCTGGTGGGGTGTGGCGGTATTCGCTGCCTTTGTCCTTGCGGCTTGCTTCGCCCCGGAGCCATCGCCTGAACCGACCGCCCCGCAAGGCGAGCGCAAGGGCCTCAATCTCAATGACGATCCGAATCCGTGGTATATGCAGAGCCAGTATCGGTTCCACCACGGCCCAACCAACAATCACCGTGGGAACTGGTAATGCGAACAATTGTCGTAACGAACGAGCGCGGTGGCATCGGGAAAACCACGCTAACTTGCCATATTGCGTGGCACCTTGCCGAGCAGGGTAAGCGCGTCGTGGTTCTTGACCTCGACAAGCAATGCCATAGCGCGGGGATGCTCAAAGCGGACTTCGAGCAGATAGGCCCGGTTCAGTCGATTCTTGATTTTGACCCCGCCGACGAACCTCCAGCGCTGGCATGCTTCAAGAACACGCGCCAGATTGTGGAACTGACTACGGATGGACCACAGCAAGGCCAGCACATCGGCGCCTATGTTCGCGCCATTCGTGTTGGCCTTGCCAAGCACTACGATTATTGCGTGATCGACACGGCTCCGGCTTGGGATGGCCGGAACCTTATGGCGTTGATCGCGTCCGATTATGTCGCGATTCCTTTGGACCCTGACAAAACCGCCCGACAGTCGCTCAACGAAATCTCGCAAAGCATCCATCTTGCAAACAAGGTGCGAGGGGAGGGTAACGGCACCCGGTTCGGGATCGTCTTCAATCGCGTTCAGGCGACCAGCGAAGTTTCGCGCCAGCTGATGGAGCGAATTGCGCAGGCGCTTCCTTTGCATGTGGTGCCGCATACCATCCCGCACCGTGAGCACATGCGCGAGGCGGCGCTTCTCGAAATTCCTGTTTGGCGATTGGCGAAGGACACCAGGCGTAGCGCGCCAGTCGTGCGCGAGGTCGTTTCTTACATTGTCGATCAAGCTGAGCTGGAGGTCGCATGACGCCTTTAGCGGACTTCATCGAGCGTCTGGAAGGTGCCGGATTTATGATTGAGGTCGAGGACCATTCGATCGAGCGGCCGATTTGGCGGCTTGCGCTGGACGACGAAGATGGTGGGACGTGCATGTGGGGCATACCCATTTGGATCGGAGGCCGCTGGGACATTTTTCTCAGAACGACCTGCTCCGCCGTTCACTCTGATGAATGGTATCGCAATTTTCACACGACACTGGCGAAGGCGATTTGGCTTGAGGACGAAGCCGGGTCGAAGATTGCCGAGAGCACGTATTTGAAAGAAGGGGTACGGCATTGAGCAAGGCAGCAACCAAACCCGCGAAGAAGGGCTTCGCCGATTTCAACATGGACGATATGGATTTCTCCGCCGTCCCTGCAAACACTGAGTTCAAGGCGGCAGGACGGTTCCAGCGCTTGCCTATCGCTGACATTGATCCAGACCCTTCGCAGGTTCGTCGCGACTTCGACCAGTCCGAGATTGATGCGTTGGCGACGACGATCAAGGAGCGTGGGCTGTTGCAGCCAATCGTGGTCGCACCGACCCCAAATGGACGCTACATCATTCGATATGGCGAGCGCCGGTATCGCGCTTGTCGCCAGCTCGGTTTCGATCAAATCGACACCGTTCTCGACCAAGCCGATGATGAGCGCGACATTGGGTTGGATCAGTATCTTGAGAATGAGCAACGGCAAGAGCTTAGCCTGGCCGATCGCGTCCACTTCATTGCGGCGCGAGTAAGTGAAGAGCTTTCAACAAAGGATCTAGCTGCGCGAATTGCAAAGCCGCATTCGGAAGTGAAGCGGCTATATTCGCTTCGCACGTTGCCCGACGACATTCTTTCAGCGCTTGCAGGGTGCTCGCCCCGATCAGCTGTTGCCATCAAGCACGCCATGTCACTGGACGAAGAGGCGGCGCGCGGATTTCTGGCTGCGAACGAAAGTCCTACTGCCGCCGAGTGCGAGAAGTTTCTTGCCGGGCTTCAAGGTGGAACGGAAAGGGCAGGGGAGCCGCAGATCGCGCCCGTCACCTCCATGCCCGACCCGCAGGCAGAGGATGAGCAACGGGTGCCGGTGGCAGCTGCCACCAGCGCGCGCATCGGGCAAATGGAGCAGGGCGATCCGAACGAGCATGATGGCGATCGGGAAGGGCAGGGGCAGGCATCGAACCAAGATGCCATGCGGAGGCATCGCGCGACCCGTCAGCCAAAGGAGGCGAATGACGCACCGGCCATCATCATTCAGGGCCGTCGCGGTATTGTCCTAAGCGGCCAGGTCACGGTTCAGTTCGACGGTGAGAGTGCGCCCCAAGCCTTCGACTTTTGATAACATTTACCTGTCAACGGTTGTCCGTTTTCCGGCATCTTGGAAATTTGAAGCGGTGGCAATTGCCACCGCTTTCTTTTTTGGGGGGTAGGTATTCATGTATGGCAGGATAAGCCTTGCGGCGGCGAATGTTAACCGTTAG
>NZ_JAPMXX010000004.1:0-58190 GCF_032227065.1 Sphingobium sp. SA2
CCTCCCACGTAGGCCGTCCGCGCAAATGGCCGCTGCGACGGATCGTTGAGGCGATCCTATATCTGCTGCGTGGGGGGCTGCCGTGGCGAATGCTGCCACCCTGCTTTCCGCCGGTCTCGACGGTTCGGCGCTGGTTTTACCTGTGGCGCGATAACAAACTGTGGCTCTCGCTCAATCATACCCTGCTATTGATGGCGCGTGAAGCGACGGGCCGAGAGGCTTCGCCCAGTGCTGGCGTGATCGATAGTCAGAGCGTGAAAACAACGGAAAGTGGCGGCCCGCGCGGCTTTGACGCAGGCAAGAAAATCAAGGGGCGCAAGCGCCACATCCTCACCGACACCGAGGGTCATTTGGTTCATGCGGTGATCCATACCGCCGACATTCAGGACCGCGACGGCGCGCCGCTGGTCCTGCGTGAAATCATCCACCGCTTTCCATGGCTGCGCCATGTCTTTGCCGATGGCGGCTACGCTGGCGACAAGCTCAGGCAAGCGCTCCGGCGTATCGGCAAATGGACTGTCGAGATCGTCAAGCGATCCGATGGTGCAAAAGGCTTTGTGGTTCTTCCGCGCCGCTGGGTCGTCGAGCGAACACTGGCTTGGCTGAACCGCAACCGTCGGCTCGCAAAGGACTTTGAACGGACCATCGCATCGGCAAATGCGTGGCTGTTCATAGCCTCCATACAGCTATTCGCGCGCCGCATCGCAAGGCTATGAAATTTCATCGGATAATTATGAATCAGGCTCTAAGTGACTAAGCTCGACTTTGTACGTTTTTCGTCAGGTCCAGATCCAGAAGATGCTGTTGCTGGCGATGTAGTCGAGGGCCTGATCGAGGGGCAAGATGCATCCCCCCATTTCGTCGATATCTTCCCATTTTCGGCGGTGTGACCAGTATAGGCCTGATTCGGCGCCTTTTCGTTCCAGCCCCGGCGCTTGAGATAGTCTGGGCTGGTCGGGCCATGCGGGCCACCAACCCCGGCGAGGCGTTCCTTGCCGCCATCGCGCCGGTCTTGGAGGCCGTTGGCTCCCTCCCCCATGCCCGTCTCGACACGGACGGAGAGTCGACCGCGCCCAAGAAGCAGAAAGCCCGGACGACGTGCGGTTATACCATCAGGACCGCGCGCAAATGGCTTGAGCAGGCCGGCGCGCCGATTTGCCCGATCGAGGATCACGGCCAGATGAGCCATGAGCCGCTGGACGACGACGACAGCGAGGATGAGGGCGAAGAAGGCGGATAAGCGCCACGATCAAATGTATATCGCTTGGCATTACAAACGATGCTATAGCGCAACCATATTGCCAGCGGAGCGAGAGCAGAATGATATTGGCAGTCGGAAACACCAAGGGCGGCGTCGGCAAGACGACGCTCGCCGTCAACCTCGCGGTGGCGCGCGCGCTTGCGGGCCGCGACCTCTTGCTGGTGGACGGCGACGAGCAGGGGACCGCCCTCACCTTCACCGAGCTGCGCGCCGATCGGCTTGGCGAGGCCGGCTATACCGCCGTTGCACTCACCGGCGCGGCGCTTCGCAGCCAGGTCCGCCAGCTTGCGGCCAAATATGACGATATCATCATTGACGTAGGCGGGCGCGACAACGGCTCGCTGCGCGCCGCGCTCACCGTCGCCGACACGCTGCTGGTGCCGGTGCAGCCGCGCAGCTTCGACGTGTGGGCGCTCGACCAGGTGGCGGCGCTGGTGGCCGAGGCGCGCGAGATCAACGAGAGCTTGCGCGCCGTCGCCGTGCTGAACGGCGCGGACGCGCAGGGGGCCGACAATGAGGCCGCCTTGGACATGATCGGCGATATCGAGGGGATCGAGGTGCTGCCCACGTCGATCGTGCGGCGCAAGGCGTTCCCGAACGCGGCGGCCGAAGGCAGGGCGGTAGTGGAGCAATCCCCGCGTGACGCCAAGGCAATCGACGAACTGTCCGCATTGGTCAGCGCGGTATTTGTATAGCATAATGATAGCGGAGTGAATTGCGATGGCTATCGCTCGTAAACCGAACAGCAAGCCCAAGCCGCCGATGGATGAGGCGGCGGCCGATGCCTTCATTGCCGGCGCGGCAAAGCCGGAGGCCGCGCCGATCGCGGCCGACGAGGCGGGGCAGGGGGCCGAGCCGCGTAAGTCGCCTGTCATGCTCCGTTTCGATCGTGCGTTGCTGGCGAAGGTCGATGCGGCCGCCAAGCGGCGCGGGATCAGTCGCAGCGCGTGGATTCAGTTCACGGTGAGCCGCGCGCTCGATGCTGGCGAGGGGTAGGGCCGGCTAGGGCTAGGCGACCCTAGCGCGCGAACGGTGAGTTTTGGGGTATGGCCTCACCGTTGGGCGGCGGGCAGGGTGAAATCCACCAGCACCGGCATTTCCGGTATGTCCCCGCGCAGCTTCGCGCGGCGGACGATGCTATGTTGGTCGATCAGGTTTTGCGCGTCGCGACGGCCGCTCATGGTTTTCGGGAGCCACATCATAGAAACCCGCTCGACCTTGCGGCCCTTCTTGATCGGCGTGAACTCGATCCAGAAAGGGCAGAGCTTGTTGATTTCATCCTGGGCGATCTTGAGGCAGTATTTGTTGAAATCTGCGAAGCGTTTCAACTTACCTTCCGGCACGTTGAGCAAGCCGCGCAGCTCCGCAATCGTGAACTCTTCGCTTTGCTTATATTCGAGGCCGATCCGGCGTTCGATCATTTCATAGAGGCACAGCGAATATTTCGATTCGAAACAATACATCACTTGCGTCTTGAGCCGCGCATAGACTTCGCTGTTACGCAAAATCTCAATCAGTTCTTCGGGGATGCGGTAATGCAGGAAGCCGTCTTTTTCGAGGCTTTCGTCGCTGGGGCCAAGAAGCTGGACGCGGCGCTTGTAGCTCTTGCCACCCTTGCGGATGGTGACGATCGCGATGGTGCCCATCAGGCGCAGCAGCGAGCTTTCTATGCGCTCATTGCCCTGGTGCGTGCCCTTGAGCGCGGTTTTGGCGATCCGGTGAATGACCGGCTCGCCGATCCGCTCCCAGGCATTCGCGATCAGCAGATTGTAGATTCGGCGATCGGCGAGGGTGAGGGGGGACAGCTCGACAATATCGACCAGCTCGCCGGGTTTTACGATTTCCCCGTAATTGGCGGGATCGAACGGGTTTCCGCGCCCCTTTTGCGCGAGGGTGAGGGCGGTATTGTCGCCCAGGGCAACCTTTGCCTTTCCGTTGTTTACAGGTGAGCTTGCACGATTCATGCCCTCACTTTAGCAGCAACGGTGAGCTAGGCAATTCCTAAAGCTCGCCGATCGGGATCGGGATATACCCCAAAACTCACCGTTGATTTGGCTGCTACCCCAAAGCTCACCGGACTCGACCCCAACACTCACTTTTACCGACCCTAACACTCACCGAAGGCCACCCCAAAACTCACGCGACTCGACCCCAACACTCACTTTTCGAGGCAATTTTTCTCGGTTTTCTGCGGGTTTGAGCCACCCTGAATCTTGAATCTAAGAAGAATCTTTGAATCAGAACGCGAACGGTGAGTTTTGGGGTAGCCCTGCCTGTGGATAACTCTGTGCCTGCCGAACCGTCAGGCCCGAAGAAAAAGAAAAGCACCGCCTCTTGGGGCTTCGCCCCGCCGGCTCGCGCCCTACGGGCGCCCCGGATGGCTAAAGCCATCCTCCCACCCGGCATCCCCATGAGATGAGCCGGCTACGCCAGCACGCTTTTGTTCAATTGGCACCCAGCTCCACCATTTCACCCAACCATCCAACCCACCACCAAGCCCAACCGTCCAATTGGCTTTCCAGAAAAGCCATGCGGATAGCGCAGCGATCCAGTCGAGAGGGCAGGGAAGGCGGAAACGTCCCCGCAAGCGCGATTTCCGGCCCGCCCAGCCCCTTTTCAGGCGTCAGGCAGGATGGGAGAGGTCGAACGTCCACGGCGCTCTACGGGCTTCTCAGGTAGCCATTTTTTGGAACCTAGATCGTCGTGGTTTCGTCCACCCACTCAATCGGCCGGGGCTGGCGTCGATTGCCAACACGGTGAGGATCTACCCCAAAACTCACCTTTCGCACGCCAAAGGCCGATTTCCCGCGCTGTTCCTTCCTCTCGGCTCCGTCATGCTGGCGGTCCCGCCCGCGATCCTCGACATGCTGCATTTGCGGGCCGGCGCGACGGTCGGCGTAGCGGTCGATGGCGGCCGTCTGGTGGTCGAGCCGAATCCGCGCCCGCGCTACACGCTGGACGAGTTGTTGGCGCAATGCGACGAGACGGCCGAGCTGAGAGTGCTTTTGCCGGAGCCAGGCCCGCCGGTAATGATATGGAAATCGGGCCAGTCAACCATTGCCCGCGCCTTCCGCTTCTGCATCGAACGCGCGTTTACCGCGCCACTTCCAGAGCGCCAGCACATCGCCGGCATTTTCATCGCGCGCTTTCGCCGCCAGTTCTAGCATCGCGCCGTAAAGGGTGGCGCGATCGTCGTCGGCGAGATCGACCAGGCCGGCTTTCTGGACGAGGCCGCCCAGCTCGATCAGGTGGCGGGTGCGTGTCCGTCGGGCCACGACCCAATCCCTCGTATCGGTGCGACGCGCAGCGGCTTCAACGCGGTGCCTCGCCTGCGCCAGTTTCGTTTCCGTCTTTGCCGTCATAGCGAGGGCGGAGCGTAGCTTTGCGGCCCTTGCGTTGAAAGAAGGCCGCGCCTTTCGAGCGCCATGCCTCCCTTTCTTCCGCGCTGGCGGATGCGACGGCGGCGAGCAGCGTGCCCGCCAGCACATCGAGATCGAGCGCGTCGGCCCCGGTGGAGGTGACGAGTTCGCCGAGCTGCTGGACCTTGCGCGCCTTGAGCGCCTTGGCCTTGTCGTTCAGGGCTTTCAGTTCCGCGTCATAGTCCCGAACCTTACGCATAGCCTCTCCTGAAAAGCCGATCATGTTGGCCCCGATAGTAGCACAGCGCGCGCGCGAGGAAACCGGAACCGGCAAAAATGCGGCGGAGTCAATCATGCGAACGGCAGAGAGTATGAGTGCGCGCTTATACGTCGTTGCCGACGTGCGCTCAGAAGTGCAATAAGCAGGGTGTCATGGCGATCTACCATTTCTCGGCCAAGGTTGTGAGTCGCGCCAACGGATCGAGCGCGGTTGCAAGCGCGGCCTATCGTGCAGCGGAACGGCTGCACGATGATCGACTCGGGCGCGACCATGATTTCTCGAATAAGGCAGGCGTCGTCCATTCGGAAATCATACTGCCCGAAGGCGCACCGGAGCGTTTAAACGACCGCGCTTGCCTGTGGAATGAAGTCGAGGCCGGCGAGAAGCGCAAGGACGCGCAGTTGGCGCGCGAAGTCGAGTTCGCGATCCCGCGCGAGATGAACACGGCTCAGGGCGTGAGCCTCGCCCGCGATTTCGTCGAAAAGCAGTTTGTCGATCGGGGCATGGTCGCGGACCTCAATGTGCATTGGGACAGGGCAAGGACGGCGAGCCCAAGCCGCACGCGCATGTCATGCTGTCGATGCGCGAGGTTGGCCCCGAGGGCTTCGGGCAGAAGGTGCGCGAGTGGAACAGCAATGCGCTCCTGAAGGAGTGGCGCGAGGCGTGGGCCGATCATGTCAACGAGCGGTTGGCCCAGCTGGATATTGATGCCCGCATAGATCATCGCACGTTGGAGGCGCAGGGCATTGACCTTGAGCCGCAACACAAGATCGGACCGGCTGCGTCGCGGATGCCCGAACAAGGGCTTGAGGCCGAGCGGGCCGAGGACCATGCCCGGATCGCGCGCGAGAATGGCGAGAAGATCATTGCGCGGCCCGAGATCGCGCTGGACGCGATCACCCGGCAGCAGGCGACGTTCACGCGGCGCGACCTGGCGCAGTTCGCGTTCCGGCACAGCGACGGCAAGGATCAGTTCGACCAGGTGATGAGCGCGGTGCGGACCTCGCCCGAGCTGGTGGGGCTGGGCAAGGACGGGCGCGGCGAGGACCGCTTTACCTCCCGCGATATGATCGACACCGAGCAGCGGTTGGAACACGCCGCCGATCGTCTTGCCGACAAGGCGAGGCATGGTCTCCCGGCAGCGTCGCTGCAAAGGGGGCTGGACGCCGCCGGGAGTGAGGGCCTGGTGCTCGGGGGAGAGCAGCAAGCTGCGCTGGCGCATATAACCGGCGAGAAGGATATTGCCATCGTGGTCGGCTACGCCGGCACCGGCAAATCCGCCATGCTGGGGGTCGCGCGCGACGAATGGGAGCGCGCTGGCTACCAGGTGCGCGGCGCGGCGCTGTCGGGGATCGCGGCGGAGAGCCTGGAAGGCGGATCGGGCATCGCCTCGCGCACGATCGCCAGTCTCGAATATCAGTGGGACCAGGGCCGGGAGCTGCTAGGTCCGCGCGACGTGCTGGTGATCGACGAGGCCGGCATGATCGGCACGCGCCAGATGGAGCGGGTGCTGTCGGCGGCCGAGCGGGCGGGCGCGAAGGTGGTGCTGGTCGGCGATCCTGAGCAGTTGCAGGCGATCGAGGCGGGCGCGGCGTTTCGCGCGCTGGCCGAGCGGCATGGGGCGGCCGAGATCAGCGAGGTTCGCCGGCAGCATGAGGACTGGCAGAAAGACGCCACGCGGGCGCTGGCGACGGGCAGGACCGGCAAGGCCGTCCATGCCTATGAGGCGCATGGCATGGTGCAGGCGGCGGACACGCGCGAGCAGGCCCGGGCCGAGCTGGTCGACCGATGGGACGCGCAGCGCAGCGCCGATCCGGACAAGACCCGGATCATCCTCACCCATACCAATGCGGAGGTGCGTGACCTGAACCTGGCCGCGCGCGATCGGCTGCGCGCGTCGGGCGAATTGGGCGACGACGTGCGCGTGTCGGCCGAGCGCGGCGCGCGGGAGTTCGCCAGCGGCGACCGCATCATGTTCCTCAAGAACGAGCGCGGGCTTGGCGTGAAGAACGGTTTGCTGGGCAAGGTCGAGCGGGTGTCGCCCGACAGCATGGCGGTGCGGCTCGACGATGGCCGATCGGTGGCGTTCGACCTCAAGGACTATGCCCATGTCGATCATGGCTATGCTGCCACCATCCACAAATCGCAGGGGGTGACTGTCGATCAGGCGCATGTGCTGGCGACGCCGGGGATGGACCGCCATTCGGCCTATGTGGCGCTGTCGCGGCATCGCGAGGGCGTGCAGCTCCATTATGGCCGCGACGACTTCGCCGACACCGGCAAGCTTGTCCGCACGCTGGGCCGCGAGCGGGCGAAGGATATGGCGTCCGACTATCCGATGTTCCGCGACCGCGACGCCGAGGCGCAATCGTTCGCCGATCGGCGCGGGCTGTCGGGTGAGATCCGCGTTGCGGATGCGCCCGAGCGGAAGGGCGTGGAGATCCTCGCGCCGAGCGCGGGAACTTCACGCCAGATGGGCGACGACCGCGGCGCTGGCGAGGCGAAGGCCGCGGGCGAGGGGCGGCCGCGGCGGGGTATGTTCGACAATTTCCGGCCCGCACCCGAGCGGCCAGCGCCGGCGACCAATCGCGGCCAGGGCGAGAGGCCCAAGCGCGGCATGTTCGACGGGTTGAAGCTGTCGGCCGAGCCGGCGAAGGGCGCGGAGCGCACGCCGGCGTTGCCGGATCGCGGCCAGGATCGGACATTCGCGCGCGCGGTCGAGCGGACCTCGCGTTCGGCCGAGGCGATGTTGCAGGCCCGCGCATCGGGCGGGCCGGTGTTGGAACATCAGAAAGTCGCGCTCGAGCGCGCGACCGAGGCGCTTGACCAGATCAGGCCAGGAGCTTCGCGCGACCTCGCATCGGCGATGCAGCGCGATCCGGCCTTGCTGCGCGACGCGGCGGCGGGACGCAGCGGCCCGATGATCGAAGCGATGGCGCAGGAAGCTCGCGTGCGCACCGATCCGAACTTGCGCGCCGATCGGTTTGTGGAACGCTGGCAACAGCTCTCCCAGGACCGAGACCGCCTCTATCGCGCCGGCGACATGACGGGCCGCGAGAAGGCGGGCAAGGAAATGGCGGGCATGGCGAAAAGCCTTGAGCGCGATCCACAGGTGGAATCGATCCTGCGTAATCGCACCCGCGAGCTGGGGCTTGAGATCGGCATGGAGCGCAGCCCGCAGATGGGCGGCGGCGAGCTGGGCCGCCAGTTGACGCATGAGCTGGGAATCGGCCGCGACCGTGGACTTAGCCGGTAGGGAGAGAAACAAACATGGACGAGGACGAGTATCGCGAACCCCATGCCGGCGACGATCCAGTGGCCGCGTTCGAGCGGTTGCGCGGCGAGGTGTCGTTGCTGCGTCATGCGGTCGAAGGGCTGACCGCCGCGCGCGAGTCCATCGACATTCCCGATTATCAGCCGACGCTTGAGCGTACCGAAAAGGTGCTGGGGGTTCTGGCCCAGCAGATCGCCGCGATGCGGAAAAGCCCTGCCCTGTCGATGGACCCGGCGCATATGGCGGGCGAGATCGCGACGGCGGCGATCGGCGCGCGCCGCGAGGACCAGCGTCTTATCACCGAGGCGCGCACGGCGCTGGACCAGGCCGCGCGTGAGATCGGGAGCCGGCTTGCTTCCGCGCGGCGCGGCGACGAGCAGAATCGCTGGCTATATCTGTTCGGCGGTGGCGGCCTGGTGCTGGGGCTGTTGTTCTATGCCGCGTTGGCGGGGCCGATCGCGCGTCTGACGCCCGATAGCTGGCTATGGCCTGAAGGCGTGGCGACGCGCGTTTTGGACGCGCCGACGCAATGGGAGGGGGGGCAGCGGTTGATGCGGGCCGCTGCGCCGGAGCGCTGGGAGGCGATCGTCGCGACCGACAAGCTGTTGCGCGACAATCGCGAGACGATCGAGACGTGCCGCAAGTCGGCGACGAAGGCAAAGAAGCCGGTGCGCTGCACGATCGAGGTCAAGCCGGCGACAGAATAAGGGTGGATCCCGAGCATGATCGGGGTTGCGCGGGGCGGTAATGTCACGGTACAGGGCCGACCCCGCAGCGCAGGCACTTCGATGCCGCTCATAGGTGCACTCCCGGCAGCCGGGCCGACGAGGGAAAAAGCGCCGTCAGGCGCCAGCGTAGGGGCATCAGCGTGGCAAAGGTGAGCCCCCATACCCAAGCTGCCAGCGCGAGCGGCAAGGGTGTCGTGCGCGATTGTCCTTTGATTTAGCGAGAGAAGGCGCGCTGCACAATTAAAATGCCCCGTATGTAGTGAGTCCCATCTCGTCAACTGCCAATGATTAGACCTCTGGTCGCGCATCGTCTGGCAGGCTTGGACGAATCCTATAAGGATCGGCGCACGGCTTTACGATGAAGCAATCATTTCTAAGCGTCGTTAACCATCCTCTAACGCATGCGATGCGATTATACAGCTATGCTAGAGGTCGCACCGGGGTGAACATGAGCAGCATCTTCAACGACGTCATGGCCGTGCGAAGCGCCATCCTCGACAGGAATGCGGCGCTTCGAAATGTAGCAAGCAGCGCGGGTTCTGTTGGTAGCCCCGGGGGTGCGGGAGCAAAATTCGAAGCAGCGATGGATACCGTGCTTGGAAAGGCGGACGGTGCAGACTCGCTTGCAGGGCCTGGCTCAAACCAAAGGATTTTGGGGACTGAACGTACGGAACCAGGCGGCTTTACCTCTACACTGCAAACACAGATTCAAAAGATTAATGAAATCAACGCTCGCGCCGGCCAGTTGACAGTCGCCTATGAGCGCGGCGAAGAGGTCGATATTGCAAAGGTCATGCTCGCGCGGCAGGAGTCGTCGATCGCGTTCGAGGCGACGCTGCAAGTTCGCAATAAGTTGCTTTCCGCGTATAAGGACATCATGAGCATGCCGGTCTAGCGCAATCTTGTCCACCGTATCATTGTGAGCAAGTCAAATAAGCACCGTATCAGCTATGATGGGTTCAGTTCGGCATCGAAGGGTATGTTATGAGAAGATCGAGGGCGATTATCGCGGCCATGTTTCTGTTACCCCTAGCCGTAACGGCTTGTGGCAGCAGCGAGAAAACGTCGGACATCTCCGAGGATCAGATGAACCATTATGCCGGCATAGCGGAGCACGATCACCCGACGAATTCGACCAGCGCGACACCGCAGTCGGCTACGTCGAATCCAGCGAAGAAGCAGTAGCGGCCATAGACCGATCAGGAGCCTTTCGGCTTGCGACCGCTATTGTGCATGCTGACGATTTTCCAGCTATTTCCCTCGCGCGTTAAGACGCTGGTCGCGACGCCAATACGCTCGGCTACGGCTCCGTTCTTGGGTTCGATTCGATAGCGGTAGGTCTCGGTAGCGAGTGCAACCGGTCCCTCAAAGCGAACGCTGACCTTGTAGTCGGAAAATGTGAACGACTTGAACGCCGCCAGCTCTGGCCCAAGATGATGGGCGAGGTATGTAGTGTAGGTTCCCTCGGAGCCACCCGTTTCGAATATCTGCGAGTCGGCCGCGAAGAATCGCTCTGTCCCCTTCGCATCGAGCTTCTCGATCGCGGCCTTGTACTGCGACAGCACCGTCTCCACGGCCCTTGTATCCGCGACGCGCGCAGGCTGCGCGGTGACTGCGATCGGCGTCGCCAGCGATGTGGCTACTGCCACCCTCAATGCCAAAATCATGTTTTCCCCTTGAGAACGCCAGATGGTTGAGGCCGCCATGTAGGCCCAGTCGGCCCCAAGCTGCGATTTTGGCCAAGTCGGAGAACGTTTTGGGAACGTGGCATTCGGTATTGACGATGGAAATCATAGAAGAGGACAGTTCGCTCCATCATAGGGAGTGGGTTGATGGATCGGAGTATTCCGGGCGGGGATTTGATCGGACGATGGAGCCTGAGCTTTGCCGATATTGATTTTGTAAATTCGAAGCCGGCCCTGACGCGCCTTGGCCTCGCCGCGCAGCTGAAATTCTTCGCTTCCCTGGGGTTTTTCGCGATCGATCCCGGCTCAATCCCTACCGATGGCCTCTCGTATCTGGCCGAGCAACTCGGTGTCGAGGCTGGCGAGATAGCCGGTTATGACTTTTCCAGTCGGACAGCACGACGGCATTGTGCGGAGATCCTGATCCATCTTGGATATCACCGCATGAAGCGGGTGGATCGCGCGCAATTGACGGAATGGATTGCTGGCGAGCTGTGCCCGGGCGGCCAGTCGATCAATGCCATGCTTGAGCATGTTTTCCTGTGGTGCCGGGACCGGCGTATTTATGGGCCGTCGCGCAAGGAGCTTGAACGTGTCGTTCGCTCACAACGGCAAGATTATCTGGACACCTGGCTGATCGGAGCCAGTGATCGGCTTTCGTCAGATGCGGTGGCGTTATTGGAAGCCTCGCTTGCCGATCCGGACAGCTCGACCGGATTCAACAGGATGAAGGGTGACGCCGGACAGGCAACGCTCGACAACATTCTCGACGTGACCGAGAAACTCGCCTTTATCCAGAGACTTGATCTTCCCCATGATCTCCTGACGGCTACGGGCAAGCCATGGGTCGATCAGATTGTTCGCCGCGTTGCCGGTGAAAAGGCCTCGGAGATGCGCCGGCATGCGCCGGCGCGACAGCTCGGCCTTTATGCGATTTATCTAATGTCGCGGGAGGCGCAACTCACTGACGCGATGATCGACCTGCTGATCGAAACCGTTCACAAGATCGGAACGCGCTCGAAACGCAAGGTGGTGGGCGATATCGCGAAAGACATCGAGCGGGTCTATGGAAAGGAGCGCCTGCTGGTCGAGATCGCCAGCGCCTCGATCAATGAACCATCGGGGCGCATCTGCGATGTCATTTTCCCGATCGCCGGTAAGGCCAAGCTGGCGGCGATCGTCAAGGAGAGCCATGCGAAGGGCGCTCTGGACCGGCGCATCTACAAGGTGATGCGTGGTTCCTGGGCCAATCATTACCGGCGCATGCTGCCAAGCCTGCTTTCCGTACTTGAGTTCCGGTCGAACAACGCGGTGTGGCGGCCGGTCCTGGCGGCCCTCGACTGGATCAGGAGCAAGGTGGATGGCGGATGCCGCTTCGTGCCATTGCAGGATGTTCCGATCGATGAGGTGATTCCAGCGCGATGGCGCAGTTCCGTCATTGATGACGATGGGCGGGTAAACCGGATCAGCTATGAGCTTTGCGTCCTGACGCAACTGCGCGACCGCATCCGCTCCAAAGAAATCTGGGTGGTCGGGGCGGATCGCTATCGCAATCCCGATGACGATCTTCCCAAGGACTTCGAGATCAGGCGAGATGCGTACTATTCCGGCCTCAGCCTGACGCCAGATGCGCAGGCGTTTTGCGCCTCGATCCGGGAGGAGCTTGAACGGGAACTGTTGCTCCTCAATGCCAATATTCCACAAAACGACAAGGTCCGGCTCCTGTGGCGCGGCGACAACCGGATATCGATTACACCGTTCAAGCCCTTGCCCGAACCGAAGGGTCTCGCTTCGATCAAAAGCGAGATCGGTCAGCGCTGGCCGATGACCGGACTGCTGGACGTGTTGAAAGAGGCTGCTCTGGACACGGGATTGATGGATGCTTTCGAAACGTCGGCCTCGCGGGTTACCCTGTCGAAAGCAGCCTTGGCTCAGCGTCTTTTGCTGTGTCTCTATGGCTTGGGCACGAACGCCGGGCTCAAGCGGGTCGCTGGCGCAACACCCGATGTCAGTTACGAGGAATTGCTGCATGTCCATCGCCGTTTCATCCACGCGCCAGCGCTGAGGGAGGCGTGCGCGCGGGTAGCAAACGCGACACTGGCAATCCGCAATGCCGCAGTATGGGGAGATGCGGGCACGGCATGCGCGTCCGATTCAACGAAGTTCGGCGCGTGGGACCGCAACCTGATGACGGAATGGCACGCCCGCTATGGCGGCCGTGGCGTCATGATCTACTGGCATGTGGAGAAGCGCGCGACCTGCGTTTATTCCCAGCTCAAGCGGTGCTCTTCCTCGGAGGTCGCCTCCATGATCGAAGGCGTGCTACGCCATTGCACCGACATGGAAATCCAGCGCCAGTACGTCGATAGCCACGGCCAGAGCGCAGTCGGCTTTGCGTTCTGCCGACTCCTTGGATTTGAGCTTGCCCCGCGGCTGAAAGCAGTGGCACGCCAGAAACTGGCCCTTCCCCAAGCCGGCATGCGCACGCGGCTTTCCAATTTACTGCCGATCCTCTCCAGCCCGATCGACTGGGACGAGATCGAGCAACAATATGACGAAATGGTCAAATATGCCGCTGCCATGCAATCGCGCACCGCCGATCCGGAAGCGATCCTGCTCCGGTTTGCCAGAGCCGAAGTGATGCACCCGACCTACAAGGCGCTGAGTGAACTCGGCCGCGCGGTCAAAACAATCTTCCTATGCCGGTATTTGCGTCAGGAGGCATTCCGCCGCGAGATCCACGAAGGGCTGAATGTGGTTGAGAACTGGAACGGCGCTAATGGTTTCGTGTTCTTCGGCAAGGGCGGCGAGATCGCCACCAACCGCATCCATGAGCAGGAAATCTCCGTTCTGGCGCTACACCTCCTGCAAGCGTCGCTGGTGTATGTGAACACCCGCATGCTTCAGACCGTACTGGTTGAGCCGAAGTGGGCGGGGCGGATGACGCCGGAAGATTATCGTGGTCTCACGCCGTTGATCTACAGTCATGTGAACCCTTATGGCCGCTTCGACCTCGACCTGAACGACCGGATTGATTTTGGACGGCTTGCAGCGTGAGGCGGCTGATCGGCCTATAACATTTGGGTACACCCCAGAGTGATAGGGCCGAGTGA
This sequence comes from Sphingobium sp. SA2, assembly GCF_032227065.1. NCBI lineage: Bacteria > Pseudomonadati > Pseudomonadota > Alphaproteobacteria > Sphingomonadales > Sphingobiaceae > Sphingobium > Sphingobium sp. SA2. Next base: position 13,701 of record NZ_JAPMXX010000004.1, read on the forward strand.
CACCATTCGTCTGTCACAAAAGGGTGGGTTTGCGCTCAATGTGACGATACACTGCAAGAGCCACCCTAATGTGACGGATTTTGCACTTGGCTCGTATCGGATATGCCCGCGTCAGCACCACGGACCAGGATCTGGATATCCAGATTGGCCGCCTCAAGAATGCAGGTTGCGAAATTATCCGTTCCGAGACCGGATCGGGGGCCTCGCGGAGCGGGCGCACGGAACTGGAAACGATCATGCAGTTTATGCACACCGGCGACGAGCTGGTCGTGCTGCGGCTCGACCGGCTCGGCCGCTCCACGCGCGATGTCCTGAACCTGGTGCATGAGCTTGATGAAAAGGGAGCTTCGCTGCGCATCCTTGAGCCAGAGGTGACGACGGCGGGCGACACGGGGCGAATGGTCATCACCATACTCGGCATGGTCGCCGATATGGAGCTGAAGTTCATCAAGGATCGTCAGCGCGCCGGGATCGAAGCGGCGCGCGCCGAAGGCGTTTACAAAGGCCGGAAGAAGAACGTCGATGACGATGAAATCCGCCGTCGCCTTGCCGCCGGCGCCAGCAAGGCCCGCGTTGCCCGCGACCTGAAGGTCTCACGAATGACCGTCTATCGGGCGCTCGACATTATTCCGTCACAGACCAAACTGCCGGAAAAGCCGCCCACTGCCAGCATCGCCCTGCATCTGATTATCGAGAACTTCAACAAGCGTGGAAGAGGTAGAAAACCCGCTCGGGAGCGGATTGAGGCGATGCTGGAACGCGACTACGCCATGGTAAAAAACGGCAATTGTGATTACAAACTGACCGTCGCCTATGACCCCGATCCGGATGGCATTTCCCTTGATGAGGAAATCCAAAGCCTCCTCTCCGAGATGTTCAACATCGCAGAGAGCTACAATTGCTCCATGGAAGCCGATATCTACGAGGTCGGTGGTCAGCAACGGTCCTGGTAGAATCAATCAAGCGTTCAGTGTTCGTTCTTCAACCTGGCCAAAATCGCAGCTTCGGGCCGACTGGGCCATTATGGACCTGCATCGATGTCAGTGAGCCGATGCCTTGCCAACTGGCCGCGACGGTTCCAGGCGAAGCCGGTTCCGATAGCCACTGCCATCAGGAGCTGCGCCAGCACGGATTGCCATGTAGGGAACAGGCCAAGCATTGAGAGCCTGGGCACATCGCGAAGCGGCGCTATGGCGATGATGCCCGCCTCTTGGAGAGCGGAAACCCCCTTGCCCGCGAGCACGACCGTCAGGATGGCCATCAGCCATGAGCTGTAGCGGAAGAACTGCGTAATCGGCAGCGTACGGCTGTAGCGGAGCATGGCCCAGGCGATCACCGAAAGCAGGAGAACGGCGGTCGCAGCACCCGCCAGCAGCACGGGGCCATTCCCCTGAGACCAGAGCGCGGCATAGAACAGGATCGTCTCAAAAACCTCCCGGTAGACCACGATAAACGCGAGCCCGAACAGGAACCAGCCCGACCCACCCGTAAGCGCCCGCGACATCTTCTCCCGGATATAGCGTTGCCACTGATCGGCTTGCGCCTTGCCATGCATCCATATTCCGACCGAGAGCAGCACGACCGCGGCGAATAGCGACCCAAACCCTTCCGTCAGCTCACGGCTCGCGCCGCTGACCCCGATGGCATAGGTGGCGACCGCCCAGGTGATCCCGCCAGCGACGAGCGCGCTGATCCACCCGGCATGAACATAGCGCAGCGCCTCTCCACGGCCCCTGTGCATTGTAGGGACACAGATTCACGGTAGCGGTTTGATGAGCAGCGGCATGAGGCCATTGGCATCGAGATCGAGGCGATCGGACCAGACGTAATCGCCGGTGAGATTGATGCGATCCCATCCCAACGGTGAGAGCCGGGACAGCATAGCCGGATCGATCTGGCTTCCTCGCTGGCGCATTTCGTCAATGGCGCGCCCGAGATAGCGGCAGTTGAACAGGATGATCGCAGCGGTGACGAGGTTGAGCGCGGCTGCTCGGGTCTGCTGGTTCTCCAGGCCACGGTCGCGAAAACGGCCGAGCCGATGGAAGGCGACTGCTCGGGCAAGGCTGTTGCGGGCCTCGCCCTTGTTCAACTCGGCAGTGACAGTACGGCGCAGAGCCGGATCCTCGAACCAGCGCAACGTGAACAGCGTGCGCTCGATCCGCCCGATCTCGCGCAGCGCCGCGGCGAGGCTGTTCTGCTGGCGGTAGGCGGATAGCTTCTTGAGGATCAGCGAGGGCGTAACGGTGCGGTTACGCATCGCGCCAATGACACGTTCGATATCCGGCCAGTGGCTGACGATCAGGTCGCGGTCGAGCCTGTGACCGAACAGTGGCGCAAGCCTGCCATAACGCTTCGAGGGTTCGAACGCGTAGAGGCGGCGGTCGGACAGGCGGGGAATGCGCGGCTCGAAATCGAGCCCGAGGAGATGCATGGTCGCGAACACGATGTCGGAAACGCCGCCTCCATCGACGTGCAGCGCGGTCAGATCGGCGTTGCTGTCATGGCCGAGAATGCCGTCGAGCGCATGGATGGCTTCTCCTGCCGTGCCGGCGATCACGGTCTGGTGCAGCGGCGCATAGCGGTCGGTGATGGTGGTGTAGATCTTGACCACCGGGTCGCGACCATAGTGGGCATTGACCGCTCCGCCGGCTTCGCCCGGCCCGCCCAGGTAGAAGGCCTGGCCATCTGCGGAAGCCCGGTGTCCTTGCCCAAACCAGGCCGCGATCGGCTCAGCGTGGATGGCGTCGGTCAGACAGGCGAGCGCCGCCCGAAAGGTTTCCTCGCGCATGTGCCATGTTTGCATGCGCAGCAGCGCGCGGCGTGACCCTGCGCCGCATACCTCGGCCATGCGCGACAACCCAAGATTGGTCGCTTCGGCAATCAGGGTAGCAAGAAAGGCCCGCTCGTCCGTAGGCGGCAGCCCGCTCGAGACATGCCCGAAGTGCCGGGTGAAGCCGGTCCAGCGTTCGACCTGCGAAAGTACGTCGGTGATACGCGTCGCAGGCAGCATGCCGTAGCAGGCAAGCGTCAGGTGCCGTCCTTCGTCGTGCCCGGCATCATCGTCCTTCAGTTCCTTGGGAAAGCGCAATCGCCCGCCAGCGAACAGGGCAGCATTACGTCCGGCTAGATTTTGGGCGACGTCGCGCAAGGTGTTGTCGAGTTGCGTGGCGCGCTGATCGAGCCATGCGTGTGGATCACCGAGCGAGAACGCCGGTTGCAACGCTGCACCGCTTGATGGCTCGAGCAGCACGTCCAGGGACCTGTGCAGCCGTGACCTTGGCACCCAGATATCACCGGATGCCAATGCATTGGCGAGCGCCCCGTAGGTGGCCATCTCCCAATGCGTCCGGTCAATCTTGCCGGCGACCATGACATGGCGGTGCCAGCGCCGCTCGACATGACCGAGCGGAACGTCGGCAGGGAGCGGCTTGCGCCAGTTGCCATCAAGATCCGACAGGACCGTCATCGCGTTGCGCAATGCCGCGGTGCCGGCTCGACCGTGGAAATCGAGCGTTTGCAGGAATAGAGGTCCTGCTCGCTTGAAGGTCCGGTACTCGGCTGCGATCTCGCTTAGCACATCGTCCCTGTGAGGTGCCGCGGTACGCCGGATGATCGCGGCATCGGCATCGAGCATGTCGAGAGGCACGATATCCCTGAGGGCCGCGCCGATATCTTCACCGGCACGTGCTGCCCGGCTAACTGTTTCCAGCACAGTGGCGATGCGCATCAGCCGGTCGCGGCCTTCGCGTCCCGAGATCGCGATCCCCTGTTCCAGGCGTTTGCGGGCACGAAGATGAGCGCGTCCCATCAAGGAGCCGAACATGGCGATCGCCGCGTCGGTAAGCGTGGCCTCCAGCTCGCGCAGCGTAGCAAGCAGGATGACCCGCCTGCGGGAGGCGCGCATCTGTTGGAAAGCTTGGGCGGTATAGCGCACGCCTTCGCGGGCGAACTGCGTCAGGCGTGGCTCGTGCAGGGGATCGACCGGAACACAGGCAATACCGGTCCTGTGAATCAGCGCGACCTTTTCGAGGATTTCAGCGAGCGAGGCTGACGCTACGCGGGGCTCCGGTTCGCGCAACCACGACAAGCGGCTCTGTCGGTGATGCACCTTCTCGTCGACCAGCGTATCGAGACGCTGACGCATATCCGCATCGAGTTTATCGTCGACTGCGGCGACCAGATCGGTTTCCGCCCGCAGCATCGCCTCGGCCGCCATCCGCTCGACTACGCTGATGCCGGGGATGACGATGCGCCGCGTGCGCAGCTCGTCGAGCAGTCGATCGAGCAGAATACGCCCGTCCACGATGGCCATGGCTTCGGTTTCCAGCCAGGTCATCATGATGCCGCGCGCTGGCCGGCTGAGATCGGTGAAGCCGAAGCGCGCCTTGATGGCGGCAAGCTGATCGTAGCGGGTCGGCGCTCGCCGCGCGAAGTCGGAGATGGCGCCTGCATCCACCCCGACCTGCTCGGCGATATGCTCGAGCATGATCGCAGGCAACAGCTCGCCTGCACGCAAATGCCGCCCCGGATAGCGCAGGCAGCAGAGTTGCAGGGCGTAGCTCAACCGGGTCGCCGGAGTGCGTGCGGTGCCAATCGCAGCAAGGTCCTCGGCATCGAGGCCATGGTGTCGCACCACCGCCGCCTCGCTGTCGGGCAAAGCAAGCAACGCGGCGCGCTGCCGCTCGGTCATCGGAATACGTGCGGGCATGTTTCATCCTCCAAAAACCTCTTGCCTTTTGTCCGCTTAATGAAAGAGGATTGTGAAAGGTGGAAGGCCGCAGAAATCCGCGCATGCTGTTTCCGCCTCCGGATACGGTCGTTTGTGAAAGATACTGGATGACGCGCGAACCCTATCTGATCGGCTATGCCCGCGTGTCGAAGGGCGACGAGCAGTCGAACGCCGCGCAGCGGCGCGCGCTCGATGCCGCCGGCTGCAAGCGCGTTTTCGAGGAGACCGCCAGCGGGGGGCGATGGGACCGACCCAAGCTCCTGGAGATGATCGGCCAGTTGCGCGAGGGAGATGTCGTCGTCGTCTGGAAGCTCGACCGGCTGTCGCGCAGCCTGAAGGACATGCTGCACATCATGGAGCGAATTGAGTTGGCGGGAGCGGGCTTCCGCTCGCTGACCGAGGCGATCGACACCACCACCGCGGCAGGGCGGATGATGATGCAAATGGTGGGAAGCTTCGCCGAGTTCGAGCGGGCCATGATCCGCGAACGCACCAGTGCCGGCCTTGCTCAGGCCCGCGCAGAAGGACGGATCGGCGGGCGCCGGCGCAAGCTCGGCGACAAGCAGCGCCGTGAAATCGCCGAGTCCGTCACGTCCGGCCGCAAGTCCGGTGCCGAGATGGCGCGGCTCTATGGCGTCAGCGAGCCCACCGTCTCGCGCATCGTCGCCGCGCACCGCCAGCAATTCAGCCAGCAGCAGAGGGAACAGGCATGAAGCGTGGTCACGATCTGTCCGGCGTCATGAAGTTCGCCACCTCGCCGGCCTGGGCCGATCATCTTCGCGATGCGCTCGGCGATCATCTCGGGCTGGCGATGGAGGAGTTCGACTTCGAAGCGGACGAGCTGGCGGACATCGTCGGCGATCATTGGGCCGGCGTGTTGTGGGGATGCGCGTTCGAGGATCTGCTCACGCGCACCATCGAACCCGAGGACCGGAACATTGTTGATGACTATATTCGACGCCGGGGCTGGAACGAGAGCGGCTCGACCAAAATCTACCTGCGTGCCCTTCGATCGTCGGTGATGAGCCTCCACGAGGTGAGCGAGGTCGAGCCCGGAAGCGGCTTCCTTGTGCGTGACCTGATCCAGGGCGGCGAGCCGCTTCGAGTATCCGAGCGCAGCGCCTCGCAGACGCTGAAGCAATGGGACAGGATCGGTGCTCGCGTCGTGCAGGTCGGAGGCAAGCACCTCCTGTCGGGCGGCGTGCTTTCGTTCACGATGGAGGCGGCCGAGGCGCTCGTCGCCGATCTGCGGCGCTCGAAAGGCAAGCGCAGCCCGAGCACCGCGTTAAACCTAGACGCCGACGATCTGGCCGCACTTCCGGCCCTCATCAGCACGGCATGGCTGTGCGATGTCGTTCCCAAGACCATGGGACCGGCGTCCATCCCCACGCTGCACAACAGTGATGGCGAGGAGGTGGTGTTCCACCGCGTGCGCTTTCCCTTCGCACGCGGCGTGACCCAGGCGCTGGTCGGCGAGCGGCTCGATAGTGTCTCTGCGTTTCAGCGGGAAACCACGCACTTTTGGAACTGGCTGGGCGAGAAACCGGACGGAAAAGCGAGAAGCACTGGGCGCATGGCGTGGGGTGTGACAATGGCGGACGGCACCCCGGTGCTCGGCAATGTCGAATTGAAAGGCCGCGCCCTGATTCTCGCCGTCACCTCGGCCGAGCGGGCGAAACGCGGCACGGCGCTCATGACCGATGCGCTCGCCGGGTTGGTCGGCTCGCCGCTGACCACGATCGAGACGGTCGAACAGGCCATGGCGGCGCGGGCCGAGGGACTGACAACGTCCGAACCGGCACCCGCCATTGCGCCAGAGGTGGCAACCCCGCTCATCCATGCCATGCTCGACCGTCAGTACCGCGCGACGCTCGATGAACCCGTCGGCATGCTTGGCGACATCACCCCGCGCGCGGCCGTTCGAACCGCTGCGGGCCGTGGCCGAGTGGCCGGATGGCTCAAGTATCTTGAAAACTGCAGCAGCAGCAGTCAGCTCGACCGGAACGACCCGATGGTCACCTACGACTTCACCTGGATGTGGAGCGAACTTGGCATCGAGAACCTGCGCAAATAGCTTGCTACCGCCGACGCCTACCGTGAATCCGTGTCCTGATAATGCACAGGGGCCTCCACGCTCCGCCTTGCGAAGGAACGCGATCATAGCGACGACGATGAGCAAGGCTTCGAGCCCCTCGCGCAGCAAGATCGTGAATGCGCCCAGGAAGGTGGAGGCCTCCGTGGCGGCATCAGGCGCCAGCGCGGCTTCAGCATCGTCGAACAGTCCGTCGAGCACTGACACCTTTTCCGCGAGCTCGTCGGGCGAGGTGCCGCGGTCGATCGCGGCTCGGAACTCGCCCATCGCGCCTTCGATCCGGCCCATCAGGGTCGCGTCGCGCGCGGTGAGCGTTGGTTCGACCGGCTCGAACCCGTCGAGATAAGCCGACAAGGCCAGCTCCCTCGCCCCGCGCGCATCGCCGCGCCGCGCTGCCGCTAGGCTTTGGGCGAGCTTGCCGCGCGCAACCGCAAGCGAGCCGGGCGCGTGTTGCATCACCTGATCGGGATGGCGGCGGAGATAGGCCATGACCGCACCGGCCTTCGCTTCGCCAATCGAGGAGGCGAGCGCGGCCGGGGTGAGCGCGACGAGGGTTTTCAGGTCTGGTATGCGCTGGTGAATCGCCGGGTCCGATTTCCACAACTGCTCGCCTTCACGCGCCTGCTCGTCGGTGAAGGCGAAACTGCCGGCGCGGAACGCTAACGCCCAGCGTCGATCATTGGACAGATCGGCGAAGCTCTGCATCGCGGTCCCGTCGATCCCTTGCGTCACCACCTGATACAGCGCGAACACGCTCCGCTGGCGGGCGCGCTCGGCATCAGTAAATGCGATCGGGGGCGGGTCGAGCTTGGCTGCGTCCGGGCCGCGACCGTCGCCCGTCAAGCCATGGCAGGATGCACAGGATTGTCGGAACACCCCATCGGCCGAGGCGAGGTCCGGAGCCTTGTTGGGCGCGAGCGGCACTGGATAGACGCGCAGCAGATCAGCTGCCAGCCCATGCGCGGTGGTCGCCACCTGTGCAGCCGGTGCTTTGCGCGCGATCATCCCTTGCAGGTTGTCGGCTCCCTGAACGAGCGCCTGCCGTTCCGGCTTCGCCGGCAGATCGCGCAGCCGCGTCGCAACGGACGCGGCGAACTCGTTCATCTCGGCATATTCAGCCGCGCTCTTGATCCGGCCATCCGCGACCGCTCCGCCATAATCGACGGCCATATAGTCGAGCAGCCGCCATGCGGTTTGTACGTCGCCGGGTGCGGCCATAGCCGCAGCCGGGACAAGTAGCGCGGCGAGCGTGATGGCAAGCTCCAGGAGGGCAAGTTTGGAACACTTCACTTCATATTATCTTTGTCTCGATGCGATGGAGCTTAGCCCGCAGGCCATCAACGATCCTGCGAAGGAATCGCATTAGCATACTGGGCCGTACCGAACAGTGGCGATGCCGCTCAAAGTTGTAGCCGCGGCCCACGGCTCCCCCCGTCACCCCAAAAAACTGCCTTGATGACGCTCGAATAAGCTTCGGTAGCTCGCATACACCATGCCGAGCCCTCCTCTCTGGAGGCAAGTAAGGCCTCAAATTACGTATTTGTCCCAGCTTGCATAATGCTCGGGGCTGCGCTTGCCGCGCGGCAGGCTGAGCCCGATGAGCGCGATTCCCACGACCACCGACACGATCGCCCCAAGGGGGCCGGCCCCTGTCAGCAGGAACGGGGCAGCGACGAGCCATGCCCCGAACGCGACATTGATGAAGCGGAGAGCGCGGGCCACCTCTGCGGTAGCGATGATCGCGACGGTGATGACCAGGGCGCCTACCACATGGTCGCTGTTCGCCATGGGGCCTTCATTGCCCAGTGTCACCCGGGTGAGCATCAGGAATGCGCCGAGCGCGATACTGACCGCCAGCGTCCACGGCAGCGTCAGCCCGCGCTTCGTGTCGGCCCAAAAGGCGGCAGGCGACGACATCACATCGGAGGCGTCCTCACTGCCGGCCTCGATCGCATCGCCCTTGAAGAAGGTGCGGATCAGCGGCTTGCCGCGGCACTTCGCCCAGACGAGGAACTGGCCCATGGCAATGACCTCATCGAGCGCGAACGGGATCATGATCAGCATGGCAAGGGCGGCGATCAGCGCCAGCGTGCTCCACGTGCCGATGACGATGGGCTGGCTGATGATGAAGTAGATGCTGACGACGCCGAGCGGGATGACCAGGATACCGAAGAAGGTCACCATCCACGGCATCGTCCGCCAGCGGTCGCGGGTTCCCATCACCGCCATCAGGATCTCGAGCACGTAGCTCACCGTGCCAAGCCCGCCGTCGGGAATCGGCCAGGCCTTGGACATGCCCGACGTGATAATCTCCTCCGTCCCGTTGCGGGGGTCGGTCAGCGATCCGACAAAGAAGGGCTCCCAGACGCTATCGATGTGCCCCAGCTGGTAGGCGGTCAGGATGCGCGAGGTGAGAAGGCCGATCAGGCCCATGGCGACGATCGGCAGCCGCTGAGCATCGGTGGACGGAGAATAGGTCCATCCAGGCGGGATGTTCTTGGAGTCCATCATGCCGGCCATGCTCATGCCCGGCATCATCGGCACGAGCACCGACAGCGCGATGACTGCGGACCCGACGAGCAGGTTGTTGTTGTACTGCGCGGCGCTCGGACTCCAGAAGATCAGCGGCGCGAAGAACAGCCAGATGCCGATGAACGCGACAGCCCACTGCGCCCATGTCTTGGTGCGCGGGACGAGCGAAAGTGCGCCGAACAGCGCGATAGCAAGCCCGCTGACGAGATCGCTTACGGCCAGCGCGCTCGCACGCCACTCGATCGACGGCAGTCCGCGATCGACCGTTACGAACCGCGCCGCTTCACCGACGCTCTGCGTGGTCATGGAGTCGTAGATGAGCGGGCTTGAGGCGAGCCACAGACCGAGGCCGATGTTGGCGTAAAGCGCCCAGCGCGCGCGGCGCTCGTCGCGGTCCATTATAGCCATGTGATCGCCATGTGCACCGTGGCTGGGCATCGCCATGTCCCCAGCCCCGGCCCCGTGCCCCATAGCGGCATCGTCCATGTTGCCATGGTCCTGAGCTCCGTGCTCCATGCCGGGCATCGCGGCAGCTGCCACTTCAGGCGGGTGACGGTCCAACTCGGCCGGCTTGGGATCGGACTTTTCGTTCCAGGCGACCAGGTTTTCGTTGAGCTTGTTGTTTCGGTACCAGGCGCGCGGGTGGCGCTTCAACGCCGCAACGATCGTCGGAAGTGTTTCGCGAAGACTGTGCTTCGGCTCCCATCCAAGCAGCGACCGTGCGCGCGAGATATCGAGAATATAGTGGTCGTTACTGCTGTCGATCATCCAGGGCTGGATGAAATCGTCGTCGCCGAGTGCCTCGTTCTGAAGAACGATACCGGCCTTCGCGAGCGGCTGCGGGATGCGGATTGTCTTCCAGCCCTCGCCGTGGAGCGCCTCGCCGACGATATCCTGGATTTCGGCGTAGCCGGGGGCATCGGGTTCGCCGATGAGCAGGGGCAGTTCAGACGGAAGATCGTGCCGCCGATCGACCAGGCGCACCACGGCTTCCGCCAGGTCATCGCGGTGCACCGATGATTGCGCCGCGCACAGCATGCCAGGATAGAAATGCGAGATCAGGCGGTGCTCGTAGATCTGCGATATCTGCTGCGCGAGAAACGCCGAGCGCCCGTCGTCGTCGTAAACTCCTGCGGCGCGGAGGAAGACGACGGGGATGTTCCCGTGGCGCTCATGCAGCAATGCCTCGGTGTCGACCTTGGACTGCGGATACGCCCAGGACGCACCGATTGGCGACTCCTCGCTGATGCGCTCCTCCGGAGTGGCGGTCGGCTTATGGACCAGCATCGTGCTGGCGAAGACGAATTGCTCGACCTCGAACGATTGCAGCCCGTCAATCAGCCGGCGGGTGCCCTGGACTGTCACCTTGTCATAGAGCGGGTTAGGCTTGCCGGTTATGTCGTAATAAGCGGCTAGGTGGATAACCGACGCGATGCGGGCGCCGTATCGTGCGCGCACCTCCTCGAGCGCGGCGCGGACCGCCTCGTCGGACCCGAGATCGATGGCGACCGCGGCCGCAGGAGGCGGCGGGTCCGGAGGACCGGCACGATCGAGTCCGACGACCGTGTAGCGTTCGCCGAGCCGGGCAATGAGCGCGGCGGCTATGAAACCGCTCGCACCCGTGATCAGAACGACGCCGCCGTCACCTTGGCCGCTGCCGGCATCACTGCGTTTGACATCGGCCATGATTTGCTACCCTCGTTCGTTCATCTCTCAATACATCAACAGACCCAGCAGAGGTAACCTCACCTACATGCCCGATGCGGGCGGTGCGAGGGTGCCAAGCCATGCCACAAGTGCCAGGATACCGATTACGCAGGCTGTCTCGACCGCCAGGCTGACTCGCAGCGCCATAAGCGCTCCGTCATGATCGTTCATGGCAATCGATCGTTCGAAGGCCGGCGTGAGGCGGAAGCGATTGAGCGAAGCGAGCCCCAGCATCGCTGCGAACAAGACCAGCTTGGCAAGCAGCAGCAAGCCGTAGAGCGTCGTGCCCAAGGACGTGAAATTGGCTGGGCCTATGAGCAGCCAACTATTGATCAAGCCGGTGATCACTAAAATGGCAACCACGAGCGTGCCCACCGCCCCGAAGCCGTGCAGCGCCCGATGGGTGAGCTGAAGGTGCGCGGTATCGATCGCCTCGGCGCGGCGCGTCATCAGGAGAAGCAATCCGAACAGTGCGCCAACCCATATACCGCCTGCGAGGAGATGGAGAATATCCGCGCCCAGGTGAAGCCATCCGGTGCTTCCCTCGTCCATGGCGCCGTGCCCGTTCCAAGCGAGTGTCGCCAACGCCGTAGCGGCGGCAATCATGGCGGTCGCCAGCCATGATGCTCTGCCTCGCGCCAGCAGGGTCGCGCCCCCGGCAATGACCAGCGCCATCATTCGCACCTTCCAGGCGGAGCCAACCGGTGGCCCTCCGAGCAGCGCAGCCACCGCGGCCTCGTCGACCGGCCAGAATGGGGATCCGGCCATCGACGAGGCCATGAGGGTTAGGCCAGCGGCTGAAAGCAGCAACCCGAGCACAGCACTTCCGGAAAGCCAAGGCCGCAGAGCGATTGCATCCTCGCGCTCGCCGAGCCTAAGGCCATAGAGGCTGAACGCCGACAGGCCGAACAGCACCGTCAGGACCAGGTACAACGCCAAGCGGATGGCGACGGTCGGCCAGTCGAGCATTCGCTCACTTCACCGTGAAGGTGTAGCTGCCGGTGATTTTGTGCGTGTCGCCGGAAACGACTTGCCAGTCGACGTTGTAACGCCCGCGCGGAAGACGCTGCTTGGGGATGATGGTTAGCGTACGCCCGTCGGAGCCGACCGCGGCGCTGCTGGGCATCTTCATGGCCGCCATGCCAGGCATCGCGGCCATGATCAGTTCGGCCTTGGAGAAAGCAGGTACGAGTTTCTCGCTGAACTGGAGGCTGATCTTCTCCGGGGTCGCGACGGCCGCGTTGGCGGCGGGGCTGGCGGACACCAGCTTCGGGTGCGCGTTTGCCACGCCGCCTGCGAAGAACAAGGCGGCGGCGGCAGTCGTGATGAACAAGCGACGCATGCGGGTAATCTCCATTTCCGTTGAGTTCACCTGTATTACGCAGCAGGACGGGTCATCCCTCACGATCTTTTTTCGTGCCGCCGCACCCTCTTGATGAGGGGGAAGCGGCATCGGCGCGTATTCACAAGGGAGTACAGAGCGCTTTCTACCTGCGCCTACCGTCCGAATGAGTAGGGCCGCGGGCCCGCCGGGCGCATGCGCGGGGTAATGATGAGGTTGCGGTTGACCAATCAAGGCTGGACTGGCGATCCCGAGGAGGTCATCGACTGTCTGATTGTGGGCGGCGGTCCCGCTGGCCTCACGACCGCGATCTATCTTTCCCGCTTTCTCAGGAGCTGCGTCGTTTACGACGCGGCGGCGGGGCGCGCCGCCTCCATCCCGCGCTCGCACAACCTCCCAGGATTTCCCGGCGGCATTTCCGGCGTCACGTTTCTTGCGCGCCTGCAGGCTCAGCTGCATGAATATGGCGGTACGGTCCAGAGCGGTGAGATCGACGCGATCGTCGCATCAGGCGATCACTTCTCGGCAAGTTGCGGACCGAACGTCCTGTACGCGCGGACCGTCGTGCTCGCGACGGGTGTCGTCAATCGACGTCCCGAGATGCCCGATGCGATGCATGACATCGGCGTCGCGCGTGGTCTTCTCCGCTACTGCCCGATTTGCGATGGTTATGAGGCTCGGCGGATGAGCGTGGCGGTGCTCGGCTGCGACGACCATGGCGCTGAAGAAGCCGAATTCCTGCGCGCTTATGGTGCCAAGGTCACGCTTCTCGCCGAACGGTCGCTCGACCTCGCACCGACCGAATTTGCCAAGCTGAACCAGCAGGGCGTCGATGTCGCCCCCTCGCCTGTCGAGCAGCTGCGTCTTGGCGATTGTGTCGAGGTTCGATTGGCCAATGGTCTGGAGCTACAATTCGACACGCTTTACCCTGCGCTCGGCTCGTCGCCTCGAACGCGGCTTGCCACTTTGCTGGGCGCGAAGCTCAGCGAATCAGGTTGTGTGCTGACCAACGCCCACCAACAATCCTCTGTTGCCGGCCTCTACGCGGTTGGCGACGTTGTGGAAGGGCTCGATCAGATCAGCGTCGCGACCGGACAAGCAGCGGTCGCTGCGACCGCAATCCATAACCTATTGCGCGACCGCGACAGCGGATTGGCATCCGCCATGGCCGGGCTGTGGCCGGCTCAGGGCCTACCGCCGACCTAGGGTGAGCCATTGGCAGTGCAACGAGTGAAAGCCCTAAACCGGAGCGCTGATTCGTACCACACGGCGATCGGCGACACGACCGTTCTCGGTTCGATGATCCCGCACCAAGATGGTGCGCGCGCAGGTGGCGTGGCCGTCGAAACTGTGCGCTACCCCCGGCGCCGGGGGTTAATCGATACGCCAAAGCGGCCGAACGGTCCGACGCAAAGGCCGGAACATTTCAGGTTCGTTACCTCTTACTTGGACAGGGGGTGAGCGCTACCTGAACAGGAGAGAACCATGCACCACATGCAAGAGATGATCGCCACGCATCCGGACGTGAAAGGAAACACGAACGACGCACTGATCCGCTGTATCGAGGAGTGCTACTCATGTGCTCAGATCTGCACGTCGTGCGCTGATGCCTGTCTGGCGGAAGAGATGGTCGCACAGCTTCGCCAGTGCATTCGTCTGAACCTCGACTGCGCCGACATCTGCCTGGCGGCAGGTTCGCTTGGCACCCGCCGCACCGGCAGCAATGAGCAAGCGCTGGTCGCGGCTCTTCAAGCCTGCGCCATCGCCTGCGGGTTGTGCGCGGAAGAATGCGAGAAGCATGCGAGCACGCACGAGCATTGCCGCATCTGCGCTGAACACTGCCGTCGCTGCGAGCAGGCTTGCAGCGAAGCAGTTCAGTCGATCCGCTGATCAGCCAAAGGGCGCGTCCTCGGTGAAGACGCGCCCTCGGCCGTCCCTGTTCAGGAAACGACCGCTTTATGCGCACAGCCGGACCTGTTCAGAATGCCAAGTGGTTTATTCCGCCGTGCATGAAGGTTCCGCCAAGGAACCCCTGGATGGAGATCGCGAGCGTCATCAGGCCAAGCACCACCCAGTACAACGTCCGCGACCGCTCGGGAACCTTACGGTGGCGCGCTGCCATCCAAGCCAGCGCGACGCCGAAGACCGCGATCAACGTCCCGAGCCAGCGATGCGTCATCAGGATCGGGTTGCGGTCGGTCAGGTAGAACCCGCCCGCGAACCAGCCCAGGAACGCCGCCGCGATCGCTCCCAGCGCGCCGACGACCAGCATTATATGTGCGACATGCTGATAGTCGCGGTTGCGGCGCCACAACCCGAACAGCTCCACCCCGAACGCACCGATGAACAGTGCGATGGGAAAATGAATGACCATGGTGTGCAGCCGGCCCAGCCAGCTCACAAGCCGTTCACCGAAACTCTTGTTCTTGTTGGCGGTCTCCTCGTGCATGCCGCCCATGTCCATGTCGTCGCCGGCGATGTCGCGGCCGCCCATGTTCATGTCCACGGTCGACATAGAGCCCATGTCCATGTGGCCGTCGCCGGCGTCCGCTCCATCCTTTTTCTGAGTCTCGACTGCGCTGTTAGCGGTGGGCCCGGGACCGGCCCCAAGCGCATCATGATCTTCATGCGCGGATGCCGACGTGCTTACTGACATTGCAACCGCAAGGAGCAGAGCGAAGGCCCCGGCTCGTTTACCGCTCATCACCCAACTCCTTGATTCGTGGTCATCGATTCCCGTGTACGCACGCCGCCTTCTCTCCTCACCGGCCCGGATCCCTTTGTGAACTCTTCGCCTGCTCTTCCAGACGAACTGGACCGTGGAGCCTACGCCGGCTGCGGCAGCGGAGGCCTGCGCCTAGCCTGAAAAAAACCGCCGATCAGCTGCCGTGGCGCGCGAACAGGCGGCGCCCGCCTGGACCGAAGGCGACCACGTCATAGGCCTGCGCCTTGACGCCCGGCACTTCCATTCCCGGCGAGCCGAGCGGCATACCGCCGACCGCGAGGCCCCGCATGCCCTTGGGCCGGGTCGCGAGAGCCCGCTTCATGTCGGCAATCGGCACGTGGCCCTCGAAAGCCATGCCATCGGCGATTGCTGTGTGGCAGGACGAGACGTCCGCTGGGACTCCCGCGCGCTTCTGCAGCGCGGGGCGGCTCGGATCATCGACGACGCGCACCTGGCGGCCGAGCTGCCGCTGCACCTGCGTCGCCCACTTGGCGCAACAGCCGCATCCGGGGTCGCGGTGCATAACGATCGGGGTGGCCGCGCTGACGGCAACCGGAACCAAAAAGGCTGCGGCAGTAAGCGCGGATCGCAAAGCTGTCTTCATGGAAAAACTCCTTGATCATTCCTCCCGCCCCCTGATTGAGGGCGGAAGGAACAAAGGTTATTACTGCGGAGGCTTGCCCATCGCCCGGAGCATCGCCTGAAGTTCACCGATGCTCTTGTTTTGCTCGGCAATAGACTTTTGAGCGATTTGCCGGGTCTTCGCATCGGCCCCCTGGCGAAGAACGATCTGCGACATGGCAATCGCACCGCGGTGATGCTCAATCATCTTGCGAGCCCAAGTCTCGCTTGCATTGGCGCCCTTGGCCGCCATCATCTTTTTCTGCATCTCCATCTCGGCGGGCATGAAGGGCGTGTTCATGCCAGGCATGTTGTCGTGGTTCATGCCCTCCATTTTCGAGTGGTCCATGCCTTGCATCTGCTGCTGAGCCAAAGCTGGGCTCGTTGTCATCGCTGCCAGAGCCAGAACTGTAATCGTCTTAAACATTGGACTTCTCCTTCTTGGACTCAGCCAACGCAACAAGACCTAGCCGGCCTCAAAACCATGTGCGAATGCCCAGAACGAGACTGGTCGACGCCGCTCCCTCGCCTTCGGCGCGCGCCAGGCGGGCGGTGTCCCCGAACCTGCGATCGTACGAGATACCCACATAGGGCGCGAACTCGCGCCTGATCTCGTAGCGGAGCCGCAAACCGAGTTCGGCCGTGGACAGGCCGGAACCGACGCCGATTTCCGGCACGTCCTGGGCGGCGAAGTTGAACTCGGCGCGTGGCTGAAGGATCAGCCGCTGTGTGATCCGCTGATCGTAATAGCCTTCCAGACGCCCGAGCAGGTCGCCCTTATTGGACAGGAACAGCGCGCCCTCGACATCGAAGAAGCCGGGTGCAAGGCTTTCAAAGCCGACCGCCGCATAGACACGCGAAGGATTGGGCTTGAAGTCGTAACGGACGCCAAGCTGTATGTCTGTGTATGGGCCTACGGCGCGCGAATAAAGCGCCTGCACCTCCGCCGCTTCCAGGCTTTGCCCGATATTCCCCTCGCCCTCGGTCTTGAGCACCAGTCGGTTGATATCGCCCCCATACCAGGCGCTACCGTCCCACCGGTAACTATCGCGTCCATCCCGGATCTGGACTTCAGCCAGATTGAATATGACCTGTGAGAAATTCTGTCCCCCGTGCATCTGCAGATGCTGCTGCGAATGCGCCATAGCGGCGGCAGAGTAGACTTGGTCCGCGGCCCGATCCGTCGGGATCGGCGGCGGCGGAGCGTTGCCGGCCGGCAGGTTGGTCCCGACCATCGTCGTCCCCGTGGTCGGAGGAGACATGCTTCCCATATCGTGACCCGCCATGCCTTGCATGGCCCCCGAACCCTGATCCATTCCCGGCATCGAACCATGGTCCATGCCCGGCATGGCACTTGGCTGGCCGGGGGCGGCACCGCCGGAGGTATCTGGCATCGCCGACATGTCGTGCCCGGCGTCAGGATTCGGGTTGGCTTCAGGCGTACTCATGCCCGGCATCGCCGTCATGTCATGACCGGCGTGAGGATCTACCACGACCGTTCCCGGTGCCGGAGGCCTGGCGGACCGATCTGCGGCGGACCTGGCCCCCGATCCCGCCTTCGCGCGCGGTATCGACCTGGCAGCGGGCTTCACGGACTTCTTGCGCGCGGCGGGCTTGGCCGCTGCTGGCTTCTTAGTGGCAGGCTTTTTCACCGTTGTCGTCTTTGGCGGTGGCATCTTCATGCCCGGCATATTGGAATGGTCCATCTGCGCGGCCGCAGATGTTGCCAGGCCAAGCGCCGCGCCGCCCGCGATCAGGAGGAGCTTAAACTGCATCGCGGTTCTCCTCGCCCATCGGGCGAACGGTCACGACACGCATCATCCCTGCGGTCATGTGATAAAGATTGTGGCAATGGAACGCCCAGTCGCCCACCGCATCGGTCGTCACGTCGAACGTCATTTTGCCGCCAGGCGCTACATTCACCGTGTGCTTACGTGGCGCGAAGTCGCCATGCCCGGTCACCAGTTCGAAGAAGTGCCCGTGCAAGTGGATTGGATGCGGCATCATGGTGTCATTGATCAGGGTGACGCGCGCCCGCTCGTCCTTACGGAACGGGATTGGGTCAGCGGGATCGCTGAGCTTCTGGCCGTCAAAGCCCCACATATAGCGCTCCATATTGCCGGTCAGATGGAGTTCGAACTGGCGCGCCGGGGCACGAACGTCCGGGTTGCGATCCAGCGCGACAAGGTCGCGATAAGTGAGCACGCGATGATCGACGCCTTCCAGCCCCTGCGGCGGCTCGCCCGTGCGGTCCTTCGGCATCGGCGAGATGGTCTGCACCCCAGGCCCCATCTTGACGCCGGGCGCGTTCTTGGGGTTGCGCATGTTCATGTCCATGCTCATGCCGCCGGAGCCGTGATCCATTCCAGCCATGCCGCCCGCGCCCATGCTGCCATGGTCCATCCCGGCCATGCTTCCGCTTCCCGTCTGGGGCGGGGTTGTGCCCGACGCGCCGGCACCCATCTGGCTGTGGTCCATTCCCGCCATCGCGCCGGAGTTCATTTTGCCATGATCCATGCCGGCCATGCCCGCCATCCCGGACCCAACCGCGACCGCTCCGTGGTCAGTCGGTCCCTTCCAGCCGGTTAGCTTCCATAGGTTGCGTGATGCGTTCTGCTGCACAGTGGGGTCCAGGCCGCGCTTCGCCACCGGGTTCTCGTCGGACATCCCCGACATTCCCTCCATCCCCTTCATGCCTCCCATATCCATGCCCATGTCGGTCATGGTCAGGAGCGTGCGCGGGCGAAGCGGCGGGACTGGGGCGATCATGCCCTCGCGCGGTGCCAGGGTGGCGCGCCCCATGCCGGAACGGTCGATCGCTTCGGACACGAAGCTGTAGGCGCGGTCGCCGGGCGTCACGATCACGTCGAACGTCTCCGCGACCCCGATCTGGAACTCGTCCACTTCGACGGGCCGGACGTTCTGGCCGTCGGCCTGCACCACTGTCATTGGCAGGTCAGGGATGCGGACGTTGAAGTTGGTCTGCGCCGCGGCGTTGACGATGCGTAGCCGGACGCGCTCCCCCGGCCGGAAGAGACCCGTCCAATTGTCGTAAGGCCCAAAGCCATTGACCAGGAAGGTGTAGGTCGAACCCGTGACGTCCGCGATGTCCGCCGGGTCCATCCGCATCTGCCCCCACTTCAGGCGATCCTTGAGGGGCATTTCCCGTCCGGCGAGCAGTCCACTCAGCGTCGGGCGCTGATAGTTGAAATAGGCACCGCCCATCTGCTTGAGCTTGCGGAAGATCTCCTCACCGGTCATCTGGCTGTGATCGGAGAGCACGATCACATGCTCGCGGTCGAATGCGATCGGGTCGGGTCCCGCGGGATCGATGACGATGGGGCCGTAGAGCCCGCCCTGCTCCTGCTCGCCCGAGTGGCTGTGGTACCAGTAGGTGCCTGACTGCACGACTGGAAATTCGTACACGAAAGTCGAACGTGCCTTGATGCCGGGGAAACTGATGCCCGGCACGCCGTCCATTTGGAACGGCAGAATGAGGCCGTGCCAGTGGATCGAGCTATCCTCGTCAAGATTGTTGGTCACCGCGAGCCGGACCTTCTGGCCCTCCTTGAGGCGGACGAGTGGCGCCGGGACCGTGCCGTTCACCCCGATCGCGGGCGTTGTAATTCCGTCCATGACCAGCTTCATCCGGTCGATCGTCAGCGCGATTTCCGTGCCTGATACGGTCGGCAGCGGCTTGGCGATGCCGCGCGACACAGGTTGCGCCCAGGCTGGCAGATAGGCCGACATGGCCAGCGTGCCGCCGAGCATGGCGGTTCCGCGCATCACGTCGCGCCGGTTCAGATTGCGGCTCATGCTGTT
Source organism: Sphingobium sp. SA2 (assembly GCF_032227065.1). Lineage (NCBI taxonomy): Bacteria > Pseudomonadati > Pseudomonadota > Alphaproteobacteria > Sphingomonadales > Sphingobiaceae > Sphingobium > Sphingobium sp. SA2. Next base: position 33,271 of record NZ_JAPMXX010000004.1, read on the forward strand.
CCTTCACTCCAATTCAATGCTTGCAGCCGGGGGACGCCGCCGCTGACATTACCCCTTATTACGCATGAACCAGCCCGCCCCCTCATGCGCAATTAAGAATATTCGACAATTTTATTCGCGCGCGCCGGAGCCGCGTCTCCACGGCCTTGCCGCTGATCCCCAGCGCGGCGGCAGTTTCCCCTTGGGACAAGCCTTCCACGGTCCGCAGCAAGAGCGTCTCCTTGAGCGTGGCCGGCAGCTGGGACACCGCGCGCGAAAGCCGGACTAGTTCTGCGCGATCGAAGGTTACCGCGTCGGCGCCTGGCGCCTCGTCTCGCTCACCCTCGATCGTCTCAGGGGGCGTTTGCGGGAGGGGGCGGAATCCTACGCCAAGCTCGCCCAGATAGCCGGCGCGAGATCTTACTTGTTGCTGCCTTCTACGGTCGCGCCAGAAAGGCGACGGCTCAGTTCTATCCGGCGATGGCTACGCATTTTGAAGGTGTCTGGCCCAACGCGCCGATACTCAATGAAGCCGAGAGAACGCCAAAATCGCTCTGCCGCTTCATTCGCTTCCAGCACGGCCAACCGAATCTCTGTGGCACCTCTCGCAGCGGCCCAGCTTTCGACCGTCGAGTAAATTGAGCGTCCGACGCCACGACCACGCTGTGCGGCATCTACGATCATGAAGCCGAGATACCATGTGCCATCACGCGGATAATCGCGGAGGATGGCCGCGATTGCATATAGGCCGCCAGGCCCCTTCCATCCCAGGACAGCTTGATTGTGGGCGCTCTTTTCGGGCGGCACATCGGAGAAAAGCTCGCGAGCATCGTCCAGCGTGGGCGCGGCCCCGTCCTGCAACAGGAAATAGTCGCTGCAACGGTTGTACAGGTCTGCAACGTCTGCGGCGTCCGCTTGGGTAAGTTTGATCGGGGCTCCCGTCATCATCATCGCGTTTTGGCAGCAAGCACGCGCTGACCGTAATCCCGGAGTTCCCCGTTGGGACCGACATAGCGGTAGAGAGTGACGCGCTCGATCCCGAGTTCCTTGCAGAGGTCGGAAACGGACGTGTCGCGTTGGGCCATAGCAGCCTGAGCGAGCCGCACCTGGGCCTTGGAGAGGGCGAACTTGCGGCCACCCTTGCGTCCCCGCGCGCGGGCAGCGGCCAGGCCAGCCATGGTGCGCTCGCGGATCATATCCCGCTCAAACTCCGCCAGTGTGGCAAAAATGCCGAACACCATCCGGCCCGATGGCGTCGTGGTGTCGATCTGCGCGCCCTTGCCGGTGAGCACCCGCAGACCGATACCGCGATCCGACAGATTCTGCACCGTGCTGACCAGGTGGGTGAGCGTTCGGCCGAGCCGGTCGAGCTTCCAAACGATGAGGACATCGCCGTCGCGCAACGATTTCAGGCAGGCGGCAAGACCGGGGCGATCATCACGGCTACCGGATGCACGATCATCATAGATATTGCCTGGCTCGACACCGGCAGCGCGAAGGGCATCGTGCTGCAGGTCGAGCGACTGCGAGCCGTCGGCTTTGGACACGCGGGCGTAGCCGATCAGCATGGATCACAAACGAAGGTTTGAGGCGGTGACGAACATGAGCACATAAGATTGGGCTATTGTGTATCTCAACCAGCATCTCAATCAAGCTATCTCAAACCGTAGCTCGGAAAGAATAAGGAGCATGTATGCCGCGTCGCGTGACCCTGACCGATCGACAGCGCGAGGCGCTGCTTCACTTGCCGGTCGATCAAGGTGAGCTGCTGCGGCACTATACCCTCAGCGATGAGGATCTCGGGCATATCCGCCAGCGCCGGCGCGCCCACAATCGTTTTGGCTTCGCGCTGCAACTGTGCGTCCTGCGCTACCCGGGCCGGGTGCTCGCTCCTGGCGAGTTGATCCCGGCGCAGGTATCGGATTTCATCGCGGCCCAGCTCGGCCTGACCAGCGACGATCTACTCCTCTATGCCGCGCGCGAGGAGACCCGGCACGAGCATCTGGCGGACCTTCGCCGAATCTACGGCTATCGCTCCTTTTCGGGGCGGGGCGCACGGGATTTGCGCGAATGGATCGCTCGGGAAGCCGAGGCGGCGACATCGAATGAGGATCTTGCCCGTCGCTTCGTTGCGGAGTGTCGCCGCACCCGCACGATCCTTCCCGGCTCCTCGACGATCGAGCGCCTTTGCGCCGATGCGCTGGTTGAGGCCGAGCGCCGGATCGAGGATCTTATCGCCCATCGCATCACGCCAACCCTGAGCGAGAATTTGGCTCACCTGTTGGAGGATACGGTGGATGGTCGCGTCACGCGCTTCGTATGGCTGCGACAGTTCGAGGTTGGCGCAAATTCAGCAGCCGCTAACCGGCTGATGGATCGACTGGAATATCTTCAAAGGTTCGATCTTCCGGCGGATTTGCTGGACGGCGTGCCGGCGCATCGTGTGACCCGGCTTCGCCGGCAGGGCGAGCGCTATTACGCCGACGGCATGCGTGATCTGCCCGAAGACAGGCGGCTTGCGATCCTCGCTGTCTGCACCCTGGAATGGCGGTCATCGCTGGCCGATGTCATCGTGGAGACCCACGATCGCATCGTAGGCCGTCTCTATCGGGCCTCCGAACGCCTTTGCAACACCAGGATCGCCGACGAAAAGGCGGCCGTTCGGGACACGCTGAAGTCCTTTGCCGAAATCGGTGGTGCTTTGCTTGGAGCGCAGGACGATGGCACGGCCCTGGACGGGATAATCGCCACCGGGCCTGGCTGGGAACGGTTCAGAACCCTTGTCGCCACGGCCTCCGCGCTGACCAACGTGCTCGCGGCCGACCCGCTCAGCCGTGTGCTGGACGGCTATCACCGTTTCCGCCTCTACGCGCCCAGGATGCTGCGCCTGCTCGACATGCAGGCGGCGCCGATCGCCACGCCTCTTCTGGCGGCCGTTGCGATGCTGCGTAACGGGATCAAGGTCGATCCGCCGGTGGATTTTCTACGTCCCAACTCGAAATGGCATCGTCATCTTCGCGCTGAGCCCAGCGGCGACCACCGGCTTTGGGAAATCGCGGTGCTGTTCCACATCCGCGACGCCTTCCGGTCCGGTGACATATGGTTGGCGGGATCGCGCCGCTATGGCGACCTCAAGCAGCTTCTGGTCCCGCCACAGGCGATAGAGCAGACCGCGCGGCTCGCCGTGCCGCTGCGACCCGGCGAATGGCTGGCCGAGCGCAGGGCTCGACTGGATACACGGCTGAAGGAGTTTGGCCGCGCGGCGCGAACCGGCACGATCCCAGGCGGCATCATCGAGAACGGCAAGCTGCACATCGACAAGCTGAGGGCCGACACGCCCGAAGGGGCCGAGGATCTCGTGCTCGATCTCTATCAACAGCTCCCGCCCGCGAGGATCACCGATCTGTTGCTGGAAGTCGATGAGCGAACCGGATTTTCCGAGGCGTTCACGCATCTGCGCACCGGCGCGCCCTGCAGCGACCGGATCGGCCTGATGAACGTGTTGCTGGCGGAAGGCGTCAATCTCGGTTTGCGCAAGATGGCGGCGGCGACCAACACGCACAGCTTCTGGGAATTGCTGCGGATCGCGCGCTGGCATGTCGAAGGCAGCGCCTATGATCGGGCGCTCGCCATGATCGTGGAGGCCCACGCCGCCCTGCCCATGGCCGCCTTCTGGGGACAAGGGCAATCGGCATCCAGCGACGGGCAGTTCTTCCTTGCTACCGAGCAGGGCGAGGCGATGAATCTGATCAACGCGAAATATGGCAACGTCCCGGGCCTCAAGGGATACAGCCATGTGTCCGATCAATATGCGCCGTTCGCAACCCAGGTGATCCCGGCAACGGTCAGCGAGGCTCCCTATATCCTGGACGGGCTGCTCATGAATGACGCGGGCCGCCGCGTTCGCCAGCATTTTGCCGACACGGGCGGCTTCACCGATCATGTGTTCGCCGCCTGCGCCTTGCTCGGCTACAGGTTCGCCCCCCGTATCCGCGATCTCCCTCAGAAAAGACTCTATGCCTTCACGCCCAACGCGACGCCGGCCAATGTGCGAGCGCTGGTCGGAGGTAAGATCAATGAACCGCTCATCGAGCGCAACTGGCCCGACATCCTGCGCATCATGGCGACGATCGCAGCGGGGATCGTCGCCCCCAGCCAGATTCTTCGCAAGCTCGCCTCTTACCCGCGCCAGAATGAGCTGGCCCTCGCATTGCGAGAGGTGGGCCGCATCGAGCGAACCCTGTTCATGATCGACTGGATTCTTGATGCCGGCCTCCAGCGCCAGGCTCAGATCGGCCTCAACAAGGGTGAGGCCCACCACGCCCTAAAGCGCGCCATCAGCTTCCACCGCCGAGGTGAAATCCGGGATCGATCCGGCGAAGGCCAGCACTATCGCATCGCCGGAATGAACCTGCTCGCCGCCATCATCATATTCTGGAACACCATGAAGCTCGGCGAGGTCGTCAATACCCGGGCCGCCAGCGGTGCCCATATCGCGCCTGATCTACTCGCCCACGTCTCGCCGTTGGGATGGGAACACATCAATCTAACCGGGGAATATCGCTGGCCCAAATCCTTAGCGTAGGATTCCGCCCCCTCCCGCAAACGCCCCCGTCTCAGGCGGCAGCGAAGAGGCGAACGATAGTATCTGGCGTATGCGTCGCCGCCGAAGCCAATCGCGGCTCTTGTTGATTGCCACGCGGGCCAGCCACGCAGCGAGCGGCCGATCTCCGTCATACTTTCGCAAGTTCTGAAAGGCGGCCGCGAAGCATTCCTGAGTGAGGTCAAGCGCCTCTTCGGCATCGCCGATATGTGCACGGATCAGGCGGTAAACCGGCCCCTTGTGCCGGCGCATGATCTCGGCGAAGGCGGCCTGACGTCCAGCGAGCGTCAAGGCGGCGAGTTCGCCGTCCGTGCAGGCCGAAAGTTCAAGACTCACCGCGCGTCTGCGGTCAGCGCCTTAACCACCGCGCGGTCGAACGTCCTCGCCTGGTCGGGCCGCAGGATCTGCCGCATCGCGAACATATGGTTCAACGTCTCCTTTTGGAGCTCGCCCATCGCGCCGTGCGAACGATCGACGGCCGCCGCGACCTGCGGCCCATTGCCATGCTCGACCTCGATGGCGTCGGCGAGCCGCGCGTTGTCGGCCCTGAGTTCCAGCTCCAAGGCACGCCTTCGAACGGCGAAGCGGGACTCCAGCGTCTCGAGCTTGGTCCGTTGAGCCTCGTCCAACCCGAGCCCGTCGTGGAGCAAGCTATGAAGTTCCACGCCCGGGCTCGGTGGGGAAGGGAACAACTCGCGCCCAGCCCACACGCCTGCGATCGCTGCCAAGAACACGACGGCCGCGATCAGCATCGTTCTCCGGGCGCTGCTCGTCACTGGAACGCCAGCAAGGTCGAAGGCGCTAGCGGCGTGGCGGGCCCGAAAGGCGTCAGCGTCGGCATCTGCGCAGTCGCCGCTGCGGACGACAATCCGCCGCCCAGCACTCCCAAGACGACTGCGCCTACCGCTGCCAGCATGCCAGCCCGCAGTGTCACTCCGCTGCCGGCGCGCTGCTCCGCTGCGATTAACCGCATGACATCGCCTTCCAGTTCAGCGAGCCGGGGATGAAGCGGCTGCTCGGCAAGGCGGCGCAAGGCGCTGTCTAAATCCATATCCATGTTCATTCCTCCGTCGTGCTAACATCCATTACGCACGGCCGGCGAACACCCCTCGAATCCGACGTGAACGAATGTCACTAAGCGGGAACGCCCCCGGGCGCGGCGGCGCACTTTTCCATTGCGTCCAATCGTTCACAGCTCGCACGCAGGCCGGCGATCCACGCGTCCCGCTGTTTTCAAGTTCCTGATTCACCTTCTATTGGCAGGCCGAGCGCAGCTAGGGCGGCAACCATGGTGTTCGTCAGGTCAAGCGAGGGGGCGACAATGTGTGCGTGGCGGCTGTGGGCAACGGCATGGCCGTGCATATGTCGACGTTTGTCGCGACCAGATAGCGCGATTGGCAACAAGCCGCCGATATTGCTCGTGAGCCGGGCAGCGGCACATGACCATTCCGCTGTCCGCAGGAGTTGGGTGACGGCAAGCGGAATGGTCCAAGAACGGGCAGCGGCGATAGATCGACACTATCGTCTTCTGGAGGAAATGGAGGGGCCATGTCTGTGTCTGCCCCCCCGCCGAGGAGGCGGTTTAGTGCGTGCTGAACAACTACGGTGAAAGCATCCAGCACCAAAGGAAAAGCCTTTGTCTAAAAGCTCATTCTAACCGTCGCTCGCGCGGTTGTCGGCGCACCGGGCATGATGTTGTTATCGTTGTAGGCGGACGAGAAATAATTGCTGTCGAGGAGGTTCTCGACGTTGATTTGCGCCTCAATCTGGGGGGTGAGCTTGAAGAACGCGGCGGCATCGACGCGGGTGAACGCAGGCAGGACGGCGGCATTGCTGACGGAGGTGAAGCTTTTTGTCTGGTGGTAGACGCCGACCCCGGCTCCCAAGCGAGGGGTGAAGTCGTAGCGGGTCCAGAGCGAAGCCTGCTGCTTGGGCACAAGCGGGACCTCGCGGCCGGCAGGAGCCGCACTCGTTGTCTTGCGGATTTTTGCGTCCTGCAGCGTGTAGCCGGCGCTGATTTGCCATTGGGGTGTGATCGCGCCGTTGAGGCCGATCTCAAGCCCTTTGCTGCGCTGCGCGCCCGTTAGCACCGTCCGCGTGGCGTCGTTGGGGTCGGTCGCGCGGGTGTTGGTGCGATCGAGCCGGTAGACGGCAGCGGTCAGGTTAAGCGTTGGGGAAACATCCCATTTGAGGCCGACTTCGTAATTGTCGAACTTCTCTGGTTCCAGCGCGGCGGTTGTTATGTCGAGCGATGAAAACTGATCGCCCGATTGCGGCAGGAAGGACCGGCTATAGCTGGCGTAGATCGAGACGGGTTGCACCGGCTTCAGCACTACCCCAAGGCGGGGAGACCAGAGGGTGTCGGTCCGGCTATAGCTCCGCCCGGCGACGAGATCATCGATGCTGAGCTTGAAGCGGTCGCGGCGAACGCCGCCGATGACATCGACATGTTCGCCGATCGAGATCTGGTCCTGCACATAGAAGGCCGTGGCGTCGGCATTTGTCCGGATAGACCGGTAGCCGGTGTTGGCGGTGGTGCGCAGCGTGACTGGCGGCACCGTGATTCGGTCAGCCAACGCGACAAAGACGCGCCGCCCTCCATTGACGATATCACCACTTCCGAAAAAGCCATTGATCCGCTGGTTGCGCGTGCGCTGATCGCCATATCCGCGACAGAATGGACTGGCCCTCGCGCTGCGCGAGCTCGGCCGCCTCGAACGCTCGATCTTCATGCTCGACTGGCTGCGCGACATCGATCTACGCCGACGCACCCAAGCGGGCCTCAACAAGGGCGAGGCCCGCAATGCGCTCGCCCGCGCGCTCTTCTTCAACCAGCTTGGCGAACTGCGTGATCGGCGATTCGAAAACCAGACCTATCGCGCATCCGGCCTCAACCTGCTCGTCGCCGCCATCATCCTGTGGAACACCCGCTATCTCGAAATGGCGTTGGCTGACATCGGCACGCCGGACGAGATCGCACGCCACATCGCGCCATTGGGCTGGGAGCATATCTCGCTGACCGGCGACTATAGCTGGAATGTCGAAGACCGGCCCGATCCGGATGCCCTGCGGCCGCTACGCGCCGTCAGTTCCCTGCTCGCCGCGTGACGTTCGCCCTCCGTTCTCCCTTAGACCCAATGACTGCCTGAGCCATGAGGGCTTTGATCTGCGATGCTTCACCTGCGGAGGGTCAGCAACGGAGATGATCGATGGCAAAGAGATTGAAGTACATCGGGCTGGACGTGCACAAGGAGACGATCGCGGTGGCCGTGGCGGAGGGCGAACGCGGCGGCGAGGTTCGCTTTCATGGCACGATCCCGAATGAAGACGATGCCGTACGCGGTATGGTCAAGCGTCTGGCTGGACCTGGCATCACCCGCTATCTCGAACAGGCACTGACCGCCATGGGAACGCCGGACGAAGTTGCCCGCCATATCGCGCCGCTGGGATGGGAGCATATCGCGCTCACCGGCGACTATAGCTGGGAACGGGAAGACCGGCCGGCACCGGATCAGCTAAGGCCGCTTCGCACATCGCCGTCACTGCTCGCTGCGTGATATAATCCGGGGGCAGGAATCACCACTTTTTGCCGTTCGCCATCCGTTCGCGCCTAGCGTACGTAAAACTCACTTTCGTGTAGTGACCCCAACTAGATCAGGTGGTTGCGATCCGACCGCTTTACTCGGCCAACGCGCCCCAGGCGTCGGTGGAGATCAAAGGGGGCGCGCAGCCCTACGAGGGTCTCGATATATTCGTCGGGGACAACGACGCGGTGCGCCGCGTCGGTGATGCCCTGGAGTTCATGCGCCAGTCCTGTGATCCATCGGCGAAGACTGGTTTCTAAACCGGCCAGCGGCGTCTCACCGACTTTTGCGAGGGCGGCTTGATCCGCACCCGACCAAGTTGGCCAACACCGTTATAATCTCATTCTAACCGTTGCGCGCACCGTCGTCGGCGCGCCGGGCATGATGTTGTTGTCGTTGTAGGCGGACGAGAAATAATCGCTGTTAAGCAGATTCTCGACGTTGATTTGCGCCTCGATCTGGGGGGTGAGCTTGAAGAATGCGGCGGCATCGACGCGGGTGAAGGCGGGCAGGATGGCGGTGTTGCTGATGGACGTGAAGCTTTTCGACTGGTGGTAGACACCGGCGCCGGCCCCCAAGCGTGGGGTGAGGTCGTAACGCGTCCAGAGCGAAGCCTGTTGTTTTGGAACCAGCGGAACCTCGCGCCCGGCCGGGGCGGCACTCGTCGTTTTGCGAATTGTCGCGTCCTGCAGCGCATAGCCCGCGCTGATCTGCCACTGGGGTGTGATCGCGCCGCTAAGGCCGAGTTCGAGCCCTTTGCTGCGCTGCGCGCCCGTGAGCACCGTCCGTGCGGGGTCATTGGGGTCGGCCGCGCGGGTGTTGGTGCGGTCAAGCTGGTAGATGGCGGCGGTCAGGTTCAGCGTCGGGCGGATATCCCATTTGAGGCCAAGCTCGTAATTGTCGAACCTCTCCGGCTCCAGCGCGGCGCTGGTGACATCGAGCGATGAGAATTGATCCCCCGACTGCGGCAGGAAGGACCGGCTATAGCTGGCGTATATCGAGACAGGTTGCACCGGCTTGAGCACCACGCCCACTCGGGGAGACCAAAGCGTGTCGGTCCGGCGATAGCTCTGCCCGGCAACCAGGTCGTCGACGTTAAGCGTGAAGCGGTCGCGGCGAACGCCGCCGATCAGATCGACATGGTCGCCGATCGAGATCTGGTCCTGCACATAGAAGGCGGCGGCGTCGGCGTTCGTGCGGATTGACCGGTAGCCGGTATTGGGAGTGGTGCGCAGCGTGACCGGCGGCACCGTGATCGGGTCGGCCAACCCGACAAAGACGCGCCGCCCCCCGTTGACGATATCACCACCCCCGAAAAAGCCGTTGATCCGCTGGTTGCGCGTGCGCTGGTCGCTAATTTCGAAGCCAGCGAGCAGCACGTGGCGGACGGGTCCAGTGGTGACCCTCCAAACAAGGTCGTTCTGGTTGAGCAGGTTCTTGCGTGTCGTGGGATCGCTATACGCTTCGAGGCCGACGCTCTGGACGCCGCCGCGCGACGTGACCGGGGTGACCGGAAAGGCGTTCCGATAGAGCTTGTCGTAATCACCATACAGGACCCGACTGGTCAGGGTCAGATTGTCGCTGAAGCGGTGCTCGACGCGCCCATTCAGGACCTTGGCCTCGAAATCGCTGACGTTGAATCCCGGCACACCGAAGAAGGTGTCGCGGGCGCCGGTGAGCGGGCGTGACGGGCTCGTCAGCGAGCCCTGAACGGCCGAGGGGACGCCTCGGTCGATCGTTCGCTTGTCGCTGTTATATTCGAAGCCCAGATCGATCCGAGTCGCACCGCCGAGCGAGAGCGCGACGGTCGGGTTGATCGCAACCCGGCGCCCGTCATAGAAGTCGCGATTGTTTCGGAACTCCTCGTAAACGGCGTTCATCCGGGTGGAGACGGACTCGCTGAGTGGCTGACTGATGTCGGCGTCGACATACCATGCGCCATATGTGTCCGCCGAACCGCTGCCGCTGATGAAGGCGTTGGCGACAGGGCGCTTGGTGACGCGGTTGATTACGCCCCCGCCGCCGCCGCGCCCGAAGATCATCGCGTTGGGACCTTTCAGAACCTCGATCCTCTCTGCATTGTAGAGGCCGCGATAATATTGCACGTCGTCCCGCAAGCCATCGACGAAGAAGTCTGCGGTGCTGCTGTTCCCGCGCAGGATGATCTGATCGCGGTGTCCCTCACCTTGGGAGATTACGGCGCCGGGGACATAGCGTAGTACATCGGCAATAGAGCGCATCGCCTGGTCGTCGATCTGCGTTTCCGTGATGATCGAGACCGCTTGGGGGACATCGTTGAGCTCGGTCGGTGTGCGCGTGGCGGTGCTGGTCGCATCGATCTGATAGCCGTCGCGGACGCCGGTCACGATGATCGTTTGCGAGGTGCTGCCGGGTCCCGGCAGGAACTGGTCTTGAGCCATTGCCGGGACGGTGAGCAGCCCGAAGCCGAGTGCAGTTCCAATACCAAGATTTCTCACCGTTGACCCTTTTGCGAATCTCTCTCACCAACGCAATAGGTGATTTGAGAGTGCGTCGCAATAGCCCTTCGGGGTGGTCGCTGTCGGGCCCGTTGACTTGCTCTCTAAAATATGAGTGTTGAGTTGCACTGAGAAGTGACCCGGAAGGGTTATAAGTTTTCACTGAGAATTGACCCATGTTTTCCTAGCCCCTGGCTGACAGTCAGGAGGCATCGGAGTGATCGACATGGACTTACTCAGTGTGATCCGCCGCTGGCATTTTCGGCAAGGCATCCCCATTCGCGAGATCAGGCGGCGGACTGGATTATCGCGCAACACGATCCGCAAATATCTGCGCGATGACGCGGTGGAGCCGACGTTCAAGGTTCCCAAACGGCCGAGCAAGCTTGATCAGTTTGCAGAAAAATTGACGACGTGGCTGCGGGTGGAATCCGGCAAGTCGCGCAAGCAGAAGCGAACAGCCAAGCAGCTATATGCTGATCTGGTTATGCTGGGCTACGAGGGGTCATATGGCCGTGTTGCCGCCTTCGCCCGAGCGTGGAAGACCGAACGCCAATATGAAAAGCAAACCAGCGGGCGCGGTACATTCGTACCGCTGATCTTCCAGCCCGGTGAGGCCTTCCAGTTCGATTGGAGTGAGGATTATGCCCTTCTGAATGGCCGACCTGTCAAGCTGCAGGTGGCCCATACCAAGCTCTCCCACAGTCGGGCGTTCATTACGCGAGCCTACCTGCTTCAAACCCACGAGATGTTGTTCGATGCGCTGACGCATGCATTCCGGGTGCTGGGCGGCGTGCCGCAGCGTGGTATATTCGACAATATGAAGACGGCTGTAGACCGGATCGGCAAGGGTAAAATCCGGCAGGTCAATGCGCGGTTCGCTGCCATGGCCAGTCACTACCTGTTCGAGACGGATTTTTGCAATCCGGCCTCAGGCTGGGAGAAAGGCCAGGTCGAGAAAAACGTTCAGGATGCGCGTCGGCGGTTATGGCAGCCAATGCCCAGCTTCCCGGATCTTGATGCCCTCAATGCCTGGTTGGAAGAGCGGTGCATCGCACAATGGGGAGAAATCCAGCATGGCGTCCTGCCCGGCACAGTTGCCGATGTGCACGCCGCTGAGATTATCAGCCTGATGCCGATGGGAAGGGCCTTCGATGGCTTTGTCGAGCATACCAAGCGCGTGTCGCCCACCTGCCTGATCGCGTTCGAGCGCAATCGCTATAGCGTGCCTGCTTCCTTTGCGAACCGGCCAGTGAGCCTGCGGGTCTATCCCGATCGGTTGGTTATCGCGGCCGAGGGGCAAATCTTGTGCGAGCACAACCGAATTATCGACCGCTCTCACCAGAAGCCGGGGCAGACGATCTATGACTGGCGGCACTATCTGGCAGTTGTTCAGCGCAAGCCTGGCGCTTTGCGCAATGGAGCGCCATTCCTGGAAATGCCCGAAGCCTTCCGGCAACTGCAGGGGCATCTGCTCAAACGGCTTGGTGGTGACAGGGAGATGGTCGAAATCCTCGCCCTCGTTCTACAGCATAATGAGCAGGCTGTACTCAGCGCAGTCGAACTGGCCCTTGAAGCCGGGGTGCCGACCAAAACCCACATCCTCAATGTTCTGCACCGCCTGATCGATGGCAAGGCTCCACCGGCATCCCCAATCGATGCCCCGCAAGCCCTGCGCCTCGCCCAGGAGCCTGTGGCCGATGTCGAACGCTACGACACGCTGAGGACGTTACGCCATGCGTCATGATCCCGCCAGCGCCGCTGTGGTTGTCATGCTACGCGGCCTCAAAATGTATGGCATGGCGCAAGCCGCCGGCGATCTGATCGAGCAGGGCGCGCCAGCCTTTGACGCTGCCGTTCCGATCCTCTCCCAGCTTCTCAAAGCGGAAATGGCCGAGCGCGAGGTCAGGTCCATTGCTTACCAGATCAAGGCAGCCCGGTTCCCGGCCTACAAGGATCTGGCAGGCTTCGACTTTGCCGTCAGTGAGGTCAACGAGGCGCTCGTGCGTCAACTTCATCGTGGTGACTTTATGGATAGCGCCGACAACGTCGTACTGATCGGCGGACCAGGCACCGGCAAAAGCCACATCGCGACGGCTTTGGGCGTCCAGGCGGTTGAGCATCACCGCAAAAAGATCCGCTTCTTCTCTACCGTCGATCTGGTCAATGCGTTGGAGCAGGAAAAGGCCGCAAACAGGGCGGGCCAGTTGGCCGAGCGTCTGTTGCGCCTCGACCTCGTCATCCTTGATGAGCTGGGATATCTACCCTTCAGCCCTTCAGGCGGGGCCATGCTGTTCCATCTGCTCAGCAAACTCTATGAGCGGACCAGCGTTGTTATCACCACCAACCTGAGCTTCAGCGAGTGGTCCAGTATCTTTGGCGATGCGAAAATGACCACCGCCCTGCTGGATCGCCTCACGCATCATTGCCACATCCTTGAAACCGGCAATGACAGCTTCCGCTTTAGGGCCAGTTCCGCCGCCCCAAAACCCAGAAAGGACAAATCACCCGCTTGACCCTGCTCGTCGCAGGCAGCACATCAACCTCGCCCACCCGGGTCACTTCTCAATGAAAATCCCGGGTCACTTCTCAGTGCAACTCAACAGCTCAGGAGCGTGTCCTTTCGATCGACGTCCCCGCTGGTACGCTTGAGACGATGCTCGCCGCGCTCGCCACTCAGACGAAGACATCGTTCGCGCTCGATGCTCCGCTTCCACAGCGCCGGGCGATCGCGTTGCGAGGCCGGATGACGATCGATGCCGCTTACGCGCGACTCTTGGCAGGCACCGGCCTCTCGGCCCACCGCGTCGGACCGGCGACCTTTCGGATATCGGCTGCCCCCGCCGCCCCGAACGCCGGCCCGACAGCCGCCAGCGCAGATCCAACCGTTTCATCGGACATCATCGTCACCGCCAGGAAGATGCGCGAGTTGCTTTCGCAAGTGCCGGGACCGGTCACGGTCCATGTACTGGATGGAAGCGCCGCCGCGGGCTCGGACGCTGGCACGTCGGCGGTGGCGACCCAGGTTCAGGGATTGATTGCTACGAATGGCGGGCCAGGTGCGAGCCGATTGTTCTTGCGGGGCATAGCCGACAGTCCGTTTATTGGCTTCGGACAATCCCCGGTGAGCGTGTACCTGAACGAGGCCCGGATCACTTACGACGCGCCCGATCCCGACTTCCGAATGGTTGATGTGGATCGGGTCGAGGTACTGAAGGGACCGCAGGGGCCGCTTTACGGCACGGGAGCACTGGGCGGCGTCTACCGCGTGATGACCATTGCGCCCGATTTGGGCCAATTTGCCGGTCGCTCCCGTCAGCGTCTCGCCGGCCTCCCGGGTCACGGTGTCGGCGCGTCGGTCGAGGGCGTCGTCAACTTACCCGTGCGCCAGGATCAGGCCGCCTTGCGGTTGGTGGGCTACGTCGATGTCGCGCCAGGCTGGATCAACAACGCTGGAGGTCGCTCGGACGTCAACCGAACGGTCGTGCGCGGCACCAGAGCGTCGCTTCGCGTTGTCCCAAGCGAGGGGTGGACTTTTGACCTCATTGGCGCCGGTCAGAACATCCGCGCGCTCGACAGCCAATATGTGGATCGCGACAAGGAAGAGCTGACACGCGCAGACCGGACGCCGGAGCCACGGTCGAATAATGTCTGGCTCACCTCGGGCGTCCTGCAAGGTGAGCTTGGGCCTTATGCCCTGACCGTCTCTACAAGCCTAGCAACGCAGAGGACGCTGAAGGTTGACGACGCGAGCAGCGCGGCCTCGTCCCTCGGTCTGACCGCGCCGCTGCGGTATGCCGAAACCCGCACATATCAGGTATTCGACCAGGAAATCCGCCTTGCGAACAAAAGCGGCCGAACGCCTTGGGCTTTGGGCGTTTCCTATCTCTCATCCCGTAGCGGCGCTCGCGGCCGAGCATCGGAAATCAGCCCGATGATCGCAGATTTGCTGGACGCGTCAAGAAGCGTCACCGAAACAGCCATGTTTGCCGAGGGTAGCCGACCCCTTATCGATGGTCTTCGTCTCGGCCTTGGCATCCGCGTTTTCCGCTCGACCGTCAAGGAGGACCGCGACGACGATGTCGGAACCGAAGTTCGGTCCAAGTCTTTATGGGGCGTATCGCCCAGCGCGACGCTGTCATGGTTGCCCTCCTCCGCCTCGTTGGCCTACTTTCGCGTTGCGTCCGCATTCCGGCCCGGGGGCCTTGATCCGACCAACGTGGAAACCGGCCGCTACGATGCCGATCAGTTGGTCGCATTCGAAGCTGGATTTCGACGCACTTCGGACGGCGGCAGGCTTCAGGTTGAAGTTGGCGCGTTCAGCTCCATCTGGTCGGACGTTCAGTCGGACTATCTTCTTAATTCCGGCCTTGTGGCGACGCGTAACGCTGGCGACGCGAATATCCTGGGCGGCGAACTGACCGTTCGGTGGCGGCCGACATCGGCATGGTCCTTTGTTGCGGGCGCCTCCGGCCAGCGCGCCCGGCTGGTTCGCGGCATTGATGGTGCAGAGTTGGAGCGTGACCCGCGCCTTCCTGTTGTACCTGACGTATCCGGCCACTTCGAGATGCGACATTCGATCGATGCAGGGTCCTGGCGAGTGTCGCCCGCGGTGACCGGTCGCTACCTAGGACGGTCTAGGCTGAGCCTGGACCCTGGGCTCGACCGGCGGATGGGCGGGTTCGCCGAGTTTGGGGCGGGGCTTGAGGCTCGCAGGGGAGCGTTCGTGGTGGACCTGTCGGCGACGAACCTCTTCAATGCGCGGGGCGACACGCTTGCCTTTGGCAATCCCTTTTCGGTGCGCACGGAACGCCAGTACACACCCGCCCGCCCACGCGCCTTCTCGATCTCGGTATCTCGCGATTTTTGAAGGCCGTGCAGGTCCGCTCGTTTTTTGCAAACGGACTGCGGATGTGTTCGGCCGCGGCGTCTTCAGACAATAGACATTATTTCAGAGCGGCCGGGAAAATTGATGATGGGAGCAAGGACGCCTCCCAGCGCACCAAATCATGCGTTGGTAATGTGTCAGTCTGAGCTGGGGGTTGCCGATCGCATCGGAGCAGTGGCGGCGATGATGGTCGTGACTCTATCCGACAAGCCATGCGACCCCTAGCGGAACGCTATTTGCGCGCAATGCCACCCCCGTGTCGGCGTTCGAACCACACGAATTGTCCGCGGCCTGTGACAATGGGCTACGATTTTCGGGACTTAACGAACATGAATATCGGGCCTTTGGGCTTGCGCATCAAACCGAGTACGCTGCCAGCCACGCTCAGGACGCTTCAGGGCGTTGTCCGGCCCGGCTTCACCCGTTGGGGTAGCCTTGCGTTCTCGCTAGGGATTCTTGCCGCCGTTGCATTTCAGCTGCGCTCCATCGATTTCATAACTCTCACCACCTTAGTACCGACGAGCGCTCTGTTCTGGTTGGCGTTTGCGGCTTCCTACCTAGCTACACCGGTGTCCGAGTGGGCGATCTTCCGGGGGCTATGGCGCTTGCCCGTCGTTGGTCTGCTTCCGTTGCTTCACAAGCAGGTGACCAATAATCTTGTCCTGGGCTACATGGGAGAGACGCAGTTCTATCTTTGGGCAAAACGCCGGGCTGAGATGGTCGCGTCGCCATTTGGTGCCGTAAAGGATGTCGCGATTCTGTCCGCGCTTGCTGGCAATGTGGCGACGATCGCCGTACTCGCTCTCGCCTATCCCATGTTCCTTGAGTTGAGGACCGGAAGCGTCGGAACCGCGATTGTCGGGTCTGTGTTTTTCGTGATGGCCGTGTCGATCGGTATCACCGCATTCGGACATCGAATGTTCACGCTTCGTCGTCCTGTGCTGATCCGCATCTTCGTCGTCCATCTCCTGCGCATTGCGGCGACGGTGACGCTCTCCGCGCTTATGTGGCATCTCGTTGTTCCCGACGTCGCAGCAGGATGGTGGATATTGCTGGCGAGCGTCCGCCTGATGATGTCGCGCCTTCCGCTAGTCCCCAACAAGGACGTCGCGCTCGTGGGCGTTGCTGCCCTTTTCGTTGGCCAAAATCTGGAGATCGTTGCTGCGATCGTACTCGTCACAGGTATCACGGTCGCGGCCCATGTCCTCGTGGGTATCGTACTTGGATTCGTCGCACTCGCGCCCGAGACCTACCACTATAAGCGTCGTATTCGCGCTCACGCGCAGGCATGTCGCGAGCCGGGTCCTGTTTACGATGCCAAGCGGTCGCCGCCGATGCTTAAGGACCAACTCATCTAATAAAAATCTCACAATAATGAGAATATCTATGAAATATAGATTGAGGTGGATACCCGGACTTGCAACAGGTGCTATCGCGGTCGCGATAGGAACATTTGTTCATGGTTGGTATACCGGTCACTGGAGTGGATTGGTAGGAGAGTTACCGATCCGGGCCGCTATCATGATGCCTTTCTTTGTGTTAATTTACCCGTGGATTTCATCAAGTGAAAAATTCTGCGCGAAGAAGTGAGATCTGCGGAGGCTCAAGAAGGCCTTGCAAGTCATTGCGCTTATCGGGAACCTGAAGCTGGGGCGTACGACATGAACTCAGTGAATATGTCAGTTTTGTAAGTCGGTGTCGGCAGAAGCGGGGCATTTCCGCCATTGCCGTTTCCCGGAGTGCCACAGTCGGTTTCGCAGCCATCGAAGTGAGTGGCAGCAGCCGGCATTTCGATCGAAGTCGGCGTCGGCGGATGGTCCATAAACCGTGCAGAGAAGTGGCAAGCGGCTCTTATACACAAAGAGTCATCTGGTTTCGTCGTGCAGCATGGCCGGTTCTCAGCCAGCGGCCTGTTGTGGGGCCCAGATCAAATGCACCTCCCCTTGAACCGCCTTTGAAACGCGGCTACTCGGCCTCGAATCGCGTAACAGTATAACACCGCGCGGACGCAATATTCTTCAGGCAAGGCGATGGGAATGAGAACCAGGGCGGTGCTTTTAATCGGGATTTCTCTTGTTGCGATCAGCGGCAACGCGGTCGCGCAGAGCGCGTCTACCGCAATGCCGAGCAGCAAAACCGATGCCGCGAACGCGCCGACCGCTCAGGCGACTGCGCCTAGGCCATCCCGCCCGGAGATACCCGCTTCGGACCGCGACATCATCGTCACCGCCCCACTCCAGCAAAGCGAAACCGACGTCCTTCAGGGCACATCGGTGCTGAAGGGTGAGGCGTTGACCCGAGACTTGCGCCCGTCACTTGGCGAGACGCTCTCGCGTCTGCCGGGCGTGTCGGCGACCTCCTTCGGCCCTTCGGCGTCCCGGCCCATCCTGCGCGGTTTCCAGGGCGAGCGCATCCGCGTGCTGACGGACGGTATTGGCGCGATCGACCTGTCCAATACCTCCGTCGATCATGCGGTGGTCATCGACCCGCTCCTGGCCGAGCGCATTGAGGTGCTGCGCGGGCCATCGGCGCTGCTGTTCGGCTCGTCTGCGGTGGGCGGGGTGGTGAACGTCATCGACACGCGCATTCCGCGGACCCGGCCCGAGAACGGCTATCGGCTGAATGGCATCGCCACCTACGGCTCGGCCGCGAACGAGCGTTCGATCGCCGGCGCTGCTGACGTGGCGGTCGGTCCCTATCTCGTGCTCCACGCCGACGGCTCGTATCTCAAAGCCGACGACCTCAGGATCGGCGGCTACGCGCTATCGCCAGCGGCACGCGCTGCTGCGCTCTCGCAAGTCGGCTTGCCGCAAGACGTGGCACCAGGCGAGGACCCGATCGACTTCGCGGCCTCCGCTGCTATCCGAGGCAAGCTCCCCAACACCGCCGCCGAGACCTGGACGGCGGGCGTCGGCGCGTCGATCATCACCGACACGGGCCAACTTGGCGTAAGCTACAGTCGTTACGACAGCCTCTACGGCGTGCCGATCCGCTATGCGACCGAGGTGGGCCAGGCGCAGGAGTCGCCCCGGCTCGATGTCAAGCAGGACCGGGTCGACTTACGCGGCGAAGTCGAGACCGGGGGCGGGTTCCTCGACCGCATCCGCATCCGCGCCGGCCATGCCAGCTACCGCCATTTTGAGCTGGAACCGTCCGGCGAGATCGGCACGGCGTTCTACAGCAAAGGCACCGAGGGGCGACTGGAACTCCTTCAGGCAGATCGCGGTGGATGGCAGGGCGCGAGCGGTGTCCAATATTTCAACCGTTCGTTCAACATCGAGGGTGTCGAAGCCTTCCTGCCCCGCAATGAAACCAATCAGACCGGCATCTTCACGCTTCAGCAGTATAATGCGGGGCCGTTTCATGCTGCGGCCGGCGCTCGTTACGAGTGGAGCAACCAGACCGCCAAGACCGTGGGCAGTGACCCGAGATTCTTTGGCGGGAAGCGCAACTATGGCGCGTTCTCCGGCTCACTGGGGGTCGGTTACGGCGTCACCGACGCGATCCGCATCGGCCTGAACGGTTCATATACCGAGCGCGCGCCGTCAGCCGAGGAGCTGTTCGCAAACGGGCCTCATGCCGGCACACAAGCTTATGAGCTGGGCAACCCGGACTTCCGGCTGGAACGGAGCTATGGGATCGAGGCGACGCTTCACGTTCACGGTGAGCGCCTGAGCTTCGACGCATCCGCCTATTACAACCGCTTCAACAACTATATTTCGGAGCAGCAGGTCGACCAGGCTGTATGCGAGGCTGCGGCCGCACCGTCAGGCCGCGAAGTCGACCTGCCCTGCTTTCAGTACCAGCAAGCCGGCGCGAGCTATTGGGGCATCGAAGGCGATCTTTCGGCCAAGCTGTTCGAGGTGGGCGGCACGCGCATCAACGCCGACCTGCTCGGCGATTATGTCCGGGCCACCATCATCGACCGCGGCCCCGTGCCGCGCATCCCGCCGCTTCGTCTACTCGGCGGTCTGGAGGCGCAGGGCGACAAGTTCACCGCGCGTACCGAGGTGGAGCGCGTGTTCAAGCAGGACCGTATCGCCGACTTCGAGACCACTACGCCCGGCTACACCTTGGTCAACGCCAGTGTGAGCCTCAAACCCTTTGCCAACAGCAGCAGGACTTCGCTCTTGCTCAGCGCCAACAATATCTTCGACGTGGTTGCACGCCGTCATTCTAGCTTTCTCAAGGACTTCGCGCCGCTCTCCGGTCGCGACATCCGGGTCTCGCTAAGGTTCGGCCTCTGACAAAGATGTCGCGGGCAGCAGGCCTCCCCCACCTGGGATGCCATTTCAAAAGGTTACAGGGAGACGGGGTAGGGCCTGCCCCACCCCCATAATGGAGAGGTTTGTGGCAGGGACGTTGAGAAACTCGCATCGGGGGCTGATCGAACACACGGCTTTGGGTGCTTCGTTGCTGTGCCTCATTCACTGTCTCGCGCTGCCCCTCCTCTTTGCCGCCCTTCCCGCGCTCAGCAGCGTCATTCCGGTCAGCCGGACCTTTCACCTGGTGATGCTGGCGATTGCCGTGCCGACGAGCAGCTTGGCCCTTCTCTCCGGCAGGACACGACATGGCGCTTGGTGGCCCGTAATGCTTGGCGCGGCTGGGCTTATAGTGCTCGCCATCGGTGTGCTGTCGTTCGGTGACACGCCGCTGGAAACGCCGCTGACGGTTGCCGGCGCTATCGTCCTCGCCATCGCGCATGTCGGCAATCTGAAGCTGGGGCGCGCGACATGAACCAAGTGCTTGAGAGAGGGGTGGCCTTGCCCGCCACCCCCGTCGAGCCATATTCTTGCATCATGCGTCACAAGCACGAGCAGCCGGAAGGAGAAGCGCTTGCAGAGGCCGCACGCTCCGCCTTTGAGCGCGTCGGTGAGCAGTGGACCGATATGCGGGCTCAGCTATTCAATGTCATCGTCGGTCTCGACCGACCCGCGTCGGCTTACGACATCGCCGATCGCTTTTCGGAACAGCGCGGCCGGCGCGTAGCCGCAAACTCGGTCTACCGCATTCTCGACCTGTTCGTGGCAGCCAACATCGTCACTCGCGTGGAGGTTGCAAACCGTTACCTACCCAATGTCCACCCCGGCTGCGTTCACGACTGCATCCTGCTTTTCTGCGAGCAGTGCGGCAGGATCACGCATTTGGACGACGACAGCATTGCGACAAGTATCCGGGGTGCCGCAACCAATGCGGGGTTTCGGCCAACAAAGCCGGTGATCGAAGTTTGCGGCCTATGTGAGGCGTGCAGCAGATAGACCCCACAGATCGACCAATGTCTGTCAAACGGTCGATTGCGGGAGGCGCGCGCCGATCGCGGCCGAGGTCGCCGAAACAGCCTGTTCAGCTTCTCAAAACCGTCCCTTGTTTCCTTCTCCGAAATCCGGCTAGGTTATGTCGAGTTTTCGGAGAAGGCCCTTGCTCGTCGGCTACGCGCGCGTGTCCACCAGGGATCAGTCCCCTGCCCTACAGCTTGAAGCACTTCGCGAAGCCGGGTGCGAGAAGGTGTTCAACGAGAAGGCGTCGGGCGCGCAGCGCGATCGACCGGAGTTGAGGGCCGCGCTCGACTATCTCCGCGCTGGCGACACGCTGGCGGTGTGGAAGCTCGATCGGCTGGCGCGCTCCGTCCGGCAGCTCGTGGAGACGGCCGAAGATCTCGCAAAGCGCGAGATCGGCCTTAGCCTCAGGACTCACTGATCACAGCCAGAAGAGCACGGTGGCGGCCAGTGCGAGTGCGGAGAAGTAGACGGTTGGGCAGCGGTCATATCGCGTTGCCACGCGGCGCCAGTCCTTCAGGCGGCCGAACATGATCTCGATGCGGTTACGCCGTTTGTACCGCCGCTTGTCGTATTTGACGGGCAGAGAGCGGGATTTGCGGCCCGGAATGCACGGTTTGATGCCCTTTTGCTCCAGCGCATCTCTGAACCAGTCAGCGTCATAGCCGCGGTCGGCGAGCATCCACTTGGCCTTGGGCAAATCGTCGAGCAAGGCCGCTGCACCGGTGTAATCGCTGACCTGGCCAGCCGTGATGAAGAAGCTCAAAGGGCGGCCGTTTGCATCAGTCACGGCGTGCAACTTGGTGTTCATGCCGCCCTTGGTCCGTCCGATCAGGCGCCCAAGATCCCCTTTTTTACCCCAAGGCTGGAAGCCGTGCGGTGGGCCTTGAGATAGGTTGCGTCGATCATGACGGTCTGCGGCTCGGCTTTCTGGGCAGACAGGCCTTCCATCATCCGAGTGAACACGCCCATTTCGCCCCACCGTTTCCAGCGGTTATACAATGTCTTGTGCGGCCCGTATTCTCTGGGCGCATCCCGCCAGCGCAGGCCGTTCCGGTTGACGAAGATGATCCCGCTCAGGACCCGCCGGTCGTCAACCCGGGGCTTGCCGTGGCTCTTGGGAAAATATGGCGAAAGGCGCGCCATCTGCTCGTCCGTTAGCCAATACAGGTCGCTCATGCTCAGTCTCCTCGCGGAGCCTGAATCACATCGCCCTCAGCCAATCAATGGGTCCTGAGCCTAAGCCTCAATTCAGCCGCAAGGCGCGGTCGTGATCCTGGCCGGGGCCGATGATGCGATGCACGAAGGCGCGATCGGACTGCACCGAATAGAGGATGCCATAACCGTTGTAGGACCGGCGACGGATGCCATGCCGTTCATAGCGTGGGATCAGCGGAAAGGCATGGGGCATCGTCCCGATCCGGGCCGCCGCATCGCGCAATTCTTCGATGAACGTCACAGCTCGCGCCGGATTGTTGGGCGCGATCCATTCCTTGATTCCTTGCAAATCGCGACGGGCTTGCGTCGATAGCCGCACCTGCATCAGTGCTGCTTGCGATCGGCGGTCGCCTCAATATCGGCAATGATTTCGGCGCAAACGTCATGGAGATCATGACCGCCTCCGGCTTCCATCTCTTTCAGGCTTGCCTCAATGGAGGCGTCGAGGTCTTTCAACCAGCGTTCCTCGTCCACGACAACGCTCTGATCGCGCCGGATCAGATCGCGCACATAGTCGCTGACGCTGGCATATTGGCCGCTGTCGATACGCTGCTGCACGTAATCGCGCAGAGGATCGGGCAGGGATACATTCATGGTCGCCATCGGTGTAACTCCAATGCCATTACGGCAAAATTGTCATAGCGGGCCTGTCAGACAGGCAGATCGTCCGCATGGAGGTCTGCCATCAGCGCCTCAACGTTGTCGAACCTGACGCCCTTTCCTGCCGCTATTTCCGCCATCGCCTCGCGGGACGCGGCGTTTCGGTGCCTTGGGCAGCTCATTGCCTATTAGTGACATAGGCGCGGGCAGCTCGTTTGCCGTTCTCCAGCTCTCTAGCCATTTATCGACTTCCTCCATCGTCGCGTGCAGGCCGGTCGCCTGATATTCTTCCCATGCGCGCACGGCATCCCGTTTGAACGCCTCGCGCCTTTCCTGCATGGTCGCCATCGCACTATCTTCAAACCCATATGGCAAATATTGCCAACATGTTCAAGGCGACTCTGATAGCCTCTCCCTTTCCCGTAGATTCAGGGGTTTCATTGACGCAGCCGGATCGAGACTATGGCGGCTATCGTCTTTCAGTTGCGCTTGAGAGAGGCAGGAACGGCCGGCCAGTGGCGCGATAATATCTATCATTTGTATAGCACATCGCTATCATTATTAAGTCGTTACGATATAATAATAGAATGTCTGGCGCGTCCTGCGGGCGCGGCTCTATCCCCGCGTTACCGCTCCGACAAGCCCGCAAGCGGTCTTGCGCGTGATCGCGCCGTTTGGACGCTTCGGCGAAGCGGGATTGAGATTATAGGCGTCAGGCAGTGACGGCCGCCGCACATTCCCAGCGGTCCACCGCCCTATGAAACCCCACCCGCTCCGCATTGCTGATCCGCGGGCGGCTCGCCTTTGCGCCAGAAGGCGCGCATCTTGCCCCGATCGTTCAGAGGGGCGTCGGCGACGATCGCGCGCGCGGCCTGGATGAACTGCCCATGCCGAACACATAGACCAGCGATGCAGGCGGTATGGCGGCGAAGCGCGCCAGCGCTGCGTCGCAGCGCCGGAGCAAGGCGCGGAAACTCTCTGCCCCCTCCCCGTCGCAATAATCAGGATCGGCCGCGCTCCAATAGCGTTCGAGGTGCGGCATCCGTTCGGCGCTGTGCGTGCCGTTCAGCGCGCCGGTTGCAGATAGGTGAACTCCTCTATCGGCCACGTCTTCACCAGCGCGTCGGGAAAGCGGGCGATGGTCGGTGCGGCGGTTTGCCGGGTGCGGGTATAGGGCGAGGTGACGATGAGCGCAGGTGCTTCGACCCAGTTCGCCGTGATCGCGCGCGCCTGTTCGTGGTCGCGCTCCGTCAGCGCGATCGTCGCCAAGTCGTGACAGGGAACACCGGCGTTGCCAGTGCTTTCCCCAGGTCGGATGAATATCGCCCTCATGGCTATTTCAGCAGTTGCGCAGCGATTCCCTGCCCGTCCAGCAGTTTGACCGCCGTTTTGTCGAAGGACACGAACGTCTCCCCGCCGAGCCATTGGCCGTCAAAGGCGATCACCCCATCCGCGAAATCGCCGCCGGCATCGAGGACGGCTAGGCCGGCATCGACCGCAGGGCGATTGACGACGACGTTCTCCGCTTCGATCACGCCCCGAATCGCGGTGGCAATTTCGGACCGAGCTTTCTTGTAGAGTCGTTCCAAAACCCAAGCGAGTTCGCACAGCGAATGCACGCTGATGGCAACAAGGCTTGCGTTTTCCATCGCTTCGACGGCGGCGAGGCCCTGTGCTTCGTCATCTGCCAGAACTAGGCGCAGCAAGACGTTCGTGTCGGCCGTGATCTTCATTTATCGTCCAGACCGGCCATACCGGCAGCAGCGCCCGCGTCTGCGATAGCGTTGTTGATTTCCTCGATCGTGAACCGGGGGCCGTTGCCCTTTCCTTTGAGCATTCCGTGCAGCTCCCGCCACGAGCCTTTTGGCCGATCCGCTTTCAATTCCGCCCGCCCATCGGGCAGTAGGTCGAGCCTGATTTTGCCTCCGGGCTGGATGCCGAGATGCTTCAAAATTTCCTTCCGGAAAGTCACCTGGCCCCGCGCAGTTATGCTTAATGTCGTCATGGCTATTACCTCCGTATCGAATAGAGGTAATGCAGAATCGCCTTATTTTCAAGGCCGCAATCCTGATAGCCAAAAAGTCTAAGAGCCCGATCCGAAACTAAGTTGAGTGGTATCAGCGGGTTAGCTTGACGCTTGCGGCAGTCGTTGATTCAGGGGTTTTGCAACAAACTTCCGGAGATCAACGATGTGGACCGATACCACTCGGGCGCAATATGCCCGCGCGGGACTGACTTTGCCAAGCGATTTGACCGATGCCGAATGGTCGGTGCTCGAACCTTTCTTGCCGCCAC
>NZ_JAPMXX010000005.1:0-1787 GCF_032227065.1 Sphingobium sp. SA2
CAGGCCGCTTTTGCGGGTGGCGAAAGTTCAGCGCTTTTCTTATTGTGAATGATGGAAATTATGAGTCCGGGTTGCCCGTCCTGAATGTCGATCTTGGCTCCCAACTGATCGGCGAGAGCTTCGACAATACTTGTTCCAAGTCCTGATTTCGCGTCACCCAATGTATCGACTGTGCCGATGCCGTCGTCGCTGACGGACAGATTCCAGTCCGAATCCTCGGAATGATAATCGACTTCGATCTTGCCCTGCCGGTCTCCTGGGAAAGCGTGCTTGAGGGCATTGATGACGAGTTCTGTGACGATCAGGCCAAGGCTCACGGAAATATCCGCACTCACCCGGCTTTCATCGACGGTGACACCCAGCGACAGTCTTTTATGATCGTGGATCATCGAAGCGCCAAGGCTCTGGCAAAGTTGGGTAAAGTAGCTGCGCAATTCCACCTCCCCAATCCGCGAGGCCGTGAGCTGTTGCTGAACGGTCGCAATCGACATGACACGGTTGTGGGCGTCGGTCAGATGGCCGCGTGTTTCCTCGGATTGCACCTGACGCGCGCTTTGCATCAGGACACTCGCGATGATCTGGAGGCTGTTGGCGACGCGATGCTGGATCTCTTGCAGCAATATGGCTTTTTCGCGCAGCAGATCGTCTTTGAGCTTCTCACTGATCCGTGCCTCCGTGACATCGGTGATGGTCAGCAGAAGGAGGGTTTGATCGGCACTGCCATAATCGAGCTTGCGGGCATTCAACACGAGGCGGCGCGGGGTGCCCGATCCGAAATCCATCTCATAGGCCTCGATCCTCGCATAACCGCCAAGGGTCGCATTCATGAGCGATCGAAGCTGCGGCACGTCCCATTCGCCTGCCCCCAACTCAAAAAGGCTGTGTCCGGCGACCTTTTCAGGCTTCAAAGGAAAGGCGAGATAGAATGACTCGCTGGCACCGATGACGCCCATGTCGCCATTCAACAGAAGGGCAGGTGCGTTGGAACAGGCAAGAAGAGCCAAGCCTAAATTCTGCGTCAGGTCGGGATGGTGGTCGGTCGTCATATCATTCCCATTGCGCCTGACCGGCAAGCTTGCGGAGGTGAAAGCTGATCCGGGGAGTGGCGCTTCTTCAGGAAACGCTTGTCGACTTGCGCCACTCCTATCATGAATTCGCAACAAGCGTTGAGTATTTTTGAAATCGCTTCCCCTCATCCGTTGCGGCTTAACATGTCGCGCTACCCTCCGGCTGGCAGGAGGGATTGGGGATGGAGGTCCGCAACGCCCACGCTGCGGACCTCCCCCCTTCCAATGTAGGATTTCCTCTGCTTTATCCTGGCCGATGAAGCAGCATGACCCCACCCCTTCGTCCGCGACCGTCCAGCCCGATCGCGCCCATTGGACCCCGGCCCGGCAGCGCCTCTTTCTCGCGGCGCTGCTTGAAACCGGTAATGTCTCCCGCGCGGCGCGAGCGGCGGGCATGTCGCGGTCGAGCGCGCATCGCCTCCGCGCGCGGCTGGCCGGGACCGTTTTCGAACGCACATGGGACAAGGCCCTGGCCCTGCACGCCGATCGCATGGCCGATCCCTTCGCCACTGGCGCCGTTCCCGACACCCCGCACAAAGCGCGCTGATGCCTGTCGCGTCCCTGGCGCGCCAATGGGGCGCCCCTGTCGCGCTGGTGTCGCGCCGCCAGTACGTACCCGTGACTGCCCTGCCGCTTCCCTGTCCCAATTTCTGCGAATCGGCCCGACCACCCCCGACGACGGTGTGAACTTCGCCCTGTCGCGTCCCTACGTCCCCGCCG
>NZ_JAPMXX010000006.1:0-895000 GCF_032227065.1 Sphingobium sp. SA2
TATTGTGCCGACCCTACCAATATGCCCCCTGCCTTCGGGCAGGAACCAGCGACGCGAACGAACCCACCGGCAAAAGCCCCTGCTTCGCCGAGTCCATCCCATCCACTGACTAAATGACGGCCGCACAGAGATGATTCGACGGCGGCCGGATGTCGAAAATAGACAGGGGCGCTCCCCCGGATCAAGGGCGCGGCGGTTCAAAAAAATGAAATAAAGCCGTTGACTCGGCAAACCCGCAGAAAAGGGTTAGTTGCGAAAATATCGCCGTTTTTGAGTTAGTTATTTGGTTATTATCTTGAGGCTACCAGTCGAATCGCGGGAATTGCTTGTGTCCGCCATGTGACCGTCTTGTGAATGGACACGAAAAAGCCCGCATCCCTGATCGGGAGCGGGCTTGTTCAGTCCCTAGAAGCGGGAGAAGGCTTAGGCGAGCGCGCTGACAGCCTTGGTCAGGCGGCCGAACTTCCGCGAAGCCGTGTTCTTGTGCATCACGCCGCGCGCAACGCCGCGTGCCATTTCCGGCTGAACCGACTGCAGCGCGGTGGCGGCAGCGTCCTTGTCACCAGCGGCGAGGGCGGATTCCACCTTCTTCACCAGGGTGCGGATCCGGCTGATGCGGGCACCATTGATTGCGGCGCGACGTTCGTTGCGGCGGATGCGCTTCTTGGCTTGCGGCGTATTGGCCATTTAGAGTCCTCGGTTCTCGTCAATATTTGAAAAGAGACCAGTCGGACTCGCCAACCCGCCTCATGAAGGTGCGCGCCTTACAAGGGTTCGTTCCGGTCGTCAACCAGTCGGACCCGCTTCACCGCTGACATGTCGGACAGAAAAAGGTGGAGCGGCCGCCATCGACACGGCGCTGCACCGTGCCGCCACAGGGGCATGGTTCGCCTTCGCGACCATAGACGCGCCATTGCTTGGAAAAATAGCCCAATTCCCCGTCCGGCCGCGCATAATCGCGCAGCGTCGATCCGCCGGCTACGATCGCGGCGGCCAATACCGTGCGAATCGAATCGACCAGCAGGACCAGGCGCGGGCGGCTGATCTTCCCCGCTGCCCGCGTCGGCGCGATGCCCGCCATGTTGAGCGCTTCGCACACATAGATATTGCCCAAGCCCGCCACGATTCGCTGGTCAAGCAGCGCGGCCTTGATCGACGTCCCCTTGCCCTTCAGCACGGCCGCCAGATGGGCGGCATCGAAATCCGGCCCCAGCGGTTCCGGTCCCATCCGGGTGAACGGGCCATAGGCCTCCCACGCCTCGCTGCGCACCAGATCGATAAAGCCGAAGCGGCGCGGATCGTTGAGCGCCAGTTGCCGCCCTGCCCCGGTCTCCAGGACCAGATGATCGTGCGTGCCGATTTCGGTCGGGTCCACCCGCCAGCGGCCCGACATCCCCAAATGAAAGATCATCATGTCGCCCCGATCGGTGGCGATCAGCCCATATTTGGCGCGCCGCGTCAGCACCGTGACCGTCGCGCCGGTCAGCCGCTGGCGCAGGTCCACCGGGATGGGAAAGCGCAGGTCCGCGCGACGCGGCTCGACACGGGCAAGAACCGCGCCCTCCAGCACGGATCGAAGGCCCGCAACGGTGGTTTCGACTTCGGGAAGCTCTGGCATAAGGACCATCTAGGCAAGAGCGCTTCCAATTCCCAGCTTCTTGGCTGGAATGGCACGCAATCTCTGTCTAGAGGATCAGGCATGAACGAAACAGCATCCTTTGGCTATCGGGACGTCGATGCCGCCGAAAAACAGGGCATGGTCCGCGAGGTCTTTTCCAATGTCGCGGCCAAATATGATCTGATGAACGACGCCATGTCGGTGGGCGCGCATCGTTTGTGGAAGGATCAGTTCGTCGCCCGTGTGAAACCGCGGCCGGGCGAAGCGATCCTCGACATGGCGGGTGGCACCGGCGACATCGCCTTTCGCATGCATAAATATGGGGCCGACATCACCGTGTCGGACATCAACCCCGAAATGCTGGGCGTGGGCATGGAACGCGCCAAGAAGAAGGGGCTGGAAGGCCTGCTCTGGTCAGAACAGAATGCGGAGCAACTGACCTTCGCCGATCGCAGTTTCGACGCCTATACGATCGCCTTCGGCATCCGCAACGTAACGCATATCGACCAGGCATTGGCGGAAGCACATCGGGTGCTGAAATTTGGCGGGCGCTTCTTCTGCCTCGAATTTTCGACCACGACTTGGCCGGGCTTTTCGGACGTGTATGACGTCTATTCGCACAAGCTGGTCCCGCAACTGGGCAAACTGTTCGCCAATGATGCCGACAGCTATCGCTATCTGATCGAATCGATCCGCCGCTTCCCCCCCATGCCCCAGTTCGAAGGCATGATCCGCGACGCCGGGTTCGTGCAGACCAAGGTCGAACCGATCCTGGGCGGCCTGGTCGCGATCCATTCGGGCTGGAAGATTTGATCCCCGCATGACGTCGCACATCACCCATATCTGGCGACTCCTCAAATGGGGGCGCACGCTGGCGCGCCATGGCGCGTTGCGCGGAATCGAGCGCGACCCGCTGACCCCGGCGTCCGTGCGGCGGCTGGTGCGGCTCGCGCGCTTCGGCACCCGCGTACCTAAACAGCCGCGCTATGCCGATGCCTTCCAGTCGATCGGTCCAGCCGCGATCAAGCTGGGCCAGACGCTTGCGACCCGTCCCGACCTGGTCGGGGAGGAAGCGACGCTTGACCTGCTGCGCCTGCAGGACGCGCTCCCCCCCGTCCCCTTCGATACGATCCGCAAGCAGATCGAAACGAGTTTCGGCCGACCGCTGGAGGCCATCTATGCCCGGTTCGACGAAGCGCCGGTCGGCGCGGCCTCCATCGCGCAGGTGCATCGCGCGCTGACCACCGATGGCCGCGATGTCGCCGTCAAGGTGATCCGCCCCGGCGTCGCGGAGCAGTTCAACCGCGACATCATGACCTATGAATGGGCCGCAGCCCATATCGAGCAACTGGGCGGCGAAATCGCCCGGCTGCGCCCGCGCCTCGTCATCGCCAATATGAAGCGCTGGACAGCGCGCGAACTCGACCTGCGGCGCGAAGCCGCCTCCGCGTCGGAACTCGCCGAAACGATGGTCGCCGAGCCCGGCTATCGCATTCCCACGATCGATTGGGATCGCACGACCGGCAAGGTCATGACGATGGAATGGATCGACGGAATCAAGATTTCCGACCGCGAAGCACTGATCGCGGCGGGGCATGACTTGCCCGCCATCGCCGCGCGGCTGGTCAATGCTTTCCTGCGGCAGGCGATTGCGGAAGGATTCTTCCACGCCGACATGCATCAGGGCAATTTGTTCGTGACAGCCAATGGCGACATCGTCGCGATCGACTTCGGCATCATGGGGCGGATCGACCGGCGCGCGCGGATGTGGCTGGCGGAAATTCTCTACGGCCTGATCACCGGCAATTATAAGCGTGTCGCGGAAATCCATTTCGAGGCGCAATATGTGCCCGCGCACCATGATATGGCCGAGTTCGCGACCGCCCTGCGCGCGGTGGGCGAACCGATGCGCGGCAAGCCGGTGCGCGAATTGTCGGTCGGCGGGATGCTGGACGGCCTGTTCGCCATCACCCGCGATTTCGACATGCAAACCCAGCCCCACTTGCTGCTGCTGCAAAAGACGATGGTGATGGTGGAGGGCGTGGCGACATCGCTCGACCCCGACATCAACCTGTGGGAAACCAGCGGCCCGTATGTGAAGGGCTGGCTGCGCGACGAACTCGGCCCGGAAGCCAAGGCCGCCGACACGCTGATCGAAAATTGGCGCACCTTGCAGCGACTGCCCGGCCTCGTCCGCCGGATCGAAGACGCTTTCCCGGAAAAGGGCGGTGCCCCGCCCCCACCCCCGCTGACCGAAGTGAAGCTGATCCGCGTGGGCGGCGGCTGGCGCTATGCGGTGGTGGCGATCATGGCCGCGGCGGCTGGCGTTGGGGCGACATTGCTATTATCTTCATCGCTATGACCCGCGAAGAAGCCATTGCCCGGATCAAACCGCATGAGGCGGAACTGCGTGCGGCGGGGATAACGTCGCTCGCGTTGTTCGGGTCGGTGGCGCGTGGCGAGGCGCGTGCGGATTCCGACGTCGATCTGATGTGTGAGATCGACAAGACGCGTGTTCACGACCTGCTTGATTTTATCGGCATTCAGCTGCGGCTGAAAGATATCGTCGGTCAGCAGGTCGATCTGGTCCAACAAGCGTTCATGCGCCCCCGAATAGCGCAAAATGCGGCAAAAGATCAGATTCGCGTGTTCTGATGCGGATGACCGATCGTGACGCCAATCGACTGGAACTGATCTTGCAATTGATCGCCGATATTGAGCGGCGGCTGGCAACGATGCCGATCGAAATGTTCCTGGCCGACCGCGATGAACGTGATCTGACAGCCTATCGCCTCGCGACAATCGGTGAGGAAACGAGGCAGCTCTCGGACTCGCTAAAGAAGCGTCACGATTTGCCTTGGATTCAAATCTATGGAATGCGCAATGTCGTTTTCCATGACTATGTAAGCGTTGATCCCGATCTCATTTGGGGCGTTGCCAAAAACCGTCTCTCAGCGCTTGAAGCGATGTGTCGCGCCGAACTAGACGAACGCGAGTCATGACCCCCCGCATCCTCCTCATCATCTCCGGCGGCATTGCGGCGTACAAGGCGCTCGAACTCGTCCGCATGTTGCGCAAGCGCGGGATGACGGTGCGGGCGGTTCTCACGCAATCCGCGCAGCAGTTCGTCACGCCGCTGTCGCTAGGGGTGCTGACCGAGAATCCAGTCTTTACCGACCTGTTCAACCTGAAGGACGAGCAGGAAATCGGCCATATCCAGCTTAGCCGTCAGGCCGATCTGGTCGTGGTCGCGCCCGCGACCGCCAATATCCTCGCCAAGATGGCGAACGGCATTGCCGACGACCTCGCCACCACCTTGTTGCTGGCGACGGACAAGCCTGTGCTGGCCGTACCCGCCATGAATGTGCGGATGTGGCATCATCGCGCGACCCAGCGCAATCTGGAGCGGCTCCACGCCGATGGCGTCCACATCATGACGCCCGACGATGGCGCGATGGCGTGCGGCGAATTTGGCACCGGACGGCTGCCCGAACCTGAAGCCATCGTCGCGGAGATCGAGCGGCTGTTGGCGATGCCAAAGAGCGGTGATCCGCTCGACAGACAGCCGGATTTCTCTCCGCCTCCGTTCGGTTCGAGCTTGCGCGGCAGGCATATCCTCATCACCGCCGGCCCCACCCATGAGCCGATCGACCCCGTCCGCTACATCGCCAATCGATCGTCGGGCAAACAGGGCTTCGCCATCGCCGCAGCCGCTGCGCAAGCGGGCGCGCGGGTTACGCTGGTGGCGGGACCGGTGCATCTGCCCACGCCCCAGGGTGTCACGCGCATCGATGTCGAGACCGCCCGCGACATGCTGGCCGCCGTCGAGAGCGCCCTCCCCGCCGACGCCGCGATCATGGTCGCGGCCGTGGCCGACTGGCGCACCGCCGATGCGGCCGACCAGAAGCTCAAAAAGGATGGCTCCGGCCAGCCCGCGCCGCTCGCTTTGGTCGAGAACCCCGACATTCTCGCGACACTGGGCCGCCACGCGCAACGTCCCACCCTGCTCATCGGCTTCGCCGCCGAAACGCAGAAGATCGCGGAACATGCCCAAGCTAAGCTGGCCCGTAAAGGCGCGGACTGGATCGTTGCCAATGATGTGTCAGGCGACGTGATGGGCGGGGACGCCAACGCCGTGGAGATCGTCACCGCGTCCGGTATCGACGCCTGGCCGGTCATGCCGAAGGATCAGGTCGCGCAAAAACTCATCGAAAAGGTTGCTGATGCCCTCTCCCCTCACGCCGATTGATATCCAGCTCAAGCGCCTGCCCCATGGCGAGGGACTGCCCGTCCCCGCTTATGCCACCGCCCAGGCCGCGGGCATGGATGTGGTGTCGGCGGAAGAGCTGATCCTGCAACCTGGCGGGCGGCACGCCGTCGCCACCGGCTTCGCCATGGCGATTCCGCAAGGCTATGAGGTGCAGGTTCGCCCCCGGTCCGGCCTGGCGCTCAAACATGGCATCAGCCTGCCCAACACGCCCGGCACCATCGACGCCGATTATCGCGGCGAATTGAAGATCATCCTCATCAACCTTGGCGACGCCCCCTTCCCGATCCAGCGTGGCGACCGCATCGCCCAGTTGGTGGTCGCGCCCGTTCAACTTGCCAGCTTCGTCGAAGTCGATAGGCTGGACGATACCGAACGCGGACAGGGCGGCTTCGGTTCGACAGGAGTGTGACAAGATGACGATGCTGCTTTCGCTGATGCTGGCCGCAACCCCGGTGGCGGGCGCGGACGCACCGCCCATGCCGACTGATCTGGCGAGCGTGCCGGTGATCGAGAACTGGCTGGGGCGCAAGATATCACCCCGCTGGTCGGAAGAAGTGGCCAAGCTCTATCGTCGCGGAGACTGCAGCGGTGCCGTGCCCTATGAGGGATCGCGCCTGCTCGAAATCGACATGCTGTTTCTGCTGACGGGTGACGGCAAGCCGTTAAAGATCGCCCCCGTCAACGCCAGCTGCCCCGGCATCGAAAAATTCGTGAGCGGCCGCATTCTTGGCTCGCTGCGTAGTTCCTTCCCCAAGACCGGCGCAGCGCAGCCACGCTGGATGCGCTCGCAGGTGCGCTTCCTGTGGTCCGACGCGCCGTGACGCTGACCGACGATCAGCTCGATCGCTATGCCCGGCATATCGTCCTCAAGGAAATCGGCGGGGCGGGCCAGGCGCGGCTGCTGTCGGCCGATGTCGCGCTGATCGGCGCGGGCGGCATCGGCAGCCCGGCGATACTCTATTTGGCGGCGGCAGGCGTCGGCACGATCCGGGTGATCGACGATGACGATGTCGCCCTGTCCAACCTGCAACGGCAAATCCTGTTCGGCACCGCCGATGTCGGCGCGCCCAAGGCGGAAGCGGCGATGGTGGCGGTCGCCCGGCTGAACCCCGACGTCAAGCTGATCCCGATCAACGCCCGGATCGATGCCGATAATGCAGCGCTGATGCTGCGCGATGCCGATGTCGTGCTGGACGGCAGCGACAGTTTCACGACCCGTCTGGCGGTGGCCGACGCGGCCCACCGGCTCCGCATTCCGCTGGTGTCCGCAGCCGTCGGCCCGTTCGAGGGGCAGATCGCCACCTATCGCGGATGGGAAGCGGACAAGCCCTGCTACCGCTGCCTGGTCGGCGCGGCACAGGATGCGCCGGAGCGCAATTGCGCCGAAACCGGCGTCATCGGCGCATTGACCGGCGCGATGGGCAGCCTCGCCGCGCTGGAGGTGATCCGCGCGCTGGTGCCGTTCGGCGCGGACATGGCCGGACGCTTGCTGATCGCCGACCTGCTTTCCATGCGCTTCCGCACGCTCGACGTGCCCAAAGACCCGGCCTGCCCCGCCTGCGCCGCGCATCTATGCGTCCCTTAAGGATCATCGTCGCGACCGCCGATGCCGAGCGGTTGCGCGTCGCTTTGATCGTGGCGAGTGCCCATGCCGCACTCGGCGGCGCGGCAGCCCTGTTCCTGCAACTCGACGCCGTGAGCCTGCTCCGCGCACCCATCGTCGCGCCCCAGGATGACGCCCATCGGGCAGCGGGATTGCCCGATCTCGCCGCCGTGCTGGCCGAAGCCCAGGCCTTGGGCGTCATGATCAGCGCCTGCCAGAGCGGGCTGGCGCTGTGCGGGATGACGGCGGAAGCTCTGCCGGGCGGCGTCGATGTCGGCGGCCCGGTCGGCTTCCTGCAAGCGACCGACGACGAGGCGCGGCTGCTGATCGCCTGATCTAGCGAAGCACCGGCAGGTAGCGCCAACGCTCGACGCGGCCGGTGCGAACGCTCGCCTTCACGACAGGATCGGCGGCGGACATCCCGTCGGGCAGAGGCAGCAACCGGAAATGCGCCGCGCCGGCCAGGGCGCACAGGCAGAACAGCGCCGCCGCCAGTCCATAGCCTCGCATATTCATGCCTCCTGCTGCTGCGCGTCCCGCAGGAAAATATCCTCTATCCGCGCGCTGAACAAGTCGGCAATCCGAAAGGCGAGCGGCAGCGACGGATCATATTTGCCCGTTTCTATCGCATTGACGCTCTGGCGCGATATGCCAAGCTGCTCTGCCAAATCGCCCTGGCTCCACGCCCGCTCGGCACGCAGCTGCTTGAGCCGATTCTTCACGCACAGCCCGCCACGCCGGTTTGCCGCCAATTAACCAATTGCCCTACGGCCAGCCCCACGCACCATAATGGCCAGACGAAAAAGATCGGCAGCGCAGGCACTTTGGTAAAAAGTTCGAGTAGCCCCCAGACGCTGGTAATCGCCAGGGCAAAGCCGGTAGCCACCAGGAATTTGCGCACTTCGAGCATGCGCAGATATTCATCGTCCAGTTCCACGAGGAAACGCGCCATCGCCCAGATCCAGCCCAGGGCGGCAAGGCCGGGCACCAGCGCGATCGCCACGGTCGCAACATTCGCCGCCGCGCCGTCAGGGATCAGCCAGGATGCCAGCCCCACGGCACCGACATAGGCAAGGCTGAGCGGAATCATACGGCCGGTATAGCGCCGATAGGCGGGGTTTCGGGATGCGTTGGTCATGTCAGCCCTCCTACATATGATGACAAGCACCCTTTACATTTCTCGCGCCGCATATGTCAAGTTACATTGACACCGCTGCCCGCGCATTCCCCACCCCCTTCCCTTGACAGGCCCAACCGCCCATTTATGGGGAAGGCGCGGCTTTTGGGGCCGCGACTTGCCCGTATTTCAAGGAAATCCCGTGTCCGCCATGCTCAAAATCACTCTGCCCGACGGTTCCGTGCGTGAAGTCGCGCCCGGCACTACCCCGGCGGATATTGCAGCAGCGATCGGGCCGGGCCTTGCCAAAGCGGCGATCGCGGCGCGGGTCGATGGCGAATTGCGCGACATCATGCGCCCGCTGGAGCAGGACGCGGCGCTCGCGCTGGTGACGGCCAAGGATGAAGCCGATGCGCTGGAACTGGCGCGGCATGACTTTGCCCATGTGCTGGCCGAAGCGGTCCAGCATTTGTTCCCCGGCACCCAGATCACCTTTGGCCCGTCGACCGATGACGGCTTCTACTATGACTTCGCACCGAGCGCGGATCGTGGCCCTTTCACCGACGACGACCTACCCACGATCGAGGCGGAGATGCGCCGCATCATCGCCGCCGACAAACCGTTGGTCCGCAAGGAGATCGACCGCGAAACGCTGATCGCGCAATGGCAGGCTGCGGGCGAGACGTTCAAGGCGGAATGGGCCGCCGAACTGCCCGGCGACGAGCCGCTGACGGTCTATCATTCGGGTGATGGCTGGTACGACATGTGCCGGGGTCCGCATCTCGCGTCCACCGGCCGCCTCAACCCGGACGCGTTCAAGCTGACGCGCGTATCCGGCGCCTATTGGCGTGGCGATCAGAAGAATGCGATGCTCAGCCGCATCACCGGCACCGGCTGGCTCAACAAGAAGCAGTTGGCCGAGCATCTGACGCGCCTCGAAGAAGCCGCCAAGCGCGACCATCGCAAGCTGGGCGCGGAGATGGACCTGTTCCACCTGCAGCAGGAAGCGCATGGCAGCGTCTTCTGGCACCCCAAGGGCTATCTCATCTGGCGTCAGCTCGAAGCCTATATGCGCCGCGCGATCGACGATGCGGGCTATCGCGAGGTCAAGACGCCGCAGGTGATGGACGCGCGCCAGTGGGAGATTTCGGGCCATTGGGGCAAATATCGCGAAAATATGTTCGTGATTCCCGACGAAGTGCCCAATGTCGAGGATGAAGGCCCGCTAGTGTCGGACGATGCCGACTGGATGGCCTTGAAGCCCATGAACTGCCCGGCGCATGTGCTGATCTTCCGCCAGGGGATCAAAAGCTATCGCGACCTGCCGATGCGCCTCTATGAAAATGGCTGTTGCCACCGCAACGAGCCGCATGGCGCGCTCCACGGCCTGATGCGGGTGCGCCAGTTCACGCAGGACGACGCGCATATCTTCTGCCGCGAAGACCAGATTGTCGAGGAAGTCCGCGCCTTCTGCGCGCTGGCCGATCGCATCTACAAGGATTTCGGCTTCACCTACTCGATCAAGCTGGCGCTGCGCCCTGAAAAGCGGTTCGGCAGCGAAGAGATGTGGGACAAGGCCGAAAATGAACTGCGCGATGCTGTCGCCGCCGCCGGTCTGAACACGCCGGAATATGGCTGGGAAGAACTGCCCGGCGAAGGCGCTTTCTACGCGCCCAAGCTGGAATGGCATCTGACCGACGCGATCGGCCGCACCTGGCAGGTGGGCACGATCCAGTCGGACCGCGTGCTGCCCGAACGACTCGACGCCAGCTATGTCGGCGAAGATGGCGCACGGCACCGTCCCGTCATGCTCCACCGCGCGATTTTCGGCAGCTATGAACGCTTCATCGGCATCCTGATCGAACATTATGCCGGTCGCTTCCCGACTTGGCTTGCCCCGGTGCAGGCGATGGTCGCGACCATCGTGTCGGATGCGGATGAGTATGCGGCAGACGTCGTCGCCAAGTTGCGGGCAGCGGGAATTCGCGCCGAACTGGACAGCCGCAACGAGAAGATCAATTACAAGGTGCGTGAGCATAGCCTCGCCAAAGTCCCCAATCTGCTGGTCGTAGGACGCCGCGAGGCGGAGGAAGGCAAGGTCGCGCTGCGCGTGCTGGGCAGCGATGGCCAGACCTTCCTTTCGCTCGACGAGGTGATTTCGCGCCTTGCAAATGAAGTCCGCTCGCCCGATATGTATTGAGGCAGCAATGCCACAGGGTTCGTGATTCCGCTTGCGCGGACCACGGACCCCTTTCGGCTTTGCCAAAAAGCCGCTAAGAGTCACTCGTTTTTGCAACGACCATAGGAGATACTGCTATACGTCCCCCAATGATGCGCCGCCCACTGGCGCCGCCGCCGAAATCCGGCCCTCGCTACAATGAATTCATCACGGTCCCCAAAGTCCGCGTGATTGACGGGGAAGGCGAGAATCTGGGTGTGATGTTTACGCAGGAAGCGATCGAACAGGCGGCCGATGTCGGCCTCGACCTGGTCGAAGTCTCTCCGACCGCAGACCCGCCGGTCTGCAAATTTCTGGACATCGGCAAATTCAAATACGAAGCCCAGAAAAAGGCGAATATCGCCCGCAAGACCCAGAAGACGCAGGAACTCAAAGAGATCAAGATGCGTCCGAACATCGACGATCATGACTATGATACGAAGATGAAGAAGGTCCATGGTTTCATCGAGGATGGCGACAAGGTGAAGATCACCCTGCGCTTCCGCGGCCGCGAACTTAGCCACCAGCAGCTCGGCATGGCCCTGCTCCAGCGGGTCGCGGAAAATGTCGCCGAGACCGCCAAGGTCGAAGCCTATCCCCGCATGGAAGGCCGCCAGATGCTGATGGTCCTCGCGCCGAAATAAGCGCGTCCGTCAGGGCTTGAAAGATACAGAGGGCGGTGCCGCAAGGTGCCGCCCTTTTTGGTTGCGCGTGGCCAATGCGCCTTTTGTAACAAAGTATTGCCGCGCCCGTCTGGCGCACCTCCCCCACTTGACGATAGCGCCCCCACCCTTCATCGGCACGCCATATACTGCGACTTACTCGCAATATTAACTGGGGTGAATATTGATGAATCGGGGTTCCTTGCTGTCGTCACGATCCAACCGGCTGCGCGTCAGCATGCTGGCGCTGGTCGCCGGATTGTCGCCTTGGACGGCCATGGCCCAGGCCCCCGAAGAGGCGGAAGACCAGTCGAACGCGATCGTCGTCACCGCCGCCGGCTATGCGCAGGACATCGTCGAAGCCCCCGCCAGCATCACCGTGCTGGGCCGCGAGGAACTGCAGGAAAAGCGGTTCGGCAGCCTGGCCGAAGCCTTGCAGGATGTGCAGGGCGTCGATGTCGGCGGCGAAGCGGGCAAGACCGGCGGCCTCAACATCTCGATTCGCGGCATGCCCAGCGACTATACGCTAGTCCTGATCGACGGCCGCCGCCAGAATGCGCCAGGCGGCGTTACCCCCAATGGGTTTGGCGAAACCTCCACCAGCTTCCTGCCGCCCTTCTCCGCGATCGAGCAGATCGAGGTCGTGCGCGGGCCGATGTCCACCCTCTACGGGTCGGACGCGATGGGCGGCGTCGTCAACATCATCACGCGCAAGGTCGGGGACCGCTGGGTCGGCACCGCCACCGCCGAAAGCACCATCCAGGGCGACGGTCGCTTCGGCAATATCCAGTCGATCAACGGCTTTGCCCAAGGTCCGGTGATCGACAATCTCGTCGGCCTGACCCTGCGTGGCAGCGTCTTCCACCGCGAAGGGTCGGACATTCCCATCCCCGGCGATCCGGCGCTGACGCTCGGCCGCAATCCGGTGCGGTCGGACATCTACACCTATGGCGGTCGCCTGACCTTCACCCCCCATGCCGACCATGACCTGTGGATCGAATATGATCGCAACGAGCAGAGCTATGACAATAGCGAAGGGCGGCTGGGGACGCTGGGATCGGGTGGCTATGCCCCGGAACAGCAGTTCAACCGCAGCAATTATGTCCTGGCCCATAGCTGGCGCATGGGTTTTGGCCAACTCGACACCACGCTGACCCGCAACGACACGGAAACCATCGGCCGCCTCATCCCCAATGGCACGCCGGGCGCGACGCCGGGCAGCCCCCGCACGCTCGAAGCGCGCAACGACATCATCGATTCGCGTTTCGCGGGCAAGGTCGGCGCGCTCGCCTTCACCGTCGGCGGCCAATATTGGAAGGCCCGCATGGTCGAGGGCGTCGCGCCTGAACCCTTCACCTTCACCCAATGGGCGGGCTTTGCCGAAGCCACCTGGACGATCGTCGACGGCTTCAACCTGACCGGCGGCGCGCGCTATGACGATCATTCGACCTTCGGCAGCAAATGGTCGCCGCGCGCCTATGCGGTGTGGAACATCAACGATAATGTGACGCTCAAGGGCGGCGTCAGCCGCGGCTTCAAGACGCCGCGCGTCGAACAGATTGCCGAAGGGATCATCGGCTTCGGCAGGCAGGGCACGCTACCTTTGCTCGGTACGCCAGGCCTGAGTCCCGAAACCAGCACCAGCTACGAAGCCGGCCTCTATTATGACAGCCATGGCTTTTTCAGCGGCAACGTCACCCTGTTCAACAATGACTTTAATGACCGGATCACCTCCGGCGTCTTCGTGCCCAACTGCCAGTTCGCCGCATCACCCAATCGGCCAGGTTGTGTCGATGTCGGCAATTTCCCGACGATCGAACAGTTCAGTCAGTCGATCAATATCGACAAGGCCCGGACGCGCGGTGCAGAGGTCGCGACCCGGTTCACTTTCTCGCCCGCCGTCTCGCTGGTGCTCAATTACACCTATACCGACAGCGAGCAGTTGAGCGGGCCGAATGAAGGACAACCGCTGGTCGGCATGCCCAAACATATGCTGAACGGCAATCTGCGCTGGAAACTGGGGGACAAGGCCAGTGTCTGGGCGCGCGCCGAAATCCGGTCGAGCCGTTTCCGCAACGACGCTGATGACCGGGCGGGCGTTGGCGACTTCCGGGGCTATGAGCTGTTTCATATCGGCGGCTCGTATCAGATCACGCCCGCCTTCCGCCTGGCGGCCACCGTCAACAACATCTTGGACACCGATTATGCCGAATATCTGTCCTATGACAGTGACGGCGCTGACGTGTTCACGTCGGCCTATGCGATCAACCAGGAAGGTCGTCGGCTATGGCTGTCGGCAACGGTGGACTTCTAAGCGCGGATGGTCAGGACGAACCGCGCCGCCTCATTCAGGCGGACGGTTTGTCCCGATACAGGGCCGGAAACATCGTCTTGAACGCCGCCAGCTTGGGCGCGTCCCAGCGCTGGATATAGGGGTGGCGCGGGTTCTTGCGCATGAAATCCTGATGATAGGTGTCGGCGTCCTGGAAGCCGGTGAACCGCTCCACCTTCGTCACGATCGGATCGCGCCATAGGCCTGCCTTGCTAAGCTGGGCGAGATAGGCATTCGCCGCCTTCCCCTGCTCGGCATTCAACGGATAGAGCGCGCTGCGATATTGGGTGCCGCGATCCGGCCCCTGTTGGTTCAGCGTGGTGGGATCGGCGATCACCGAAAAGAAGACGCGCAACAGCGTGCCATAGCTCACCTGCTTGGGATCATAGGTGACACGCACGGCCTCGGCGAAGCCCGTATTGCCGCCGCTGACCATCTCATAATCCACGCGGCGGTTATTCGGCCCACCGGCAAAGCCGGACTTCACGAGTTGCACGCCCTTCACATGGGAAAAGACGCCCTCGACACCCCAATAGCAGCCACCCGCGAACACGGCCGTCTCCAGCGCGCGCGTGGGCGCGGCGTCGATCGTAGCGACCGGCGCAAGCACCGTGCGCTCGGCGTGCAAAGGACCGGCGAGCGTGAAGCCCGCCAACAGGGTCAAGATCAGGCGGTTAGAGCGCCGCACTGGAACTGCCAGTCGCC
Organism: Sphingobium sp. SA2; assembly: GCF_032227065.1. Lineage (NCBI taxonomy): Bacteria > Pseudomonadati > Pseudomonadota > Alphaproteobacteria > Sphingomonadales > Sphingobiaceae > Sphingobium > Sphingobium sp. SA2. The sequence continues at coordinate 14,526 of NZ_JAPMXX010000006.1, forward strand.
GCGATCGCAGACGTGCTCAGGATCGGCTGCTCGTCGGGCTGTAACAGGACCATGCCAACAAGACCAATCGCAAAACCGCCCGCAAAGCGCAGGAACAATTCGGATTTCAAAAATGCCAACATAGCCTGCGCCTTTCTTATTCTGCTTTCGGCTGGGTGTGCCGTTTGGTTACATCTGCTTGTCTTGCCCTTTGCTGAATGACCGGCGGCGCGTTAACGGCTTTCGGCCAAAGCAAGGGATAGAACGACGAGCGGATTATAACCTTAATCAGTTTCTTTCTGAAACCGGGATATAGCGCCCGTCGCGCCATCTACAAGACGGCACGGGTCGAAAAGGACCGTTTCCATTTTTGATGGTTTTAGGCGCGACCCTGCCACGCAGGGGCGCACCGGCCGAATTGCAGCCGGTGCGACTTCCCTTATTTCAGCGCGGCGCAGGCTTCCTGAATCCGCGTGCAGGCCTTTTTCAGCACATCTTCCGATGTCGCATAGCTGATGCGGAAAGCGGGCGAGAGGCCGAAGGCGGCACCATGGACGGCCGCAACTTTCGCTTCGTCAAGAAAATAGGCGATCAGCGATTCGTCATTGTCGATCCGCACACCCTTGGGCGTCATCTTGCCGATCACGCCGCTGGCGTCGGGATAGACATAGAAGGCGCCTTCGGGCGTCGGGCAATCGAGGCCCGGCGCATCGTTCAGCATCGCCACCACCATGTCGCGGCGCTTCTTGAACACGGCGTTGCGGTCCTCCAGAAAATCCTGCGGGCCGGTCAGCGCGGCAACAGCGGCGGCCTGACTGATCGAACAGGGGTTGCTGGTCGATTGCGACTGCAACTTGCCCATCGCCTTGATGATCCATTCGGGACCACCGGCAAAGCCGATGCGCCAGCCGGTCATCGAGAAGGCCTTGGAGCAGCCATTCACCGTCAGCGTGCGGTCGTACAGTTCCGGGCAGACCTGTGCGATCGTCGCGAACGGCGTCGAAGCATACCAGACATGCTCATACATATCGTCGGTCATGACCAGCACATGGGGATGGCGCAGCAGCACGTCGGCTAGCGCCTTCAATTCCTCCGCCGAATAGGCCGCGCCGCTTGGGTTGGACGGCGAATTGAGCATCACCCATTTGGTGCGCGGGGTGATCGCGGCGTCCAATTGCGCGGCGGTGATCTTGTAGCCCTGGCTCGCCGGCCCTTCGATGAAGACGGGCGTGCCGCCCGCGAAATTCACGATGTCGGGATAGCTGACCCAATAGGGTGCCGGGATGATAACCTCATCGCCCGCATCCACCGTCGCCAGCAGCGCATTGAACAGAGTATGCTTGCCGCCTGAGTTTACCGTGACCTGGCTGCGCTTGTAGACCAGCCCATTGTCGCGCTTGAACTTGAACATCACCGCTTCCTTGACGTCGGCAGTGCCGTCCACGTCGGTATAGCGGGTCTGGTTGTTGCGGATCGCGGCAATGCCCGCTTCCTTGACGAAATCGGGCGTATCGAAGTCCGGCTCGCCCGCCGACAGACCAATAACGTCCACGCCTTCGGCTTTGAGCGCGTTCACGCGGGCGCTCATGGCGAGCGTGGCGGACGGCTGGATACGGCCCAAGGCGGCGGAAGTCTGGCTCATGGCAATATTCTTTCTTCAAAGCGACGTCCAAGCGCTCGGCACAGCCTGCCATCCTGGAAATCGCGACAAAAAATAGTAGAATCCCCTCATCCGCCCATAGAACGGATGCCGCGTCCCTTAGTGCGCAACGGGCAAAGGGGCAACCGGCCAGATGGCGGACAATGGCTATTCGGCAGGAAAGCCCGGCTATTACGCCAGCGTCGCCGCGACCATGCCGCGCGCGGCATTGCCGATGAAAAAGCCCCGCTCCAGGTCGGACACGCGCAGGTCGCCTTCGACCGCCTCGCCCATGTCGATCAGGCTCTGGCGCAATATGCCGGGCAGCAATCCGCGCGCCAGCGGCGGCGTCACCAGCTTGTCGCCCCGCTCCACGAACAGCGAGGAAAAACAGCCCTCGGTCAGATAGCCTTTCGCGTCGATCAGCGCGACCTCATAGGTGCCGCCGCGCTTGAGCGCATCGCGATACAGGCTGCGGTCGGTGGTCTTGTGCAACAGGCGCAAATCGTCGGCGGGCGCATGGCGCGGCACGACCTTGACCGGGACGATCGCCTGGGGCCAGCCGATATGATCGCGCACTTCGATCGCCACCGCGCCGCTGCGCGATGCCATCAACCGCACCCGGCTGCGTTCGCGCAGGCGGAAGGTCGCGGCCTGCAATTCGTTGCGGACGGCATGGCGATCGAAGGCGAAGCCGAACGCATCCGCGCTCGCCTTGAGCCGCGTCAGATGCAGTTCCAGCAACCTGATGCCATCGAGCGGGTCGAAGGCCATGGTTTCAATGAGGTCGAAGCGTCGATCAGCCAGTGACATTGCCGTTATTCCAAGCCCTTGCCGGTGCGAGAGTCAAGCTGGAGACATCAAGCCGGGGCAAGAAAGCGCCCCTTGGCCAGGCATTCGGCCCATTCCGAATCCACCTGCGAATCCGCGACGACGCCCGAACCAAGGCCCAGCCGACCGACGCCGCTGCCTTCCGCGACGCATAAGGTGCGGATCGACACATTGAAGGCCGCGTCGCCCTCCGGGTCGATCCAGCCCATTGTGCCGGTATAGACGCCGCGCGCATGAGGTTCGACCGCATCGATAATCTCCATCGCCCGCACCTTGGGCGCGCCGGTGATCGAACCGCAGGGAAAGAGGATGCGCAACACATCGACCGGAGACAGGCCGGGCAGGATGCGCGCGCGCACGGTCGACACCAGTTGATGCACGGTCGGGAAGCTCTCGACCTTGAACAGGTCCGGCACGATCACACTGCCCGCACGCGACACCCGCGACAGGTCGTTGCGCAGCAGGTCGACGATCATCAGATTTTCGGCGCGCTGCTTGGGATCGGCGGCAAGCCAGCGCGCAAGGTCCGCATCCCGCTGCGGATCGGCATCGCGCACCGCCGTCCCCTTCATCGGCCGGGCGGTCAGTTGCCCCCGCACCTGGGTAAAGAAGAGTTCGGGCGAAAAGGACAGCAGCGCATGGTCCCCGGTGCGGATCACCCCGCCATAGCCCGCCGCCGCGCGCGGCCGGACGGCGGCATAGAGCGCCATCGGATCACCGGTCAGCGGCACATAGCAGGGGAAGGTGAGGTTCGCCTGATAGATGTCGCCCGCCCGGATATAATCCTGCACCGCGTCGAAGGCGACGCGATAGTCCGCCTCCTCGATCATCGGCCGCAACGACCCGATCTGCGCGCCGTTCGGATCGGGCAACATCACGGGCAGCGTGCCGGGGGGGATCAGCCGCACCCCTTCGAACAGACCGAACCACAAGAGCGGCGACCCATCGGACCGTAGGTCATGGCGGCGGCCGATCGGTGCCAGCCGTTCCTCCAGCGCCAGCCCGGCTTCATAGCTCATATAGCCCGCGACATGCAGCCCCGCCTCGCGCGCGTCGGCGATGCGGTCGAGCGCTGGCTGCACCTCCTCCATCCGATGGGCGGCGATGACCGACACGGGATCGCGATAGAGCCGCGCAGCCGCGGCATGGCGCGGGCGGGCATCATCGAACAGAGCAAAGATTTCGGTCGGGCCGGGAAGACGCATGGGCGTGTCTTAACAGGCTTTGCGCGCGACGAAAGGCCGATCCAAGGTGCAGTGTCCTTGCAGCAGCGCAACGAACGCCCTACCCCATGCGGCCATGACCGATCCCCTCCCCGATCCCGCCCCCGACGCCGTGGCGGCGCGTCCGTTCGGACCAGCGCTCGCGCTGGCGCTGCGGGGTCGCTGCCCGGCCTGTGGCGAGGGCCGTCTGTTCGCGCATTTCCTCAAACCCGTGCCCGCCTGCGCCCAATGCGGCCAGCGGTGGGATCTGCATCAGGCGGATGATTTCCCGTCCTATATCGTCATCCTGCTGCTCGGCCATATATTGGTGCCGCTGATGATCGAAGTGAACAGCGCCTTCGCCATTCCGCTTGGGTGGCAGGCGGCGATCTGGCCGACCTTGGCTTTCCTGCTGGCGGTAGCGATGATCCAGCCGGTCAAGGGCGGCGTCATCGCCTTCCAGTGGACGCGCCGCATGGCCGGGTTCCGGTAAAAGTCACCCGTTTTAGGAGCGGCCCCCCTCCGTTCGTTTCGAGCGAAGTCGAGAAACGCTCGAACCGAACGGGAAGCCGATCAGTCCGGCTGGCGCAGGAAATTCCGCTCCATCGCCTCGCGCAGCGTTTCATCGATCTCGCGACGCCCTTCCGCGCCATGGGTGACGACCGTGGTGTCGCAGGTCGCGACGCATACGCCCTTCTGGAAACCCGCCGAACTGATCGTCCAGCTGGTCCGGCCAATATGGCCGATCGCGCAATGGACTTCGAACGGATAGGGGAAATGCGATTCCTCGATGAAGTTCAACTGCACCGCCGCGACCAGCCAGCGCACCCCCTGTTCCTGCGGATGGCGGCCCAGATGGTGATGGAACCGGATGCGCGCGGTTTCAAAGATGCCCGATATCGCCACATTGTTGATGTGGCCCATCGTATCGAGATCCTGAAAGCGGGTGTCGATGCTGGTGACGAAGCGATAGGCTTCTGGAGTGAACCGCCAGGATTCGGGTTTGGCCATGTCCTGATTTCCCTCTAACAATGTTGCACTTGCCATAGCCCTGCTGGCCCATGATGCAATCGCACCCGCGAAATTGGGCGCAGTGCGACCTTTATGACACAATGAAAGTCCCGCTTTTGCGTGGGTCGCCCGAAACATCGCAAAAACGTCATCGTTACGTCACCGTTATGTCAATGCCCGCTCATTGCGGTGCAACATGTCGCGCCTACGGCCCCCGACCAAGCCGGCTACCGGTTTTTCCAAGGGGGAAATTTTCACATGCGTCCTGCCACAGCCTTGCTGCTCGCCTCCACCATGTTGGCCAGCACACCCGCCTTCGCCCAGACGGCCTCGCTCGCCGTCCCCGCCGCTGCGGCGGCCGTGGAAGGCGAAGAGATCATCGTCTTTGGTCGCGGCGAAACCCGCCAGGTGCAGGAAATCAAGGCCCGCGACATCATCGTGCTGACACCCGGCACCAACCCGCTCAAGGCGATCGAAAAACTGCCCAGCGTCAACTTCCAATCGGCCGACCCGTTCGGCAATTATGAATGGTCGCAGCGCGTCACCATCCGCAGCTTCAACCAGAATCAGCTCGGCTTCACCTTCGACGGCATTCCGCTCGGCGACATGAGCTATGGCAACCATAACGGCCTGCACATCACCCGCGCGATCAGCAGCGAAAATATCGGCAGCGTGCGCGTGGCGCAGGGCGCGGGTTCGCTCGGCACGCAGGCGACCGGCAATCTTGGCGGCACCGTCGAAACCTTCTCGATGGACCCGGCCGACAGCTTCGGCGCGCAGGGCAATTTCACCTATGGCAGCAACGACACGATGCGCGCCTTAGGCCGCATCAACCTCGGCAGCGCCGACGGCATTCGCGGCTATGTGTCCTATGGCTATGGCTCGACCGACAAATATAAGGGCACTGGCGTCCAGGACCAGCATATGGGCAATGCCAAGGTCATCATTCCCATCGGCGAAGCCAAGATCGACGGTTGGCTGAGCTATTCGGATCGCCGCGAACAGGATTATCAGGACATGTCGATGGGCATGATCCGTCGCCTCGGCTGGGACTGGGACAATACCTTCCCCGATTACACCCGCGCGATCGACTATGCCGACCGGCTGAACGACGTTGACCTCATCAGCAACAGCGGCGGATCGCCCTTCCCCGACGGTCGCTTCGACTATAGCGGCGCCAACGTCGCCACCGGCCAGACCTATCCCGGCGGCGTCACCAGCGCTGACGACGCCTATTATGACGCGGCTGGCCTGCGCAAGGACTGGCTGGGCGCCGTCGGCTTCACCACCCCGCTCGGCGAGCAGGCCAATCTGAAGCTCAAGGGCTATTACCACAATAATAGCGGCATGGGTCTGTGGGGCACACCCTATGTCCGCAGCCCCAATGGCGTGCCCATGTCGATGCGCACGACCGAATATGACATGGACCGTATCGGCGCGTTCGGCAGCGTCGATTTCACGATCGGTGCGCAAAATCTGAGCGTCGGTGCATGGTATGAAAATAACAAGTTCAACCAGGCCCGCCGCTTCTACGCCTTTGCCAGCCGCGCCGAACCGGGCCTGTCGTTCCGCGACTATCCGAAAAATCCCTTCTTCACCCAGTGGGAATTCGACTTCACCACCGACACCTTCCAATATCATGTCCAGGACAAGATCGACCTTGGCATGGTGACGATCAACCTGGGCTGGAAGGGCTTTAAGGTCACAAACGAGGCCGAAGCCATCGTGCAGGCGACCTTCCCGCAAGGCAAGATTAGCGCCGAAGACTGGTTCCAGCCAACGGCCGGCTTCGTTGTGGAAGTCAGCCCCGAAGCGGAAGTGTTCGGCGGCTTCAGCCAGTCGACCCGCGCCTTTGCCAGCGCCACCACGACCGGCCCCTTCTCGACCAACCAGGCCGGTTTCGACGCGATCAAGGATGATCTGAAACCCGAAGAGTCCGACACCTATGAACTCGGCCTGCGCTACAACACGCCGATGTTCAACGGTACGCTGGGCGCTTATCTCGTCAACTTCCGCAACCGCCTGCTCGCGGTGCAGGTCGGATCGGCGATCCAAGGCAACCCTTCGGCGCTCCAGAATGTCGGCGGCGTCCGCTCCATCGGCGTCGAAGCGGCGGGCGACCTGAAACTGGGCGGCGGCTTTGGCCTCTATGCCAGCTACAGCTACACCGACGCCACCTATCGCGACGATGTCGTGAACGGCAACGGCGTGGTGGTCGCGGCGATCGAAGGCAAGACAGTGGTCGACAGCCCCAAACATATGGCGCGCGGCGAACTCAACTATGACGACGACAAGCGCTTCTTCCGCGTCGGCCTCAACTATATGTCGCGTCGCTTCTACAGCTACACCAACGACGCCTCGGTCCCCGGCCGTCTGATCGTCGACGCCTCGCTCGGCTATCGCTTCACCGACAAGATCGAAGTGCAGCTCAACGCCACCAACCTGTTCGACAAACGCTATGTCGGCACCATCGGGTCGGGCGGCTTCGGCAATAGCGGCGACGCCCAGACCCTGCTGGTCGGTGCCCCTCAGCAATTCTTCGCCACGGTGAAGGCTGGGTTCTGACGTAATATCATCCTCCCCTTTAAGGGGAGGTGGCTGGCCGCAGGCCAGACGGAGGGGTGTGACCCTATCGATAGGGTGACACCCCTCCGTCATCGCTACGCGCTGACACCTCCCCTGCCAGGCAGGGGAATCGCATATGGGCTTGAACGATTGATCGAATGGGATTCTTGGGTGGTCTCCATAGTTGGAGGCGACCGATGGATGATTTTTCGGCATATTTCGGTGAGGTTGACGATCCGCGCGCGGGCAATGCGCGGCACAATCTTCTCGAACTGATCTTCGTTGCGCTTGCGGCGGTTCTGTGCGGTGCCGAAGATTGTACGGATATGGCGGAGTTTGCCCGTGCCAAGCTGGGCCTGCTGCGTCAGGTGGTGGATCTGGAGCATGGTCCACCGAGCCACGACACGTTCAGCCGGGTCTTCCGGTTGCTCGATCCCGAGCCGTTCGAAGCGGCGTTTGCACGCTTTACGGCGGCATTCGCAGGTGCCCTCGAAGGCGTGGTGGCGATTGATGGCAAGGCGTTGCGCGGGGCGTATGAACGTGGGCGCAAGGCGACGCCGCTGCATCTCGTCAATGTCTGGGCAGCCGAGAAGCGTCTGGTCATTGGCCAGCGGCTGGCACCCGGTCGCAATGAAGTCGCCGGCGTGCTGGAGGTGCTGACGCTGTTGCGTCTGGACGGCTGTATCGTCACCGCCGATGCCCTGCATTGCCGACCCGACACAGCGCAGGCCATTCTCGCAACCGGTGCCGACTATGCCCTGGCGATCAAGGAAAACCGGCCAAAGCTGCTAGCCAGCGCCAAAGCGCTGATCGCAATGGGCGAGCAGGCGGATGTCGCCACGATCCGGTCAGGCCCGGCCCATGATCGCACGGAAATCCGACACGCGATCGTGGTGCCCGCCGAAGCCCTCGACTTCCCCGGCATCGCGGCGGTGGGGCAAGTGGAAACGTGCCGCCGCAACGCTGGTCGGGACGAGCCACCGGTCAAACGCTGGTTCCTTCTGTCCCGACCTTTGACCGCCAAACGGCTGATCGAAGTCGCGCGTGCGCATTGGACCATCGAAAACCAACTGCACTGGGTGCTCGACGTCACCTTCGAGGAAGACGCCGCGCGAAGCCGAAAGGACTATGCCCCGCAAAACCTCGCGCTAATCAGGAAACTTGCGCTCAACATCTTGAGAACCCACCCGGACAAGGGATCAATCAAAGGCAAAATCAAACGGGCGGGCTGGAACGATGCATTCCTTCTCTCAATGCTTGGTCATATGCGATAGCCCTGCCCTGCCAGGGGAGGATGACCCGGCAGCCCGAAGTGTTGACCAATTTCAACTCCGGACAAAAATGTCCGTTCGTTTCGAGCGAAGTCGAGAAATATATGCGACACGTTATCCGCTTCTCGACACGCTCGAAGCGAACGGCAGCTGGGACAATGACCATGATCAAAGCCGCGCTTTTCCTCGCTACCGCCCTCGCCGCCTGCCTGCCCGGCATGGCGCTGGCGGAGCCGGTGCTGCTGATCTCGATCGACGGGCTGCGGCCCGGCGACGTGATCGAGGCGCAGAAGCGCGGTCTTGCCATTCCCAATCTGCGCCGCTTCCTGACTGACGGCGCCCATGCCTCCGGCGTCACCGGGGTCGCGCCGACGCTGACCTATCCCAGCCACACGACGCTGATGACCGGCGTATCGCCCGCCCGCCACGGCATCGTCGCCAATAACAGCTTCGATCCGACCGGGATCAATCAGGGCGGCTGGTACTGGTACGCCCCCGACATCAAGGTGCCGACCCTGTGGGAGGCCGCTGCCAAGGCGGGCCTGTCCACCGGCAATGTCCATTGGCCGGTCAGCGTCGCGCCCAAGGGCGTGACCTGGAACCTGCCGCAAATCTGGCACACCGGCCATGGCGACGACGCCAAATTGCTCGACGCGCTGGCGACGCCGGGCCTCTCGGCCGAACTGGCGGCGAAGGTCGGCCAGCCCTATGCGATGGGCATCGACGAAAGCCTGGCCGGCGACCAGTTGCGCGGCCAGTTTGCCACCGCGCTCATCGCCACGCACAAGCCGCAATTCCTGACCGTCTATTTCGCCGCGCTCGATCATGAGGAACATGCGAGCGGCCCCGACAGCCCCGCTGCCAAGGCCGTGCTGGAAAAGATCGACGCCATCGTCGGCGATCTCGTAGCGGCGGAGATGCAGGCGCATCCCGACGCGGTAATCGCCGTCGTCAGCGACCATGGGTTCGAAGCGACGCACACCGCGATCAACCTCTATCGCCCCTTCATCGACGCCGGGCTGATCACTGTCGGCCCCGATGGCAAGGTCGCATCCTGGCTGGCCATGCCCTGGATTTCGGGTGGATCGGCCGCGATCATGCTGGCACGGCCCGACGATGCGGCACTGGCGGCGCGGGTGCAAGCGTTGCTCGACAAACTCGCCGCCAATCCCGCCAACGGCATCGCGCAGGTGGCGGACAGGGCGCAGACCGCCGCGATCGGCGGCAATCCACAGGCAACCTTCTATATCAACCTCGCCCCCGGCTTCGTCACCGACATCTATCGCGGCCCGACCGCGCCGGTGCGCGCGCATAGCTCGGTCAAGGGCATGCACGGCTATTTTCCCGGTCCCGCCAATCTGCAGGCGAGCTTCCTGCTGATGGGCAAGGGCGTACCGCGCGGCAAGAATCTGGGTGCCATCGACATGCGCGCCATCGCACCCACGCTGGCCACCATCATGCGCGCGTCGCTGCCCGATGCGGACAAGCCCGCGATCAACCTCAAGCCATAAGGCAACGCAGCGTTTCGCGGCACGCAATGGACTTCGTTGCACAGGCGACATAGCTTTCCCCCGGTTCATCGATCCGGGGGTTCCCATGCCGCGCTACAGCCTTGCCGCCATCATCCTGCACTGGGCGATCGCCGCCCTGCTCGCCTTTCAGATCAGCGTCGGCTGGGCGCTGGAGGATCTGGGCGCGCGCGGCTTTGCGCTCTATCAACTGCACAAGTCGGTCGGCATCGCCATTCTGGCTCTCACGCTGCTGCGGATCGGCATCCGCTATTGGAAACCACGCCCAGCGAAACTGGAGGGCGGCTGGCAGGGTGCCTTGGCTTCGACCGTACATGGCGGCCTCTACGCCTTCATGTTGGGCGCGCCGCTGACCGGCTGGGCGCTCGTCTCGACCGCCAAGGTCAAGGTGCCGACGCTCATCTTCGGAATCATCCCCCTGCCCCATCTGCCGCTGCCCGCGTCCGCGCATGGCCTGGCCGAGGGTGGCCATGGCCTGATCGCCTGGCTCGGCATCGCGCTCGTCCTGCTCCATGTCGCGGGCGCGCTGCGCCACCATCTGCTGATGCGCGATGGCCTCATCTGGCGGATGATCCCGAACCGCTCGACGGCTCTACTGGTCGGACTGCCCGCGCTGATTTTGCTGGGCTTTGCGCTGGGCCGGGTGATCCTGCCAGCGACTGCCCCCGTCGAGGCAGCGGCGGCACCCTCGGCCCCCGTGGCGCAACCCGAAGAACGGATGCCCGTGGCCAATGTAACCGAGCCGGACAATAGCGCCGTCGCCAATGAAGCGGTAGCGCAGGAAGAAGAACCCGTCGGCCCGCCCACGGCCTGGACCTTGCAACCCGGCGGCACGATCGGCTTTGCCGTCGGCAATGACGGCCAGACGATCAGCGGCAGCTTCGCCAAATGGACCGCCGCGATCGTCATGGACCCCGACCATCCCGAAACCGCCGACATCCGCGTATCGATCGACATGGCCAGCGCCAGCGTCGGCGACGCCTATCAGGACGGGATGCTGCCGGGCGACGAATTTTTCGCCGTCGCCACCCATCCGACCGCGACCTTCACCGCCAAGGGTGCGGAGAAGACGGGAGCAAATACCTATCGCGCCAGCGGCCGACTCAGCCTCAAGGGCGTTAGCAAACCCCAAACCATCCGCTTCACCCTGTCCGGCGACGGCCCGACCCGCAAGGTCACCGGCACCGCCACCATCGCCCGCGCCGCCTTCGACGTTGGCAATGGCGACAGCAGCGGCAGCCTGGCTCCCAATGTAGCGGTCACCTTCGCCTTCACGGCGAAGCAAAGGTAATAGACGTCTCTTCCCCGTTCGGGCTGAGCCTGTCGAAGCCCTGTTCTTCTCCTCAAGAAGTGCAGCCCTTCGACAAGCTCAGGGCGAACGGATCATGGTATGGAAGCAGGCAATCAGAACCGCATGCCCACACCCACGCCGAACACCCATGGGTCCAGGCTCACCTTCACCCGCTGCACCCCGGCCGCCGCCGTGGTCAGGCGTGCCTTCGTGTCGATATCGATATATTTGACGTCGAAGTTCAAAAATAGCTTGTCGTTCAGGTCGATATCGACCCCAGCCTGCCCGGCCCAGCCGACGCTGTCGGACAGATGCACCTTGGTCTTGCCGACCGCGCCTTCCAGCGCGCTGGACGCATCATTGTTGAAGAACAACGTATAGTTGACGCCCGCGCCGACATAGGGACGGATCTTGCTGCCCGGTGCAAAATGATATTGCACCGTCAGCGTCGGCGGCAGCGCATTGGTCGCGGCCAGCTTGCCCAGCGATCCGGTCGTCCCGGTCTTGCCGCTCACCGTATGGCGGCTGGTCGCGGCGATCAGTTCGAAACCGATATTATCGGTCGCCATGTAAGTGATGTCGATTTCCGGCGTGATGGTGTTGTTCACCTTCACCTTTTCGCCCGGAAAGCCGGGCAGCACGCTGCCGCTCTTCTCGTTGGGCGCGACCATGATGCCGCGCAGGCGGACAAGCACGTCGCCCTGCGCGGCCTGCGCCGGGGCGGCCATGGCAGCGGCGGCGCAGGCCGTGCCGAGCAGAATGGTCTTGATGGTCATGATAAATCTCCCTGTCTGGTGGGGAGCGCTCTGCCGCATCCGGCACGGCGCGGCATTGACGGTGCGCAAGCTGCAATTTGATCTGGCGCAATGCAGCCCCGGCGACTTGCTGCGATCACCCAACCCATGTGGAACTATCATCCTGACCTGCTCGCCCGGCCGGTGCCGCGCTATACCAGCTATCCCACCGCCGCCCAGTTCACCGATAGCGTCGGCGTAGCGGAGATGGGCCAGCGGCTGGACGCGCTCGCGCCCGACACGCCGATCTCGCTCTATGTCCACATCCCCTATTGCCACGACATCTGCTGGTATTGCGGCTGCAACACCGGCGCGGCGAACAAGGCGCAACGGCTGACCGCCTATGTCGAAGCGCTGGAGCGCGAAGTCGCGCTGATCGCCGCCCGGTTGAACGGACGTGGCCGGGTGACGCGCATCGCCTTTGGCGGGGGCAGCCCCAATAGTCTGCCGCTCGTCGATTTCATCCGGCTGATGCAGCAATTATTGCGCTGCTTCGACGCCCATCATGCCGAGCTATCGGTCGAGCTGGACCCGCGCCGCCTGGACGCGGACTGGATCGACGCGATGGCCGCCATGGGGGTCGATCGCGTCAATCTGGGCGTCCAGACCTTCAGCCCCCATGTCCAGACGCGCATCGGTCGCATCCAGCCGCTCGACATGGTCGAACGCGCGGTAGCGCGGCTGGACAAGGCAGGCGTCGCCACCGGGTTCGACCTGATGTACGGTCTGCCAGGGCAAAGCATGGACGACCTGTCCGCCACGCTCGACGCCACCATTCGCCTCGCGCCTGCGCGCATCGCCCTGTTCGGCTACGCCCATATGCCGCGCCTGCTGCCGCGCCAGCGGCGCATCGACGCCAGCGACCTGCCCGACGTGGCCCAGCGCTTCGCCATGGCCGCCATGGGTCATGATGCGCTCACGCACGCAGGCTATCGCGCGATCGGCTTCGACCATTTCGCTCTGCCCAACGACGGCATGGCGCTCTCCGCCGCCAAAGGCCACCTACGCCGCAACTTCCAGGGCTTCACTGATGATCCCGCCCAAATATTGATCGGCATGGGTGCCAGCGCGATCAGCCAGTTCCCCGACCTGATCGTCCAGAATGCAAAACAGGCCGGCCCCTGGCGCACCGCGATCGAAGCGGGCCAACTCGCAACCACGCGCGGCCTCCTCCGCACCGCCGACGACCAACGTCGCGGGCGCATCATCGAAGCCCTGCTCTGCCAGGGTGAAGTGCATCTGGACGCCTACGATCCCCAACCCGACCTTGACCGCTTCGAACAACGCGGACTGGTCGAACGGAGCGGAAATCGCCTGCTGCTGCCCCCCGATGCGCTCCCCTATGCCCGCAGCATCGCCGCCTGCTTCGACGCCTATCTGGAGCCCGTCGAAACGCGGTTCAGCCATGCGGTCTAGCGCGGCGCTCGCCAGCACGCTGGCCTGCCTGTTCCTCAATGCCCCGCTGGCCAGCGCGGATGCCAGCTCCGCCTGGTATTGCGGCGCGGGCCTTGCGGGCCAGTGGGTGCCGCCTTGGCTGCCCCAGCCCGGCCCCAGCCGCCACGACATCGCCTGCCACCTCATGACCGGATGCCGCCGCGAGGAGCAGCGCGAAGAGGCCTGAGACGGATGGTGGCTAGGCGGCGCCCGGTCCTCTGGACAGGCTCGGAAGGCTGCGCCATGGTCGCCCCCATAACCCCTCACCCACAGGATGCCCCGCCATCATGCGCGCGCCCTTCCTTGCTCTGCCCTTCGCCTTGCTCGCCGCGTCCCCGGCACCGGCCGTCCAGCCCGGCGGCGGCGCGTTCATGTTCGAAAGCGGCACCAGCCTGCTTGCCAAATGCCGCAACAAGGCCCCCGAATATGGCCTCGCCTGCAACGCCTATATCGTCGGCGTGGTCGATGGCATCCGCAAGGATCTGTTCATCGGACGCGGTCGGCAAGTCTGCTGGCCCGACAGGATGAGCGCGGACGACGCCCGCCGTACCGTCGTCGCCTATCTCGAACGCTGGCCCGACCAGCGACGCAGCCCAGCCTCCGTGCTGGTCAGCGTTGCGCTAAACGACCGCTATCCTTGCCAAAAATAGCCGCTCGATCACATTGATCGAAAGGATCATTGCGCAGCGCGGCCACGGGACTGCTATAAACTTGCCTTGAAGGGCGCGGCGGCGTAGGTGCGGCCCCTGTTTTTTGGTTCATGTAGGAGACTCGTCGTGGCGGCGAAATGGACGCCGGATAGCTGGCGCGCGCATAAGGGCATTCAGATGCCCGCCTATCGTAATGCGGAGGCTCTGGCCGCCGTAGAGGCACAGCTTGGCCAGTTTCCGCCGCTCGTCTTTGCAGGCGAAGCCCGCAACCTCAAGGCAGATCTCGCCAAGGTCGCAGCCGGGGAATCCTTCCTGCTGCAGGGCGGCGATTGTGCGGAAAGCTTCGCGGAATTCCACCCGAACAATATCCGCGACACGTTCCGGGTGCTGCTGCAGATGGCGGTCGTCCTGACCTTCGCGTCGAAGCTGCCGGTGGTAAAGGTCGGCCGCATGGCGGGCCAGTTCGCCAAGCCCCGCTCGGCCGACACCGAAGTCATCGATGGCGTCGAACTGCCCAGCTATCGCGGCGACAATGTCAACGACATCGCCTTCACCGCACAGGGCCGCGAGCCGGACCCGCAGCGGATGGTGCAGGCCTATAACCAGTCGGCCGCCACGCTCAACCTGCTGCGCGCCTTCTCGACCGGCGGCTATGCCAGCCTCGACCGGGTGCATGGCTGGATGCTCGATTTCATGGGCCGCTCGCCCTGGGCCGCGAAGTTCGAACAAATGGCCGACCAGATCGGCCAGGCGCTCGACTTCATGCGCGCCTGCGGCCTGTCGGCGGAAACCGTGCCCCAGCTTGGCGGGACCAGCTTCTACACCAGCCATGAAGCGCTGCTGCTGCCGTTCGAACAGGCGCTGACCCGTCAGGACAGCCTGACCGGCGACTGGTACGACACGTCCGCGCATATGCTGTGGATCGGCGACCGCACCCGCTTCGAAGGGTCGGCCCATGTCGAATATCTGCGCGGCATCGGCAACCCGATCGGCCTCAAATGCGGCCCCAGCCTGGAGCCGGACGCGCTGCTGCGCCTGCTCGACACGCTGAACCCCGCGCGCGAAGCCGGGCGGATCACGCTTATCACCCGCTATGGCCATGACAAGATCGAGGCGGGCCTGCCCAAGCTGGTCCGCGCCGTGATGCGCGAAGGCCATCCGGTCATCTGGTCCTGCGACCCGATGCACGGCAATGTCGTCAAGGCCGCCAATGGCTATAAGACGCGGCCCTTCGACCGCATCCTGGCCGAAGTGCGCGGCTTCTTCGCCGTCCATCGGGCGGAAGGCAGCTTCGGCGGCGGCATCCACGCCGAAATGACCGGGCAGAATGTCACCGAATGCACCGGCGGCGCCATCGCCATCACCGACGAAGGCCTGGCCGACCGCTACCACACCCATTGCGATCCGCGCTTGAACGCGGCGCAGAGCCTGGAGCTGGCTTTCCTGCTGGCCGAAATGCTCAACGAAGAACTGAAAGAACGCCGCGCAGCGGCGTGAGAAATTGCTTTATGCGCCCCTCCCGTTCACGGGAGGGGAGCGAGACTTAGGCGCGCAGCGCCTTAGTCGCAGCGGGGTGGGCCAACGCACCCTCGCGCAAGCCCACCCCCTAACCCCTTCCCGCAAGGCGGTAGGGGGAACATGCGCCACAAAAGTCCCCCACCTTTCACGGACGATAGTTTCTGGCTGAGTTGGGTGGATTGCTGCCGTTCGCCAGCCTTCCTGCCGGACTCCTCTGACTCGGAACGCAAGATCAAACAACCGCAGCGGCGGGGATTTGATTTCAGGTCTGCCAGAGTTAAGCAGGTGCGGTGAACCACCATTTTGATCCGCCATCTTTCGACAACCCACATCAGGAAGCTGTATTCTGGCGCGGGGTTCTTTTACATCATTACGCGATTGTCGAATTTGAGGTGTCGGACCTCATAATCCGCACGTTCTTCAGCAATGCCTATCAGAATCTTCCTAAGAAGCTGAGCTACCCATGGTATAAGCGATTAAAACAACTCGGCCGCATACTCGATGCCCCGGGGCCACTATCAGCGTATTCCGCTGAATGTAGAAAACTGATTGCGCAGATCAGTCTTATCGAATCCGACAGGCACTTGATCGTGCATGGGTTGATGAGAGTCGACGAAGTCGCCCCGGAGCCGATGGTGCATTTCGAATGCTACGATGCTGAAAAGAGCCGTCTGAACGAAAACCACTACCGGCTCTCGGAGGTGCGCTACATCGCGCAGGAGACAGGCGTCGCCGCAGAAGTACTTTCAGACCTGTTCGATAAAATGATTTCGTCTGCACAACTCCCTACTATTCCTTTAGATATTCCCGAGGCGCGGCGACGGGAAACGCGCGAGTTTTAATCGTCCAAATGACCCTAAGCATGTTGTGGCTTTTCCGCTTGGTTCGCATTTATGGCCTGCCGCGTCACGACGGAGCGAGCGCCAGCAAGAAGGGAGCAAAGGCGTGAATTGAGAGGCGTGTAAACGGCGTGATTTGGGCGCTTCAAGACCACCCGGTCCTCCCCAATCCAACACCCTTCCAATGTAGGATAATCTCTGATCTATCCTGCCAGATGGAATCCCCGCGCCGCCCTTCTACGTCTCCCACATCAGCCCGACCCCTGTCGCCGCACTGGCGCGCCACCGTCGCGTCAGCGTCGCGTCGCTGTCGCGTCGTTGTGACCCACCCGTTACCCAACCGGCGCGTCAGCGCGTCTTCGCAACCGCTTCTGCGTTACGATTGCCCCGAAAAACCCTGCGACGGTGTGAACTTCGCCGCTGTGACCTTAGCAGGCGTGACCTTAGGCCCCGCCCTTCCGCTTCTGCGCGCGCCGCGCAAAGATGTTCAGGCACTCGACCAGCGTCGAGAAAGCCATCGCCGCATAAATATAGCCCTTGGGCACATGCACGCCAAAGCCATCGGCGATCAGCACCGCGCCGATCATCAGCAGGAAACCGAGCGCCAGCATCACCACGGTCGGATTCTTCGCGATGAAATTGGCGAGCGGATCGGCCGCCAGCACCATCGCCGTCACCGCGACCAGCACCGCGATCACCATGATCGCCAGATTGTCGGTCATGCCAACCGCGGTCAGGATCGAATCGAGCGAAAAGATCATGTCGAGCAGGATGATCTGCACGATCGCGCTGCCGAATGTGATGGTGGCGACGCTTTTCTTGTCCAGCACATCGTCGCCGCCCGCCGGATCGACAGTGTGATGGATTTCCTTGGTCGCCTTCCAGATCAGGAACAAGCCGCCGACGATCAGGATCAGGTCGCGCCAGGAAAATTCGGTTTCAAAGGTCGGAGCGCCATATTCGTTCAGCGGACCGCTGATGCCAAGATCGAACACCGGGGCCGTGAGCCCGACGATCCAGGCGATCATGGACAACAGCAATAGCCGCATGCCGAGCGCCAGGCCGATGCCGATCCGTCGCGCCTTCTGCCGCTGCTCGACCGGCAGTTTGTTGGTCAGGATGGATATGAACACCAGATTGTCGATGCCCAGCACCACTTCCATGACCACCAGCGCAATCAGCGCGGCAATGGCGGTGGGGTCGGTAAAAGCGGCAATCAGACTGTCCATGATGATCCTTCCACGCTGCCATTTGGCACGCCACCGGAACGGTCGATCGCGCGACCGGTTCCCATCAAGATGCGCCGTCATCCGCTTGATCGCATGCAGGCACGAGCTTACAGGAGAGCCGGGCAAAAATGGGGGAAAATATCGTGCGGCCAATCGTCGGGTTCACCATCATAGCTACGGCCATGGCGGCCAGTACGCCGGTTGAGGCGGAGGTCTTTGCGATGACCGGCCATTTCCCGGCGCCCTATCGCGCCGTCAGCCTGCTGCGCAGCATCGGCGTCGATCGCATCGCCGGGCGGGATGGCACCGCACTCGCGCTGGCGATCGAACAGAAATTGAGCCGCGCCGGGCCGGATGGACGCCCCTATTATGCCGTCATCGCCCTGTCGCGGCGCGGCCCCGATGCGGATGGCATCATCACCGGCCTTGCCGATGCCAGCGTGCGCGAAACCAATGTGAAGCGGCAGGTCGAAGTCTGTGCCGAGGGCACCGACCAGAAATGCACGAAGAAGGAGAAGGTCGAGGCGCTGTGCCTGCAGGAAACGGTGACCTTCGCCCCGACATTGCGGATCGCCCGCGTCACGGACGGCCAGATCCTCTATAGCGAAACCCGCACGCAAACCGACACCATCGTCACCTGCCCCAAGGACAAGTCCAAGCGCACCCCGCGCCAGAGCATCGATCGCATGGTCCGCACCGCTGCGGACCGGCTGGCCGACGACATCATCCCGCGCCACGAAAATTACCGCATCCGCCTGCGCGAAGAACGCGACGGGATGGACAAGGCCATGGCCCAGCGCTTTCGTGACAGCATCAAATCGTCGCAGCGTGATCCGGTCGCCGCCTGCGGCGAATGGGCGGCGATGGACGGCGACCGGCCGGGTCATCCCTCGCTCCTGTTCAACCTTGGCCTCTGCGCCGAACGCGATGGCGACTATGCCGGCGCGGAACGGCTCTATGCCCAGGCGGGACAGGCGGCGCGCGGTGGCGCTTTTGCCGAAGGGGTAGAGCGGGTCCGCGCCCTCGCGGTGGGCCGCGCCGACGCTGCGGCACGGGCGCGCGGCGAGTGACGCGGCGGCTGGACTTGACGGGGCGACTCCCGTAGCGAAGGCGCGTTCCGATTTTCAAGCGCCGCGGCGTCCTGTCGCGGCCCCTGCCCTTTACGAAAGGCGGCCCATGGCAAGAACCACCCTCACCCGTTTCCTGATCGAACAACAGCGCTTGGCCGAAGCCCTGCCCGCCGAACTGCGCCTGCTGATCGAAACCGTAGCGCGCGCGTGCAAGACGATCAGCCATGCCGTCAGCAAGGGCGCACTGGGCGAAGTGCTGGGCAGCCTGGACAGCGAAAATGTGCAGGGCGAGGTCCAGAAGAAGCTGGACGTCATCGCCAATGAAATGCTGCTCGATGCCAATGAATGGGGCGGCCATCTCGCCGCCATGGCGTCGGAGGAGATGGAGACGATCCACCGCATCCCCAATCGCTATCCCAAGGGCGAATATCTGCTGCTGTTCGATCCGATCGACGGGTCCAGCAATATCGACGTCGACCTGTCGGTCGGCACCATCTTCTCGGTCCTCAAAGCCCCCGAAGCCTGCGCCGGTCGCGAAGTGACGGAGGAGGATTTCCTGCAGGACGGCCGGGCGCAGGTCGCGGCAGGCTATGCCATTTACGGGCCGCAAACCTTGCTGGTGCTGAGCGTCGGCACGGGCGTCTATGAATTCACGCTCGACCGCGAAGTCGGCAGCTGGGTCTTGACCGACGCCAATATGCAGATGCCGCAGGGCAAGTGCGAATTTGCCATCAACATGTCCAACCGCCGCCAATGGTCGCCCGCCGTGGCCCGCTATGTCGAAGAGCGCGTCATGGGTGGCGCGGGTCCGTGCGGCCAGGATTACAACATGCGCTGGACCGCCTCCATGGTGGCCGACGTGCATCGCATCCTCAAGCGCGGCGGGATTTTCCTCTATCCCTACGACCATCGCAATCCGGGCAAGGCCAAGCTGCGGCTGATGTATGAAGCCAATCCGATGAGCTATCTGATCGAGCAGGCGGGCGGCGCGTCGAGCGACGGGTTCCAACCGATCATGGACGTGCCCGCAACCAGCCTGCACCAGCGCGTCGGCGTGGTGCTGGGCGACCGCGCCGAAGTGGAAGCGGTGGTCGCTTATGGCCGCGAGATGGCCACCGCATAGAAGATAAGAAAATGGGGGAGAGCGCACTCAAGCGCTCGATCCCCCAACTATGCCCCGCCTGCCGGTCTTACCGGCGGCCCCTCTCCAGAAACATGTTATATGGCGCGGCAACAGCGAGGGATGCCTAGCCCAAGCCGAAGACAAAAAAAAGGCTGATCGTGAGACCAGCCTGAAAAGTTTAGGAGAGGATGCCTGAAAGGCACAGTCTTAGTGCCAGCGGGGCGTATTCTTCGCAAATGCGAAGGGTGAAGCTGCAATTGCGTAAACTGCAATCGTGTCCGGTGCGCTCGTGGCGAATCGGGTAAAGCAAATATCAGGGCTTTGGGCGTAGGTCCGCGCCATGCATGGAAAGGCAGAACAGATAGGCGCGCACATGACCCGGCCCCACCGCCGCGACATAGACGGCCTGCGCGCGCTCGCCATCCTGCCGGTCTTGTTCTTCCACGCCCATGTGCCAGGCTTTGCGGGCGGCTATGTCGGCGTCGACATCTTCTTCGTGATTTCGGGCTATCTGATCACCGGCATCATCGCCCGCGACGTCGATGACGGCCGCTTCTCGCTGCTCCGCTTCTATGAGCGGCGCTTCCGGCGAATCATGCCCGCCCTCGCCCTGATGATCCTCGCCGTGCTGGGCCTGGCAGCCTGGCTCTATCTGCCCGGCGATCTGGAGGGCGTACCCAAATCCGCGCTGGCCGCGACGCTGTTCGTCTCCAACCTGTGGTTCTTCACCGACACCGGCTATTTCGCTGGCGGTGCGGACGTGAAGCCCCTGCTCCAGACTTGGTCACTGGCGGTGGAGGAACAATATTATATCGGCTTCCCGATCCTGCTGATGCTGCTCGCCCGCTTCGGAACGCGCACGCGCGCAGGCGTCGTGACGGCTATCACCATATCGTCGCTGACCCTGTGCATAGTCATGCAGCGCGACACGACAGGCTTCGCCTTCTACCTCCTCCCAACCCGCGCCTGGGAATTGCTCGCGGGCGCACTCCTGGCACTGGGCGTCGTTCCGGCAATCCGGGCGCGCTGGCTGCGCGAATCCGTCGCTTGGGCTGGCCTATTGGCGATCGGCGGCGCAGTCTTCCTCTACGACCGCAACACGCTATTCCCCGGCGTCGCGGCCATCGCCCCCGTGCTGGGCGCAATGGCGCTGCTCCACGGCGCGCCGGGAACGAGCGCGGGTCGCATCCTCGCCCTGCCCCCGCTGGTCGGCATCGGCCTGATCTCCTACTCGCTCTATCTGTGGCACTGGCCGCTGATCGTCTTCACCGAATATACGACCGACCTGCCGCTATCAGGCGGAACGCAAGCCGCCATCATCGCCGCATCGCTGGTAATCGCCTGGCTATCCTGGCGCTTCGTCGAGCAACCCTTCCGCGATTCGGCCCGCATACCTCCCCGCACCGTCTTCCGCTTCACCGGCGCGGCGATGGCGCTGCTCTGCGCGCTGTCGCTGGCGCTGCTGGCGATGGGACCATGGTCCTCGCGCTTCACGCCCACCGTTCTGGCGCAGATCGCCGGGCACAACGACATCAGCCCGGATCGCAAGCGCTGCCACGACAGCTATATGCGTGGCGCGCAGCCCTGCGTCCTGGGCGCGCCCGCCCGGCCCGACGCCATGCTGTGGGGCGACAGTCATGGCGTGGAACTGGCGCATGTGCTGGCGCAGGACGCGCGCGCGCAGGGCCAATCGCTGATCGAGCGGACGACGTCGAGTTGCCCCCCCGTTCTGGCCTATGAAGCGAAGGACGCCCGCTGCGCCGCCGCCAACCGGGCCGCTTTCGACGCAATCCGCGCCGATCCGGACCTACGCCGCATCTACCTCGCCGCCTTCTGGGCCAATGGCGTATTTGATGATCCCGCCTTCGTGGCGAAACTGGACCGCACCATCGCTGCCATCCGCGCCGAAGGACGAGAAGTGGTGCTGATCGGTGCGGTCCCACCCCAGCCCTTCGACGTTCCTCGTCACCTTGCCCATCTGGCGCGCGCAGCCATGCTGGACAGCGCACAGGGGGTTGAGCGGGCGCAAGTGGAAGCGCGCATCGTCAATCTCCGCGCGCTCTTCACGCGCTGGCAGGCGCAGGGTGTGACGCTGATCGACCCCGTGGCGCGGCTATGCGACGCGCGCGTCTGCGCCATCGAGCGAAACGGCCAACCGCTCTACTTCGATTCGCACCATCTAAGCGTTGCCGGTGCGCGCGCCGTCATTGGCTGATCATTCGGCCGCCAGCGCATAGTCGGTACGGGGCAGTTCGACCGCGAGCGCCTGGGCAATCGCCTGCACCAGCGCGCGCATCCGCGCGACCCCCGGCCCCGGCCGGTCCAATGTCGCGTCCAGATAGAGCGTCCGGTCGATCTCGATCTGCAGCGCATGCAGATCGCGGTCCGGTCGCCCATGCCGTTCGATCAGATAATCGCCCGCATAAGGGCTATTGATCGCTACCAGCATGTCGTGCCCCGCCGCCACATCCGCCGCCAGCGTCGTCAATCGACTCGATGCGCTGCGGCCGAATCGGTCGCCCAGCACCAACCCCGGCGCGGGACAGCCCGGCGACGGCGGCGGTAGCGGCGGCATGGAATGAAGGTCGATCAGGATGGCATGACCATGGGCATCCCGCGCCGCCGCCATCAGTTGTGCGAGCGTCGCATGATAGGGCCGGTGGACCATATCGATCCGCCGCTGCACCTCCGCCCAGCTGATCGGTCCGCGCCACAATTCCGGTGCGCCAGGCAACCGACGCGGCAACAGGCCAAGCCCGCCCCGCAGTTTCGCGCTCGTCTGCAAGGCCACCATATGCGGCAGGTCGGAGAGCATCGCCGGATCGACCTCCCGATCGTGCCGGTTAAGGTCGATCAACGCGCGCGGCGCACGCGCCACTAAAACCGTGAAGCCCTGCGCTATCAACGGATGCACCAACAGGTCGACCCAGCGATCCTCCAGCCGCCGCAGCATTTCCGGCCGGACCCGCGCCTGCGCCAGCAAGGCGGGCGGATAGAGCCGGCCGGCATGGGGTACGGACAGGATAAGCGGGCGATCGGGAATCGCGGGGCCATAAAGATCGAAGGCCGGGTCGCTGTGCGTCGGCGCGCGCGGCGGGCTGTCGTCCAATGGCGCTCCTTTCAACGATCCGGGCAAAAATCGTGGCTTGGCTGGATAATATTTACACCTTGTCGCATATATCACGGCTTCGCGCCACCCGTGGGGGTCGCGGAGGATATGAGAGTGGGGGCGATGGTTCGCATATTATTGGCCGAAGACGATGAAAGCATGCGCGTCTATCTGGCCCGCGCGCTGGAACGGTCGGGATATGAGGTCGTCGCGGTCTCGACGGGGACAGAGGCGGTGCCGCATATCCGCACCGACCGGTTCGACCTGTTGCTGACCGATATCGTCATGCCGGAAATGGACGGCATCGAACTGGCCCAGCATGCCGCATCAGTGGCACCGGACATGCGAATCATGTTCATCACCGGTTTTGCCGCCGTCACCTTGCGCGCGGGCAAGGCTGTGCCGCAGGCCAAGGTCTTGTCCAAGCCCTTCCACCTGCGCGACCTAGTGCTGGAGGTCGAGCGGATGTTCAGCAGCGAGAGCCTGACCGGGCTGACGTGATCCTCTAGTCGGGGACGACTTCTTCCATGTCGGGCGTGGGATCGAGCGCGATCCCGGCCATCGCGGCATTGAACCGCTCGCGGTCCAACCCCTTTTCCCACGCCGAAACCACGACGGTCGCCACGGCATTGCCGATGAAGTTGGTGAGACTACGGCATTCGCTCATGAAGCGATCGACACCCAGGATCAGCGTCATGCCCGCGACCGGCACCGTCGGCACGATCGACAGCGTTGCCGCCAATGTGATGAAGCCCGCCCCGGTTACCCCAGCAGCGCCCTTGGACGAGATCATCGCCACCAACAGCAGCAATATCTGCTGCTCCAGGCTGATATCGACATTGCAGGCCTGCGCGATGAACAGCGCCGCAAGCGTCATGTAGATATTGGTGCCGTCGAGGTTGAAGCTGTATCCCGTCGGCACGACCAGACCCACCACCGACTTGCGGCACCCGGCCCGCTCCATTTTCTCGATGAGGCTGGGCAAGGCCGCCTCGGACGAGGATGTCCCAAGGACCAGGAGAAGTTCCGCCTTCAGATAGCGGATCAGGTGAAGGATGTTGAATCCCACCGCCCAGCACACGCCACCCAGAACCACCAACACGAACAACAGCGACGTCAGATAGAAGGTCGCGACCAGGCCGGCCAGGTTGGCGAGCGTGCCGACCCCATATTCGCCGATGGTGAAGGCCATAGCGCCGAACGCCCCGATCGGTGCGGCTTTCATCAGGATCGATACCAGCTTGAACACCGCATGGCTGGCGGATTCGAGCACGGTCATCAGCGGCGCAGCCTTGTCGCCGATCAGAGTTAGCGCGATGCCGAACAGGATCGCCACGAACAGCACCTGCAGGATGTTGCCGTCCGCCACCGCCGACACCATGGTCGCCGGAATGATGTTCATCAGGAAGCCGGTCAGGCTGCTCTCATGCGCCTTGTGCGCATAGTCGGCGACCTGATTAGCATCGAGTGACGCCGGATCGATGTTCAGCCCAGCGCCGGGTTGCACGACATTGGCGACGATTAGGCCGACGACGAGCGCCAGTGTCGAAAATGTCAGGAAATAGCCAAAGGCTTTGGCCGCGACCCGGCCGATCGCACCCAGTTCCTTCATGCCCGCAATGCCGGTCACGATGGTCAGGAAGATCACCGGCGCGATGATCATCTTCACCAGCTTGATGAAGGCCTCGCCCAAGGGCTTGAGCTGGACCCCGGCGTCAGGAAAGAAATGGCCGATCGTCACACCCAGCGCGATGGCGATCAGCACCTGGACATAAAGCTGCCGGTACCAGGGCAGGCGCGGCGTCGTCTGAATTGGCGAGGATGGCGATGGCAGCATAAGTCTTGGCGTCCCCCTGTTTGCGCCGCAGCATATGGGCCACCCCTGCGCTGTCCAGAAGAATATCAGGGTCGGGCATTTTCCTGCTTGCACCATCCGATTCGCCCGGCTAAAGGCCCAACTCCCGTGGGCGTGTAGCTCAGTGGTAGAGCACTGTGTTGACATCGCAGGGGTCGCAAGTTCAATCCTTGCCACGCCCACCATGACAAAGCCCGTCACCTGTTTTCAGGTGGCGGGCTTTCTCTTTTGCGGTGCCGCTGCCGCCGGGCTATGGGCGGTGCGGCATGGGCAAGGGGCGAATAGAGATGGCAGGCTGCGAGATCGTTTCGGGCAAGCGCCTGCTGTTCGTGATGGCGGCGGAAGCGGAATATGGGCCACATCTGCGTAGCCGGTTCACGCCACTGATGACGGGCGTAGGGCCGGTCGAAGCGGCCCTGGCGACGGGGATCGCCCTTCAGGATATGGCGCGCCATAATGCGCTTCCCGATCTGGTCGTCTGCCTCGGTTCGGCCGGTTCACGCCTCTGTGGCTTGGGGGAGGTGGTGCAGGTCGCCAGCGTCTCCTGGCGTGACATGGACGCCTCGCGCCTGGGCTTTACCAAAGGCGTGACGCCCTTTGTCGATCATCCCGTTGATGTCCCGCTGGCAACGCCGCTGGCGATGCCCACTGCGCGGCTCTCGACCGGCGCGAATATCGTCGGGGGTGAGGAATATGCCGCGATCGACGCCGATATGGTCGATATGGAGACCTTTGCGGTGGCGCGGGCGTGCGCCCGCTTTGCCTTGCCGCTGATGGGCTTGCGCGGCATTTCCGATGGACCGGGCGAACTCGCCCATATCCATGGCTGGATGGAATTGCTGGGATTGCTGGACGAACGACTTGCTACAGCGGTGGACCTGCTGCCGGAGGCCCTCGCGAAAGGTCTTTAGTCGCCGTCGAACGCGATGATCGCCTGTGCGGCGACGCCGTCGGCTTCCAGGGCCGCCATGCCACCAAGATCAGGCAGGTCGATCGCGAACAGAGCCATCAACACGCTTGCCCCCTGCTCGCGCAGCAATTGCGCAGCGGCGAGCGCCGTACCACCCGTAGCGATCAGATCATCGACCAGCACAACGCGCGTGTCCGCTGGAACCTGCCCTTCATGCAGCTCCAGACGATCCGTGCCATATTCCAGCACATAATCGATGCCGACGGTCTTGCCCGGCAGCTTGCCCGCCTTACGCACGGGCACGAAGCCCTTGCCCAATGCCAGGGCGAGCGCTGCGCCCAGAATGAAGCCGCGCGCTTCGATGCCGACGATCAGGTCAGGATCGAGCGGCCGCGCGATCGACGCCATGCGCTCGACCAGTTCCGCCAGCCCTGCGCCATCCGCCAACAAGGTCGTGACATCACGAAACTGGATGCCGGGTTTGGGAAAATCGGGGATCGTGCGGACGAGGCCCGCCAGCGTGTCGATGCTCATGCCGTCTCCATAAGGAAAGAGGGCGCGGTTCCCAGATGAAACCGCGCCCTCTTCATAATCCTTGTCCTTGCGGACCAGCCCGTCAGGCCGCCTTCTTCTTATCCGCCCAGATATTCTGGTAGGACATATAGGCAAGCCCTGTGGCGATCAGCAGGAAGATGATCGTCGCCAGACCCGCACGGCGGCGGTTTTCCAGCTTGGGTTCGGCGGTCCAGGTCAGGAAGGCCGAAACATCCTTCGCCATCTGGTCCACCGTCGGCTTGGTGCCGTCGCTATAGGTCACCTGGCCTTCGGCCGTCAGCGGCGGCGCCATGGCAAGGTTCAGGTTCGCGAAATAGGGGTTGTAGTGCAGCCCTTCGGGCGTCTTGGAGTCCGGGAACTCCTTGAGCAGCGCGGCGGGTTGCGCCTGATAGCCCGTCAGCAGCGAATAGACATAGGCGCTGCCATGGTGGCGAGCCTTGGTCATCAGCGACAGGTCTGGCGGGATCGCATTATTGTTCGCCGCCGCCGCCGCGACATTGTTCGCGAAGGGCTTGGGGAAATAGTCCGCCGGCATCGGCTCACGGGTCGATGCTTCGCCCGTTGCCGGATCGACCGAGGGAGCCTTGATCGCCCACTGCTTGGCGATCGCCTTCACTTCGGCTTCGTTATAGCCAAGCGCTTCGAGATCGCGGAACGCCACGAACTTGAGGCTGTGGCAGGCCGAGCAGACTTCCTTGTAGACTTGGAAGCCGCGCTGCAGCTGCTGCTTGTCATAGCCACCAAGCGGTCCATCGAACGAGAAGGCCACATGCTTGGGAAGCTCGTGAAACGCCTTTTCCACAGTGGGTACTGGTGGTTCGGAGACATAAGCCACCGCCCCCATGAGGAAGGAGACCAGCAGCCAGCCCGCGAAGAAGAGGCCGACGAGAAATGCGCCGATGCGTACCATGTTACGTCTACCCCTTATTCGGCCGGGACCGCGACGGTTGCGCCGTCGGTCTTGCCATATTTCGCCAGCACGGCCTCGGTGATCGAACCGGGCAGCGGCAGCGGCTTTTCAAAGCGCGAGATCAGCGGAAGGATGATCAGGAAGTGCGCGAAATAATAGGCCGACGCGACCTGCGAGATCATCACGAAAGGCTCTTCCGCCGGCGCACCGCCGCAATAGCCCAGGATCAACACGTCGAGGATCAGTATCCAGAAAAACTTGTTGAAGGTGGGCCGATACTTGCCCGACCGCACCGGCGAGGTGTCGAGCCAGGGCAGGAAGAAAAGCAGCAGGATCGACGCGAACATTGCCAACACGCCCAGCAGCTTGGCGGGGACGAAGAAGAAGTCCACGGTGAAGGCGCGCAGGATGGCGTAGAAGGGCCAGAAATACCATTCCGGCACGATATGCGCGGGCGTCGAGAGCGGGTTCGCCTCGATATAGTTGTCCGGGTGACCCAGGAAGTTGGGTGCGAAGAACAGCAGGGTGCAGAAGGCGATCAGGAAGATGCCCGCGCCGAAGCCGTCCTTGGCCGTGTAATAGGGATGGAACGGCACAGTGTCCTGCGGCCCCTTCACTTCCACGCCGGTCGGGTTCGAGGAACCCGGAATATGCAGCGCCCAGATATGCAGGATGATGACACCGGCAATCACGAACGGCAGCAGGAAGTGCAGCGAGAAGAAGCGGTTGAGCGAGGCGTTGCCAGGCGCAAAGCCGCCCAGCAGCCAGGTCTGAATCGGCTCGCCCACAACGGGGATCGCGCCGAACAGGCCGGTGATCACCTTCGCGCCCCAATAGGACATCTGACCCCAGGGCAGCACATAGCCCATGAAAGCGGTCGCCATCATCAGCAGGAAGATGACGAGGCCAAGCAGCCATACCATCTCGCGAGGCGCCTTGTAGGAGCCGAAATAGAGGCCGCGGAAGATGTGGAGATAGACGACGATGAAGAAGAAGCTGGCCCCGTTGGCGTGGGCATAGCGCATCAGCCAGCCCGCATTGACGTCGCGCATCGTCTGTTCGACGGTGCTGAACGCCACCAGGTCATTGGCACCATAATGCATCGCCAGGACGACGCCGGTGATGATCTGGATCATCAAAGCGAGGCCGGCCAGGACGCCGAAGTTCCAGAAATAGTTGAGGTTGCGCGGCACGGGATAGCCCGCACCCACGGCGTTGTAGGCGAGACGCGGAAGCGGGAGCTTCTCGTCGATCCACACCATCACCGGATTTTTCGGCGTATATTGCTCAGCCCAGGGAAAGCTCATCGTTTCTTACCTCAGCCTACGAGAATGGCGGTGTCGGAAGTGAAGCTGAACTTCGGCACTTCCAGGTTGGTCGGCGCAGGGCCTTTGCGGATGCGCGCGGCGGTGTCGTAGGACGAACCATGGCAGGGGCAGAAATAGCCGCCATATTCGCCCTTATTCTCGCCTTCGCCAGCGCCCAGCGGCACGCAGCCCAGATGGGTGCAGACACCCATGGTCACCAGCCACTGCTTCTTGCCATCGACGGTGCGCTCTTCGAGCGTCTGCGGATCGCGCAGCGTGGAAGGATCGACCTTGTCGGCTTCGGCGATTTCCTTTTCCGTCAGCTGGCGCACGAACAGCGGCTGGCTGCGGAATGTCGTCTTGATCGCCTGACCCGGCTGGATCGCCGAGAGGTCGACTTCCGTCGATGCCATCGCCAGCACGTCCGCGCTGGGGTTCATCTGGTCGATCAGCGGCAGCACGACGGCAACCGCGCCCACGCCTGCAAAACTCACCGCAGCGATATTGATGAAGTCGCGACGGCGGACCCCATCTTCGCCGGGTAGACCCGTGCTGTCTGTATGTTCAACGCTGGCCATGCACCTCAACCCTTGCAAGAACGTCCCTGGTCCCGCCGCAATGCCGTGAACGGCCCTGTTTATCAAGGGTGATGGGTAACCATATGATATGGCCCCCGCCGTCCCCCCGGCGTGGTTCGCGGGCCTGATAACCCCAGTGCGCGCTCTTTGCCAACAGCAAAGTCACGCAAGCTATGACAATTTGCCGCAGTGCATTATGGGCACTCCCATGCGTATCGCCCTTTATCAGCCCGAAATCGCCGGCAATGTCGGTGCCATCCTGCGTCTGGCAGCCTGTTTCGCCGTGCCCGTGGACATCATCATGCCGACCGGATTCGCCTTTTCCGATGCCCGCCTGAAACGCGCGGCGATGGACTATGGTGCAGCGGCGGAGGTCGTGCGGCACGCCAATTTCGACGCCTTCGATGCGGATCGGCGCGCCAACGGCCGCCGCCTGCTGCTGATGAGCAGCCATGCCTCGCAGCGGCTGCCCGACGTTGCATTTCGCGGTGACGATGTGTTGCTGATGGGGTCCGAAAGCGCAGGCGTCCCCGATGCCGTGCGGGATATGGCCGATATCCGGGTGCGGATTCCCATGGCACCGGGCTTTCGATCCTTGAACATCGCCGTTTCCACGGGCATCGCCGTCGCCGAAGCCCTGCGCCAGACCGGAAAGTTCCCGCAATGACCCCCGCTCCTACGCCTATCGTTCCCTTCACCCTCGATTCCCGCCAGCAGGCCGCCCGCGCCTGGTTCGAATCGCTCCGGGACCGCATCTGCGCCGCGTTCGAAGCGATCGAGCGGGAGGCGGGCAGCGACGCCAGCTTCGCCTACACCCCCTGGGACCGCGAGGCCGAGGATCAGGCACCGGGCGAAGGCGGCGGTGGCGTGCGTGGCGTGATGAAGGGCAAGGTTTTCGAGAAGGTCGGGGTCAATATCTCGACCGTGGGTGGCGAGTTCGCCCCTGGCTTTGCGCAGAGCATCCATGGCGCGGCGGAGAATCCAGCCTTTTTCGCCACCGGAATCAGCCTGGTCGCGCATATGGCCAATCCGCATGTGCCCGCCGTGCATATGAATACACGCTATCTGGTGACGACCAAAAGCTGGTTCGGCGGCGGGGCAGACCTTAACCCGCCGCTGCCGCGTGCAGAAGACACAGAATTTTTCCATGAGGTGCTCAAGGCCGCGTGCGACGCGAATGACCCGGATCATTATCCCCGGTTCAAGGAATGGGCGGACGAGTATTTCTTCATTCCCCATCGCGGCGTCCATCGCGGGGTCGGCGGCATTTTCTACGATCATCTCGAATGTGCCGACGATGCGGCGTTCGACGCGAATTTCGCCTTCACCCGCGCAGTCGGCGATGCCTTCCTTGATGCCTATCCGCCGATCGTGCGGCGGCGCATGGACGAGGCCTGGACCGAGGCGGACTATGCCACGATGCTAGAATGGCGGGGCCGCTATGCCGAATTCAATCTGGTGCATGATCGTGGCACGCTGTTCGGCCTCAAGACCGGCGGCAATATCGATGCCATCCTGATGAGCCTGCCGCCGATGGCGAGCTGGAGCTGACGCCATGGCGCTGATCGCCGTCGATCCGGCCATGGTGGCGGCGATCGTCACCCATTTGGAGATGCGGCAAAAGCCGCGCCCTGCGCCGATCCCGCCCTCGCCCTTGCGACTCGTGCGATGGAAGGTGCCCAAGCTCGACAGCTATCGCGCGCTGTTCCGCCGGGTGGGAGAGCCATGGCTTTGGTTTTCGCGGCTGGTGATGAAGGACGAATCGCTTGCCGCGATCCTTCATGACCCGGCGGTCGAGGTCTATGCCGTCACTGACCCGCGCGGGATCGAGGTCGGATTGCTGGAGCTGGATTTCCGCTCGATGCCCGATTGCGAACTGGGCTTTTTCGGGCTGGTGCCGCAACTGAACGGCAAGGGCCATGGGCAATGGCTGATGGCGCAGGCCAAGGCGCTCGCCTGGCGCAAGGGCGTCGACCGTCTATGGGTCCACACCTGCACGCTCGACAATCCAGCGGCGCTTGGCTTTTATATCAAGGCCGGGTTCGTCGCCTATCGCCGCGAAATCGAGACATTTGCCGACCCACGCCTCGTCGGGATATTGCCGCGCGACGCAGCGCCCCATGTACCGCTGCTGGATCAGCCAGCGGTCGCCTGACGATAAAGGCGCGCGAGCATCACCAGCATATAGACCTGGATCACCGTGGAGACGATCGCCCCGGCAATCCCGCCAGCCAGCCGCGCGCCATCTGCCCCGGCGAGCAAGCCGCCCAACAAACCGAAAATCGACTGCGCCGCCGAGGCGACGATGGCGGACAGCAAGGTCAGGATGAGGATGAAGGCCAGCAGCCGCCAGAAATGCCCGCGCGTAAGCGCCCAGGCGCGGCGGAGCGATTCCTTGACGCCTGCGCCACTATCCAGAACGACCGGATTGAGCAGCATCAGCCGTACGCTGGCGAACAGCGCGATGCCGACCATGACGAAGCCGAGCAAAAGCCCAAGCGAGGCACCGGCCGCCTTCGATGCCAGCGAAACGATCACCGCCACAAGGATGATCGTCATCAGCAGGCCGAACAATGCGCCCAGCACCACCAGCGCGGTGCCAAGCAGCACGGGCAGGCGGTTCAGGCTGAGCCGCAGCGCCTCCCCCACCGAAATGCCGGGGCGCAGCGCCAGCGCAAACAGGCTAAGCGATCCGAACCAGATCAGGACAATGGCGATCATGAGGCCAATGCCATAACTGGCCGGGACATCGGGCATCGTGTCCATCTTGGGCGCGAGCGACCAGGCGGCCAGTTCCGGTGGCGTCATTTCCTGAAGGATGAGGCCGGGCAGCGCCACGAATAGCAGCGCGACGGGAAACAGCAATGTGGCTTCGCGGGCGACAAAGGCCACCGCTTCCTGCCAAGCCTTGCCGATCGACATTGTCGCCATATCTTGTAACGCCTGACCTGTTCCCGAAAATATCGCGGAGACTTGATCGCTCGCAGTCTCCAAGTCAAGGAAGCGTCATGACGGCCCCCCTTCCCTTCCCCGACAGCGTCGATTGGCGCACCGAAACCGCGCCTGTCGATTATCCAACGGCGCTAGCCGAGATGGAGGCGCGCGCCGCTGCGATCCATGGCGGAGAGGCGCGCGAACGGGTGTGGCTGCTGGAACATGCACCGCTGTACACCGCCGGAACCAGCGCAGACCCGGCGGAACTGATCGACGCGCGCTTTCCGGTCTATGATGCAGGGCGCGGCGGCCGCTATACCTATCATGGGCCGGGGCAGCGGATCGGCTATCTCAACATCAACCTCGGCGAGCGCGGCAAGGATGTCCGCAATTTCGTGCATCATCTCGAAGGCTGGATGATCGCGGCGCTTGGCGATCTGGGCATCGCGGCGCGGCGGGCGGAGGGACGGATCGGCATCTGGA
The DNA here is from genome assembly GCF_032227065.1 of Sphingobium sp. SA2. Taxonomy (NCBI): domain Bacteria; kingdom Pseudomonadati; phylum Pseudomonadota; class Alphaproteobacteria; order Sphingomonadales; family Sphingobiaceae; genus Sphingobium; species Sphingobium sp. SA2. Next base: position 47,142 of record NZ_JAPMXX010000006.1, read on the forward strand.
CCGATGATGCGCAAGGGCGGGAGGCCAAGATCGGCGCGCTGGGCATCCGGGTACGCCGCTGGGTGACGCTCCATGGCTTCGCGATCAATGTCGATCCTGACCTCAGCCATTTTACCGGCATCGTGCCATGCGGGATCAGCGACTATCCCGTGACCAGCATCGCAGCGCTAGGGGGCGACGCTTCCATGACCGCGCTCGACTCCGCGCTCAAGGCGCATTTCCCTGCCTTTCTCAACCGCTTGTCGCGGTGCGGCACGGGACTTGAGCAATGCGAAGCCGGTCGCTAGGGTCACGCCTTTCGCCGGGCGGGGGATTGCCGGGCATCGATGATCGCAAGGAGACCCGGATGCGCCGCCACATACTTGTCGCCATGACCCTGTCGCTGCTGCCGCTGGCTGCTTGCGGTGGCGCGGACAAGACCGAGACCAAGGTCGAGATGAAGGACATGGAAGTTGTCGATGGCACCACCAGCGACGCCATGACTGACCTGGACGGAGTGCAGAGCGAAGGCACGGCGATCGCCCCACCCGGCAACGCGGCCGCCAATACCAGCAGCGCGGCACAACCCGCCGCCGAACCGGCCGGGGCGGAAGCGGAAGTCCTCTCCGACCAATAGGACTGGCGCAATCATTCAGCCCTGATACAGTCGGCTTAGACACATATTCGGGCGATGCCGATGCATCGCACCCGTTCGTAAAAGGCCTTTATTGCATGACGTTCCGTACCGCGCTGACTGGCCTTGCCCTGGCCGTTGCGCCGATGCTGGCGCAACCCGCCGCCGCACAATTTTTCTGGTCACCACCTGATCTGTCCGCCCCCCCCTTGACCGATTCGGCCGCCGCTACCGCGCTTGGCCTGCCGGGGGCTACGGAGGCGGAGATTAAGGCCGGGCTGGTGTGGAACCTGCGCGCAGCGCTCAATGTCGCGGCACTCCAGTGCCAGTTCGAACCCACGTTGCTTGCGATCGGCAACTATAACGCGATGATCGCGCATCATGACGCCGAACTGGATGCGGCGCAGGCCGGTATATTGAGCTATTTCCAGCGCACCGTGGGCAAGGGACGGCCGGGGCAGGCCGCTTCCGACCAATATGGCACGCGCATCTATTCGGGCTATTCGACGGTACAGGCACAAAAGGGCTTTTGCCTGGCGACGGCCGAGGTCGGGCGCAAGGCGATCTTCGCCGATCGGGGCACGTTGCATGAGGTAGCGCGCAGCGGTCTGGCTTCGATCAAGAAGTCGTTGGTTGCCGCGGGCGAGCAATATTATGGCACGCCGGGCTATGATTATGTGACCGCCCTGCCCTCCTTCGATCCCAAATGCTGGAAGAAGGGCGTGCTGCAACCCGTCTGCCATCAGGCGTGGAACGACAAGATCGGCGTCGGCAAGCCCTAAGGATGGATCAGCGCAGGCCCAGATATTTATGGGCCTGCACCGTCAAGCGCCAGCGCGGTCGATCCATGACCAGTGCGATACAGGCGCGGGCATTATCTTGGGCCTGGGGATCATCGAGCGGCTGGAGCAGATGATGGGTGAAGGCCCAATGCTCCATCGCCGCGACATCGGCGACGCTGTGCCCGCCGCCCGGCTGCGGCCAGACGAGCTTCAATTCATCGCCTGACGTCTGCACGACCTCGCTGCCTGCCTTGGGGCTGATGCAGACCCAGTCGATCGCGGGATGGGCGGGCAGCGTGCCATTGCTCTCGATCGCGATCATGAAGCCGCGCGCGTGGAGCGCATCGACCAGCGCATCGTCCACCTGCAACATCGGCTCGCCGCCGGTCAGGACGATATAGTGACCCGCCTCGACCGTGCCCCAAAAGGCCAGTGCGGCATCAGCCAGCGCATCGGCATCGGCGAATTTACCGCCACCATCGCCATCGGTGCCGACGAAATCCGTATCGCAAAAGCGGCAGATGGCGCTCGCCCGGTCCTGCTCGCGCCCGGTCCACAAATTGCATCCGGCAAAGCGCAGGAACACCGCGCGCCGCCCGGCCTGCACCCCTTCGCCCTGGAGCGTGAGGAACATTTCCTTGACCGCATAGCTCATCGTGCGCGCTTTCAGGGCCGCGCGGCGTAGAGGGTGGGATCGGGCAGGCCCGCTTCCTGATACCCCTTTGACCGCAGGCGGCAACTGTCGCACAGGCCGCAATGTTTACCGTCCGGCGTCGGGTCATAGCAGGACCAACTGATCCCGGTATCGAGCCCCAGCCGGTCGGCCTCCCGCACGATGTCGGCCTTGCTCATATATTGCAGCGGCGTCTTGATGCGGATCGGGTGACCTTCCACCCCTGCCTTGGTCGCGAGCGCCGCCATCGTCTGGAAGGCGTCGATGAACTCAGGGCGGCAATCGGGATAGCCCGAATAATCCAGTGCATTGACACCGATGAAGATGTCGCTGGCGCCTGCGACTTCGGCCAGCCCCAGGGTGAGCGACAGGAAGATGGTGTTGCGCGCCGGGACATAGGTGATGGGGATGTCGCCACCGACGCCGCTTTTGGGCACGGCGATGTCGGCGGTCAGCGCCGATCCGCCGAAGGCTGTCAGATCAAGCGGCAGGACGATGTGACGCATCGCGTTCAAGGACTTCGCGACGCGCGACGCAGCCTGCAGTTCCACGCGATGCCGCTGGTTATAGTCGATCGACAAGGCGAGCAGACGATAGCCCGCCTCGCGCGCCAATGCGCCCGCGACCATCGAATCCAGTCCGCCCGAAAGCAGGACGACGGCGAATTTTCCTTGATTGGCAACCATGGTTTCGCGCTACTGCCCCAATCGCGCCAGCGCAAGCATGGCGCTGCGCTTAGCGGCAGGCGCCAATGCGGCGCCCCTCCGCCACGAAGACGAAGGGCGCGCCATCGGCCACACCTTGCGAGCTGATCTGTATCAGCCGCGCGGTTTCGACGCGCAGGTCGGTGCGGCCATTGCCCGCCGCCGCGCAATCATAGGTGATGCTGGCGGCCTGGGCTTCATCGCTCACCACGAAGCTGCGGCAGGAGGCGCGGGCATGGCGTATCTGCAGCAATTGGCGCACGTCCGATACGCACAGCTTGCGGGTCTCCGCACCTTTGCCCCGGCCGCGCAATTCCCATTCGCCCGGTTCCAGCTTCTGGAGCGCCGCGAGCTTTGGCGCATCAGCCGCCCCAGCCCAGCTTGCTGCCGTCATCGCCGCCGCCACTGCGAGCGCGCGCCAAACCGCCTTTCCCATGATCTATATTCCCATCAAGGGTCACGCGCCATCTGGGCCGCAACCATCCCTGTCCGCCATGCCGTAGGATTACGGCATTTTGATAGCGCGAACCGGCTGCGCTGCCCAAATTACAAATATCGTTAGCGTAACGACGCCGCGTCAGGCGAAGCTGTCGACCCGAAGCGGAAAGAGCCGCGAGCAGAAAGCGCAATCGACGCCGATAATGCCCTGCTCGTCGGCCATTTCCGCCCGGTCATCGGGCGAGAAGCGGCCGATGACGTCGCGGATATGCGACAGGTCGCAGCGACATCCCTTGGCCAGCGGCGTGGGATCGGTTGCGCGCACTTCCTCTTCCTCATGGAACAGCCGCCAGACGATATCGCTCAAGGGGAGCGACGTGTCCGTCAGTTCCTCCTCCTTGAGCGTCACCGCGAGCGCCTGCACATGCTCCCATTCGGGGTGATCATGGCGGACATGCAGCCGTTCGCGGCCGACTTCGCCTTCGGGCAGATGCTGGAGCAACAGCCCGGCGGCGTAGCAGCCCTCACCGGGTTCGTGCCGGGTAGCGATGCGGATCACGCTGGGGATTTGTTCGGACTGGAAGAAATAATGTTCGGCCGCTGCGCCCAGCGATTCGCCGTCCAGCGGCACGATGCCCTGATAGCGTTCGCCGGTAACGGACTGGTCGAAGGTAATAGCGAGATAGCCCTTGCCGAACAGGCCGAACAGGGTCGGGTCGGGGCCAAGTTCTGCGAGCCGGTCGGCATCGAATTTGGCATAGCCGCGCAAATCGCCATTCTTATAGTCGGCGACCAGCAGGCGGACGACGCCATGTTCGGTCTGCGCCTGCATCGTCAATTGCCCGTCGGCCTGCTTGAGCGTCGCGCCGAGCAGCGCCGCCAGCACCAGCGCCGACGCCAGCAGCCGCTCGATCGCCGGGGGATAGGCATGGGCGGCCAACACCTCATCCAGTACAGGCCCAAGCCGCACGAGGCGACCGCGCGCGTGGCGCGAGGCTATGGTGAAGCCGATGGCATGGTCGACATGGGGGGCGATAGTCACATCAAGGCTCCGGTGATCCCGCAGGCGATGGCGCGGGGCGTAAGGCCGCATCGGACGATGCGGGCGAGCCGCCTAGATAGGAAGCCCGCCCGTAAACTCAACCAAGATGCCCCAAGGCCCAGAGCAGCACCGATTTCTGGGCATGAATGCGGTTTTCCGCCTCGTCCCAAATCAGCGATTGCGGGCCGTCGATGACGTCGGCGGTCACTTCCTCGCCGCGATGCGCGGGCAGGCAATGGAGGAATTTGGCCTGCGGCTTCGCGCCCGTCATCAGCGCGGGTGTCACTTGATAGGGCATCATCGCGGCCAGCTTTTCCTCGGCATGGGCCTGCCCCATCGAGATCCAGGTGTCGGTTACGACGATGTCCGCGCCGGCGACCGCCTCTCCCGCATCGCGGGTCAGGCTGATGCGCGCGCCCTGCGCCTGCGCCGCCGCCGCGAAAGAGGCGTCGGGTTCATAGCCCTCCGGCACGGCGACGCGCACGTCGAACTTGAGCAGCCCCGCCGCCTCGATGATCGAGTGCAGCACATTATTGCCATCGCCAAGCCACGCCCATTGGCTGCCGGGCAAGGCCACGCCATGTTCGACCACGGTGAGCAGGTCGGCGACGGTCTGGCAAGGGTGCGACAGGTCGGTCAGGCCGTTGATGACCGGGACGGTCGCATAATGCGCCATTTCCTCGATCTTGGCATGATCGTCGGTGCGGATCATGATGGCGTCGCACATGCGCGACAGGACGCGCGCGGTGTCGGCGATCGTCTCACCACGGCCGAGCTGCGTCGTGGCCGAATCGAGGATCAGCGACGTGCCGCCCAGTTGGCGGATCGCCATGTCGAAGGATACGCGGGTACGGGTCGAATTCTTCTCGAAGATCATCGCCAGCGTGTGACCGGCCAGTGGCGCATCGGCATCGACGCGCCCCTTGGGCCAGGACGCTCGTGCGGCCTTCCGGTCGATGGCGTTCGCGATCATCGCGGCAATGGCGTCGCCGCCTGCGTCGGAGAGATTCAGAAAATGCTTGGTCATATTAACTACCCATCAGCCGTTCGGGCTGAGCCTGTCGAAGCCCTGCACCTTCCTAAAAGACAAGTGCAGCCCTTCGACAAGCTCAGGGCGAACGGAGGTCAGTCTTAAGCCGCCTTGGCTTCAACAAATGTCCGCGCACCGGCGGAGATTTTCTCGATGGCTTCGGCGATGTGGCTTTCCTCAATGACGAGGGGCGGCAGGATGCGCAGCACATTCTGCCCGGCCGACACGGTCAGCAGGCCATGATGGTCGCGAAGATGCCCCACGAAGCTGCGGGCGTCGTGGCTGTCCTTGAGCTTCACGCCCAGCATCAGCCCCATGCCGCGCACATCCTCGAACATGTCGTCATGATTGGGGATGAGTTGTTCCAGCGCGGCGCGCAGACGTGCGCCCATCGCGGTGACATGGTCCAGAAACCCGTCGGTCAGCACTTCCTCGATCACCGTCAGGCCCACTGCCATGGCGAGCGGATTGCCGCCATAGGTGGTGCCATGGGTGCCGAACACCATGCCCTTGGCCGCGTCCTCGGTGGCGAGGCAGGCGCCCAGCGGGAAGCCCGCCCCAATCCCCTTGGCGACCGCCATGATGTCCGGCGTGATGCCGAACTGTTCATGCGCGAAGAAGGTGCCGGTGCGGGCATAGCCGCACTGGACCTCATCCAGAATCAGCAACAGGCCATGCTCGTCGCAGGCCTTGCGCAGGCCGACCAGGAACGCCTTGGTCGCTGGCGTCACACCGCCTTCGCCCTGCACCGGCTCCAGCAGGAAACCGGCGGTGTTGTCATCGATCTGCGCCAGCGCGGCGTCGAGATCGTTGAACGGCACGACGGTAAAGCCGGGCAGCAACGGTTCGAAGCCGTCGCGCATCTTGGGCTGGCTGGTGGCCGAGATCGTCCCCAGCGTCCGCCCGTGAAAGGCATTGTCGAAGCTGATGATCTTATGCCGGTGGGCGTTGCCATTGGCATAATGATAGCGGCGCGCGGTTTTGATCGCGCACTCGACCGCTTCCGCACCCGAATTGGTGAAGAAGACGGTGTCGGCAAATGTGTTGTCGACCAGCTTCTGTGCCAGCTTCTCCCCCAACGGCATGCCGTAGAGGTTCGACACATGCATCAGCGTCGCGGCCTGATCAGCGATCGTCTTGACCAGCTTAGGGTGGCCATGGCCGAGCAGGTTGACCGCGATGCCGCTGGCGAAATCGAGATAGCGTTCGCCGCGTTCACCGATCAGATAACAGCCTTCGCCTCGCACCGGACGGACATCGCACCGGGGGTAAACGGGCATGAGCGGCGTAATCGACATGAGCCTTCCCTTTCTGGCTTGATGCTGCGCGTCCTGGGCGCAGGAGATATAACGCAAAAAGGCGACCCCGCCGGGCCGCCCTCTGCGAGCATCGCCTATACAGGCGGCTTGGAAGGGGTGCAACCCCGCAACCGGGCCAGTCCGATCCTGCTGGCCTTAGCCGATCTGGTTCCAGGCGTCGGCAATCTCCGCGATCATGGCGCGGGCCTGATCGACCGGTTCTGCCACCCGTCCTTTGGCCCCTACCAGCAACAGGCGGCGCGCCTCGCGATAAATTTGTGCGAGACCCAGCGCGACGTCGCCGCCCTTGTCATGGTCCAGGCTCGATTCGAGCGCGAAGAGGATCGACATGGCACGCGCTTGCTTGTCCGACACCTGCATCCGGTCCGCCTGCCGTTCGGCGAGCGCGGCGGCGTCCAGCGCCAACAGCAGCTCGTCGAACAAGATCCTGACCAACGCATGCGGCGTTGCCCCTTCGGTCCGGCTGCCCGAATGCACCGCTGCATAGCGACGCGCGGCGCTGGCCCCTGCATAACCCTGATTGTAGAACATGGTCCCGTTCGTCCCCGTTAACTGTCGCTGTTGTTCCACATCTCGATCTGCTGTTCGAGATAGCTTTGCGTAGCTTTGAGCGCCGTCAGGCGCGTTTCCATCTTGGAATAGACGGTCGTGAGCTGCGCTTCGTAACTGGTCATCTGCGTGTCGAGCTTTTCCAGCTGTTCACTCAAGGATTTGGCCAGCGCCTCATATTTGACCTGCGCCTGCGCCAGCGCACCGTCCTTGACCTGGACCCGGTCGCGCACCGCGTCCATCATCCCGGCGAGGCCTGGGTTGGTCGCGGTCGCGACCGCCGGATTGAGCATCTGGGTGATCGCCGACGGATCGGCGGCAATCGCCTTGTCGAGGACGTCAGTGTCGAGCTTGAGCGTGCCATCGCGATTGGTGGCGATGCCGATGTCCGACAAGGTGCGATAGGTGCCGCTGCTGGTCAGTGCGGTGGAGGTCATCTGCGACAATTGTCGCTTCATGTCCCGGATCGACGCTTCGCCGTTCAGAACACCGGACGAGGCGGAATCCGCGCCGGTGCTGGTCGATGTGTTGAGCGCCTTCATCAGCGTATTATAGGCATCGACGAATTCGACCATCAGGTCGCGCATGGTCGTCGTCGGTTCGGTCGACGCCAGCGTGACCAGCGCGCCCGGCGCTGCCTTGTTCAGGTCGATGCGCAAATGGGCGATCGCCGTGTCGATCGTGTTGCTGGCATAACGCTGCTCCACGCCATCGAGGCTGATGATCGCATCCTTGGGCGTCGCCATCGACGCCATCGTCGCGCTGTCCGTGCCTTCCCAGGCGAATTTCGCAAGCTCCGCGCCGCTGACCGATGCCAGCGAAAAATCATTGGCCGCGCCAGTCGCGCCCTTCATCACCAGCCGCGTGCCCTGCGTATCGGTAACGACCGAGGCGGTTACGCCCAGGCCCGATGCGTTGATGGCAGCGGCAAGGCCCGAATAGCTATCATTGTCGGCGGTGATGCTGATGGTGGCGCTCTGGCCACCCACCGTCAGCGTCATTTCGCCCTCGCCCACCGCCGTCGCAGCGGTTGCGCCCAAGACCGGAGTCGATGCCAATGTGCGGGCCGATGCGAGTTGCTTGACTTCTAGCTGGGCGGGCAGACCCATCGGCACGCCACCCGGCAGCAAGCCGACCGTAGCGATGCTGGGATCATTGGAGGCGGGCGTCCCGGCATAGCCAGTGCCCGCGAGCAGGCTGTTCAATGCATCGGCGAAAGTGTCGATCGAACTGGAGGCCGAGGCGAGCGCGGAGATGCGCGCACTGTTCAGGCTCTGCCGGTTGGTGATGACCTCCTGCTTGGGATCACGCGTGGCAGCGACCAGGCTGGAAACCAGCGCCTTGGTGTCGATACCCGATCCGACGCCGAGCGCCGTGGTAATGCTGCTGCTGACCGATGCCATTGCGTCGTCCTTTCAGAGGAGAGAACGGCGCTAGCGCGAAGACCTTTAGGAATGATTTGCGAGGGGACTGATCAGTTGGCCGAAGCGACGATCTGATCGACGACACCACGCGAAACATGGGCCTGCGCGGCATGGCTGTAGGCCGCACGATCGACCATGCGACGAGCGACCACGGCGGCATGTTCGATCGCTTCCTTGCTGGCAGGCGGCAGCGGCACCAGAATGATCGGCCGGGCCAACATCGCGTCGATGGACCGCGCCGCGCCATCGACCGACGTGCCGCTGTCTAGGTCCGCCAATATATCGGCGATGCGGGCGTGGATTTCGACATATTCGGCGGCGCTGGCGACATCCTCGTCCACGCTCGCCACATCGATCTGTGGCATCGACGCACGGGCGTCGCGGTCGGGTGAAGGGGCGGATCGCCCTGCTTCAATCGGCTGAACGGCCTGCGCAGACGAGATGGCGCGTGGCGCGGTCCGATCGACCGGCGGCAACTCGATACGGGAAAAATAGTCGCTCATGACGCACATCCTAATGCGTCCCCATGAAGAGAATACGGACGAGCACGGCTAAACTTTAATTCACCATTACGCTTTCGTTACGGCTTTCGCCCATCGGCATCGAAGCGCAGGTCGTCGGGTACGGTGATGAAGGGGCGGTCCATTTCACTCGCCATGCGATTTTCGACACGGAAGACGAAAGCGAGGACGGTGGCGACGGCCATGTAGAGGCCTTCATTGACGACCTGCCCGGCGCGTGAGGTGAAGTAGATGGCGCGGGCGAGGTCGGGATATTGCAGGATGGTGACGCCATTCTGCTCCGCCAGTTCGCGGATGGCGGCGGCAATCGCATCATTGCCGCGCGCGACCACCACCGGCGCGGCATCCACGCCCGGCTTGTAGCGCAGCGCCACCGCGAAATGGGTCGGGTTGGTGATGATGACGCTGGCTTCGGCCACCGCTTGGCGCGTCGATCCGTTCAGCACCTCAAACTGGCGGCGACGGATCTGGCCCTTGAGTTCGGGCGAGCCTTCGCTTTCCTTATGCTCGTCCTTCACATCCTGTTTCGACATGCCCAGGCGCTTGGCGCGCTGCATGATTTGCGCCGGGACATCGATCCCCGCGATCAGGAACAGCCCGCCCGCCATAACCAGGCAGGTGAGGATGAACATATTGCCAAGGTCGGCGATGGCAGGACCAATACCCATCTTGCCCAGCCCCGTAATTTCGGTCAGCCGATCCCAGACCATCCAGATACCGATCGCGCCGAGCAGGCCGATCTTGGCGATGGACTTCATCAGCTCGATCAAGCCCTGCGTGCCGAACATACGCTTGAGGCCCGATGCCGGGTTCATCTTCGACGCCTTGGGCGCGAAGGCGCCGGGGCGGAAGCCGAGCGACCCCAGCAAGGCCGGGGCAGCGATCGCGGCCAGGAAGGTCGCCAGCATCACGCCCGCCACCGGCAGCGCGATGCCGGTCAGCAGGTCCAGCCCGCGTTGGGCCGGGGAGAAATCGGTAATGTCCTCGCGCCGGAAGCGCAGCGCCTCGACCAGCATGTCGGACAGGGAATCGATCAAGGATGGGCCTGTGACGGCGAGCCAGCCAATGCCTGCCATGACCACCATCGCCGTGCCCAGTTCGCGCGACTGAAGGATGTCGCCCTTCTTGGCGGCGTCATCCAGCTTCTTCTGGGTCGGTTTCTCGGTCTTTTCGCCGCCCTCATTGCCGCCGGCCATGGCTATTGCCCCTCCGCGATCATGCGGGCCTGTTCAAGGCCGGCCTTGATCGAGGCGGTCATGCCTTCGGCCATGATCGGGACGGCCATGGCGAGGAGGATGAGGCCGGCCATCATCGCGACGGGCATGCCGACGGCGAACAGGTTGAGCGAGGGGGCGGCGCGCGCCAGCATGCCCATGACGATCTGCACCAGCACCAGCGCAAAGGCGACCGGCAGGGCGACGGTGACGCCCGCGCCCAGCAACGCGCCGCCAAATTCGATCATCCGCCAGATCGTGTCGTTGGACAGCATCGCCGCGCCCGGCGGGATCGCCTGATAGCTTTGCACCACGAAGCTGGCGAGCAGCAGATGCCCGTCCATGCCGAGCAGCAGGAAGGTCGCGAGGATGGAGAGGAAGGTGCCCAGCACCTGGGTCGATTGGCCCGACGAAGGATCGACCATCGCCGCGAAGTTGAGGCCCATCGCATTGCCGATCGTCTCCCCCGCGACGAAGGCGGCGGCATAGCCGATCTGGACCGCAAAGCCGAGCGCAAGGCCCGCCATCACTTCGCCCGCGACCATCATCACGCCTTCGAAACTGGCGACGCCGTCCTGCGGCAGGGTGATGGTGACGCTGTTGAGCGCGGCAAGGCCGAGCGCGAGCGCGAGGATCAGGCGAAGCTGGAGCGGCACGGCGGGCGCGCCGAAGACGGGCGCGGCGATGAAGGCCGCGCCGGGGCGGATCATCGCGATCAGCCAAACCCACAGCTGCGCCTCCACCCCCGCAAAGCCGGGGGCTATCATTGCAACAGGTCCGGGATGCGATCGAATATCTCGCGGGTGAAATCGGCGATCAGCACCATGATCGAACCGCCGAACAAGGCGAGCATGGCCCCGACCACCAGAATCTTGGGGATGAAGCTCAATGTTTGTTCGTTGATCGAGGTCGCGGCCTGCACCATGCCGATGATCAGGCCCGCGATCAGCGCGGGCAGCAGTATGGGTGCCGCCGCGAGTGCGGTGATCCACAGCGCCTGTTGGGCGAGGCCCATGAAGAAATCGGCATTGTCCATCGGGGCTAGATACCCCACCCCGTTCGCTTCGAGCGTGTCGAGAAGCGATTGCGCGAACGGTTCTCGACTTCGCTCGAACCGAACGGAAACAGGTGACGACCCACGGTCATGTCGCGAACGATCCCGCCAGGCTGCCCATCGTCAGCGCCCAGCCATCGACCAGCACGAACAGCAAGAGTTTGAACGGCATGGAGATAATGGTCGGGGACAGCATCATCATGCCAAGCGCCATCAGCGTGGAGGCCACGACCAGATCGATGATGAGGAACGGCAGGAAGATCATGAAGCCGATCTGGAAGGCGGTCTTGAGTTCGCTGGTCACGAAGGCGGGGAGCAGGATGGTGAAGGGAATGTCGGCGGGCGTGCGGAAGGCGGGGGCTTCGGCGAGGTTGGCGAACAGTTTGAGGTCGCTCTCGCGGGTTTGCTTGGTCATGAAACCGTGCAGCACCTTGCCCGACCGGCCGACCGCTTCCTCGATCGTGATCTGGCCCTTGCCATAGGGATCGAAGGCGAGGCCGTTGATCTGGTCGATCGCGGGACGCATCACGAACAGCGACAGGAAAAGCGCGAGGCCGACCAGCACCTGATTGGGCGGCGTCTGTTGCAGGCCCAGCGCCTGGCGCAGCAGCGACAGGACGATGATGATGCGGGTGAAGCTGGTCATCATCAGCACGAGCGACGGCAACACCGTCAGCAGGCTCATGAGGATCAGGATTTGCAAGCTGAGCGAGAGCGACCGGCCGTCGCCGGAAATCTGGCCCATGGCCCGGCCTAGCGCGCCGCCATTGTCGGCGGGGGCGGCAGGCGCCGCCTGGGCCAAGGCGGGCGCGGCCCATAGCAGGACCAGCAACATCGTCATTCCCAAGACGGCGAGAACCCATCTCCGAACAGCTGCACCTTGGCGCGACGTCGGGAGATGAACCCCCGCCTTCGCGGGGAGGACGGATACGGGGTTAGCGCAGGCGCGCATGGTCGCCTTCCGCGATCTTCTCGATCCGGCCGCGCGTGACCGACAGCAGGATCTTCTTGCCCTCGAACTCGACCACCGCGAGCTTGCCGAAGGCGCCCATCGGCAGGGCTTCGAGCAGCTTGAGCGAACGGTCGCCCTGCTGGCCCATCATGCCCGGCTGATATTTGCGCCACAGCCACAGAGCGCCGAAAGCCATGCCACCGACCAGCGGCAGGAGGATCAGCAGTTTAACGAAATACCAGAACATGATGGAGCCGCCCGCGCTTCATGGTTAATTGGCCCAAGCGATCCGCAGTTTCGATCCGCAAGGCAAGCGCAAAATCGATGCGGTGCGATCAGCCGCGCCGTTCGATGCCTGCAAGCCGGGTTTCAGTCGCCGCGATATCGACGATGCGGATGCCATAGCGGCCATTGACCGTCACCACCTCGCCTTTGGCGATCAGCGCGCCATTGACCATGATGTCGAGCAGGTCGTCGGCCTGGCGGTCCAGTTCCACGATACTGCCTTCGGCCAGGTCCATGACTTCGGCGAGGCGAAGCGAGGTCGATCCGACCTCCACCGACATGCGGACCGGAATGTCCGCCAGCAGCTTGAAATGACGATTATTCGTCATCCGGCTGACGGGATCTTCGGCGCGCTCCATCCGGGGGGCTTCGCTCATGTCGCTCATTGGTCGGATCCTTGTACGAGTTTTTCAATCTGGAAGGCGGCGCGGCCATCCTGTTCGCCGATGCTGCCATGGGCGACGATGCGGTTGCCCACGATCAGCGGCAGCGAGCGACCGATCGTGACGGGAATGACATCGCCGACCTTCAATTCCATGAGGTCGGCGACGGAAAGATGAGGCCTGGCCAGCACGGTGCGCGCGGGCAGGCGAATGTCGCGCATCCGCCGGGCGATGCGCCCCTGCCAGACGGGATCGCATTGCTCGTCGTCTGTCGGCAGCTTTGATCCCATCAGCGCTTCGACGGCGCGCAAGGCGGACAGCGGGAAGACGAGATCGATCGGCCATTCCTGCTCACGGGTCAGGCTGACGGTGAAGCGCTGGACGACCATCTGGTCGGCGGGCTGCGCGCTGGCGGTGAAACCGACGCCGGTTTCGCGCATGACGAGGCTGGCATCGAGCGGCAGGACGTCGCTCCACGTCTCGACGAGGCGCGCGATGATGGCGTCCGCCAGGCGGACGATCAGCCGGTCTTCGGTAGGGGTAAATTCGCCGCGCGAGGGCAAGGGCCGGTTGCCAAGCCCGCCATAGAAGCAGTCGACCAGCGTCGAGATCATGGCGGCGTGCATATGCAGCAGCACCTGCCCTTTGAGCGGGAGCAGGCGATAGACGGACAGGCTGGCAAAGGCGGGCATGGCGGCCGACCAGGCGCCCATGTCCATCAGCTGCGTCTCGTGCGCGGCGACATGGGGGCGCGTACCCGATATCGGTTCGATGAGCGTGCGCATGCGCCGGGCGAGCTTGTCGCCCAGCCGGTCGAGGCCCGACAGCATCACCGGTGCTTGTGAATCCCCCCGCCCGAAGGCGTAGGTTTGTACGTCGTCCATGATTGTCCCCAGCCCTTCGGACCGGGGGACTTCCCGGCCTTCTGGACGGTGCTATTGAATAACGAAATTGGTAAAATAAACGTTATCGACGCCGCCATAACCCGTTTTTTGCTTTAAAATATCGTTTATTATCACCTTGATCTTCGCTTGGAGCGCCTGCTTGCCCTTGGGCGTCGCCAGCATCTCTTCGGGCTGCTGGGCGAGCATCATCAGCACCTGGCTGCGGATCGCCATCTCATGCGTCTTGATCGCGTCGATCACCCGCAAATCATAATAGGTCGATACCGCCAGCGAAATCTGGGCAAAGGCGTCGGTGTCCGTCATGTTGGAGGTGAAGGGCGTCTGCAGCTGGAAATAGGTCGCCTGATAGGCGGTGGGGTTGGCTGGCGGGGGCAGATCGATGCCCTTGCCATGCGCGCCGCCATGGGCCGATGCCGCATCGCCATGGGGCGCGGCATGCGCCTTGGCGATATCCTCGGCGCTTTCGCCGGCCAGCACCAAAACGGGTTTGTTGGGATCCTCCTTTGGCCCTTCATCCTTGGGGCTGAAGAAACCGGCGGCATAGAGGCCACCCGCCGCGCCCGCACCGCCGATCAGCATGGCGATGACGACCAGCAGGATCATCTTCATGCCCCCGCCCTTTTTCTTCTTCGCCTTCGGTTCGTCGCTCATTCTTCCTGTCCCCCAGGCTCAAGGCCGATCATGCGTAGCGCGCGCGAGCGGCATCGCGGGTGTTGTCGCCCGCCTCCGCATGGTTAAGAACGGCCGCGTCGTCGGCGGCTTTATGCGATTGCGCGATATTTTCGCGCGCCTGCCAGCGGCCTTGGCCCTGGCCCTGAAAGGCGGGCTGACCTGCCTGCTGCTGGTGCTGTTGGCCCGGCGCATTCTGTCCCGACGGATCAGGGCGAGTGGCGTCCGTGGCGGCGGGCGCACGCTCGATCTTCACCTCGCTGATCTTTACGGCGGCGAGGCCTGCATCGAGGCGCAAGCGGTCGCCATCCTGGCGCAGCGCCTGTTCGGCAAGGTCGGTGGCGACGGTCAGGGCGACGGTTGCGCCCTTGTCGCCCTGCTGGATGTCGACCTGGATCTGGCCGAGCGTGTCGGCATTGATCTGAAACCGGCCCTGCGCGCCATTGGCCGACAGACCTGCAATGTCGCGGGCCAGGCTGTCGATCCACTGGCCCGACACGCCCATGTCCACCACTTGCGCGCCAAGGCTGGCGGACAGGTCGGCAACGGGTGCCGTGGGTGGGACTGGGGCGAGTGCGACGGGTTGGAGCGTGATCGGCGTTGGCACGGCTGCGGTGTCGGCACGCGACATGCTCAACGGCAGAGCGGCGGTCTCCTGATCGGTGTCCGGGCGCTGCACGGCTTCCGTCGGCTGCGGAGACGCCGCGCGGCCAGTCATATGATCGCGCACCAGTTGCAGCAGCGATACTGCCTCGGCTTTGACGGGCGCTTGCACCGGTGGCTGGGCATCGGCGGTCGGTGTCGGTAGCGGGGCGGCGGTAACGTCAGTTGGCGCGATGCTCTGTGGCGTTGTGAGCGCGACGGGGCTGACGACTGGGGCCGGGCCTGGATCGCTGACCGTCATCGTTGAACCGGGTGTAGCCTTATGGAGCACCGGCTTGGAGGTCGCTACAGGCGGCACAGGAACAGGCGGCACCGTCGCAGGTGCGGCTGGTGTGGCTGGTGTGGCTGGTGTGGCTGGTGTGGCTGGTGTGGCTGGTGTGGCACCAACTTCCATTAGAGTGGTCGGTTGCGCGGGTGCGGTTGTCGCCGTCGTGATGCGGGCTGCGAGAGGTGCTGGGGCCTTGGCGTCCGCAGGCAAGGCGTCAGCGACGATGGACGGCGCAGGGACCGGAAGAGCTGGCGCTGTCGCCATGTCGGTCGCGGCGACCATCGGGTCGGGCAGCGGCAGCGGGGCGGCTGGCTGTTCGGCCACGACGTCCTGAGGCAACGGGCGATCGGGGCTGGTAACGGCCAGCGGTGCAGCTCCGTCCGGTCGCGCGGGATGAACGGCTTCGGTTTGCCTGACCGGTTCGGCCGATCGGATCGGGGCTTGAGGGGATGGCTGGACTGGCGTTGCGAGAGGGATTGCCGCGTTCTGCGCCGGTGCTGCCGCGTCGGAAACGGACAGCGAAGCGGACAAAGGTTCGGCGTTTTCAGGCCCGGCTGCCGCGGCCGACTCTATGTCCGTTTCGCTGTCCGTTTCGCTATCCGTTATCGGTGTGCGGACTGGTGCAGCGGCGTCGGGTGCGGTGGCCGGTTGGATCGCAGGCGACGCGGGCGTCGTGACCATCGAAGGGCTGTCCGCCGTCTGCTCGATCGGCGATCGATCGACAGGCGATGGGCGTGCAGGCGCGGCGGCAGGTCGTGCAGCGGCGGGCGCTGCCTCAGGCTGCGGCGCGGCGGGCGCGTCTTGCGTTTCCTGGGACGGTGTGTCCGTCGCTGCCGGTGCCGGTGTGATACGCGAATCTTTGGCGGGCACGCCGGGCAAGGCTGGCGCCATAGGGCTAGGTGCCATGGTCGGTGTAGCGGATTGCGGCTGGGCGGGTGCGGATGGAGACTGTCCGCTCTGCTCAGGCCGGGGCGGTTGAACGGGCGTCGCCGCAAATGCAGCGGCAAGCGCAGGGGTCGTAGCGTCTGGAACCGAAGGCGCGGCGCGGGGCGTGGCAGGCACGGCTTCTGCGGCTAAGACCGGTGTTCCTGGCACGGAGATGGGGGTGCTGGGCGTCGCAGACGCTGCTCCCGACGCTAGGCTCGGTCCGTTGGGCGCTGCAATTACGGCGCTTGGCGTCGTCGCTGCCGCGCTCGGCGGGGCGGTCGCTGCGTCGAGCAGCTGCGCGAAGTCGGGGGTGCCGGGCATTGGCGCGACGCCCCCGCCCTTCCCTGTCCCACCGGCGGGTGTCGTGAAGAGCAAGGCCTTGATAGAGGCGAGCATCGTCATGTCAGGCATCCCCCGTCCGCTGCATGCGGCGATAGCGCGGCAAGGCCGCCAGCTTGTTTTCGCGCCATTCTTCAAGGTTCGCGCGGGCGCGGTCCTTGAGGCGGGTGGCGATTTCCTTTTCGCGGTTCGCGGCGAGCGTCACGCCTTCCTTGCTCTCCACCTTGCGTCGCGCATCGTAGAGCGCGCCGTCGAGCTGGCGCCCTGCCTGTTCCAGCCGGGTGGCGAGTTCCTGCATCGCCGCGAAGGATGCACCGGTGGCGGCACCTTCGGTTTCAAACAGTTCGTAGCGGACCTTGTTGAGCCGCTCGATATTGCGGGCCAGGCCATCGGCCTCGTCGCGCGCGCGCGCCGTTTCGGCCACGGCCATGGCATGCTGGACATGGCGCACGCGCAGCACGCGATGGCGGCGGGACACCAGCCCCTTCATGCGCCGAACCCGGCGATCAGCGCGGCGGCGCTGGTGTCGAGATCGATGCGGCTTTTCTGATCCTGCCGGATGAAGTCGAGAATTTCCTGACGGCGCTGGACGGCTTCATCAATCACCGGATCATTGCCGGGGCGATAGGCCCCCATCAGGATGAGATCGCGATTTTCCTCATAGGCGGCCCAGAGGCGGCGATAATTGGCGGCGGCCATGCGATGATCGTCGGGCACCACGTCGGCCATGACGCGCGACAGGGATTTGCCGATGTCGATGGCCGGGAAGATGGATTGTTCGGACAGGTGCCGCGACAGGACGAAATGGCCGTCCACGATGGCGCGGGCCGCGTCCACGATCGGATCGTCCGTATCGTCGCCATCGGCCAGCACAGTGTAGAGCGCGGTGATCGAACCGCCGGTACGAGCGTCCACCCCGGCTCGTTCGACCAGGCGGGGAATGAGCGCGAGGGCAGAGGGCGGATAGCCCTTCATCGCGGGCGGTTCGCCCAGTGCCAGGCCGATTTCGCGCTGGGCATGGGCGCAGCGGGTCAGGCTGTCGATCAGCAACAGCACTTTCTTGCCACGGGCGCGGAAATATTCGGCGATGGCGGTGGCGCGCGCGGCGGCACGCAGGCGCAACACCGGGGGATGATCGGCAGGGACAGCGACGACGATGCTCTTGTGCATCGTATGTTTGAGTTTGGTTTCGAGAAAGTCGCTGACTTCGCGGCCACGTTCACCGATCAGGCCGACGACGACGATGTCGGCTTCGGCCCCGGCGATCATCTGGCCCATCAGCACCGACTTGCCGACGCCGGACCCTGCGATGATGGCGATACGCTGGCCGCGCCCGGCGGTGAGCAACGCGTTGACGGCGCGGACGCCGAGGTCGAACGGTTCGGTGACGCGGCCGCGATCGAGGACATTGCCCTTAACGCCGTTCAGCGGCCAGACGCCGCCCGCGATGATCGGTCCCTTGCGGTCGAGCGGCTGGCCCATGGCATCGACCACGCGACCGATCAGTCCTTCGCCCACCTGCACCATATTGGCCTGGTTGTCGGGTTCGACCCGCGCGCCATTTTCGAGCGGCGCGTCGCTGTCGAGCGGCACCAGCAGGGTGCGGCCGCCGCGAAAGCCCGCAACTTCGGCGCGCGCGATCGTGCCGTCGCTGGCGATGACCCGCGCGCCTGCGCCGATCGGTCGGCGGAAGCCGGTGACTTCCAACATGCCCGCATCATGGCTGACCAGACGACCGACATGGCGCGGCGCGCGGTTCTGCACCTGCAGATGGTCGAACAGGGTTTCGGCCTGGGCCAGCGATGCGCGGATCAAGGCCTGCCCTCCATATCATCGAGCAGTGCGCGCAGGCGCGAGAGGCGCACGTCGGGGCCATCCTCGACCCAGCCTTCGGCGGTTTCCAGCCGGACGCAGCCGCGCTGCATCGCCTTATCGGGCACCAGCTTCACGCCGATCTGTTCGCCTTCCAGCATGACGATATCGTCGGGATGGAGGTGGAGCGCGCCCTTTTCGTCATTATCCTCGATGAAGGCGGCGACGGTGTCGCAGCGCTGCACGAGGCGTTCGATGTCGATCTCGACCTCGCCCACAATCTGTTCGACCAGGCGGACGACCGTAGCGGAGAGCATGGTGGAGAGCATGCCGCTGGGCGCGGGCGCGAGCGAGGCCAGCGATTCCGCCAGCCGTTCGCGGATTTCCGTGTCGGCACCATGGGCTTCGGCGGTGATGCGGCAACCTTCGTCGAAACCGAGCGTGAAGGCTTCCATCCGCGCTTCTTCGACCAGGTCGACCACGGGTTCGGCGTCCGCCATGGCGGCGCGGATCGTCGCGGTCTGCGCGCCGGGATGGGCGGTGTAGAGGCTGCGGAAACCGCTGCTCTCGCTTTGTACGAAACCGGCGACCGCGACTGGCGCGAAATCGCGGGCTGCTTCGGCACCCCAAATCCTAGACAAAGTCATTCCCCTTGCCACCGAGCATGATGGTGCCTGCATCCGCCATGCGGCGGGCGGTGGCGATGATCAGTTTCTGCGCTTCCAGGACTTCGGCGAGGCGGATGGGGCCGCGCTCTTCGATCTCGTCGGCGATCGCCTGGGCCGCTCTCGCGGACATGCTGCCGAAAATCTTGCCCTTGAGCATGTCGTTCACGCCCTTGAGCGCGACGACCAGAACGGTGTTGTCGATGGTCCGCATCAACGCGCCCAGATTCTTGTCGTCCATGTCCACGAGGTTATCGAAGACGAACATCTCCTCCTCGATAGTCTGGGCAATCATCTTGTCGCGCTTGGCGACGGCCTTCATGATACGCTGCTCATTATCCTTGCGGACATTGTTCATGATCGCGGCCGCTTCGACCGTGCCGCCGCGCTGCGAGGCGGCACCCTGCTTGCCGACCGGACCGCGCATCAGCAATTGCTCCAGATCTTCGAGCGCCTCGTTCGACACCGGCCCCAGGGTGGCGATGCGATAGACGATCTCCTCCTGATATTCGGACGGCAGCAATTGCAGCACGTCGGCGGCGACGGGTGCCTCCAGATGGGCCAGCACGATCGCCATGATCTGCGGATGCTCCGCCTCGATCAGCACGGCGATTTCCTTGGCATCCATCCATTTGAGCATTTCAAGCTGGGTGGAGCGGGTCGGCGGCGTAATGCGCGCCAGGATGGTTTCAGCCCGTTCCTCGCCCAGCGCCTTGGTCATGGCACCGCGAATATGGCGGGTCGCGCCATAGCCGATGGTGGTGCGCTTCTTGGCCTTGGCGACGAAATGGTCGAGCGCTTCGTTGACCTCTTCGGGATCGACATCGGCGACATCATACATGGCATAGCCAAGCTGGCGCACTTCCTCCGGTTCCAGCCGGGAGAGGATTTGCGCGGCTTCATCCTCGTTGAACAGCATCAGCAGGACGGCGGCGGCGGCGCTGCCCTTGAGCGCTTCGGGACGACCGGGAACGATCTCAGGCATTTTCCTTCTTCCCCTCCTTGAGGAGGTCGCGGACGACGAGGGCGGCGCGGTCGGGATCTTGCTTCACGAAGTTGCGAATGAGGTCGGCGCGCTGGGCATAGTCATAGGTGGAGGAGATCATATCGAGCGTGACCGGCCGTTCGGGATCGGGCGCTTCGACCACCTGCTTGGTGAGTTCGGACGAGATTTCCCGGCCGATGCGCTGACCTTCCTGCGTCGTCTGCTCCGCAGCGGCGGCCTGAGCGGCAGCGCGGCGCTTGAGCAGCGGGCGACCGATGCCGAAGACGAGCAGCAGCGCGACCAGCAGGGCGGTGCCGTTGCGCACCAGCGGGTTCATCCAGTCGGATTCATACCAGGGGATGACGGTTTCGGGCGTCTTGAGGAAGCTGCGCGAGGAAAGCGCCACCACGTCGCCACGGGTCTGGTCGAAGCCGACCGCGCCCTTCACCAGTGCTTCGAGCGCAGCAATTTCCTGTGCGGTGCGCGGCTTGCCATCCGCGCCGGTGTCGAGCGCCACGGCGACCGACAGGCGCTTGACGGTGCCGATCGCATCCTTGGTCACGGACACTTCACGGCCCAGTTCAAAGCTGCGGTTGAAGGTTTCCTCGGTCTTCATCAGCGGATTGGGCGGGGTGCCGGGGGTCTGCGCGGCGGTTTCGCCCTGCTGCACGGCTTGGCCATTTGGGTTGGTCTGGGTGACGGTCGGGTTGACCGGCGCCTGGTTGGTGAGCGCACCGGGGATGCCCGACGCTTCGCCGCCTGCACCCTGGCCACGCGGGTCGGATGCCCAGGTGCCCTGTTCGACGCGCAGGCGCGCTTCGTCCTGCGGGAAGGTCTCGCGGGTCGCCTGGCGCTCGGCGAAATTGAGTTCGGCATGGACTTCGGCGGAGAAATTACCCTGGCCAAGGATCGGGGTGAGCAGCGCGATGACCGACTGGCGATAGCGATCCTCGATCCGGCCCTGGATCGAGAGCTGGCGATCATCGGCGGCGTCGCCGTCATTATTGCTGAGCAGGCGGCCATTCTGATCGACCAGCGAAATCTGGTCGGGCGAGAGGTCGGGAATGGAGGAAGCGACCAGATGCACGATCGCGCTGACCTGCGCATCAGTTAGCGTGCGGCCCTGCGCCAGCCGCAACATGACGGAAGCGGACGGTTTGGCGCGGTCGCGCAGGAAGACGCTGGGCGGTTCGACGGCGAGGTGGACCTTGGCGCTTTCGACGCTGTCGATCGCCTCGATCGTGCGGGCGAGGTCCATTTCGCGGGCGGAACGCAGCTTTTCGCCCTCGACCGCGCGGCTGGCGCCCATCGGCAGGCTGTCGATCATGCTGTTGCCGTCGGGCGCGCTCTTGGGCAGGCCTTGCGCGGCGAGCATCATCTTCGCCTTGAAATAATCATCCTCCCCCACGGTCATGCTGCCGGACTTGTCGAAGTCGAAGGGGATGCCGGCCTGCTCCAGCACTTGCGCGACGGCCGATTTGTCGGCGTCGGGCAAGGCGCGGAACAGGTCGCGCTGGGGCGGTTCGCGCAGGGCCAGCCAGGCAAGGCCCGCCAGCGCGACGACGCCCAGCATGCCGAGCAGCGGCAGGCTCTTGGCGACAGCCGGTTGCTGGATGAGCCCGGTGAAGCGCGCCTTGAGCGCCGCCATGCCGGTGAGGCCGTTGCGGGCCGCCGAAGCGGGGGCCGGGAGGGCGGGCTTGCCGCCGTCGATGGTGAGTGCGTTCTCGCTCATGATTTAGACCGGCATGCTCATAATGTCCTTGTAGGCGGACAGGAGTTTGTTGCGGACCTGAAGGGTCGCTTCGAAGCTGACCGATGCCTGCTGCTTGGCCAGCATGACGGCGGCGATGTCGGTGGTTTCGCCGCGTTCGAAAGCGGCGGCGGCCTCACCGGCCTTGCCCTGCAGGCCGTTGACCTGCTGCAGCGCGTTGTTGAGCGCGTCGGTGAAGCCACCGGGCGCGGTGCCCTGGGCCGCGCCTGCACCGCCGACCGGATTGGTCGAGCCGATGTCGCGCAGCGCGGCATTCTTTTGCAGGATGGCGTTGCGGATCGCCATCACGCTGTCGGTCGGGGAAATGCCGTTCATATCCTATCCTCCCGGTTCAAGCCGCGGCCAGCTCGCGCATTTCGGCGAGCCGATAGCGCAGCGTGCGTTCCGAGATGCCGAGCTTGCGCGCGGCGGCGGCGCGATGGCCGTCCGTTTCGCGCAGGGCGCAGCGGATGGCTTCGAGCTTGGAATGGCGCGCGACGTCGCGCAGCCGGATCGGTTCGGCGGGCAGCTGGATCGGCGCTGTGGCGCGGAAGGGCGTCACCATCTGCGCCGCGCCTGCCAGATGCAGGTCGTCCGCCTCGATCCGGTCGCCATCGCGCAGCACTAGGGCACGCTGGAGGATATTGCCGAGTTCACGGGCGTTGCCGGGCCAGCCATGAGCGGCGAGCTTGTCGAGCGCGGCGGCGGTCGGCCAGACGAACCCGGTCTTGCCGCCATCCTGATGGCGCAGCAGCATCGCGGCGGTGATCGCGCTGATGTCGCCGCGACGCTCGGCGAGCGGGCGCAGTTCGAGCGGCATGACGTTGAGACGCCAGTAGAGATCTTCGCGGAAGCGGCCTGCGGCACATTCCTGCGCCAGGTTGCGGTTGCAAGCGGCGATGATGCGGACATTGACCGGCACAGCATGGGTCGCGCCGACGGGCAGCACTTCGCCTTCCTGCAGCGCGCGCAGCAGCTTGGCCTGCAGCGCGAGCGGGAGTTCGGCGATTTCGTCGAGGAAGAGCGTGCCGCCATCGGCGGCGAGGAACAGGCCTTCGGACGCATTGGCGGCGCCAGTGAAGCTGCCCTTGCGATGGCCGAACAGCATCGCTTCCATCATGGTTTCAGGCAATGCCGCGCAATTGACGGCGATGAAGTCGTGGCCCGACCGGCCCGACTGGGCGTGCAGGAAGCGCGCCATGCCTTCCTTGCCGGTGCCGGTGTCGCCCTGGATCAGGACAGTGGCGTCGCTGCGGGCGACCCGCCCGGCGAGCGTCATCAGCCGGACGCTGCCGCTGTCGCCCACCGCGGGGACGGCCGCGGGGCGCGCCAGTTCGGCGATGAGCGCAAAGGCGAAACCCATGTCGGCAAGGCCGAAGGCGACGCGGGCGGGCAGGCCGTTGGCCGCGGAGACCAGCGAAGGTGCGCCGTCGATCAGGTTGATGAGAATGTCGCGATGGGTCGCATGGCCGATCTCGGTGGCCAGCAGCACGCGGCGGCTGTCCTTTTCACGCGGGCTGGCCGCGTCGACGATGCGCACGGTAAAGAGAGCGTTTTCGAGCCAGTGCTGCAGACCCGGAACGAGCGCGCAGACTCCACGGCTCACGTCGAGCGATGACATGAACAAAACCCCAATAACTGGTCGGCTTGTGCCCCCGCACGCCCCGGACCCCTTCGATGGTTCAAGCTCTATATTTATGTGGTTATCAGATGGTTAACTTTGCCATCCAGTTGCCGCCGACCGGCAATTTAATTCCGGCAAGGCGGCAAAGACGCCGTCCTTTGTCCTACGCGCGCGCGTAGTAGCCAGGGAAATTGCCCTTTTTCAGAAAAATCGACAGCGGCGCTAAAGGCCGGTCGCTGCCCGCCGTTATCCCCTTTCGAGGCCGCAGACGCTCCATGGCAGCGACCTGATTGACACTGAAAGGGAACACCATGACTGTTATCGGAACCAACACCGCCGCTCTCCGCTCCGCCAATGCCTCGTCGATGGCCAGCAAAGGCCTGACCAACGCAATGGAGCGCCTGTCGACCGGCAAGCGCATCAACAGCGCCAAGGATGACGCCGCCGGCCTCGCAATCGCTTCGACCATGACGTCGCAGATCAAGGGCATGACCCAGGGCATCCGCAACGCCAATGACGGCATCAGCCTGGCGCAGACCGCGGAAGGCGCGCTGAACGAAGTCAGCAACATGCTGCAGCGTATGCGTGAACTGACCGTGCAGCGGAACAACGACACCAACAGCACCGAAGCCGTTGCGAACATCGACGCGGAAAAGGATCAGCTGGCCGTTCAGATCAACGACATCCTGACCAAGACCGAATTCAACGGCAAGGCGCTGTTCCCGACGACCGCCGACGCCGTGACGATCCAGGCCGGTGCCAACGACACCGACACCGTGACCATCACGCTGGAAGCCATCGACGTGACCGACGTGGCCAGCGCGACGGAAGCGGAAGATGCCGCCACTCTGGCAGACTTCGACACCGCGCTGCAGACGGTGGCGACCGCCCGCGCTACGCTCGGTGCCGTGCAGAACCGCCTGGAATCGTCGGTCAACAACCTGACCAATAACATCACCAACCTGACCGACGCGCGCAGCCGTATCGAAGACGCCGACTTTTCGGCCGAAACGACCGCGCTCGCCAAGCAGCAGATCCTGAGCCAAGCGTCGACCGCGATGCTGGCACAGGCCAACCAGAGCCAGCAGGGCGTTCTGAAGCTGATCGGCTAAACCCCTACCCCATTGGTCGGCTGAGGTCTGGTCACCTGACAGCCGCCCATAGGCGCCCGGCACATCACAGTCCCCACCGTGCCGGGAGCCACAACTTCGATCGAACGACCAGCATCAGAAGCCTCCGTCCCCCCGGGCGGGGGCTTCATCGCATATGCAGCATGGGGGGCTTGGTTTTGCGTGACAGGCTCGCCATGGTGAAACCATGACCCAGATTGACCGGCGCGCGATGATCGCTGCCACGGGCGCTGCCCTCCTCCTCCCCCGCGCTCTGCACGCGCAAACGCAGCCCCCCCCCTTTTCCTGGGAGCGGCTGATCGGCCAGGCGCAGCGGCTGGCGCGCGCGCCCTTTGCCGAGACGCCGGCCCATCCGGGTGCCGCCAAGATCGATTATACCGCGCTGCACGAGGCGCGCTTTCGCGAGGAACGGACTTTGTGGGGCGACCTGCCGGGCGATACCGGCATCCGCTTTTTCCCGCTGTCCGCCACCGCGCCGCAACCGGTCGAGATCGCGATCATCGAGCAAGGCCGCGCGACGCCGCTGCGCTATGATCCGGCCATGTTCGATGCGCCGGCGGGCAATCCCGTGACGGCCCTGCCGCCCGGCGCTGGCTTTGCGGGGTTCCGCATCATGAATGCCGCGCGTGACGGCGACTGGTTGTCGTACCTTGGGGCCAGCTATTTTCGTGCGCCAAGCCCGCAAAAGCAATTCGGCCTGTCGGCGCGGGCCGTTACGATCAATACCGGCATCCAGGGGCGCGAGGAATTTCCGCGCTTCACCCATTTCTGGCTGGAGCGGACGGGGCCAAGTAGCGTCACCATCTTCGCCCTGCTCGACGGGGCATCGATTACCGGCGCGTTCCGCTTCGTCAGTCGGCTGGACAAGGACGGCGTGCGGCAGGACGTGACCGCCGCCCTGTTCCCTCGCCGTGCCATCCCCGAACTGGGGCTGATGCCGATGACCAGCATGTTCTGGTATGATCAGGCCAACCGGACGATCGGCACAGACTGGCGGCCGGAAATCCATGATTCCGACCTATTGTCGATCGCCAGCGCCGATGGCACCGCCCATGCCCGCCCGATCGTCAATCCCACAGCGCCGATGGTCAGCGCCTTTGCCGAGCGCGATCCCAAGGGGTTCGGGCTGCTGCAACGCGACCGGGATTTCGACCATTATCAGGACGATGGCGTTTTTTATGATCGCCGCCCGACTTTATGGGCCACGCCCGCCCGGCCGCTGGGCGCGGGCGAGGTGCGGCTCTACGCTTTTCCGACCGACAGCGAATATACCGACAATCTGGCCGCCTACTGGACGCCCGCCGCCGCGCCTGTGCCGGGCAAGCGGATCGACCTTGCCTACAAGCTCGACTGGACGGCGGACCGTTCGCCCGCCGCGACCGGCATGGCAATCGTCGAGAATGTCTGGCGCGGGCGGGGCGACCAGCCTGACATCGCGCGGCTGGTAGTCGATTTCGCGGGGGTGGCGGAGGGTAGCAAGCCCGACCTGTGGGTGGACATCGCCAACGGCACTTTGGTCAAGCAGGCAGGCTATCCGGTGCTGGGCCGCAAAGGCCTGTATCGCACGGTGCTGGACCTACGGCGCAGCGGCGGCGGTGCGGCGGATGTGCGGTTGCAATTGCAGGCCGGCGGTCGCGCGGTGAGCGAATATGTGCATTACCCCGTTGGCGGATGAACGGAACCGTTGGCGTAACGAACGGTTCTTGCCGTTGGGTGAAACGCTATGGGTCTGGATGATATGGGCAATGGACAGGTGCCGGTGGCCGATGCCGCCGCCGGGGACGTGCCGGTGAGTCCGGCGTTCGAACAACTGCCCCCCGAAAGCCCGATCGCAATGCCGGAGCAGGATTTCGACGCGCGACCGCCGCTGACCATGCCGCGCCGATTCAATATCGACCTGTGGGCGCGGCGCATGCTGGTCGTGCTACTTGCCCTGATCCCGACTGGCATGGCTGCGCACGAGATGCGCCGTTCGATCGGCCTGGACGGCATTTCGCTGCTGGAGGGCATCTATCTCGCGCTATTCATTCCGCTGTTCGCCTGGATCGCGTTCGGCTGTGCCACCGCGATCATCGGCTTCCTGCTGCTGACGGTGGGCAAGGGGCGTAGCGTGACGCCGCGCCCGCTGCGCGCGTCGCAGCCGTTGCAGGGCAAGACCGCGATCCTGCTGCCGGTGTGTAACGAGGATTTTCTGGGCGTTCTGGGGCGGTTGTCAATCATGGAGCGATCGCTGGCGCAGGTGATGGGGCGCGAGCGGTTCGAATTCTTCATCCTGTCCGATTCCAACGTGCAGAGCGGCGAGACGGAGCGCGCGGCCTATCTGGAAATGCGCGGCTCTTTCTCCCGCCCCGTTCATTATCGCCGCCGTGCGCGCAATATCGGGCGGAAGCCCGGCAATATCGCCGAATGGGTCGAGCGGTTCGGCGGCGGTTATGATTATATGATCGTGCTGGACGCCGACAGTATCGTCAGTGGCCAGACCATGGCGCGGCTGGCGTCCGACATGGAGCGGCATCCGCAGGTCGGCCTGATCCAGACCGTGCCCACCGTCATGGGCGCGGCCACCCTGTTCGCGCGCTGGCAGCAATTTGCGAGCCGCCTGTTCGGGCCGATTTCGGCCGCGGGAATGATCTGGTGGGCCGGGTCCGAAGGCATGTTCTGGGGCCATAATGCCATCGTCCGGGTCAAGGCCTTCGCGCAAAGTTGCGGCCTGCCCGAACTGCCGGGCCGCGCGCCCTTTGGCGGGCATATCATGAGCCATGACATGCTGGAGGCGGCCTTGCTGCGGCGGCGTGGCTGGGACGTGCATATGGTCACGGCCGACGATAGTTTCGAGGAATTTCCGCCGTCCATGCCCGACCTGTTCACCCGCGACCGTCGCTGGTGTCAGGGCAATATCCAGCATGTGCCCTTGCTCGTACGGATTGCGGGGCTGCATCCTGTCAGCCGGTTCCAGTTGCTGGTGGGCGCGACGGCCTATTGCACGTCGCCGATGTGGTTGACACTGATGCTGGTCGTGCTGGGTGGCGGGGCGAGCGGGGTGTGGCCGCCTACTGATGTGTTGCCGTCTGGCGGATTGCTGGCGGTGACGGCCTTCCTGCTGTTCGGGCCGAAGCTGCTGGCGATGCTGTGGGCCTTGCTCGACCCGGCGCGGCGGATCGGCTTTGGCGGCGCTGCGCGGATGACGCGCGGGGTGATCGTGGACATCATCCTGTCGATCCTGATGGCGCCGGTGGCGATGCTGACCCAGACGATCAACCTGTTCGGCATATTGATGGGCCGCAAGAGCAGTTGGAACGGGCAGACCCGCGACCGCGACGGCATGGCGATCACCAGCGCGATC
Organism: Sphingobium sp. SA2; assembly: GCF_032227065.1. Classification (NCBI taxonomy): domain Bacteria; kingdom Pseudomonadati; phylum Pseudomonadota; class Alphaproteobacteria; order Sphingomonadales; family Sphingobiaceae; genus Sphingobium; species Sphingobium sp. SA2. Next base: position 75,205 of record NZ_JAPMXX010000006.1, read on the forward strand.
TGGCTGTTCAAATGGCATATCTTGCTGGGCGCGCTGCTGCTGGCGCTGGCGATCCAGGCGGGGAGCGGCATCGGTTGGATCATTCCGGTGACGGCGGGGCTGTTCCTGGCGCCCGTGCTGGCGGCGGTTACCGCGCGCAAGGATCTGGGGCGCCGGGCCGAGGCAAGCGGGCTGTTCCAGGTCGCCGATCCCTGGTGGCGGACGCAAAGCTATCGCCCGTTGCGGTTCCGCTGGCCCAATGGCGAGGAACGGCGGGTCGGGCGGCTGGCAGCGAACGACGAATAGCGTCAGTCCCAGTCGCGCAGCTTCTCGCGCAGCTTGTCGAGCGCGGCCTTCTTGATCTGGCAGACGCGCGCCGCGCCGATGTCCAGCGTATGGCCGATTTCCTCCAGATTGAGTTCTTCGACGAAATAAAGTTGCAGCACCAGCGCTTCGCGCTGCGGCAGTTCGCCGATGCAGGCAGCGAGCGCCTTCTTGAGCGATTCGCGTTCCATGACGTCGTCGGCGCGGTCCTCGACATCGGCGAACCACATGGACTGGTCCGAATAGACCTCATCCATGCTGGTATGCTGCACCATTTCGACGCTGTCGGCGAGTTCGCGATAGTCGGACGGGTCGAGGCCCATTTCGGCGGACATCTCCGCCTCGGTCGGCAAGCGGCCAAGCGTCTGTTCCAAGCCATTACGGCAGGCGGCAAGTTGCTTGCGCTTGGCCATGGCGGAGCGGCAGATGGTCGCCTGCCGCCGCAGATGGTCGATCATCGCGCCGCGCACGCGCAACTGGGCATAGGCGGCGAAGCCGAAGCCGCGATCCTCGAAACTGTTGGCGGCCTCGACCAGCGCGAGCATGCCGATCTGGAGCAAGTCCTCCACCTCGATCGCGCTCGAAACGCGGCCATGGACGTGCCAGGCGATCTTGCGCACCAGCGGCATATATTGGCGGGCGAGCCGCTCCGGGCTGTTCTCGCCGGGCTTCGCGTAAGTATGGGCGCCGGCCGCGATCTTGTTCATATACATGACTCAGCCTCCTTTCAGGCGACTCGTTCGCGCGCGTGTTCCTGGCGAGGTGCCGGGTCGTGGCGGGGCGTGGGGCGCTGTTCGCCGCCCACGACCGCGACCACTTCGACGCCCTTGCCATCGGGAATTTCGAGGAAGGACAGGACCGGCGTTTCGGGCAGATGCGGCTTGAACAAGCGCGCGAGCGCGCGCCTGGCCAGCGGCGAGGTGACGATGGCGAAGTTGCGCGCCTGCCCCAGCAGCGGCCGGGCGGCCTGGACCACCGCTTCGACGATGCGGTTAGCGAGCGCGGGTTCGATCGGGTGGCGAGCATCGCCCGCCACACGCATCGCCTGCGCGAGCATGGCTTCGAGGTCGCCATCCAGCGTGATAACCGGGAGCGGCATCTTGACGGGGACCAGCCCCTGGATGATGAGCGCGCCGATCCGCTGGCGCACAGCCTCGACCAATTGTTCGTGGTTCATGTCGGGCCGGGCGGCGTCGACCATGGCTTCGCAGATGCGGCGGAAATCCTTGAGCGCGATGCCTTCGGACAGCAATGCGCGGCACAGCGCGCTGATCTGGGTGAGGCTGAGCGTGGCGGGCGTCAGACCTTCGACCAGTTGCGGCGCGGCGTCCTTGAGCGTGTCGAGCAGCTTGCGCGCTTCGTCGAGGCCGAACATTTCGGCGGCGTTCATGGCGATGAGTTGGTTGAGGTGCGTTGCCACCACGGTCGGCGGATCGACCACAGTATAGCCCGCGATCACCGCTTCGCTGCGCTTGGCCTGCGAAATCCAGACGGCATCAAGGCCAAAAGTCGGGTCTTTGGTCGGGCGACCGACGATCACATGTTCGAGCGCACCGCTGTCGAGCGCGAGCAGGTCGTCGGGCCAGATTTCATCTTCCCCCACCACGACACCGGCGATGGTGATGCGATATTGATTGGGTTCGAGCGCCAGATTGTCCTTCACCCGCACCATCGGCACGACGAAGCCAAGCTCCTTGGAGAGCTGGCGACGGATACCGGTGATCCGCGCCATCAACGGCGCGCCCTTGCGTTCGTCGACCAGGGCAATAAGGCCATAGCCGATTTCGAGGCCGAGGATCGCTCCGTCGGACACGTCATCCCATTCGATCACCGCCGGATTGGGCGCGGGGGCGACGGGGGCGGGTTCGGCTGCTTTCGCCTGGCTGGCCTTGCGCAAGTGCCAGGCGATGCCCCCCGCCACGGCGGCGGCGGACAGAATGATAAGATGCGGCATGCCGGGCAGGACGCCCAGGAAGCCGAGGATTGCGGCGACCGGCACCCAGGCGCGGCCCGACCCGAACTGGCCCGCAATCTGGCCGCCCAGATCCTGCTCGCTCTTGACGCGGGTGACGATGGAGGCGGCGGCGATCGACAGCAGAAGCGCGGGGATCTGCGCGACCAGCGCGTCGCCGATCGCGAGGATAATATAGGTCTGGGCCGCTTCGCCGATGGCAAGGCCGTGGCTGACGACACCCAATATGATGCCGCCGATGATGTTGATGACGAGGATCAGGATGCCCGCGACCGCGTCGCCCTTCACGAACTTGCTGGCACCGTCCATCGAGCCGTAAAAGTCGGCTTCGGTCGCGACTTCGACGCGGCGCAGCTTGGCTTCTTCCGGCGTCATCAGGCCGGCATTCAGGTCGGCGTCGATCGCCATCTGCTTGCCGGGCAAGGCGTCCAGGGTGAAGCGCGCCGACACTTCGGACACGCGGCCCGCGCCCTTGGTGATGACGACCAGGTTGATGATCATCAGGATGGCGAAGACGAAGATGCCGACGACATAGTCGCCGCCGATCAGGAAATGGCCGAACGCCTCGATCACCTGTCCGGCCGCATCCGAGCCTTCATGCCCCGACACCAGCACGACGCGGGTGGAGGCGACGTTGAGCGCCAGGCGCAGCAGCGTGGCGAACAGCAGGACGGTCGGGAAACTGGAAAAATCGAGCGGCTTGGCGGCATTCAGCGCCACCATCAGCACCGCGAGGCTGATCATGATATTGGTGATGAAGCCGATGTCGAGCATGACCGCCGGAACGGGGACCATCATGAACAGCACGACCATCAGCGTCGCAAAGGGCAGCACCGCCCCCTGGACGGCGCTCATCCAGATCTTCGCTTTGACTTGGGTGGGAGTCATGAGGAGCCGTTACCTTCCGAGGGTGGCGAGCATGAGATAGGCGAGGCGCGCAGTCTGCGGCTGGGGCCGGATGCCGACATCGACCTGTTCGCTGAGGCGCTGGGTTTCGATCCGCACATAATCGGCGGGCTGGACCGTCTTGGCGCCCGATGGCAGCGCGGCGGCGGCATATTGCACCTCACCGCCGAGGCTGCCGGAGCTTTTTTCGAGCTTCGCGGCGAAACGGTCGCGAATGTCGGCGAAGCTGCGCGCGCTGCCTGACCGGTCGTAGAAGATCGACCGGTTGGCGCGCGCGGCGGCGGGAAAGAGCGAAGCGGCGGTGGCACCGGGCGCGCGATCATGGACCGAGAGGAATTTGCTGGCACCGCCCACGCCCAGAAAATGGGCAAGATAAAGATCGACCGGTCCGGCTTCGCGACCGAGCTTCTGTTCCAGATAGGCCTTGTTGTCGGCGGCGTGCTGCGCGGCCATGACCGAGGCGGTTTCGGGATGTTTGCGCAGGTCGAGTATCTGCTGGCGCAGTTGCGGGTCCGCCACATGATAGCGGCCGTTGCTGCTCTGGCTGATCGCGTCGGATGCCCAGCCAAGCCCATAGTCGCTGCCATGCTTGTCGATGACGGCGAGCCAGCTCTGGTCGATAAATTGATAGAGGCCGGTCGCCGACGATGTGGTGGCGCGCGCGGTGGGGTTGAGGCTGCTTTCGATCTTCGCCTGACCCAGCAGATAGGAGAAGTCGACACCGGTACGGCGGCTCGCCATGGCGATCGCGTTGGTCACGCGATTGCCCGTCGATGTCGCCCCGGTAGTGATGTCTGCGAAAGCCGACACTTGACCCTAATCCCCAATCATTGCGGAGATCATTAGAGCAAGGCTTGTGCCAAGATTTGGTTAACGCGGCGTCAGGAAATTTGGCCCGCAACGCAAAACGGCACCTTTCGGTGCCGTTTTAGGAAAAACAGGAAATAAAGTTCACCGGCCGTAAGTGAGCGGCGCGTGGGTCGATCCATGAGCGGCGAGCATGGCAAGTCGTTGATTCGCATGGTCGGCCAGCAAGCTGACACGCACGCGGGCGCTTTCGAGCAAGGGCAGCATGGCGTTCAGCCGTTCGATCACGATCGGTTCGGAGCGCCATGCACCGACACCGCGCACGGCGGCGGCGGCCCGGCTGACGCGGTTGCTCGCCAGTTCGATGGCGACGGCATCGGTGCCGTCCAGCACATCGCGCAGATCCTCGAACGCTTCGAACAGGTCATCCAGCGCGGCGAGCCCCAGCGGCATGATCGTTACCCCGCAGCAGACAGGTCGAGCGCGACCATGCGATCAGCGATCGCGGCGGCATCGACCGGATAATTGCCCGACGCGATCGCGGCCTTGATCGCGGCGATGCGGTCCATATCGACCGGCGCGCCTTCTGCCGCCATGCGGGCAGCGGGGCTGGCAGAAGTCGACGCGGGTGACGCCGTCGCTGAACCGGTGGTCGAAGACGCGCGCGTCTTGCCCCCTTCGCGCAGGCGGGTCGCCTCTATGGCAGCACTGATGCTTTGGCCGACAGATTTGATCATTGGCTTCAATCCTTCACTCGTCCCTATAGGCGTATAACGGACAAGTTCAAAAATCCTTAAACCCCGGAACACGCACCAGGCCCATTTCCACGACCTGGGCCAAAATGGGGGCGGCGCGCTTGTCTTCGCGGACGCGGATCGTGTCGCCGACGGCGCCATCCTCATCCGCGATCATGCCGCGCGAAACGTTGAAGAGCGCGTTGCCGGCGATCAACTGCACCGGATCGCCCTTGCGCACGACGCTTTCCTGGGGCGTGGCGCGGGCGGCGGGTGTGAAGCGGCTGGCCGTGCGCGGCCCTGGTCCCGATGCGGCGGCCGATGCACCTGCAACGAGCGGCACGCGGATGCGCCAGCCAAGCGATTCGCATTTGACCATCGCCGCGCCGAACACCGGGCCTTCGACCTTGGGCATCGTCGGGCAGGCGGCGAGCTTCAAGCGGCGATCCACCGGGGCCATCGGCCCACCCGGTTCGCCCAGATTGGCACCCACCGACATAGCGACGAGGCTGTCGATGCGATCGAGATTTTCGAACCGCTGCTGCGCCAGCACGGGCGCGGCGACAAGCAGCGCGGCGGTGGCGAGAAGGAACGGATAAGCGCGAGGCACGGCATGTCTCCTGACAAGGTCGGCGGTTCTATGCCGGGAATTTCAGCAATATCCGTGCCAAGTTGGTCAACGTGCCTCCGCCTGCCCCGGCGCGATGCGGATCACCTGCCCCTGCCCGCTTTTGCCGTCGGACTGGTCGAGGCCGCGGATCAGCAGCCGATCCTGCGCGATGCCATCCAATTTCAGCGCGCGGGCGACGGCGCCAAGGCGAGCGGCGGCCAGATCCCAATCGTCGAAGCGCTGGCGGGCGCGGTCGGAGCCACGACTGCGTATCTCGACGCCACCCGGCTCGCGCGCAAAGCGGCGGGCGATGGCGGACAGGCGCGACTGGCCCTGCGCCGTGAGCAAGGCTTCGCCCGGCTCGAACAGGTCGGCCGCGCGCAATTCCACGCCCTGCCGCATAGCTCGGCCGCCAAATTGTTGAGCGACGCCCGCCAGCACGACATCGCGCCGCGCGCCGCTCGCCTGCAACAGCACGAAGAAGGCGAGCAGCAGCAGCAGCAGATCGGCAAAGCTGACGGCCCAGCGATTGCGCCGGGCGATGGCGGAGGCCGTGCCTATCATGCGACTTCGCGTATCGCGCCGCGCCGGATCGGCGCATTTTCGCGCCGCGCGATCGCCAGCATTCGGGTTACCGCTTCGCGTTGCCAGGCAAGTTCCTGTTCGGACAGGTCGATGAGGCGCGCAGCGATCGGCGCAGCGACGACATTGGCGATCACCACGCCGTAGAAGGTGGTGAGCAGCGCGAGCGCCATGGCCGGGCCGAGGGCGGCGGGATCGTCCATGGCCGCGAACATGCCGACGAGGCCGATGATGGTGCCGGCCATGCCAAGGGCGGGCGCGGCATCGGCGATGGACAGCCAGGCCTTATGCACCGCGCCATGGCGCTGCGCGCGGTCGGCGAGCGCTTGGCTTGCCCAGAGCTCGAACTGGTCGGTGCGGTCGCAATTGGCAAGCTTGCGCGCGGCATCGGTCAGGAAGGGCGAGGCTGTCTTGACGCGATCGGCGCAAGCAAGGCCGCGCAATTGCGCCACCTGATCAATTTTGAGCATGGTCGCACGGGCAGCGTCGCGGTCGCGCGCGGGATCGGCCGTGACCAGCGGCCCCAGTGCCAGCATCGCCCGCCCCAGGGGCCCCGCGCCATTCTGAAACAGAGCGACCAGCAGGATGCCTGCAATTATTGCGAGCAGCGTCACGGGATCGAATAAATGGCCTATAATAGTGATCATATATGCCTGTCCCCATAGGCCCGTAGCGCGACGGCAAGATGCTGCCGCAGCCCGGCAATTTTTTGCCGCCCTTGCCGCCTTCCCCCGCAAAAGCCCGGATTTCCGGGCATTTCCGCCTTGCCGTTGCGTCACCCACGCAAAATGGCACGGCTCTTGCTGAATTCAGGCTGGATCACCCGCAATGGACGCCATCAGGGGTCAGAACGGCGGGGGAAACGAAACTTTTAGGGCCAGCAGGCAAAAAGGGCAGGATCAGTGGAAGACGGTTTGTTCGGCATTCATGGAAAGGCGCTGGCGCTTCGCTCGCAGCGGCTGTCCCTGTTGGCGTCCAACATCGCCAACGCATCGACCCCCGGCTACAAGGCGCGCGACATTGATTTCGATGCGGCGCTGCAAAAGGCCACGACGCAGGCGAGCGGCAATGCCGCCGACGTGTCCAAGGCGGTCGATGACGCCATGGGCTATCGCGTCCCGCTGCAGCCCAGCCTCGACGGCAATACCGTCGAACTCAGCACCGAACAGACGCTGTTTGCCGAAAATGCGGTCAAATATCGCACCACCCTCTCCTTCCTTGAGGGTCGCATCAACACCATCAACCGTGCGCTCAGGGGAGAATGAGCATGAGTGGCTCTGGTCCCATGAACATATTCGACATTGCCGGGCGCGCCATGAGCGCGCAACTCGTCCGGTTGAACGCCACCGCGTCCAACATGGCCAATGCGGGCAATGTCACTGGCAGCGCGGCGGACGCCTATCGCGCGATCAAGCCGGTCTTCACATCGGTCACCGACAGCCCCGGCATGGCGAGCGTCAAGGTTTCCGAGATCGTCACCACCAAGGCCGAACCGACCAAGCGGCACGACCCCAACCACCCGCTGGCCGACGCCAATGGCGATGTGTGGGAAGCGGCGGTGGATAGCAATGCGGAGTTGGTCGACATGATCGAGACCGCGCGCATGTACCAGAATAATGTGCAGGTGCTGAACACTGCCAAATCCCTGATGCTCGAAACCATAAGGATCGGCAAATGAGCACGATTTCAACGGCCACCGACGCAGCCGGGCTGTCCGTCTATAACGCCAATGCCAATGTCGGCACCGGCAAGTCGGAAATGGGCCAGGCCGATTTCCTGCGCCTGCTCACCGCGCAGATGCAGACGCAAGATCCGTTCGAACCGGTCAACAATGCCGAGATGGTGTCGCAGATGGCGACCATCACCAATTCGAGCGGCATTGCCGAAATGAACGCGACGCTCAAGGGGCTGGCCGCCGATATGGGCGGCACCCGGCTGGGCGATGCGGCAAGCTGGATCGGCAAGTCGATGCTGGTGCAGAGCAATATCGCGGCGCCTGACGCGAGCGGGCTTTATGCGGGACAGATCACCCTGCCTGAAGCGACAGACGGCGCGAGCGTCGAGCTGATCGATGGCAGCGGCAATGTCGTCAAGACCATCGACCTTGGCACGCAGGCCGCCGGCGACGTCACCTTCTATTGGGATGGCAAGAATGATGCGGGCGATACGATCGCCAGTTCCGCGCTGCAGGTGAAGGTCAATGGTGCGACGCCCAGCAAGGTCGCGACCTGGGCCACCATCGCCGCGGTCCAGTCCCCCGCCGACGGATCATCGTCCAAACTCATTACCGCGCTGGGCAGTTACAGCCCGTCCGACGCCATCAGCCTGATGTAATCTCACCACCTTTTTTTCTTTCCTTTTCACCCAGGGAGCAACGCCATGTCCTTCTATATCTCACTATCCGGCCTCAAGGGCGCCCAGACCGATCTGGCCACCATTTCCAACAATGTCGCCAACGTCAATTCGACCGCCTTCAAGAAGAGCAAGGTGCAGTTCGGCGACATTTTCGCCGCCGCGCCGATGCAGACGACCAGTCAGGTTGCGGGCCAGGGCGTGCGCGTGCAGGGCATCGCCCAGCAGTTCACGCAAGGGACGATCGAAACCACCGACAAGACGCTGGACCTCGCCATCACCGGCGAAGGCTATTTCACCGTCAAGGCGCCGGACGGCACCGTCAGCTACACCCGCAACGGTGCGTTCTCGGTCGATGACGACCGCTATGCCGTCGATACCACGGGCGCGCGCATCCAGGTGTTCAGCGTCGATCCGGCCACCGGCGCGCTGACCACGCCGCCGACGTCGGCGAGCAGCCCCGCCGATCTGACCGATCTCCAGATCCCGACCACCTATCTGGGTGCCGATGGCGGCGCGCAGTTGACCAGCGTCGGCGTCGCCAAGAACGGCCTGGTGTCGGCCATCTATGCCGATGGCAGCACCGCCTATCTGGGCCAGGTCGCCATGGCGTCGTTCAACAGCCAGGAAGGCTTGCGCCAGGAAGGCGATGCCCATTGGTCCTCGACCGTCGCGAGCGGCACGCCCATCCTGGGCACCGCCAATGAAGGCATGTTCGGTGCGGTCAATAGCGGGTCGCTGGAACGCTCGAACGTCGACATCACCGAGGAACTGGTGGCGCTGATTTCCGCGCAGCGAAATTTCCAGGCGAACAGCAAGGCGATCGAGACAGCGAACACGCTGACCACCACCATCGTCAACATGCGTACCTAAACATCCAACGGTAGAAGGCTTCGTCCATGGACCGGCTCGTCAACACGGCACTTACGGCAATGCGCGGCGCGATGGCGCGGCAGGCGTCGATCGCGAACAACCTCGCCAACGCCAACACCGTTGGCTTTCGCGCAGAGATTGCCAATGCCGAGACGCGCTGGCTCCAGGGCGACACCTTCGACACGCGGGCGCAGGCGTCCGAACAAGTGATCGCCGCCAGCATGGAGGGCGGGGCCGTCACCGCGACGGGCAATCCGCTAGACGTGGCGATGAATGGCGACGCGCTGCTGGCCGTGCAGGGCGCGGACGGCAGCGAAGCCTATACCCGTCGGGGCGACCTCAAAATCTCTGACAGTGGTCTGCTAACCACCGGCGACGGCTTGCCGGTGCTGGGGGCTGGCGGTCCCATCACCCTGCCCCAGCTCGACAGCGTGTCGATCGCGCAGGATGGCAGCATCTGGGGCGTGCCGCAGGGCGGCGACCCGGCCAATCCGCAGCTGGTCGATGCGCTCAAACTGGTCAGCCCGGTTGGCTCCGGCATCGCCAAGGGTACCGATGGCCTGTTCCGCGAGGTGAATGGCGGCGCGCTGCCGCAAGACCCGCTGGCGTCGGTCACCGCCGGGTCGATCGAGGGATCGAACGTCAACGCGACCAAGGCGCTGGTGCAGATGATCGAGGCGAGCCGCGCGTTCGAAACGCAGGTGAAGCTGATCGATACCGCCAAGCAGCTGGACGATGGCGGCGCATCGCTGATGCGGCTCGATAGCTGAGATATATGGTTAATATTGGCACGCATCTTGCTGTGTCTGACGCATAAGCACCCTTCCAAGGGATGCCGCACGGAGAAATGAACGATGAGCAACGCCGCCCTTCATGTCGCCCGCACCGGCCTTGACGCGCAGAACACGAAGATGCGCGTGATCGCCAACAATCTGGCGAACGTCAACACGACCGGCTTCAAGCGCGACCGCGCCGATTTCGAAACGCTCGCCTATCAGCAGATGATCGCGGCAGGCGCCAATTCGGACAGCGAAAACAAGTTCGCGACCGGCCTGAACCTGGGGTCGGGCGTCTCGCTGCAGGGCACGAGCAAGATCAATACGCAGGGTACGCTGAGCCAGACCGGCAATGCGCTGGACATGGCGATCGAAGGCTCCGGCTTCTTCCAGATCCAGCGCCCCGACGGCTCCATTGCCTATACCCGCGCGGGCAATTTCAGCGTCACTGCCGAGGGCAACGTCGTCACCAGCGACGGCCTGCCGCTGATCCCGCAGATCACCGTGCCCGAAGGTGCGACGTCGGTCACGGTCGGCAATGACGGCACGGTATCGGCGACGTTGCAGGGCGAGGCGGAACCCACGCAGCTTGGCCAGATCGAACTGGCGACCTTCATGAATGCGTCGGGGCTGCAGTCGATCGGCGGCAACCTGCTCACCGAAAGCGCCGCCAGTGGCGTGCCGCAGGTTGGCGTCGCGGGGCTGGAAGGGCGCGGTTCGATCCGATCGGGCAGCCTGGAAACGTCCAACGTCAATATCGTGGAGGAGCTGGTCGAGATGATCGAGACGCAGCGCGCCTATGAGGTCAACAGCAAGATGATCAAGGCGACCGATGAAATGCTCCAATATGTCAATCAGAATATGTGATCTGATATGATGTATGCCAATCAAAACCCGTTCGGGCTGAGCCCGTCGAAGCCCTCCCCTGCGCAGCGCGAAGTGGCCTCCCTGTCGGTCGGCCGAGCCCTTCGACTTCGCTCAGGGCGAACGGCCATGTTTATCGTATCGGCGGCAACGCTGGTGGCTTTCGCCGCCTCTCCTGCCCTGGCGGGCAAGAAGCGCGATGCCGAACGGGCGCATTATGCCCCGGCCATCGTCGCGCAACCGCCGGTGCCGCAGGCCAATGGATCGATCTTTCAGACATCGGTCGGCTATACGCCGCTGACCAGCGGCGCGCGCGCCACGACGGTCGGCGACATCATCACCATCGTCCTGGTCGAACGGACGCAGGCAACCAAGAGCAACAGCGCCGATACCAGCCGCAACGGCAATATCGGCCTGGCACCGCCCACGACCGGCGTGCTGTCCAAGCTCTTCTCCGCGAGCGACGTGGCGATGGGCGGCCAGAATAATTTTGCGGGCCAGGGCGGCGCGACCCAGTCCAACGCCCTTTCGGGTGAGATCACCGTGACGATCGCGGCGGTCTATCCCAACGGCACGATGCTGGTGAAGGGCGAGAAGGCGCTGACGCTCAATCGCGGCGACGAGTATATCCAGATCAGCGGCCTCGTCCGCCAGGCCGACATCAGCCCGGACAATCGCATCGCCTCGACCCGCGTGGCCGATGCCAAGATTATCTACACCGGCAAGGGTGAGATCGCCCGCGCCAGCAAGCAAGGCTGGTTGCAGAGCCTCTTCTCGATGATCAGCCCCTTCTGATGGAGAGCATCGTGAAAAGCATCTTCGATCGCGTCGCCTCCATCCTCCCCTTGCAGGGGAGGTGGCAGGGCGTAGCCCTGACGGAGGGGTGTCGCCCTATCGAGGGGGTGACACCCCTCCACCGGCTTCGCCGGTCCCCCTCCCCTTTCAGGGGAGGATTTTTCAGTGCGCTGTTCGCGAGCCTGTTCCTGATCGCCACATCGGCGCAGGCCGAGCGGGTCAAGGATCTGGGAACGTTCCAGGGCATCCGTCCGAACCAGCTCACCGGCTACGGCATCGTCGTGGGCCTGGCGGGTACGGGCGACGACAGCCTGCAATATGCGACCGAGGGTATGAAAGGCGTGGTGTCGCGCTTTGGCCTGACGTTGCCGCAGGGCATCAATCCCGCGCTCAAAAATGCGGCCGCCGTTCTGGTGACGGCCGATCTGCCCGCCTTTGCCAAGCCGGGCCAGCGGCTCGACGTCACGGTGTCGGCGCTGGGTAAGGCCAAGTCGCTGCGCGGCGGTACGCTGATCATGACCCCCCTGCGCGGTGCCGATAACGAGATCTACGCCATGTCGCAGGGTAATCTGGCGGTCGGCGGCCTCGGCGTATCCGGCGCGGATGGCAGCCAGGTGTCGGTCAACATCCCCTCGGCCGGGCGTATCCCCGGCGGGGCGACGGTAGAGCGCGCGGTCGCGACGGGTTTCGATACCGCGCCGACTCTGACCTTCAACCTGGCCGAAGCCGACCTCACCACCGCGCTGCGCGTGGCGGATGGCATCAACCGGGCCTTTGGCGATCGGCGCGCGCGCGCCATGGATGCCGTGTCAGTCGCGATCGACGCCATTCCGGGCGCAGAAGACCGCATTTTGATGATGGGCATGATCGAGAATATCGAGATTTCCCCTGCCGATGCCGCCGCCAAGGTGATCGTCAACGCGCGCACCGGCACCGTGGTCATCAATGGCGCGGTCCGCATCCATCCGGCCGCCGTCGCGCATGGCAAATTGACCGTCAGCGTCAATGAAGCGCCGCGCATCGTCCAGCCCGCACCCTTCAGCCGAGGCGAGACGGCGGTCGAGCAGCAGAGCGCCATCAGCATCGACGAAGAAAAGAAACCGATGGTCAATTTTAAAGGTGGGGCGTCGCTGGCCGATATAGTGAAGGCGGTCAATGCGATCGGGGCTTCCCCGGCGGACATGGTCGCCATCCTCGAAGCCTTGAAACAGGCGGGCGCAATGAAGGCGGAACTGGTGGTGCTATGATGCAGGTGACAACGACCCCCGCCGCCACGGCGCCATCGGGCGCAGGCACCGCGAACAAGGCGGCGCTGGAAAAGGCGGCGCAGCAGTTCGAGGCGATCTTCCTGCGCCAGATGATCGGCGCGATGCGCTCTGCGAGCCTGGCCGAAGGGATCAGCGATTCGAGCGCGACCGAGCAATTCCAGTCGATGGCCGATTCCCGCACCGCCGACGCGCTGGCGGGCAGCAACAGCATGGGCATCGCCCAATTGCTGATCCGGCAGTTCGGCGAGCGGGTCGCCCCCGCCGCACCGGCCACGGGCGAATGAGCGACCTGTTCATCATCGGTGCGTCCGGCACCCGCGCCTATCGCACCGCCATGGCGGCGATCGCGGAGAATATCGCCAATGCCAGCACGGAAGGCTATACTAGGCGCAGCGTGACGACCGGCGAGTCCGGCGCATCCACCGCGACGATGGCCTATTATACCGCACGCGCCAATTTCGGCGGCGTCCAGGTGATGAGCGTGGATCGCGGGGCCGACCCCTATCTCGATGCGACCGTGCGCCTGACCACGATGAACCTCGCCAGTTCGGCCGCACGGCTGCGCTGGCAGGGCGATACCGAGATTGCGCTGAACGACGGCGCCACTGGCATCGGCCAGCTGATGACCGGCATGTTCCAGAATATGGACAAGCTGGCCGCCGCGCCGGGCGATACGTCGCTGCGCGTCACGACGCTGGACAGTATCGGCCGCGTCGCCGACGCTTTCCGCCAGACCGCCGCCGATCTGGATGCCGTGTCCAAGGGGATCGAGGCCGAAGGGCAATCGGTGGTGGGCAGCGCCAATGCGTCGCTGGCCGCGCTTGCCGACATCAACAACAGCCTGCTGCGCGCGCAGCCCGGAACGTCCGCCTATGCCCAGTTGCTCGACAGCCGGGACGCGGCGTTGCAGGATCTGAATGAAACGCTGAACGTCGATATCAGCTTCGGCGCGAGGGGCGTGGCTGAGGTCAGCTATGGCGGGCAGACGCTGGTGACCGGCAATAGCGCGACCAGCCTGTCGCTCGCCGCCGATGAAGATGGTCGCCTGTCGCTCAGCCTGAGCGATGGAACGGCGCTGTCTGTCCCGGCCAACGGGACGCTGGGCGGCCTCTTTTCCGCTGCCGACACGGCGGCTGACCGTGCCGACGATCTCGATACGCTGGCCGAACAGTTCGTGACCAACATCAATGACTGGCATGCGCAGGGCGTTACCGATGGCGGCGCGGCTGGCGCACCTCTGCTGGCCTTTGGCGGTAGTGCCGCCAGCGTCACGGCCCTGGGGCTTGCGCCCGACGAGCTGGCGCTGCGGTCTGGCGACGGGACGCTCAACGGCAATCTGCTGACGGTATCCTCGACCCTGCGCGGCAATGGCAGCGTGGAACAGGGCTGGACCGCGCTGATCGCCACCCAGGCCAATCTCCTGGGCGCGACCAAGGCGGAAAACACCACGGCGCAGGGCCGCAGCGATCAGGCGGTGGCGGCGCGCGAGGCGGTGAGCGGGGTCGACCTCGACATGGAAGCCGCCGACCTGTTGCGCATCCAGCAAGCCTATTCGGGCAGCGCCAAGATATTGCAGATGGCGAAGGAAACCATCGATGCGATCCTCCAGATCATCTGACCGGCAAAGGGCTGAACCATGGTAGGCATTACGCACAAGATCATGCTCGCCGAAATCAGGCGGCAACAGTCGCTGTCGAAGAGCATCATCGAGGGACAGACCGCGGTATCCACCGGCGTCACGCTCAACAAGGCATCGGACAATGCGCTCGCCTGGGTCCAGGTGTCGGACATCGCCCGCGCCCAGTCGCAACAGGCCGCCTGGCAGGCCAATATCAGCTATGGCACGACCCGCGCCACCAATGCCGAAGCCAATCTGGCCGAAGTCGACACCCTGTTGCAACGCGCGCAGGTGCTGGTGACGTCGGCGCGCAACGGGTCGCTCAACGACACCAGCCGCGCCGCGATATTGGAGGAAATGTCGACGATCCGCACGACGATCGGCGAATTGTTCAACCAGAAGGATTATCAGGGCACGCCGGTCTTCGACGAAGGCCAGAGCGTGTTGGTGCCGGTCAGCCGGGGCATGAACCTGGCGGTCGTCGCTACCCGGCAGGAGGTGTCCGAGGGCATCGATGTCGATGGCACGCCGATGTCGATCGACGACATGCTGGGCCAGGCCATGACCGCACTGGAAGGCAGCGACGATGCGGCGCTGGCGAGTGCGCTCGACGCGGTGAAGACGGGGCAGAGCCACATCGTCGTCGAACAGGCGCGGCAGGGCGTGCGCAGCGACCGGCTGGATGTCATCGGCACGCGGCTGACCGATATCGGCCTTGATTATACCGAGCGGCGCGCGAGCCTGGAGTCGACCAATTTGAGCGAGGTCATTTCCAACGTATCGGCGCAATTGCTGCAGCTGGAGGCGGCACAGTCCGCCTTTGCCCGGATCAACAAGCAGACGCTGTTCGACCTGATCGGCTAAAAAAACGGCTGTCCTAAAGCTGCCGCTAACCAGTCCGTATTAACCAAGTGACGGACCCTTTGATGGGGTCGATGCCCCAGGGCATATTTTTCGGGGATTACCATGTTAGCAGTCATCGGCCTTGTCGTCCTGTTGGTCATGGTATTTGGCGGGTTCATCATCACCGGCGGCGATATCGGCCCGGTGCTGCACGCCCTGCCCCATGAAATGATGATCATCGGTGGCGCGGCCGTTGGCGCGCTGATCATCGGCAATTCGGGCGCCGACCTCAAGGCGCTGGGCGGTGGCCTGGCCAAAGTGTTCAAGGGGCCGCAATATAAGAAACAGGATTTCCTCGACTGCATCTTCCTTGTCAGCAAGCTGATGAAGACATTGCGGGTCGAAGGGCCGGTCGCGCTGGAACCGCATATCGAAGATCCGGCCAGTTCGACGATCTTCACCGAATATCCGCGCCTGATGAAAGACAAGACGCTGATTCATCTGATCAGCGATACGTTGCGTCTGGTGGTGGTCTCGTCTGGCACGCTCGATCCGCACGCGGTCGAGGATGTGATGGATAACAGCCTCAAGACCCACCATCATGAAGCGATCAAGCCCGCCGACAATCTGCAGGGCCTGGCCGACGCCCTGCCCGCGCTCGGCATCGTCGCCGCCGTGCTGGGCGTGGTGAAAACCATGGGGTCGATCGACCAGCCGCCCGCCATTTTGGGCGCGATGATCGGTTCGGCGCTGGTTGGCACCTTCCTGGGCGTGTTGCTGGCCTATGGCATGGTCAATCCCTTCGCCAATCGGTGCCGCAGCGTGATCGAGGCGGACGGCGCGATCTATCATGTCGTCAAGCAGATCATCGTCGCCTCGCTCCACGGTCACCCGCAGCCGCTGGTGATCGAGGCCGCGCGCTCCAGCCTTCCCCATGCGAACCAGCCGGCCTTTGCCGAAGTGTTCGACGGCATGCGGGGCAAATAAGCCGTGGCGGGGGACAAGAAACGCGGCGCGAACGAGCCCGAACCACGGCCGATCATCGTCAAGAAGATCATCGTGGAGGGCCATGGCGGTCATCATGGCGGTGCATGGAAGGTCGCCTATGCCGATTTCGTGACCGCGATGATGGCGTTTTTCCTGCTGATGTGGCTGCTGGGCGCGACCACGGAAAAGCAGCGCAAGGCGCTGGCCGACTATTTCACGCCGACACTGGTCGAACTCAAGATGGCGTCGGCTGGCTCCACCGGGCTGATGGGTGGCGACTCCATCATGGGCAAGGAAAATTATCCGACCACCGGTGGCCAGGGCAATTTGTCGATCACCATACCCAGGGACGCGAGCGGCACCAAGGACCAGGGCGGCAAGGCGATGCGCGCGGCCGACCGGCAGAAGTTCGAATCGATCAAGAAAAAGCTGGAAGCGCAGATGATGCGCAAGGGACTGGAAAAACTGCGCAAACATGTGCGGTTCACCGAGACGCGCGAGGGATTGCGCATCGACCTGATCGACGAGGCGGATTTTGCGATGTTCGCGATGGGCACCGACCGGCTGGTGCCGCAAGCCCGCGCGCTGATCACCGAGGTCGCTACCGCGCTGCAGACCATGCCCAACCTGTTGATCGTGCGCGGCCATACCGATGGCCTGCCCTATGCGTCGGGACGGACAATGAACAATTGGCTGCTGTCATCCAGCCGCGCCGAATCCACGCGCAAGGCGCTGGCCGACAGCGGCATCGGCAATGCCCGCTTCGCCCGGATCGAGGGCGTCGCCGATCGCGAACCCTTCATCAAGGGCGACAGCTATGACCCGCGCAACCGGCGCATGTCGATCATCCTGGGCTGGACCCGTGGCGGCGACGGTGCGGCGGATGCGGACATGGACGCAGAGACCAAGGCCGCAATCAAGGAACGCGACGATCCGGTGCGCGTCGCCACGGAGCAGGCCAAGAAGCTCGACATGGGCGGCACCGCGCTGCCGAGTGGCGCGGCGCTGATCAACCCGTCAGCGGCGGGAACGTCAAGCAAGCCGGGTCAGCATTGAGCGTAGCTTATGCTCAGGCAGGCGGGTCTGCGGGTGTTTCTGTCAAATCCAATATATCATAGCCACCGGTTGCGATGCGCCGTTGAATATGGCTTCCGACCGGGACCATATACTGACTCCGCTGGGTGAAACGCTCGATACGATAATGCCCCTGACCATGGCCTTCGTCGGTCGTGGCGGAGTAACGACGATCTGCAATTTGACGGAGGGCGGGTTGTACCCAGGCTTTCGACGTCGATCCCCGCAGAATTTCAACATCCTCCGTGCGCCCGTCAGGTCGTATCCAAAAGCCGATATCTGCCCAACGTATGGCGGCGTAATCGCTGGCCCTGGCAGAAATCGGATCCACGCCACCAAACATTCGGGCGCTCGCATTGGCGGCGGCGGTTGCGGTAGGGCCGTAGGGCGGCGACCAGATCAGTACGGCTTCACGGCCCCCATCCTGTCCCAATTCAGCCACGAGCCGGGAGATTTCCTCTTCATCTGCCCGGCGCGCCGCCAAACGAAGACGCAGAACCCGCAAGGCGATCTGATAGCCAGGCGTTTGCGCAAGGGGGCGTTCTTCAAGCCGGTCCAATAGTTCGGCCGATGTCCGGTTGTCACCACTGGCTGCACTCAACCATGCCCGCTTCATGCCTGCCAGCATGGCCGCCTTGTCCTGGCCCGACGCCAATGCATTCTGTTCGATGCCGCGATATGTAATCTCCGCCTGGCGATAGTCACCAAGCTTGATCCACATGTCACCCAAGGCCGTCGAACCGGAGATGCGCGATGGATCGTCTTCTGGCAAATGCCGCTCCAATATTCGCACCTGCTTGACGACGGCCCGTCGATAGGCCTGCTTGTCGCCTTCATGAACGGCAACCGTCGCATAGGCCTCATACAATGCCGCTACGGCTCTTGGTGCGACAGCGGCCTCTTGCTTGTTGCGATCAATCGCTGCGGCCAGCAACCGTTTAGCATCGAGGTAGGCACCATCCCTGAACTGCACCTCCGCCAAGGCAATCGATGCCTGCGCATCGCGCAATGGGGTGCAGCCCGTCTTGGCGCACTCGGCCTGCGCCTCAATAAGGCGTTGACCCGTGACGACGATATCGCTCGGCATCTGGAGAAGAAGCAAAAGACCTAGCATCGAACCCGTCCTTTATTACGGACCCCAAAGCTGCGCGATCAGCAAGGGGGATGCAAGCCCTTCACATGGCCGACAAGGGTTACGCCTCGCGGCCCCAATCACGCAGGCAGCACTAGGCTCGCCTCCAGCCCGCCCTCTGCGCGGTTGACGAGGCGCAATTCGCCCTGATGTTCGGCCATGATCGCGCGCACGAGCGCGAGGCCCAGTCCGGCCCCGCCGGTTTCGCGATTGCGGGAGCCTTCCAGGCGGGTGAAGGGTTCGAGCATTTCTTCCATCCGGTCCTCGGCGATGCCGGGGCCGTCATCGGCGACGACCAGCCGAATGGAACCCGCTTCGCGCACCACCGACACATGGGCGCGTTCGCCATAGACGATGGCGTTTTCGATGAGGTTGCGCAAGGCGCGGCGGATCTGTTGCGGTCGCACGAAGGCGACGGCGCGGTCGCTTTCGGTCATGTCGACGGGCGATTCCAGTTCGATGAAATCCTCGACCACAGCATCGGCAAGCGCGGCAAGATCGACCTTCTGCACCGATTCCGTGCTGCGTCCTGCGCGAGCGAGCGAGAGGATATCCTCCAGCATCCGGTTCATTTCATCGATGGTTTCGGACATGCGTGCGCGTTCGGCGTCATCCTCGACCGATTCGGCGCGGACCCGCAGCGAGGCGAGCGGCGTGCGCAGATCATGGCCGATGGCGCCCAGCATCCGGTCCTTTTCGTCCAGCATGGCGATGATCCGCGACCGCATGGCGTTGAAGGCCATGGTGAGATCACGCACGTCGCCGGGGCCGCGTTCGTCCACGGCGTCGGCCGCGCCGGTACGGGCAAATTGCTGCGCCGATCCGGTCAGTTGCTTCAGGGGGCGGGCGAGCCGACTGCCGATCCAGAGCAGAGGGAGGAGGACGATCACATAGAGGATGAGGGTCTGGCCGATCAGCCAGCCGCCAAAGCGTGCCGGACGATCGCCGCTCCGGGCTTGCGTGACGACCCATTTGCCTGGTTCATATTCGGCCGCCAGCGTCAGCCGCTCGACGCGATGGTCATGCGGCCGTTCGCCATCGGCGCGCACGCGAATCCGTTCCCAGCGGCGCATCGGCATCACCGCGTCGTCCTGCACCACGCGCACGGTCAGGATGCGCAGGCCGATATCCTCGAACATCGCCGCCGCCCGCTTTTCGATGTCCGGGCGGCTTTCGCCGGTCAGTTGCGGCGCGCCCTGCACGAAGCGCGCCCGCATCCGCGCCGGGCCAGGCCGGTCGGGGCGGTTGTCGAGCGCGTCGACCACGCGATAGACGGCGGGCGCGGTCTGCGCGGTCAATTGCAGCCGGATGCGCTCACGATAGAGCAGGCCGAAATTGATCGCCTGCGCCACGAACAGCGCCAGCGCGACGAGCGCGATGATCTGTCCGACCAGGCTTTGCGGCCAGAGGCGGAGGCGCTTCACAGTTTGCGCACATCTGCGGAGAGCGTGTAGCCCCCACCCCATACGGTCTTGATCAGCGTCGGATTCTTGGGGTCAGGCTCGATCTTCTTACGCAGACGGCTGATCTGATTGTCGATCGCGCGGTCGAAGGCGTTGGCCTCGCGCCCCTGGGTGATGTCGAGCAACTGGTCGCGGCTCAGCACCGAATTGGGGCGGGTGGCAAAGGCCAGCATCAGATTATATTCGGCGGTCGAGAGCGGCAGCGACACGCCCTCACTATCGACCAGCGTGCGTTCCTGCGTCTTGAGCAGCCATCCGGCGAAACTGTAATTGGCGCCGTCCGGCGCAGTCACGCGCTGGCCGCCGGTGGCGACGCGGCGGAAGATCACCTTGATCCGGGCGACCAGTTCGCGCGGGGAAAAGGGTTTGAGCACATAATCGTCCGCGCCAATCTCCAGGCCCACGATACGGTCGGTTTCTTCCGTCCGCGCGGTGAGCAGGATGACGGGGATTTCGCTGGTTTCGCGAATATGGCGGCAGAGCGAGAGCCCATCCTCGCCCGGCATCATGATGTCGAGGATCACCATATCGATCGCATTGGCGTTGAGGCGAATGCGTGCCTCCGCCGCGCTGTCGACGGCGGTGACGCGAAAGCCGTTGCGCGACAGATATTGCGCCAGCGGTTCGCGGATCGAACGCTCGTCATCGACGAGCAGGAGATGGGGTTTTTCGCTCATTGCGCCTGTCTGTCATGGGCGGGAAAAAGTTGGAAGGGCGAAGGCGTGGCGGGGGAGCCAGTCTTCGCCCTTCCGGAAGCGTTCACGAGTCCGGTTCAGGGATGGCAGGGGGATGCCGGGCCTGGACCCGTGAACGGGGGGTGTTCGATCAGTTGGCGGACGGAGCGGCGGCCTTGCGGTCCTTCCAGGCGCTACGCATCGCCTGACGCGCGGCCTTCATTTCGTCGGCGGTCACCTGGCCATCCTTGTTGGCGTCGGCCTTGTCGAACATGGCCATTGGTCCGGCCATGAATTCGGCCTTGGTCACGGTGCCATCCTTGTTCGCGTCGCCGCGACCGCCCATCATCTTGCCGCCCTTACCGGGACCGCCATGATGACGGCCACCCCATTGGCGACCTTCCGGCCCGCCGGGCTTGCCCGCTTCGGCGCGCTTGTCTGCCCGCTTGTCAGCCTTGGCCTCCTGCGCGGCGGCCATTTCGGCCTTGCTGATCTGGCCATTCTTGTCGGTGTCCAGCTTGGCAAAGCGCATGTCGAGGCGCTGGGTGCGCATCGCATCGCGATCGGCCTGGGTCAGCTTGCCGTCCTTGTCGATGTCCATCTTGGCGAAGCGCGCTTCCAGCCCGGCGGTCAGTTCCGCCTTCGTGATCGTGCCATCCTTGTTGGTGTCGGCCATCATCATCATGCCACCGCCACGGCCACCACGACCGGGACCATCGCCCGGCTGGGCGAAAGCGACGTGGGAAGCGGCGAGGCCGCCTACAAAGAGCGAGCCGAGCGCGACGGTTCCAAAAAACTTGCGGATCATGTCCTGTTCCTTCCAAAGCATCTATGTGGAACGACGTTTCGCCGTCCTTGAAGATGCTTATCGGCCCAACTTGTCCCGCAACTATGTCAGGCTGACCGCCAAACTGTCGCAATGTGTAACAGGGCGAACAGCCGCCTTATTGGTCGCGCCGCCCCAGCAGGCGCAGGCGCAGGGCGTTCAGCTTGATGAAGCCCGCCGCGTCGCGCTGGTCATAGGCACCGGCATCGTCCTCGAACGTCACGACCTTTTCGCTGTAGAGCGAGTGCGGCGACTTGCGGCCGACAATATAGACGCCGCCCTTGTAGAGTTTGAGGCGGACCGTGCCGGTGACCTTTTCCTGGCTATGGTCGATTGCGGCCTGCAGCATCTCACGCTCCGGGCTGAACCAGAAGCCGTTATAGATGAGTTCGGCATAGCGCGGGGCGAGTTCGTCCTTCAGATGCGCCGCGCCGCGATCCAGCGTCACCTGCTCGATGCCGCGATGGGCGAGATGATAGATGGTGCCGCCCGGCGTTTCATACATGCCGCGCGACTTCATGCCGACGAAGCGGTTTTCGACCAGGTCGAGGCGGCCGATGCCATGTTTGCGGCCATAGTCGTTCAGCGTTTCGAGCAGGGTCGCGGGGCTCATGACGGCGCCGTTGATTGCCACGCCATCGCCGCGCTCGAAATCGATGGTGATATATTCGGGCGCGTCGGGCGCATCCTCCGGGTTCACCGTGCGCGAATAGACATAATCGGGGACTTCATCCCACGGATCTTCCAGCACCTTGCCCTCGGACGAGGTGTGCAGCATGTTCGCATCGGTCGAGAAGGGGCTTTCGCCGCGCTTGTCCTTGGCGATCGGAATCTGGTTCTTTTCGGCGAACTCGATCAGCTTGGTGCGGCTGGTCAAATCCCATTCGCGCCAAGGCGCGATCACCTTGATGTCAGGCGAGAGGGCGTAATAGCCGAGTTCAAAGCGGACCTGGTCATTGCCCTTGCCCGTCGCGCCATGGCTGACGGCTTCGGCGCCGACCATCTTGGCGATTTCGATCTGGCGCTTGGCGATCAGCGGCCGGGCGATCGACGTGCCGAGCAGATAGAGGCCTTCATAGAGCGCGTTGGAGCGCATCATCGGGAACACATAGTCCGCCACGAACTCTTCGCGCAGGTCGTCGATGAAGATATGTTCTTCCTTGACGCCCATCAGCCGCGCCTTGGCACGGGCCGGCTCCAGTTCCTCGCCCTGCCCCAGATCGGCGGTGAACGTCACCACTTCGCACTGATAGGTCTGTTGCAGCCATTTCAGGATCACGCTGGTGTCGAGGCCACCGGAAAAGGCGAGGACGATGCGGTTGATCTTGTCAGACATGGTGGGCGACTCTTCTGTTCGGGAATGGCGCGGATGATGCGCGCGCCGGTATCAGGCAAGGGGCAAAAGCGCAACCGGAACAGGGTCGGGCGGCTCGGCCTTATTCGGGGGTGCGATCCTCCCGATAGGCCGCGTCGACCGCAGCCTCCTGCCGCGCGCGCTGGGTGTCATCCGCCTGTCGCTGCGCCTTGGTGCGGCCGAATTTGGCGCGGTTGGCCTCGGCCTGCTGGGCCTTGTCGTCCCGCGCCTTGGCTTTGCGCGCCTGGCGCAGATTGATCACGTCACCCATCACTGCCCATCCCTATGTTGGCGATGGGCAGCATAGGGCGCATGATCGCGCCTTGCCAAGCGCCGCCTTCCCCCCGCATGAGCGGTGTTTCCGTTGTTTCGAGCCAGATATTCATGACCAGCATCCACGACGTCGCCGCCCTCGCCAAAGTTTCGATCAAGACAGTGTCGCGCGTCGTCAACGATGCCCCCAATGTCAGCGCCGAATTGCGCGAGCGGGTGCAGGCGGCGGTGCGCGAACTGGGCTATCGGCCCAACCAGTCGGCGCGGCGGTTGGCGGGAGGGCGGTCGTTCATGATCGCCTATCTCTACAGCAATCCCGCGCCCGGTTACATCAGCGGCATCCAGTCGGGGGCCGCCGCGCGTTGCCGGGAGTTGGGTTATCATCTGGTCGTGGAACCCATTTCGCCGGGCGGCGAGGAGCGGTTCGATGTGCTCGACCGACTGGTGGCGGCCTTGCGCCCCGATGGCGTCTTGCTGGTGCCGCCCCTGTCCGATGATGCAGCGATGCTTGCGCGCCTCGCCGAGCTGCGCCTGCCCTGCGCGCGGATCGCCGGGTCGGTGGTTGGGGCGGGCTTCAATATCCACACGCCCGAACGCGCCGCCGGACGCATGGTTGCGGACCATCTGATCGCCCATGGCCATCGCCGGATCGGCATCATCACCCCGCCCGCTAAGCACCGATCGGCCTTGCGCCGGGTCGAGGGGTTTCGCGACGGGCTGGCCGCAGCGGCGGTGCCGGTCGACGAGAGCCTGTTCGTCGACGGAGGCTTTACTTTTGGATCAGGCATCGCGGCGGGCGAGGCCTTGCTGGCCCTGCCTGAGCCGCCGAGCGCGATCTTCGCCACCAATGACGATATGGCGCTGGGCGTGCTGACGCTGGCGCATCAGATCGGTTTGCGGGTGCCGGAAGATCTTTCGGTGGTCGGCTTCGACGATACCCCGGCCAGCCTGACATCCTGGCCGCCGCTGACGACCGTGCGCCAACCGCTGGAGGATATGGGCCGCGCCGTCATAGACGCACTCGCCAACGGCCCGGAGGATGCGCCGGAATTTCTGTTCACGCTGATGGAACGAGCGAGTTCAGGGCCGAAGCCGGGCTGAACCGGAAACAACAATGGATAGCGGCGCGGAACGCGCAATAATCAGAATACCAAAAGTTACCGTGCTAGCAGTAATTAGAATTGGTGATTGAATAAGCGCCTATTTCAATACAAATATTATGATATACAAAAGACTAATATTGATCCATTGCGTGTTGTTAGAAAGCCATATAAAATTATTATGAAACGGGCAAATATTCGTCAAGAATGTTTGAGAAATGCTCAGTCCTAGACCAAACGATACCGTCACGAACTTTTCTCGCTGGCGTGCCTGCGAAAATACTGTTCTCTGCTAACTTGCCCGATGCAATAGCGCACTGCCCCAGCACAGAGCCAGAACCCACATGAGCCCCCTTATTCACACGCGAACTGTTTCCTAGCCATACGTGGTGACCGATGAAAACGTCTTTAGACAGATTAATAGGTTCCTGAGTGCACGCATCAAAAATCGTGTGGCCGTCGCTAGTGCGCAAAATGACACTATTCGAAACCATACAATCGTTGCCAAGCGCTACAACATCACCGCTTTCCGATAAAATCGTTCCGCTTTCCCATGTGCATTCGGAGCCTATCACAACAACGGAATTTGCACGGCGCACTTGTATCGTCAAACCTTTAAGGCGACAATTCTCACCAATTATTATCGCA
The DNA here is from genome assembly GCF_032227065.1 of Sphingobium sp. SA2. Taxonomy (NCBI): domain Bacteria; kingdom Pseudomonadati; phylum Pseudomonadota; class Alphaproteobacteria; order Sphingomonadales; family Sphingobiaceae; genus Sphingobium; species Sphingobium sp. SA2. Next base: position 100,039 of record NZ_JAPMXX010000006.1, read on the forward strand.
CAGTGATCACCATTGATAGAAAAAGAACATCCATCTAGAGTAGTGGAAGCCCCGATAGAAATCAGACTGGAGGCACCTGCCGCTGTAGCTTTGCTCGCACCGCGGACACATGTGACGGAGGGATCAATAACTACAAAAGCTCCGCCGCCAGTAGCCCTCCTAAAGTCAGCACCATCCGCCGTAATTGGATTGCTCCCCGTTGGTGACTTACCAACGACAATCTCTCCGAAAGGGTATTTTTTAAGGACGCTGTCAACAACAGACAGTCTTAACTGATCCACCTTGTCAAACATCAATTCGTCCCCAAAAATCCCTGCTTCGAGCCATACATGGTGTTTTGATGCGTGTTAAGATACGGAGTGGATCAAGAAACCGACCATCGCGAAACGGATTGCTGGTCTACATATTGCATACGCAACACTGCATGACACAATGGCAGAAATGCCATCCGGCCTTCAATGCAAGACGGACTGGAGCGGGTAGCGGGGATCGAACCCGCATCACAAGCTTGGAAGGCTAGTGCTCTACCATTGAGCTATACCCGCTCGGCAGGAGAGCGCCCTGCCATCATTGGGCGGGCTTCGTCAAGATCGCGCTTACACCGGCCTAGCATTTCCTCTATCAGGCGGGGATGGACACGCCATCCCTGCGCCAGTTGGACCTTTTTGCGCAGATGGTGGCGGCGGAGAATTTGACGCGTTGTGCCAATGACATGGGGCTGTCGGCCGAAGAGATTGCGCGCGACCTGGCATCGTTGGAAATGCGGCTGGGCTATCGCTTGTTCGAGGATCTGGAGGGCGCGGCGCGGTTGACCCCGGCCGGACGCAAGACGGCCGAGGCGATGACGTTGCTGTCGCAGGATAAGGCGGATGATTGGGACCGCCCGGCTCCCGCTGCCGTGGCCGCTGCCCCGATGCCGCCCCCTGCCCCTATTGCCGCCGAGCCGCCGCGCCGCACCATCATGCTGGCCGCGCCCGCGCCGGTGTTCGGCCATTTGCAGGATGCCTTGGCAGCGTTCGAGGCGGCGAACGAGGACGTGGCGATCGCGCTCGACCTGCATGTCCAGTCGGCGGCGGATGCGGATGCGGCGCTCAAAAGGGGGCGCGCCGACATCGCCTATTTCTATGCACTGGAAGCACCAGCGGATTTTCCGTCGCGCTATGGCTGGTCGGAGCCGGTCAATATCTATGCCGGGGCGGATCATCCCTTTGCGCGGTCGCAGAGCGTATCGCGCGCCGATCTGGCCGCAGCGCCGATGCTGGCGATGGAGCGCGATAACGCCATGCGCGCGGTGATTGAGGCTGCGCTGGCCAGGGGCAAGGTCCTGTCGGGGCCGCTAGCGCTGGAAAGCGACAATATGGCGGCGATCATGGCGGCCCTGCGGGACAATGTAGGCCTGTTCGCGGCTTTCGGTCCGCTGGCGCGTGACTTGGGCCGGATGGAGGGCATCAAGCGGATCGCGCTCGACATGCCCCTGCCCGCAGTCGAAATTCGCCAGGCGGTGCGGCCCGATGCAGCGGAAACCCCGGCGGTCGAGGCGCTGGCGGACTTTCTGTTTCTGTAAATTGCCGGAGATCGTGGCGCGAATGCTGCGCTGCAACGGAAAAGCGACGAGCCGATATTGATATACCATATCATATTGGTTACAGGGTCTCATTCTTCCCGTTGCCAAGGATGACCATCGTTGATGTCCCGCCTCTTTTCTTTGCGTGCTGGTTGCGCCCTGTCCGCCCTGTGTGTCGCGCCCGCGGCTTTTGCGCAGGCGCCTGACCCGCAAGCGCCGGACCAGGCCTATCATGACAATCGCGCCGATATTGTCGTCACCGCGCTGATCCCGCGTCGGCAGGGCGATATCCTGTCCGGCACTACTGTCCTGACCGGCGACAAGCTGACCCAGCAATTGCGCACAACCATCGGCGAGACGCTGGCGCGGCAGCCGGGCGTGTCGGCGACCTCCTTCGGTCCCAATGCGTCCCGCCCGATCCTGCGCGGCTTTCAGGGGGAGCGGGTGCGTATCCTGACCGATGGGATCGGCAGTTTCGACGTGTCCAATACATCGGTCGATCATGCGGTGGCGATCAACCCGCTGACCGCCGACCGGATCGAAATCCTGCGCGGTCCCGCCGCCCTGCTCTACGGATCGTCGGCGATCGGCGGCGTGGTCAATGTGATCGACAGCCGCATACCCCGGCGCGTGCCGGATGAACCGGTGCATGTCGAAGGCCTGGCCACCTATGGCAGCGCGGCGAATGAGCGGACGGTGAGCGGCGAGATCGAAGCGCCGTTGGCAGAGAATTTCGTCGTCCATCTCGATGGCAGTTGGAGCAAGAGCGACGACCTGCGCACCGGCGGCTATATCCTGTCCAAGCCGCAGCGCGCGCTGGCGGCGCAGTCGGACGACGCCGAAATCCGCGAAGACGGGATGTGGAAGGGCAAATTGCCCAACACGGCGGCCGAGACTTGGGAAGTGGCGGGCGGCTTTGCCTATATCGGCGATGGCGGCAATCTGGGCGTATCGGTGTCGCACACCGAGAACCGTTATGGCGTGCCGTCGCGGATCGACGTGACGGAAGAGCATGATCATGAGGGCGAAGAGCATGGCCATGAAGAGGAAGAAGGCCACAGCCATGAGGATGTGACCTTGTCCATGCGCCAGACCCGCGCCGACCTGCGCGGGGAAGTCGCAACGGGGGGCGGGTTCCTGGACAGCATCCGCCTGCGCGCGGGCTGGGCCGATTATCAGCATCAGGAAATCGAACCGACGGGCGAAGTCGGAACGACGTTCAAGAATCAATCGATGGAAAGCCGCCTGGAATTCATCCAGGCCAAGCGCGGCGGTTGGGACGGCGCGTTCGGCGCGCAATTTTTCACCCGCCGGTTCCAGGCAGATGGCGAGGAGAAGTTCCTGCCCAAGAATGAGACCAACCAGCTCGGCGTCTTCACGCTCCAGTCGCTCGATCTGGGCGACACGCGACTGGAGGCGGGTGCGCGCTATGAACATACCGACCTGAAGGCCGATCCCGATGCCGATCTGTTCGTCGATGGGCGGACGCGCAGTTTCAACGCGCTGTCGGGATCGCTCGGCATCAGCCAGGCGATCATGCCCGGCTGGCGCGCAGGCCTGAACCTGTCGCGGAGCGAACGGGCACCGTCGGCGGAGGAATTGTTCGCGCGCGGCAATCATGCCGGGACGCAGGCATTTGAACTCGGCAATCCCGATTTCGGCAAGGAACGCAGTTGGGGCGTGGAAGGCACGCTACGCGGCGGGGGCGAAGGCTACAGCATCAGCCTGGCCGCGTTCCACAACTGGTTCGACGGCTATATCTATGACGCGATCGTCGATGACAGCGTGTGCCAGGCGGCCAATGGCGGGGCGGAACTGGAATTTCCCTGTTTCGCCTATGCCCAGGCGGATGCGCGCTATTATGGGTTTGAGGCAGAGGCGTCGGTCAAGCTGGCGCAGGTCGGCGGCTATGCGATCAATGTCGATGGCGTGGCCGATTATGTGCGCGCGCATATTAAGGGCAATGGCCCGGCGCCGCGCATTCCGCCGCTGCGGCTGCTGGGCGGGGTGGAAGCGCGTGGCGACCGACTGTCGGCGCGGGCGGAGATCGAACATGCTTTCGCGCAGGAACGGATCGCCGATTATGAGACGCCTACCGACGCCTATACGCTGGTCAATGCGTCGCTGGCGTTCAAGCCATTCGCGGGGAATGACCGGACGACGTTGATGTTGTCGGCTAATAATATCTTCGATGTCGAGGCGCGGCGGCATGCCAGCGTGCTCAAGGATTTCGCGCCGCTGGCGGGCCGCGACATTCGGGTGACGGCGCGCTTTTCGCTGTAAGGCGGGTATCCAGGGGCACAGGTGGGGTCAACCTGCGCCCCTGGACGGCCGGGCGTCAGGCGACCCGACCAAGCCGGTGGTAGAGATTGGCATATTTGACCGATTCGGGCTGGTCCTGAACCTCGCGCAGATAATGGGCGATGGCGGTGCGGATCAGGCCGAAATCTTCGGGCGAGAAGACCGCGCGCGAACGGGCGGGCTGGGGATGGCCGGTGGTGTCGGTGGTCATGTCCTTGTCCTTTCAGATGCGCCGTTCATCGGCTTGCGTACAGCGATACGGACAAGGGTCGGCCAATATAAGGACGGTTAGTGGCCGCGTGTCATGATTGAATTTGGTATAATTGTCATTCTATGACAATATGACCATATGGCAGAGCTGACCGATCGCAAACTCTATCTTGGCCCCAAATTGCGCGTGCTGCGCCGGGAACTGGGCCTCAACCAGACGCGCATGGCCGAGGAATTGGGGGTTTCTCCCAGCTATCTCAACCATTTGGAGCGCAACCAGCGGCCGTTGACGGCGCAGATGCTGCTGCGGCTGGCCAATACTTATGACATCGATATTCGTGACTTTACCGCGACTCCGGCCGAGGGCGGTCCTGGTGAACTCAGCGAAATATTGTCCGATGCGCTGGTGCGGGACATTGGGATCGCGCGCGACGAGGTGCTGGAGGTCGCGGAAAATTATCCGGGTGTGTCCGAAGCCTTGGCGCGATTCTATCGCGCGCTGACCGATTTGCGGCGCTTGCCGGGTGAGGCGGTTGCAGGCGCGCGCGGCCCGGCGCCGCTGGTCGCGCCGGTGGATTGGTTGCGGGAGATGATCGCGCGGGCGGGTAATCATTTTGCGGAGATCGATGCGGGCGCGGAGAGCCTGGCCGCGGCGATGAGCGACGATCCGGCGCTGTTGCAGGCGGAATTGCGCGCGCGGTTGAAGGACCGGCATGGCATGGCGGTGCAGGTGGTGCGCGCCGATGTGCTGGCGGGGACGCTGCGCCATTATGACATGCACCGGCGGCGGTTGATGCTGAACGAGCGGCTGCCAGCGTCCGGGCGGCTGTTCGCCATCGCCTATCATCTGTGCGCGCAGGAACTGGCCGAGGCGATCGCGGCGCAGGTGGCGCGCGCCGCGCCGCCCGATGAGGATAGCCGCCGCATCGCCACCATGGCGCTGACCAACTATGCCGCCGCGGCGCTGATCATGCCCTATGACCGGTTCCGCCAGGCGTGCGAGCAGAGCCGCCACGACCTGGCCGTGCTGCGTGACCGGTTCGGGGTGTCGACCGAACAGCTGGCACATCGGCTGACCAGCCTGGGGCGCACGGGCGCGCGGGGCATCCCCTTCTTCATGGTCAAGATGGACCGGGCGGGGCTGGTGTCCAAGCGGTTCGATGGCGAGGCCTGGCCCTTTGCCCGCTATGGCGGGGCGTGTCCGCGCTGGGACGCGTATGACGCGGCGGCGAGCGAGGCGGTCGCGTGCCAGTTGATCGAGACGCTGGACGGGCGGCGCTTCGTCACGCTGGCGATGGGGATAGCGAGCGCACCGGGGGCGCGCGGCCGATCAGTGATCGCGATCGGGTGCGAGGCGAAACATGGGGGGCGGATCGTCCATGCCGACGGCATCGACCCGGACAAGGACGGTGCGACGGAAGTGGGTCCGACCTGCCCGCTGTGCGAACGGCGCGCCTGCGCGGACCGGGCCTTGCCGCCGGTGACGCGGGCGCTGGATTTGCACAGCTATGAGCGCACGGTCGCGCCGTTTCCGTTTCGGCGGGTTGAGGGGGGGGGTGGGCGGGCGGATGCGCCGTTGCCAAATGTGCAGAAGTTCACACCGTCGCAGGCCACGCAATCGCTAGGGGACGGACGGGTGGCGTGGATTTCGCAATAGGAGAATTTTTGCGAAGTGCGGGGGGGGCGGGGAGAAAGAGCGGCGGGATTATGGCATGGATTGGGGCGTGTAGGACAAGGCATGTTGGCCAATTACGGAATGACCGAATACCGGCACGATAGCCGGGCATTCTCCCTTTCTCTCTCAATAGGGTGAGCCTCCAATTTGGAAAATTTTGTTGTCCTACGGTACGACGATAGTGCTACGCCGTTTCTGAATTAAGCTGCCCCAGCTAAATTACTGCTATTGCATGCTGCCAAAATTTAACCACTTATGTTTGAGAAAATCGCTTCGGGGGCACGGCTACGCCTGCTAATGCGCGTTTGTGAATTGAGTCGAAAGGTTGAGACGATTGCTTTTGGCGAGGCTACCGCAAGTCTGCTCGTTGCAGGTGCTGATATGAGCACATGCGCGTATGACTAAGGATTTTTTTCCCGCATCGCCGCGGGTGATTTATGATAAAACGCCCCTTCGCGAAGTCATTTGTCAGTTTCGCTTTCCTCCCGTCCTTCGCGTTGAGGCTCAAACTCCTGCCGACTTCCAAGATCGGGTACGAGATCGGTTTCCGCTTCTGGAGCGGAGTCAGCCTGTCAACGCGAACATACTGGCACAGCTTCCAAGCGATTTACTGAACTCCCTCGGTGCACCGATTAATAACACTTCATATATTTTCCGTGCCGATGACGGGGCGCACTTGACCCTTACGCCTGACTCATTAGCGTTGACGGTTACTGCTTACACGTGCTGGGAAGATTTTCGTGCTACCCTCGCTCCCGCTATTGATGCGTTGATCGAAATATATCGACCCGCCTATTTCACTCGTACCGGACTACGTTATCTCAATGTCATTCTACGCGAGGCACTTGGTTTAAACGGACGCTCGTGGGGCGACATTTTAATACCTGAGATAGTAGGCGAGTTGGCCTTACCTCAATGGGAATCAGGGGTGGAGGACGCTAGAAGAGTGATTCGCAGTAAAATCGCTAATACGCCGGATGCCGTGCTTTTGCAGCATGGAATAGCTCAAGTAGAAGGTGTACCTGAAACTGGGTACATGCTCGATTTTGATTTCTATTCGGATAACCGAACGGAAGTGGGAGATGCTCATGCAACAGTGGATAGACTCAACGGATACACAGGTCGTGCCTTCCGTTGGTGCATTAAACCTGCCGTTCATGCCGCAATGGGGCCTCGGGAATTGTGAGTTTGTAACGATCGACAGTGACCGCCACCGTTCTGTTAAGTTTCTGACGCACGTAGAAGTTACGGGTGACCATAGCCGTGCGCTACCCGAAGATGCCGTTAAGCGATTGATTTCAATGATTATCGTATCTCGCCTCGATACAGCTGCGCTGTCAGAAGCATGTGAATCTCTGATCGAAACCTATCGATGGACCTTCAGGCCGGAGGTAGCATTGCCAGTAGAATCGCCCCGACAAACACTCGCCATTAAGCCGAAGATGAAGGTGGTTGAATCACGCCCCTTCGACTTCGACGAGGAATGACGGCTTTCTGTAGGACATAGCTCTGACTGACAATCTGCCTGTGTTGGCGAGTGTGCCAATTTTCGGCCAAGCCGATGCCTCATGCGAATTTCGTCAAGCGGAAATCCTTAGTGGGTTAGCAGAGTACACGTTCGATCCCGAAACCCAAGAAGTCGAAGTCACAAAGCATGCCTATTGTGTGGTATTGAGCCAGGACTGCGATCTGCTTCGGGATTTTGAGGACCGACAGGCAGCAAAACCCAGCCCCCTCAACGGCGTGCTGATATTCCTTGCCCGCCCCGCCACAGACCTGAAAGATTTGGTCAATGGCGGCATCCGAAAGCGGATCATTCAAAATGATGATCAGCGCTACCACGTTATTGAGGCCGTTCCGGCTACGGCTGATGCTGTAGGCGAAGGAATCCCTGCTCTTGTGATTGACTTCAGACGCTTTTTCACGATGTCGTCCAAAGTACTCTACTATCAATGTGGATTGGAGGCCGAAACGAAACGACGGTCCGTGTTATCTATGCCTTATAAAGAACACTTACAAAGTCGCCTCGCTTTTTACCTAGCCCGTGTCGCACTCCCAAACCCGCACAGCGTAATAATTTAGCTTTATTTTCGATCATACGCCAAGGGCGCTCACCGACCTTGTCTTGACTATCACAATCAAGCTGCTGGTGATGATATCGGCTCCTACCGTTAAGACCCTCCCACCATAACGCCTAACATGTAGTGACCGAACATCTAGTTTGGGGCGCGCTGCTAAGAACGTCAGACGTCGGAAACTAGCGCACAACCCCCCTCCCCGCCCCCAACAAAAAAAGGGCCGCCCCTTGGGGCGACCCTTTTTCTATCCTCTCCCCATAACAGGGACAGTCAGGAGGCCGTTTAGTCGGCCTTCGTCTGGAGGTTGACGGCGGCGTATTTGCCGCGGCGGTCTACTTCCAGTTCGAAGTCGAGACGGTCGCCTTCGTTGAGGGCGGCCATGCCGGCGCGTTCGACGGCGCTGATGTGGACGAAGGCGTCAGGTTGGCCGTCATCGCGCTGAATGAAGCCGAAGCCCTTCATCGCGTTGAAGAATTTGACCGTGCCGCTGGAGCGTTCGCCGGTCAGCTGACGCTGAGGGCCACCACGTTCCGCACCACCGCCGAAGCCGCCGGGGGCTGCACCGAAACCACCAGCGCGGGGTTCGCGCGGTTCGCGCGGCGGGCCGCGATCGGTGACGGGGAGCGGTTCGCCGTCGATGACCAGATCGGTCGCCGACACTTTGCCACCACGATCGACCAGGGTGAAGCCGAGCTGCTGTCCTTCGGCCAGGCCGGTCAGGCCAGCCTGTTCCACGGCGCTGATGTGGACGAACACGTCTTCGCCGCCATCGTCACGAACGATGAAGCCGAAGCCCTTTTGCCCGTTGAAGAATTTGACGACGCCCTTGCCTTCGCCAACGACCTGCGCAGGCATGCCGCCCCGACCGCCACCGCCGCCGAAACCACCGCCGCCGCCGCCGCCGAAGCCGCCACCGCGCGGTGCGCCGCCGCCGAAGCCGCCGCGATCACCACCGCCAGCGCCACCGCCGAAGCCGCCACGATCACCACCGAAACCGCCGCCGCCGCCGAAGCGGTCACCGCCGCCGCCGAAGCCGCCGCCAAAACCACCGCGACCACCGCCGCCGCCACCGGCACCCTGATCGTAGAAATTGTCGTCGCCGAAACCGTCGCGCTTGTCCTTGCCGCGCCCGCCGCGGCGACCTCTGTCAAAACTCATGCCCTGTTAGTCACTTTCGCTTCGCCCCAAGACCATTCGGACACGCATGTCGGGCGAATGACATGCAAAATCCACCGCAAAGGCGGGTTTGGGAATCACTATATCAAATTTTCGAGGGAGCGCGAACGATTTTAACAGGGGCGGTCCCGTTCCGTTCCTTTTGCGCAAACCACTGTGCTTTGCGGGTAATATCTCCCTTCTTTCCGCCGCCGCAAAGCGTCGATTGCGATATCCCCGCTTTACCCATAGAGGGAGGATATGACCGTCCATTTCCATGAAGAAGATCTGCCCGCTGGCGTGCTTGCCCCCGGCCCGATCGCCGTCGATACCGAAACCATGGGGCTGATCACCCCGCGCGACCGTTTGTGCGTCGTCCAGATAAGCGATGGCCAGGGCGACGAGCATCTGGTGCGCTTCAAGCCGGGCAGCGACTATGCCGCGCCGAGCCTGCGCGCCGTGCTGGCCGACCCGGAGCGGCTCAAACTCTATCATTTCGGGCGGTTCGATATCGCCGCGATCCAGCATTATCTGGGCGTGGTGGCAGCCCCCGTCTATTGCACCAAGATCGCGTCGCGGCTGATCCGCACCTATACCGACCGGCATGGGCTGAAGGAACTGGTGCGCGAATTGCTGGGCCAGGACATCAGCAAGCAGCAGCAGTCGAGCGACTGGGGCAATCCGGTGCTGAGCGACGCGCAGAAGGATTATGCGGCGTCCGATGTGCGCTATCTGCATGCGTTGCGCGCCGAGCTGGACAAAAGGCTGGTGCGCGAAGGGCGGATGGAATTGGCGCAGGCCTGTTTCGACTTCCTGCCGCACCGCGCCGCGCTCGACCTGGCCGGGTGGCCGGAGATCGACATTTTCGCGCATATGTAAGGAAGTCGAAGCCCCGTGTCCGTCCAGGCCGATCAGCAACGCGATGTGCGCCGCCAATGGGCGCAGCCGGGGGGCAGCCATGACCGTATGGTCAAGCTGCTCAAAAACTGGCTGCCCGTGGCCGTTGGCGTGCTGAGCGCGCTGCTGGCGACCGCGCCCTTTACCGGCGGGGACAAGGTGAGCTTCGTCCTCGACAAGAATAAGGTCGATGTGGCGAAGGAGCGGATGCGGGTGACCGAAGCGCTGTATCGCGGCGAGGACAGCAAGGGGCAGCCCTTTTCGCTGCGCGCGGGGTCTGCCGTGCAGAAAAGCTCGCGCGAGCCGATCGTGGACTTGAACGCCATGTCGGCACGCATCCTGCTGTCCGATGGTCCCGCCGTGCTGAGCGCGCAGAAGGGCCGCTATGATATGGACAGCGAGCGGGTCGGCATTGAGGGACCGGTGCAGTTCGAGGCGGCGGGCGGATACAGGCTGACCACGCGCGATGTCGGTATCGACCTCAAATCGCGGCGGATGCAGAGCGCAGGCCGGGTCGACGGGCGCATCCCGATCGGGACGTTCAGCGCCGACCATCTGGAAGCGGACCTGGGCGCGCGGACGGTAACGTTGAATGGCCGGGCGAACTTGCGTATCGAACAAAATGGTCTCAAAGGGCGCAACTGATGACACGCTCCTTCCTTTTGCTGACGATCGGTGCCGTGGGCGCCGCCGGGATGATGATCGCTGGCGCGGGTGCGCAGGTGATGCAGAATCATGACAGCAATGCGCCCGTCAATTTCAACGCCGACCGGATCGAGGTGCAGGACCGCGCCGACCGCGTCGTGGTGTCGGGCAATGTCGAAGTGACGCAGGCGGGCATGACACTGAACGCCGCGCGCATGACGGTGGCCTATCGCAACCAGCCGGGGAGCGGGACGAGCGGCGTGGAGATCGACCGGATCGACGCATCGGGCAATGTCGTGGTGACCAAGGGCGACCAGACCGCGCGCGGCAATGTCGCCATCTACGACCTCAACAGCAAGCTGATCACGATGCTGGGCAATGTCGCGCTGACGCAGGGCGGCAATCGGCTGACCGGCGGGCGGCTGGTGATGGACCTCAATAGCGGGCGATCGACCGTGGACGGGCGCTCTTCGGGCGGCGCGGCGGGATCGACGACCAGTCCGAGCGGGCGCGTGTCGGGCACCTTCACCGTGCCGCAGCAGAAGAATTGACGCAAGCCGAGCGGGCTGTGCGCGACCGGGTGCTGGGTCGGGTAGAGGTCGAGGCGTTGCTGGCGGGGGCGTTGCCCCGGCACCTTATCGATTGCGATCTGGAGGGGGCGGACCTGAGTGGGCTGGCCCTGCCCGGCTGGACGTTCGAGACATGCCAGTTGCGGCGCGTAGATTGGACAGGCGCGCGGCTGGAGGGGACGATCTGGCGGTCCTGTCGTGGGGCGTTCGCGAATTTCGTGGGGGCGGACTTGAACGAGGCGCGCTTTGCCGCCTGCGACCTCAACAATAGCCAGTGGCGCGGGGCGCGGTTGGGCGCGGCGACATTCGAGCGGTGCAAGCTGACCGGGGCCGACCTGTCGGAGATCAAGGCGTTCGACCTGCGCTTTGACGAGACGCTGCTGATCAACGCCAAATTGCCGGGCTTCTCCTTTCGCAAGCAAGTGCTGCAGCGCATCGATTTCAGCGCGGCGGACCTGCGCAAATGTGATTTTCGCGATGCGCGGTTCGAGGAGTGCAGCCTGCGCGAGGCGCATCTGGCCGATGCACGGTTCGATGGCGCGGATCTGCGCGGCGCGGACCTGGGCGGATTGCGGCTGAACGATGCCAGCCGCTTTCGCGGCGCAACGATCTCCCGCGCGCAGGCGAGCCAGTTGCTCGGCGAACTGGGGCTGAAGGTTCTGTAGGCTCCGCAAAAACAAGCCCGGCGCTCTTGCGAGGCACCGGGCAGGATCAGGGTCTATGGCTGGGAGCCGACCCGATAGGATGCTGCGTCAGCCCTTCTTTTCGGGCGGCAGGGTGATCTTCACATCCTCGCCATTCTGGCCAGGGAAGTTGGTGAACATCGCGTCGATCAGGTTCGGAACCAGATAGGTCAGCTTGTTGGACAGCGACTGGGCGCTCGCCTTGCCTTCGAACAGGCGGCGATTGTCGGCCGCGCGGTCGATCTTCATGCTGAGGTCGCTGGTGTAGACGGTGTAGCTGGACACGTCGTTGAAACCGCCGCCGCCGAACAGCCAAGGATCATAGAAGCCATAGCCCCAAGGGCGACCCCAGCGACCGCCAAAGCCACCGCCCCAGGGACCAAAGCCGCCATAACCGCCGCCAAAGCCCGTCGAGCGGACCTTTTCGCGGCCATTGTCGACATCATAGGCGACGCGGACGATGAGGTCGGCGCGCGCGGGATCGCTGGCCGGAACATAGCCGGTCTGCGCCAAGCGCTGCCCGACCATGTCGGCATAATGGGCAAATTCGAGGCCGCCCGCAAGTTGCGGATTGTCGGCGACGATGGTGTAGCTCTGGCCCGCCGGGGCCGGGAGCTGCTGGAAACGGGCGACATCGGCCTTGAACGGCGTGGCGCAGCCCGACAGCGCAACCAGCGCTAGGGCAGGCGCTGCGAACAGACCGAACTTTTTGAAACGGGTCATTTTTCTGCGTCCTGTATCAGGCATGAATCTATCTGCATCATTGGGGCCTGTTCTAGCAAGCCGCAACTGAACATCATTTGAACGCACGAGAAAACCGAACGGGCGCAAACCATGTCCTGTCACCTTAAGGACGCCACGCCCGGCCATAACCCGTAAGTCCCGTCAGCGCATCAGCCCCATCGCGTCATAGGCCGAGCGCAATGTCGGTTCGGCCGCCGCCGCCGCCTTGGCCGCGCCCTTGTCGAGAATCGCGTCGAGCGCGGCGTCGTCGGTGCGCAGTTCGAGGAAGCGCTGGCGAATCGGGCGCAGCGTTTCGACCAGCACTTCGCCCAGCGCGGGCTTGAACGCGCCGAAGCCCTTCCCCGCAAATTCGGCGCAGACGGCGTCGGGGGTGCGCGCGGTCAGCGTGGCGAGAATGCCGACGAGGTTGCTCGCCTCTGGTCGGCCCGCCAGGCCGGCCGCGGTTTCGGGCAGCATTTCCTGGTCGCTCTTGGCCTTCTTCACCTTGGCCATGATGGCGTCGTCATCATCGGTCAGGTTGATGCGGCTCATGTCCGAGGGATCGGACTTGGACATTTTCGCGCTGCCATCGCGCAGTGACATGATGCGCGCCGATTCCTTGGGGATGATCGGGTCCGGCAAGGTGAAGAGATCGACGCCGAAATCGCTGTTGAACTTAGCGGCGATGTCGCGCGCCAGTTCCAGATGCTGTTTCTGGTCCTCGCCCACGGGAACATGGGTGGCGTTATAGGCGAGGATGTCGGCGGCCTGCAGCACGGGATAGACGAACAGGCCGACCGACGCGCCTTCGCGATCCTTGCCCGCCTTGTCCTTGAACTGGGTCATGCGATTGAGCCAGCCGATGCGTGCGGTGCCGTTCAGCAACCAGCAGAGTTCGGCATGGGCGGGGACGCGGGCCTGGTTGAAGAGGACGCTGCGATCCGGGTCGATCCCGGCGGCGACCAGGGCAGCGGCCATGTCGCGCACATTGCGGATACGCTGTTCGCGGGCCTCATGCACGGTGATGCTATGCATGTCGGCGAGGAAGAAGAAGCACTGGCTATCCCCCTCCATCTCGTCCTGCATCTTCACCCAGTTGCGGATCGCGCCGAGATAATTGCCAAGGTGCAGATTGCCGGTGGGCTGGATGCCGGAAAGGACGCGCATGGGATGATCCGTTCTATTGCGTTATGGTCGTGCCGCGCCGACGCATCAGCGCCTTGATATCGGACAGCCGGTAAGCGCCGGTGACGAAGCAGGCCAGCCCGTAGAGCGTGACGCCCGCGCCGACAAGTATGGCGAGCGCGATATAGCGTTGGACCATGGCCCCTGTAAGCCAGGGATCGAACAGGCTGGCCCCTGCGATCAGCGCGCCGCCCATGATGAGCGCGGCAAGCGCGAGGCGCGGCAGGCGACGGCGCAGCCCGGCATCGGCAGCAAAATGGCCGCGCTTGACCAGGGTGCGATAGAGCATCGCCACATTGACGGTGGAGGCGAGCGCGGTAGCGAGCGGCGGGCCGATATGGCCGAGCGTCGGGATGAGCGCGGCATTGCCGATGATGTTGATCAGGATCGAGAGCATCGCGTAGCGCACCGGTGTCCGCGTATCGCCGCGCGCATAATAGCCCGGCGTCAGCACCTTGACGAGGACATAGGCGGGCAGGCCGATCGAGAAGGCGGACAGCGCCCAGCCGCAGCGCATCGCGTCTTCGGCGGTGAAGCGGCCATATTGAAACAGCCCGCGCACGATCGGTTCGGCGACGGTCAGGAAGGCGATGGTGGCAGGCAGCGTCAGGAACAGGGCGAGTTCGATGCCCCGATTCTGCGTCTCCATCGCCGCCTCATTCTCGCCCTTTGACAGCATCCGCGAAATGGTGGGGAGCAGGATGGTGCCAAGGCCGATGCCGATCAGGCCCAAGGGCAGCTGGTTCAGCCGGTCGGCATAATAGATATAGGTGATCGATCCGGAGGCGAGCAGCCAGCCCGACAAAGCGGTCGATACGAGCAGATTGACCTGCTGCGCCCCTGCCCCGGCCGCTGCGGGCACGATGAGGCGCAGGAGTTCGCGGACATCCTTGTCGAGGCGGGGGCGCTGCAGCTTGAGCGAAACGCCTGCGCGGCGGCAGGCCCAGATCAGCCAGAGCAGTTGCAGCGCGCCGCCCACGGTGACCGAGATCGCCTGCACCCGCGCGGTTTCATATTCGTCGGCGCCATGGAAGAACCACAGGCCGCTGATCATCGCGACGTTGAGCAGGATCGGTGCGGCGGCGTTGACCCAGAATTTGTCGAGCGAATTGAGGATGCCCCCCAGCAGCGAGGCGATGGAGATGAGCGCCAGATAGGGGATGGTGATGCGCGACAGGGTGACCGCGAAGGCGAACTGATCCGGCGTCGGATTCTGCCGCGAAAAGCCGCCGGACAGCGCCCAGGTGATCGGCCAGGCGGCGGCAATCAGCGCGAGGGTGAAGAGGATGAGGACCGGCAGCAGCACGGCGAGCGCGCGCTGGGCGAAGTCATAGCCCGCAGGCAGCCCGCCCTCGCCTGCCGCCTTCTTGTTGAATAGCGGGATGAAGGCGGCGGAAAAGGCACCCTCGGCAAAGAGCGCGCGGAACATGTTGGGGAGGCGGAAGGCGACGCCGTTGAAGGCGTCCGACGCGAACCCTGCGCCGACATAGCGGGCCGCGAGGGAATCGCGCACCAGCGCCAGGATACGGCTGACGAGCGTCAGTCCGCCGACCGATCCCAAGGCGCGGATGAGTTTCATGGCATTACCCCCGTGCCCGTTCGGGCTGAGCCTGTCGAAGCCCCACACTTCCTTTTCAAAGAAAAGTGCAGCCCTTCGACAAGCTCAGGGCGAACGGAGACAGGGGTCATCCTGCGTGTCAGGCGTGGCCGGCCGGTTCGCCTGCGGTCTGTTCCAGCGCCTGGGCCTGTTGCAGGTAGAGCGCGCCGAAATCGATGGGGTCGAGCAGCAGCGGCGGGAAGCCGCCGTCGCGGATCGCGTCGGCCAGCACGCGGCGGGCGAAGGGGAAGATGAGGCGCGGCGCTTCGGCCAGCATGAAGGGCTGGATCTGCTCTTCGGGCACGTTGCGCATGCCGAAGATGGCGGCATAGAGCAGATCGACGGCGAAGGCAGTGCCCTGGGGCGCTGTGGCTTTCACGTCGATCTTGAGCGAGATTTCCATCACTTCTTCACCGACGCGGTCCGCGCCGATGTTGAACTGGACGTCGATCTGCGGCTGGTCGGGCCACTGATAGACTGCCGGGGCGTTGGGATTTTCGAAGGACAAGTCCTTCACATATTGGCTGATCAGCGCGATTTGCGGCGCGGTGTCGGCGCCGTTGCCCTGGCTGTTGATATAGGGGTTGGTATCGGCTTCGTCGGCCATGGTCCGTCCTTGTATGGTCAATAATGTCCGGCGGGCCGCAACCCCCCGCGATGTGACCCGCGCGCTTAGCAGGGGGCGCGGAGCAGGGCAATGGCACCGGCACGAAGGGGCTATTTGAAGTTGCGTGCAAACATGCCTATGTTGGTTGGAACATTGTCCCCGCGCAAAGGGTATAGATTTCCGTGTATGTGATCGTCATCCTCGCCATGATAGCCGGTTTTCTGGCGCTCCGGCTCTATTCCGTGCTCGGCAAACGTACCGGACACGAGCAGGAGCCTGCGCTCCGTCCCGCCGAAGACCGTGCCAAGGTGACGGTGCTGCAACCCCGGCCGATGGCCGAGGGCGCGGGCGATTCGGTGCGCCTGGCAGACGGGTTGATCGCACCGGGGGCGGAAAATGGCGTGCGCGCCTTGATCGCCGCCGATCGCAGCTTCGATGTGCCGCAGTTCGTCGATGGGGCCAAGAGCGCCTATCGCATGGTGCTGGAGGCCTTTTGGCGCGGTGACCGGGACGAGCTGGCCTGGTTGTGCGACGAGGATGTGCGCGCTTCCTTTGAAGCTGCGATCGCCGCGCGCGAGGCCGAGGGCCATGTGCTCGACAACCGGCTGGTGCGGATCGAAAAGGCGCAGATCATGGAAGCCTCCGTCAATGGCGGCGTCGCGCAGATTGCGCTGCGGTTCGAGGCCGACATCGCCGCCGTCACGCGCGATCAGGACGGCAATGTGGTCGCCGGGTCGATGACCGATGCGGTCGGGACCAACGATATCTGGACCTTTACCCGCGACGTCCGCAGTGCCGACCCCAACTGGAAGCTCAGCGAAACCGACGAAGCGTGATCGGCGCATGATGCTGCGTTCTAGGGCGGGCGCGCTGGCCGCTGCCCTGCTGCTGTCGGCTTGTTCGGGCAGCATGATCCCGCCGTCCGCGACTGGCCCTGTGCCATCGCGGCCTGGGTCGTCCGGGAAGTCGCCACCCGCCCCCCACCCCGGCAACGCCGCGCCCCACCCTTCCCGTCGAGATGCCGACCGATCCCGCGCTGGTGCCGGGAACCGCCGCCGCCTTGGGCGTGACGCGCGGGCCGGAGGTCGGCAGCCTGATCCCGTCGGGCGAGCGATCACGGCTGGCGTTGCAGGCGTTTCGCATTTCCTGCCCCACGCTGATGCGGCGCACTGATGCGAGCGGGCTGACCAGGGGGTCGGACTGGAACAATGCCTGCGCGGCGGCATCGAGCTGGCCGGACACCAGCGCCAGCGAATTTTTCTCCCGCTATTTCGAAGCGGTGCAGGTGGGCGACGGCGCGGCCTTCGTCACCGGCTATTATGAACCGGAAATCGCCGGTTCGCGCACGCGCCAGCCGGGTTATGATGTACCCATCTATCGCCGCCCGACCGACCTGATCGACGTCGATCTGGGCCAGTTCAGCGAGGCCCTCAAAGGCCGCACGATCCGGGGCAAGGTCGCGGGCACCAAGTTCGTGCCCTATGACGAGCGCAAGCAGATCGTGAGCGGCGCACTGGCGGGGCGCGGGCTGGAATTGGCCTATGCCGCCGATCCGGTCGAATTCTTCTTTCTGCAGGTGCAGGGCAGCGGACGGCTGAACCTGCCCGATGGTGGCGTCATGCGCATCGGCTATGACGGGCAGAATGGCCGCGATTATACCGGCATCGGCAAGCTGATGAAGGATCGCGGGCTGATCAAGGCCGGGTCGATGCAGGACATCATGCAATATCTGCGCGCCAATCCGGTCGAGGGTGCGGCGATCATGAACGAGAATAAGAGCTTCGTCTTTTTCCGCGAACTGACCGGCGCTGGGCCGATCGGCGCGTTGGGCGTGCCGGTGACGGCCGAAGGGACGGTCGCTGCCGATCCCAAATATGTGCCGCTGGGCGCGCCGGTGCTGCTCTCGCTCGACCGGGCTGAGCCCAATGGCATGTGGATCGCGCAGGATACGGGCGGCGCGATCAAGGGGGCCAATCGCTTCGACAGCTTCTGGGGTGCGGGCGCGCGGGCGCGCGGCATTGCAGGGGGCATGTCGGCGCGGGGCAGTGCGCTCATTCTGCTGCCGATCGGGTCGGTCGCCCGCCTCACCCGACCCTGACCGGGGTGGCGATGGCGCGGCGGCATCTATCGACCGATGAGCAGGCGCTGTGGAGCGCGCTGGCCCGGACGGTGCGGCCGTTGCGCCCGCAAAATCGCGCTCCCGTCGCGCTGCCCGTGGCGATGATCGATCCGCCTGCCCAGAAACGAGTCGTGCCGCCCCCTGCCCGCCCCACTCCACCGCCTGCGCCTGTCCGCACGCCTGCCGCCGTACTGGACACGGGTTGGGAAAAGCGCATCCGCAATGGCGCGGTCAGCCCGGAGATGAGCATCGACCTGCACGGCCATAGCCTGTCGGCGGCCCACGCCCGGTTGCACCAGGCGCTGGGCGTGGCGCTGGCGCAGGGGGTGCGGGTGATATTGGTGGTGACGGGCAAGCCGCCCAAGGGCGCGCTGTCCGACAGCGCGGCGCGGCGCGGCGCGATCCGGGCCGAGATCGGCCATTGGCTGGAAACCAGCGCCCATGCCGACCGGATCGCCAGCGTCCGTGTCGCCCATCCGCGCCATGGCGGCGACGGCGCGCTCTATTTGATATTGCGGCGCCGAAAATAGCGTTGTCATCGCAAAGTCGCTGACCCTTTCTTAACCACCGTCCTTCATATCCTTGCCCCCTAAGGCTTCATCGTGGAGCGTGCGCCGGGACAGGGACAGATGATGCGGGGGGTGACGTTAAAAAGCCGCGCTGCTGCGTTCGCCTGCTCCGCAGGTGCGCTTGTCTTCATCCTGTCGCTCATCCTGGGCTATACGCCCGGCCAGCCCGATGACATTGGGCAGATCAGCCGCGCACTGATCATCGCCATCTTATGCGGGACGATGAGCTGGGCTTCGGCGCGCCAGACGGTCGCGACCACCGCCACCGCCATCGACATGGCGACCGAACGGCTCGTGTCGGCCGCGCATGGCGACCTGCAATCGCCGGTGCCGGGCGATATCGCGCGCGAAATGCCCGATCTTTCCGTGGCGATGGAAAGCCTGTTCAGCCAGGTGCGGACCAATTTGGATCATGTCCAGACGCTCGCGCTGTTCGACCAGATTACCGGCCTTGCCAATCGCACCAGCTTTTGCCGTCAGGTCGAACGCCATCTCGCCGAGCGGGTGGAGGAGCGCAAGGCCGCTTTGTTCTTCATCGATCTGGACGGGTTCAAGGGCGTCAACGATACGCTGGGCCATGCCGCGGGCGACCAACTGCTGGCGCGGGTCGCCGGGCGGCTGCGCGAAGTGGTGATGGCGCAGGTCGCCGCCGGGTCGGGCGATGCCGTGATCGGGCGGCTGGCGGGTGACGAGTTCACCATGTTCTTCCCCAACCTGCCCGGCCATAGTGCGGCGGCGCGCATTGCCCGCGCCATCCAGTTTGCGCTGGGCGAACGATTTGATTTGGGCAGTCAGCATGTCGACCTGGGCGCGTCGATCGGCATCGCCTGCTACCCCGACCATGGCGAGACGCTGACGGCTTTGCTGCGCGCGGCCGATGTCGCCATGTATCATGCCAAGCATGAGGGACGCGGCCGTGCGGAAATGTATAGCGCGGAACTAGCGCTGGAGGCATCCGACCGGGCCGACCTGGAACGCGATTTGATGCTGGCGTTGCAGCGTGACGAGTTCATCCTGGAATTTCAGGCGCAGATCGACATTGGCAGCGGCAGCGCGGTGGCCGCCGAGGCGCTGGTGCGCTGGGCGCATCCCGAACGCGACATCCTCATGCCGGGCGCGTTCGTCACTGTCGCGGAGGAAAGCGGCGTGATCGTCGCGCTGGGCGACTGGGTGATGGACAGGGTGTGCGAAACCGCCGCGCGCTGGGCAGCGGCGGGCATAAGCCAACGGATCGCCATCAACATCTCCACCCGCGAACTGGGGCAGGCTGATTTCTTCCTGCGCCTGCGCCACGCCATTGCCACCCACCAGACGCCGACGACGATGCTGGAACTGGAGATCAGCGAGTCGCTGGCGATGGAGATGGAGCCGCGCGTGCTGGATCAGTTGGCGGCGCTGCGACGCGACGGGGTGCGGGTGGCGATCGACGATTTCGGCACCGGCTATTCCAACCTGTCGCGGTTGAAGGAATTGCCGGTGGATCGCGTGAAGATCGACCGCAGCCTGGTCCGCGACATAGCCACGTCGGCCGAGGCACGGACCATCTGTTCGGCGGTGGTCGGCCTGATCCAGGGGCTGGGCCTGGAAGTGGTGGTCGAAGGGATCGAGAGCGAGGCGCAGATGGACATGCTGCGCGTCATCGGCTGCACGCAGTTTCAGGGCTATCATCTCGCCCGGCCGACGGGGGAACAAGCCTATCTCGACCGTTTCACCCTGACCGCAAGCCCGGACCGCGTCCTGTTGCTGCGCCAGCCAGAGCCACGCCGGGGCTGATCAGCCCCGCAGCGCCCGCTCCACGATCAGCGCGTAGATGCGCTGCAAATCCCGCAAATCCTGCACCGCGACCGCTTCGTCCAGCTTGTGCATCGTCGCATTGTTGAGGCCGAATTCCACCACCGGGCAAAGGCGCGAGAGGAAGCGGGCGTCGGACGTGCCGCCTGTGGTCGACAGGTCAGTGGCAAGGCCGGTGACATCGCGGATCGCGCCGCTGACAAGATCGCTGAACGCACCCGGCGGGGTCAGGAAGGGTTCGCCGCTGATCTTCGCCTCGACCGTGCCGCCCTCAGTCGCGGCGATGGCGGTGATCCGTTCGATCAACGACGCGCCGCTATGCCGGTCGTTGAAGCGGATCGAAATGCGTGCGGTCGCGAGGCCGGGAATGACATTATGCGCCGGATTGCCGACGTCGAGGTCGGTGATTTCGATATTGCTGGGCTGGAACCAGTCAGTGCCCTCGTCCAGCGTCTCCGCCTCAATGGCGGACAGGATGCGGACGAGCTTCGGGATCGGATTGTCGGCGAGATGGGGATAGGCGACATGGCCCTGACTGCCCGCCACGCTGATCCACATATTGACCGAACCGCGGCGCCCGACCTTGACCACGTCGCCCAGTTGCGCCGAGCTGGTCGGCTCGCCGACGAGGCAGAGGTCGGGGCGCAGTTCGCGCGCGGCCATCCGCTCCATCAGCGCGAGCGTGCCATGAACGGCCGGGCCTTCCTCATCACCGGTGATGATCAGGCTGATCGTGCCGGGCAGGTCGTCGGGCAGATCGTGCAGCGCCGCGACGAAGGCGGCGATCGACCCCTTCATGTCCACCGCGCCGCGGCCGTAGAGCAAATCGCCGCGCTGTTCGGGGACGAACGGGTCGCTGGTCCAGCCCGGCCCCGGCGGCACGACGTCGAGGTGCCCGGCAAAGGCGAAATGCTTGCCGCCGCCCGTGGTGCGCCAGGCGAGGAGATTTTCGACCGGGCCATCAGGCGCATCGCCGGTGACGAAACGATCGACGGTAAAGCCCAGCGGTGCCAGCATAGCCTGCAGCGCGGTAAAGACGGCGCCGGTCGCGGGTGTTACGGAGGGGCAGGCAAGCAGTTGCTCGGCAAGCGCCACGACATCATGATTGGCTCTGGTGCTGGTCATGCCCAGGCGTTAGCGAAAGCCGGGCCGCTTGGCCAGCAGGAGGAGACAAGGCCGTGCCCCGGATCGACCTGGATGCCATCGCGCAGACCAATGCCACCGGCTATCCCGCGCCCCATGCCGACATCGTTGCCGGACGGTGGGTCAGGCGGCTTGGCCCTGCAAGCGATCTCTCCGATTTCGGCGTCAGCCATGTCGTGCTGAAACCCGGCGCGGCGTCGTCCAACCGGCATTGGCATGAGGATGAGGATGAGTTCGTCGTGATGCTGGCAGGGGAAGCCATGCTGGTCGAGGAGGATGGGCGCACGTTGCTGCGCGCGGGCGACATGGCGGCCTTTCCCAAAGGCGAGCCGAATGGCCATCATCTGGTCAATGAAAGCGACACCGATTGCGCCTTTCTGGCGTTCGGGCGGCCACCGACCGGCGATTGCCATTATGCCGATATCGATATGCGATGGTCGAGCGGTCAATATCGCCACAAGGATGGGAGCGGCTTTTGACGATGCGGATGGATCGGCGCGCGCTGGTGACGGGCATGGGCGCGATGTTGGTGGCGGCCAAGGCACCGCCGGTTGCGCCCTTGCCTGCGACGCTGGTGAAGCCGCCGCGTCTGCGGCCGGGCGATGTCGTCGGGCTGATCGAACCGGCTGGCTTTACCGACGATATGTTCGACCTCGATCTGGTCAAGGAGACGATCGTGGCGATGGGGCTGGTGCCCCGACCTGCGCCGCATCTGGCCGCACGCCATGGCTATCTGGCCGGGACCGACAAGGATCGCGCGGCCGACGTCAATGCGATGTTCGCCGATCCGCAGGTGCGCGCCGTGTTCGCGGTGCGCGGCGGATGGGGCTGCGCGCGCATCCTGCCTTTGCTCGACTTCGCGACGATCCGCGCCAATCCCAAGCTGCTGATCGGTTTCTCGGACATCACCGCACTGCACATGGCCTTTGCCGCGCGGGCGGGTTTCACCACCATCCACGGCCCCAATGCGTCGAGCAGTTGGGGCCGTTTTTCCTGGGATGGATTTCGTGCGGTCGCGTTCGACGGGGCGATGCCGACCTTTGCCAATCCGGTCGGCAATGAGGACCGGCTGGTCCCGCGCGCCGGGCGCATCCGCACCTTTCACCCCGGCAAGGCGAGCGGGCGATTGCTGGGCGGCAACCTGACCGTGCTGGCGGCCTTGATGGGAACCGGCTGGCTACCCGATTTCAGCGGCGCAATATTGTTCATCGAAGATATTGGCGAAGCGCCCTATCGCATCGACCGGATGCTGACCCAGCTAGCGCTGGGCGGCGTGCTGGGGCGGCTGGCGGGCGTGGTGTTCGGCCAATGTACCGATTGCGGGGCGAGCGGGCCGTCCTATGGTGGGTTTACCCTGTCGGAGGTGTTGCAGCAGCATCTTGGCTCCCTCGGCATACCCGCCTTCCAAGGCGCGCAGTTCGGCCATGTCGCCAACCAGTTCAGCCTGCCGGTGGGCGTGCGGGCGGAGATGGATGCGGACGCCGGGACGATCCGCTTGCTGGAATCGGCGGTCGCTTAAGGCCGCTCGTCCCAGCGAACCAGCGTGACCGCGCCGTCAGGGGCGACGGCCAGTTCGCCGAACGCCCCGGTGCGCAGTTTCCGCGGCGGCAGGCCCAGCGCCAGTAGCGCGAAGCGGGCCGCGCCGTTGGAGGTGACGAGCAGGTCGGCCCCCTCCCCGGCTTGCGCGAAGACGGCGCGCCAGGCGGCGATGCGAGATTCGGCATCGACGATCCAGCCATCGGGCGCGATGCCCCGTTCTTCCCAGTCCGCCAGCGCCTGCGCCCCGATACGGGCGAGAACGTCGGCTTCGGGGCGGCCTTCGTCGGGGCCATGATCGATCTCGCCCAGCCAGTCGTGCGTCCCGTCCAGGCCATGGCCGGTGGCAGCGGCGATCGCAGCGGCGGTCTGGCGGGCGCGGAGGAGCGGGCTGCTGAACAGAAGGTGGATGGGGGGCGGTTGTTGCGCGAACCAGGTGCCCAGACGCTCGGCCTGAGCGTGGCCGCTGTCGACCAATGGGATGTCGGTGCGCGACCCGATGCGGCAAGCCTGTGCGCTGCTGGCGAAAGTGTTGCCGTGGCGGATGATGAAGAGGCGGCGCATCAGAACGAGGGCGTGGGGTCGCCATGTTCGGCGATCAATGCTTCGACGCGGCTGATATCGGCTTCGGTGTCGATGCCCGAACTATCGAAGGAGGGCGGATCGACGGGCACGGTCATGATCGGGATGCCAAGCTCCAGCAGACGGAGCTGCTCCAGCCCTTCGAGATTTTCAAGCGCCGTGGGCGGGCAGGCCTCGAACCGACGCAGCGCGTCCAGCGCATAGCCATAGAGGCCGACATGGCGCCAGACCGGCGAGCGCGGCAGGCTGGCACGCAGGCTGTCTTCGTTGCGGATGGCGGGGATGATCGCTTTCGAAAACCAATAGGCATGGCCATCGGGCGAGCGGGCGCAAGTGGTGCCGCTGAACGGTGAGCGAGTCTTGTGATCGCGCAGGGCATCGAGCGCGGGCCAATCGAGCGCGATGACCGGGGTGGCGACCTGTGCGCCCGCTTCCAGCGCAGCGATGACGGCGCCGAGCGCGCCCTTGGGCTGGAAGGGCGAATCGCCCTGGAGGTTGATGACGAAGCGGGGGGCTGTGGGCTGGGCCAGGGCGGCGGCGAGCGCGCGGCCTGATCCGGTGGCGATGGCGCTGTCGGTCATCACCGCCTCGCAGCCCACGGCGCGGGCATGATCGGCGATTTCCGCGTCATCGGTGGCGACGGTCAGCGCGACCCCTGCCCTGTCGCCAATCGCCGCGCGCGCCATGGCGATGGTGCGGTGCAGCAGCGTGCGCCCTGCGATGAGGCGCAGCGGCTTACGCGGCAGACGGGAAGACCCCGCCCGCGCGGGAATGACGACCAGGTGGTTCAGGCGACCCCGGCGTGCAGCAGGTCGTGCATATGGACGGCCCCGACCAGGCGGCCCTTTTCGCAGACGAACAGCAGCATGATATTATGCTCATGCATGACATGCAGCGCTTCATGGGCGAGATCGTCGGGGGTGATGGCGTGCGGCGTGACCGTCATGAAACGGCCGACCGGTTCGGTCAGATTCTGCTTGGCGGTGACGGCTCGACGCAGGTCGCCATCGGTGAAGGCGCCGATCAGCCGCCCTTCACTGTCCGTGATCGCCGTACCGCCGAGGCGCGCGCGGGTCATTTCGATGGTCGCGTCGAGCAACGAGGCGTCCTGGCGAACCTGCGGTACGTCGCCGCCCTTCGACATCAGCTCGCGTACCTTGAGCAGTTGCGCGCCGAGACGGCCGTTGGGGTGGAATTTGTGGAAATCGTCGGCGGAAAAGCCGCGCATTTCCATCAGCGAAATCGCGAGGGCATCGCCGAACGCCATCTGCACCGTGGTCGAAGTGGTGGGGGCCAGCGCGTTGGGGCAGGCTTCCTGCACTTCGGGCATCAGGATGCAGATGTCGGCGGCCTGCGCGACGGTGCTCTGCGCCTGCGCGGTCATCGCCAGCAAGGGGATGGCGAAGCGTTTGCAATATTGGATGATCGGGCCGAGTTCGGTCGATTCGCCCGAATGGGACAGCATCAGAACGACGTCGTCGGGCGTCACCATGCCAAGGTCGCCATGCCCGGCATCGGCGGGATGCAGGAAGATGGCAGGCGTGCCGGTGGAGGTGAGCGTCGCGGTCATCTTGCGCGCGACAATGCCGCTCTTGCCGATGCCGGTGACGATGACACGACCGCGCACCTGCATCAAGACGCCGACAAGGCGCAGGAAGGTGGCGGCAAATTCCCGCTGGCCAAAGCGGGCTTCGAGTTCGTTAAGGCCGGTCGCTGCGATGGAGAGGCTTCTGCACGCCGTCTCCACGATACGGCCACCTGAGCCGAAAGGCACGATCTTGGATGCTGATGTTGACACGCGTTTGCCCTTTTTTCCGCGCTCCGCCGCGAGCTTGTCTCACTGGCGGAGACGGTGGACGAACCGCCGATTTCGGCGTGATGTCCTCCCTTGTTCCGCGACCCCCGGACGGAAATACCGCCCGGCATGGTGCGACTGTTTACGCCGTTTCAGGGACTTATGGCAATCCTTTTTGCAACTGCGAAAAAATCATTACAGGAAAAAGACGGCCCTGTCCGCGCCCCAAAATCCGCTGAAACGATGGCTTTGAGCGACCAGCCGCGCAGCCATTTTCAGCTTCGCGCGTGCGGCGTCCGGCAACCTTATGAGACTCCGTGATAATCACGATACCATTGGACGAATCGGGGGACACCCGATTCGATGCTCACCGATGGCGCGAAACCGATGTCGCGTGCGATGGCGCTGATGTCGGCGAAGGTCGCATGGACATCGCCCGGCTGGATCGGCTGGAAGTCAATCTGGGCCTTGATCCCTATCGCGTCCTCCAGCACGGCGATGAGGTACATCAATTCTTCGGGCCGGTTGTTACCGATATTGTAGAGGCGATGCGGCGCGCGGCTGCCGCCTGCCTTGAGCGCACCATCGTCGGCGGGGGGATGATCGAGACAGCCCAAAATGCCGGTCACGATATCGTCTATATAGGTGAAGTCGCGCTGCATCCGGCCATGGTTGAACACCGGGATCGGCTGACCCGCGAGGATCTTTGAGGTGAAGATCCACATCGCCATGTCGGGGCGGCCCCAGGGACCATAGACGGTAAAAAACCGCAGGCCCGTCATGGGGATACGGAAGAGATGGGCGTAGGTCTCACTCATCAGTTCGTCGGCGCGCTTGGTCGCCGCGTAGAGCGAGACGGGATGGTCGGCGCGATCCTCGACACGGAAAGGCAGCGTGTCATTGCCGCCATAGACCGAGGAGGAGGAGGCATAGACCAGATGCCGCACCCGCCGTTCGCGCGCCAGTTCGAGCATGTTGACATGCCCCGCCAGGTTGGAGCGGACATAGGCGTGGGGGTTGATGAGCGAATAGCGCACCCCGGCCTGCGCGCCCAGATGGACGATCGATTCGATCACCTGATCATGGAGCGTCGCATTGAGCGCATCCATGTCGGCGAAATCCAGTTCGTGGAAGGTGAACAGCTTGCCATGGGCGGCGGACAGGCTGTCGAGTCGCGCGCGCTTGAGCGACACCGGGTAATAATCGTTGAGATTGTCGATGCCGACCACGGCATGACCCTGCGCCATCAGGCGATCGGCGACATGCATGCCGATGAAACCCGCAGCCCCCGTGACCAATATCGTCATGCCCATTTCTCCACGCCTGTCGGTCCTGCTGTCCGACGATCCGCCTTTATATGTAAAGCCTCGTCGGGTCGCGTCCTAGCGCGGAGGATTTAGCCTTTCCCTAATCTTTCCGATCTAAAGGCGGAAAGATGGACATGGCATCCCATCCCCTGCCCCCTTATTCCCATCCGGCGGGCGTGCCGCAGCGCACGCGCTGGGAGGATCTGGCCGTCCATGCGGCGGAGGCTAATGCCTTTTACGCGCCAGACATGCTGGCCGCGGCGATCGACCATCTGGCAGCGGATGGCGACGTCCGCCTGATCGAAGCGCGTGACAGCGAGCGGCTGATCGGCCTGCTGCCCGTCATGGTGCGATCGCGCCATGGGCGGCTGCCGATCGGCTGCGTCGGCAATTGGGTCCATGATCATTGTTTTTTCGGCGCGCCGATGATCCGGCAGGGGCATGAGGCGGCGGCCTGGCGCAGCTTTCTGGCGCAGCTGGACGACGCGCCCTGGGCGCGCGGCTTCCTGCATCTCGAAGCGATCGACGCGGCCGGGGCGAATGCCGCCGCCATCGAAGCGGTGTGCGTCGAGCAACGACGCGGGCGGCGGGAAATTCATCGCTATGACCGGGCCATGCTGCGGTCGGACCTGACTGCCGACGCCTATTGGGAGAGCCAGGTACGGGCCAAGAAACGCAAGGAATTGCGGCGGCTGCAAAAGCGCCTGGCAGACCTCGGCGTCGTGGAAAGCCGGTTGCTGACCGATCGGGGCGATGTGGCGCGCTGGTGCGGGGAATTTCTGGCGCTCGAAGCGTCGGGCTGGAAAGGCCGCGAGGGCACGGCGATGGGCTGCAAGCCCGCCGATGCGGCCTTTTTTCGCGCGGCTTGTGCGGCCGGGTTCGATGCCGGGCGACTGCATATGCTGCGACTCGATCTTGACGGGCGGCCGATCGCGATGCTGGTCAATTTCCGCCATGGCGCGGGCGCCTTTTCCTTCAAGATCGCGATCGATGAGGAATTTGGCCGTTTTTCGCCCGGCGTCCTGATCGAGATCGCCAATTTGCATGCGGTGCAGGATGATCCGGCGATCGGCTGGATGGACAGTTGTGCCGCGCCTGATCATCCGATGATCGACAGCCTATGGGCCGAACGGCGCACCATCGTCCAATATCGTATCGCCCTCTACGGCCAGGGCATGACGCAGTTTCAGCGTGCGGCAGCCTTTGCCATCGCCAATGGCGTCGAAAGCGCCGCCAGACTTTTGAAAGGACAGGGATGACCGCCCATAGCCCGATCGCGGCCGCCAGGGTCGCGACCTTCCCCGACACTGCGCGCGCGACCTTCGCCGCCGCTTACCCCGACCAGC
This sequence comes from Sphingobium sp. SA2, assembly GCF_032227065.1. Lineage (NCBI taxonomy): Bacteria > Pseudomonadati > Pseudomonadota > Alphaproteobacteria > Sphingomonadales > Sphingobiaceae > Sphingobium > Sphingobium sp. SA2. Next base: position 128,116 of record NZ_JAPMXX010000006.1, read on the forward strand.
CCGCCCGTCTGTGCCACGATCTGGTCGGGCACGCATTGCTGACGCTCGACGCGTTGGCGACGCTGGCGGAGCGGATGCCTGCATCGTCGGTGGAATATAATCTGGGCAAACTACCGCTGGGCGTGCGGCCGGAGGATACGCCGTCCAACGGGCTGACGCTGGGTGAGACGATCCGCACGATCGAGACCAATGGCAGCTGGGCGGTGCTGAAGAATGTCGAGCGCGATCCGGCCTATGCCGCGCTGCTGGATGCGGCACTCGCCGATCTGGAGCCGATCGTGAAGGCCGCGACCGGGCCGATGCTGCATCGCGAGGCCTTCATCTTCCTGACATCGCCGGGTAGCGTTACCCCGTTCCACATGGACCCCGAACATAATATCCTGCTCCAGATCATGGGGACCAAGGTGATGACCGTCTTTCCCGCGCGCGACGAAGCGCTGGTCCCGGCGCAGAAGAGCGAGGATTTCCACGGTGGCGGGCATCGCAATCTGGTGTGGCAGGACGGGTTCAAGGCGCGCGGCACCGCTTTTCCGCTGGCACCGGGCGAAGCCATCCATGTGCCGGTGAAAGCACCCCATTTCGTCGAGAACGGCCCGGCCGTGTCGATCAGCCTGTCCGTGACATGGCGGTCCGAACGCAGCGTGGCGGAGGGCGAGTTGCACAGTTTCAACGCGCTGCTGCGCAAACGCGGCCTGCCCACCGGCACGGTCAGCGCCCGGCCGGAGCGGCAGGGGCTGCGCCGCCTCGTCTATCGCGTCATGCGGAAGCTGGGCGTTTAAGCAGGCGGCGCAACAGAGCTTCGGCTTCGAGGCGCGGGCTGAACCGTTCGATCATCCACCATTCCAGACACTCCTCGCAGGTGGAGAGGCTCTGCTTGTAGCGATCCTTGCCTGCGAGCAGCGAATAGAGCGACAGGTCGCGCGCGGCATAATGCGCCACAGCGGCGGCATGGCAGAGCAGGCCGGGCTTGTCCTTGGCGGTGCGCGGTTCGGCGAAGGCGGACTGATAGTTCATCGCCACGCCGCGATGGATGAAGTTGACGAGCAGGCCGACCACCCCGCCTGAATCGGCGAAGCGCAGCAGCTCGACCGAGCCGCCGGGCAAGCCGCGCGCGGCGATGGTGGCGACGAAAGCGCGGAAGCCCGCATCGTCCCACGCATTGTCGGCATGGCGACCGCTGTTGAGCGCCGCCATCTCGTCCAGCCAGGGGGTGATATCGTCAAGGCCAGCGATAGCGATGCTGGGCAGCGGGCCGCCATGATCCTTCATCGCGCGGCGGATCTGGCTGCGGGTGTTGGCGCTGAGCAGCGACAGATAATCCCCATTCGCGGCGCGCACGGCGGCGAGGTCGACCTGATAGACGGGCGACATGTCCGCGCGCGTCTTGCGGCGGGCGGGCAGGTTCAGCAGCGGCGAGTCGGGCGCGATGCCGCTGAGGCGCAGCGCGCGCCAGTCGCGGCGGCGGGTTAGCGCGGCGACGGCGGCGGTTGCGGCTTCCGCCTCCCGGCCTGCCTCTGCCAGCAAGCCGTTATATTCGACATAGGGGCGGTCTGCGGCGGGATCGCCCGACTGGTTGAGGCTAAGCGTGGCGACGCTGCCCAGCAGGCGCTGTTGCATCGCGTGGCCGACCAGCGCGAGGGCGACGTCGTTGCCGCTATCGTCCGTGATGGCCAGCAATTCGGGGCGGATGGCATAGCTGTCGAGCCAGGCGCCAGTCCAGGTCCAGCCGAGGAAGAAGGACGCGTCAGCGGGTGCTTCGAGCGCCTGCCAACGGGTTGCCAGCGCCGCACGATCGGGCAGCGAAAAGGATGCGGTAAGAGCCATCGCGCTCCTTGTGGCAGAGCGTCCGGCGCGGTCAAGCGGTGGCTATGCGGTCGTCCGTCGATCAGGATCGACCGTGCCATCGGGGCGCACCCCGGCGCGGGCAAGATCGCGGCCGATATGGCCGGTCAAAAACCGCTGCCACATCACGAAATCGGCGCGCAGCGACCAGAGCGGATAGCGGAAGGTGGCGGGCCGGTTGCGCTCGATCAGGCCATGGCCCACCCAGGCGAAGCCATAGCCGACGACCGGCAGCGCCGCCGCCATCCACCAACGGCCAACGACCGGGGCCGCCGCCGCCAGCACCACCACCAGGCTGGTCCCCGCATAATGGAGCGCACGCGTACCAGGGCGCGCATGTTCGCGCAGATAATGGGGCCAGAAATCACGGAAACGGGTCAGGCGGGTCACGGCAATCCTCTCAAGCAAGGAGCCTAAAGCCATCCGGGATCGCTGTTAAGGCCTATGCGTCAGGCCGTGGCGCGATCGGGCGCGAACAGGAAATAATCATAGGCGGCGCGCGCGGCCTCCGCCATGATCCGGTCGCGCATCACCCGCCCGCGATGATCCTGCATGACGAAGACGGTGATGGCGAACATCCGTCCATCGGGCAGGGTGATAACGCCCGTATCGTTGCCGGTGCCGTTGATCGTACCGGTCTTGTGCGCGATGGTGGTGCCGGGCGGCAACATGCCGGGCAGACGCGTCTTGCCGGTGCGGCAGCGTTCCATGATGGTGATGAAGGCATGGGTGCTGGCGGGCGAAAGCGCCCGGCCAGTGCGGATCGCGGCGACCAGGTCGGTCATCGCGGTCGGCGTCGCGCTGTCGCGCGGATCGCGGGCGAAGGCGATATTGGGCAGGTCGCGACTGTCGCGGGTGCGCAGCGCCGGATCGGCGGCCAATGCGGCGGCGACGTTGCGGTTGAAATTGCCGGGACGCGGCGCGAGGTCCATGGCGCGGTAGAGCAGGTCGGCGGTGTTGCTGTCGACGCGCAGTCCCTTGATCCCCAGCCCCGCGACCCAGCCATTGACCGCCGTCGGGCCACCGGCACGCGCGACCAGCATGTCGGTGGCATGGTTATCACTCTGGGTCAGCATCAGATCGAGCAATCGCGCCACCGGCAGCGGCGCGCCCGGCCCCATGGTGGCGACGTCGCGCGGCACGATGTCGGTGAGCGCCAACTGCCCGGCGTCGATCATGGCGAAGATCTTGCCCGCGACCGCGACCTTATAGGCGCTGGCCATCGGGAAGAGTGTGTCGCCGTTGAGCGAGAGCGTTTCTCCGCTCGCGAGATCGCGCACGGTGATGCCGACCGTGCCATCGGTGAGGGTCGCGAACCGCTGAAACTGCGCGATCAGGCGGGTTTCGGCGGTCTGCTGGACAGCGGATTTGACGGGACCGAAGGCATCGGCGCTGGGCAGCGGGGCCAGGAACAGGCCGAAGGCGGCGGCAAGGGCGATCGGGCGATGGAAGCGCATGGCGTCTGTTTTGCGGATGTGACGGGGCCGCGCAAGCGCATTTACCCTGTCGCACGCGATTGACAGGGCTTTGCGCGCCGGGCCATCAGGCGGCATGAGCGGAACCATCAAGCTGCACGAAAGCTGGCGTGAGGCGTTAGCCGACCAGTTCGCCGCCCCGCATATGCAGGGGCTGAAAGCCTTTCTGGAGGCGGAGAAGGCCGCAGGCAAACGCATTTTCCCCAAGGGCAGCGACTATTTCCGCGCGCTCGATCTCACCCCGCTCGATCAGGTCAAGGTCGTGATATTGGGGCAAGACCCCTATCATGGTGAGGGTCAGGCGCATGGCCTGTGCTTTTCGGTGCAGCCCGGCGTGCGGACGCCGCCTTCGCTGGTCAATATCTATAAGGAGATGGAGAGCGACTTGGGGATTGCGCGGGCCGGGCATGGCTTTCTGGAACATTGGGCGCGACAGGGGGTGCTGCTGCTCAACAGCGTGCTGACGGTCGAGATGGGCCGGGCGGCGTCGCATCAGGGCAAAGGCTGGGAGCTGTTTACCGATGCGATCGTGCGGCTGGTGGCGCAGAAAGAGGAGCCGGTCGTGTTCCTGCTGTGGGGGGCTTATGCCCAGCGCAAGGCGGGCTTCGTCGACCAGAGCCGCCATCTGATCCTGAAATCCGCCCACCCTTCCCCGCTGTCGGCGCATAATGGCTTTCTGGGATCGCGGCCCTTTTCGCAGGCCAATGCCTTTTTGGAGGCGAAGGGTCGCGGGGGCATCGACTGGGCGCTGCCGCCGCTATGAAACGCACCCGGCTCAGCGTCTGCGCGCGCAAGCGGCGCTATGGGTCGGAGGAGGAAGCGCGGGAGGCGATGGTGCGCGCCGCGATTATATTGCGGCCCTATCGCTGCGACCGGTGCGAGATGTTCCACCTGACCAGCCGGACCAAGGGCAAGCGCGTCGCGCGGCCGGAGGGGTAAGCGTTCTATCTTTTGCCCAAAAAGGGTTGAGGCCCGGTCCTGCTTGCGCAGGCCGAGCCTCTTTCCCTCTCCAAACGGATAAGGCGATCAGCCGTCGTAGTCGCCGCCGATATTCTGGTTGCGCGGCGGCGCGGCGGCGGTGAGGCGGAGGGCCTCAGCCGACTGGGCGATCGAGCCGATTTCATCGGGGGTGTCGTCATCGTCAATCTGCACCTTCTGCAGCGACGCGACGAGCGAGTGATGCAGTTCGTCAGGCAGAACGGTCTCTTCCGCGATTTCGCGCAGAGCGACGACGGGGTTCTTGTCGCGGTCGCGATCGACCGTCAGTTCGGCCCCGCCGGAAATTTCCCGCGCACGCTGAGCGGCGAGAAGGACGAGGTCAAAACGGTTGGTAACTTTGTCGACGCAATCTTCGACGGTGACGCGGGCCAAACAGGGCCTCCTGAATACAGCGAAGGGAAATTTCGAATTCGTCGCCTAGCAGCATGCCCCATGGGAGTCAATGAAAAGGGCATAAGGCCTTGGCAAATCATGGCGCAAAGGGGCATGAGGCGCAGATGGCGATCAACGATCAAGCCCCGCCGCTGCCCCGTGCGGACAGCGAAGCGGACGATATCACCATCATGCTGGCGGGCAACCGGCTGCGGCTCATCACGCAAGGGGTGGCGTTGCGCGACACGCTGATCGGCCTGATCGAAGGCGCGCGCCATAGCCTAAAACTCTATTATTATATCTTTGCCGATGATGGCAGCGGCGTGCTGGTGCGGGATGCGCTGGTCGCGGCGCGGGGGCGCGGTGTCGCCGTAACGCTGATGGTCGATGGTTTCGGGTCGGGCAAGACGCCCGACAGCTTCTTTGCCCCGCTCATCGACGCGGGCGCGCATTTCGGGCGATTCGGGACGCGGCGATCGACCCGCTACCTGATCCGCAATCATCAGAAGATGGCGATCGCCGATGACCAGCGGCTGATGATCGGCGGCTTCAATATCGAGGATGGCTATTTCGGCATACCGGCGGATGGTTGCTGGTGCGACCTGGGGCTGATGATCGAGGGCGATCAAGTCGAGGCGATGACGCGCTGGTACGGGCAATTGTGGCGCTGGGTCTCGACGCGTCGGCAACGGTTCCGCACCTTGCGGCGCATGGTCCGGGGTTGGAATCCGAGCCTGCATCTGCAACAGGCCGATCCCTTTCGCTGGCTGGTCGGTGGTCCCACCCGGCGGCTGAGCCCATGGGCGAAGGTGGTCAAGCATGACATGGAACAGGCGCGGCGGGTCGATATGGTCGCGGCCTATTTTTCGCCGGGCCGGGGCATGCTCAAACGCATCGCGCGGGCGGCGCAGCGGGATGGCGCGCGCCTGATCCTGCCTGCCAAGTCGGACAATGGCGCGACGATCGCGGCGGCACGGCTGTTGTACGGGCCGCTGCTCAAGCGCGGGGTGGAGATTGCCGAATATCAGCCGCATAAATTGCACATGAAGCTGTTCGTCATCGACGATGCGGTGTTCGTGGGATCAGCCAATTTCGACATGCGCAGCCTGTTCGTCAATCTGGAGGTGATGCTGCGGATCGAGGATGCGGGCTTTGCGGCGGCGGTGCGCCAGATGATCGACCGGCAGGCGGCGCTGAGCCGGACGATCACGCTGGAGAGCCACCGCGCGAGCCGCACGCCGCTGACGCTGATCAAGCAATGGATCAGCTATCTGCTGGTGGGCGTGCTGGACTATACCGTCACGCGGCGGCTCAATTTCCGCAACCCGGACGCGGACTGAGCGCTTTTTCAGCGCATGATGAGGTAAAAGCCGACCGCTGCCTTGCCGCCATTTTCGATCACGATGTCATAGCGATCGGTAAAGAGCGGCAGCCAGGCGCAATCGGCCTGCGGCCCGCCGACCGGCTTGGCGCAGAGCGTTTCACCATCCGCGCCATGGACGCGGATCGACAGGTTCGCCGCGCTGCCATTTGCGGGTGCGACCGATATCTGTGCGCGTTGGCCGCCGAGGAATAGCTGGCGCATCGTCACGCTGCCGCCGGGCACCAGCGACCCGCGCCGATAGGCGGGGCCAAGCGCACGGCCGCGAAAGGCGAGCGTGGACGGGGCCGCGCCATGCGCCTGCGCCTCATGCGTCCAGCGCGCGGCAAGATCCTCCTGCCCCTCGGCCGGGGTGGCACCAAGCGCCTTCAAGGTCTGGACGGTGTCAAGCAAGGCGGCGTGGTTGCCGCTCGCATGGGCGGCATCGCCCTCCAGCAAGGTCCGCAGCACCGGATCGGCAGGTCGCATGTCCGCCGCGGGCGCGGCAGGTGCAGCGCCGAGCAGCAAGACGGGCAACAGCCTGATCATCAACCATCCTCCGGCTGGACGACGAAACGCGCGCCGGGCGCGGCGTCCTCCACATGAAGGGAAAGGTCATGCCGCTGTGCGATCGCTCTGGCAAGCGACAAGCCGAGGCCATGCCCCCCGCCCTGCGCGCCATCGAGCCGGACATAGCGTTCGAACACGCGATCGCGGTCGGCGGCAGGGATGCCGGGTCCGTCATCCTGCACGACGATATGCGGTCCCACCGACAGGGTCAGCGACACGCTGCCGCCGCTCGGCACATATTTGAACGCATTATCAAGCAGGTTGGAGAGCAGGCGCGTCATCTGCATCGGGTCGGCGCGCAGCATGATGCCGGGGGCGATGCGGGCGTGGAAGCCAATCCCCAATTCCTCCGCGCTGGCGCCGTAGAGGTCGGCCAGATTGTCGGCAATCTCGCTGAGATTGGTGTCGAGCAGGCCGCGCAAGTCGCCGCGCATCGCCTGCGTCCCCGCAATATCGAGCAGCGAATCGAGCAGGCGCACGACATTGCGTATCTCGCCGCGCGACTGGTCGAGCGTGCGCAGCAATTCCTCGTCCTGCGTGCCCTGCATGGCTTTGAGAATGCGGGTGTCGAGATGCATCAGCGGGGTGCGGATTTCATGCGCGGTCTGGTCCGACACGGCGCGCTGCGCCTCGATCAGCCGTTCGACCTGATCGAGCATCGCATTGGTGTTGGCGGCCAGTTCGGCCAGTTCGTCATTTTCGCCAGCGCCCGGCGCGCGCGCGGTAATGCGCCCCGCCCGCACGGCGGCGAAGGCGGCGTTGACCGTTTCGACCCGGCGGCGCAGGCGGCGCGCCGCGAAATGCCCGGCGGCGAGGCTGAGCAGCGCGATGACCGCGCCCGCCCCGGCAAAGGCCATGGCCAGCCGCGCCAGCAGCGCCTCCCCCCGATAATTGCTGCGCCCGACCAGCAGCCGCGTGTCGCCGCCCAGCCGGGTCGCGCGCGCGAACATCGTGTCGCCGCCGGGCAAGGGCACAAAACGCGCCTCCGACACTTCGGGCGCGATGGCGGGCCAGCGGTCGAGATTGCCCGCCAGGCGACGCCCGGCCCCATCGACGAGCAGATACCAGCCGCGCTCGCCATCCTCCCGCTCCACCGCCATCCGATCAGCAATGCGCGCGCGCAATTCGGCGGTGCCACCGCTGACCTGAATGTCGGCCAGTCCCGCCAGGTCGGTATCGACCTCGCGCGCCAGCATTGCCCGACCGTCAGCCGCGACGATATTGCGCACCACCAGGAACAGGGCCAGCGTGGACAAGAGACTGACCAGCAAAGCGGACAACATCACCCGGCCGAATACCGAGCGGAACAGGTCGGGTTTAGGCACCCGGCGATCCCGGCGATCCGGCGGCAATTAGGCGATAGCCGGTGCCCCACACGGTTTCGAGGACCGGGCCGTCAAACCCCTCCTCCAGTTTGCGGCGCAGGCGTCCGACATTGACGTCGACCACATTGGTCTGCGGATCGAAGCTGAGTTTCCAGACATGGCGCAGCAGCATTTCGCGCGTCACCACTTCGCCCGCATGGTCCATCAGATAGCGGAACAGCTCGAACTCCTTGGGCGAGAGCGCAAGGTGACGACCTTGGCGAAAGGCGGTGCGCGCCTTCACATGGCATTCGAGGTCGCCGAACAGTAGCACCGGATCATGGGTGGAGCGGCTGGCCCGGCGCCACAGCGCACGGACGCGGGCGACCAGTTCATCGGGTTCGAATGGCTTGGCGAGATAATCATCGACGCCGCTTTCGAGGCCTTCGACCCGATGTTCGCTCCGGCCGAGCGCGGAGAGCATCAGCACCGGCGCGCCGATCCCGGCGACGCGCAAGCGGGTAACGATGTCGATGCCGGTCAGATGGGGGAGCATCCGGTCGAGGATGATGACGTCATGCGCGCCGCTGCCCGCGCGGTGCAGGCCGATGCGGCCATCCTCCGCCTGATCCACGACCATGCCTGCCTGGGTGAGGATAGCGGCGATGTTGGCGCGCGCTGCGGCGTCATCCTCCACCACCAGCACATTGATCGATTCCTGTTGCGCCATATCGTCCCCCGCCTCGCAAATACCGGCAAAGGCCGCCAGTTACAAAGGCTGTTATGGGGACGAGATGAAGCGCGGTGGTCAGATTTTGAGGGCGTTGCGGAACATGACGAAGGCGATGACGATCAGATAGACGCCGAATATCTTCTTGAGCGGCTTGGCGGGCAGCGCATGAGCGACCGCCACGCCGAGCGGCGCGGTCAGCACCGACATGGAGGCGATGGCGAGCGTTGCGGGCACGTTGACATAGCCAAGCGATCCCCACGGCAGCCCGCTTTCCTTGAGGCCGATGAGCGCGAAGCCGATCGCGCTGGGGATGGCAATCAGCGTGCCGACGCCCGATGCGGTGGCGATGGCGCGGTGGATGGAACGGCCGCAGAGCGTCATCACCATGATCGCGATCGTGCCGCCGCCAATGCCGAGCAGCGCGGAAAAAGTGCCAAGGCCGCCCGCGATGCCGACACGAGCGATGCCCGATGGCATGTCCTGGCTGATCACCTTGTCGCCGACCTTGGGCAACAGGAAGTTGAGCGACATCAGGAACACGCCGCCAGCGAAGATCATCGTCAGGATATGGCCATCGACATGGCCCGCGAGCAGCACGCCGACGCCATCGCCCAGGATGATCCACGGCGCCCAGGTCTTGAGGATTTCAAACTCCACCGCGCCACGCTTGGCATGGGAAAGGAGCGAGCGGATCGAGGTGACGATGATGGTGGCGGCCGACGTGCCGATGGCGACATGGGCGATCGCTTCGGGGGTGCCGCCCAGCAGCGGCAGGACGACGAACAGCGCAGGCACGACGACGAAACCGCCGCCAATGCCGAAAATCCCCGCCGCAAAACCCGCGAACAGGCCAGCGGCCAGCATCGAAAGGAGCGGCACCAACCAGGTCATGACATCGCCGTTCATCAGCGCGCTCCCATGGCTGGCGTGAGGCCGGTGGCCAGGCTGTCGGTGCCCCGGACAAACAAGGCGGCGAATGAAACTAGATCGACCATGTCGTAAAACCATGCCTCTCTTCGGCGGAACCAGAGCAAGGGGCTGACAGGACAGGTCCCTTGGCTGGCTAGACGAACAAGGTCGACAAATCCGCACCTTGTCCGACACAAGTCGGACACAAAGGCGGCGCGGGCTTGGTCAGTCGAGCAGATCTTCGGCGGGCGTATAGGGCAGGTCGAGCGCGTCGGCGACGGCGCGATAGGTGAGTTTGCCCTGGGCCACGTTGAGGCCCGCGCGCAGGTGCGGATCAGCGCGCAACGCGCCCTTCCAGCCGAGGTCCGCAATCCGCAGCGCATGGGGCAAGGTCACGTTATTGAGCGCATAGGTGCTGGTGCGCGCGACCGCGCCGGGCATGTTGGCGACGCAATAATGGACGATGCCATCGACGATAAAGGTGGGGTCGGCATGGGTGGTGGCGTGGCTGGTTTCGAAACAACCGCCCTGGTCGATCGCGACATCGACCAGCACTGCGCCCTTCTTCATCGTCTTGAGCATATCGGCACTGACCAGCTTGGGCGCGGCTGCGCCGGGGATCAGCACCGCGCCGATCACCAGGTCGGCATCGGCCACGCAGTCGGCGAGGTTGGCGCGGTTGGAAAAGCGCGTTTTGGCCCGTGCCTCGAAATACATGCCGAGTTTTTCCAGCACTTCGGGGCTGCGGTCGAGGATGGTAACGTCCGCGCCCAGCCCCGCCGCCATCTGCGCCGCGTTGAAGCCGACGACGCCACCGCCGATCACCGCGACCTTGGCGGGCAGGACGCCGGGCACGCCGCCCAGCAAGACGCCGCGCCCGCCATGCGCCTTTTCCAGCGCGGTCGCGCCCGCCTGGATCGCCATGCGGCCTGCAACCTGGCTCATCGGCTTGAGCAGCGGGAGGCCGCCATGCACGTCGGTCACGGTTTCATAGGCGATGCCGATCGCGCCGCTGGCGATCAGGTCGCGCGTCTGATCGGGATCGGGGGCGAGGTGGAGATAGGTGTAGAGGATTTGGTCGGGCCGCAGCATCGCACGCTCGGCGGCCTGCGGCTCCTTGACCTTCACGATCATGTCGGCACGGGCGAAGATGTCGGCGGCGGTGGCGACGATCTGCGCGCCCGCCTTTTCATACAGGGCGTCGTGCGCGCCGATCCCCTCCCCTGCCCCGCTTTCGACCAGCACCGCATGGCCATGGGCGGTGAGTTCATGGACGCTTTCGGGGGTCAGCCCGACGCGATATTCGTGATTCTTGATTTCCCTGACGGTGCCGACGATCATGCAATGTCTCCCGATGGCGCGGCGCGTTGCGAGGCCGCTTGCCTACAGGATGACATAGCGCGGCGGCGGGCGCGAAGGTTCCCTTTAGGGAGCCGGACGGACCGGCACCGGCGCATTGCAGATGTCGACCCCGCCCGCAGGCAGATCGTAGAAATCATCCTTCCGATTGGCGCGCAGGCGCAGATAGGCGGCGAAGCTGGGCGAGGCGACGTCCATCGCCTCGAAACGAGGCTGGTCCGCGGGTGCCAGGTCGCTGGCGAGGCGGACCGAGAGGATCGGGATTTTATGTTCGGTGGCGGTGTAGAAACCAAGCTCACCGCTGCCGCGCGGCAGGCTGGACAGATGGGCCATGCCATCGACCACCCGGCCGACGACCGCGATATTGCGATCAAGCTGGCGCGGGGCGTGGCCGATGACAGTGTAGAGTTCGGCCCCCGTGCCCGCATCGGGCGACAGGTTGCGGCCGACGCCGACAGAAGCATAGCAATGGGGCAGCCAGGCCGCGTCCCCGTTCATCGCCATCGGCCAGCCATCGACATAGCCGGTCGCGGGCGCATAGGCATCAGGATGGGGCAAGGGCGTGATCGCAAGCCGCACATTGGCGAGCGAGCGGATATAGTCGGCCGCGCTGGTGGGTGCGAGGCCGGGCGGCATCGGCTTCTTCTCGGTCGCGTCGCCCCATTGGGTGACATAATTGTCCTGCACCCGGTTGATGCTGGTCCCGTCCCACCAATGCGCCCGCGCCAAAATGCGGATATTGCCGACATGGCGCGGCGCGAAAGCGGGCGCGAGCTGGATCACGACGCGCTTGCCCCCTTCGATCGTCATGACGAGCAGGTCTTCGAGCGGAATCGCGCGCCAGGCGTCGGCAGGCGCTGTCGCCACGACGGCAGCAGGCGTCGTCGGCGGATCAGCCGCGATGGCGGTGGAGGCAAGGAGGGAAGCGAGCAGCGCGGGCGCGAAAAAACGGATCATGCCGCAATCAGAGCGCGGCCGCACAGGAAAGTAAAGCATCCCCTTGCCTAGCCGCCCGCGCCGCGATAGGGAGCGCGACTTCCAGTGCAATGCGGAGCGGTGGCCGAGTGGTCGAAGGCGCTCGCCTGGAAAGTGAGTATACGCCAAAAGCGTATCCAGGGTTCGAATCCCTGCCGCTCCGCCAATTCTCACTGTTATCGTTGAATAATATCCGCTATCGCGGAGCCGTGCCCATTTTCATGCCCACTTTCGGTTTGGATTATAGCGGTGGTCAGCGGACGGCTCACCGTCGTTTAAGCGCAAGACACTAAATCCTCTGGCACCTTGCGAAATGTAGCTTGGTCAAGCAGTTATGCGAAGCTGTGGGCATGGGGGCTAGTAGATATGTCGAATGTTGAGACTGAATATGAGGCATCGAGCAGGGTCGTGTCCCGGCGCGTGGTGTAGGTTCGCTGGGATAGCCACAGCGACCTCCGGCTAAGCCGGATTGATCATGCTGCCATGGCAGGCAACGTGATGATGGGATTATCGCTTAAACCCGAGACGCTCTCAAGTGTCATGTAGCGGCAGCGTTGGACGGCCCATTTGATGGCATGGACCACCCCCATGCAAACGATCATATTATATGGTGCCATTAAAGTGGAGGAAGCGCGATGTCAGTTGTTACGATTGGCCTTGATCTGGCCAAAACGGTTTTCCAAGTTCACGGTGTAGATGAGGCCGGCTTAACCGTGCTTCGCCGAAAGCTCTCTCGGGCCGATATGGCGGCCTTCTTCAAAAAGCAGCCGCCGTGCCTAGTCGGAATGGAAGCGTGTTCTAGCGCGCATCACTGGGCGCGCTTGCTTGTGGAGATCGGCCACACGGTCAAGCTCATTCCACCTCAGTACGTTAAGCCGTACGTGAAGCGGAACAAGACGGACGCCGCCGACGCGGAGGCCATATGCGAGGCCGTCGCCAAGCCGAACATGCGGTTTGTTCCTATCAAGACGAAGCAGCAACAGGCGGTTCTGGCTTTGCATCGTGTCCGCAGCCTGTTGGTCCGACAGCGAACGGCGACGATCAATGCACTGCGCGGACTGCTGGGCGAATACGGGCTTATCGCGGGCAAGGGCGTGCGACAGCTCGCGATATTGAGCGAGCGTCTTGCAACCTCGGACAAGACCGTCGTCCCGGACGAAGCGCGAGAAGCGTTGCGATGTCTTTTCCGGCACATCGACACATTAACCGATAAGCTTGGCGAGATGGAGAAGCGGATCGTCGCCTGGCACAAATCAAACCCGGACAGCCAGCGTCTGGCTACTGCTCCGGGCGTGGGCCCAATTACGGCGACAGCGATTGTGGCAGCCGTCGGCGATGGCAGTCAGTTCAAGTCTTCCCGTCATTTTGCAGCTTGGCTTGGCCTGACGCCACGGATTCGAGCGAGCGGGGGAAAAGAGAAGATTGGTCGGATCAGCAAAGGCGGCGATCGATATCTCCGAACGCTCTTGATCCATGGAGCTCGGGCCGTTGTAGGAACAACGTTCCGCAAGGACGTGACACCTCGGCCCTGGCTTAAAGCTTTGGTCGACAGGAGGCCCGTGAATGTAGCCTCAACAGCCGTCGCTCACAAGACGGCTCGCTCGATCTGGGCCATGTTGACCAGGAATGAGGTATACCGCCGTCCATCGCCTTTGCCGATGGCGGCCTAACCAGTTCGGCGCCGATGTGATGGTGCCGACTTGCGAGGGCAACGACAGAGTATGGCGAACCGGTATCACCGGGGATCGACAAAGGTCACTGAAATGATGCGAACCAATTTGAGTTCGTCCATTTGTCCGGCCGTCGATCCGCGGAAACCATAGGGGCCTGCGGCGTGTTATGCCGCACAACAAGGCCGGATACACGACCGCAAGATCCGAAATCGTCGAAATCTGTTGAAAAGCCTTGCAAGGTGGGGGTGGTCCATACACGTCGTTCTGTTCCAGAAGGATAGCGCCGACGAGACGGGTAATCGCCTCTTCGTTGGGGAAGATGTCGGCAACATCAGTACGCCGCTTGATCTCGCCATTGAGCCGCTCGATCGGATTGTTGCTGTGCAACTTCGTGCGGTGTTGGGCTGGGAAGGTCATGTAGGCCAGCACATCCTCCTCGGCGCTGTCCATCAGGGCAGCGAGTTTTGGCACGGTAGGGCGCAATTGATCGGCGACGCTACGCCATTGGGCCTTTGCGGCCTCTGGAGTTTCCTGGGCGAAAGCGGTGGCGATGAATGCCGACACGACCCGGCGTCCGCTCTTGCCGGCATGGGCCAGCGCATTGCGCATAAAATGAACCCGGCATCGCTGCCAGGTGGCGCTGAACACTTTGGCGACGGAAGCTTTTATGCCTTCATGGGAATCGGAGATCACCAGCTTCACGCCGCGCAGACCGCGACGAGCAAGGCTGCGTAGAAACTCGGTCCAGAAGACCTCCGCTTCGGAATGACCGATCGCCATGCCGAGCACTTCGCGCCGGCCATCGCTGTTAACGCCAACGGCAATGATGACCGCGACAGAGACGATGCGACCGGCTCGCCGCACTTTGATGTAGGTCGCGTCCATCCAGAGATAGGGCCAGTCGCCTTCGATCGGACGATCGAGAAAGGCCTTCACCCGCTCGTCGATCTCCACGCACAGTCGGCTGACCTGGCTCTTTGAGATCCCACTCATGCCCATGGCTTTGACCAGATCGTCCACAGAGCGGGTCGAGATCCCCTGGATATAAGCTTCCTGGATGACGGCCGTCAGTGCCTTCTCTGCCATACGGCGGGGCTCCAGAAACCCTGGAAAATATGTTCCCTTGCGCAGCTTGGGGATCCGCAGCTCGACCGTGCCTGCCCGCGTCTCCCAGTCCCGATCCCGATAGCCGTTGCGCTGCGCGAGGCGCTCGGGATCCTTATCGCCATAGGCCGCGCCCGTAAGGTCGCCCACTTCCAGCTCCATCAGCCGCTGCGCGGCAAAGCCGATCATATCGCGTAGAAAATCGCCGTCGGCTGTCTTCCCAACCAGGGCGTGCAGGTCCATCTTGTCATTGGTCATCGGTGGTCTCCGTAAGTTGAGTCTCGCAACCCAAACTTATCCGAAGTTCGCCGGTGACCACCCGCGAAACTGACCGGCCGCTACAGCGCTTTATCGATGAGCGCGCGTCCGGTCAGCTTCGCTACCCTCAAAACCTACACCACGCGCCGGGACACGAACTTAGGATCGAAAGCGTCCAGAAATCTAGGGGGTATTCATTAGAGCCGTCGGCGCACCATCGAGCAAGATCGTCTTGCTCTCCAGATAGGCTGCAAGCCCCTCGACGCCACCCTCGCGGCCAATGCCGGACTGCTTGAACCCGCCAAAAGGCAGGCCGAATTCCAGTTTCATGCCATTCTGGCCAAAGCCGCCTGCGCGAACACGCCGGGCAATGCGATAGGCCGCATCGACATCATTGGTCAGGACCGAACCATTGAGGCCATAATTGCTTTCATTGGCGATGCGGATCGCATCTTCTTCATCTTCCGCCGGGATCAGGCACAGCACCGGCCCGAAAATCTCTTCCTGTGCAATGCGGCTCTGATTATCGACATTGGCGAATAAGGTCGGCTCCATGAAATAGCCCTTGTCCATATGCGCAGGCCGGGCGCCTCCCGTAACAAGATCAGCACTGCCCTTGCCGATCGCGACATAGTCTTCGACGCGCTCCAACTGTCGCTTCATAGCGAGTGGCCCAAGCTGCGTTGCCATATCCTCGCTATGGCCGATGCGGATGCCCTGCATCACGGCCTTGATCGCATCGGCCAGTTCGTCATGGCGCTTCCTGGGGACGATTGCGCGGCTCAGCATCGCACAGACCTGACCGCTCATGATGGTGATGGTGTTGCCCAATATGGCGGCCGCGACCTCGATCGGGAAATCGTCGCGCACGATCGCGGCGGATTTGCCCCCCAGTTCCAGCGTGCAGCGCGCAATACGGCTCGCACAGACCTCGCCGATGCGCTTTCCCGCCCCGGTGGAGCCTGTGAAGGTCACCTTGTCGATGCCGGGATTATTGACCAGATGATCAGACGCATCGCGCCCACCACAAACCAGATTCACCACGCCGGCCGGGATGCCAGCAGCCTGCGCCGCCTCGGCCATGATATAGGCTTCCAGCGGCGTCTCCGGCGACGGCTTCATGATCACCGTACAGCCCGCCACCAGCGCATAAGCGACTTTGCTCGCCATGATGCCAAAAGGCGCATTCCACGGTGCGATCGCCGCCACGACGCCTGTGGGCTCATACGCGACGATCGCGGTGTCCACCTGAAAGGACGGGCGCCGCTCGACGAACGTGAAGCTGTCGGCATAGCCCGCAATCTGCATGAAGCTGGCGGTCGCGCCGCCAGTCATGATCGGCGCGAAGCTTGCCAGGCCGCCCACCTGCAGCGTCCAGGCGCGCGCCAGCTCCGGCTCCCGCTTTTGCAATTCCTCACCCATTCGGCGCACCAGCGCACCGCGCTCGGCAGGGCTGAGCGTTGGCCATGGCCCCTCATCGAACGCCTTGCGCGCTGCGGCGACCGCACGATCCATATCCGCCTCGACCGCATCGGCCACGCGGGCGATCACATCCTCACTATTGGGGGAGACGATCTCGATCGACTTTCCGCCTGCGGACTCCACCCATTGCCCGCCAATATAGAGCTTTTCGGGGTGCGCGATGCGGATGTCGTGGGGTATCATCTTGCTGTCCTCTCCTCGATTCTGCGCATAACAATAACGAACGTTATTATTATTTCAACCGCATTGACGTGCCATTCGGTGCTTGACAGTAGAGATATGGCATGGCGTAATCATATCATTCGTTATCATTAACCGCCCAAAGAGCGGCATCGGCACATCCCATCGGGAGAGGATAATGCGAAACGCCTTGATCGCGGCCTGGACGCGCGAGCGCCTCTACGCGGTACTGGATCAATATCTCGCCGCGCTTGTGGCCCGCGATCCCACAAAGGTCGATTGGGCGCCGATGGTGCGGGCCACCGAGAATAACGTCGAACTGGCGATCGGCGACGGCCTGTGGGGCACGATCACCGGGCGCGGTGATTATGATCTACGCTTTGCCGACTGCACGACCGGCCAGGTCGGCCTGTTCACCACGGTTCACGAGACGCAGCATGATTCAGCGATGGCGTTGCGCATCGGCGTGAACGGGCAAGACGCGATTACGGAAGTGGAAATGCTGATCGTCCGCCAGGTCGATGAAGCGCTGGTTTTCCCCAACCCGCGCTTCGAACTCAAGCCCGCCTTCGACGGCGCAATCCCGATCGACAAGCGCATGACGCGCGAGCGGCTGAGGGCGATCGCCGACGGTTATTTTTCGACGCTGGAACAGAATGACGGGCAGCTTTTCACCCGCTTCCATCCCGATTGCGAACGTGTCGAAAATGGCGTGCAGACCACGAACAATCCAGACTTCCCGCTCGTAAATGCCCATCTCGGCTGCGAAGAGCAGTTCCGCATGGGCTATTATCGCTATGATGATCGCCTGCGTGGCCGCCGTTTCCCGCTGATCGACGAGGAGCGCGGCCTCGTCTTCGCCCATGGCTTCATCGATCATTGCGGCCGCCTCGCCCATTACAAGCTGACAGACGGCACCGAGATCGAATCCCACATCCGCCGTCCGCACAGTTTTTACATGTCCGAATTGTTCCGCATCGAGGAAGGTGCCATCCGCCAGATCGAGGCCAATTTCATCACCGTGCAATATCATATGCCCTCCCCGTGGGACGGCATCACAGGCCATCGGCCATGACCGCCCGAAGGTTGCAGGGCGAAGTCGCCTTCATCACCGGCGGAGGGCGGGGCCTCGGACAAGCCATTGCCGAGGCGCTGGCTGATGCTGGCGCGGCCGTGGCGGTCGCCGCACGGTCGGAACGGGAGATCGCCAAAGTCGCGGCTAATCTGCACGCGCGCGGCGGCCGCGCCATGGCCGTAACCTGCGACGTGACCGATAGCGCCAGCGTGGATGCGGCCTTCGCATGCGCAGAACAGCAACTCGGCCCCATCAGCATCCTTGTAAACAATGCCGGCGTGCAGGGTCCAATCGGTCCGATCGGTCATATCGATGTTGCCGACTGGTGGAGCGCGCAGAGCGTCCATCTTCTTGGCGCGCTGCTCTGCACGACGCGCGCGTTGCCGGGCATGGAGGCGGCAAATCATGGCCGCATCATCAACATTGCCTCGCAGGCCGGAACCTTCGTTGCGCCCAACGCCTCGGCCTATGCCGTCGCCAAGGCCAGCCTCATCCGCCTGACCGAGCATCTGGATGCCGAGCAGGCAGGCCGGGCCATCCGCGCCTTTGCCATTCAGCCCGGCACGATCCTGACCGAGATGTCGAGCCAGACACTCGCCTCGCCCAATGCCCGCGCGCATGCCGCGCCGCTTGTCGCGCTGCTGGAGAGCATCACGCCGCAAGACAGCGCCGCCGCTCGCAAAAAGCTGCAATCGCTGGCTGTCGATCTCGCGTCGGGGCGTTTCGATGCGCTTTCGGGCCGCTATCTCGATGTCGACTGGGATCTGCCCGCCATGCTCGCTGAACAGGTGCAAAGCGCATGACCGCAAAAAGCGCCGCTGCCTTGCCCATGGTCGAGCCAGCCCGTGTCTTTGGTGCAAGGCTGCTGCTCGGCCTCATCCTGAGCGCGATGATCCTGTTCGTCGATGGCTATGATCTGGCCGCTCTCCCGCTCGCGCTGCCACACATCGTACGGGAACTAGGCATTCCGGCGGCCAGCTTCGGCTTCGCGCTCTCCGCCGTCCTCGTCGGGCTGGGTACTGGCGCCGTTCTGCTCGCGCCCATTGGCGATCGCTATGGCCGTCGCCCAACAATCATCGTCACGGTCGCGCTGATCGGGCTGGCAACCATGGGCACGGCCACCGCGACCAGCGTGACCGGCTTCTCGGTCTGGCGGCTGCTGACCGGACTGATGCTCGGTGCCTGCCTCCCAAACGTCACCGCACAAGTCGCGCTTTGGGCGCCGGAAGGCAAGCGAGCGAGCACGATCACGATCGTATCGCTGGGCATCGCCATTGGCGGCATTACATCCGGCCTTGTCGTGCCGCTGCTGGTGTCGTTCGGCGGCTGGCGCGCCATCTTTTTGCTGCCCGGCATCGCCACGGTCCTGCTTGCGGTAACGCTGTTCTTCCTGTTCCCGCGCAAGGGCATGTTACCCGAACGGCAGGATGAACCGGCAACCGCCATGCCCGCGCGCAAGGGTGGCCAGTTGCTGGACATATTGCGCCCACCGCTACTCGTCGCGACCGCCATCTTCGTGCTGATCTACGGCCTCAACGCCTTCGCCATCTACCTGACCAGCAGTTGGATACCAACACTGCTGCCCCAGGCCGGCTTCTCGGTCGATCTCTCCGCCCGCTTCATGTCGATCGTCAATCTCGGTGGCCTTGTCGCTGGCCTGCTGATCGCCAAATTGGTGGATAAGAGCCGGGTGACCTTCGTGCTGAGCGCGGCCTATACGACCATCGTTCTGGCATTTCTTGGCCTCTCCTTTGTAAAGCCGGACCCTTGGATCTGGGGCATATTGCTGTTCCTGTCCGCAGGGGCCATCGCGGGCGTTCACCTCGCCCTCATCGCGATCGCGACCGATTTCTTCCCCGCCCGCTATATGGCGACAGCCATCGGCTTTGGCGTCGCGGTAGCGCGCATTGGCGCGATCGGCGGGCCGATGGTCGGCGGATGGCTGATCGCTTCGGGCATCAGCGTCGGCGGCTTCTTCCTCTTCGCGGCCCTAGCGCCCGCCGCGTGCCTCGCCGCAACCTGGCTAGTGCCAGCCGCGCAGCGCGCACGGCACAAGATCCTGTCATGACGGAGCAGATCATGTCCCTCTTCGATCAGATCGAGACCGTCCCCGACATGCCGGGCATGGAATTTGCGCTGGAAGTGCGCCTGCGCTTTCATCCCTTGCCCCGCCTGAAAGACCTGCCCACCGGCCCCGACAAGGGGATGGTCACCGTCTCGGCGGGCGAATTTCGCGGGCCGACCCTCAATGGCACAGTGCTGCCCGCAAGTGGCGGGGACTATGCCACCTTCCGCAGCGACGGCGTCGTGCAGCTCGACGCGCGCTATCTGCTGCAAGAGGCCGATGGCACGCCGATCATGCTCCACAACCGAGGCTTCATCTGGGGTCGCACGCCCGATGTGATGCCGCGCTTCAGCCGCATCGCCAATGGCGCCAGCGATGAGCGTGTCGATCCATCCGAATATTATTTCCGCACTTTGACGAGCTTCGACGTGCCCAAGGGCAAGCATGATTGGCTCGCCCGCCACGCCTTCATCGGCGCAGGAGCGCGGCTGACGGATGGCAATGTCGTGCGCTATTACAAGATCCTTTGAATGACGCCGTTCGATGGCAAAGTCGCGGTCGTCACCGGCGGGGCAAGCGGCATCGGCCTTGGTATCACGAGGGCACTGCTCGGCGCGGGCGCGCAAGTCGCCATGCTTGATCTTCGCGCCGATTATATTGCGCAGGCGCGAGCCGGGCTTTGCGACCATGAAAGCCGCCTCGCTTTTATCCAGACCGACGTCAGCGACCGGGCGGCCATGGCACAGGCAGCGCAGGGGGTGGTCGATCAGTTCGGGCGGGTCGATATTCTGGTCAATAACGCCGGCGTCGGCATCCAGCGTAGTTGGGATCAGGTGACTTATGCCGACTGGGATTTCGGGCTGCAGGTCAATCTGGGCGGCGTCATCAACGGCATCATGACGTTCGAACCGCTGCTGCGCGCCAATCCATCGGGCGGTCACATCGTCAACACCGCCTCCCTCGCCGGGCTTGCAACCGTGCCCGCGGCAATGGCGATTTATGGCACCACCAAAACCGCGATCGTCGCGCTGAGTGAGGCGCTCGCGCCGGAATTTGCTGCGGCTGGCATCGGTGTGAGCGTTCTGTGCCCAGGCCTTGTCCGCAGCAATATCTTGGATATCGACGGCAACAGACCGGTGCGCTTCAAGGGCAGTGTGGCAGATCGCGCAGTGACGCCGGAAGATCGCGAACGCAGCACATCCGATGGCTGGATGGACCCGGATGAGGTCGGCCAGATGGTGCTGGAGGGCATCGTCGCAAAAAGGCTCTACATCATCACCCATCCCACCCATCGCGACAAGTTCGAGGCGCGGGTTGCAGCGGTGCGCGAAGCCTGGCCTTCAGCCTAGCGTGGTTGGTGGCAAGGGCTGTTCGACCAGCCCGTCCGCCGTCATCATCCAGCACATGTCTTGCTGCGGCAGTGATCCAAGCGCCTGCTCCAGCGCACTGATCGTCCACGATGCGCCCCCATTGTCGATGCGATAATCCGCTGACCAGGGCCGGTAGAGATAGACCTCATCGCCCCGGCATCCCAGCAACCGCCCCGTGAAGCGCGCATCAGGCAGGCACAGGCATAAGAGCAGCCGCGCGGCATGGTCGGGCGCGAACGGATCATAGCCCTCGCGCGCCGCCATCACCTCCTGGATGTCCTGCGGCGCCTTCTCGATCAGCCTTGTTCTAGCGATGGGCGAAAAGGCATTTACCCGCACGCCAAGCGGCGCCAGTTCCTGCGCTGCACTCATCGTCAGCGCCGCCATCGCCGCTTTGGTCGCGCTATAAAGGCCGATGGGCGGGATCGGGTGCGGCCCGGCGGGCGAGGAAATATTGACGATCGCGCGCGGCGCGGGCGCTTGCGTGCGCCACTGGCGCGCAGCGGCGTCGATCAGCGCCGTCGTCCCTTTCACATTGACGCCGAACTGCCTGTCCCAATCCGCTTCGCCCAAATCCCCCAGCAGCCCCGAACGGCTGATCCCGGCATTGTTCACAAGGATATCGAGCCTGCCATGCTGGACGCAGATGCCGCTTACCAGCGCCTGCGCTGCCGACCAGTCGGATATGTCGCTCATGTCGGCGGACGCCATGCCCCCCGCTGCCATGATCTCTGCGACGACAGCCTGCGCAGGCCGATCATCGCCGCCCTCGCCAAGGCTGTTGCCGCCCAGATCATTGACGATGACCTGCGCGCCTTCGGCCGCCAGCACGCGCGCATAGGCCCGGCCTAAACCGCGCCCCGCGCCCGTGACCAGCGCGACCTTGCCCGCCAGCCGCATGGTTCAGGCCACACGCTCGGCCTGTTGCACCCGCGCGCCATCAAGCTGCGCGCGGGATACCCAGCTGCCATGCACCTGCGCCCGCATCGGCAATGGCATCGGCACGCGGGCAATCGGCCCCTTAGCGATATCCTCGGCCTCGACGATCCACAGTTCGGACTGGAACATATCCTCCCCGCTCTGGCGATCGACCACCGCGAGCAGCCAGCCGTCATGATCGGGCGTGGCCGAGGGGACATGGACCGGCTCGCTGATCGCCATGCCGAAATCCAGCGGCATCATGTCGATCCGGCCATTGCCCGGCTCGATGCGCAACATCGCGTTGAAGGCCGCGCCGACAGGACCACCCGGCAGCGGTGGTCCGCCTTGGGGGTTCATGCTCATATACCAGGCCGCGCGATAAGGCCGGCCCTGATCGACATCGCGCAGGCGCGGCATGTCGCCGGGCGGCCCCATCACCCGCTCCGCATAGCTTTCGCCATCCTTGCTCATGTCAAAGGTCCAGCGCGTAAGCCCGCCGCCAATCTCGCGCTGATCGCGCTGGATGCCCCCCGCCTCGCGCATGAAGCCGAACGCATTGGTGTCCGAAAGGCACAGGTCGAGATGGACCAGATCGCCATCGTCAAAGGCGTTGACTAGATGGAAGGCGGAAATGCCGGGGCGTCCGCGGAACCAGCGCATCTCCTCCACCTTGCCATAGCGCGGCATGATGCCGACCCAGCTCTCCAACTCCTGCTGATGCGCCCAATGCGCGCCGCCAGCCTTGAGCCTCTCAAGATCGGCGGTTGTCGGGAAGATCGGGAAGATCGCATATTTTTCACTGATCGCGAAGTCGTGAATGGTTGAGCAATAGGGCTGCTCGAACCATTGCTCGCTCGTCAGATTGCCGTCCTTGTCCGCGATGCAATAGGCCACATCCTTGGTACATAGGCCACCCGCCTCATAACCGAAGAAGAACATCTCCCCGGTCTGCGGATCGATGCGCGGGTGCGCCGTGAAAGTTTGCGAGCGCAGCGCGCCATAATAATCCCAGCGCCCGATCGTCTCCAGCGTATGCGGATTGATCTCATAACCCAGCCCATCTTCCTTGGTCATGAACAGCCGCCCCGCGTGCCAGACCGGCGTGGTGTTGGCGACGGTGCGGTCCTTGCCCTGGGCGGCGGGATCATCCGTGAACGGATTGCGATATTGGCCGAACAGCGCGCGCCGCGCATCACGCTCCAGCCGATAGCGCTCGGTCTCGACATAGCGGATCGCATAATCGACCTTGCCGCCGCTTATGGCGAAGCGGGCAACCATGCCATCGCCCGACAGCACGATATCATCCGCAGACATGGGCGGCACGGCAGGATCGGGCACCGCGCGGAAAAACGCGCCATCCACCTCGGCGGGAATGTCCCCGATCACATCGAGATTGCGCGCCGACCATTCGATGCCGACCGGTGTATTCAGTCCCGTGAAGTGGATGGTTTTCGGGAAGTTCGCCAATGTCATCCTCCTATATGTTCGTTTTTGCGCAGCGTGCGGATCACATGATCCGAGCCCTTGTCGCCAATCATGATCGCGGTCGCATTGGTGTTGCCCTGCGGTAGCGTCGGCATGATCGACGCATCGGCAACCCACAGCCCCTCCACGCCGATCAGCTTGAGGTCGCTATCGACCACCGCCATCGGATCGTCGCGGTGCCCCATCTTTGCCGTGCCGACGGGATGGTAGAGCGGGATCGACGCCATGCGCACATAATCGCGCAACTGCGCCGGGTCCGTCATCGCCGCGCCGGGCCGCAACTCGCCCTTGATGAAGGGCGCCATAGCGGCCTGCCGCAAAATATCCCGCGCAATGCCAATGCCCTCGACGATCTGGTCGATATCATCCGTGCTGCTCAACTGCTGATGCGCGATGACCGGTGGTGCCAGCGGGTCGGCAGAGCGCAGCGTGATCCGCCCACGGTTCCGGGGCCGCATCAGGCCGACCAGCGTCGAGATTGACGGGTTCGGGCGCAGCATGAGCCGACCCTGTTCGTCAAAATCAAAGGCAAAGGCCGCAAAGGAAATCTGGAGATTGGGCGCGGACAAATCCGCCCGGCTCTTCACGAAAGCCTGCGCATGGCCGATCGCCGTGGTTAGCGCCCCCTTGCGAGCCAGCGCGAACTTCATCACCTGCCACGCCCCGCGCAGCCCCTTCGCATCACGGTTCAGCGTGACCGCATCGACATCATTCACGATATGCGTGCCGACATGATCCTGCAGATTGGCGCCTACCCCTGCCCGGTCGCAAACCACATCGATGCCCATCGCGCGCAGATGATCGGCGGGGCCGATGCCGGACAGCATCAGCAGGCGCGGCGTGTTCATCGCGCCCGCGCTCAGCACCACGCCATGCCGCGCCGCCAACCGCTTCTCCTGCCCATCCTGCAGATAGACGATGCCAGTCGCCCGCTTATCCTCCACGATGATGCGCAGCACTTGCGCCTCAAGCAGGATGTGCGGCGCATTGCCGCCCTTGCGCTCATGCAGATAGCCGCGCGCAGCCGAGCAGCGCGTGCCACTGCGCTGCGACACCTGCACATAATCGACGCCCTCGGCCTGCTGGCCATTCAGATCGGTTGAGCGCGCAATGCCTGCCTGCTGCGCCGCCGTGATCCACGCATCGGTAATGGGATAGCGCGCCCGCCCTTCCGACACAGCAATCGGCCCGCCAGTGCCGCGCCAAGCATCCGCGCCACGCTCATTATCTTCCAACCGGCGGAAATAGGGGAGGACGGAGGCATAATCCCAGCCCAGCGCCCCTTCCCGCGCCCATTCGTCATAATCCCAGCGATGCCCACGAATGAACATCATGCCATTGAGCGCACTGCCGCCGCCCAGCAGCTTGCCCGCAGGCCAGATATCGGCGCGCCCGCCCAAGGTCGGATCAGGCTCCACCTGATAGCACCAGTCGAACTCCGGGTTCTGCACCACCGCGCTGGTGAGCGCAGGAATGCGCGAGCGATAATGTCGATCCGTGCGCCCGGCCTCGACCAGCGTCACCGTCAGGCCGCCATCGGCAAGCCGCCCGGCCATTGCAGCACCGCCCGATCCGCCGCCCACGACGATGATGTCCGGTTCTTGCATCATACGGCCTTCATTCCCTTAAAAGCTGGACATGATCGCCGCACTGGGCGCGTCGAGCGGTTTGCCTGCCGCCTTGAGTTTCAACTCGGCCGCGCGCGTCTTGCCCTGCTCGGCAATCAGCCAGGCATGGATGGCCGCTGTGTCCTGGGCGGTGAGAATATCGTCCCACCGTGGCATGCCATTGGGCAGCAGCAGCCCTTCCCGCACGATCTGCTGGAAGGCATCATGCACCCCCGGCTGCATCCGGCGCAGGTCCGGCACATTGGCGCGCAGCTGGTTGGAATGGCAGATCGCGCAATTCTCGAAGAACAGCCCCTGCCCGCGTGCCAGCACCGCAGGCGTGACGCCCGCCGCCTGCGCAGGCGGCTGCGAAGCAACCTCCGTGGGTGGCAGAGGTTCAGGCTGCGGCACCGGGCCGCCATCGATGCGGAAGACCAGAATGCGATTGGCATTGCCATTGCGATAAGCGGCTGAATAATTCGGCACATAGGACCAGCCACCGCCGCCAAAGCCGGTCGCCACCGCAACATATTGCACGCCTTTCACCCGATAGGTCATCGGCGCAGCCATGATCGAGCTGCCGGTCTGGATTTCCTTCAGCAGCTTGCCGCTGTCGGCATCGCGCACCATCAACTTGCCGCCGATCGTGCCATGAAAGATTAGGCCGGAGGCTGTCGACAAGACGCCGGAGCGATCCTGCCATCCCTCCATCTGCACCGTCCAGCGGGACTTGCCCGTCAGCGGATCGATCGCGCGCAGCTCGGACGAAAAGGGCTTTTCCTTCACCCATTTCCAGGCAGGCAGCGCCTCGACCTGCGCGCGCAATGGCGGCGGCAGCGTCGGCAACACATCCTGCAATTGCGGCGTGAAGATCAGGCTGGTGCCGACATTCAGCGCACGCGGGCGTCGGGGGTCGCTCGCTTTGTCCGGCGGAACCGTGAACATCAGATTGCCCATGTCCAGCACGGCCGCGAAATAGAGCTTTCGCGCCGGATCATAAGCAGGCGGATACCAATTGCGCGCGCCTGCTGACGCCGGGAAGATGATCTTCGGCCCCTTCCAATATTCGGACTCGTCCGGGGTCAGGTTGGGCTTGCCGGTCTTGAGGTCAAAGCCCTTCGCCCAATTGGTGCGCACCAGCGCGTTGATTCGCAGCGGCTTGCCAGTCTCCCGGTCCAGCACGAACAGATAGCCATTTTTGGGCGCATGCAGGATGACGGGGCGGACCTTGCCGTCAATCTCCATATCCGTCAGCACCATCGGCTGCGTCGCGGTATAGTCCCAGCTATCGCCCGGCGTTTCCTGATAATGCCATTTCACGCGGCCCGTCTTGCGGTCCAGCGCGACGATGGAGGAGAGGTAAAGATTGGTGCCGCCTGCGGGCGAGCGACGGCTGATCGCATAAGGACCGCCATTGCCCACGCCGATATAGACGGTGTCGAATTGGGGATCATAATTGATCGCATCCCAAACCGTGCCGCCGCCGCCAATGTCCCAGCGGCTCTTCGGATCCCAAGTCTTGAGCGCGTCTTCCAGCTCAGGATTTTCCTGCGGCCCGCTTTCGGGGTCGCGCGGCACGGTGAAGAAGCGCCAGGCCTGCGTCCCATCGCTCACGCGATAGGCCGTCACATAGCCGCGCACATCATATTCCGCCCCGGCATTGCCGATCACCACCACATCGCCCGCCACATCGGGCGCGCCGGTGATGGTGTAGCCACGGTCATGATCGACAATGGTATCGACCGACCAGAGCGTCTTGCCGGTCTTGGCGTCCAGCGCATACAGCTTGCCATCGAACGACCCGACGAAAACCTTGCCGCCTGCCACGGCGACGCCGCGATTGGCCTGATCGCAGCAAGCGGCGCGATTGACCTGCATGTCCACCTCTGGCTCGAAGGTCCAGAGCGGTTTGCCGGTGGCAGCATCCAGCGCATAGACGCGGCCCAGATTGCCGCTGGTGTACATCACCCCATCGATCACGACGGGCGTCGCCTCCTGCACGCGATTGGTGCCAAGGTCATAGCTCCAGGCCAGGCCAAGCTTGGCGACATTGCCAGGCTCGATGTCGGTCAGGCGCGAAAAATGGCTGTCATGCACATCGCCGCCGGGGAAAGCCCAGTCATCGCCCGCGCCATATTCCGACGAGGCACCGCCCGCACAGGCCGACACCAGCGTAACCCCCACCAGCGCGGACAAGCCACGCAGCGACTTGACGATCGCAAGCATCAGACGGGCCATGCTGCCTGGTGCGCGATCATCACCTCGCGCAGGGATTTGGGCTTGCGACCCGTGATGCGCTCGACCGTGTCGCTTAGTCGGCCGAAATAGCCCTCGCGGATCGACTGGCCGAATGTCACCATATCATCGCTCGACCAGGGGATCGGCCCCTCCGGCATGATGTCGGAGGCATGGCGCGGCACGCCGAGCGAATCGAAATAGGCAAACATCGCTTCGTCATCGACTTGCTCGACGGTGATGGGCTTGCCGGAGAGTTCCGTCACCATCGCCATCGCTTCGGGGATCGAGATCAGGTCCGGGCCGGTGATGTCATAGGCGCAATTGCCATGCCCATCCTGCGTCAGCACGCCCGCAGCCGTTGCCACGCAATCATCCCGGCTGACGAAGCCGACCTTACCGTCGCCGCAATTGTCCGGCTTGTGCCCGGCCAGCAACGCGGGGATGGCCATCGCCGTCGCCACCGCCTCGGCATATTGGCTATCGCGCAGATGCGTCCATTGCGCGCCCGATGCCTCGATAATCTCTTCCGTCGCGCGATGATCATTCTTCACGATCGCCGGATTGTCCGGCTGGTCCGCCGAGATGAGCGATGTGTAGACGATATGCCGTACGCCCTGCGCGACGGCTGCCTCTACCGCATTGCGATGTTGGCCGACGCGCGATCCCACGCGCGCCGTGCTGATGAGCAGCATCCGCTCGCCACCCCGCATCGCGACAGCGAGCGTCGCAGGATCATCGAAATCCGCATGACGCACATCTGCACCACGCTGCGCAAAATGCGCGAGCTTGGCCGGTGTGCGGGAAAGCAATATGAGGTCTTCCGGCGCACAGGTCGCCAGTAATAGCTCTGCCGCAGCGCCGCCAAAGGAGCCGGACGCTCCGGTTACGATGATCTTGCCCATGGCCATCCCCTCACTGACTTTTGCAATGTCGTTGCATTTGATAGTAACGATTGTTAGTATCGCGTCAACATGTGCTGAAGTGGAGAGGAAAGAAAATTGCCATCGCTAGCAATCGAAGACCGTATCGCCCTGCAAGATCTGATCGCCGCCTATAGCTGGGCGCTCGATACGGGCGATGTGGAGGGGCTGGTCGCCTGCTTCACGCCGGACGCGCGCATGAGCGAGGAAGTGTTCGACGAACCCGATGTGTGGGAAGGCCATGATGGCATTCGCGGCATCGCCGAACATTATCGCAACGCCGCTGGCTTTCCCGGTCGCCAGCATCATGTGACGCAGGTGCAATATATGCCGCAGGAGGACGGCAGTTGCAAAATGCGCAGCTTCGCCTTCGTCACGGAGTGCAACGGCGAGCCGCCTTATCTGCTGCGCTTTGCAGGCTGGTATGATGATCTGGCTGTGCGGGACACCGACGGCCAGTGGCGCTTCCAGCAGCGCACCGTGCGCCTGTGGGATGGCGAAGTACTCAAGAATTTCCCCGGTCGTGGGCAATGGGTGCCGCGCAAGCGCCCCGACTCGCTCATCATCAAGCGCTGAGCGAGCGACGACAACCGACATAAGACGGCGGGGAATATAGGATGACGATCATCAGGAGCGGCGGCGCATCGAGCGCCGCAGCCGGACCCTCCTTGCTCATGGGACTGGCATTCGGCTTGCTCTCCGCGCTCGGCCCGTTCGCGATCGATCTCTATCTGCCCGCCATGCCCGACATGGCGCAGGCGATGGCGGCCGATAGCGGCGCGGTGCAGCGCTCGCTCTCCGCCTTCTTTCTGGGGCTGGCGATCGCCCAAATCCCGCTCGGCTGGCTCGGTGATCGCTTCGGTCGGCGCCGGCCTTTGATCTGTGGCCTCGCCCTTTTCACGGCGGCCTCCCTGGGCTGCGCTCTGGCACATGATATCGACCAGTTGATCGCGCTGCGCTTTCTGCAAGGCATGGGCGCCTGCGCAGGCACCTCCAGCGTGCGGGCGATGATCCGCGATCAGCATAGTGGCCACCACGCCGCGCGGCTGATGGCCTTCACCTTCCTCATCATCGGCATATCGCCCGTGCTTGCGCCGCTTGCTGGCAGCTACCTGCTCCGGGCGACTTCCTGGCAGGGACTGTTCGTCATTCTGGCGAGCGCCGGATCGGTCGCGCTGCTCTGCGTGGCGCTGTTCCTGCCTGAGACATTGCCGCCCGCCCGTCGCGTCGCTTCCCGATCGATCCTGCAAGCCTGCGCTTACCTCCTGGCAAAGCGCGCCTTCGTCGCCTGGGCCTTCGTTGCGGGCATAGCGACGACGATTCCCTTCGCCTTCGTGACTGCCGCGCCCTTCCTCTTCTCGCAGGGCTATGGGCTGACACCGCATCAATACAGCCTGCTGCTGGCACTGAATGCCATCGTCTCGATCATCGCGACACAGTTTGCGCCTGGCCTCATGCGGCGGCTCGGCGTGCGGCGGCTGGTCACGATCGTCGTGCTGATCGCAACCGTGGCGACGGGGGCCATCGCGCTCGCGGTACTTACGAGCGGCCACATACCCCTCGCTATGGTGCAAAGCTATTCGATGCTGATCTTCGCCGCATCAGGCCTGATGCTGACGCCTGCCGCTATTTCTGCGCTTGACGCATCCGATCAGGGTGCCGGTGCCGCCGCAGGGCTGCTCGGCACGCTGCAGCTTGGTGTTACCGCAGCCGGAAGTGGCGCGGTCTCGCTCTTCCCCTCCTTCACCATTCTCCCGCTCATCAGCATATTGGCGGGGGGCTTCCTGCTGGTGCTGGCGGCAATGGCCATGCTGCGCCCCAGTCAGGAATGAAACCCTCTATTCCTCAGGCGGCTTGGTCCGCTCCAGGAACAGCGAAACCCCATTTTCGTCCCGCGCCTCCAGCGTGTCGATCAGTTTGCCCAGCATCGCGTTGAAGTTCGCGATTTCCGCCGGTTTCAAAGCCGAAACCAGATAGTCGGCAACGGAATCGGTTTGCGGCCGCATGGCCTTGTACAGCCGCTCGCCCTCCGCCGTCAGGCTCAACGTCTTGCGGCGTCGGTTCGTCTCGTCCCTGTCCACCATGATGCGGCCATGCTTCTGCAACGCCGCTACCGCGCGCGAAACGCTCATGGGGTTCACGCCCGTCAGTTCGACCAGTTCATGGCTCGCCGAATGGGGGAAGCGGCCAATCAGCATCAGCAGGCGAAATTCATTGAGGCTGATCTTGTGCCGATGTTCCAGATAGGTCGAAAAGGGAGCCATCAACTTGTTGGCGAGCTTCAGCACGCCATGCAGCGCGTCGGCCGAAGCGCTTTCGCGCGCTTGCGGCGTTGGTGGTTTATCCATGGCGTCGGATGCTTTGCGTCCAATATTCTTCGACATATGTCTCGCCTAACACATCTGGGTGTTCATGAGTCAACCACCCGCCATCATGCCATCGTACAACCGACGCTGGTGAATTTTCCATCCGCAAGATGATAGTGAATATATTGCCGCATGTTCTGAACCTCGCCTTTGGCGATGGGCATGAACTGCGCCAACCCTTGCGCTTTTAGCACATCGGCAGTCAGGTCGCGCAAGCCTTCGACGCGAATGATCCCTTCCAGCGCGACGAGTTCGTCGCTGCTGGCGAACCTTTCTATGACAACGCTCTCCTTCACATAGCTGTGGAGGAAGCTGTAGAAACGCTTGAATGCATCCCGGTCGCTCAGATCGATGCCGAAGAAGCCGATCCGGGCGCCTGGCGCATAAAAATCCAGGACTTTGTCATAGTCCCGATCATTGAATGCCTGCACATAGTGTTCATACTCTGCGCGTTCCATCACCCTCTCCTCACCCCATTTTGATCTTGCGCGATTTAATAACGATCGTTACCGTTTAAGCAAGAGGCCGCACAGACGAGCCGTGAGAGGATAGTGCAATGAGCAGAACGCTGCAGGAAGAGCGCAACCTGAAGCTGGTCCAGGACATGTTCGATCATGTGCTGATCCCCTTCGATGCCGACGCTGCCGATCGCTACATCGCGGCCGATTACATCCAGCACAATCAGCTGGTCGATACCGGCATCGAACCGCTCAAAGCCTTTCTGCGCAAGGTGCGGGCCGAAAGCCCCAACGCCACCCACGACATCAAGCGGCGCTTTGCCGATGGCGATCATGTGATCGTCCATTATCATGTCTGTCGGTGGCCGGGCGACGCCGGTTTCGCCGTCATGGATATCTTCCGCATTGCGGGCGACAAGATCGTCGAACATTGGGACGTGATGCAGGATGTGCCTGCGGACAGCCCCAACCCCCACTCGCCATTCTGACCCCGGACAGGAGAAGACCCATGCGCTTTACCGACAAGGTCGTACTGGTCGTCGGCGGCAATAGCGGCATAGGGCTAGCCAGCGCCCAGGCCTTTGCGGCGGAGGGCGGCATCGTCCACCTCACCGGGCGCGATCAGGCGACGATCGACAGTGCCGTCGCCAGCATTCCCGGCGCGACGGGCTACCGGGCGGATGTCGCGGATCTGGACAGTCTGGACCCGGTGATCGCCGCCATCAAGGCGCGACATGGGCGGCTCGATATCCTTTTCGCCAATGCGGGCGTTGGCGGTTTCGCGCCCGTGCGCGACATTACGCCGCAGGATTGGGACGCGGTTCACGCCGTCAATCTGCGCGGCTGCATCTTCACGATCCAGAAGGCACTGCCACTGATGGGCGTTGGCGGATCTATCGTGGTCACAGGGTCAATCGGCGGCCATGCCTTCGTGCCCGGCAACACCACTTATGCCGCTGCCAAGGGTGGCCTTGCGGCGGCGCTCAAGGTGATCGCCGGCGAACTGGTGCGCGAGGGCATCCGCGTCAATCTGGTAAGCCCCGGCCCCATCGAAACGCCCCTGCTCTATCGCAACCCCGGCCTGACCGGAGATGCGGTGGACAGGCTGCGCGAACAGATGATCGATGCCATACCGATGCGCCGCATGGGCAGGCCCGAAGAGGTTGCTCGTGCCGTGCTGTTCTTCGCATCGGATGATGCAAGCTTCATCACTGCCGCCAATCTTTTCGTCGATGGCGGCACGCTCGAACTGGGTTGAGGGATATAGCGCAATGGACAATATTTTTTCGACGATCGAAAACCCCAAGCTGGAATTTGCGATGGAAGTGCGGCTGCAATTCCCGCGCGTCCAGACCATCGCGAACAGTCCCTGGGGCGGCACGCGCAGCGCGGTCTATGTGGAAAGCGGTACCTTTGAGGGGCCACGGTTGCGCGGCAAGGCCGTGCCGGGGTCCGGCGGCGACTATGCCTATTTCCGGCCCGACGATGTGGCGGTGTTCGATGCGCGCTACATGCTGGAGGAGGAGGATGGCACGCTGATCCTCCTCAACAATCGGGGCTTCCTGTGGGGCCGCAAGCACGACACGATGGAGAAATTGCGCGACTGGGCCTTTCGCGAGGGCGAGCCAGTCGAGCAACAGGACTATTATCTGCGCGGCAACCCCAGTTTCGAATGTTCGGTCGGCAAGCATGATTGGCTGACCAAACATGTATTCGTGGGCGTCGGCGAGCGCCGCGCCGATGGCAATGTGTTGCGCTACTACGCGCTCACCTGACGGGAGATCGCCATGACCGCCGCCGAGGAAACGCTCGAAGAACGCAACAGCCGCATCGTCATCGACATGTGGCAAAAGGTGATCCGCGAAGGGAGCCGCGAGGCGGTTCTGCGCTACATCGCGCCCGGCTATATCCAGCATAATGTCAACATGCCTTCGGGCCGGGAGCATCTGTTGCGGCTGGTCGACATCATCAAGGATACGCCAGCCGACTTCAATCCGCCCCGCTACAAGGAGCTGGTCCGCACTGTGGCACAGGGCGATCATGTGGTGGTGATCTGGGAGCAGGAGCAGGACGATCCAAATGTTCCGGGCGCGACCTATACAGGCCATGCCTTCGATATGTTCCGGCTGGAAGATGGCATGATCGTCGAACATTGGGACGACACCCGCAAATGGCCAAAGCCCTGGTGATCGCAATTGAGGCGAGGATGAGATGAGCGAACGCACCACGAGTTTGAAGCCGGCCATCGATGCGACCGACGGCCAGACCGCGCCCGTGATCGCGGCCGATCACGCGCAATTGCTGCACAGCGACGATCCCGTTCTCGCCGCCAACAAACGGCTATGCTACGATATGTATCGCACCGTGCTGCAAGCAGGCCATGCCGACCAGGCACCGGATTTCATCGGCCCGCACTACATCCAGCATAATCCCAATGTGGTGAGCGGCGTCGAAGCCTTGCAAGCCTTCATTCGCGGATCACGGCCACAGCGCGAGATTTTGCCGCACATCGAACTGCCGCTGGTATCGATCATCGCCGAGCGGGACATGGTGAACTTCACCTTCGTCCGCACCGAGAAAGACGGTGATGGCAAAATCTATCACACTAGCTGGTTCGATCTGTTCCGCATCGAAAATGGCAGGATCGTCGAACATTGGGATCCCGCGATGAAGAGCGCGGACATGCTGAAACTCGACCCCAACGACAATAAGATCGGGCGTTAGCTTTTGCCCCCTGGGGCATTCCGACCCTCGCATCCATCACCATCATCAGTCTCGAAGTGCGAACCGCGCATACGGAATCGATACAATTAATAATAACGAACGATATTATTATCATTCTTGCTCTTGCCCATATTGATAACGTTCGTTATGGTTATCGCATGACCAGCAAGCGGTTCCGCGGGCTAGAGTCGAGTGAAGGAGAGGTCTGCCATAGGGTGTCCGACCTTACCCGCGTGCAGCGTTGACGGTGGCAATAAGCCCTGATCCGCGGCATGATGGTAGTCGGCAATGCAGGCACTCCCTTGAGGCATTGGGGAGGAAATATGTCTAAAAATCAGCTGCTCTCGGTCCGGTTCGGCGTTGCCTTTGGTGCGATGGCCTGGTCGATCGCCACGCCTGTCCTGGCTCAGGAAACAAATGCGGCCGCATCCGCGCGCGATGATCAGGGTATCAGCGATATCATCGTCACCGCACAGTTCCGCAATCAAAGCGTGCAGGAAGCGCCGCTTGCCATTACGGCCGTGGACGCATCGCTCATGGAAGCACGCAGCCAGACCAGCGTCGAGTCCGTCGCGCAGCGCGCGCCGAGCGTCACCTTCTCCGCTGGTGGTCAGGGCGGCGGCGCGCAGACCGCAGCCGTCAACATCCGGGGTATCGGCGCCACCGATTTCCAGTTCCCGAATGAACCCGGCGTCGGCATCTATATCGATGACGTCTATTACGGCATCAGTTCGGGTGCGGCGTTCGATCTGGTGGATCTGGACCGCATCGAGATTTTGCGCGGGCCGCAAGGCACGCTGTCTGGCAAAAACTCCATCGGCGGGTCGATCAAACTCTTCTCCCGCCGTCCCGATGATGATTCCGATGCCTATGTCGAAGCCTTGTACGGCTCCTTCAACCGCGTGGGCCTGCGCGGCGCAACGAACATCACCCTGGCGCAAGACAAGCTCTATGCGCGCATCTCCGGCCTTGCCCGTCATGTCGACGGCTTCTTCAAACGGCTCGACTATGGCTGCGTTACCGGGGTTGCGGCCCCCGGCGGCACCTTCGCCTCGCCTGCCGATGATTGCGTGATCGGTACGGAGGGCGGCCAGAATATCTATGCCGTGCGCGGCGCCTTGCGTTGGATCGCATCCGACCGGATCGAGAATAACCTGATTGCCGATTTCACGCAGGACAGTTCGGAAGCATCGCCGGGCAAGGCGCTCTTCCTGCCCCCCGTCGATGGGCGCAATTATCTCACCGCGCCAAACAGCTACACAAGCTATGCCAATTACACGGGTCTTCCCGGCACAGCCAATCAATATACGAACAAGGGTCAGAGCAATCTGCGCAGTTGGGGCGTTTCCAACACGCTCGATATCACCCTGTCCGACATGTTTTCGTTAAAGTCGATCACGGCATACCGCTACGCCAAGGGTGCCAGCTCCTGGGATGCGGACAATTCGCCCGAAGATATCTCGAACAATGCGAGCGGATTCCTGCACGAACAGTTCACCCAGGAACTCCGCCTGTCCGCCGAATTCGGCGATATGCTCGAAGTCACGACGGGCGTCTATTATTATAAGGGCGACAGCAACCAGAGCGGACGCATCCAGGTCGGCGTCGCGGGTCTCGATTTCTTCTATGACGACCCGTTCGAACAGACGTCCAAATCCGCCTTTCTGCACGGCGTCCTTCATGCCACGGATCAGCTCAACATCACGGGCGGCATTCGCTATACCGACGAAGACAAAAGCTACACATTTCGCCGCATGAGCCCCATCCCCGGCCTGCCGACCGATCCCCGCGTCGCCTCGCTGGATGGTCTTGTCGGTGAATTTGCCGGCAAACGCTGGGACTATCGCGTCGCTGTGGATTATGAGGTCGCGCCGGACGTGCGCTTCTATGCGCAGGTCGCGACGGGCTTCAAGGGCGGCGGCGTCAATCCGCGTCCCTATCTCGCACAACAGCTGGTTCCGTTCGAACAGGAAACCTCGACCAGCTATGAAGCCGGCTTCAAGAGCATGTGGCTTGATCGGAAACTGCGCCTGAACGGCGCCTATTATCACAATAGCTACAAAAATTATCAGGGGCTCACGTCGAGCTGCCCCGACATCAGCCCGCCCGGTTTCCCCTTCTGTTCGGCCACCCGGAACATCGGCGACGCCAAGATCGACGGTCTGGAACTGGAATTCGACGCGCGGCCCGTGCCTGGCCTCTCGATCGACGGCTCCGTCAGCTACACCGATTTCCGCTTCACAAGCGCGGCGTTGGGCAGCGGCATCATCCCCGGAACCACCGAGGCACCATTCGTCTCGAAGTGGAAATATGCGGCCGGCGTGCAATATGAGGTGGAACTCGGCAAGCATGGCTCGCTCACGCCGCGCCTCGACTATACCTGGCAATCGAAGTTCGAAACAACGATCCCCAACAATATCCCGAACTTCGAATTCGGCCGCGTGGAATCGCGCGGGCTGCTCAATGCGCGCCTGACCTACCGCACGCCCGACGATGCATGGGAAGCGGCGCTGGCGGCTACCAACCTCACCGACGAATTCTACTTCGTGAACAAATATGACCGCTTCGCCCAATCAGGCAATGCCTATGGACAGCCCGGTCGTCCGCGCGAAATCATCTTCAGCGTGAAGCGCAAATTCTGACACGCCGCTCGGCGAATGAAGAGCGCCCCGTCCACATTGGCCGGGGCGCTCTTTTTGTTGGCCGGGGACTGTCACGCGGCAGGGCTAGAGAAACTGCACCAATTCGATCTCATGCCCCTCCGGGTCATCGATCAGCGCGACGCGCGTGCCCGGAATATTGAAGGGCGCGCGCTTGATCCTCGCCCCGGCCTTGATCGCCCGCGCGACAGCAGCATCGGCATCCTGCGTGACGAAGCCGATGACGCCCGCCGCTGGCCGCTCATCCCCATTTCCACCGCTCTTCCAGTCCAGCAGACCCAGCATGAAGCCATGGCCATCCTGCCGCAGCAGCACTTCCTCGAAATCGGCCTCATCGATGCGGATATGAACCGCCATATCGAAAACCGCCGTATAGAAAGCGATCATGGAATCGAGATCGGCGACGTACAGCTTGATGAAGCTGAACTGCCCCGCGCTCATCGCAGCATCAGCACCCAGCTGAAGGCCGGCTCGGCGGCACTGGCATAGGATAGCGGCTCGCAGCGCTCGATCCCACCGATGGCCAATTCCGCAAACGCCTCCGGCCAGCGCCCGCCAGCCAGCCGCGCCAAGGTTGCAAGCGATGTCGCTTCGGGCACGCAGATCGGCACCATATCGCCTGCGACGCGATGCTGGATCAGCGAAATCCGGCGATAGCCCGCCTCCTGCGCAACCTCGCTCACCATCACCGCATCGGCATGACGGGATACGCCGAAGAAGGCGGCTGGCCGGGTTCGAACCAAGGCCTGCACCTGGCGCACCCGGTCGCCGTCCATCGGCTGAGCCGACCCGTCCAGCCTGCCGACATGGGCGGCAAAGCGCGCGCTTGCAGCGAGACTCGTATCATAGAGCAGCACCGGCTGCCCTTCATGGGCCAGCACGGGCGAACGTAGCGTCGCAGCGGCGGCCGCGGCAATGGCGGCACCCGCAACCAGGCCGCGCCTCGACACCGGCATCATTGCCCGCTCCCCTTTTCGGCCGAAAGATAATCGGCGATCTGCTTGAGTTCCGCATCGCTCGCCTCGCCGCGCGGGATCGCGGGCATATTGCCGATGCCCATCCGCACCGCTTGCATGACGAATTCGGACGTCAGGTCCGTGCGCTTTTCAAGCAGTGGCTGCTCCGTCCGCCGCGCCAGCAGGCCAGTGCCCATCCCTGCGGGGCCATGACACATGGCGCATTTGTCCAGATATAGCCGCTCACCCGGCCCGGCGTTGGGGCGGGATGATATCGTCTCTGGCGCCGGCATGGGCGGTGGCCCCTTGCTTTGCTCGGTCGCGACAACCTTGTTGTCCGCGCCGCTGCTGCACGCGCTGAACCCCAGCAGGATCAGTATCCCTGCCCGCCGTATTGCGCCCACGCCCATGCCGGTCATGCCTTCGCTCCCATCATCGACGTGGGCCAGATGCCGCTCTTGCCCGGCGCGATGATGCCCTGTGGATCGAGCGCATCCTTCACCGTGCGATTGAGCTTGGCGAGCGCGCCCCCATTGAAGTCATAGGTGTCCGCGACGGCATCCATATAATCGAGATGGGTGCGATACTCGCCATAGCCTTGCGCCTTGGCATCCGCGATCAACCGCTTAAGGAAAGGGTCGACCCGCTTCATCATCGCCGGATCATCCTTGTCCAGCAGCACCGCGTTCACATTGATGAGGTGGCGCTCGCCAAAGGCGAAGCTCGCCTGATAATCCATGCCAAACTCCTTGTAACAGGCATAGGTGCGCTGAAACTGCGCCAGTGCCGCCTTGCCTGATTGGGGCAGGATCGGCGAAAAGCCGATATGGCCGCCGCGCCCGCCATGCCAGTTGGCATTCTGCATCGGGAAGGTCAGCGGCGTGCCGGTCCAGCCGGTCGCCTCGATCGGCTCTCCGGTTTTCCAGGTGGTGGGGCGCAGGCTCATCGGCTTGAGCTTGCCCATCTCCCGCTCCAGCACCGCATAGGCCGCCTTGTTCATATCCTCGCGGCCATATAGGCGCAGGCTCACGCCCCACCAGCCAACAGCGAACTTCTTGCGGATCGCCGCAATGACCTCGTCAGACAGGGCGCCCGGCTTGTCCGTCCACTCGCCACGCGTCGTAAGGGTGGCCGCCGCGCGCAGCCAGTTGCCGATGGTCGGCGATTGCTGGAGCAGACCTTCACGCCGCAAGGGCGCTAGCGCATCGACCAACGGACCCAGATCCTCGGGCCGCTCAAATTCGATATCCATGCCCATCAGCGATTCCGGCGCGGGCATCAGCCACAGGCCCATCTTGGTCACGATGCCGAAGTTCGACTGTACGAACATCTGGTCCCATGATGGGCCAAAGCCGAATTTGTAGAGCTGCCATGTCGGCGCGCCATCGAGCGCGCCCATGCCGGTGCGCACCACCATCCCATCGGCCATCACCGCCTCGATGCCGCAAATCTTGGTCGTATGCTCGCCATAGGGCGTGTAGCCAACGCCGCGATCCAACGCATTGCCCAGCACCGACCCCCAGCTATTGCCCGGCACCGACAGCCAGTGCTTCATGCCTTTCGATTTCAGGAAATCATACAGATCATAGAAGCTGACCCCCGGCTCCAGCAAAACGGTGCCATTGGCCTCGTCATAGTCGATCTTCCGCATGCGCGAGAGATCGAGAATGACCGATCCCGCCAGCAAGGGCGCGCTGCCGCCATAGCCCAGATTTTTGCCGCGACTGATCGGCCAGAGCGGCAATTT
This sequence comes from Sphingobium sp. SA2, assembly GCF_032227065.1. Lineage (NCBI taxonomy): Bacteria > Pseudomonadati > Pseudomonadota > Alphaproteobacteria > Sphingomonadales > Sphingobiaceae > Sphingobium > Sphingobium sp. SA2. Next base: position 167,303 of record NZ_JAPMXX010000006.1, read on the forward strand.
GCGCTCGCTTGCCACTTTCAGGATCGCCTGGATTTCCTCGACGGTCGCTGGAGCGACAGCACCGGCGGGATGATGCAGGGCATCATCGACCGCGAACTTGTCCTGATAGGAGAGTTGATCCTCCTCATTGAAAAACACATGGTCCGCGCCGACGATCGCAGCGAAGGCTTGGCGTGCGGCGGCGGCTATGGCGGGGTCGAGCGGTTGCATGTCGGAACTGCCTTTCAGGTCAAATCAGGCCGGGGCCGTCCAGCGGGTGCGCGCCGGTGGCCGCGCCCCGCCATCGAGACGCAGCACCTCGGCATTGATGTAAGGATTGCGGATCAGGAACAGCGCCGCGTCTGCAAACTCTTCGGCACGCCCGGCGCGCTTGGGGAATTCAGCACCATCGACCAGTTCCTGCACCAGATCGGGCGGCAAATGGGCCGTCATCGGCGTATCGAAAAAACCGGGCGCAACGCCGACGCACCGAATGGCGTACCGGGAAAGATCGCGCGCCCAGACAAGCGTGAGCGCCGCCAACGCCGCCTTGGACGCGGTATAGCTGCCCATAGCCTCCTGCCCCTCGAACGACGCGATCGAGCAGGCGTTCACGATGATGCCCCGCTCGCCGTCCGCGCTGTCAGGCGCATTGCCGATCATGCGGTGCGCCACCACGCGCGTCACATGCATGGCCCCCATCAGGTTGACGTCCAGCACCCTACGGAAATCGGCGGCATTGCCTGGTGCATCCGGCGTCGCAATCGGACCGAGGCCGCCGATCCCGGCGCAATTGGCGAGAATGGCGATCGCGCCGTCCAGGCCGTCCAGTGCCTTTTCGACAGCCTGCGCGTCCGTGATATCACAGGCCAGAAATTGCGAACCCGCATTGGCCGGTGGGTGAACGTCCATCACGACCGTCTGCGCGCCCTCCGCCTGGAGTTTTGCAGCCAGCGCAGCGCCTAATCCAGACGCCCCTCCAGTAATGACCGCAAGCTTGCCCCTGGGATCCATCTCGCCTCGTTCCTTCGGTCATCGCCGACTCTTTTTTGATAACGATCGTTAGTATGTGAAAGGGCGCATGTGTGTCAAGGCGAGGTGGCCGGTCAGGATCAGACATGACCTCATGGAGAGATTTTCTGCCTGATCCACAAGGCGCAGTGGCCGAGAAGAAACGCTCATCTGATCTGCCCCCACCAAGCAGACCGGCTAGTTGGTAGCGAATATTACGCTCATCACTGCCATATCGGTGGAGCTTGAGCAAAGCGAAGCTGGAGGCTGCAGATGGAGTGAGGTGATTTCCACTCGTCACAGAAAGTGATCCGGCTGGAGGTGCTGATGTATGTCCGCTACCCGCTTAGCCTGCGGTGCGTAGAAGACCTGATCTTCGAGCGCGGCATCGATATCTGCAGACGCAATGGCTGCTTGCCGACAGGGGCCATGATGCCGACGAGTTCAATGATGCTTTGCGTCAAAGGGCATCAAGCCCCGCATTCCTGGCCGAAGATCCCCGAACCGCCCGACCACACCACAAACGCCTCAAGGCGTCTTGATCTTCTGGCTCTTGTCAACGAGCCTTGACCTGAATGAATAGCAATATATTGAAAAGTGGGCATAATGGGTGAGAAGGTGCCGTTAAGGTCGCGGCGGTGGACGGTTCTGCTCGCTATCTTGATCGAGGCGCGCTCCGCCGTTGCTTTGCGCGAGGAGCTTCGTTACCCCCGGCGGAGCACGAGGCGATCGACCGAGCGCTCAATTTAAGGAATAGGGATGTTGCGCGGTACAATGCCTGTTGAAAATAATAATCGAACAGCGATTTTCACGATCAGCTCAAATAATTACATGCCATATACTCGCACGCTGATAAATTCATCAGTCGCGGCGCATCCTGACGCTGATCACTTTCTCTGCCTCGCCGATGCCAAGGTAGGGGCAAAAGACTTCTACCCTGAGAAGTGTCAGATTTTGGAAGCATCCGAGTTAGGAATACCGGATTTTCCCGGTTTTGCTTTTCGGTACGATATTATGGAGATGAACACGGCGGCCAAGCCGTATATGTTTCTGCATCTGTTTGAGCAGAACTATGATCGGGTTGTCTATTTCGATCCAGATATCAAAGTATATCGCGAAATCACGCCTGTTTTCGACGCTCTCGATGCCGGAGCGCGGGCGGTGTTCACGCCTCATCTGACGGAACCTGCCGAGACAACAACGCCGCCTGATGACATTACCATTATGCGCGCCGGGATCTACAATTTGGGCTTCGCCGCGTTTCGCCGCAGCGAAGGCGTCGAAGAGGTACTGCGCTGGTGGGCGCGCCGTCTGCGATACCAGTGCATCAATGCCCAAAATGACGGCATCTTCGTGGACCAGAAGTTCATGGATTTGGTTCCTGGCTTCCTTCCTGATGTCGCTATTTTGCGTAATACGACGCTTAATGCTGCCTATTGGAACCTCTTCCAACGATATCTCGAAGAAGATGGTGACGAAGATTGGCTGATGGATGGAGAGCCACTTATATTTTTCCACTTTAGTGGATATGATCCTCGGAATTCTCAACAGCTTTCTAAGCATACGACAATGTTTTCTGAAAATAATGGCGATGCGTTAATAAGCCTGTTGCATGACTATAAGAATGACCTGAAGAGAAATGGATTATATTCCACTCCAAAGGCAAATTATGTCTACGATTGTTTCAAAAGTGGAGCGAAGATACCAACATTCGTGCGCCAATATTTTCGAAATCAGCATCTTACATGGGACGGAAATCCATTTGAAAATTTCCAAAGCTATTTGGAGCAGCCCTCTCTAGGTACAGCGGAGGCTCCCGACGGGTTAGTATGTACTAATCTCATGCACGCCCTTTGGCAGACATCAGACTATCTGCGAGCCACGTACGATCTCACCACGGCGTCGGGCGTAACTGGCCTTTCTCAATGGTTCGTTCGGCATAGCCACCAATCGGGCATTGATCCTCGCCTTACGCACGCAATCGTAGAGCGGGTCAGCAATGCACGCAGGTGGAAGCAGAAGAATCGTCCTCCCGCAGCCCACTCTTCAGACACTGACATATCCGTTATTGGTTACCTCACGGCCAACACCGGGGTGGGTGAGGTTGGAAGACTGACCCTTAAATCTCTTGCCGGTTCCGGTCGTCGGGTTGATGGCATGGACATTGATCTGAATGTCGCCTCTTCGCGCACTAACATGGAGGTGGAGGCCTTCTTGAGCGATAAGCCGGGCGGTCGTTTGCACCTATTTAATATCAATGCCGATCAACTGCCGTTGGTGCAGAGCAGCTATAACGACCGCTTAGGGAACGACGCATATCGCGTTGCAATGCCATTTTGGGAACTTGCCGACTTTCCCGATGCCTGGATTAGCTCTTTCGATCATGTCGACGAGATATGGGCTCCTTCCCGATTCATCCAATCGGGCCTTGTCATGAAGACAAATAAGCCGGTGATCCACATGCCTGTCTCGCTTGATTTTACGACTGACCAAATCTTTGATCGTAAATCCTTGAGGTTGCCGGAGGAACGCTTCATTTTCCTTTTCTCCTTCGACTTCCTTTCATTCAGAAGTCGGAAAAATCCTGAAGCTGTCATCGCTGCTTTCAGTGCAGCCTTCAAAGGAACTTATTATAGCGACCATGTTTCTCTGGTCATAAAATGCGTGAACTCGCATCATGTACCGGACGAATTGAAGCGTATCCGCGATGCAATAGACAATAGCCTAGACGTGCATATCCTGGAAGCGGAACTAACCCGCGCCGAGATGCTCGGATTGGTGCAGGCTGCCGATTGCGTTGTGTCCCTGCACCGCAGCGAAGGGTTGGGGCTGCTTATTGCCGAAGCTATGGCACTTGGCACGCCCGTCATCGCGACGGACTACTCGGCCACGACCGACCTAGTGACAACCGACACCGGCTATCCGGTCGAATATAAGCTCAAAGAACTAAAGGCCGGCGATTATCCGTTCGCGGCAGGCCAGGTATGGGCAGACCCGGACATCTCCCACGCTGCCTGGCAGATGAGGAAGGCCGTAGATGACGCGAACGACAATGATGAGATGTTGGAACGCGCACGAGCCAAAATCATTGCCAACCATGGAACTGAAGCGGTGATCCGCGCCCAAGAGCGTCGTTTGCAAGAGCTGGGATTGTAAGACAGATGACTAACGGCACAGGTCGATTGAACGATGGGAACAATGAAATTATGGATGAAGGCGAACGTAAAGGCGTGACCGTGCGCAGCGATACGTCAGATAAAAGCCCGACTATCTCGAAAGTCAAACAGGTGGGAGTAGACACACGCAGTCGGGAAGCGTTCGAGTTGCTTAAGCTTGGCGAAGCAATTTGCAACCTCCAGGTAGATCAGCGCAAGATGCGGCTGAACGCCGAGGACATGCGGTTTGAACGGGATCGTTACAAGGCATCGGCGGCGGCGTTTCAGGATAAATTGGCGGCCGCTTTGAATGAAAATGGTAGATTGCGTGATTTGCGTGAAGTGCTCGCGACCTTGTCAATCGAGACCAGTGCAGCCTTGGCGGAACGAGAGAATGAACGTGCCCGCCTGATCGCTGCTTTGGATGAAAGTGAAATGCGCCTTGCTATGATGCAGCAGGAGAATGAGCGTCTGCAAAGCGAGTTGATCGACTCCAGAGATAAGGCCGAAGTCATTCGCCAAAAATATATAGAAATGACAATCAATATTATAAAAGAGGCAAATTCAGGCGACGTCGATAGCTCTGATGGCCATGCCTCAAATTAGATTTCTGCGGGTATAAAATCTACCGCCAAAAAGGCAAATATAGTTATAAATATGAGGGCAGTGATATGGCCATGAGCCGTGAAGATGTGATTTGGATCTACAAAATTTTTCTCGGTCGCGAGCCTGAGAGTGAGGATGCAATCGCGCATCAATTGAATATCGGGACATCCCGTATTGAGATGATTGCGCAAATAATCGAAAGCGAAGAATTTGCAGGAAAACATATAGTACGGTGACCCTGACGGTAGATCTGTCGCACTAGGCTGTCGCTAGTGAAGGTAATCACGCCTTCAAAATATCTAGCAGATACTCAAATATCTAGCAGATTCTCCAGGATCGTAGTCATCATTGATTGCGCCGTGTGACAGGTCATCCACCGTAATAGGATTCATTAGTGCTGTATAGGGGTTTGCACTGGTAACAGAAATGGATTGCTGCGCCAGATGCGGCAGCCCTATTCCCACAAGGCTTTTTAGCAGTGCCGTAGATGATAATTCACATCGCACTCGACGGGTTTGTTAAAAATATATCTGTTTACGAATTATGCATTTCTGCATTATTTTATTTTTCATCCGATAAAATCGTTTAATTGATATTAGTATATAAATATTTCTATCTGCTAATTGATTATCAGGAAAATCAATGACAGTTCGCAAACATGATGATGAAATTTTCAAGCCGATATTCTTGCATTCATCATTCCGAACTGGAAGCACTTGGCTTTGGTCTAAGTTCAGAGAAAATCCCAAATGTTATTGCTACTATGAAATATTCAACGAAATTCTTGAAGATATAAATTTCAAGAATATTCTGCAATCTCCTTCGACTTGGAATTCCCACCACCCAGCAGGTGCGCCCTATTTTTCAGAATTCAGCCCACTTCTCAAGAAAGTCAAAGGCATAGAGGGCTTTGACCAAGAAATGGCGTTTTCAGATTTTTTTCTGGAATTCAATGGCGACCGTGACCGAGTTAATAAAACAAGCGCCTATCTTGCTTCTCTTGTGAATCTGGCACAGCAGAATCGCCGAGTGCCCGTTCTATCTTGTACGCGAAGCATCGCACGCGTTGATATGATAAAGAGCCAAATTGGCGGCACACACATTTTTATCAAGAGAAGCCTTCTTAACCAATGGTTTTCTTACTCAAATCAATCACAAAATTGCAATCCATATTTTTTTAAAACAATTTTGAAAACAGTAAATTCAAAAAATCAGAAAGATTTTATATTAAAAATCAAAAGTTTTTTGGCGGAAAATATTTCCGGTGAAGTTTATTCAAAAGACGATCATGATATCCTACTTATCGGTTTTTTATGTATTCATATTTACATGAACTTTAGATATAAAGATCATTTTGATATAAAAATTGACTTCAGCAAGTCCCCATCAAAATCTGATTTAGACATAGCTGAGCGTATGATCATGGGTCATACATCTTTAAGCGTCGATCTGTCTGACTACAGCGATATCATTTCAGCACCGCAAAGATTGATCGAGGACATAGATCGCGTCGTTAGCATGGTGCGCTCACTGTTTGCGCAAGGTATCGATGGCACCAATGACGATATGCTTCGCCTTGCCGTAGATAGCGAACTTGCAGCCTTTCGGGAAGGGTATGAGCAATATTGTCGCATAGCGGGATCAGCGCATCTTCAACTGGAAATGGGTGACGTTGCTCACAGGCATTTGCAGGAGCGTTTTAATGCCGTTACCGATGAACTGAATGAGACTCAGTCCGCCGCCAACCGACAAGCGGAGGAATTGGCGGCGCGGATAAAGACCGCATCAGACGATCTGGAAAATAGTGTCTTGCGCCTACAAGAAGCAGAACGGGATTTGCAGGCAGAGCGTGCGCTCCATCAATCGCTGACCGATCAATTGGCACAGGCCATGGGGCGGATTGAAACGCTGGAGCAAGAGTTGGCGCAGAGCCGGGCGTATTATGGCGAGCTTGATCGCCGATATGCGGAGAGCGAACAGGGCCGCATATCCGTCGCGGCAGAAATGCAGGCAGCCCAGGAAAAATGCGCTGCCCTCGAACATGATGTTCAGCAGGCAGCGAATAGAGCGCGGGCGCTCAGCGACCAGCTCGATGCGGCAGAGGCTGATAAGCAGGCGCACCATCAGTCGCTGACCGGTCAATTGGCACAGGCCATGGGGCGGATTGAAACGCTGGAGCAAGAGTTGGCGCAAAGCCGGGCCTATTATGGCGCGCTTGAACGCCGATATGCGGAGAGCGAACAGGGCCGCATATCCGTTGCGGCTAAAATGCAGGCAGCCTTGGAAAGATGTTCCGCTCTTGAACATGATGTTCAGCAGGCAAACCATGCGCTCGAACAGCAACGCGGAGAAATGCATCAGGCTCTCGCCGAAATTGAGTTTATTTCTAGCGGAAGGGCAGAAGAGTATGATGCCTTTGATCGCCGATGGTCTACTATGATGAAGAGAATTAGTAACAATTCGTCTAAATAATAATATAAATAGATGATAGACAAAAAAATACGTCATTTTGACGAAAGACTTGATCCATCGTTGTAGGGCAGAGAGATTGTAGACGCTCTCGAACGAGAGGGCAGTCTTGTTATAGCGGGTAGCGATACAACGCTGTTGATTGAGCACGCCCAACATTCGATCGACGCTATTTCAGTCCTTTTAGCGCCGATATCCGAGATGTTCAGGCAGCTTGCGGTTCAAGGTAACCGTCCGATTGTTACCGCGGCTTATGGGCCTTGAAGCGCGCGGCGAGCTCGGGATCGTCGATAAAGTCATCGAGGAATTGGTGCCAGGCCTTGGTCGTGAGACGTGCTTGGCTAAGCATGTCCGTCAGTTCTTCCACGCCGTGATCCGTCAGCGCGGTGATGGACTCGTCCAGACCGGTGTGGACGCTGACGATGGCGCCGTAGGTGAGGTTGTCGTCGTTTGAAACGATGGCTTCCAGCAACTCCACGTTCTCGTCGAGTATCTTGGCGACATAGTCGAGGGTGAGCAAGGAAGTGACGGCGGCCATCAGGCGGCCAGTGCTAGCGGGATGGTGAGCGGCACCCAGTTCCAGGGTAACAGCTCGTCGATCCTGTTGATCTTGTGATCGTGGATGCGATTGAGCAAGTCGGTGATGTATGCTTGTGGATCGAGACCGTTCATTTTGGCGCTTTCGATCAGCGTCATGGCGCGGGCGAGGGTTTCGGCGCCTGTTTCGGAGCCGGCGAATAACCAGTTCTTCTTGCCCAGGCATATGGGCCGGACAGCCCGCTCGGCAGCGTTGTTGTCGATGGCGACGCGTCCATCGTCGATAAAGAGGCTGAAGGCGTGCCAGCGCCCCAGGGCGTAGCGAAAGGCCTTCGCCAGGTCTCCCTTGGTCGAGATACGGGTGAGTTGCTTCTCGGCCCAGCTATGCAGGTAATTGGTAATTGCTCACGGGGTCGGCAATTGGTGGGCTGATCAGGCGACCATGAATCTGCCGTCGACGAGTTCGCGGATGGCTACGAGGGCCGATTTGCCGCTGAGACGAGCGGTTCCGGTGACGGATCGATATCCAGCGTGGATCTGGGCGCCCCAGTCGGACCGGAAGCCGTTGGTGACCTTGCGGAACACGACTGAGGGGCGGATCTCGCGCTCTGATATATTGTTGGTCGCAGGGACGTTGCGGTTGGTGAGGAAGATGAAGAACTTGCTTCGCCAAGCCTTGATTTGTTTGAGCAGAACACGTCCCGCAGGGTGCGCGACAGGCATCTGTACCAGGCGGGTCAGCAGATTGTCGGCCTTCGCAGCGTAGGCGGCCAGCGTTGTGTCCTTCAGGCTGCTTCGTCGCTTGCCGATGCGGATCGCCCAGCGCAGGTGGTCGCGGACTTTGGGGGCGAAGGCGGTATCCCCGCAGTCGATGGCATACTGAACATCGCGCAGGACATGCGCGAGGCAGACCTGATGCTCCTTGCCCAGTTCCTGCTGTCCAGCGTAGCGATCGGAGACCCACACATCAGGTTGGTGGCCGCCCAACACCTCCTCAGCAACACTGCGCGCCCGGCGCGGGGCGATCTTGTGCAGAACCGCGTCTTTCGAGAGGAAGACCCATTGCCAATGGGCAATGCCGTTGGTGCGCGTGGACGTCTCATCGGACGCGATAATCTTTGCCGTGAGCAACTTGTCGGTGATCGCCTTCGTGGCTGCTGTCATTCCGGCCTCCATACGCCTGAACGCGTTGGCGATCGCCCCTTGGGAGATCGTGAGGCCAAACAGCTCCGCAGCAATGCGCGAAAGTCGCTCGAAGCTGACATGGTGGCTGTGATGCAGATAGGCCAGCAGCGAGCGGATGCCGGGGCCAAACGGCGTGCCCGGCTCCATGCCCGCCGGTGCTGCGGCACGGTAGCGACGGCCACATCCCCCGCAGCGCGCACCAAACAATTCGATGCGGGTCACAATCGGACGGATCGGCGGCAGGTCGATATGATCGTAGCGGTGGCGGCAATGCTGGGCCTGCGAGGATATATCGGTCCCGCAATGGCAGCAGCTTGCCGCCATGATGCGTTCGGTTTTGTCCGGCGTCTCGGTCAATGGGCGGTGCTTGCCTTCGCGCGGCGGGCGCTTGCCAGCCTTGGGCTTACCGCCTTTGCCACCGCGCTTGCCAAAGTCGTCCTTCGATGGCGGAATATGCGAATTCCTGGATGTCTTGCGCGGCGTGCCGACCAGGGATTCCAACTCAGAAATCCGCGCTACCAGTCGCTCGATCATCTCGTGCTGCGCGAGCAGCAACTCGTTCTTCTCGGCTTCGGTCAGCACATGAAGCGGCGGCGGTGACATCCGTAGGGTGAATCAGCCAATCGACCTCCGCGCAATACTTTTCTGCCAACCCCGTGAGCAATTACGGTAATTGCTCACGGGGTCGGCAATTGGTGGGCTGATCAGGCGACCATGAATCTGCCGTCGACGAGTTCGCGGATGGCTACGAGGGCCGATTTGCCGCTGAGACGAGCGGTTCCGGTGACGGATCGATATCCAGCGTGGATCTGGGCGCCCCAGTCGGACCGGAAGCCGTTGGTGACCTTGCGGAACACGACTGAGGGGCGGATCTCGCGCTCTGATATATTGTTGGTCGCAGGGACGTTGCGGTTGGTGAGGAAGATGAAGAACTTGCTTCGCCAAGCCTTGATTTGTTTGAGCAGAACACGTCCCGCAGGGTGCGCGACAGGCATCTGTACCAGGCGGGTCAGCAGATTGTCGGCCTTCGCAGCGTAGGCGGCCAGCGTTGTGTCCTTCAGGCTGCTTCGTCGCTTGCCGATGCGGATCGCCCAGCGCAGGTGGTCGCGGACTTTGGGGGCGAAGGCGGTATCCCCGCAGTCGATGGCATACTGAACATCGCGCAGGACATGCGCGAGGCAGACCTGATGCTCCTTGCCCAGTTCCTGCTGTCCAGCGTAGCGATCGGAGACCCACACATCAGGTTGGTGGCCGCCCAACACCTCCTCAGCAACACTGCGCGCCCGGCGCGGGGCGATCTTGTGCAGAACCGCGTCTTTCGAGAGGAAGACCCATTGCCAATGGGCAATGCCGTTGGTGCGCGTGGACGTCTCATCGGACGCGATAATCTTTGCCGTGAGCAACTTGTCGGTGATCGCCTTCGTGGCTGCTGTCATTCCGGCCTCCATACGCCTGAACGCGTTGGCGATCGCCCCTTGGGAGATCGTGAGGCCAAACAGCTCCGCAGCAATGCGCGAAAGTCGCTCGAAGCTGACATGGTGGCTGTGATGCAGATAGGCCAGCAGCGAGCGGATGCCGGGGCCAAACGGCGTGCCCGGCTCCATGCCCGCCGGTGCTGCGGCACGGTAGCGACGGCCACATCCCCCGCAGCGCGCACCAAACAATTCGATGCGGGTCACAATCGGACGGATCGGCGGCAGGTCGATATGATCGTAGCGGTGGCGGCAATGCTGGGCCTGCGAGGATATATCGGTCCCGCAATGGCAGCAGCTTGCCGCCATGATGCGTTCGGTTTTGTCCGGCGTCTCGGTCAATGGGCGGTGCTTGCCTTCGCGCGGCGGGCGCTTGCCAGCCTTGGGCTTACCGCCTTTGCCACCGCGCTTGCCAAAGTCGTCCTTCGATGGCGGAATATGCGAATTCCTGGATGTCTTGCGCGGCGTGCCGACCAGGGATTCCAACTCAGAAATCCGCGCTACCAGTCGCTCGATCATCTCGTGCTGCGCGAGCAGCAACTCGTTCTTCTCGGCTTCGGTCAGCACATGAAGCGGCGGCGGTGACATCCGTAGGGTGAATCAGCCAATCGACCTCCGCGCAATACTTTTCTGCCAACCCCGTGAGCAATTACCTATGCAGAGCCTCAAGCTTGGGTCGGCTCAACTCCTGGCGTATTGCCTGGCGGATATCGGCAGGCTTGCCCGCGATCTTGCGCTCAATGTCGTAGAGTTGCCCGATACGCTCGAGCGCCTCGTGTGCGATCTCGGATTTTTGCGACGTCCAGATGTCATGAAAATCGCGTCGCCAATGCGCAAAGCAGGCCGCTTCCCGGAAGCGAGGCTCACCATCCGCGACGGGTTCGTAGAGCTTAGCATAGCCTTTGTAGGCGTCGGCTTGAAGAATACCGCTTGCGCTGCCCAAGTGCGCCAGCACGTGCTCGGCTTTCCAGTTGGGCGCATAGCGGTAGAGGACGCCAGGCGGCGCGGTGCCGGCCCAAGGCCGCTGATCACAGACATAGCCCCAGATCCGGCCTTGCATCACACCCTTGCCGATACCCTTGGCGCGTCGTTCCGGAGCCAGCACGCGGATCGGTGTATCGTCGGCGTGCAGGATGTCGCTGCCCAGGACCGAGGCCTCGATCCGGTCGATCACCGGCTGCAGGATCCGCATCGAGCGACCACACCAATCGGCCAGCGTGCTGCGTGGGATGTCGGCACCCATGCGCGCGATGATCTCGTTCTGCCGGTACAGCGGCAAATGGTCGTCAAACTTCGAGATCAGCACGTAAGCCAGGAGACTTCCTCCGGCCATGCTACCGGGGATCGGTCGGCTCGGGGCTGGCACCTGGACCATCTTCTCGCAGCAACGGCAGGACTTCTTCGGGCGGACGACTTCGATGACCTGGAGCTTTGCCGTGATCATCTCGAGGATCTCGCTCACGTCTTCGCCGACGAGACGCAGCTCGCCGCCGCACTCCGGACAGGTGCTGCCGGGGTCAAGTTCGTGGCGTTGGCGCGGCGTATCCGCCGAGACGCGTGGGCGCCGAGATGGACGCGGCCCAGGGGTGGTCTCGGCAGACGCGACCGCCGCTTGCGCCTCGGAATCGTCCAGGCCACTTGTCACGAGGCCCTGTTGCGCGACCGAAACAAGCACGTCTTCGAGAGCGAACTCGAGTTGCTCGATCTCGCGTTCGATCTTCTCGGAGGATTTGCCGAAAGCCTGCTTCCTGAGCCTGGCGATCTGCAAACGCAGTGCCTGGACGACCAGGTCATGGGCGCGCAGCGTCGTCGTCAGCTTCTTGTTCTGGGCCTGCAACTGGGCGATCAGCGCCTTGAGAAGGGCCGGGTCTTCGGGAAGATCGGATGCCGCGTTGAGCATGGCTTTTTATACAGGAAATCGGCCGCAAAGCCTAGCAGAACAGCCGCTTTTGCAGAAGAAAAGTTACCCCGCGCGTGTAGGCGGCGCACCCCAGTTCGGACGCCTCCAGTCGATCCCTTCCCACAGCATCGCGAGTTGGGCCGATGTCAGTCGCGCCGCCCCGTCAGCCGCAGAGGGCCAGGGAAAACGGCCGCGCTCCAGGATCTTGTAATAGAGGCAAAATCCCTGACCATCCCAGTAAAGCAGCTTCAGCCTGTCGCCGCGCCGTCCCCGAAAGGCGAATACGGCACCACTGGCCGGCTTCTGTCGCAGCACGGTCTGGGCCAGCATTGCAAGACCCGAAATCCCTTTGCGCATGTCAGTGACGCCGCAGGCGAGATAGACCCTTACGCCGGTGCCCGGTCCGATCATGCAGCTTCCACCGACCGGATAAGCTGGGTCAAGGCAGTAGCCTCGATGCCGGCATCGAAGCGCAGCCGCCGTCCTTGCGCCAGACACAGCTCGACGATCAAGGGCGAGACCACCACCCGGTCATCGAGCACGGGCTCCGCGCTCAGCATGGGCGCCCCGATATCAACCGGCAAAAAGGTCGGCCCGTCCGCCGCAGGCAGCAACCCTCGCTTCCTGAACAGATGGCGCCATTGATAGATCTGGCTTCGCGACACATCGTAGCGCCGCGCGACGCGCGCCAACGTCTCTCCGTTCATTCCCACAGCGGCGACGATCTCGAGCTTCTCCGCGTTGCTCCACCGACGACGCCGTTCCCGGCCCAATATCTCCACCGCCGTCCCTCGCTTTGGCTCAGGACGTCCATAACGACGTCCTTATGGACGTCTCTTACGCGCTCACATCACAGCAAGGCAGGCGGCCTCAACCGGTCGGTTACGGTTCAAGCGTGTCGAGACAGCTTTCCAATCAAGCGCAGCCCGTCTCAGCTAAAATCTGGGTTTCCAACCGGCGGCGAACTTTCAGCGCGCCATTGTCGATCCGCGCGCTGATCTCGATCGGCAGCGTCGCACCCGATTGCAGCACGGCTTCGATTGTTTCGATGGCATCGATGTCTTCGGGCTGGATGCGCGTACCCATTCCCAGGTTCATCGTGGCCAGGGCTGGATTGTCGAGGCCAAAATTGCGTGCGGTATTGACGAAATAGTGCAGCCGGGTCGGCGATGCAGGCGTGATCATGTGCAGAAAATTCTGAATGCCCAGCACGGTGCCACTAGCGGCGTCGCTTATAGCGCCACCGGTGCGGATCAGGCAGGGGCCGAGATATTCTGCATCAAACTGCTGATGGACCGGCCCTTTCTGGTGGGGGAATTGCATCTGGATCAACGGATTGAGCGGCAGGTTCTGACCGTTGCGCTGGACGGTAAGGCTGCGCTCGGTCTCGGCCAGCGTGACCGGAATTTCGACCACCTTGCTCCCGCCCGGAATGGTGTTGGCGTGAATGAAGGTGACATGGCTGAGATCGAGCAGATTTTCGATCAAGAGCGTGTAACGCGCATCGACGGTGGCAAGCGGATGCTGTTCAACGACCCAGTCGGGATGCATCCGGTTTGACTGCGGAACTGTTGCAGTGACCGCAGCAGCGCTGCTATCTGCGCGGTGTCGCAATGGATAGCGGTTCCCTTCTGTCCGACCTCGACACGAATGAGCAGCACGCGAGGGTGGCGCAGTCCCTGCCCCGCAGCTTAACCGAAATTTCCACGCTCATCCGCTCGACCGCGGGCAGCCTCTGGCGACCGATTGCAAGCTAGTCTGAATAGATATTTAGCACCAGAAGGAGAGCGCGGCGAGGTAGTTTTGAGGGATGCGATCATATCTTGTGGATCGTGCCCCACAACGTGGTGCAGGTTCGCTGGGTAGTCACAGCGACCTCCGTCTAAGCCGGATTGATCATGCTACCATGGCAGGCAACCTGATGATGGGATTATCGCTTAATTCTGAGACGCTTTCCAGCGTCATGTAGCGGCAGCGCTGCACGGCCCATTTGATGGCATGGACCACCCCCATGCAAACGATCATATTATATGGTGCCATTAAAGTGGAGGAAGCGCGATGTCAGTTGTTACGATTGGCCTTGATCTGGCCAAAACGGTTTTCCAAGTTCACGGTGTAGATGAGGCCGGCTTAACCGTGCTTCGCCGAAAGCTCTCTCGGGCCGATATGGCGGCCTTCTTCAAAAAGCAGCCGCCGTGCCTAGTCGGAATGGAAGCGTGTTCTAGCGCGCATCACTGGGCGCGCTTGCTTGTGGAGATCGGCCACACGGTCAAGCTCATTCCACCTCAGTACGTTAAGCCGTACGTGAAGCGGAACAAGACGGACGCCGCCGACGCGGAGGCCATATGCGAGGCCGTCGCCAAGCCGAACATGCGGTTTGTTCCTATCAAGACGAAGCAGCAACAGGCGGTTCTGGCTTTGCATCGTGTCCGCAGCCTGTTGGTCCGACAGCGAACGGCGACGATCAATGCACTGCGCGGACTGCTGGGCGAATACGGGCTTATCGCGGGCAAGGGCGTGCGACAGCTCGCGATATTGAGCGAGCGTCTTGCAACCTCGGACAAGACCGTCGTCCCGGACGAAGCGCGAGAAGCGTTGCGATGTCTTTTCCGGCACATCGACACATTAACCGATAAGCTTGGCGAGATGGAGAAGCGGATCGTCGCCTGGCACAAATCAAACCCGGACAGCCAGCGTCTGGCTACTGCTCCGGGCGTGGGCCCAATTACGGCGACAGCGATTGTGGCAGCCGTCGGCGATGGCAGTCAGTTCAAGTCTTCCCGTCATTTTGCAGCTTGGCTTGGCCTGACGCCACGGATTCGAGCGAGCGGGGGAAAAGAGAAGATTGGTCGGATCAGCAAAGGCGGCGATCGATATCTCCGAACGCTCTTGATCCATGGAGCTCGGGCCGTTGTAGGAACAACGTTCCGCAAGGACGTGACACCTCGGCCCTGGCTTAAAGCTTTGGTCGACAGGAGGCCCGTGAATGTAGCCTCAACAGCCGTCGCTCACAAGACGGCTCGCTCGATCTGGGCCATGTTGACCAGGAATGAGGTATACCGCCGTCCATCGCCTTTGCCGATGGCGGCCTAACCAGTTCGGCGCCGATGTGATGGTGCCGACTTGCGAGGGCAACGACAGAGTATGGCGAACCGGTATCACCGGGGATCGACAAAGGTCACTGAAATGATGCGAACCAATTTGAGTTCGTCCATTTGTCCGGCCGTCGATCCGCGGAAACCATAGGGGCCTGCGGCGTGTTATGCCGCACAACAAGGCCGGATACACGACCGCAAGATCCGAAATCGTCGAAATCTGTTGAAAAGCCTTGCAAGGTGGGGGTGGTCCATACACATCATTCTGTTCCAAGAGGATGGCACCGACAAGGCGGGTGATGGCTTCTTCGTTGGAGAAGATGCCTACGACATCGGTACGCCGTTTGATTTCGCCATTGAGGCGCTCAATCGGATTATTGCTATGCAGCTTGGTGCGATGCTGGGCGGGGAACGTCATATAAGCCAGCACATCTTCCTCGGCGCTGTCCATGAGAGCAGCCAGTTTGGGCACGGTGGGACGTAGTTGATCGGCGACACTGCGCCACTGGGCTTTTGCGGCTTTGGGCGTTTCCTGTGCGAAGGCGGTGGCGATGAATGCTGACACGACCCAGCGTCCGCTCCTGCCGACATGGGCCAGCGCATCGCGCATAAAATAAACCCGGCATCGCTGCCAGGTGGCGCTGAACACTTTGGCAACAGAAGCTTTTATGCCTTCGTGGGAATCGGAGATCACCAGCCTCACGCCACGCAGACCGCGACGGGCAAGGCTGCGTAGAAAATCGGTCCAGAAGACCTCAGCTTCGGAATGACCGATCGCCTGCCGAGCACTTCGCGCCGGCCATCGCTGTTGACGCCAACGGCGATGATGACGGCGACCGAGACAATGCGATCGGCCCGCCGCACTTTGATGTAGGTCGCGTCCATCCAGAGATAGGGCCAGTCGCCTTCGATCGGACGATCGAGAAAGGCCTTCACCCGCTCGTCGATCTCCACGCACAGTCGGCTGACCTGGCTCTTTGAGATCCCACTCATGCCCATGGCTTTGACCAGATCGTCCACAGAGCGGGTCGAGATCCCCTGGATATAAGCTTCCTGGATGACGGCCGTCAGTGCCTTCTCTGCCATACGGCGGGGCTCCAGAAACCCTGGAAAATATGTTCCCTTGCGCAGCTTGGGGATCCGCAGCTCGACCGTCCCTGCTCGCGTCTCCCAGTCCCGATCCCGATAGCCGTTGCGCTGCGCGAGGCGCTCAGGATCTTTTTCACCATAGGCAGCGCCGGTCGCACCGCCCACTTCCAGTTCCATCAGCCGCTGCGCGGCAAAGCCGATCATGTCGCGTAGAAAATCGCCGTCGGCTGTCTTCCCAACCAGAGCGTGCAGGTCCATCTTGTCATTGGTCATCGGTGGTCTCCGTAAGTTGAGCTTCGCAACTCCAACTTATCCGAAGTTCGCCGGTGACCACCCGCGACACTGACCGGCCGCTACAGCGCTTTATGGATGAGCGTGCGTCCGGTCAGCTTCGCTAACCCTCAAAACCTACACCACCACCAGCGACACGACCTATTTTGTGACAATGCGTCAAAGTTGTTTGAGACGTCCGATGGTGCGCTCGACGCGGCTTCGCATCCTGCATTTGCCGGGGCCGAAGGCGCGTTTGCGTAGCATGCAGGTCCGTTGCGGGATGATCGGCTGTGCGCCTGACGCTTCGATGTGGTCAAGGATGGCGTGGCTGTCATAGGCTTGTCCGCAAGGACATGGGTGGCATTGAGGCCGGTTAGAAGCGGGATGGCGGATCTGGCATCGCTGGCGTTGCCGCCTGTCAGGATGAAACGGGCATGGCGGCCGAACGTGTCGACCGCGATATGCCACTCGGTCGTCAATCCGCCTCGGGCGCGCTCCATAGCCTGATCGCACGCCCCCCTTTTTGGCCCGTCGCCGCTTGGGCGTGGCCACGGACGATCGAACTTTTGATCATCAGATACTCGCTGCTGCGGTCACTGGTGAGCAGGGTGAAGATGCGTTCCCAAACCCCGGCCTGTGCCCAGTAAGTGAAGCGCTTATGCACCGCCTTGCACTTGCCATAACGGTCCGGCAGGTCCGACCAGCGCTTCAGATCGAAGAACCCACAAACACCGTTGATAAACAAGCGATTATCGTATGCCGTCCGACCAGCATCAGAGGCCTTGCCCGGCAACATCGCTTCAATCCGATGCCACTGTGCTTCACTCAACTCGTACTGCTTGATCCCCATGATCCCTCCGCGATCGCGGAAACTCATGAATCAGGTATCAGCCCTCTTGGGAATCCTGAATGTCGATCCGGCCTAGTCATGTGAATCCGAAGTTCGGCTCATTGTCTTTTGGCAGAAGCGCCTGACGGCGGCGAGGATGTCGTCTGCGGATTTGACCCATCTGTAGGGTTTGGGGTTTTCGTTGTGCGCCTTGATGAATGCAGCGATGTCAGCTTCGAGTTCCGCAGTGGAGCGATGGACACCGCGCTGCAACTGCTTGCGGGTCAATTCTGCAAACCACCGTTCAACCTGATTGATCCAGGAAGCGGAAGTCGGCGTGAAGTGGACGTGCCAGTGTAGGCGGCGCGCCAGCCACGCCTTAATTTTCGGCGTCTTGTGAGTGGCATAGTTGTCCATCACGAGGTGGACGTCCGGCACCTCGGGCATCGCGGCGTCGATGCGCTTGAGGAAGTCGAGGAACTCGGTCGCCCGATGGCGTTTATAGCACTTGCCGATGACGGCACCGGTGGCGATGTCGAGCGCCGCGAACAATGAAGTCGTACCGTTGCGGATGTAGGTATGGGTGCGCCGCTCGGGCACGCCGGGTGCCATGGGCAAGACCGGCTGCTCGCGATCCAAGGCTTGGATCTGTGATTTTTCATCCACGCACAGCACGATAGCCCGATTCGGCGGTGACATGTAAAGGCCGACAATGTCCTGCACCTTGTCGACGAATAGTGGATCAGTGGACAGCGTGAAGGTCTCAGACCGGTGGGGCTGCAGGCCAAAAGCGCCCCAAATCCGGCGAATAGTGGTGTGCGACAGCCCGGCCTCAGCGGCCATGGGGCGGATCGACCAATGCGTGGCATCCTTTGGGGTGGTGTTCAGCGTGCGCTCGACCACCTTAGCCACCTGCGTGTCCGACACCGTTCGTGGCCGGCCCGCACGAAATTCGTCGGTCAGCCCGTCAATGCCATTTTGTACGAACCGCCGTCGCCATTTGCCTACCGTATGCTCATGGACACCGAGGCGTTCGGCAACTTCCTTGCTCTGTAATCCCTCTGCGCAAGCAGCACCATCCGGCATCGGTCCGATAGCGAACGTGGTGCTTTGCGGCGGCGAACCTGAGCTTCGAGAAAACAACGGTCGTCTGCAGTTAAGACAACCAAATCAGCCTGCCTACCCGCCATCACGCCCCCCATCATCGCCAGTGAGGGGTAAATACAATGATGCTTACTTCAGTTCCAGATGACTAGTGTCCTATCCTTCCTGCCCGAAGTGCATCCAGTTGCCCCGGTTCCACTGCGGCCTGACGTCTGCTTATCGGTCGATGTAGATCGGGTTGGAATAGAACCAGAGGTCATCCCAGGGATTTTCGCCCACGGGGTCGGGACCGGGTTCGGTTTGCGTCGTGTTCGTGCCGCGGATGCGGAGGTAGCGGGGCATGTCCTGTGCGCCGATCCGGTGTTCGACGACGTGATAATCGCCTTCCTGCTTCCATTGCTGGGCGGTGAAGCGGCGAATGACCTTGGTCGTCGCGTTGCGATCACCCGCCGTTGCGGAGGGGCCGCCTGCGATGAGGTCGACATGATCCAGCTTTGGCACGTCGCCATGGGCGTTCGCCGTGCGGGCCGGTCGCCATCGGATTGTCACGACGATGTCCTCGCCGCGCGGCACGGCGAGGACATCGCCCATGGCGGCAGGCGGACTAGGCATTCGCACGCGGGCGGCCGTAAAATCCAGTGCGTCGATAAGGTCGCCGGTCGCCGCGAAGACGCGCCCGCTGCGCAAGCCGTCCAGAATGTCCGCGCCGGTCGGTGTCGCCAACACCCATGTCTTGGCATATTCGCCGGGCCAGAAATCGGCCCCGCCCGCTGTCCAGTGGCCATGCGAATCCGACGTGGCCGTGATCGTCCAGTGCATCCCCTGGCCAAGCAGGGCATCCCATCCGCCGCCAAGCGTGGCGACCATCTGATCGAAGCCGCCCATCGTGGGATATCCGCCATAGAGGCCGCGCGACCCGTGGGCTGCGTCCAGTCCTGCCTTGGGGGCAGCCGCTTGATGCCCAGGGGCGCCCTCCATGCCGATCGCGACATGGGGCGCGGCATCATGCCAGGCCCGATATTCGGCGGGTGCATGAAGTCCCCATTGGCCAAGGCCCGTCGCCGTCCGTGACGGATGATTGCCGATGACGACAGGGGCATTCGGCAAGGCGGCCATATAGCCGAGCGCCGCGATCATGCGGGACTTGGTGTTGCGCGCCGGATCAGCCGGGAACGCCTCGCGCTTGCCGAAGCGCGATTCGATGGCGCGCAGCGTATCGCGCTCCTGCGCGTCGATCGGCAGGATCAGGCTTGCATGTTCGCCGCCGGGCACGTCGAACTCGGCACCGTAGAACAGGACCAGGTCCGACACGGCCTTGCGTGCCGCGACGACATCGGGCCAGGCGCGGTCATAGTTGAGGATCGAATGACGGGGTCCGCCATGGTCCGTCGACACCATCCATGACAGGCCGAAACGGCGCGCCATCCGGGCGTTTTCGACAATGGTGTGCGACGAATCGCCGCCGATGATCGGCGCGGGCGGCGCATCGGGATGGGCCGGGTCGGCACGATATTGCGCGCTGTAGATGCTATGCACATGATGGTCGCCCGCAAGCCAGCGGCGACCATCGGCGGGACTGGCCTGTACCGGCCCTGTCAGGGCGCCCAGGGCGAACGCCCCGATGATGAACATGCGGTCCATGCAGCTTCCTCGCCGAAAAATCCGTTTTGGGGGCGTGCCGCACCGTAACGAGGCGATGGCCCCGCCACGGTGCGGCAACAGCGGCCGGGGTCAGAATTTGGCGCGAACGCCGAAGTTGACCGTGCGGCCGAATGTGTGGATTTCGCTGACGTCCTGCTCCGTTCCGGCGAAGGACACCTGGCGCTGGTCGAACAGGTTCACCGCCTGCACGAACATCTCCACATTGGGCTTGATCTGATAGCTGGCGCCCAGATCGACGATACCGAACCCCTTTTGATAATAGGGCACGACATCTTCCGGGCTGGGCAGCGATGTGACCACCGCCCCGGCATCCGTCATATAATCGCTGCGATAGGTGTAGCTGAGGTTGATTTCGAACGGCCCGGATTCGAAGAAGGGCGTGATCGAATAGCTGACGTCGGACACGCCCTGGATACCGGCCGATTGCAGGCCGACGCCCGTGCGATCAAGCTCCAGCTTCGACGTGGCGAAGGTCGCGGTCGCCGTGACCCCCAGGCCGAACGGCAGCTTTTTCGTATAGCCGAACTCGATGCCGGATATGGTGGCATCCCCGACATTGGTCGGCGTCGACACCAGAATATCCACCGGCAGCGTCGAACCGTCGTTGACGGCAAAGGCTAGCGTGCGCGTCTCGAAATCCGACGCGACATAATCGCTGATGTCCTTGTGGAACGCCGCGACGGTGAAGGCGCCGAACTTGTCGAAATACCATTCGAAGGAAACGTCCAGGTTCCACGACGTATAGGGACGCAGGTTCGGATTGCCCGCGGCTGCGGTCAGGTTGAGCGTCGGGTCAGCGAGCGCGGCCGCGCCTTCGTTGAAGATGCTCGTCACGGTCACGCTGTTGGTGTTGATGGAATTGCGCAATTCCGACAGCGACGGCCGCGTCATCGTCCGAGCGACGCCGAGCCGCAACTGCATATTGTCCGCGATTTCGAACATGGCGTTCGCGCTGGGCAGGAACTCGCCATAGCTCGCCTTGGTGGTGGTCGGCGTCACCTGCGTCGTCACCCCGCCCGCGCCATCGGAAACGGGCGCTATCGTCGTGCCGCGAACATTGGTACGGGTGCGCACATAGCGCAGGCCGAAATTGCCGGTGACCGGGACGTTGCCGACAATCGATTCGAAGTCGAGCCGACCATAGCCCGCCAGGATCTTTTCGCCGATCCGATAGGAATTTTGGAGGTCGGCCGCGGTCGGATCAAGGTCGTACGCGCTAGGGCTGACGCCATCATATTCGCTGCCCAGCGTATAGGCCTGATTGAACAACGCCCAATCGACGCTGCCCCAAGTCTGGCGATTGGCGATCGATTGGTCGAAGGCGTTGCTGGCCACCGGATATTGCAGGAACGCATCCGTCCGGGTCGCGCCGCTCCGCAGGACGGCATTGTTGCGATCACGACGCTGATAATCGCGATAGCGATCGGAAAACTGGCCGCCGAAACGCAGCCGCGTGAAGGTCACGCCACCCAGGCCGAAATCGATGTCGCGCGCTATGTTGACGATGGCGCTCTTGTCTTCGTCTTCCGAATTGATCGGCCGGATCGCAAAGCTTTCGAACGGCATGACCGACGGATCGGTCAGGTCGAGATCGGTGTAGAGCGATGTGATGCGCTGATTGCCCAGCACGTCGCCGCGAAAATCGAAGGTCAGATTGCCGCCCGCACCGCTGCGGGTACGATATTGTACCCGCTGGATCGGCGTGTCGAGGCCGCTGCGCGCCCGCGCAGATCGTGTCCCACAGCGTGGTGTAGGTTCGCTGGGATAGCCACAGCGACCTCCGGCTAAGCCGGATTGATCATGCTGCCATGGCAGGCAACGTGATGATGGGATTATCGCTTAAACCTGAGACGCTCTCAAGTGTCATGTAGCGGCAGCGTTGGACGGCCCATTTGATGGCATGGACCACCCCCATGCAAACGATCATATTATATGGTGCCATTAAAGTGGAGGAAGCGCGATGTCAGTTGTTACGATTGGCCTTGATCTGGCCAAAACGGTTTTCCAAGTTCACGGTGTAGATGAGGCCGGCTTAACCGTGCTTCGCCGAAAGCTCTCTCGGGCCGATATGGCGGCCTTCTTCAAAAAGCAGCCGCCGTGCCTAGTCGGAATGGAAGCGTGTTCTAGCGCGCATCACTGGGCGCGCTTGCTTGTGGAGATCGGCCACACGGTCAAGCTCATTCCACCTCAGTACGTTAAGCCGTACGTGAAGCGGAACAAGACGGACGCCGCCGACGCGGAGGCCATATGCGAGGCCGTCGCCAAGCCGAACATGCGGTTTGTTCCTATCAAGACGAAGCAGCAACAGGCGGTTCTGGCTTTGCATCGTGTCCGCAGCCTGTTGGTCCGACAGCGAACGGCGACGATCAATGCACTGCGCGGACTGCTGGGCGAATACGGGCTTATCGCGGGCAAGGGCGTGCGACAGCTCGCGATATTGAGCGAGCGTCTTGCAACCTCGGACAAGACCGTCGTCCCGGACGAAGCGCGAGAAGCGTTGCGATGTCTTTTCCGGCACATCGACACATTAACCGATAAGCTTGGCGAGATGGAGAAGCGGATCGTCGCCTGGCACAAATCAAACCCGGACAGCCAGCGTCTGGCTACTGCTCCGGGCGTGGGCCCAATTACGGCGACAGCGATTGTGGCAGCCGTCGGCGATGGCAGTCAGTTCAAGTCTTCCCGTCATTTTGCAGCTTGGCTTGGCCTGACGCCACGGATTCGAGCGAGCGGGGGAAAAGAGAAGATTGGTCGGATCAGCAAAGGCGGCGATCGATATCTCCGAACGCTCTTGATCCATGGAGCTCGGGCCGTTGTAGGAACAACGTTCCGCAAGGACGTGACACCTCGGCCCTGGCTTAAAGCTTTGGTCGACAGGAGGCCCGTGAATGTAGCCTCAACAGCCGTCGCTCACAAGACGGCTCGCTCGATCTGGGCCATGTTGACCAGGAATGAGGTATACCGCCGTCCATCGCCTTTGCCGATGGCGGCCTAACCAGTTCGGCGCCGATGTGATGGTGCCGACTTGCGAGGGCAACGACAGAGTATGGCGAACCGGTATCACCGGGGATCGACAAAGGTCACTGAAATGATGCGAACCAATTTGAGTTCGTCCATTTGTCCGGCCGTCGATCCGCGGAAACCATAGGGGCCTGCGGCGTGTTATGCCGCACAACAAGGCCGGATACACGACCGCAAGATCCGAAATCGTCGAAATCTGTTGAAAAGCCTTGCAAGGTGGGGGTGGTCCATACACGTCGTTCTGTTCCAGAAGGATAGCGCCGACGAGACGGGTAATCGCCTCTTCGTTGGGGAAGATACCGACAACATCGGTGCGCCGCTTGATCTCGCCATTGAGCCGCTCGATCGGATTGTTGCTGTGCAACTTCGTGCGGTGTTGGGCTGGGAAGGTCATGTAGGCCAGCACATCCTCCTCGGCGCTGTCCATCAGAGTAGCGAGTTTTGGCACGGTAGGGCGCAATTGATCGGCGACGCTACGCCATTGGGCCTTTGCGGCCTCTGGAGTTTCCTGGGCGAAAGCGGTGGCGATGAATGCCGACACGACCCGGCGTCCACTCTTGCCGGCATGGGCCAGCGCATTGCGCATAAAATGAACCCGGCATCGCTGCCAGGTGGCGCTGAACACTTTGGCGACGGAGGCTTTTATGCCTTCATGGGAATCTGAGATCACCAGCTTCACGCCGCGCAGACCGCGACGAGCAAGGCTGCGTAGAAACTCGGTCCAGAAGACCTCCGCTTCGGAATGACCGATCGCCATGCCGAGCACTTCGCGCCGGCCATCGCTGTTAACGCCAACGGCAATGATGACCGCGACAGAGACGATGCGACCGGCTCGCCGCACTTTGATGTAGGTCGCGTCCATCCAGAGATAGGGCCAGTCGCCTTCGATCGGACGATCGAGAAAGGCCTTCACCCGCTCGTCGATCTCCACGCACAGTCGGCTGACCTGGCTCTTTGAGATCCCACTCATGCCCATGGCTTTGACCAGATCGTCCACAGAGCGGGTCGAGATCCCCTGGATATAAGCTTCCTGGATGACGGCCGTCAGTGCCTTCTCTGCCATACGGCGGGGCTCCAGAAACCCTGGAAAATATGTTCCCTTGCGCAGCTTGGGGATCCGCAGCTCGACCGTCCCTGCTCGCGTCTCCCAGTCCCGATCCCGATAGCCGTTGCGCTGCGCGAGGCGCTCAGGATCTTTTTCACCATAGGCAGCGCCGGTCGCACCGCCCACTTCCAGTTCCATCAGCCGCTGCGCGGCAAAGCCGATCATGTCGCGTAGAAAATCGCCGTCGGCTGTCTTCCCAACCAGAGCGTGCAGGTCCATCTTGTCATTGGTCATCGGAGGTCTCCGTAAGTTGAGCTTCGCAACCCAAACTTATCCGAAGTTCGCCGGTGACCACCCGCGAAACTGACCGGCCGCTACAGCGCTTTATCGATGAGCGCGCGTCCGGTCAGCTTCGCTACCCTCAAAACCTACACCACCTCCTGGGACACGACCCCCGCGCATAGCTGACCCGCGGTTCGATCTGCCAGCCGCCAAGGTCCAGCTTCATGGTCGCATTGAGCTGCAGATTCTGGTGCGACTGATCCATATTTTCGCTGTAGTTGCGGATGCGCGCGCCCCGGATCGTGCCCGCGACCAGCCGTCCATCCTCGACCACCGCACTGGACAGGTCGAGCCGCGACAATTCGTTGGGAATATAATAGGTCAGCCGCTGTTCGACCGTCTTGTTATTGAACTGCGAATAGAGGCCGTTAATGTCGATCTCGAACGTGGATGACGGACGCCATTGGACGCCCAGCACCGCACTGATCCGCTCGCGATCCTCAAGCTCCAGATAGGGCTGCGCATCGCCTGGCACGCGCAACTTGCCCAAACCCTCGACCTCCGCTTCCTGCCACCCCATGCGCAGGCGGTCGAACTGCACCTCGCGCCGCGAATAGGACAGCCCGCCCAGCAGGCCGAAGGTGCCGTCCGCGTTGCGCCAGCCGCCCGATATCGTGCCATTGGGATTGACCGTGTCGGTACGCTCTTCATACCCCGCATAGGCGTTGGCGGCGATAAAGGATGGGCGATCGAGCGGCTTGATCAGGCGGATGTCGACCGACGATCCGATCCCGCTTTCGACCAGGTCGGCGGTGGGCGACTTGACCACCACCACGCTGTCGATCAATGTCGCGGGCAGGATTTGCAGGCGGAACTGACGCCCGGATTGGCCCGAATTGCGGATATTTTCGTTATAAGCGAGCGGCATGCCGTCGAAGGTGACCGACTGGAAATTCGGCCCCAGGCCGCGCACGCTGATGAACTGCCCCTCGCCCGCTTCACGGACGATGGTAACGCCGGGCACGCGCTGCAAAGCCTCGGCCACGTTGAACGCCGGCAGTTTGCCGATGTCGGCCGCGACGACCGCATCCGCGATCGAATCTGCTTTGCGCTTCAAATCGAGCGACCGGCCGACGCCTTCGGAAAAGCTGGCCGTCACGACGATATTGTTGCTCGCTGCCGTATCAAGGTTGGCGCTTGCCGGCGTTTCTGCGGCCGCCGCCGTCTGAGGGCGAACGATCAGCGCCCCCGCGCGATCACGCACGACCACCAGCGACGTGCCCGCGACCAGCCGACGTGCCGCGGTTTCGGCGTCGAACATGCCCGACAACGCGGGTGACCGCAGTTACGCCACGGCGTCGCGCGTGAACAGGATGTCCTGACCGCTCTGGCGCGCCAGCTGTTCAAGCGCGCTGGCCATCGGCTGGGCGGCCATCGTCACGCGCATCTGGCGCGACTGGCCCTGCGTCTGGGCCTGCAGCGTGGCCGACATCGCCATGGAGGAAAGCGTGAGGGCGAGCGCCGCCGATCGGCAAAGCTGCCGTTTCAAACTGATCATAATGTGATGTCCCTGTTCGGCGTTCCCCGCGAGCGCCGCTTATATCCTCGTCGCTGGGGGTCGGGATTTCCCCACCCCCCGCATGCAAATAAAATCAGTACATGCTGGCGATGCGGACGGCGTCGGCCTGTGCGGTGACGCGAATGGGCAGCAGGACGGCGAGCGAGCGGGCGAAGGCTTCGGGATCGCCGACGCTGTAGACGCCACTGACGCGCATGGCCGCAGCCTTGGCGTCGGACACGACCAGTGCCCGTTCGGCGTAGCGGTTCATCTCCGCCGCCGCCTCGGCGACCGTTTGATCGCGGAAGGCCAGGCGACCGCTCTGCCACGCCGTCAGGTCTTCCAGTTCCGGCCGGTCGAGTTGATCGGGATGCCCGGCCGTCATGGCGATGCGATGCCCTTGCGACAGCAGGACCGGCGCCTGCATCGCCTCGACACGGGCGCTGCCCTGAATGGCCGTCAGCGTCACATGATCGTCATCGCGGCGCAGATCGAGCCGGGCCATGTCCGCCACCGCCCGCCTGTCACCCGCCTCGATGACGAAGGGACGCGAATCGCGGGCGATATCCAGGTTGATGCGACCCGTTTCGAGCGAGAGCAGGCGCATGGTTTCGCGCGCGCGGAACCGGATCTGCGTATTGGTGTCCAGCATGACGCGGGTGCCGTCATCCAGCATCAGGCGGCGCTGCTCGCCAACGCCTGTCCGGTACACGCCAGCCTGCGCCTGCTGCCATCCGACCGTCAGCCCCGCGGACAGGATGATTCCGACGCCCCCGGCCATGACGGCCCGGCGCGACAATCGCTGCGGCGCGGGCGCGCTGCGTGGATCGTCGCGAAGGCCTCCGACGGCGTCCCAGACGGTGGAGCTGTGATCGAAGGCCAGGGCATGGGACGGATCAGCATTCAACCAGGCGCGAAATGCCGCTTCGTCCTGGGTGGATCGGTTGTCGGCGTGTAAGCGCGCAAGCCAATCCGCTGCCTGCCGGTTCACATTTTCCGGCTTGCTGCGGAAGTTCACGTCACCAATGCTCCATCCATTCGGCCAGATGCGCCATCGCTTTTGCGATATGTTTTTCGACTGCGCTCTGGCTGATCCCCAACTCCTCGGCGATCTCGCGATATTTACGCCCGTCCAGGCGATACATCAAGAAAATC
Source organism: Sphingobium sp. SA2 (assembly GCF_032227065.1). Lineage (NCBI taxonomy): Bacteria > Pseudomonadati > Pseudomonadota > Alphaproteobacteria > Sphingomonadales > Sphingobiaceae > Sphingobium > Sphingobium sp. SA2. The sequence goes on from NZ_JAPMXX010000006.1 coordinate 194,730, forward strand.
TGGCGGGTGCGGGGGCTGAGTTGCGCGACCCCGCCGCGCACATGGTCCAGACGTTCTCGCGCGATCATCACTTCGTCCTGCAGGGGGAAGCTGTCTGCGACGCTGTCGCTCGTCGTTTCCGCCACGATGGTCGATCCGACCCGCCGTTCCCGGCGATAGGCATCGATACCGCGATTGGTCGCGATCCGCGCAAGCAAGGCTTCGGCATTGTCGGCTTGTGTCCGCCGCGCCGCAACGCTGAGCCACGCATCCTGCAGCAGATCGTCGGCATCGTCGCGCCGGGTCATGCGCGCAATCTGATTGCGCAGCCTGACCCAGCTAAAGCCCAGCGCCCCGTCGCGCGTCGATGCCTTTGAACATTCCATCGCCGCGCGTCTAGGAATGGGGCGATACGATTTAATGACAGATCGGCGTCAGCACCATGACATGCACGGCGAAGAAAGCGCCTGTCGATGTGGGACATCACTGCGCGAGACTTTCGGCGGCAAGATCGATACTGTCTGAGAGCCAATCGAAACGCGATTGACCTATCGGGACGGTCATGCGGCATGACGTCGGTCCAGGTAACTAACAATTCGCATTTTAGCATCAGCGGTTTCAATCGGCAATCGACGCGAACCGCCGTTTAGACCGGCTCCCGCTGCACGGTATGCGGAATATCGAGTAACATCACACCGCATCCGCCTCCTGGGCTTCACTCACGCCGACGACGACCTTCTCCAAAACGCGCGTCGCCAGTTCCATCTCTTCTTTGCTGAGTTTGGCAAATACCGTCGATCGAATGTCCGACAGAACGGGCTGAACCTGCTCGACGACCGCCATGCCCGCTGGCGTGATCTCGATATGGCGTGATCGCTTGTCGTGCGGGTTTTCCGTCCGGCGGATCAGGCCATCGGCTTCCAGGGAATTCAATGTTCGGATCAGCGGTGGCCATTGAATGGCGAGGCGGGCCGACAAGAGCGATGTCGTGACCGGGGGCGTGGCGACGCTCAGGACGAAGAGGGTCTGCCATCGCGACCGGGACTGGCCCGTGGCGGCCAACATGCGATTTTCGACATGCGTCCCCCAACGGCGGGCCGACAGCGACAATATCCGGGTCAGCCGGAATTCGACGTCATCGCGCGATCCTTCGGGAAAATAGGCGCGATATTGCGCTGTGCTGCTGTCGAACGGATCGGCTGGATTCGGATCGTCGGAGGCCATGTCATTCCCATTGCAAAGGCGGGACAGTGGATTGCAGCCCGCATGCCATTCTTAGCGGCGCTGGTAAACAACTGCAAAATATCAGATTTCCCCCAAATTTTCCCCCTGAAAGGAGGGCGTTGACAATCTATGTATCACGATACATAAATTGTTCAGAGGCCGCAGCAGAAGGCCAGGAGAGGGAAATGAAGATGCGATTGAGCACCCAGCGCATGCGCGCAAACGCGAGTGTCTTGGCCATGATCGGGGTAGCGATGGCGCTGCCGACCGGTGTGGCCGCACAGGAGTCCGCCCCGGCTGATCCAACTACCGCCCCGCAATCCGTCGATGCCCAGACGACCGAAGGCGCATCGGGTGCCTTGCCCGTGACTGACATCGTCGTGACGGGCACGCGCCTGGGTTCCAATTTCAACGCGCCGACGCCGGTCACCTCGATCGGCGCTGAACGGCTCGATGCGCTGGGCATCACCAATGTCGGCGAAGCGCTGAACCAGTTGCCCAGCTTCCGCGCGTCGAGCGGTCCGGCGGCGCAGGCCAATCTGGGCGGCAATATCGGCGCTCGGCTGCTCGATCTGCGCGGGCTCGATCCCCAGCGCACACTCGTCCTGGTCGATGGCAAGCGTTTCGTGCCCAGCACCGTGCAGGGTTCGGTCGATACCAACCTGATCCCGTCCTCCCTGTTGCGCAGCGTCGATGTCGTGACCGGGGGCGCCTCGGCCGCTTATGGGTCGGATGCGGTTGCAGGGGTGGTGAACTTTGTCCTCGACCGCAAGAAAGAAGGCCTGGACGGCGAATTTGCCGCGGGCATGTCGCAGCGGGGCGATGACGGCAATCTGTTCGCCAGCCTGTCGGGCGGCATGCGCTTTGGCGATCGCATCCATGTGATCGGCGCGGTCGAATATGAAAAGCTGGAAGGGCTGGGCACCTGCACCAGCCGTAGCTGGTGCGACAGCCAGACCCTGATCCTGGGCAATACGCCCGGTGCCGGTGGCCTGCCCGCCAATCTGATCATCGGCGGGGTCAATACATCGACCATGTCACCGGGCGGCCTCATCAATCGGTCGTACAATGCGGCGGGTCAGGTGATCGGCACGACGGCGACCGATCCGTTGCGCGGCACCAAATTCCTGGCCGACGGCACGCCGGGGCAGTTTCAATATGGTTCGCTGGTCGGTCCGCTATTCATGCTCGGCGGCGAGGGTCAAGGGCGTAACGGCTTCATTTCCGCCCTGCGGCTCAAAGTGCCGCTGGAACGCGTGTCTACTTATGGTGCCCTGACGGCGGACCTGACCGACGATGTCACGCTGACCGCCGACCTGTCCTATGGCCGGGTCAAGGGGACCGTCGACGGCGCCATCTTCCGCGACTTCAACGGGACTTTGCTCGGCCGTATCAAGCGCGACAATCCCTTCATCCCTGCCGCCGTCGCATCGACGATGGATGCCAATGGCGTCGCCTCCTTCATCCTGGGCAAGGCCGCGTTCGACCTTGGCCCCGGCCGGGCGACATCGACCACGGAAACCTATCGCGGCGTGCTGGGCGTCGAGGCGAAGCTGAGCGACAAATGGACGGTCAACGGCTTCTATCAATATGGCCGCACCAATTTCACGCAACGGGCGACGAACCTCGTCAATCAGGCCAATCTTCTGAAAGCCGTAGACGCGGTGCGTTCCGGCGGCCAGATTGTCTGCCGCGTCAATGCCGACGCGATCGCCAGCAATGACGATGCGGGCTGCGTACCGTTCAACCCGTTCGGCGAAGGGCAATTCAGCCAGGCGTCGGTCGGCTATATCACTGGCAACGGCCTGCAGCGAACCGTCAATGAACAGCATGTCGCGGGCGTGGACCTGCGCGGCGAGCTGTTCGACCTGCCAGCGGGGCCGGTAACGGTGGCGGTGGGCGCGGAATATCGGCGCGATACCGTGGACGGCACCGCCGATCCCATCTCGGCGGCGAACGGCTTTTATTCGCTCAACGGCTCCGCTTTGTCGGGCGGCGTGACGGTGAAGGAAATATTCGGCGAGATCGCCGTCCCCGTGTTGCGCAATTCATCGGTCGGCTATGCGCTCGACCTCAATGGTGCGGCCCGCCGCACCGATTACAGCACCACAGGGTCGGTCACGACCTGGAAGGCCGGCCTCGTCTACGAACCGATCGAAGGCGTCCGCTTGCGCGGCACGCGGTCGCGCGACATTCGCGCGCCCAATATTTTCGAACTGTTCGGCCCGCAGACGCTGCGCTCGATCGGCCTGTCCGACCCGTTGAACGGCGGATTGCAGACCAACCCCTTCGTCGTCACCGGGGCCAATCCGAACCTCTCGGTCGAAAAGGCGGACAGCTGGACTGGCGGTTTCGTGATCGCCCCCCGGTCCGGCCTGCTCCAGCGGCTGCGCCTGTCTGTCGACTATTATAATATCAAGGTGGCCGACGCGATCGGTGCCCTGGGCGCGCAGACATTGGTCAATCGATGCGCGCAGGGGGCGACCAATTTCTGCAGCCAGATCACGCGCGACGCCAACAACCAGATTCTGCAGGTCCGCGACGTCATCCTCAATTCTAACGCCCTCAAGACCAGCGGCTATGACATCGAACTCCAATATCGCCAGCCGCTCGGTTCATGGGGTGAGCTGAACGGGCAGTTGATCGCGAACATCACGAAGGAACTGACGACCGTCGATGCCCTGGGCGCGGTCGATCGCGCAGGGCAGACGGGCGTGCGCACCGGGACGATTCCTGGCGTGCCCGATTATGTGCTGGATGGCGTGCTGACCTGGACGGTCGGCAAATTCCGGCTGACCGGTCATGGCCGCTATATTCCGTCGGGCATCTACTGGACCAATTTCGTTGGTCCCGATCAGGATGGCTATGCCGTCACCGCACCGAACAGCGTCGACAATAATAATGTGCCCAGCCGCTTCTACCTCGACATGACGGCGCGGGTGAATGTCGAAGCCGGCAATGGGCGGACCTTCCAATTGTTCGCCACGGTGAACAATCTGCTCGATCGCGATCCGCCCGCCATGCCCGGACCATCGGGCGGCACCAACCAGATCCTGTTCGATCCGGTCGGTCGCGCGTTCAAGGTCGGCGCGCGCTTCCACTTCGGTGCATAAGGCGCAGGAGAGGGACGAGCCACGATGAGCATGACCGCAACCGATCCATCGCCCCCCGTCGTCATCGAGGTGACGGACGTGATCGAACGTCAGCGGATCAATGCGTTCGTCATCCGCCTCGTCGCGATATCGTGGACCGTCACCTTTCTCGACGGTTTCGACATGCTCGTCATCTCCTTCGTCGCGCCCTATCTGCGCGACGGGTTCGGTGCGGACGTCATTTCCCTGGGCGAACTGTTCGCTATGGGTGTGTTCGGCGCGATGCTGGGCGGGATCGCTTTTGGTTGGCTGGGTGACCGCTATGGGCGGCGCCCGATCATCATCGCGTCGGTGGTGGCGTTCGGGGCGACCAGCATGGCCATTGCGCTCGCGCCCAATATGCAGGTGCTGCTGGCGCTGCGTTTCCTGAACGGCGTGGCCCTGGGCGGCTTGATGCCGCTCGCCTGGGCGCTCAACATCGAATATGTGCCGCGCCGCTATCGGGCGACCGTCGTGACCGTCATCATGATGGGCTATACGCTGGGCGGCGTTGTCGCGGGGCCGATGACGGTGTGGCTCGCGCCGCTTTATGGCTGGCAGTCGGTATTCATGGTGTCGGGCGTGGCGACGCTGCTGCTCGTCCCGCTCCTCTTTGCCCTGCTCCCTGAATCCGCTCGCTATCTGGCGGTGAAGGGGCGATCGCCCGACAAGATCGCAAAGGCGCTGAACGCGCTGGAACCGGGGCTTGGTGCGCGGCCGCAGGACCGCTTCATGGTCACGGACGAAACAGCGCCCGCCACAGGAAAGGGCTTCCGTATCGCCACCCTGTTCAAGGGCGATCTGCGGCCGATCACCAGCCTGCTCTGGCTCGCCTATATCGGCAGTTCGATGGCGGTCTATTTCAAGTCCAACTGGGGCCCGATCATCTTCGAGGATGTCGGTTTCACCCGGACGCAGGCGGCGATGATCATGTCCGTCAGCTCGATCGGCGGCTCGCTCGCGGGCCTGGCGCTCATGCGCTTTACCGACCGGCTGGGGCCGATCGCGATCGCTTTCTATCCGATGCTGGCGGCACCGCTGCTGCTGGTCATGGGCCTGGCCCCGGTCTCGCTGCAGGGTCTGGCCGCCTTCTCCCTTCTGAGCATGGCGATGATCAGCGGCACGCATTTCGGCATGCATTCCATCGCGGGCATTTTCTACCCCAGTGCCATCCGCGCCAATGGCGCGGGCTGGGCGACATCGGTGGCCAAGATCGGATCGATCTTCGCACCGCTGCTGGGCGGCTATCTGCTGGCGATGAACATACCCCCCCGCCTGCTGTTCGTCCTGCTTGCGGCGACGCCGCTGCTCTCGTGCGTTTCGCTGCTCCTGCTTGCCCGTGTCGGCAAGCGCCAGGCGGCCCGCACGCCCGTTCCCACCGACAACATCGTCCTTCCGGCGCATGCCGTGGCGACCAAGCCCTAACAGGAAATATGATCATGGCTTTGACTGCGACCCCCATCACCCCGCGCTTTGGTGCCGAGCTTTCCGGCATCGACGTCAGCAAACCATTGAGCGACGCCGATGTCGCCGCCATCAAGGATGCGATGAACCAGTGGGGCGTGTGCGTCATTCGCGGCACCGGTTTCGACAATGCCTCCCATGTCGCTTTCAGCCGCCATTTCGGTCATTTGGAAACGGCGCCATCGGTAAAGAACCGGCCGCGTCGTCACCCGGACACGCCGGAGATATTCGACGCCAGCAACCTGACGCCTACGGGCGAGATACTGGTCGACGAGAATATGGTTCTGCACAAGAAGGGCGACCGGCTCTGGCATACCGATTCCTCCTTCATGGACCTGCGCTCGGCCTATTCGCTGTTGCTCGCCTATGAAGTGCCCAAGGAAGGCGGGTTGACCTATTTTGCCGACATGCGGTCGGCCTATGAAGACCTGCCTGCCGACATCAAGGAAAAGGTCGATACGCTGCAGGCCGAACATTCGCTCTGGTATTCGCGCCTGCTCGCGGGTTTCCCGATCACCGAGGAGGAGATTGACGGCCGTCCCAAAGCCCGCCAGCCCATGGTCATGCACCAGGAAGCAACCGGACGCACCGCCATCTATATCGGCAGCCATGCGATGGACGTCGTTGGCCTGCCACGCGAGGAAGGGCGCGCGCTCATCAAATATCTGATCGAATTCGCCACCCAGCCGCAATATGTATTCGGCGTCTCCTACCAACCGGGCGACATCGTTATCTGGGACAATCTGGCGACCATGCACCGGGGCGGCGATTTCGACATCTATAAGGAAAGGCGCGACATGCGTCGAACGACCGTGCGCGAAGGCGAACCACCCGAACATGCCGACGATCCGTTCACAGCCTATTTCTCCGCTTCGGCACCGCAGAGCTGATCCGTGACGATGCCCGACAAGCCCCGTTTATTGGTGACGCGCAAATGGCCCGAACGGGTCGAGGCGCTGATCGCGGAACGCTATGATGCGACGTTCAACCAGGATGACATCCCGCTGACGCAAGCGGCACTGGCCGCGGCGATGCAGGACTATGACGCCATCTGCCCCACCATCACCGACAAGCTGCATGCCGGCATCGTCGGGACGGCGGGGCAACGCGCGAAGATCATCGCCAATTACGGCGCAGGCGTCGATCATATCGACCTGGCGGCGGCGCGCGGCGCAGGCATCGTCGTGACCAATACGCCGGGCGTCCTGACGGATGCGACCGCCGATATCGCCGTCACCCTGATGCTGATGGCCTCCCGGCGCGCGGGCGAAGGCGAGCGGGAATTACGCGCCGGGCAATGGGCAGGCTGGCGGCCGACCCATCTGCTTGGCACCAGCCTGCGCGGCAAGACGCTGGGGCTGGTCGGTTTCGGCCGCATTGCCCAGGCGATGGCCGAACGCGCCCGTTTCGGCTTTGGCATGGACATCGTCTATTATTCGCGGCGTCCCGGCGCGCAGGACGCAGTGCAGCGCCTGGATGCCCGCTATGTGCCATCGCTGGCCGAGATGGTCGCCCAATGCGATGTCGTCTCGCTGCATATTCCAGGCGGCGCGGAAACCCGCAACATCATCGATGCGGCTATCTTCGCGCAGATGGCGCCCCATGCGATCGTGATCAACACCGCGCGCGGCGACGTGGTCGATGAAGACGCGCTGGTCGATGCGCTGGAAGCCGGGCGGATCGGTGGCGCGGGCCTCGATGTCTTCGTCGGCGAACCCCATGTCTCCCAACGCCTGCGCGATGCGCCGAACACGGTTCTCCTTCCCCATCTGGGCAGCGCGACGCGGGAGACGCGGGAGGCGATGGGCCTGCGCGCGCTTGCCAACCTCGACGACTGGAGAGAGGGGCGGGTGCCCCAGGACAGCCTGTAGTGGCGACCGCCATCGACGATCTCATCGCCGCCGAGCGATTGCCGCCATCCTATGCGGCGATGGTCGATCGCTGGTGGCGGCCGCTCGCCCGACAGATAGCACATTGGCATGCGTCGGCTGGACGGACCCTCATCATCGGGATCAACGGGGCGCAGGGCAGCGGGAAATCGACGGTTTGCCGCTTTCTCCAGGCATCGCTGCTGCCCGAACAGGGGCTTTCGGCGGCGGTCGTCGCGCTCGACGATCTTTACCTGCCGTTGCAGGCGCGGGAACAGATGGCGAGGGACATCCACCCCCTGTTCCGCACGCGCGGGGTGCCGGGCACGCATGATGTCGATGCGGGTATCACTCTGCTGGAGGATATGGTCGCCGGTCGAGACACGCTGATCCCGCGGTTCAGCAAGGCGTTGGACGACCGGTTGCCGCAGGCCGACTGGACGCGCCATGCGGGCAAGGTCGATATCCTGCTGTTCGAAGGCTGGTGCGTGGGCGCGCGACCGCAGGATGCCGCCGCCCTGGAACAGCCGCTCAATGCGCTGGAGGCGCAGGAGGATCCAAACGGCATCTGGCGGCGTCATGTGAACAGGGCTCTTGAGACATGCTATGCGCGGTGGTTTGCGATGATCGATCATCTGGTGATGTTGAAGCCTCCGTCTTTCGACCATGTTCTGAAAAACCGACTGCTCCAGGAACATAAGCTGCGGGCAACCGCGCCGGATGCGCCGGGGATCATGGACGACGCCGCAGTCGCGAGGTTCGTCAGCCATTATGAGCGTGTGACCCGCCACATGGTCGCCGACCTGCCGGATCATGTCGACCTATTGTTCCAGCTAAGCGCCGGGCAGGACGTGATATCCTGTACGGGCCTTGCAAATGAGGATGCCCATGTCTCCTGAAGATGCCGTGCCCGCCGACGCCATTCGACCAGGGTTGGCGTTCGTCTATGCGGCCAGCGCCGAACTGGCCGCGCCCATTCCGATCGGGGAAACGCCCGATGGCAGCCGGCGGATCATCCCCATTCTGTCGGGGACGGTTGAGGGGCCGCATATCCGTGGCCGCATCCTTGGCGGAGGCAGCGATTGGCAACTTCTGCGGTCCGATGGCGTCACCGTCGCGGATGCAACCTATGGCATCGAAACCGATGACGGCACCATCATCCAGATCCGCAATCGCGGCCTGCGCCACGGGCCTGCCGAGGTCATGGCCCGCCTGGCAGCCGGTGATGCCGTTGACCCATCAGCCTATTATTTTCGCACCGTGCCGGAGTTCATCGCACCGCTCGGTCCCTATGCATGGCTCAATAGCAGCATCTTCGTCTGTTCGGGCGCGCGCTATCCCGATTCCATCCGGCTTTGGGTCTGGCGTGTCACCTGATCGGAGGCAATGGCAAGCAAGGCGCAATATGGCTCGCACGCATTGCGGCTGAGCAATTGTGGCGCGGTCCGGCACTGAAACTGACGCGCATTCAGGGCACCAACAACAGCTGTTTTTCGCAGCATTGGTCGCCGACGTGCTGACGGGCCCTGGACCGGGACGCGAATTTCCCGCGATTGCGGCAGAGCTATGCGTTGCAACGGCAGGTCGCGGCAAAGCCGCCTGCGCGTTGATTTCACCCGTCAGCGACCGGCGGCCTCCGCCGGTTGCACGCCACTCGCGTCAATCACGCGCTTTGCCTCTGCCGGCCATTGGTTTCCGACCACCGCCACATTGTCCGTGGCGCGATTGTTGAGATAGGCGCTCCATTCGCCGTTGAGCTTGCCGCTATTATACCAGTTGGCCGTGGCGACATTGTCCAGCGCCGTGCGTCGCGGCGCGATATGCGACTGGGTGTTGAGGTTGAGCCACACGCCACCGACCCGGTCGATGACATTGTGGCGCACGGTGACATAGCGCGACCCTTCGTCCAGATAGATGCCGATCCCGCCCGATCCGGCGATGTCGGATATGTAATTTTCCGCGATCAGCGCGCCGGGATCAGCGGACAGATGATAGATGGCACCGCCGTCGGGGAACCATTGTTTCACCCGGCTGACCCGGTTCCCCATGATCACGGTGTCGCGCAGCGTCGTGGGCGTATCATAGACGATGTTGCCGGGCTGGTCATAATAGCCGCGTTGCTTGCGCCAATATTCGGCGCTGCCACCCGGATCATTGGCACCCCACCCCCAGCCGACATCGATGCCGTCATAGGGCGCGTCGGAGACGTCGTTGTTCAGGATGAGCGTGCCGGACGCATAGGTGACGAGGATCGCCGACTGTTCCTTATAATCGCGCGATACCCCTTCGATCCGGTTGTTGCGGATGATGATGTCGCGCAAGCCCATTTCAGGCCGGGTTGGATGATGGGCGTCCGGCTGCACGCCGCCCGCCATGATGGCACCGCCAGCCAGATCGGCAAATTCGTTGTTCGTGATCTCGATCGCCGATGTGCCAAGGCCCACGCTGCTCTCATTGGCTTCCGGGTTGGTGCCGATGCCGAGCGCGATCTGCCCCAGTTGCGAAAAGCGGTCGTCGTCAAAGATGATGCGCCGGGCCGCAGCGACCTGCACCGCGGCGGGCTGCTGACTCCACCGGTTGCGCATCCGCTCGAACGATGCGCAACCCCAGCTGCAATCGCGGATCGGATCGGCCGGATAATCGACCAGTTCGCCCGCCAGATAGGCACCGCTTTGCTGGCTGGCATAGCCCTCCGGTCCCGATGGCTGCAGCCAGCTCGTATGGCTGAATTGCAAGCGGCGAAATTCGAGGTCGCGGACGGGTTCGTCATAGCTGCCCGCGATCGACACCAGATGTTCCAGCCGCGGCAGGACGATGTCGATCCGGCTCATATCTTCGCCCGGCCGGGGCTTGTAATAGAGTTGCCCGGCCTTCGGATCGACGAACCATTGGCCCGGCTCCCGCAGGAAGGCGAGGGCATTCACCAGGAAGAGGCGCGCGACTTCGGCCGATACCGGCCGTGCCATCGTGTCATAGCCGACCAGATTATTGCGCCACCCCGGTTGCTGCATGATGATCCTGTCGCCTTCGATACGGTCGACCATGGCATGGCGATGGGTGAACCAGCTCATGCCTTCCACTTCGATGCGGCTCTGACCGGGGAGTTGCGCCAGAAAGCGCCATGCCGCATCCTTGATCTCCAGTCCCCAAGGATGGAAAGCGACGGCGGTCCGCGGGATTTCGACCGATGCCCGTGGCGCGAGTTTCCCCGCGACGGTCAATTGCCGGGGGTCCGTGCCCGCAGGAATGCTGGCCGCCCAGATATTTCGCTGCTGGTCGACTTGCCGCCAGCCGGTGACCGGTTGACCGCCCGACAGGATGGCGCGTGTGCCGGGCACACCCTCCCACCGCACCGTATAGCCATTCTGACCGCCGTCCCCCGCGCCAAAGCGCAAGGGGGCGTTCAGGCGGTAGGTTCCCGCCGCCAAGGAGACCGTCACATCATGGTCGCGATTGAGGCTCCGCACCGCCTGCTGCGCGCGGACCAGCGAGGCGAAGGGCTTGCGCGCCGATCCATCGCCCTCGTCCGATCCCTGCGGCGACACATGCAGGATGATCGGCGTCGGTGCCGGGCGGTTCGGGATGACCACCCGGAAATGCCTGTCTTCGGGGCGCTCAGGTGGTGCCACGCGGGGAATGTCCGGCATGGCGGGCAATTGCGTCATCGCAGGACCGCTCGATCCTGCCGAGATGGCGAACAGACATAACCACCGCATCCGCATTCCTAGCATCTCCATCCTTTACCCAACGTCAGCGTCTAAGCGCGATCGTCACAATCGGCCAAGGGTAGCAGCTCAGCGGGCGGAGCCATAGGCATTGGCACGGCAGCGCGACAGAAAAAGGGAGAAACGCAGCCTGCGATGCGAATGGGGTTCAGGCTTCGACTGTAGCGAAGCCAACCGTCCTTCAACTGGCCCCACCGATCGCCCCCGGCGTCAGGATGAGCGTCAGGAGAATGAGGGCGATGCCGACATATCCCCAGGCACCCATGCCCTGCCAGGCGATCTTCAGGCTGCTGGCGTCGGATCGCGCCGATCTAGCCAGCCGCATCGCGTAGATCATCGTGCCGGTGACGGCCATCGCCGTCAGCAGCGCACCGAACAGGCACCAGAGGACTTTGGTCCACAGGCCGCCGAAGGTGCCGAAATGCAGCGGATCGGCCATTTCGGAAATGCGCTGATGCGCGCTCAGGTCGCGTCCATCCAGCTGCGCGACGACGCGCGACGTCGCCGGATCGACGATCACTGCGTTGGCGCGATCGCGCACCAGCCAGGCGGAGGACTGGCCGAGGAAGATGACGCCATTGTCGGGCGTGAAGCGGATTTCGCGAATATCGAGCGCAGGATCGGCGCGGCGCGCGACGGCGACCAGCCGGTCCAGCGCGGCCCCGGTCGGCATCGCACCAGCCGCCACTTCCGGTAATTTGGGCACCTTGGCGTTCCCGCCCAATGTCTCCACCAGATACCAGAGGCCCGTCAGCGTGATCAGCGCCACGAACCACAAGCTCCACAGGCCCATCAGGCGATGCAGATCGCCCGTCATCCGCCGCCCGTCCCCGCCGCGCGGCGCTCGGAAGAAGCCGCGCCACCATTTCTTGTAGGTGACGATGCCCGACACCAAAGAGGCCGCCAGCAGCAGGGCGAGCGAACAGACGATCGGTATGCCTATCTTCGTCGGCAGCATCAGGTGGCGATGGGCCTGCCGCAGGAAGCGGTGGACATTGGCCCAGCCATGCCGGCCTGTAACCTCCGCCGTCCACGGATCGACATAGACCCGCTCCGGCGCCCCCTTGCCGCGACTGACCCAGGCCTCGACCGCGAACCAGGGGTCGATCGGCGCATAAAGGGTCTGGAGCCGGGCATCGGGCGCAGCGCGGGCCGCCGCCTGCGCCAACGCCCCCCAGGATGCGACCGGTTCCGACCGGGGCGATACCCGCATGGCGGGCGTCGCCAGCCAGTCGATTTCATGCGCGAACACGGCAAAAGTGCCCGTCGCCAGGATGAAGGTCAGGAAGATCGACAGTTTGAGGCCGATCCAGCTATGCACCACCCACCAAAGCGACCGACCCTTTTTCACGCGCGCCTGATCCATGGTCAGAATTGAAAGCGCAGTTCGGCCAGGAATGTCCGCGGCTCGCCGGGGAAATGCCCGCTCTGCGCCGAAAAGCCCGATGCCGCATAGACCTTGTCGAACATATTATCGACGCGCAGCATCAGTTCGGCAAAGCCAAGCCCCTTGGTGATCGATGCGTCGAAGATCGTATAGGGTTTCACGGTCTGCCCCGACAGGCTGATGCGCTTCGACACATGTTCGCCGCCGACGGCAAAGGCGGCGTCGATCACCGGCACCTGATAGCGGGTCCAGAAGCCGACCTTATGCTTGGGCGCATTGGCGAAGCGATTGCCGACGGCGTTGGTGATCGCCTGACCCGCGATCGTGCCGGTGATCTTCGTGTCGTTATAGCCATAATTGACCAGCGCCACCCAATTGGCGGTAATGTCGGTCGATAGGTCGATCTCAAACCCCTTGCTTGTCACTTCGCCGATCGGGCGTAGCTGGTCCTGGCCGTTGACGGGCGGCAGGCTGGTATCGGCCTGGAGGATATTCTTGCGGACGATGCGATAGGCGGCCAGATTGGCCTGGAGCCTGCCGTCGAACAGGTCGGTCTTGATGCCGCCTTCAAACTGGTCGCCGGTGACAGGGGCGAAGGGGCCACCAACATCGCCATTCTGGCTGGCGGCCGTCTGCGGCTCGAAACTTTGCGACCAGCTCAGATAGAGGGAGACATCCTTGCGCGGCTTGTAGATCGCGCCGGTGCGGAAAGTGATGTCGTCATCTTCATAAGATCCGGCGTTGACAACCGCGTCCTCGAACTTGTCGTAGCGCACGCCACCGACAAGCATGAAGGCATCGCTCAGGCTGATCTGGTCCTGCAGATAAGCACCCTGACGCTTCGTGCGCGTATCCGTGACGGTAAAGGGCAGCAAAGCGGCCCGCGCCACGTCGCGCGCGCTGTTGGTATAGACGGGATTGCTGAGGCTGAGCGGCGTCACGCCCGCGCGCAAAATGCGCGAATTGAGCACGCTCGTCTCGTCATACCAATCCGCGCCGGTCTGGAACTTATGTTCCATGCCGAGCAGATCGACCCGCGCCGTCAGATTGGCGGAAAAGGACAGGCCATCGACATTGCGGATCTGGTCGCGAAACTCGCGCGCGACCAGATCGTCGCTACCCGCCACCAACCCGCGCGGCTCATGATATTGCTGCGTCTCGGTCGCCTTGAAATAGCGCACCCCCGCGTCGAACGTGACCCGCTCCCCGATCGCGGTCGCATAACGCGCCTGATAGGCCTGCGATTTAAGGTGGAGAAAGTCGGTGGGTTCGTTGGCATTCCAGCGAATGTCGGTGCGGAAAGTGCCGTCATCCCTAGTCAATATGCCGCGCAGGCGGTTGGCCTGGAGATCATTGTCATAGACCGTCGCCTGAAGCGTCAGCTTGCCGCCCTCATTGGTGTTGATCGCCAGGCCGCCATCTCCGATCAGCGACACATTCTTCGTATTGCGCCGATAGGGGTTCATCGCCTCATAAAAGCCGCCGAGGCGGTAAGTGACGATCCCGTCCTTATCCACCGGACCGGTCGCTTCGGCTGATATGCCGCGACGATCATAATTGCCCGCCGTCGCGACCAGGCGCATGGCGCTGATATCGCCGGGCACCTTCGACACATAGTTGATGATGCCGCCGGGCGAACCAGGGCCGAAGAAAAGCCCCGCCGGTCCCTTCAACACCTCCACCCGTTCGATATTGAACAACTGCGGCACGGAAAAGCCGATGAACGGATTACCGCGCATGCCATCATAGAAGGATTGGTCCTGGCGAAAACCGCGGAAGGTGACGCCCGCATAGCTGAAGAAGCTGACACCCGAAATATTGCGATAGATGTCGGTCGCGTCGCGCGCGCCTTGATCGGCAAACAGATCCTTGTTGATCACCTGCAAAGCCTGCGGAATATCGAGCGGATCTTCGGCGCTTTTGCCGACGGTCGTGGTTTCGGTGCGGTAGAGGCGCTGCGCGCGGCCCGTCACGATGATCTGATCGCTATCAGCCATGGCGGCATCGGGTGCCGCCGCAGGAACCTCCTGCGCAGAAGCCACCGACGCCCAAGCCGACAAGGAAACAGACGCAAACAGCGCCGCGCGGAAAATGGACAAGACAAACCCCCATATCAGTTTCGCTAATGATAGTGATTCGCGATAGTGGATTTGAATGATAGGAGCAAGCGGCCAGAGTCCGTTTTACGCATCGCGCCAACGGGACGGTTTACCCATTCGCATAGGCGCGATGCCGCAAAGCGACCGGAAACACTGCGCCCCACGCGAACTGCCCTGTGGAACGAGGCATTGGAGGCTAAGGCCTTGAAACGCTTGCCGGCGACCCTAGCTATAAGGTGTCGCTTCTTTCCCCCTTTGGAGCGACATCTCCCTGAACCTTGGCCCCGCCGTGAGCTAGCTCCGGCGGGGTTATTTTATACGCAATCCCCAGTCCAAAGGGTTCACCGCTAGGTCCGGCCTGAAAATAAGCCAGCCAAGCAAAATGCGTCTTGTTGGACATGGCATTGATGCAAAGGGCAGCGCCTGGATGTCCGACGTGGTAATGTCGCCGTGGTGGTTCTACGGACGATGCATAATCTTACGACATTCAGGTAGATGATGGCCCGCAAACATTCGAAACATGGTTCCTATGATGACTCGCCTGTCGAGGAGGAGGCACCTGCGCCGGTGGCTCCTTGCTGGCTGTGCGGTCGGCCGACGGGTAAGACCATCGTGTGGCATCATCCTGTGCCCAAGAGCAGGGGCGGGCGGGACGTCGTTCCCATGCACCCCATATGCCAGCAGACATTGATCGCGAATTTCACCAATTCCGAGCTGCAGCGCCACGGGATGGTGGTGGATGGTTTGCTGGACAATCCCAACATCCGCAAATTCGTCGATTGGGTGGCGAACAAGGATCCCGATTTCACAGCGACAATGGCCAAGAAACAGCGATAAGGCAGCGCCGCTGCGTCGGCGCGCCTGTTATTCAGTTAATCGGCCCCGGCGCGCCGGTTGCGTCAGGCGACCAGCGGGAAAGCCAGCGCGATCATGCCCACCAGCGTCATGACGATGCACACCGCCGCTGCGGGCAGCAGGGTGAAGCGCTGATGATCGGCCAGGTCGATACCGGCCAGGCTGACCAGCAAATAGGTGGACGGCACCAGCGGGCTGAGCAGATGGACAGGCTGGCCCATCAGCGATGCGCGGGCGATGGCCATCGGCTCCACGCCATAATGGGCACCCGCTTCGGCCAGGATGGGTAGCATGCCGAAATAGAAGGCATCGTTGGAAATGAAGAAGGTAAAGGGCAGGCTGAGCAGCGCCGTGATCGGCGCCATATAAGGGCCGAGCGCAGGCGGAATGAAACCGACGACTTCCTTGCTCATCGCCTCGACCATGCCCGTGCCGCCCAATATGCCGGTGAAGATGCCCGCCGCGAAGATGAGGGAGACGACGGACAGGACATTGCCGGCATGGGCAGCGATCCGCTCCTTCTGCTCGGCGACGCCCGGATAGTTGACGATCATGGCGATGGCGAAGGCGATCATCATC
The DNA here is from genome assembly GCF_032227065.1 of Sphingobium sp. SA2. Taxonomy (NCBI): domain Bacteria; kingdom Pseudomonadati; phylum Pseudomonadota; class Alphaproteobacteria; order Sphingomonadales; family Sphingobiaceae; genus Sphingobium; species Sphingobium sp. SA2. The sequence continues at coordinate 211,041 of NZ_JAPMXX010000006.1, forward strand.
AGGACCGACAGCGGTAAAAGGCCCCAGACCAGCAGGGTGAGCAGCGCCACGACCAGCGCACCGTTGAACCAGATCAGACGCGGGCGGCGCGCCTGCGGATATTGCGAGACCGCCAGGTCGGCCATCGCGTGCGATTGCTGGACGCTGACATGGCCCAAGCGGCGGCGTTCCTTCCGCCCGAACCAGACCGCAAGGCCGACCAGAAAGGCGAGACCCGCGATCATGCCGGGGATCAGCGGCAGGAACAGCGTGGCCGGGTCCAGCTTCAGCGCGCTGGCGGCACGGGCGGTCGGCCCGCCCCATGGCGTCAGGTTCATCACGCCGCTAGTCACCATCAATAGGCAGCATAGATAGAGCCGGTTCATCCCGAACCTTTTGTACAGCGGCAGCAAGGCGGCGATGGTGATGATGTAGGTCGTCGATCCATCGCCATCGAGGCTGACGAGCGCGCACAACACCACGCTGCCGATCAGGATCAGCATTGGATCGCCATGCACGATACGGATCAGCCGCGCGACCAGCGGATCGAACAGGCCGGTGTCGGTCATGATCGAGAAGAAGAGGATCGCGAACAGCAGCATGACGCCGGTCGGCGCCAAATTCTTGATACCCTCGATCATCATGTCGCCCAGCCCCGCCGATTGCCCGGCGATGACGCCGAAGACGGAGGGAATGACGATCAGCGCGACCAGCGGCGTCATCTTCTTGGTCATGATCAGCGTCATGAAGGTGGCGACCATGAGAAAGCCGAGCAGGGCGAGGTTCATCGCTGCGTCCTTGAAAGAACTGGAGGAAGGGGGATCAGAAGGTCACGCCGACGCGGGCGGAGATGGTCTGGCCATCGTCGCTGCCGGTGTAAGTGCCGGCACGATTGTCGCTGTGCCACTGGATGCCGTTGAGCTGAAAGCGGGTGAAGCTGTTGAGATACCAGTTGACCCCTACGGTCGCGGCCCAACCCTCGCCGCCCAGGGCCAGATCGGTATAGTCGAGATTTTCATAGCGTGCGGTCAGCTCGATCGCACCGGTGCCGCCGTCGAGGACGGGATCGAGCACATTGGGCTGGCCGAAGCTGCCAAGGCGAGGGTTGTAAGGCGGCAGTTCGCCGGTCAGGAAAAAGCCGGTCGATATGCTCCAGGCCTTGCTCTTGAAATCAGGCCGACCGGCGTCGAGCCGGGCGATCCGCTGGCCCGCTTCGCCCATCACCCACAGGCCGCCGCTATAGCCGCCCAGTTCGACGCCATAGCCGGTGGTCGACCGGCCGCCGAGCAGGTCGCCCGTACTGACCCGCACCGCGCCGTTGAAGCGTCCGCCGATCACGGTGCTGCGCGTCAGGACGGTCGCGGCGTTCGACAAGGCTTCATCGAAGCCCCAAGCGCCCAGATGCAACAGGGTCTTGTCGGTCTTGACCGGGTTCCAGTGCGCGCGTGCCGACACGGTGCGGCTGTCGTTCGTCGCCTGCTGCCCGTCGACCCGGTCACCAGTGATGGCGACCGATGCGTGCCAATTGGGGCCGAACATCCGGCCCATGATGCCGATGCCGTAGAAGCCGCGTTGTGGAATGATGGCGGTCGATACCGTGCCACGCTCCAGGAATGGCGTGGAGTCGGAGCCGGTACTGCCTTCGAACGCGCGGTCGTTGAACAGGTGGCCGACGCGCACGTCATAATCGATATTGGCGCTGATCTTGTTGCGCCACCCCATGAAGGCGGTGACGATATCGACTTCATTTTCGGAGAAATCGGTTTCGAACTGGTAGAAGAAATGCGGGCCGACGCCGCCTTCAAGACCCAGGCGCAGCGCGCGCATGCCAGTGGTCGTGGTGTTGCGGCCGCCATAGCGCGAACCCATGGTGGAACTGACGTCCACAAGAATACGGCCGCGCGGCTTGTAGGTGAATATACCGTCGGCGCTGCGGAATACCGGCAGGCCCGCGCCCCATTCGGTTTTCAGGCCAACTTCGGCGGCGGCGATGGCGCGCGCTTGCGCCACGTCGATGTCGGCAGGACCAGGCGGCACGATCTGCGGGGCGAATGGGCTGACGATCATCGGCGGCGGCGTGGCCTGCTGCTGCGCCATTTGTGGCGCGGCCATGGCCTGTGGCGCGGCCGTGGCGGCATTCTGTCCTTCCAGCCTGTCGAGCCGCGCCCGCAGCACAGCGATCTCGGCCGCCTGGGCGCGCACCAGATCGGCCAGATCCTGATTGTCGGGCGTCTGACTGTCGGGAGCCTGGGCCAGAGCGGGCGTCGCGACGATCAGCGCCAGCGCGGCGCAACCGCCGCGCAGGAAGGACGAGGTCATTGGCTTTTGGCTCCAGACGCGAGGATATCGTTCCAATCGCGCAGGAAACGCTGGCGTTTGACGCGATCGAGATTGACGAGAAGCTGGGGGCCGACCCGGATCGGTCGGGCCTGGCCAGCAGGCAGGCGGCGGGCGCGGATGTCCGTCCGCACCGGCCACAGGCTGTGCTGGGCCAGCAGCGATTGCCCCTGGCGCGACAGCAGGAAATCGAGAAACAGCTTTGCCGCCGCCGGATGGCGCGCGTCGCGCGCGATGAAGGCGATGCGCGAGGTGACGATCGTATAATCCTGAGGGAAGACCACGCCGATCCGGGGATCGCGCCGTGCCCGCTCCAGCGCGTAGGAGCCGATGACATTATAAGCGATCGCCTGCCGCCCCTGCGCCACAGCCTGCAACATCGCTTCCGTCGTCGTGGCCAGCACGGGCCGGGTCGCGGCTATCGCCTCGGCCAGCGACCGGGTGTCGCGCGTGATCGCGAAATCTTCGGTCAGGTACAGATAGCCGACATTGGACAGCGCCGGATCGAAGGTGGTGACCTTGCCCGTCAGCGCGCGGCGGTCGCGCCGTAACAGCGCTTCAAGCGCGGCATGCGTGCGCGGCACCCGTGCCGCGGGGATAGCTTTCTTGTTGTAGACATAGCCGATCGGTTCGGCCGTGACGCCAAAGCCCATATTCTTCCACACCGCCGACGCGGGCAGAGCGGGCTTTTCCGGGCTGGCATAGGCCTGCGCGAAGCCATCGTTGATCAGCTTGCCTTGCAGGTCCATCGCCGACGACCAGACGAGATCGGCCGACGGCTTTCGCGCGCGTGTTTCGGCCATGAAGCGGCGGGAAATTTCGGCCGAGCCCAGGTCGGCATAATTGACGGTGACGCCGGGATAGCGGCGCTGGAAGGCGAGGATGATCGGCACCATCTCCGCCCGGTCGGCATTGGCGTAGACGCTGACCTGCCGCTCGATGCGGGCGGCGGCGATCAGTTGGTCATAGGAACGCGGATAGCCGGTCGGGCGCTGCTGTGCGTGCGCCGGGATGGCTGGCACGGCCAGGCTTGCCAGTATCGCTATCTTCAGAATAACCCATCGCATCGCTCCATCTCCTCGCTTTCCGCCTCTATGTTCGGATAAGATGCGAGGGTGGGATACAAAAGGAACCTGTCATCAACCTTTCAGCAACCGGTGCCCCATCCGCATTTTGATCATCGAGGACGACGCCGCGCTGGCGCGCAGCCTTTCGGCATTGCTCCGCGCAGGGGGCCATGCCGTCGATCATGTCGCGACCGGCGGGGATGCCTTGGCCGTCATCGGCAGCGAACCCTATGCGCTGGCGATACTCGACGTTGGCCTTCCCGACATCGACGGCTTCACGGTGCTGGCCGAATTGCGCAGGCGGGGCGCGCGCACGCCCGTCCTGATGCTGACGGCGCGCGACGCACTGGACGACCGCGTGCGAGGGCTGGATCTGGGCGCAGACGATTATCTGCGCAAGCCGTTCGAGCCGGAAGAACTGGAAGCCCGCGTGCGGGCGCTGGGGCGGCGGCGCGGCGGCGATCCGACACCCAAACTTGTCGTTGGCGCGCTGACGATCAACCGCTCGACCGGCATGGCGGACATTGCAGGGCGATCACTGGACTTGCGCCGCCGTGAACTGGCGGTGCTCGACGCGCTGGCGACCCGCGCGGGCCAAGTCGTGCCGCGCGAATTGCTGATCGGCGAAGTGTTCGGTTTCGACGAGCCGGTGGGCGGCAATGCGATCGAGGTGCATGTGACCCGGCTGCGCGGCAAGCTGGCACCCGATGGCCCCGGCATCCGCACGGTGCGGGGGGTTGGCTATATGCTCGATGCCGACTGAGACACGCCCTGTATCGCGCCCTGTACCGCGCCAGGCCATTGCGCTGCGCACCCGGCTGCTGGCGGCAATGCTGGGGCCGTTGCTGGCGGTGGCGACGATTGTCGGCATCGGCGGCGCGACGCTGATCGCCGATGTCGTGCGCCGCACCAATGACCGGGTCTTGGGCGGCGCGCTGGGTGCCATAGCCGAAACGGTGCAGGTTGAGCGGGGCGAAGTGACGCTGGACCTGCCGCCCGCGGCCTTTGGCATGCTGGAAAATGGCGAACGCGACAATGTCTATTACCGCATCGCCGTGGGGGGCGAATTGCTGACCGGCTATGCCGACCTGCCCGCACCCGATCCCGAAACGTTGGTGACCGACCAGCCCCGTTTTCGGTTCGCCCGCTATCGTGACCAGGACATCCGCATCGGCGAGGTGAAGCGGATGCTGCCCCGGATCGATCGTCCCGTCATCGTGCAGATCGCCGAAACGCTCGACAATCGCAAGGCGTTGACCAACCGCCTGCTGGGCGCGCTGCTGCTGGCGGAATTGGCATTGGTCGGGATGGCGGCCCTGCTGCTGCGTCCGGCGCTGGGGTGGAGCCTGCGTCCGCTTGCCCGGTTGCGGGAAGCGATCCAGTCGCGAGAGCTGAGCAGTCGGCCGGATTTTTCACCGCTCGACAACGGGCCGTTGCCACGGGAGTTGCAGCCACTGGCAACGGCCTTCAACCAGTTGCTGGCGCAACTCGACACGGCGACCGGCGGCGTGCGGCGCTTCACCGCCGATGCATCGCACCAGATGCGCACGCCCTTGTCCGTGCTCAAGGTACAGGTCGCGCTGGCCCGGCGCGGATCGAGCGGCGCGCTCGACGAAATCGGCGATGCCGTGTCGCGGCTTGAACGGCTGGTGACCCAGCTTCTCGCGCTCGCCCGCGCCGAGGAAGCGGGTGTGTCCGCCCCGCTGGAGGCCGTGGACCTCAAGGAAGTCTGTTCCGCCGTGATCAGCCGCCTGATCAACCAGGCGATCATGGCCGGTGTCGAGTTGGACCTGGAGGCGGATGACGGGGTGGATTATGGCATATCCGGCCACCGCACATTGGCTTTCGAGATCATTGCGAACCTTATCGACAATGGCATCCGCTACAACCGTCGCGGTGGCACCGTATCGATCACATTGTTGCGGCGGCAGGGCGAAACGCTGCTGACCGTCCGTGACGACGGCCCCGGCATACCGCCCGATAAGCAGGAAGCGATATTCGAGCGTTTCGTCCGGCTGGGCGGCGCGCAGGGGCCTGACGGCACGGGCCTTGGCCTGGCAATCGTCCGATCCGCCGCACAGCGCATGGGCGCCCGCGTCGCATTGGGTGATATGCGGGTCGGGACGGCGATCGTCATACGATTTCCGGATGACGCCCATAAGCGAGCGTTAACCATATAACGAAATGAACGTGGCACATGCGGAGCCCTCGCGCATTGATGCTGACGATCCAATTCGCGATAGGAAGGCCGATGCCTCCCCTATCGGCGTCCAAACTAGAACCTAATCAAACCGGCGAAACACGCCTAGTTTATAATGCGGGCAAAGGCCGCCACACCGTCGATTGTCGGTGCGGGCAAGGATGTCGGTTCGACGGTCGGCAAAGGCGGTGCGCCATCGCCCGCGAATATCGCCTCGATCGTGCGGACGCACAGCGCAACGCCATCGTCGGCAAGCATGTACCAGACCTGCTTGGCCTCCTTGCGGTTCTGCACCAGGTCGGCGCGGCGCAGTTCGGCCAGTTGCTGGCTGAGCGCGGGCTGGCCGATGCCGGTGATCTCGGCGATCTCGCCGACATTGCGTTCGCCGCGCAGCAGGCAGGACAGGATCATCAACCGCTGCGGCTGGGCGAAGACCTTGATCTTTTCGGCCGCCAACGCCGCGGCATCGCGATCCACATAAAGCGCGCTCACGTGGACGCCTCGAACCGGCAGAACCAGTCGGGTGCCGCATCGGTCCCGTCGGCGGCGGGCAGCAATAGCGGCTGACCGTCCGTCCAGCCTTCGGGCGTCAGGTGGCTTGCGCCATCGACCCGCTGCAGCGCGCGCAACAGGCGCAGCATCTCGTCCACCGAGCGACCGACATTATGCGGATAGCAGGTGGTTGCCCGGATGACCCCCTGCGGATCGATGAAGAAGGTCGAGCGCATGGCCATGCTGTCGACGGCGGCATCATCGATCATGCCATAGGCACGGCCCACCGCCATGCTGGGATCTTCGATGATGGGAAAGTCGATTCCCACGTCGAACAGATCGCGCAGCGCGCGGACCCAGGCGAGATGGGCATAGAGGCTGTCCACCGACAGGCCCACCAGTTTGCAATCGAGCGCATCGAAATCCGCCTGACGCCGCGCCAGCGCGGCGAATTCGGTGCTGCATACCGGCGTGAAATCGGCGGGGTGGGAGAAAAAGATCACCCATTGGCCACGCAGCGCCGAGAGTTGAAAATCGCCCTTGGTCGATCGGGCACGGAAATCTGGGGCCGTGTCGCCGATCCGCACCGGCCGCCGTCCATCTGTCATCACTTCGTTCATGCCTGTCGTCCTGCAATCCTGGCCACCATGAGGCAACCCCTTGACGGCCCGTCTCTATACATATACATGATTCATGTAAATATGAAACCAAAGGAGAGTCGCATGTCCGACCCCGCATTGACCAAAGCCCAGACGCAGATCCTCGCCGCCCGCGAAGGCGTGCCCGTGATCAAGTCCTTCTTCGATCCGCCGACCTTCACCGTGACCTATGTCGTGCATGACGCGCAGACGCGCCGCGCCGCCGTGATCGACAGCGTGATGACCTATGACCCCGCCTCCGGCCGCACGAATGTCGAATCCGCCGATCCGGTGATCGCCTATGTCGAGGCAGAGGGGCTGACCGTCGATTGGCATCTGGAAACCCATGCCCATGCCGATCATCTCTCGGCGGCTCCCTATCTCCAGCAGAAGCTGGGCGGGAAGATCGCGATCGGCGCGCATATCTGCGAAGTGCAGCATATGTTCGGCAAGCTGTTCAACGTCGGCGCGGAATTTCCGCGCGACGGATCGGACTTCGACCATCTCTGGGCCGATGGCGACAGTTTCGCGATCGGCACCCTGTCGGTCACGGTGCTGCATGTGCCCGGCCACACCCCCGCCTGCGTCGCCTATGTGATCGGCGATGCGGTGTTCGTGGGCGATACCATGTTCATGCCCGATTATGGCACCGCGCGCGCTGACTTCCCCGGCGGCGACGCCCGCACCTTGTTCCGGTCGATGCGCCGGTTGCTGGAACTGCCGCCCGAAACCCGGCTTTTTCTGTGCCATGACTATCTGCCCGCGGGCCGCGACCATTATGTCTGGGAAACGACCGTCGCAGATCAGCGCCGGGCCAATATCCACGCCCATGACGGCGTAACCGAAGACGAATTCGTCGCCATGCGCGAAGCGCGCGACCGCACGCTGGACATGCCGCGCCTCATCCTGCCCTCGGTGCAGGTCAATATGCGCGCGGGCCACCTGCCGGTCGCCGAGGATAATGGCGTCGCTTATCTCAAGATACCGGTGAACCAGCTATGATCCCCGGCTTTCCCGATGCCCAGCCGGTCGCGGGCCTCATCGGCGGGCTGATGATCGGCGTGGCGGCGGCGATCATGCTGCTCGGCCTCGGCCGGATCGCGGGCGTCAGCGGGCTTGCGGCGCGGGCCGTTGGCTTCACGCAGGGCGGCGCACCACGCAGCGTCGCGATCGCCTTCATCCTTGGCTTGCCCTTGGGTGCGCTGGTCGTGGCGCTGCTGTCGGGCGGCGTCCCGGCCAGCTATCCCGCGCCCGGCCTGCTGATCATCGCGGGCCTGATCGTCGGGTACGGCACGCGGCTGGGGTCCGGCTGCACCAGCGGCCATGGCGTATGCGGCGTGTCGCGCCTGTCGCGCCGCTCGCTCACCGCCACCGCTTTGTTCATGGGCAGCGGCTTTGCCACCGTGGCGATCATCCGTTTGGCGGGACTTTTGTGATGCGGGTCATCCTTGCGCTACTGTCCGGTTCGCTGTTCGGCGCGGGCCTTGCCCTATCGGGCATGGCCGATCCGATGCGGGTGCGCGCCTTCCTCGACCTGTTGGGACCATGGGATCCGACGCTGGCCTTCGTCATGGGCGGCGCGATGATCCCGATGGCGCTTGCCTGGCTGGTGCAGAAGCGGATCGAGCGCCCCATCGCCGATCAGCAGTTCAACTTGCCCGAAACCAAAGGGATCGACGGGAAGCTCGCGCTCGGCGCGATCCTGTTCGGCATCGGCTGGGGCATAGGTGGCCTGTGCCCCGGCCCCGCTCTCGCCAGCCTGGCCCTCGCCCCGGCGGCGGTCGCTCCGTTCGTGCTGGCCATGCTGGGCGGCATGGCGCTGCACCGCGTCACGTCAAGACCATAACCGGCACGCCGGACCAAGGAGGATCATCATGGATATCAAGCGGCTGACCCCGGCCTTTGCCACCGCCCCGCAACTGACGCCGCACGATGTCGAACAGGCCGCGCGCCAGGGCTTTCGCGCGATCATCTGCAACCGCCCCGATGGCGAGGAGGATGGCCAGCCGACCGCTGCGGACATCGGTGCCGTCGCCAGAGCCGCTGGCCTCGCCTTCGCGCACATCCCCGTAACCCCCGGCGCGATGACCGATGCCGATGCGCAGGCGATGCGCCACGCGCTCGACACGCTCCCCGGCCCAGTGCTGGGCTATTGCCGGTCGGGGGGCCGCGCCGAAAAACTGGCGGCGATGGCGGACGCACTGGTCGCCGGACAGGACGCCGCCTCTTATGATATACTGATCATCGGCGGCGGCAGCGCCGGGATCGCCACGGCCGCCAGCATCCTCAAGCGCCGCCGGGGCATCCGCCTCGCCATCATCGAACCGAGCGACGATCATTATTATCAGCCTGGCTGGACGATGGTGGGCGCGGGCGTGTTTGACAGCGGCTTTACCCGGCGCAGCGAGGCGCACCTGATTCCGAGCGGCGCGACCTGGATCAAGGGATCGGTCAGCCATTTCCAGCCCGATGACAAGCAGGTGCTGCTCGATGACGGGCGGCGGATCGGCTATGGCGTGTTGATCGTCTGCCCCGGCATCAAGCTCGACTGGAACGCCATTCCGGGCCTCGTCGATGCGCTCGGCCATGATGGCGTCACGTCCAATTATCGCTACGATCTGGCCCCCTATACCAATCGCCTGGCCAAGGCGTTCAAGGGCGGACGCGCGCTCTTCACCCAGCCGCCGATGCCGATCAAATGCGCAGGCGCCCCGCAAAAGGCGATGTATCTGTCCTGCCACCGCTGGGAAAAGGCGGGCGTGCTGGCGCAAAGCGACGTGCAGTTCCACACCGCCGGTCCAGCGCTGTTCGGGGTGGCCGCCTATGTTCCGGCGCTGATGGACTATGTCGATCGCTACGGCATTCACCTCAATTTCGGGTCGAAGCTGGTGGAGATTGATGGCCCGGCCAAGACCGCCATTTTCGAGCAGGCGGACGGCGATGGCGTCAGGCGCGTGGCGGAACGCTATGACATGATCCATGTCGTCCCCCCGCAGGTTGCGCCCGACTTCATCCGCAACAGTCTGCTCGCCGCCCCCTCCGGCTTCGTCGCGGTGGACGAGGCGACGCTGCGCCACCCGCGCTACCCCGATATATTCGCGCTCGGCGATGCCTGTTCCGCGTCCAATGCCAAGACGATGGCCGCCGCGCGCAAGCAGGCGCCGGTGGTCGCGGTGAACGCCCTGGCCGCGCTTGATGGCCATCCCCCGGTCGCCGCCTATGACGGCTATGGCAGTTGCCCGCTGACTGTCGAGGCCGGCAAGATCGTGCTGGCCGAGTTCGGCTATGGCGGCAAATTGATGCCCAGCTTTCCCAACTGGCTGATCGACGGCACCCGCCCGTCGCGTCTGTCCTGGCTGCTCAAGGATACCATCCTGCCGCCGGTCTATTGGCATGGAATGCTCAAGGGCCGCGAGTGGATGGTCAAGCCCCAGCCGATCGAGTCGCGGTCATGATGGACCTGACCCAATATCTGCTGGGCGGCCTGTCGGGCAGCCTGGTCGGCTTCGTGCTGGGCCTGGTCGGCGGCGGCGGGTCCATCCTGGCCGTGCCGCTGATGGTCTATCTGGTCGGCGTGCCCAACCCGCATGTCGCCATTGGCACCAGCGCGCTCGCGGTCGCCATCAATGCCGCGACGGGCCTGGCCAGCCATGCCCGCGCCCATCATGTCAAATGGCGTTGCGGCGGCATCTATGCCGCGGCGGGCATCGTCGGCGCGCTCGCCGGATCGACCTTTGGCAAGATGGTGGATGGCGACAAATTGCTGGCGCTGTTCGCGCTCGTCATGCTGCTGGTCGGCGTGCTGATGCTCAAGGGGCGCGGCAATGCGGGCAATCCGGGCGCAGAATGCAATCGCGAAAAAGCGCCCAAGGTGGTGGGCTATGGCCTTGGGTCGGGCTTGTTTTCCGGCTTTTTCGGCATTGGCGGCGGCTTCCTGATCGTGCCGGGGCTGGTCGCGTCGACGGGGATGCCGATGTTGATGGCGGTCGGCACGTCGCTCGTCGCCGTCACGGCGTTCGGCCTCACCACGGCGGCCAACTATGCCTTTTCCGGGCTGATCGACTGGCCGCTCGCCGCGGTGTTCGTGGCGGGCGGGGTCGTCGGCAGCGTCGGCGGCACGCGGCTGGCCGAGCGGCTGGGGGCCAAGACCGGGCGGCTCACCACCGTCTTTGCAATCCTGATCTTCGTCGTCGCCCTCTACATGCTCTGGCGCAGCGCCGCTGCCTTCCTGCCCGGCCTCTGACAATCTGACCTATCTCTTTATCCCTGCCCATCTGGTACAAGATCGGGCGAAAGGACATTTCCAATGTTCGACTCCTTAGACGCCCTGATCCTCGCCCGCGCCCAGTTCGCCTTCACGGTGAGCTTCCATTTCCTCTTCCCGGCCTTTTCGATCGGCCTCGCCAGTTTCCTGATGGTGCTGGAGGGGCTGTGGCTCGCCACCGGCAAGGGCGTCTATGCCAATCTCTTCCGCTACTGGCTCAAGATTTTCGCCGTCGTCTTCGCCATGGGCGTCGTGTCGGGCATCGTCATGTCCTATCAGTTCGGCACCAACTGGTCGGTCTTCTCCGACAAGGCGGGTCCGGTCATCGGACCGCTCATGGCCTATGAAGTGCTGACCGCCTTCTTCCTGGAGGCAGGCTTTCTGGGCGTCATGCTGTTCGGCATCAACAAGGTCGGGCGCAAGCTGCACTTCACCGCCACCTGCGCGGTCGCCATCGGCACCTTCATCTCCGCCTTCTGGATATTGTCGGTCAACAGCTGGATGCAGACACCCACGGGTTTCGAGATGGGAGCGAACGGCCAGTTCTTGCCCGGACCCAGCTGGATGGCAATCATCTTCAACCCCAGCTTCCCCTATCGCCTGGTCCACACCGTCCTGGCCGCCTATCTGACCACCGCCTTTGCGGTCGGCGGCGTGGGGGCCTGGCATCTGCTCAAGGACCGGACCAACCCCGGCGCGCGGACCATGTTCTCCATGGCGATGTGGATGGCGGCGATCGTCGCGCCGATCCAGATTTTCGCGGGCGACATGCACGGGCTCAACACGCTGGAGCATCAGCCGGTCAAGGTTATGGCGATGGAAGGCCATTATGACAGCCATCCCGACGGCGCGCCGCTGATCCTGTTCGGCATTCCCGACAGCGCCAACAAGCGGGTCGATTATGCCGTGTCCATTCCCAAGGCGTCGTCGCTGATCCTCAAGCATGACCTCAATGCGCCGATGAAGGGCCTCGATACCGTGCCGCAAGCCGATCAGCCGCCGGTCGGGATCGTCTTCTGGGCGTTTCGCGTCATGGTCGGCATCGGCTTTGCAATGCTGGGGCTGGGGCTGTGGAGCCTGATCGCGCGCTGGCGCGGCAAGCTGAATGACTGGCCGTGGCTGCATCGCGCCGCGCTGGTGCTGGGGCCATCGGGGTTCGTCGCCGTGCTGGCGGGATGGATCGTGACCGAAGTCGGGCGGCAGCCTTTCACCGTCTATGGCCTGCTGCGCACCGCACAAAGCGCCTCACCGCTGGATGCGCCCGCGGTTGCGGCCTCGCTGCTGGCCTTCGTCATCGTCTATTTCAGCGTGTTCGGCATGGGCATCTGGTATCTGCTGCACTTGATGAAGAAGCCGCCCGAAGCGCATGAAAGCACGCTGGACGGTGCGCCGATCCGCACCGCCGGCATAACCCCCGCACCCGCCATCGAAGGAGGCGACGCATGATCGACCTGACCGTCATCTGGGCTGCCATCATCGGCTTTGCGATCATCGCCTATGTCGTGATGGACGGGTTCGACCTCGGCATCGGCCTGCTCTTCCCGCTGTTCAAGGTGGGCAAGGATCGCGACACTGCGATGAACAGCATCGCGCCGGTGTGGGATGGCAATGAAACCTGGCTGGTGCTGGGCGGCGGCGGGCTGCTCGCGGCCTTTCCGCTCGCCTATGCCATCATCCTGCCCGCCCTTTACGCGCCGCTGATCGCGATGCTGCTCGGCCTCGTGCTGCGCGGCGTAGCCTTCGAGTTTCGCTGGCGCGACCCGGCGCACCGCGCCTGGTGGGACCGCGCCTTCACCGGCGGGTCCGCCGTCGCCACCTTTGCCCAAGGGATCGCGCTGGGTGCCTTGCTGCAGGGCATCAGCGTCGAGGGCCGCGCCTATTCAGGCGGCTGGTGGGAATGGCTCTCGCCCTTCTCGCTGCTCACCGGCTTTGGCCTGATGGTCGGCTATGCGCTGCTCGGCGCCTGCTGGCTCAACTGGAAGACGGAGGGCGGCTTGCAGCGCCAGGCCGTGACCTATGCCGGGCGGCTGGGCATCGTCATGCTGGTCGTGATCGGCGCGGTCAGCCTCGCCACGCTGACGCTGGAGGGCAGTTATCAAAGCCGCTGGCTGGCATGGCCCGGCGTGCTGGCCACCGCGCAAGTGCCGCTGGCGACGATCATCGTCACCGCGCTCTTCTACCGCAGCCTTTCCCAACGCAAGGATGCGCAGCCCTTCCTCTGGGCGCTCGCCTTGTTCGGCCTATGCCTGCTCGGCCTTGGCATCTCGATCTGGCCCTATGTCATCCCGGAACGCGTCACCATCTGGGAAGCCGCCGCCCCCTATCGCAGCCAGCTCTTCATGCTGGTCGGCGGCGCGGTCCTGGTCCCGATCATCCTCGCCTACACCGCCTGGGCCTATTGGGTATTCCGCGGCAAGGTCGGCAGCGATGGCTATCACTGATGCGTAAACAGCTACGCCAAATCGGCTGGTTCATCGGCATCTGGGCCGCGAGCATCGCGGCCCTTGGGCTGCTGTCCTTAGGCCTGCGCCACTGGCTGCTCTGAGGATTTGAAGGGAGCGACGACCTGATATCGATGGGACAAAATATAGCCGGTTAACGCGGATATCCGTGGCTATCGATCGTCGGCAACGCTGAGCCAGTCCAATATTTCATCGCGATGTTCATCCAGTCGGGGCGGCATTTGGCCCTCCTGCGCGCCTGGCGTCAGGCGAAAGCCAGCACCCGGCGCGCGGATCGCGCCATCCGGCCCGCCGAGGCCATCGAACGACAATAAGGCGTCCGGCCGCGCCAGGGCTGCGGCTTCGTCCACGCGGCGGACCATGCCGCAGGGGATGCCTGCCGCGCTCATGCCCGCTTCCCAATCGGCGGCGTCGCGGGTGGCGATGACCGCTTCCAACTCCGCCTTCATGGCGTCGAAATTCGCGCGTCGCGCTTCCGGCGTTGCAAAGAGCGGATTGCTCAGCCAATCCTCGCGGCCGGTGAAGCGGGCGAGGGCGGCGAACTGGTTGGGCTGCACGACGCCCAGCGACACTTGGCGGCCGTCCCTTGCCGTGAACAGTGATGCGGTCGGCAGGCCGCTATAGCCGGTATTGCCCATGCGCGTCATCGCGCGCCCCGTCACCAGGAAGGGCGTCACCGCCGATGTCATGAACGCCAGGCTGGCGTCGAACATGGAGACGTCGATGAAACTGCCGCCGTCACCCTGCATGCGCCGGATCAGCGCAGAGAGGATGGCGAAGGCGGCAGTCTGGCCGGTCAATGTATCGACGATGGGAAAGCCGACGCGGACAGGCGGATCGCCCTCTTCGCCGCTCAGCATCATCATGCCGCTGGTAGCCTGGACGATATTGTCGATCGCGGGCCAGTCCCGTTGCGGACTGTCCTGCCCATAGCCCGATACCGAGCAGAAGATGATGTCCGGGTTCAACGCGCGGACGGCATCATAGCCAAGCCCCAGACGATCGATCACACCGGGCCGGAAATTTTCGAGCAGGACGTCGCAGCGCGCCACGATACCCTGGGCGATCGCAAGGTCGTCGGCCTGTTTCAGATCAAGGGCGATCGATTTCTTTCCCGCATTGGCGGCGATGAACGCTGGGGACATGCCCTCGAACCGTGGATCGACATTGTAGGACCGGAAGCTGTCGCCCTGCGGCGGCTCGATCTTGATCACCTCCGCCCCCATCAGACGCAAAAGATGCGAGGCGTAGGGACCGGCCATGACATGGCTGAAATCGGCGATGCGGATGCCCGCGAGCGGCTTGTTCATGGTTGCTCCGGGAATTGCTTGCGGATGATGGACCAACTGGGGTCTTGGCAAAGGGTGCAGTCTGCACCGACGAACATCGCGGCGGCACCGGCATCCTGCTTCAATTGCCAGTCGAGCCACCCGACCGCGACCCGGCCATAATCCCCGCCATTGACGAGCGAAAATGTGCCGCCATGCCCCGTATCTTTGTTCGCATAGAAGACAGGGACGTGCGATAGTCGCGCCACATCGTCGCTCCCATTGGGGTAGGCGATGTCGGATGGCCCGCCCAATATATAGGCAACGGGCGTGTGCAGCTTCTTCAAATCATCCTTGGTGATCCAGACACCGCTCAGACCGCCGCCGGGCCGGTTATAGACCCCGCTGTTGAATGCGACGACCGTGTCGATCCTCGGATCGGCGCCTGCGGCCAGCGCCTGCAATCCGCCGCAGCTATGCCCCATCACAGCAATGCGCTGTGCATCGACATGATCGCGATGGATGCCCTGCGTCGCCCAGTCGATCGCCGCCAGCATCTGGCTCACCTGCGTTTCGTCGGCCTTGGCCGGGGGCGGCCCCGCAGGTGCAGGCGCATCATCCTCGTTCGGCAAGGCTGTCAGCGGCGGCTGTTCTTCGCGTGGGGCGCCATTGGCGATCACGATATAGCCGTGACTGGCGATTTCGCGCAGGAAATGGCTGGCCGACAGGCCATTGTCGCGGCAGCCGCCATTGCCCCACAGGACCAACGGCAATCGTTCGCGCGGCCATGTGGCGGGACGGTACAGCGTATAGCCGGGCGCGTCGGCAAAGCCTTCCGCGACCGCAGGCCATCGCCCCGTGCCTGCCGGATCGCCGATCCGGCGCGCGACCTTGTCCTGCGTTGGCTGCGCCGATGCGGTGCCGACGATCATCATTGCCATGGCCGCGATCACGATCAAAGGCGTCATATTTTCCCTCCGCACTGTATATCGTCGCGCCCGCGTACTGCTGCGCGCGCCGTTCGGAACGCCTGCATCCCGTCGATGCCAAACCGCGACAGGCTGCGGGCATTGCCTTCGGAATCGCGCAGATACAGCGCGTCGAAGCGCGCCTGTTCCTGTGCGGACATGCCGGAGATCGTCACCTTCTGCGCCTTGGCTTCCTCCAGCCCCTTGACCAGCGCCGCATGGATTTCGCGCGACAGCGCATCCTCCCACACCGCTTGCGACTGCGTCAGGATCGCCCGCTCCGCCTCGCTCAACCGGTTCCATCGTGTCAGTCCTATCGCTCTTGCCGGATAGGCACCACGCGGGATGGCGAGATTGTTATATTGGCTGGCCACTTCCGCGAAATGCAGCGACTTGAACGTGTCGCCCGGCGCGATCACGCCGTCGATCACCCCCTTGGCCATCGCCGAATAGACATCCGCCATCGGCATGTTGACCGGGTCCGCGCCCAGCGACTCCAGCACCGTGAGCAATTCGGTGGGCGCGCGCAGCCGCAGCCCGCGCAGGTCGGCCAGGTTGCGCACCTGCCGGTCGGTCGTGACGATCCCAGCGAGCGAGCCGCCCTGGACCGCCAGTACCTTCAGCCCATGCAGCTCATGGCCGATCTGCGGGTTGGCCGCGGCGATGCAGCGATAAAGTTTCAGTTGTGAGTCGATGCTGTCCGCCCCGCTGTAGAAACCGGTCTGGATGCGGATCAGATGGGTGCCGCCGCGCACATAGATGGGCGTGATGAGGCCGACATCGGCCACGCCATGGCGCAATTCCTCCATCGACATGTCCGACGACAGCAGCGCGCCCGACCAGATCGGACGAATGCGGATGCGCCCTTGTGACTTCTGTTCGACAAATTCCATCCATGCCTTGTCCGCTTTGCTGAACGGATGGTTCGGGCTGTAGGGCGTCGCATAAGTCAGTTCGGTCACGCCGGGCGGTAGCGGCCGGGCGCACGCCGCCATCAGGCACAGCGGCACCAACAGGGACAGCAGCGCGCGGAGCGTCACGCTAGCCCCCGCGCGGCCAGAAAGTCGGCAACCATCGCGACCATCGCGTCATGGTTCCAATTGGCCGCATCCACCATGTCCGCGTCGATCGCCAGCACCGGAACGCCCGCTGCTTCCAGCGAAAGCGCCGTCAGTTTCGTGCCCGATTGCGACAGGCGGTTGTCGGGCGGCAGCAGGATGACGCAGGCGTCGATGCCGCACCGTTCCGCTTCGCTGGTCATCCACCCGTTCATCCATGGCGGCAGATGCAGCACTTCGTTCATCGAACAGATGCGGCTGGCCAGCGCATCCATCGGCTGGCCCTGCAGCTCGCGAATATATTGCGGCCCGGCAAAGGGCATATACATCGACCAGACGAAGACCGCGCCCAGTCGCTCTTCCAGCGCCTGATAAAAGCCCGGATCATGCCACACGCCCGCACCGATCCACATCAGCCTTATGCGTTCATTGTCGGCCGCACCCGCGCCGCTCGCCACTCGTTCCATGACTTCGTCGCGAAAGCGCCTGGCATGGGCGACGGCCCAGTCCGACCCGCGATGCCATTGCGGAATCATCGTATTGGGCATCTGCTCGGCGATCGACACCGGGCAGGGGCGCGCGCTGCCGATCGCCTGCGCGGCTTCCCAGATATAGCCTTCCTGTTCGTTGATCCGCTCCATCAGGTGATGCAGCTTCGCCTCGTCGAAGCGGCGGCCGGTGCGATTTTCCAACAAGGTAATGAGATCGCGCATTTCCGCGACCATCAGCGCGATGCGATCCGGCTCATAGACCCGTCGCCACGCGCTGCGGCTGTGCTGGAACCAATGGGCTTCCTTATGCTCCCATGCTGGCGCTTCCATCGGGAAAAATTCGCTGCCCAGCGCCTGTGCCCATTGGCCAAAGACATGCTGGATGCAGTCGCAGGTCAGGCGTGCGACCAGCACGGTTGGCTTGGGCAATCCGCCCCAGGGCGCGGTCTTTGGATCATTCGCCAGCGTGCAGGCGAGGCCAAGCGAGCAATATTTGCAACTATTTTCAGGATAGCCATGCCGCGCCATCACGTCGAAATAATGGCCCGACAATTGTTTGGCGGAGATATAGGCCGACCACCATTGGTTGGTGATGATGGGGATGTCCATCACATGGAAAATCTCGTGCGGCGTGTCGGCCTGGACGATGGCGAAGGGTTCGCCTTCGTCCACGACCCGCCGTTTGAGGTCCGCGCCAAATTGCTTCTGATACGCGCTGGCGACGGCGGTGCAGGCCAGATCCTTGCGGCTGCGCTGGCCGGTGGCGCGCGGAGCTATTATGTCGTTCATTGAAAAACTCCTGCCGCTTCCAGTTCGGCGATGCGCGCATCATCAAGCCCGCACAGGGTCCGGGCGATGGCATGGGCATGCTCGCCCATGCCGGGCGCGCGGAAGGGCGCAAACCTGTCGCGGGAAAAGGATATGGGCGTCGCGATATGGCCGAACGGTCCCAGGATCGGATGATCGAGCGTCACCAGCGCGCCGCGTCCGGCCAATTGCGGATCAAGGTCGATCATATCCTCGCAATCCTGCACCACGCCGCAGGCGATACCCGCCGCTTGCAGCGCAGACGCGATGGCATGATCCTCGCGCTGCGCGGTCCATGCCCCGACATCGGGGCCGGTCATAGCGTGCAGGCGCACACGATCGTCTTCATCGAACAGGCTGATCGCGATCCAGCGGTCTTCGCCCCGTGCCGGAAACACATCCTGAAAGAAGACGCCCGGATCGGCATTGCCCGACCGTTGCGGTCGCTCGCCGCGCCGCGCCGCGGACAGGCTATCGCGCATCTGCTGCACGCAAATTTCGTACATGGATGCGTCGATATGCGCGCCACGTCCCGTTTCGCGCCGATGCTGGAGCGCGGCCGCCACGGCGCCTGCCATCACGAACGGCACGATCACATCGCCATAGGGCACAGCGCCGGGTATCACCGGGTCGCGCGTCGGATAGCCGGTCAGGAAGGTGCGCCCCGACAACGCGCCACCCGTGCCATCGACGCCCCATTCCTGCGCCAGCGGCCCCGTCTGCCCGAACACGCTGCCCGACACCATCACGATGCCCGGATTGCGTTGGCAAAGCGCGTCATAGTCCAGCCCCAGCTTCTTCATCGTGCCCGGCGAGAAATTTTCGACCACCACGTCCGCCCAGTCGATCAGCGGATCGATGAGTTCGCGCGCCTCCGGCTTCTTCATATTGAGCGACAGGCTGTGCTTGGACGAGTTGAGATGGGCGAACCAGGGCTTGTCGTCCCAATTGCCGGGCTGCGATGCGGACACCTGCACATCCAACCGGGCAAGATCCGGGCGCGTGCGGCTTTCGATCTTCACGATCTCCGCGCCCAGGTCGCCCAGCGTCTTGGTCGTGATCGACCCGACCAGTGCCCAGGCGAAATCAAGTACCCGGACACCTGCCAATGGCCCCGGCCGATCGCCTGTATGAATGGCAGGCGCGGCAACCGCCGAACCCGCGCGGATCGCGGCAAATCGTTCCGGCAGGCCCGATGGCGTGTCGAAAAAGCCGCGCGCGGCGAGATGCCGGTCTGCCAGCACATCGGCCGGTTCGTTCGCGACACAGGCATTGATCCCCCGGCGCAGCCCTTCGGTCGCGATCTCCGCCTTGGTGCGCGACCGGAAGAAGGCGTCGATGGCTGCTTCCCACACCGCGCGCGTGTCGGCGGGCAGGGTGGAACGGTTATAGCTGAGCCAATCGGTGCCGTGCAGCGGGTTGGGTGCGCCGACCGCATCCATCCAGTCGGACAAGGCCTGGTTGGCGGGCGCACCCAGTCGCCCTGTCATCAGCGAATGGAAACACCATCCATCGGCCAGCCGCCAGATCGCGCGCACAGTCGCCTTGCCATAGGCAAGCGCGCCGCCCACCCGTTTCAGTTTGCGCCGGTCGAACTGCCAGCACAATATCCCGTTGAAATTGCGGCTGAAGGCCACCTGCTGAATGGATATGTCGACATGCTGCCCCTTGCCATGGGTGCCTCGTGCATAATGAGCGGCCATCGCACCACTCGCCGCGACCATGTCCGCATGGAAGGTGCAGGCATCGCTCGCTTCCTTGACCGGCGGCAGGTCGGGTTCACCCGTCACCCGCAGCGCGCCGCCCATGGCCGACGCGACGAACTCGCCACCCTTCCAGCCGGATCGCGGCCCGCCCGACCCGAAGGTGGTGACCGAGACATGCACAGCCGTCTCCGGTATCGCGACGTCTTTCAGGCTTTCCAAGCCGAGATCGTCGATGACGAAGGACGCGCCTTCGACCGCTCCGCCCAGTTCAGCGCCCAGCGACGCCAGGAAGCGCGCCAGTGGGCGATCCGCCATGCCGCCCAATGTGGCGACGCGATGACCTGCAAGCGGGGTCATGCCTTTAACTCCTTCAAAAATGTCGCAATCTCCTCTGCCACCCCATCGTTCGCGCGCCAGTCGCGGCGGGTGAGGATGAGCGTCGGTATATTGGCGTCGGCCAGTGCGTCCCGCTGCGCGGGCAAGTGCCAGATGCGTGCCTCATCCTCTTCCGCGAACCATAACAGGACCGCCGATGCGCGGGTGTGCCGCGCTTGCGCCGCCAGTGCATCGGCATGATCGCGAAAGGCCCGGCTGCCTTGCGCGGCCTCATGCAACTGGCGCGCGATCGCAGCGCACGGATCGCCGCTGCCTTCGTCCACGCGAAGGTCGCCGGGATTCTGCCAGCTTTGCGCCAGCGTGGGTCCGGCCGCGCGCCATCCGGCCGCCTCGATCATCGCATGGATGCGGGCATCGGGCGGCGGTGTTCCCGCCAGCAGGCACAATGGCGCGCCGCCGCCGAATTGCGGCGCAGCAATCCGCAGCGCGTTGGTCGCCACAATCCCTTGCTCCAGCGCGTCATCGTCGATGCCGAGGTGCGCGGCCAGTCGTCTGATCGCCTTGCCCATATGCGCGACGCTGCTGGCGCGCTGGATTGTGGCCGTGTCGAAGATCATCGGCTCGGGACCAGCAATCTCGCCCCGCTGCCGCAATTCGCAGATATAATAATAGAGCCGCTGCGCCGCATCGTCGCCGCGCGAGAAGAGTACGGCGTCCAGCCCATTCAGCGCGCCATCCGCCCAATCCTGAAGGATGGACCGCGTCCAGAGCGGAAATTTGCTTTCCAGCCAGCGATCCGCCGCCGGAAAGGGCCGATCGACATTCCATCCCACCGGGCCGGAACAGGCACCCGTGGCGGTCAGCACATCTTGCGGCAGGTCGGGGCCGACATAGGCAATCATGGTCATTGTCCAATAACAGTGGGCAGCCACAGCGCCATGGCCGGGAACAGGATGATGAGGAGCAGGTGGATGAGATCGCTGCCGAGGAAGGGCAGCACGCCCTTGAAGATCCGTCCCAACGGCACGTCCTTCGCCACCCCCTGGATGACATAGAGGTTCATCCCCAGCGGCGGGTGGACGAAGCCGATCTCCATGGCGCGGGTGATGAAGATGCCGAACCAGATCGGCGACATGCCCACCCCTTCGACGATCGGCAGCAGGATGGGCGTGGTCAGCAGCATCAATGCCAGCCCGTCCAGCACCGATCCCAGCAGCAGCAAAAGCAGCGCGACGACCAGCAGGGTCGGGATGGTGCCCATGTCCATGGCCGACAAGACAGTACCGACCGCTTCGGTCAGCCCGGTCACGCTGATGAAGACCGAAAAGATGATCGCGCCGATGATGACCAGGAAGATGAGGCCCGTCGTCCGCAAGGTTTCGGAAAAGGCGCGGAACAGCACCTCGCGGTTGAGCCGCCCCCGCCATGCGGTAATGGCCAGCGCGCCCGCCGTACCGATAGAGGAGGCTTCCGATGGGCTGAACCAGCCCAGTACAATCCCGCCCAGCACCACGGCCAAGAGCAGCAGCATGTCGGCGATGCGCAACATCGCCCGGCCGCGCTCTGCCCAACTCGCCCGCTCGCTCGGCGGGGCAATCGAAGGACGCCAGCGCACGAGAAGCCACACAACCAGGCAATAGAAGAGCATCTGCGAAATGCCGGGAATGAGCGTGGCGGTGAACAGCGTGCCGATCGATTGTTCGGCAATGATGCCATAAACGATGAGCGCTCCCGATGGCGGCAGCATCTGGCCCAATGTGCCACCGGCAGCGACGGTGCCGGTCGCCAGCGCATCGCTATAGCCGCGCTGGCGCATTTCGGGCAGCGCGACCAGGCCGATGGTCGCCGCCGTCGCCAGGCTGGAACCGTTGATCGACCCGAAACCGGCACATCCGCCGATCGACGCATAGGCCAGGCCGCCGCGCCGATGGCCAATCATCTTGGCGGCGGCATCGAACAGATCCCGACTGGCATTGGCCGCAAAGAAGAGATGCGCCATCAGCATGAACAGCGGCAATGTGCCCAGTTCATAGCGGGTCAGCGTCTCGACCACGACGACGCCCGCCTTGATGAGCGCGCCCTCCGGCCCAAGCGCGACCATCAGGCCACCAACGCCGACAAGGCCCAGCGAAACGCCGATCGGCACGCCGCACAACAGCATGGCGAACAGGGGGATAAGGCCGATCAGCCCGGTTTCGGGCGTTGCGAGGATCATGGTCGGCGCCCTTCCACCAGTTGGCGGACAAGCAGCGCGATGATGACGACCAGCGTTATGTTGAGGAAGGCGCGCATCGCCCACCAGGGCACACCGACCAGTTCGCTCACCTCCTGGCTGCCCCACAAATCCGCGGCCAGCCAGCAGGAGCCGCCGAGCAGCATCAGGTAGAACAGGATCGACAGCGCGGTGCAGACCCATTCGGCGACATCGCGGTTGCTGCCGGTCAGCCGATCGAGGATCAGGTGAACGCGCGCATGGTTGCGGCCCAGCGTCGCGGCGACCAGCGCCAGCGATCCGCCGATGAGGACGACGACCTGCACCAGTTCGATCGCGCCCTTGAGCGGCAGGCCGGTGTGCCGACCGATCACCGCCAGCAGATTGAGCGCGGCGGCGATGATCAAGGCGACCCCGCCCGTCCATATCATCATGGTCCTGGCAGCATTCATGCAGTCACCTCTTCGACCCGGCCGTCGTTGCTGATTGTGATCGCCGGTAGCCCGGCAGCGTGCGTGATCTGTTCGACATAGGCGCAAATCTCCGCCGCGCGCGTCGCCGACGCTAGTGTTGGACGACCGGGCGGCTCGACATCGACCGGAATGATGCGGACCCCGATGGTCCGGTCCGCATCCCATGTGACATGGCCCAGAAAGGCATTGACCGCTTCGGGGTGAAAAGGCGCGAGCGGATAGGCCGGGTCGGGTTCGAACCCGAACAAAGTCCGCCGCCGCGCCGCCCATTCCGCCCGCGCCGGATGGTCCTGCGCCGGGCTGAGCGCGCTCGTCACGACGCAGCCATTGCCAAGCCCGTGGAAGATCGGCTTGCCCCGGTAAAATTCGATGCCCCGCACGATATGGGCGTGATGGCCGATGACGACATCCGCGCCCGCATCGATCGCGGCATGCGACACCGCCCGCTCATAGGGCGCCAACTGGACGGGGGTATGGACGATGCCCTTGTGTAGCGCGACCAGCACGATGTCGGCCTGGTCCCGAACGGCGGCAATGTCGCCCTTGAGCATGGCGCGTGCCTCGTCCGTCAGCGTGGCGAGCGCAGCCGCTGGCGCGATCGGCGCGCCGTCGGCCGTCTCGATCCGCAGCCAGGCGCATCCGGCTTTATCCTTGCTCGCCCAGCTTGCGACCGGACCCACGCAATTATAGCTGAGCAGTGCGATCCGATGTCCGCCACGCGTGACGATGGCCGGTGCGCGTGCGGCGGCGAGCGTCAGCCCCGCGCCGCAATGCGCCACGCCCAGCGCATCCAGTCCCGCTATCGTATCGGCTATGCCCTCCGCGCCGCAATCGGCGATGTGATTGCCCGCCAAGCTCAGCATGGCAAAGCCCGCATCGGCAATGGCGGCCAGATTTTCGGGCGGTGCGCCGGGTGCGGGGACATCGCCTTTCAACTCCGCCCCGCGCACCGTATGCGGCACCTCCAAATGGCCGATCGAAAGGTCCGCAGCGCGCAGCGCGGGCGCGATCCCGGCCAGCCAATAGGCGCCATCCGGCTCGTCCAGAACCAGATCGCCTGTCAGCACGATCGAGATCGCATCCTGTGTCACGCTGTCATCCGCTCCGCGTCAGAAGGACTTGCGCACGCTGACCGCGAACAGCCGCCCGATCGGGTCGCTCGCCGTCGCGTCATAGCCGCCGCCGCCATTGCCATTGGGCGCCAGGTTCACATAGGGCGGCGCGATATCGAACATGTTGCGCACCTCCAGCCCCAGCACGAGTCCCTTTTCGAAGAAGCCGTCGGCCTGTTGATCGCCAACCTTCCAGTTCAGCGTCAGATCGACCGGCGTATAGCTTTTTACCGACTGCACCGGCCTCGACAGATTGTTGCGATAGCCCCCGACATGGGTCGCCAGCACTCGTGCGCTGAACGGGCCATGATCCCATGTCACGCTTGCGCGCGCTTTCAGCTTCAACGGGTTGAAGATGATATTGCGCCGATCGACCAGAGGCGCCGCAGGTGTCACGGCGACATTATATTTGGTCAGATAGGTGCCGGATATATTGACCGTCAACGCGTCCTTCGCGCCCAGCCGGGTGTTCCAGGTGCCGGTAAAATCGATGCCGCGCGTCACCGATACGCCCAGATTCTGGCTGCGCCCATCGACGAACAGCGTGACGTTCGCCGGATCGCCGCCGGGGAAGGAGCCGCCTGCCAGCGCCACGCCCTGCGTCAGCAATTCCTGTACTCGCGCCGCCGCGGCCGCCCCGCGCAGGATGATGTCGGTCCCGGCATATTCCGCTTCATTGCCGAGGATGGTCAGGTTCGACAGATTGGCGAGCACCTGATTTTCATATTTGACGTCCCAATAGGTGATGCCAAAACGCAGGTTGGGCAAAGGATCAAAATCCGCACCGATCGACCAGGTCGTTGCCGTTTCGGGTTTCAGGTCCAGATTGGGACCAGACAGAGCATAGCCCTGCAGCGGCGCGCCACCGGCCGGATTCTGGTAGCTCTGGCCGAAGATATTGTTGGAATTGCCATAGATTTCCGGAATGGTCGGCGCGCGGAAGGATGTGCCGTAACTGGCGCGCAGCTTGGCCCAGCGCACCGGTTGCCAATTGATGCCGAATTTGGGGTTAGTGGTCGATCCGACGTCGCTATATTTGTCGTGGCGCACCGCTGCGTTCAGTTCCAGCCGCTCGAACCCCGGCATCGCATTGTCCGCGCCGAAAATGGGGATGTAGAGTTCGCCATAGACCGAATCCACCTTGCGGCCGAAATGGCGGAAGGTGATCGGGTTGGTCGGCGCGCCTCGCGCAGACCCCAGGGCAACGGTGAAATCCTGCCGTTCATAGCCCGTCGCCAGCTTCACCGCGCCGCCGGGCAGGGTGAAGAGCGGTCCGTTGAGCCGGGCCTCATAGGTTTTCAGGCGACCATTGGTGGGGGCGAGGAATATCTGGTTGGCGATCGTCGCCAATAGCGTCTCGCTGGTGCGTCCCAGCCCATAGGGATCGAACGCCGTGGCAGGATCGCTGCTCGCCAGTGCCGCGTTGAGCGCTGCATTGTTGATGCCATGATAGGAACCGGAAAAATCATTGGTCTTGCCATAGCCGAACAAGGCTTCGGCTTCCCAATCATGGGGCAGCTTGGCGCGCACGCCGGGCGTGATCTGCCAGCTTTCGGCCGATCCGAAACTGTCATTGGTCGGCACGTCGTCGCGGAAATTATAATCGAGCGTGTAGCTGGTGCCGGTAAAGCCTGCGGGCCGCACGAAAAAGGCATTGGTCTGCGGTACCGTCAGCCGGGCGTTGGAATAGGCCGACTGGCGATAGAAGTTCCGCTTGGAATAAAAGCCATCGTAGAAGACGCTCAGCCAATCGTTAAATTCGAACCGGCCCGTGCTGTTGACCGAGTCATAATTCTGTTCCGGCATCAAATCCTGATTGGCCAGCTCATCGCACCGGTTGATCGTGCCTGCCGCCAGCGATCCCGCATTGGCCTGCGTCACGCCACCTGTCGGAATGGCATAGGTGGTGCCATTGGCGTTGATGTTGCCGGGTGCGCAGCGCGCGATCCGGTAATCGCCGCCGCCTGACGCCCGCTGGTCACTGGTGAAGAAGGACCGATCATCGCCGCTCAGGTTCGATCGTTCGACATGCTCATAGGCGACCATGATCTGCCCGCGGTCGAACACTTTGCCGATGGCTGCGCCGAGCGTCGTTTCATGAAAATCGCCGCGTGAGGCGATGCCCGACCGGGCAAAGACTTCGCCCCCGTCCAGCGACCGGCGCGGGATCAGATTGACCACGCCAGCCACGGCATCCGACCCATAGACGGCCGATGCACCATCCGCCACGACCTCGATCCGCTCGACCCCCAGAGAGGGCAGGACCGAGGGGTCGATCGACCGGCTGTTGTTGGTCACGCGATGACCGTCGATGATGACCAGCGTGGCATAGGGGCCGATGCCGCGCAGATTGACCGAGTTGCCATAGGTGATGTTGCCGCTGCCGCCCGATTGGCCGCGTGAATTTTCCGACACGCCAAGGTCAAAGACCTGCGGAATTTCCTTGATCATGCGATCGACCGTGACGGCGCTGGACGCTTCCATTTCGGCCCGGCCGAGCGTTGTGACGGTGGAGCCGACGGGGGCCGCGCCGCGCACGCGGCTGCCGGTGACGACGATGTCGGCGGTGCTCGCCTCCTCCTGCGCTGCCGCCACAGCTGATAGACCTACAGCGATCCCGCAGCAGCCGATCTGCAAAGCGGCCCGCAGGCTGATCCCACCTTTACGATTCCTGTTCATGCCATCCTCCCTTGCCGCGTTGCGCGGCCATTATCATTGCGCCGTCGTTCAATCCGCGACCGGCAGTTCGATCCACGATGCCCTCGTTCCGCCCCGCTGCACGGTGATGACCGGTGCGGGTTTCTGTTCGATATCCTTGAGGTTGCGCTGGCGCGGGTCTGCACCCGCGATCGTCACGCGCAGCCGCGCCCCGGCCGGCACGACCCGCGACACCGGCGTCAGGTCGATCGCCAGGTCCGCCTGCTGCCCCGGCGGCAATGGCGCGACATCAGCGCACAAACCAGAATGCCAGGGCAGGCCCATCGTCTCATAGGGTGGCTTGCCCGTCTTGCGATGCGACAGGGCCAGTCGCCCGAAGGCGACGACTTCCGTCGTGCCATCGGCAGCCACCTGGTCGAGATAGGCAAAGATATTGGCGTCGGGCTTGTCCGCCGAAACGCGTAACCGCACAACCGGATAGCCGATCAGCTTGGTCGCCTCGGCCAAGGGCGCGCTGGTATAGCTCAGCCCCTTGTCATCCATCGGCTTGGCCCAGAAGGCGAAATAGTCGGCGGGCGGCAGGTCGTAGCGCACGGTAAACCGGTCTGTACCTGCCTTGCCCGTCTGGGTGCCCAGTTGTCCGTCATTGACCGACCGGGCCGTGCCGCTCCGCCCCGCGTCGAAAAACCAGCGGATCGGCTTGGCGCTTTCGCCCGGCAAACTGTTGGACCGCACATAGCCGCCCTTGCCGTCCAGCCCCTCGACCCAATAGGTCGCGCGCGGTTCGGCGGCGATGCCATTGGCGACGCCTTTGAGATGATGGTCGAAATAGCGCACGACCTCTCCGGTAAAGTCGAACCCCGGCGGCGGCACGCAATGGCTGCCCGGCCCGGCCAGGAACTTCGATCCCGCCATGTTCGCTGCGCTCAGGATCGACTGGGCGGTTGGTTCGTCCTGCCAATTGCTCCAGAAATAGGTGGCGATCCCCGCCTGCCGGATCGCATCGAGATAGCGATAGACGCCGACCTCTTCCCAGAAGGCGTTCCCGGTCAGCGGCGACACGCTGTCGCGATACGGCATGCCATACCATAGCGCCGCCATCGGCGTGTTCTTCGCATGTTGCTGCACCGCCGCCTGCAATTGCGCGCCGTCGCGGTCGCCATCGACCGGCAGGCTCGCCAGATCGTCGCTCAGCGGCTCGTCCGGACGGGTGTTGAATTGCGCCGTGATTCCGCCGCGCCGAACGAAGGCATATTTGTCGAGGTCGGACGCGCCGACGAACACCGCCTTGAGCGACGGCGGCGCGGTGGTGGCGGTGTGGAAGGTGGTGCCGCCCAGATAGGAGCAACCGATCATGCCGACCTTGCCACTGGAAAAGGGCTGGCGCGCCAGCCATTCGACCAGATCATGGCCGTCGCGCGCTTCGGTCCTGTCCTGAAAACCGTGACGGCGACCAGAGGACGCGCCCTTGCCGCGAATATCCGCGACAGCGACGACATAGCCCGCCTTGATCAACGATCGTAATGCCAGCCGATCGTCGAGGGCGACTTCCTTGATCGCGCCATCCTTGTCCCGAAACCGTGCCCGATAAGGGGTGAAGACGAAGATCACCGGCAGCTTATCGGCCGCGACCTTGTCCTTGTCGCTGGGGCGATACAGGTTGACGGCCAGCTTCGTGCCATCGCGCACCGGCACATAGACCGAACTGCGCTGCACATCGGCATAGTCCCTGGCCAGCCCCGGCATGGCGACCCCCAAGGCCGCCAGCATTGCGATTGATCGCGCCGCCTGCATCGCTCTCTCCTATTGTTGACAATTTCATCAGCGATCAGGCAGGCCGATGCAACCAAAAACTCGCTGACAATATTGTTGACAATATTGTCCGATGGCGAGACTATCTGCCCATGGACGGTATGGAAAAACGCGCGCCAACGGGCGTGGAAGTGGCGGACTGGGTCCGCAACCGCATCAGAAACGGGCGTTTTTCGCCGGGACAGCGGCTCGTGGAGGTCGACATCATCCGCCAGACTGGGGCCAGCCGGTCAAAGGTGCGCGAGGCGCTGCAACGTCTGGAGGGGGAAGGCCTTGTCCAGATCGAGGAGTTTCGCGGTGCCTCCGTCAAGAGCACGGGCCTGGAGGAAGTCGCGCAAATCTATCGCGCTCGCATTGCGTTGGAAGGGATCTGCGCCGCGGATTTTGCGCGCAATGCCTCGGACGAAGATAAGCGCCAACTATGCGCGGTGCAGGACCAACTGGACCAGTGCGTGATCGATCGCGCGCCCGACCGCTTTGGCCGGTTGAATCTCGAATGGCATCGGATCATCGTGCAGGGGTCCGGCAACAGCGTCATCGCCGAATTGCTCAAGCGCCTGAACGTCCCCATCCACCGGCTATTGTTCGAAAGCTTCTACGACGAAAGCCGCCTGCGCACCGCGAACGCCGATCACAAGAAGATGGTCGCCTTGCTGCTGGCGGGCGATGCGGAAGGCGCCGAAGCCGCCATGCGTGGCCATATCGCCGATGGCTTCGACACGCTTTCGAAAATCGAGAGCGAATTTTACGGGTGATCGTTCGACGGCCTCCACCATGCGCGACGGAGACGGCGTTATTTTAAACATCTTGTCTTGGTAGCTGCGCACAGCCCATGGGGATTAAAAGCCAGGAACGGCGCGATGGATATGTGGACATAATGACTGAGACTTTGGAAGAGCTTGGATGGCGGTCCTTTTTCAGCACCCAGATGGCGACCCATGAGGCTGCGGAATGCCATCCCGTCCGAGTCATGGCCGTTCATCGCGGCAAGATCGCGGTGGCGGGTGAGCGAACGACGCGGCTGATCTCCCCCTATATCGCCGACGCCACGATGGCCGAAGAACATCCCACGGTCGGCGACTGGCTGCTGATCGACAATGCCACGTTTGAGATCAAGCATGTCCTACAACGCGCCAACTTGTTCAAACGACGCGCGGCCGGCCACGATAAAAGGACGCAATTGATCGCCGCGAACGTGGATACGCTATTTGTCGTTGCTTCCTGCAATCAAGATTTCAGCGCTCCGCGGCTGGAACGCTATCTTGTGCTGGCACGAGAGGTCGACGTGCAACCGGTCGTGATTCTCACCAAGATCGACCTGACGGACACGCCAGACGCTTTCGTTGCAGCCGTGCGGGATTTGCAACCGGGGTTGGCGGTCGAGGCCATTGACGGGCGGGATCGGGATAGTGTCGCGCGTCTTTCCAGATGGTGTGGAAGGGGACAGACAGTCGCGCTTCTGGGGTCATCGGGCGTCGGCAAATCGACGTTGGTGAACAGCCTTCGCGGTTCCGATAGCATAGCGACGCAGGCCATCCGCAAGGGCGATGATACAGGGCGGCACACGACCACAGTACGCGAGATGCACCGGCTGGAAGGTGGCGGCTGGTTACTCGACACGCCTGGCATGCGGGAATTGCAATTGGTCGATGCGGGAACGGGCATTGCGGAGGTTTTCGACGACATCGTCGATATGGCGGACCATTGCCGCTTTTCCGACTGCACCCATGATGTCGAACCGGGCTGTGCGGTTCAGACCGCTATCGCCAGCGGACAGCTTGAGCGCACACGTCTGGAGCGCTGGCGCAAATTGGCGAGCGAAGAGACCTACAATAGCGCAAGCCAAGCCGAACGCCGCGCCCTCGACCGTATCGCGGGCCGGGGCGCGGGCAAAAAAAAGTGAGCGGTCCGCCCTCACCCATCAAGTGATCATGGGCCGACAGTCCATCACGCAAAAAAGCGGCCCGTTGCGGGGCCGCTTCTTATGCCGAAACGAATCGATGAAATCAGGCGGCGGTGGCAGCCTGCTTCTTGACGATATCGCGCTTGAGGCGACGGGCCTTGAGCGACAGCTTGTCGTCGCTGGTCTTGACCAGCCAGTTGTCGAGGCCGCCATTATGTTCGACCGAACGCAGACCATGGGTCGACACGCGCAGCTTCACGCTGGATTCCAGCGTTTCGGAGATCAGCGAAACATTCTGCAGATTGGGCAGGAACACCCGCTTGGTCTTGTTATTGGCGTGGGAAACATTGTGACCCACCTGGCGACCCTTGCCGGTCAGCTCGCAAATGCGCGACATAGTCAATCAACCTTGTAATTCGGGTTCGTTCGGAAAGTCGCGCCGATAATGGGATTCGTGGCTCCCGTCAACCCGCGCGCGTCGGATGCAACCCTTTGGGTGAGGCCTGCGTTGAGCCGTTGTTATCCTAAGGGAGGTCGAAATGCGATTCATTGGTGGTCTACTCGTCATTATCCTGCTGGTCCTGGCCGGGGGCATCGCCACGGGCTTTATCGACCTGCAAAAGACGCGCGACGGTCAGCTGCCGCAGATCGCGGTCAAGGAGGGCACGCTGCCCAAATATGAGGCCAATGTCGCCAAGGTCGATGTCGGCAGCCGCACCGAAACCGTCGAAGTGCCGACGGTGGACGTGAAGAAGCCCTGATTCTTCCCCTCCCCCGCCTGATCCTGTAACGGGCGGAGCCATGGCTCCGCCCTTTCCCTTGCCCGCCCCGATGCGCCGCGCGCTCGATCTTGCCAGTTTGGCCGAGGCGGCGGGCGAAGTGCCGATCGGTGCCGTCGTAACAAGGGACGGCGTGATCATCGGCGAGGGCGAGAATCGCAACCGGCGCGATTGCGATCCGACCGCCCATGCCGAAATCGTGGCGATGCGGGCGGCGGCGGCGCATCTCAATGACTTTCGCCTGACGGGGTGCGACCTGTGGGTGACGCTGGAGCCCTGCCCGATGTGTGCGGGGGCAATCTCCCACGCGCGAATCGCCCGGCTCTATTATGCGGTGGGCGATCCCAAGGGTGGCGCGATCGAGCAAGGGCCGCGCCTGTTCGCCCAGCCGCAATGCCTGCACCGCCCGGACGTCTATGGCGGCTTGGCGGAAGCGGAAGCCTCAGCGCTGTTGCGGGACTTTTTTGCCGCCCGGCGCTGAATAATCGATGCGGTAGAGTTGATAGGGCAAGGTCATGCCCGTGTTGAGCGGCACCGGCACCAGCCAGTCGGGCAGTTTGTCGCGCATCAGGTCGGCATAGAAACCTGTGGGATTGCGCGACTGATAGATGGTGCCTTCGGGGAACCAGGGACAGACCAGCAGATAGGTCGCATGATGCTTCGCCGCGATAGCGCGGAAGTCGCGCGCCGGGCCGTCGAACGCATGGTGGATGTCGAGGATCGTCGCGCCATTGCGGTGATAGGGTCCGGCGAGCGCGCTATGATGTGTGGTCGCGATCAGGCGCGGCCCCAGATCGACCATGGTGAAGATGGTCGCGGGCGGGAGTTGATCCAGCACCGCGAGCGCAGGCTGGGTCCGGCAGCGCCCGTTCGCTTTCTTGATCGCATCCGTGCGCGCCACGGCGGACGGGCGCCAGGGACGCGGCGTCTTACCGGTCGCCTGTTGATAGAGTTTCACGACTTGCGGATAGAGCGGATAGGCGCAGGCGATCGCTACGAGCAGCGCCGCCCCTGCCCCGCCTGCAATCTTCGCCCGGCGCGATCCGGTCAGGATGGCGGCGACCAGCCGATGCGCGGCCCAGGCGGCAGGCGGGATCGCCAGCAATTGCGCTGCTGGTCCTGCGCGCAACTGCCAGAAGAGCAAGGCGATGGCGAAGATCATCATCAGCCCCACGGTGGCCCAGGCCCAGAGCCGCTCAGCGTCGCGCCGCGCATCCCACAAGGCCCAGAGCAGCCCGACGAGCCCGGCGAGCGGAATCGCCAGTAACGGCACCACCATCGACTGGGCCTGCGCGGTGATCGGCTTGGCCTCGCGGATGTTGGCGAGCCACAGCCGCTCCAGTTCGGGCGAAATCTGATAGGGGCTGAGGCATTGGGGCCAGTTGAGCCAGAAGAACAATGCCACCGCGCCGCCCACGATCACGCCTGCGCCCAGCCGGGCGATCCAGCCGCGCAAGGGCGCGAGCGCCAGCAGCACCATGCCCGCCGACGCCGCGCCGAATATCGCGACCCAGATCGGCGAGAGCGCATCGCAGACCTGTTCGCGGTTGGCGGTGCTGGCAAAAACCAGATAGCAGAGCGAGGTCGCGCCACCGAGGCTGAGCGCATAGGGCAGCATCCGCCGCTCCGCGCCGTCGCGAAATACCCAGCGCAGCGCAATCAGCCCGCCGCCCGCCGCCAGATAGACGATCATCTCCATGCCGATCGTGATCGACAGCGCGCTGCTAACCCCGGCCATGATGCCACCGCGCAACCGGTTGGTGTCGATCACCCCGGCCAGCATCGTCAGCGCCAGCGCCAATTGCCAGCCATGATGGTCGATCCGCATCGGCGCATACATGCCAAAGCCCATTTGCGCGGCGAGCGGCGCCAGTACGGCCAGCAACCAGCCATTCGGCCCCGCCAGCCGTCGCCCGATAAAGCCGAGGCTGAGCATCAGCAGCAAGAGCGGCAGCAAGGGCGCGACCCCGCAGGCCAGCCGATCGGCCATGCCCTGATCGACGAAGGCACGGAAGAACAGCATCAGTCCGGCGAGCGGAATATCAACCAGCCGCGACCAGTGGATATTCGCCCCGCCCGGCGGATCGAGCCGATATTGGCGCAGGTCGTACCAGCCCTGCCCCGCCAGCCAGTCCTTGACCTGGACATAGCGGATATTGTCGTCGGTATCGCCCAGCACCAGCCAGTGAATGGCGGACCAGCGCGTCGCCACCATCGTCACGGCAATGGCGATCCAGATCAGAAAGGTCAGCCATTTCCAATGGCGTGCGCCATAGGCGGACAGGAAGGCCGCGATATGGCAGGCGCGGGCGCGCAGGGTTTCGCCGCTATGCAAGGTCATGCCCGTGGATTAGAGGCTGCGCATCAAAGCGCAACGGGGGCCAGCCATGAAATTCGCGCAACGCGTGTCGCCGCAGCACCGGGCGCTATTCTGGCAGGTCGTGCGCTATGGGCTGACCGGCCTGTTCGTCACCGCCTGCCAAGCCGCGATCTACTGGTCGCTCGCCACCTATGCCGGGCTGCATGTCCAGATCGCCAATCTGATCGGCTATGGCGCGGCGGTCGTCATCGGCTATGTCGCGCACAGCGCTTTCACCTTTCGCGGTCAGGGGGCGAATGACGGCCATGCGGCGCGCGGGGCGAAATTCGTGGCGGTGTCCTTGGTCAGCTATGCACTCAATGCGCTGTGGGTGTGGTTGTGCGTCACCCATATGGGCTGGCCCGCCTGGTCGCCGATCCCGGCGATGCTGTTCGTGACGCCGGCTTTGGTGTTCGTGCTTAATCGGCAGTGGGTGTTTCGGTGATCGGTAATTCTCCCCTGTAAGGGGAGGGGGACCGCCGAAGGCGGTGGAGGGGTGTCGCCCTATCGATGGGGCGACACCCCTCCGTCTGGCCTACAGCCAGCCACCTCCCCTTACAGGGGAGGATTTTTGGGGTGTTGCGCCAGCACCGCGTCACTCCGCGCCAGGACCACCAGTGGCAGGCCCGCCGCCGCCGCGCGGTCTGCTGCCAACTGGGTTGGGGCGGAGATGGTGACGAGCAACGGACAATTGGCCAGCACCGCCTTTTCCACCAGTTCATAGGAACAGCGTGAGGAGAGCAGGGCGAAGCCGCCGTCCCAGTCCGCCCCCCTGCGCGCCATAGCGCCGATCAGCTTGTCGAACGCATTATGCCGCCCGACATCCTCGCGCACCAACCGGATCGCGCCGTCCGCGCCGACCCAGGCGGCGGCATGGACCGCGCCGGTCGCTGCATTTAACGGCTGATGATCGCGCATCGCCGCCAGTGCGCGGAAGATCGCCGCCCGGTCGGCCCTGCCCTGCGCCGTCACGCGCGGCAGCGGCCGGATCGCCTGTTCCAGATTTTCGATGCCGCACAGGCCGCAGGAGGAATCCGAAGCGCGATGGCGCACCCGGTTCAGCAGCCGCTCGACCCGTTCGGGCGGCAGGGTGGCGCGCGCCACCAGTCCCTGCAGCGTTGCATGGACATCGACCGCGAACGCCCCGTCGCCCGGCTCGATCAACCGTTCGGCCAGCGCAAAGCCCAGCACCAGATCATCGATGTCCGCGGGTGTCGCCATCAGCACCGCATAGCCGATGCCGCTCAACTCGATCGCGACCGGGACTTCCTGTGCCAGCACGCGATCAATCGGATGCGTCGCGCCATCGGGCGTCAGCCGGTCGAACCGCATCGTCCCATTGTCGGCTGGCCTGTCCATCATCGGGTGGGGGTAGCGATGGTCAACCCGCGTCGCAATGCCCGGCTTCATTCACCGCGTTGAATGGCGTCGCCTGATCCTGCGGCACCGGCCTGCCGCCTGCAAGTCGGGCGACGGCCGCCGCGACGACAGGCGAAAAGCGATCAGGCTCGTCCTGCGCCATGGCGATGATCCGCTCTTTCATCCGGGGATCCCAGAAGCTCGCCAGATGCTCGGCCAGGGTTTCGGTCGCCTTGGCCTCGCCCATCGTCGCCAGATTGCGGGCGATCTGATGCGCCATATAGACCAGCCGATCGGCTGTGGACATGATCTGGGGTTCGTCGCTCATCGGCCTGGTCCTATTCCGCCGCTTCCAGCGGCGCGATGCGACGGCTCCTCTGCGCCTGGCTGGCATAATCCTGCTGCCAGTCGCTGGGGCCGTTGGATGGCATCACCTGCACCGCCGTCACCTTATATTCCGGGCAGTTAGTGGCCCAGTCGCTATAGTCGGTGGTGATGACGTTCGCCTGCGTCTCTGGATGGTGGAAGGTCGTATAGACGACGCCCGGCGCGACCCGCTCGGTCACTTGCGCGCGCAAGGTCGTCTCGCCCGCGCGGCTGCGCAATGTCACCCAGTCGCCATCCTTGAGGCCGCGATTGTCGGCGTCGGAGGGATGGATTTCCAGCCTGTCCTCCGGGTGCCAAGCGGTGTTGGCCGTCCGCCGCGTCTGCGCCCCGACATTATAGTGGGACAATATGCGCCCGGTGGTCAGCAGCAGCGGGAAGCGCGGGCCGGTCTTTTCGTCGGTGGGCACATAATCAGTGACGACGAACTTGCCCTTGCCGCGCACGAAGCCATCGGCATGCATGGTCGGCGTGCCGTCGGGCGCGGCGTCATTGGCGGGCCATTGCAGCGACCCTTCCGCTTCCAGCCGGTCATAATGGACGCCCGCAAAGGTCGGGGTGAGCGCGGCAATCTCGTCCATGATCTGCGCAGGGTGATCATAGGTCCAATTGAGGCCCATGGCGTTGGCGACCAGTTGCACGATTTCCCAATCGGCATGGCCGTTGAGCGGGGCCATCACCTTGCGCACCCGCTGGATGCGGCGTTCGGCATTGGTGAAGGTGCCGTCCTTTTCCAGGAAGGTCGATCCCGGCAGGAAGATATGCGCATAATTGGCGGTTTCGTTGAGGAACAGATCCTGCACCACCACGCATTCCATCGCCGCCAGGCCCGCCGCGACATGATGGGTATTGGGGTCGGACTGAAGGATGTCCTCGCCCTGCACGAACAGCCCCTTGAACGTCCCGTCGGTCGCGGCGTCGAGCATGTTGGGGATGCGCAGGCCGGGCTCGGCGTCGAGCGACACGCCCCAGGCCCGTTCGAACAGGCTGCGCGTGGCCGTGTCGGACACATGGCGATAGCCACTGAATTCATGCGGGAAGCTGCCCATGTCGCAGGCGCCCTGGACATTATTCTGGCCGCGCAGCGGATTCACGCCCACGCCTTCGCGCCCGACATTGCCGGTTGCCATGGCGAGGTTGGCGATCGCCATGACGGTGGAGCTGCCCTGACTATGTTCGGTGACGCCGAGGCCATAGTAGATCGCGCCATTGCCGCCGGTGGCATAGAGGCGGGCGGCCGCGCGCACTTCGTCCGCCTTCACGCCGGTCAGCGGCTCGATCGCTTCGGGCGAGCGGGCCGCTTGCGACACGAACTCCGCCCAGTCGGCAAATTCGTCCCAGTCGCAGCGTTCACGGATGAACGCTTCGTCGTACAGTTTCTCGGTCACGATCACATGCGCCATCGCGGTCAGCATCGCGACATTGGTGCCGGGGCGCAGCGGCAGGTGGTGATCCGCCTCGACATGGGGCGATTTCACCAGATCGGTGCGGCGCGGGTCCATGACGATCAGCTTTGCGCCTTGGCGCAGGCGCCTTTTCATGCGGCTGGCGAATACGGGGTGGCCGTCGGTGGGATTCGCGCCGATCACCAGGATCACATCGGCCTGCATCACGCTGTCGAAATCTTGCGTGCCGGCCGAGGTGCCGAAGGTCTTGCTCAAGCCATAGCCGGTCGGCGAGTGACAGACGCGCGCGCAGGTATCGACATTGTTGTTGCCGAAGCCCTGGCGAATCAGCTTTTGAACCAAAAAGGTTTCTTCATTAGTGCAGCGGCTGGACGTGATGCCGCCGATCGAACGGGTGCCATATTTCGCCTGGATGCGGCGAAATTCACTGGCGGTATGGGCGATGGCCTCGTCCCACGATACTTCGCGCCAGGGTTCGCTGACCGACGCGCGGATCATGGGATTGAGGATGCGGTCCTGATGCTGGGCATAGCCCCAGGCGAAGCGGCCCTTGACGCAGCTATGGCCGCGATTGGCCTTGCCGTCCTTCCATGGCACCATGCGGACCAGTTCCTCGCCCCGCATTTCCGCGCGGAAGGTGCAGCCGACGCCGCAATAGGCGCAGGTGGTGACGATGGCGCGATCGGGCGTGCCGACCTCCACCACCTTCTTTTCGATCAGTGAGGCGGTCGGGCAAGCCTGAACGCAGGCCCCGCAGGAGACGCATTCGGAGCCGAGGAAATCCTCGCCCTGCGACGCGGCGACCTTGGAGTCGAACCCCATGCCCTCGATCGTCAGCGCGAACGTCCCCTGCACTTCGTCGCAGGCGCGGACGCAGCGGGAGCAGACGATGCATTTGCTGGGATCGAAGTCGAAATAGGGGTTCGACTGGTCCTTCGCCTGGCCCATATTGGTCGCGCCATCATAGCCATAGCGCACGTCGCGCAGGCCGACGGCGCCTGCCTGATCCTGCAATTCGCAATCGCCATTCGCGCCGCAGGTCAGGCAATCGAGCGGATGGTCGGAGATATAGAGTTCCATGACCCCGCGGCGCAGCTTTTTGAGCCGCTCGGTCTGGGTGCGGACCACCATGCCTTCGGCGACCGGCGTGGTGCAGGAGGCGGGATAGCCGTTGCGGCCCTCCACCTCGACCAGGCACAGGCGGCAGGAGCCGAAACTCTCGACATTGTCGGTCGCGCAGAGTTTCGGGATGGAGCCGCCGAGCAGCGAGGCGGCGCGCATGATGCTGGTGCCTTCGGGCAAGGTCACGGCCTGCCCGTCGATGGTCAGCGAGACGCTTTTGCCCGTGGCGACTGCCGCCGGGGTGCCATGATCGGTTTCGCGGGTGTAGGTCATTCCGCAGCCTCCTGAACGGACTTGGCCAAGCCAAAATCCTCTGGAAAATAGTCGAGAGCGCTCAGCACCGGATAGGGGGTGAAGCCCCCCAGCGCACAGAGCGAGCCATATTTCATCGTATCGCACAAGTCGCGCAGCAGGGTGGTCTGTGCGTCGAGGGAGGTGTCGATGCGGGATGGGGAACGGGAATAAAGGGCTTTATCGATATACCCCTCCCCCGTTCGCCCTGAGCCTGTCGAAGGGCCTTCCTTTCTTGAAGAAAAGGACAGGGCTTCGACAGGCTCAGCCCGAACGGATTGAGAGGATGGTCGCGCCGCCATGATCCGATCGACAATCTCCACCCCGCGCGTCGATCCGATCCGGCAGGGCGTGCATTTGCCGCAGCTTTCCGCGGCGCAAAATTCCATCGCGAAACGGGCCATATGCGCCATGTCCACGCTATCGTCGAACACCGTGATCCCGGCATGGCCGATGAGGCCACCCGCTGCCGCAAAAGCTTCATAATCGAACGGCAGATGGAACATGCTGGGCGGGAAATAAGCGCCGAGCGGCCCGCCCACCTGCACCGCGCGGACCGGACGACCGCTCGCCGTGCCACCGCCAATATCGTTCACCAACTCGCCCAGCGTGATGCCAAAGCCGATCTCATAGAGGCCCCCATGCCGAACATTGCCCGCCAGTTGCACCGGCATCGTCCCGCGCGACCGGCCGAAACCGACGCCCGCATAGGCCTCCGCCCCTTCCGCCAATATGAACGGCACGGCGGCGAGGCTCAGCACATTGTTGATGACGGTCGGCTGGCCGAACAGGCCTTTCAGCGCAGGCAGAGGCGGCTTGGCGCGCACTTGGCCGCGCTTGCCCTCGATCGAATCGAGCAATGCCGTTTCCTCGCCGCAGACATAGGCCCCCGCCCCCTCGCGCACTTCCAGCGTGAAGGGCGCGATCCGCTGCGCCGCGCGCTCGATCGCCAGCCGCATCGTGTAGATGGCGAAAGGATATTCGGAGCGGATATAGATATAGCCATGGTGCGCGCCGACGGCATGGGCGGCGATCGCCATACCCTCGATCAGGCAATAGGGGTCGCCCTCCATCAGCATCCGGTCGGCGAAAGTGCCGCTGTCGCCCTCGTCCGCGTTACAGACGATATATTTTTGCGTACCCGGTGCATCCAGCACTGTTTGCCATTTGATCCCGGTCGGAAATCCCGCCCCGCCGCGCCCGCGCAGGCCCGACGCCTTGACCGCATCGACCACCGCCTGGGGGGCAAGCGCGCGCGCCGCGTCCAGGCCCTTCCAACCACCATGCGCGGCATAATCGTCCAGGCAGACCGGATCGATTACGCCGCAGCGGGCGAAGGTGAAGCGCTGCTGCCCGGCAAAGAAAGGCAGCGCGTCGATCGGTCCCAGCCGGTTGGGGTGGGTGCCGTCCAGCACCGCCGCCACATCGCCCGGCCCCACCGGGCCATAGGCAATGCGGCCGTCCGCCCTCTCGACCTCGACCAGCGGTTCGATGCTGAACAGCCCGCGCGATCCGGTGCGGGTCACCGCGCAACCG
The DNA here is from genome assembly GCF_032227065.1 of Sphingobium sp. SA2. Classification (NCBI taxonomy): domain Bacteria; kingdom Pseudomonadati; phylum Pseudomonadota; class Alphaproteobacteria; order Sphingomonadales; family Sphingobiaceae; genus Sphingobium; species Sphingobium sp. SA2. The sequence goes on from NZ_JAPMXX010000006.1 coordinate 250,520, forward strand.
GCTTCGGCGAAGGCGTGGGCGACGTCATCCGCGCCCAGCGCGACCGAGGCCATGTCGCGGCTTATATAGATTTTCATGCCGCCACCTCCGCCGCGATCCGCTCCAGCGCCGCACCGTCAATCCGCGCCACCGGGCGGCCATCGACCAAAGCATTCGGCCCGATCGCGCAGAGGCCCAGGCAATAGACCGGCTCCAGGCTGACCGCGCCATCGCCGCGCGTTGCCCCCATCGCCACGCCGAGCCGCTGCGCCGCCGCCACCTCGATCGCCGCGCCGCCGCGCGCCTGACAGCTTTCGGCCCGGCACAGCTTGACGACATGGCGGCCCGAAGGGGTCCGGCGGAAATCATGGTAGAAGGTGACGACGCCATGCACATCGGCGCGGGACAGGTTGAGCGCGCGCGCGATCAGCGGCACGACAGCGTCCTGAACATAGCCCGCCTCTTCCTGCACCGCATGGAGCAGCGGCAGCAACTGATCGCGGGTCGCGCCATGGCGCGCGGTCCAGCCTTCGATAAACTCGTCCATTCCGATACCCTGCCTTTTGGCCCTATTTTTACGCGATAGTGCGGCGGCAGGGCGCTTCGGTCAAATCGAAGCCAGCCATGCTTGATAGGGATTGTCTATCAAATCGGGCCAAAGCCCGGCGGCAGGCGCAACCCGCGCACGACCGCCAGCACCGCCTGCGCCAGCGGTCCCATCGGCGCGCTGTCCGACACGATGACGCCGACCCGGCTGCCCTCCCCCATGTCCGGCAGCGGCGCGGTGCGAGCCCAGCGCAATCCGTCCAGCAAGGCGGCATGGCTGTCGGGAATGATCGAACAGAGCCGCCCCCGCTGCACCAGCCCCAGCAGTGCGACATAGCTGTCCGCCGTGACCAGCGGTCGCAGCGCCAGCCCGCGTGTCGCCAGCCGCGCGTCCAATATCCGCCGGTTCTGCATCCCCTGATGCAGCAGGCAGAGCGGCAGGCCGGCGAGATCCGCCCAGTCGATGACGGCGGGGATCGGCACGCCGCCCACCGCGCTTACCAGCATCGCCCGCTCGGCATAGAGCGGCACCGACAGCGCATGGGCGGGCGGCTCGAAATCGAGATAGGTCAGCCCTGCGTCCAGCTCGAACGCCGCCAACTCGCGCTCGATCTGGCGCGAGGTCAGCGCCCGCACCGAGATATTCAGCCCCGGATAGCGTTCCAGCATCGCTGTCGCCAGGCAACCGATGGCGGGCATGGCGGCGGGGATCGCGCCCAGCCGCAACTCGCCCTTCAATGGTCCGCGCGCGGTTTCCGCCGCCTGCCCTAGCGCCTCAGCCGCAGCCACCAGTTGCCGCGCCCAGGGCAGGATCGCTTCGCCTTCCGGCGTCAATCCGCCATATTTGCGATCGCGGCGAATCAAACGCTTGCCCAGTTGCGTCTCCAGCGTCGCAATCCCCGCCGACAGCGTGGGTTGCGACACATGGCATAGCGCCGCCGCCCGCGCGAAATGGCCTTCGCGCTCCAGCGCCAGAAAATATTCGACAAGGCGGGTCTGCATCGCTTTGCTATAAGCTTTATAGAGCGAAGCTATCAAGGAAGCGCTATGGCGGCAGGACGGATATTGGGCGCGGTGCTGGCGGGGGGGCGGTCCAGCCGCTTTGGCAGTGACAAGGCGCTGGCGCAGATGCCCGATGGCCGCACCCTGATCGACCATGCCATCGCGGGCCTTACCCCGCATGTCGCGCAGGTGGTGATCTGCGGACGCGCGGGTGGCCTGCCTGATCGGCCCGCGCCGGACATGGGGCCATTGGGCGGTCTCAATGCCGCGCTCCATCATGCGCAGAACCACGGCTTTGCGGGGGTTTTGACGACGGGGTGCGACATGCCACTCTATCCGTCGGAGCTGCCCGCCATGCTGATCGGCGAAAGCGCAGCGATCTTGAAGGGGCAGCAATTGCTCGGCTGGTGGCCGGTATCGCTGGCGGGCGCATTGGACGCGCATCTCGCGGCGGTCAATAACCGCTCCATCCATGGCTGGCTCGACCGCATCGGCGCGCGGGTGGTGGAGAGGCCGGGAATGATCCTCCCTAACATCAACCGGCCGGAAGATCTGGAGGGGTTGTAACGCTCAACGCCCGTTCGTTTCGAGCGAAGGGAGTTAAGCTGGCAAAGCCACGCTCGCCGCAATCTCCGCCAACAGCCCCGTCCCCGCCACCGCCTCACCGATCAGCAGCAGCGTCGGATCCTCATCACTGATCGTGGCCACCAGAAAGGCCAGCGCCGACAGCTTCCCCCGGATCAGCCTTTCGCTCGGCAGCGAGACATTCACCGCGACCATCACCGGCGTTTCCGGGTCGCGCCCCGCCGCGATCAACGACCGGGCAATCTCGCCCGCCGCCGCCCGACCCATATAGATGCCGATCGTCCCGCCCGGTTGCGCCAGCGCGGCCCAGTCGAGCTTCAACGGTTCGCCTGCCTTCAAATGCGCCGTCACCAGCGTCAGCCCGCGCGCCTTGCCGCGCAGGGTGAGCGAGGCATGGCCGCTCGCCGCCGCCGCGCTGGCCGTGGTGATGCCGGGGCAAATCCGCACCCGCACGCCGCCTTCGCCCAGATGCGCCATCTCCTCCGCCGACCGGCCGAAGATCGACGGATCGCCGCCTTTCAGCCGCACGACACGCTTGCCCGCCCGCGCCGCGGCCAGCAGCAGGTCGTTGATGCTCTCCTGTTGCTTGCTGTGCCGCCCCGATCGCTTGCCGACGCTCACCCGTTCGACCCCAGCGGGGATCAGCTCCAGCACGCCCGGCCCCACCAGCGCATCGTAAAAGACGACATCCGCCGCGCCGATCAGCTTTTCCGCCTTGCGCGTCAGCAGGTCCGGGTCGCCCGGCCCCGCGCCCACCAGCCAAACATCACCCGGCGCGATCAGGTCATTCGGCTGCATGCAACGTCTCCTGCGAGGTCTGGGTCAGAATATTGGCGAGCGCGGGACGGCACGATCCGCAATTGGTCCCCGCGCCGATCGCCTTGCCGATCGCGGGCACATCGACCAGTTGCTGGTCGCGGATCGCCGCGACGATCTGGTTAAGGCCGATGTCGAAGCAGACGCACACCACCGCGCCCTTGTCGAGCTGGCTGCCCGGCCCCCGCGCGGCCAGCACCGAAGCGCCGACGCCCTCGACCGCGAGTTGCCCGATCAGCCAGTCGCGTGTCGGCAAAAGGCCACTGCGCGTCACGATCAGCACGCCCGCGAGTTTCCCTTCGCGGATGATCGCCACGCGCCGCGTACCGCGCGTCTGGTCGATCGCCTCGACCCGGTCGCCCTTGGGCAGGCAGGCTTCCAGCCGCGCCGGATCGCCATTGCCCGCCACTTCATACAGCGCGCCGCCCGGCACGGCTATCCGCGTGGCCCACAGGCACGGCACGCGCACGGGTTCGGCCCCGCGCAGGATCAGGAATCCCCTCCACTCCGTCTTGACCTTTTCGACCCGAACGGGCGTGGATTTGAACCCCGGCTGGCCCGAATGGGGATCGACCAGCGGGCGCGGCAACAGGCCGGTGCGGCCGCCGCTCGATTGCTGGTCGGTCCAGTGAATCGGCGTAAACACTTCACCGCGGCGCTGCCCCTCGCTGATCCGCGCGCGGAAGAGGCTCTCCCCCTGTGCCGTCGCGACGCGTGCCAGATCGCCATCCGCGATCTCCAACGCGGAGGCGTCTTGCGGATGCAACTCGACCAAAGGCTCCTCGCGATGCCGCGCCAGTTTCGGCGACAGGCCAGTGCGCGTCATCGTATGCCACTGGTCGCGATAGCGGCCGGTGTTGAGCGTCATCGGCCAGTCGCGCAGCGGTCCCTGCAACGCCATCTGCGTCACCGGCACCAACCGCGCCTTGCCATCGGGCGTTGGAAACCGCCCGTCGGCAAAGGGCGTGCCGCCCCAGCGGAACGGTTCCATCGCTTCATAGGCCTCATTGCCGATCGTCGCCTGCGCACGCAAATTGAGCAGCCGCGCGCCATCATTCTGATAGGCGGTCAGCCGCGCATGTTCGCGCCAGATGTCGGCGGGCCGGTCATAGGCGAAGGCATTGCGCCACCCCATCCGCCGCGCAACCTGGGTAACGATCCACCAGTCGGGCTTGGCCTCGCCGGGCAGCGGCAACAGCGCCCGCTGCCGGCTGATCGTCCGGTCGGAGTTGGTGACGGTGCCATCCTTCTCGCCCCAGGCGGCGGCGGGCAGCCGCACATGGGCATGAACGGTGGTATCGGTGGTCGCCATCACGTCCGACACGACCACGAACGGGCAGGCCGCCAACGCTTCGCGCACGCGCCCCGCATCAGGCATCGAGACGGCGGGATTGGTGGCCATCACCCACAGCGCCTTGATCCGCCCCTCATCGATCGCGCGAAACAAGTCGACGGCCTTCAGCCCCGGCTTGCTCGCCACGTTCGGCGCGGCCCAGAAACGCCCGACCCGCGCGACATTGTCGGGTCCAAAATCCATATGCGCAGCCAGCGTCGTCGCCAGCCCGCCCACCTCGCGCCCACCCATAGCATTGGGCTGTCCGGTGATCGAGAAAGGCGCCGCGCCGGGCTTGCCGATCCGCCCGGTAGCGAGGTGGACGTTGATGATCGCATTGACCTGGTCGGTGCCACGGATCGACTGGTTGATCCCCTGGCTGAACAGCGTAACCGTGCGCGGGGTCGCGGCAAACATCTCGTAAAATTGCTGTAATTCGGTGGGCGGCAGATCGCACGCCTTGGCCGTCGTCCATAAATCATGGCCCGCGCGGATCGCGTCCCAGAAGCCATCGGGCGCAGCAACGCTATCGCGCAGAAAGTCCGCATCCAGTTGCCCCGCCTGATCCATCCAGGCCAGCAAGCCGTTCATCAGCGCCACGTCGCTGCCGGGCTTGAGCGGCAGATGCAAGTCCGCCCCTTCGCAGCTTTCGGTGCGACGCGGGTCGATCACCACCAGCTTGGTGCCACGCGCGGCCCGCGCCGCCTGTATCCGCTGATAGACGACCGGATGGCACCAGGCGGTGTTGGACCCGACCAGCACGATCAGGTCGGCCTCATCCAGATCGCCATAGCTGGCGGGAACGACATCCTCGCCGAACGCGCGCATATGCCCGGCCACCGCGCTCGACATGCACAGGCGGCTGTTGGTGTCGATATTGGCCGACCCGATGAACCCCTTCATCAGCTTGTTGGCGACATAATAATCTTCGGTCAGCAACTGGCCGGAGACGTAGAAAGCGACGCTGTCTGGCCCATGCTTGGCGATCGTCTCGCGAAAGCGCTTGGCCACCAAATCGAGCGCCTTGTCCCAGCTGGCCCGTTTCTCGCCAATCATCGGGTGGAGCAGTCGCCCTTCCAACCCGACCGTCTCGCCCAGATGCGTGCCCTTGGAACAGAGCTTGCCGCCATTGGCCGGATGCGCTGCATCCCCCGCGATCGTGACGGCACGCGGCCCGGTGGGCGTCGCGGAGATGCCGCACCCGACGCCGCAATAGGCACAGGTGGTGCGGATGGGTGCCGACATTATAGCCCCTCCCCTTTAGGTTCAAACGAGTCACGTGCCTCGTTTGAAGGGTTGGGGTGGGGGCGTGCCCCAAGCATCAGGCCAAGACGATAGCCCCACCCCCCGACCCCTCCCCTGAAGGGGAGGGGTGATTTCAGTTCGACCCTCACGCCGCGCGCTTCCCGATGACGGCATCGCGCAGCAGGAAGATGCGCCCGGCATCGACCTTGAGCGGGATCACCGGCACGCACCCCTTATCCTCGCCAAGCGCCTCGCCGGTCTTGAGCGAGATGTTCCAATTGTGCAGCGGACAGGTGACGACCCCGCCATGGACGATCCCTTGGCTGAGCGGCCCATGTTTGTGCGGGCAGCGATTGACGAGGGCATGGAAATCGCCGCTCGTCGTGCGGAAGATCGCAATCTCCTCGCCGCCCAGCACTGGCAGGGTGCGGGCATTGCCCGGCGTGATCTGATCCACCGAACCGATATCGAGCCAGTCTCCGGTCATCATACGGTCTCCAACGGGCGCACTTGCGCGATATGCTGATGCAGTTCGGCATGCTGGCCCGCGGCGCGCTCCGCCCACGGATCGTCCTGCATAAACTGTTGCGAAAAGAGGAAGCGCGCGCGCAGCGCTTCGCGGCCTGCGTCATCCTCGACGATGCGCGCCTTCACATAATCGACTCCGACCCGCTCGATCCACGGCGCGGTGCGCTCCAGATAGCGGGCCTCTTCGCGGTAAAGCTGCGTGAAGGCGGCGCAATAATCGAGAGCCTCCTGCTCGGTCGCCACCTTGCACAGCAGGTCGGTGACACGGACATGGATGCCGCCATTGCCGCCGACATGCAGCTCATAGCCGCTGTCGACGCAGACGATGCCGAAATCCTTGATCGTGGCTTCCGCGCAATTGCGCGGGCAGCCCGACACCGCGATCTTGAACTTGTGCGGCATCCACGATCCCCAGGTCAGCCGCTCGGCCTTGACGCCCAGGCCCGTGCTGTCCTGCGTGCCGAAGCGACACCATTCGGACCCGACGCAGGTCTTCACCGTGCGCAGCGACTTGCCATAGGCATGGCCCGACACCATCCCCGCCGCGTTGAGATCGGCCCAGACAGCGGGCAGATCCTCTTTCTTGATCCCGAAAATATCGAGCCGCTGGCCCCCGGTGACCTTGACCATCGGCGCGTTGAACTTCTCGACCACGTCCGCGATCGCGCGCAATTCGCGGGGATTGGTCAGGCCGCCCCACATGCGCGGCACCACCGAATAGGTGCCGTCCTTCTGGATATTGGCGTGCATCCGTTCATTGACGAAGCGGCTTTGCTGGTCATCGACATAGGCACCGGGCAGCGCGCAGAGCAGATAATAATTGAGCGCCGGGCGGCAGGAAGAACAGCCGTCGGGCGTGGACCAATGCAGCTTCTGCATCACTTCGGGGATCGACGTCATGCCCTGCGCCACGATTTCGCGGCGCACATCGTCATGGCCGAAACTGGTGCATTTGCACATCGTCTTCGGCCCGGACTGGACATCCTCACCCAACGTCAGTGCCAGGATATTTTCCACCAGCCCGGTGCAGCTTCCGCAGCTTGCCGATGCCTTGCACCCGGCCCGCACCGCGTCCAGGCTGCACGCGCCTGCGTTGATGCAGGCGACGACCTGACCCTTGCTGACGCCGTTGCAGCCGCAAATCTCGGCATCGTCCGAGAGCGCTGCAACGGCCGACTTAGGGTCCAGCGCGCCCCCTCCAGAGGCGAAGGCTTGGCCAAAGATCAGCAGGTCACGAATGTCGGCAACATCTTCGCCGCGCTTGAGCAAGTCGAAATACCAGCCGCCATCGGCCGTATCGCCATAAAGCACCGCGCCGATGACGCGATCCTCCTTCACCACGACCCGTTTATACACGCCCCGCGACGCATCCCGCAGGACGATGTCCTCACACCCCTCGCCGCCCGAAAAGTCACCGGCGGAAAAGACGTCCAAACCGGCGACCTTCAGCTTGGTCGATGTCACCGACCCCTTATAGCCCGTATGCCGGTCAGTCAGGCCATCGGCCAAACTGCGGCACATGTCCCACAGCGGCGCGACCAGGCCATAGACATTGCCGTCATGTTCGACACATTCACCGACCGCCAGAACATCGGGATCGCTGGTGACCATATGGTCGTCCACCTTGATCCCGCGCCCGATCTCCAGCCCCGCCGCCCGTGCCAGCGCGACGCAGGGGCGGATGCCCACCGCCATCACCACCAGGCTGGCGGGGATCAGCGTGCCGTCCTTCAACCGCACGCCCTCGACCTTGCCATCGCCGCAGATTTCCGCCGTGTCGGCCCCGGTCAATATCGTCTGGCCGCGCGCTTCGAGCGCGCTCTTGAGCAGCCAGCCGGCCGCCTCGTCCAATTGCCGTTCCATCAGCGTCGGCATGATGTGCAGCACCGTGACCTTCATGCCGCGCAGCGTCAGGCCATGCGCCGCTTCCAGCCCCAACAGCCCGCCGCCGATCACCACCGCGTCCCCGCCGCGATTGGCGGCGTCCAGCATCGCATCGACATCCTTCATGTCGCGAAAGCTGATGACGCCCGGCAGATCCTTGCCCGGCACCGGGATGATGAACGGGTCGGAGCCGGTCGCGATCAGCAGCTTGTCATAGGCGACCGTGCGGCCCGACTGGCTGGTGACGGTCTTGGCGCTGCGATCGATCGCCATGACCGGATCGGCGACGATCAGGTCGATGCGATTGTCCGCATACCAGGCGCGATCATTGATGATGATCTCGTCAAACGTTTTTTCGCCCGCCAGCACCGGCGAGAGCATGATGCGGTTATAGTTCACATGCGGTTCCGCGCCGAAGATGGTGACGCGATAGCGCCCCGCATCGCGCGCCAGCAGTTCCTCGACCGCGCGGCACCCGGCCATGCCGTTGCCGATCACGACCAGATGCTCGCGCGCCTCGTCGGCAGGGACGAAGATCGCCGCCTCGCTGCCCGCCATCGGCTCCGTTCCGATCTGAAATTCCATATTCGTGACTCCAGAAAACAAAAAAGCCGCCATCCTGACCCCCGGTGAGAACCGGAAGTCAGGATGGCGGCTTTGCCATCATATGCGCCTTGTCGATCCGTCCCTGGATCGCTTTGGCTATGGTTGGAAGGACAGCTTTGTCCTCTTGCACTGCACCATAACAGAATCGCCCGATGCCTCAAGCGATTCCTGTCCATGGCCCCATCAATAGGCCCAGTCGGCCTGCACCCATAATTTCTGCGTATCGGTCGCCATCGTCTTGGCTTCGTAACGTGCATAGCGGACCGACAGCGCGGTCTTCCTGACCTTCGCCGAAGCGATCAGGTTGATCTCATCACCATAATGCTGGTCCAGCCGGTCGCTATCGAATCGATGCCACACCGCCTGCACCGATACGGTGCTCAGCGGCCCCACCTGTTTCCAGCCATAGCCGCCGCCGACATAGAGGTCGCGAATGCCATTGGCGGGCGTGGTCAGGAACTTGTCGGCCCAACCCTGAAACTTGAAATTGGTGCCAAGCGGCGTCTGGAAACTCGTCAGCGGCGTGCCGCTGCTCGCGCCCAGCACCTCATAGCCTGCATTGAGCTTCCAGCCCTTCACGTCCAACGTCAGGTCCGCCAGCCAATAATCCGCGCTATAGCTGTTGGGATTGCGGTGATAGTCCGACTGGCGCGCATAGCTGAGCTGGTAGCTGAGCTTCGCCGCCCTGGACAAAGGCCGCGCCCCCGCCAGCCGCACGCCATAGGTCTGGCTCGACAGCCGATAGCCCTGCATCGCCGCCTCATCCTGATCGACCAGATAGGCAAAGCCCGTCAGGGCGCCGACCGGCGTGGCATAGGAGATGTTGGCGAGGATCGTGTCGCCGCCCACCGCCTGCTGCCGCGCACCGCGCCCCTGAAAGCCCCAGATCGTCCGCACGCTCCACACATAGGACAGGTCGAGTTTCAGTCCCTTGGCCGGGGTCAGTTCGGCGCGCACAGCATCGAACGTCTGGCCATTATCACGAAAGGCGACATTGCCGACGAACCGCTCGTCATCCAGCACGATTCTTTGCCGCCCCCCGGTCAGCGTCACCGCCTTGGTCTTATATTGAAGCTGGGCGATATAGAGCGCGATATTCTCCGGGTCGGCGATGATCGGCCGAGTCGCGGCCCCGTTCAGCCCGTCATAATAGTCATCGATGGCAGCCAGCGACCCCTGCCCCACGGCCATCGCGGAAATGGCACCGCTGCTGGCCGACAGCCCGGCCCGCGCCCGGATGGTGAGCGCATCGGATGTCTCGGTCGCCAGCCCCGCCTGATCGGCCTGTTCATAGCGCAACCGCGCTTCGGCGATCGGTTTAAGCGTCAATTCCTGGGCACAAGCGGTCCCTGCGACGGCCAGAGAGGCCGCCGTTGCGAATAGATAATGCATGGAAATCTGTCCCCCTCGGACTTCGCGATAACGACTTGGGGCGGCCTGGCTATGCCGGTCCGCCCCCGCCCCTCCAAAGTCAGATGCGCGCGCCGCTGGTCCAGGTCGCCCGCCACCGCGCCTTGACCAGCGCGACGCCGACAAAGGCAACGACCGCAAGGCCAGCGAAGATCAGGAACCCGGCCGAAAAGCTGCCGGTCAATTGCTTGGCAAAGCCGAGCGAACTGGCGAGGTAGAAGCCGCCGATACCGCCCGCCATGCCGACAAGGCCGGTCATCACGCCGATTTCCGCCTGAAACCGCTGCGGCACCAGCTGAAACACCGAACCATTGCCCGTGCCCAGCGCCAGCATGGCGAGGACGAAGAGGCCCAACGCCGTCACCAGCGTCGTGGCAAAGGCGACGCCCGCCAGCGCGATCGCGGCAACGATGTAGACGATCATCAGCGCCTTCACGCCGCCGATCTTGTCGGCGAGCGCCCCGCCGATCGGCCGAACCAGCGACCCGGCGAACACGCAGCCTGCGGTGCAATAGCCCGCCATCACCGGCGTTAGGCCGAACTGGTCGGTGAAGTAGATCGGCAGGCTGGCGGCGAGGCCAACAAAACCGCCAAAGGTCACCGCATAGAAAGCCATCAGCAACCAGGCATCGGCCTGTTTCAGCGGCTGGAAATAGTCGATCATCTTCTTGGGTGGCGGCGCGTTGGGCGCGTCCTTCGCCATGACCATATAGACGATGAACACGATGGTCAGCGGGATGCAGGCGAGGCCCAGCACCGCATTCCAACCGAATAACTTGGCCAGCCCCGGCGCGAACAGCGCTGCCAGCACGGTGCCCGAATTGCCCATGCCAGCCAGCCCCATGGCCTTGCCCTGATGCTCAGGCGGATACCAGCGGCTCGCCAGCGGCAGCGCGATCGCGAAACTGGCCCCCGCAAAGCCCAGCACGACACCCAGCGCCAGCGTGCCTTCAAAGCTGCTGACCCCCATCAGCCAGGCCACAAACAGCCCGGCGATCACGATCAACTGGCTGATCGCGCCCGACATTTTCGGCCCGATCCGATCGACCAGCAGGCCGTTCACGACGCGCAGCAGCGCGCCCATCAGCGTCGGCGTGGCGACCATCAACCCTTTTTCGGCCGGGGTCAGCGCCAATGTCTGCGCGATCATCGGTGCGAGCGGGCCGAGCAGCACCCACACCATGAAGGCGAGATCGAAATAGAGAAAGGCGGCGATGAGCGTTGGCGTGTGGCCGGCCTTCCAGAAGCTGATAGCGGCGGCGGGCTGTTCACCCTCCTTGTCGCGATCCCAATAAGCGGTAGCCATGATACGTCCCCCAATAAACGGAAATGGACACGAAAAAAGCCGCAGGCCGGACGCACGCACGAAGGGCGTAGTCCGGTCAGCGGCTTTGCTGCGATGTGGATGGGGATGGCGGTCCCGTCCTTGGGAGAGCGCATCCAAATATAGGCGCGCTTCATCGCGCGACGCCTATACTATCTCCCGATTCGCATCATGTTGCAAGGCACAATTTTGCGCCTGCTTTCAACGTAGCGGCGTAAAGCTCGCGAGAAACTCGTCGATCCGTTCGGGGTCGAACACCCGCCCGTCGAAGAATCGATCCGGCCCCAGCGTCAGCTCGCCCCGGCGCGATCCCACTGCCAGCGGCATACCCACCGCCCCCTCCAACTTCATGCTCGCACCCGGCATCGGCACATCGCTGTCGGCCAGCGCGCGGCGGAAGATATCGGGCCGGAACACCGCCGCCGCCTTCGCCACCGTTGCCGGATCGTGATCGACCATCCCCCAACGCACCAGTTGCGAATAGATCCACAGCGCCTGGCTGCGCCACGGAAAGGGCGTCGCCTCACGCGCGAACAGCATGAAATCGGGACTGGCGATCGGCGCTTCACCCGCCCGCGCGACGATCTGCCCCGACAAAGCCCGCGCGATCAGATCGGCGGGTTGATCGACATAGGCAGGCGCCGCCAGCAACCCGGCCAGATCGGCATGATTGGCGGGATCATCGCACCAGGCCGCCGCCCGCACCAGCGCACGCAGCAGGCGATCGACCGTATCGGGATTTTCCTCCGCCCACGCCTCGCGAAATGCCAGCACCTTCTCGACGCCCCGCCGCCAGATCCGCTCGCCGATCGCCACGGCTTCGGCCAGACCCGCCTCGACCGCCGCGCTGCCCCACGGTTCGCCCGCGATAAAGCCATCAATCTCGCCCGCCTGCATCGCCTCGACCGTCAGCGACGGCGGCAGCACGCGCAGCACCACGTCGCGATCCGGGTCCACCCCCGCGCTTGCCAGCCAATAGCGCAGCATGATTGCATGGCTGGAAAAACGATGGACGACGCCGATCACCGGCTTGCGCCGCCACAGCCCGATCGCGGCGGCGAAATCATGCGCCGTCCCCAGCGGATCGGCCAGCCGCGCCGCCACATCGGGCTCCAGCGCAGCGGCAAAATCGCAGGTCATAACCAGCATATTGCCGTTGACGTTGAGCTTGTAGGGCGCGGCCAATGCGGCGGGCTGCTGGCTCAGCCCCAGCGTCACCGCAACCGCCAGCGGAGCGAGCATATGCGCCGCCTGCACCTGGCCATAGACCAGCCGGTCGCGCAACGTCGCCCAGCTTGTCGTCCGCACCAGATCGAGCGCAATGCCCTCGGCCTCCGCAAAGCCCCGCTCGCGCGCCGCGACCAGCACGGCCGCATCGGTCAGCGGCAGGAAGGCGATCCGCAGGCTCGTCGTCATACTCCCCCTCCCAACAACTCGCTGGCGGTGATCAGCGCCTGTGCCACCTCCACGATCTTCTTGCCCTGGTTCATCGCCGCCGACCGCAACAGCGCATAGGCATCCTGCTCGCTCAACGACCGCTGGTTCATCAGGATCGACTTGGCGCGGTCGATGATCTTGCGATCCGACAGCGCCGTGCGCGCCTCGTCCAACTCGCTCTGCATCTTGGCAAAGGCGTTAAAGCGCCGCACAGCCAACTCCAGCACCGGCTTGACCCGCTCCTTGCGCAACCCGTCCACCACATAGGCGGACACCCCGGCATCGATCGCCGCGCCGATCATCGCATCGTCGGACTGGTCCACGAACATCGCGATCGGCTTGGCCAGCGCCCGGCTGACGATGAGCATTTCTTCAAGCGTATCACGGCTGGGGCTGCCCAGATCCATCAGCACGACATCGGGCGCCATGCGTTCGAGCCGCGCGACGAAAGCGCCGCGCGGTGGCACGATATGAATATCGTCATAGCCCGCCTCGCGCAGCCCCTCCTCCAGAACCGTCGCGCGCAGCCCGCTGTCGTCGATGATGACGATTCGCATCAATCCAAAGCCTCTTCGCCCCTGAGTGACGCCAATGCTGCACCGCGTCAATCGGGGTGGAAAGCGGAAGGCTCGGTTGGTGGCGGCGTTAATTAACAAGCTACCGTTAGAGACGGGGTTCAGGCCGCTTTGCGGGTGGCGAAAGTTCAGCCTTTTCTTATTGTGAATGATGGAAATTATGAGTCCGGGTTGCCCGTCCTGAATGTCGATCTTGGCTCCCAACTGATCGGCGAGAGCTTCGACAATACTTGTTCCAAGTCCTGATTTCGCGTCACCCAATGTATCGACTGTGCCGATGCCGTCGTCGCTGACGGACAGATTCCAGTCCGATCCTCGGAATGATAATCGACTTCGATCTTGCCCTGCCGGTCTCCTGGGAAAGCGTGCTTGAGGGCATTGATGACGAGTTCTGTGACGATCAGGCCAAGGCTCACGGAAATATCCGCACTCACCCGGCTTTCATCGACGGTGACACCCAGCGACAGTCTTTATGATCGTGGATCATCGAAGCGCCAAGGCTCTGGCAAAGTTGGGTAAAGTAGCTGCGCAATTCCACCTCCCCAATCCGCGAGGCCGTGAGCTGTTGCTGAACGGTCGCAATCGACATGACACGGTTGTGGGCGTCGGTCAGATGGCCGCGTGTTTCCTCGGATTGCACCTGACGCGCGCTTTGCATCAGGACACTCGCGATGATCTGGAGGCTGTTGGCGACGCGATGCTGGATCTCTTGCAGCAATATGGCTTTTCGCGCAGCAGATCGTCTTTGAGCTTCTCACTGATCCGTGCCTCCGTGACATCGGTGATGGTCAGCAGAAGGAGGGTTTGATCGGCACTGCCATAATCGAGCTTGCGGGCATTCAACACGAGGCGGCGCGGGTGCCCGATCCGAAATCCATCTCATAGGCCTCGATCCTCGCATAACCGCCAAGGGTCGCATTCATGAGCGATCGAAGCTGCGGCACGTCCCATTCGCCTGCCCCAACTCAAAAGGCTGTGTCCGGCGACCTTTTCAGGCTTCAAAGGAAAGGCGAGATAGAATGACTCGCTGGCACCGATGACGCCCATGTCGCCATTCAACAGAAGGGCAGGTGCGTTGGAACAGGCAAGAAGAGCCAAGCCTAAATTCTGCGTCAGGTCGGGATGGTGGTCGGTCGTCATATCATTCCCATTGCGCCTGACCGGCAAGCTTGCGGAGGTGAAAGCTGATCCGGGAGTGGCGCTTCTTCAGGAAACGCTTGTCGACTTGCGCCACTCCTATCATGAATTCGCAACAAGCGTTGAGTATTTTGAAATCGCTTCCCCTCATCCGTTGCGGCTTAACATGTCGCGCTACCCTCCGGCTGGCAGGAGGGATTGGGGATGGAGGTCCGCAACGCCCACGCTGCGGACCTCCCCTTCCAATGTAGGATTTCCTCTGCTTTATCCTGGCCGATGAAGCAGCATGACCCACCCTTCGTCCGCGACCGTCCAGCCCGATCGCGCCCATTGGACCCGGCCCGGCAGCGCCTCTTTCTCGCGGCGCTGCTTGAAACCGGTAATGTCTCCCGCGCGGCGCGAGCGGCGGGCATGTCGCGGTCGACGCGCATCGCCTCCGCGCGCGGCTGGCCGGGACCGTTTTCGAACGCACATGGGACAAGGCCCTGGCCCTGCACGCCGATCGCATGGCCGATCCCTTCGCCACTGGCGCCGTTCCCGACACCCGCACAAAGCGCGCTGATGCCTGTCGCGTCCCTGGCGCCAATGGGGCGCCCCTGTCGCGCTGGTGTCGCGCCGCCAGTACGTACCCGTGACTGCCCTGCCGCTTCCTGTCCCAATTTCTGCGATCGGCCCGACCACCCCTGACGACGGTGTGAACTTCGCCCTGTCGCGTCCCTACGTCCCCGCCGCAGGACAATCAGCCCTCTTTCCTTCCCCGCCCTCGATCCCCATAGAGATCAGCCATGACTGACAGCCCGCCCCCGCCCCACCCCGCGATCGCCATTCGCAACCTCACCAAAGTCTATAAGGGCGGCAAGCGCGCGCTGGACGGGATCAACCTGTCGATCCCGCGCGGGCAGATTTACGGGCTGCTCGGCCCCAATGGCGCGGGCAAGTCGACCACGATCAACATATTGGCCGGGATGGTGAACAAGACCGCCGGGTCGGTCAGCATCTGGGGCTTCGACATCGACGCCAATCCGCGCAACGCGAAGAACAGCATCGGCATCGTGCCGCAGGAAATCGTGTTCGATCCCTTCTTCACGCCGTTCGAGACGCTGGAAAATCAGGCGGGCTTTTATGGCGTGCCCAAGGACAAGCGCCGGTCGATGGAATTGCTGCGCGCCGTCCATCTGGAGGACAAGGCCAACGCCTATGCCCGCACGCTGTCGGGCGGCATGAAACGCCGCCTGCTGGTGGCCAAGGCGATGGTGCATAGCCCGCCGATCCTGGTGCTGGACGAACCGACCGCTGGCGTAGATGTGCAATTGCGCCAGCAGCTTTGGGACTATGTCCGCGAATTGAACGCGCTCGGCGTGACGATCGTGCTGACGACCCATTATCTCGAAGAAGCCGAGCAATTGTGCGACCGCATCGGCATCATCAACCATGGCCAACTCATCACCGACAAGCCCACCCGCGAGTTGCTGGCGATGGCGCAGGAAAAGGTGGTGCAGGTCACGGTCGACCGCGACGTGACCCTGGTGCCGGATGCCCCCTGCTTCGAAAAGATCGAACTGACAGGCGAGCGCACGCTGACCATCACCTACCTCAAGGACCGCGCCAATGCGGGCCAGGTACTGAGCGCCGTGCAGGCGAGCGGGCTGGCGATCGTCGACGTGGTGACCCGCGACCCGGATTTGGAAGATGTGTTCCTGAATTTGACGGCGGCGGCGTGACAGGCGAGCCACCTCTTGTTCCCCCTCCCGCAGGCGGGAGGGGGCTAGGGGGTGGGCCAGCGCGACCGTTTAAGCAGCGCGCAACCCTTCGCGCCAAGGCATTACGCAATAGCTCTACCACGCCGGAACAATTGCTTTGGCAATGTTTGAAAGGGCGAAAATTAGGGCAGAAATTCAGCCGCCAAATGCCGGTTGGGCCTTATTTCGCTGACTTTCTCTGTCGAGAACTGAAATTCATCATCGAACTTGACGGCACGAGCCACGATCAAAACGTCCATCGTGACATACAGCGTGATGCTTATTGCCGTTCACTCGGCTTCCAAATCTTGCGCATTTCCAATGACGATGTGATGACAAACCTCGAAGGCGTGGTGTCGCACATCAAAGCGATCCTTGCGCAAGCCCACCCCCAACCCCTCCCGCCTGCGGGAGGGGAGTAAGTAAGAAGCAGCAAGAACGCTTATGCCCATCACCACCTACGACGTCGTCATCATCGGTTCGGGCGCGGCGGGCCTCACGGCCGCCATCAACCTGGCGCAGGACCGCAAGGTGCTGGTGTTGGCCAAGGGCGCGTTGGATGGCGGGTCGACCAACTGGGCGCAGGGCGGCATTGCGGCCGTACTCGACGCCGGTGACAGTTTCGAGGCGCATGTCCATGACACGATGGTTGCGGGCGCGGGCCTCAACGATCGGGCGACGGTCGAATTCGTCGTGTCCGAAGCGCCCGCCGCGATCGACCGGCTGGCGGCGCTGGGCGTGCCCTTCAACGGCGGCGAGGAATTTGGCGAACGCTGGCATCTGACGCGCGAGGGCGGGCATAGCCACCGCCGCATCATCCATGTCGACGACGCGACCGGCCATGCGGTGCAGGTCGCCTTGCTGAAGGCCGCGCGGGCCAATCCCAACATCACGCTGATGGAGGATATGGTCGCGATCGACCTGATCACCTCCCGCCATGGCGAGCGTTATTCGGGCGCCGGCCATGTCTGGGGCGTCTATGCCTTCAACAAGGCGACGGGGCGGGTCGATGCGCTGCTCGGCCGCGCGACCATCCTATGCACCGGCGGCGCGGGGCGCACCTATCTTTTCTCCACCGCGCCGCGCGGCGCGACCGGGGACGGCATCGCCATGGCCTGGCGCGCGGGATGCCGCGTGTCGAACATGGAGATGAACCAGTTTCATCCCACCTGCCTCTACAATTTGGAGGTCAAGAATTTCCTGATCACCGAAGCGGTGCGCGGCGAAGGCGGGCATTTGAAGCTTCCCCCCGGCGTGCCGGGCGGCGGCGAGCGCTTCATGCCGCGGTTCGACCCGCGCGAGGAACTGGCCCCGCGCGACGTGGTGGCGCGCGCCATCGACCATGAGATCAAGCGGCTCGGCCTCGACTATGTCCATCTCGACATCAGCCACAAGCCGCCGGAATTTGTGAAGCATCACTTCCCGACCATCTATGCCCGGCTGCTGGACCTGGACATCGACATCACCAAGGAGCCGATCCCGGTCGTGCCCGCGCAACATTATACCTGTGGTGGCGTGGTGATCGACCTGGACGGCCGCACCGACCTGCCCGGCCTTTATGCGGCGGGCGAAGTCAGCGAGAGCGGCCTGCACGGGGCCAACCGCCTCGCATCCAACTCGCTGCTCGAATGTTTCGTGTTCGGGGAAGCGGCGGCCAAGCATATCCGCGCCAATTGGGACGAGCTGCCCGCCCCGCCGCCGATCCGGCCGTGGGACGAAAGCCGCGTCACCAATGGTGACGAGGAAGTCATCGTCCAGCACAACTGGAAGGAAATCCGCCGCTTCATGTGGGATTATGTCGGCATCGTCCGCACCACCAAGCGGCTGGAACGCGCCCAGCATCGCATCGACCTGCTCTCGCGCGAGGTCGATGATTATTACGGCAATTTCCGGGTGACGCCCGACCTGATCGAACTGCGCAACCTGCTGGAAGTCGCGCGGCTGGTGGTACGTTCGGCGCTACATCGCAAGGAAAGCCGCGGCCTCCACTATACGCTCGACTATCCCGACATGCTGGACGCAGCGGTCGATACGGTGCTGGCGCCGTAAAAAAGCGGCGCGGTCGCCGGGGGGCGCCGCGCCTTGAGGGGGAGGGGAACATGCTGAAAGCCTGTCCGGGATCTTCGGTGTACCCCGTGGCCCTCTCCTCAGCTTTGACGCCCGTCAAATGCGCTTCAAAAAATCACCCAGTGCGGCATGGAAGCGCGCCGGTTGATCGGCCATCAGCATATGGCCGCTGGGACCGATGGCGCGCAGCAGCGCATCCTTCTTGGGCGCATAGGCGGTGCGGAAGCGGCTGGCGATGGCGGCGGCCTGTTCGCGATCCGATCCGATCGCATAGACGACCTCCAGCGGCACACTAAGGCGCGGCAGTTGCGGGCCGAGATCGACATGGGCCAGATCGCGCAGCGCCTGGGCGATGACATCGGGATCGCTGCCCTTGGCCCCTGGCGTCTGCGCCACCATCTGCCCCAGATAGCGCCGCCCCGCCGCCGTGCCGGTCAGATAGCCACCGATCTGGTCGGCGAGATAGCCAAGACCGCTCGCCGTGCCGCCGACCATGGCGGCCCCGGCAGGCAGCATGTCGACCACCATGACCCGGCTTGCCAGCCCTTTGAGGCCCAGCAGCATGGCCAGCGTGCCACCCATCGAATGGCCGACGATCGCCGGACGCTTCAATCCCGTGGCGCTGGCATAGCGCGCAATTTCATCGGCGATCGGCTGGAGCAGCGCATTGCCACCCGCATTGGCCTCCGCCGCCAGCCCGGCAAAGCCGCGCACATGGACCAGGTGAAAGCGATAGCCAGGAACCGCCGCCAGCACGCCGTTCCAGATGCCGGGGCCGCTGGCGAGGCCGGGGATGAGCAGCACGTCGCGACCCGTGCCCCGCACCGTCACGGCGATCCGGCGCGAGGCAAAAGGTGCGGCCTGCGCGACGCCCGCCCGGAGCAAGCCGCCGGTGGCCAATGCGCCGAGCAGCCAATTGCGCCTGTTTATAGCTTTCATCGTCATCCGCCCGCTATTGCCCGCCATCGGCTGAACCGCAACTGAGCGATCGCGCTCCTAATCAAAGGGTTGCATCCATCGGGCTCCTATCATCGCATTTGTGGACTCATTCGTCGCATCGCTCTTGCTCGTCCGGGCGGTGGCCGCCCCTATGCTCGCTCAAAGTGCGGGGATTATATGGCATCGAATGACAACCGGGGCGGGGTCGCGCGCCTGGTCCTTCTGGTTATGGCCCTGTCGGCCTGTGTGAGCGCGCCTGATCCACGCCCGGCCCAGGCGGCGGCGAGCCCGCCCCAGACGTCGCGACCGGCGACCAACAGTTGGCCGATCCGCCAGGTGCCCAATCCACCGCTGCCCTATCGCGCGGTCAGCCAGAATGATGCGCCATCGCCGACCCTGGTCAGCGCGATCCGCAATCTGGGCCAGGGATTTCGCGGCAAGGTCGGCATCGCAGTCCGCCGGATCGATGCCGACTGGACCGTCGCCTGGAACGGCACCGCCCTGTTCCCGCAGCAGAGCGTATCGAAATTCTGGGTAGCGCTGACGTTCCTGGACGCGGTGGACCGGGGCAAGCTGCGCCTGACCGACACGACCACGATCACGAAAAACGACCTGACACTGTTCCATCAGCCCTCCGCCGCGATGGTGAAGGCGGGCGGTTGGACTACCAGCTATTCCGACCTGATGCGCCGGGCGATGACGCAGAGCGATAATACCGCCAACGATACGCTGTTGCGGGCAGTGGGCGGCCCGGAAGCGGTGCGCAGCTATTTGGCGCGGCGGATGATCAAGGATGTTCGCTTCGGCCCTGGCGAGCGGCTGTTGCAGGCGACGACGGCGGGCCTCGACTGGCGGCAGGATTATTCTATCGGGCGCAATTTCTACACCGCGCGATCGCGGCTGCCGATGGCGGCGCGAGTCAAGGCGCTCGACAATTATCTCGCCAATCCGCCAGACGGCGCGTCCCCCACCGCGATCGTCGGCGCGCTGGCGAAGCTGAAGCAGGGCGACATGCTGTCGGCTGAGTCCACCCGCCTGTTGCTGACCGTCATGGCCGAAGCAAAGACCGGGCCGCAGCGGATCAAGGGCGGGGTGCCGCCGGGCTGGTCCTATCTGCACAAGACCGGGACGGGCCAAGATCTCGCCCCGCGCTCGACCGGCTATAACGACATCGGCATCATGACCGCGCCCGATGGCACCAGCTATGCCGTGGCCGTGCTGATCGGGTCGACCACCGTGTCGATCCCCGAACGTTGGGCCTTGATGCAGGGCGTCGCGAAGGCGGTGGCGGCGAACCATCAACGCTGAGGATGATCGATCGGTGAGGGATGGTGTGTTTGTGCTATCGCGGGATAGGTTGGCTATGACGCGCTTGCAGGTATGGCGAAGCCGATGGTCAACGCGATCCGCAGTGTCGCTAGGAGTGGGCCTTTCGCAAACGAGCAAACTCGGAAGCTAAGACCGCCGACCTAACATTTTCGTAAGCGGAAGTTGCGATACCATCATGCCAATTGCGCCGGGCATCACCAATACCTTCACGACGCCGAACAGCGGCCTCGTTTGTGCTTCATTGGTTGCTGCGGCGGCTATGAGAATTCCTCCCCAGAAAGCGATCGTCGAATAGATTCCGATCTCGCCTTCTATCCAGTCGTCTCCCAAAACTGCATGGAAACGCGGTCGGTCCGACACGCCACCGGCGATCCAAGCGATGGATGCTACGGCGACAACTATCGCACTTACTATTGCCAATGGATAATATTGAGCCGCCGCCGCCGTCACGATCAAAAGAACCGCATTCAAAATCCAGAAGGTCGGTCCGCGCATAAACATCGCTACTGTCTGCCATGAGGCATTTATAAATTCCAGCGCAACCTTTTCCTGAATTTCAGTTGGAGCGCGGACTGACCGCAACCCACCCCTTCTCCCCGCCGGGGAGAAGGATATGCAGCCTTGGTGCCGAAGGCACTTAGGCGCAGTTGGATGAGGGGGGGCGACGCTGAGGCGGCGCGACTCCTCGATGGTTCGCTTACGAATGGCGCGGTTACCGCGCTACTGGAGCGGGGCAGCGTTACCGGCTATCCCCTGCCCCATGACCCAGAATCACCTCTATCTCGTCGATGGCAGCGGCTATATCTTCCGCGCCTATCATCAGTTGCCGCCGCTCACCAACCAGCATGGCCAGCCGGTCGGCGCGGTCTATGGCTATACGACGATGTTGTGGAAGCTGGCCGAGGAATTGGGCAAGGCGGAAGGGCCGACCCATATGGCGGTGATCCTGGACAAGGGGTCGCACACGTTCCGCAACGACATGTATGACCAGTATAAGGCGAACCGTCCGCCCGCGCCCGAAGATCTGGTCCCGCAATTCCCCATGATCCGAGACGCAACCCGCGCCTTCTCGCTGCCCTGTATCGAGGAGGCGGGCTATGAGGCGGACGATCTGATCGCGAGCTATACCAAGGCGGCGGTCGCGGCGGGATGGCATGTCACCATCGTCAGTTCCGACAAGGATCTGATGCAGCTGATCCAGCCCGGCGTCGACATGTACGATACGATGAAGAATGAGCGGCGCGGGGCCGACTATGTGGTCGGCAAGTTCGGGGTGCAGCCTGAGCAGTTGGGTGATGTCCTTGCGCTGATGGGTGACAGTGTGGACAATGTGCCGGGGGTGCCGGGCATCGGCCCCAAGACGGCGGCCAAGCTGATCATCGAACATGGCGGGCTGGAAGCCGCGCTGGATGCCGCGCCGTCGATGAAGAAATCGAAGATGCAGGAAAATCTGATCGCCCATGCCGACATGGCGCGGCTGTCGCGGCGGCTAGTGGCGTTGCACGACAGTATGGACCTGCCCGAACCGCTTGAAGATTTGGCGTTGAAGGGCATTCCCAAGGAACCGTTGCAGGACTTTCTGACGCATCATGGCTTCAAGACGCTGCTCAATCGGCTGGGTGCGCCTGCGGCTGCGGTGGCCGTTGCTGCTGCCGCTGCGGGCGTGGCCGAGCCTATCGCCGCGCCGGTTGCGCCGCAAGCGCCGCCGATCGACCGCAGCCTCTACGAAACGGTGGTCAGCGAAGAGGCGCTCGACCGCTGGATCGCGCAGGCGCGGGCCGAAGGGGTCTTCGCGGTGGACACCGAAACCGACATGCTCGATTGCGTGTCATGCCAACTGGTCGGCATCAGCCTCGCCACCGGCCCCAACCAGGCCTGCTATATTCCGGTCGGCCATGGCGGACGCGACATGTTCGCGGAAAAGCCCGTGCAGCTCGACAAGGCGCTGGTGCTGGCGAAACTCAAGCCGCTGCTGGAGGATGATGCGGTCCTCAAAGTCGGCCAGAACCTTAAATATGACATGACCGTGCTGCGCCGCCACGCCATCGAGATCACCCCTTATGACGATACGATCGTCATGAGCTTCGATCTCGACGCCGGGCAAAGCCTGTCGGGCCATGGCATGGACGAGGCCGCGCGAACGCATCTTGGCCATGACTGTATCAGCTTCAAGGAGGTGGTGGGCACCGGCAAGAACCAGATCAGCTTCGGCGAAGTGCCGCTCGACAAGGCGACCGCCTATGCCGCCGAGGATGCGGACGTGACGCTGCGGCTGTGGCGCCTGTTCAAGACCCGCGTCGCCAATGAAGGCGCAAACCGGGTTTATGAGCTGGTCGATAGGCCGCTGGTATCCGTGATCGCGCGGATGGAGCTTCGCGGCATCAAGGTGGATCGCGAGCATCTGGCGCGGTTGTCGGGCGAGTTCACCGCGGGCATCGCGGCGCTGGAGACGGAGATCCACGAACTGGCGGGGCAGCCTTTCGCGATCGGATCGACCCAGCAACTGGGCGCGATCCTGTTCGACAAGATGGGCTATAAGGGCGGCAAGAAGGGCAAGTCCGGGGCTTATTCCACCGATGTCACCATATTGGAGCAGTTGCAGGCACAGGGCGCGCCGATCGCCGCCAAGATATTGGAATGGCGGCAATTATCGAAGCTAAAATCGACCTATACCGATGCGTTGCAGGCGCAGATCAACCAGGATACGGGCCGCGTCCATACCAGCTATTCGCTGACCGGGGCGCAGACCGGGCGACTGTCCTCCACCGATCCCAATCTGCAGAATATCCCGATCCGCACCGAAGTCGGGCGGCAGATCCGCCATGCCTTTGTCGCCGAACCCGGCAATGTCATATTGGCAGCGGACTATAGCCAGATCGAATTGCGACTGGCCGCGCATATGGCTGACGTGCCTGCATTGCGCGATGCGTTCGCGGCGGGCGAGGATATTCACGCCGCGACCGCCAAGGAACTGTTCGGCGAGGTCAATCGCGACACGCGCGGCCGGGCAAAGACGATCAACTTCGCGATTCTGTATGGTATTTCGCGCTGGGGACTGGCCGGACGGCTGGAGATCAGCGCGGACGAGGCGCAGGACATGATCGCCAAATATTATGAGCGCTTCCCCGGCATCAGCATCTACATCAACGAGACGATCGAAAAGGCCCGCGCCTGCGGTTATACCGAGACGCTGTTCGGGCGAAAGACATGGTTCCCGCGCATCAAGGCATCGGTCCAGCATGAACGGCAAGGCGCCGAACGCGCCGCCATCAACGCGCCGATCCAGGGGACGAGCGCCGACATCATCAAACGGGCGATGGCGCGCATGGAACCGGCGCTGGACGCGGCGGGGCTGTCGGGCGTGAAGATGCTGTTGCAGGTCCATGACGAACTGGTGTTCGAGGTGCCGGAGGGGGATATTGAGGCCGCCAGCGCGGTGATCCGGCGCGTCATGGAAAGTGCGGCTGAGCCGATCGTGAAGTTGAGCGTGCCGCTCGGCGTGGAGATTGGGACCGGGCCGAGTTGGGGCGCGGCGCATTAACAGGCGAGTTCAGTCGGTTACCTGCGCCGTCCATGTAGGAATCCAGTGCCAGACGCCACGGCATTCGCCCATGCTGGTCGCTTCGACCAGACGGAAACGGGTGCCGTCCCAGACATAGGCTTCGCTACCGCCGCAGTCGCCGATGCCGCGGCCCTTGGCGAAGCTGTCGAGGCGGGATTTTTCCGGGGTCCAGCCGACATTGACCAAGGTGGGATGCTTGTCATCGCTGAGCCAGCCGGGCGCGGCGTCGAAGGGCGCGAAGCGGAAGGTGCGACGACCGGCGATGCCGGTGGCGATGACCGGAACCGAGGTGAAATTATAGGCACCCGATCCACAGGGCACGAGAATTAAGGTTTCGGTCTTGCTGAGGCGATGCAATTCCGGCGTCTGGTCGCTGCGCATTTCGTGGGCGCAGCCCGTGAAGGTCACGAGTTTGGCCAGTTCCTCGCGCCAGAGCGGGGCTGGCGCTGTACCGCCGGGCACCGGTGCGCGACGGATGACCGGGGGGGTGGGTGCAGGCTTGACCGCCATCACGCCCATGGGACCGGTCGCGACCAGCGCGGTCATCGTACCCGCCCTGCCCTGACGCGCGTCCATGTAGCGCAGCGCAGCGCCTGATCCGGCCAGCGAAGGCGTGCCCCATGACCGGTTTACGGCGCGGACGTCCATCGTGGTGCCGCGTGCCATGGCGATGGCCAGGGCGGAGGCCTGCGGTCCCCGGACCTTTGCCTCGCCATCGCGGGCGCGGGCGGTTGCCACTGTGCGGCCATCGACCAGGAAGCTGACATCCGCCACGCCCTTGCTTTCACGGCTGATCCAGACTTCGGTCGCTGCGTCCGGCCCGGCCTCACGCGCAACGCCGATCATCAGCGGAACCTCCGGCCAGTCGGCGCCTTCGGGCATCAGCGCGACCGCCTCGCATCGGTTGCGATTGTCGCAGCCGATGGTCCAATCCTTGTAGGTTTCAAGCGCGCCCGGTTTTGGCGCCTGCGCCAGACTAGGCGACGATGCCAACAGAGCCGCTAGTGCGGCTGCGGAAAGTGTCTTTGCCCCCATGGGTTAACCATAACCGATTTGGGCGGGCGATGGTAGCATTTCCGTTACGATAGCAAAAGGACTGCCCCTTAGCGCAGGCTGAGCATCAGGCCGGCAAGCGCGGCGCTCATGAGGTTGGCGAGGCTGCCTGCCACCAGCGCCTTCAGCCCCAGACGTGCGATCATCGGCCGTTGATTGGGCGCGAGGTTGCCGGTCACCGCCATCTGGATCGCGATCGAGCTGAAATTGGCGAAGCCGCATAGCGCGAAGGTGACGATGGCGATGGTCGCGGGCGACAGCGCGCCCTGCACCTGGCCAAGGTTGATATAGGCGACGAATTCGTTGAGGACGACCTTCGTCCCGAACAGGCCGCCCGCAACCTGCGCTTCTTCCCAAGGGATGTTGAGCAGATACATGATCGGCGAGAAGACATAGCCAAGCAGCATCTGGAAGCTAAGGTCAGGATAGCCGAACCAGGCACCGATGCCGCCCAATATGCCGTTGGCGAGCGCCACAAGCGCGACGAAGGCCAGCACCATCGCGCCGACCGCGACAGCGAGTTTCACCCCGGTCTGTGCGCCCTGCGCGGCAGCCATGATGAGGTTGGCGGGCTTTTCCTCGTCATGGCTGGCGACCGGCATGGGTTCGCCCGGCGTGCCTTCGGGGAGTAGCGCGGCCGGGCCGACGCCGCTGATCCGCGTTTCGGGCAGCGGGACATCGGGCGTGTCGCCGAGCGGCAATTCGCCCTGCACAGGGACACGCGGATCGGGCATCATGATCTTGGCCATCAGCAACCCGCCGGGTGCCGCCATGAAGCTGGCGGCGAGCAGATAGTCGATGCGGATGCCCATGGAGGCATAAGCCGCCAGGATCGTGCCCGCGACCCCAGCCATGCCGCTGGTCATCACGGTGAAGAGTTGCGAAGGGGTGAGTGCGGCCAGATAGGGGCGGATCACCAGCGGGCTTTCGCTCTGTCCCACGAAGATATTGGCCGCCGCGCAGAGGCTTTCGACCTTCGACACGCCCGTCACGGCTTCGATCGCGCCGCCGACCCAGCGGACGATGAATTGCATCACGCCCAGATAATAGAGGATCGACACCAGGCTGGCGAAGAAGATGATGACCGGCAGCGCTGCGATGGCGAAGCTGGCGCCGCCGATTTCGGGACTGGCGAGCGGGCCGAAGATGAAATCGGTGCCCGCCTGCGCATAGCCCAGCAGGTTCGACACGCCCTTCGACATGCCGCCGATGATGGCGCGACCGGCAGGCACATAGAGGACCAGCAGCGCGATCCCCGCCTGCAACAGAAAGGCCGCGCCGACGACGCGCGGCTTGATGGCGCGGCGATCGGACGAGAGGGCGAGGGCAACGGCAAGAATGAGCAGGATGCCGGCTAGGCCGATAAGAAGATGCATGAAGCGCTTTCGCGGGGGAGGACAATCAGGCGCGACTATATGAGCGGGGCAGCGGCATGGCCAGCCGCTTTGCCGTGCGTGTGGATCATAATAAATGAGATACTATAGTTTTTTCTCCAATTACTTGGCATCATCCGCCACAACGACGGACGCGAAGCGAGAGAGGCAGGACCATGGCAGAGACAGGCGCAGCAATGACGGCCGGGGCGGAATGGCGGCGGGCGCCGATCCTGCCGATCGCGGCCGGGCTAGGCTACGCCACCAGCGTCATCCATATCTATGGACTTGGCCCCTATATCGAGCCGATCAGCCAATCCTTTGGCTGGTCGCGGACGCAAACCACCATCGGCCTGACGCTGGCGACATTGGTGCAAGCGCTGTTTTCGGTGCCGATCGGGCTGATGGTCGACCGGCTGGGACCGCGCCTGTTCGGGCTGGTCGGTGTGGTCCTGACCTGTGCTGCCTTTGCCATGCTGGGGACAGCGACCGGGGACAAGGCCCAATGGCTGATGCTGTGGAGCCTGTTGGCCTTGGCGACATTGCCGGTGCAGGCGACGGTGTGGACCAGTGCGGTGGCGACCCGCTTTGCTGCGTCGCGGGGGCTAGCGTTTGCGGTCACATTGTGCGGCGCTTCTTTGGCCGCCGCCCTGTTTCCGCTGCTGGGTAGCTGGCTCATCGCGCGCCATGGCTGGCAGACCGCGGCGCCGATCCAGGCGGCGATCTGGGTTGCAATCGCCTTTCCGATGATCTTCCTCTTCTTTCGTGGCGCGCACGACCGACGGGCGAAAGTCGCACTGGCGGAACGGCCGACGCTCGAGGGCGCGACGCTGGGCGAAGGCGTGCGCTCTTCCATCTATCATCGGCTGCTGCTCGCCAGCCTGCTCTTCACCTTCACCATCATCGCGTTGGTCGTACATTTCGTGCCCATCCTGACCGATCGCGGCGCGGAGCGCATGGAGGCTGCGGGGATCGCGGCGCTGGTGGGCATCTTCTCGGTCATCGGGCGGCTGGCGACGGGGCTGCTGCTCGATCGGTTTCGCGGGTCGATGGTGGGGGCGGTCGTGTTCCTGCTGCCGGCCATCGGCTGCCTGCTGTTGCTGATGGGCGGGGATAGCTGGGGCGCGCAGGCGGCCGCCGCCGCTATGGTCGGGCTGACATTGGGCGCGGAGGTCGACGTGATCGTCTATCTCACCACCCAGCATTTTGGGCTCAAGACCTTTGGCGGGCTTTATGGCGGGTTGCTGATGGCCTTGTCGGTCGGCACCGCGACCGGGCCGCTGGGGGCTTCGGTGCTTTATGACGCGACCGGGGGCTATGGCCCGTTCCTGTTGCTGACCATCGCGCTGATGGTGGCAAGCAGCCTGACATTGGCGAGCCTGCCGCGTCCGGCTTATGCGAACGGTAAGCCTTAGCCATGACGGGAATCATCATGACGCGACGTTTGCTGTTCCGACCAAGCTTGCGTGAGGAGCAAACGAGTGACGACTATAGCAGATGCCCATGATCACGGCCTGATCCATGACCTGAGCCATATGAGCGTTCTGTCCCGCCAGGCAATCGGTCGGCGGCGCACTTTGCGGCTCCTTTTGTCGGCGGGCGGTGCAGCGATGGTCAGCGCCTGCGGGGGCAGCGACGCCAGCGGCTCGGTGGAAACGACCAGTTCGACGACAACCACCACAAACACCACGACGACATCGACAACCGGAACGACCAGCACATCCAGCGAAAGCTGCATCGCCGATCCGACCGAAACCAACGGACCATATCCGGCTGATGGGTCCAATAGCGTCAATGGCAGTGTGGTCAACGCTCTGGACGACAACGGCATCGTTCGCGCCGACATCCGCTCCAGTTTCGGCACGGCGTCCGGCACGGCTGCCGGGATTTACATGCAATTGACGATCACTGTCGTGAATGTGAACAGCGGTTGTGCGCCGTTGGCTGGTTATGCAGTCTATCTGTGGCATTGTACGCGCGATGGCCAATATTCGCTATACGATATCCCTGGCGAGAATTATCTGCGCGGTGTCGGCGTGACCGATGCCAACGGACAAGTGACTTTTACCAGCATCTTTCCAGGATGTTATGCTGGACGATACCCGCATATCCATTTCGAGGTCTATCCCAGCCTAGCGCGTGCGACGACCTACGCCAATCGCGTGCTGACGTCCCAATTGGCGATGCCGACAGCGGCCTGTACCGCCATCTACGCCACAAGCGGCTATGCCAGCAGCAGAAGCAATTTCTCCAGCACGACGACAGCCAATGACAATGTGTTTGGCGACAACACGGCAGAGCAGATCGCAGCGATGACGCCCGCCATGACCGGCGACATCACCAACGGCTTTACCGGGTCGGTGATAGTCGGGCTGGCTATCTGATCACAAGGGTGCCTCAGGCGCCCTTCGCGTCCTGCTTGGCCTTGTGCGCGGCCAGCAGGGCGTCGATTTCGACGATGCGCAGGCGTTGGGGGGTGTCCTTGGCCAGCCCCTTGAGACGGCATTCGGCCCAGAGCGCGCGGCGTTCGGCGGTGAGGGCCTTGAGATAGAGGTCGGCCATTTGGGGCTCCTGTAAAAAGATCGGGGGCGGTGCGTTGCCGCCCGCCCCCTCCACCATCGGCTGTACCGATGGTTCCCCTCCCCGTACCGGGGAGGAATTATCGTCAGGCTGCCTTCGAGCGGCTCATGCGCTTGCGCTCGTTCGGATCCAGATAGCGCTTGCGCAGGCGGATCGTCTTAGGCGTGACTTCGACCAGTTCATCATCGTCGATATAGGCAATGGCCTGTTCCAGCGTCAGCTTCCAGGGCGGGGTCAGGCGGACGGCGTCGTCCTTGCCGCTCGCGCGGAAGTTGGTCAGCGCCTTGGACTTCATCGGGTTGACTTCGAGATCGTCGGGCTTGGCGTTCTGGCCGATGATCATGCCCTCATAGAGCGCTTCGCCCACGCCAACCATCAGGATGCCGCGTTCTTCGAGCGGACCCAGCGCATAGGCATTGGCTTCGCCCGACCCGTTGGAGATGAGGACGCCATTCTTGCGGCCTTCGATCGTGCCCTTGTGAGGGCCATATTTCTCGAACAGGCGGTTCATGATGCCGGTGCCGCGCGTGTCGGACAGGAATTCGCCATGATAGCCGATCAGGCCGCGCGAAGGCGCGGAGAAGGTGATGCGGGTCTTGCCACCGCCCGACGGACGCATGTCGGTCATCTCGGCCTTGCGCAGGTTCATCTTCTCGACGACCGTGCCGGAAAATTCATCATCGACGTCGATCATGACGGTTTCATACGGCTCGGTCTTGTTGCCGTCCTCGTCCGTGCCGAACAGCACGCGCGGGCGGCTGATCGAGAGTTCGAAGCCTTCGCGGCGCATCGTTTCGATGAGCACGCCAAGCTGCAATTCGCCGCGGCCGGCGACTTCGAAACTGTCCTTGTCGGCGCTCTCCGTGACCTTGACCGCGACATTCGATTCGGCTTCGCGGGCGAGGCGATCGCGGATCATGCGGCTGGTGACCTTGGTGCCTTCGCGGCCGGCCATCGGCGAATCGTTCACGGCAAAACGCATCGAGAGCGTTGGCGGATCGATCGGCTGGGCCTGGATCGGCTCAGTGACCGAGATGTCGCAGATGGTGTTGGCGACGGTCGCGACGGAGAGGCCCGCCAGCGAGATGATGTCGCCTGCCTTGGCTTCGTCAACGGGGACGCGATCAAGGCCATGGAAAGCCATGATCTTCGACGCACGACCGGTTTCGATGACCGTGCCATCCATGTCGAGCGCGTGGATTGCCTGGTTCACCTTGACCGAACCGCTGGTCACGCGGCCGGTGAGGATACGGCCAAGGAAATTGTCGCGGTCGAGCAATGTCACCAGGAAGGTGAAGGGCACGCCATCGACTTCCACGGCGGGCGCGGGGACGTGATCGACGATCTTCTGGAACATCGGGGTCAGCGTGCCCTCACGACGGGTCGGATCTTCGCTGGCATAGCCGTTGCGGCCCGACGCGTAGAGTACGGGGAAGTCGAGCTGTTCGTCGGTCGCTTCGAGCGACACGAACAGATCGAACACTTCGTCCAGCACTTCCTGGATACGCTCGTCGGGGCGATCGACCTTGTTGACGACGACGATGGGCTTCAAACCCAGCGCCAGCGCCTTGCCGGTCACGAACTTCGTCTGCGGCATCGCGCCTTCGGACGAATCGACCAGCAGGATGACGCCATCGACCATCGAGAGGATGCGTTCGACTTCGCCGCCGAAATCGGCGTGGCCCGGTGTATCGACGATGTTGATGCGGGTGCCTTCCCACTCAACCGAGGTCGGCTTGGCGAGAATGGTGATGCCGCGCTCTTTTTCGAGATCGTTGCTGTCCATCGCACGCTCTTCGACGCGCTGATTGTCGCGGAAGGTGCCGGACTGGCGGAAAAGCTGGTCGACGAGGGTCGTTTTGCCGTGATCGACGTGCGCGATGATGGCGATATTACGCAGGGACATGTCTTGCCTTCGGGATATGTGTTGGCCCACGCCGACACAAGGTCACGCAGAGGCTTCGGCCGCGCCCCTACAGGAAATGACGCGTTGCGGCAAGAGCGGGGCGGCAGCCAAGCCGACGGGCCGGTGCCTTCGTGCTTCCCATCGCGCGACGTGGCTCCTATCATCATGGCGACGATTGCGCCTTGCAGCGCAGGTGTTCTATATCGATATGACACCCAAGGAGATAGCATGGCTACGACTGCGCCCACCGCGACCCAGACCGCAACTGCCGATATGTTGAACCTGACCGCGCCGGACCCGGTGCCGGTCGTCGCCGCCGACAAGGCGGCCGGGCTGGTGCCGATTGACGAAGCGAAAAAGTCCAAGCTGGACGAGAAGGTCGATGCCTTCATCGACGATCTGGTGGCGCAGGATGCCAACAGTCCCGAATTCGGCGTGCGGGTCGATCAGTTGACCAATATGGGGCGCAAGGAAATCGCCGAAGCGGCAGGACACAGCAACCGCTTCCTCGATCGCCCGGTGCGCGCGATGGACAGCGACACCAAGGTCGGCGCGGACCTCGCCGAACTGCGCCGCACGGTCGAGGATCTGGACCCTGGCAAGCGCGGCAACCTGCTCGCGCCCAAGAAGCTGTTCGGGATCATCCCGTTCGGCAACAAGATGCGCGACTATTTCGACGGCTATAAGAGTGCGCAGGGGCATATCAATGCGATCCTGGGATCGCTCGCCAGCGGTAAGGATACGCTGATCAAGGATAATGCCGCGATCGACGTCGAGCGGCAGAATATGTGGCAGACCATGGGTCGGCTGGAACAGATGATCCATATCAGCAAGACGATGGACGCCCGGCTGGAGGCCAAGGCGCTAGAACTGGATTCGAGCGATCCGGCCAAGGCCAAGGCGATCCGCGAAAGCGCGCTCTTCTATATCCGTCAGCGGACGCAGGATCTGCTGACGCAGATGGCGGTGACGGTGCAGGGCTATCTGGCGCTCGATCTGGTGAAGAAGAATAATATCGAACTGGTCAAGGGTGTGGACCGCGCCAGCACGACCACGGTCGCGGCGCTGCGGACGGCGGTGACGGTGGCGCAGGCGCTGGCCGGGCAGCGGCTGGTGCTGGAACAGATCAGCGCGCTCAACACCACGACCGC
Organism: Sphingobium sp. SA2; assembly: GCF_032227065.1. NCBI lineage: Bacteria > Pseudomonadati > Pseudomonadota > Alphaproteobacteria > Sphingomonadales > Sphingobiaceae > Sphingobium > Sphingobium sp. SA2. Next base: position 282,626 of record NZ_JAPMXX010000006.1, read on the forward strand.
GAACATGATCGATCGCACCGGCGAATTGCTGAAAAGCCAGACGGCGCAGATCCACGAACAGGCCGCGTCCAGCACGATCCCGATCGAAACGCTGCAACGTGCGTTCCAGAATATCTATGACACGATGGATAACATCGACGCGTTCAAGATGAAGGCGCTGGAGAGCATGAAGACGACGGTGACCACGCTGTCGGGCGAGGTGGAAAAGTCCAAGGGCTATATCGCGCGGGCACAGGGCCAGGCCGAAGCGGCGCGCGACGTGCGCGTGGATAATTCGCTGTTGAGCGCGATCGAGGGGTGAGGATGATCCGCCCCCCTCTCGCTCCGTTCGCCCTGAGCGAAGTCGAAGGGTTCGACCGACCGATAGGGAGGTCACTTCGCTTCGCTCAGTGCAAGGCTTCGACTTCGCTCAGCCCGAACGGGGATTGGGTGCTATGAGCCGGTCCGAGCGAGTGCTGGCCGATGCCGAGGCCGTGCTGCGCCGTCATAGCGAGCGCGGGCAGAGCCTGAGCGCGCGGGCGCGGCAGCGGCGCAATGCCGGGCGGATGCGCAAGGTCAAATATGCCTTTTGGGCGGTGCTCGCGGTGCTGCTGGGCAGCGTAGTGGCCGGGTTCGTGCTGCCGCTCGGCACCACCGGCGTGATGATTGCGCTGGTTGTGATGATCGCCGCGCTATTGCTGATCGCGCTGTTGCCGACGGAGACGAAGGTTAAGTCCGAGGCGCTGGCGCAGACGCCGCTCACCGCCTTGCCACTGCAGACCGAAATCTGGCTGGAAAATCAGCGCAAGGCGCTGCCCGCGCCCGCGATCACGCTGGTCGACAGTATCGGTGTCAAGCTGGAGACGTTGGCACCGCAACTGGAACGGCTCGACCCGCAAGATCCCGCCGCGCAGGATGTGCGCCGCTTGCTGTCGGATCATTTGCCCGAACTGGTGACCGGCTATCAGTCCATCCCCCAGCCGATGCGGCGCGAAGAGCGGAACGGGCGCGTGCCCGAACAGCAGTTGATCGACGGGCTGGGCGTCATCGACGCGGAAATCGCGCGGATGAGCGAGCAATTGGCGAGCGGCGACCTGAACAAGCTAGCGACGCAGAACCGGTTTCTCGAACTGAAATATCAGGAGGCGAAGGAATTGGGGGCGTAAGGCTCCCGCCCTTCCCCCATGATCCACCTTACCCTGATCATCGTCGATTTTCTGACCGGGCTGCTGGCGGCGGGTGCCTGGGCGCTGGCGTCAGCGGGTGGCGCGATTGCAGCGCTGGTTGGCGGCGGGCTATTGGGGGTGTCGCTGTTTCGACGCTGGCGGCGCAGGCGCTAGTCGCCGCGCACCACGCGATCGACGGTCGGTTGCGGGAGCGGCAGGTCGAAATGGACGCCGAAGCGTTTGGCCCGGACCCACATGACCCGCCCCGCCACACTCAGCGCGCTCGCTTCGATCACGACATGGTCGCCGACCTGTGGTGGACTGTCGCTATGTGCCAGCGCGCCCGTCATCGACAGATCAAGCAGATGCGCGCGCACCGGCAATCCCTGCACGCGCAACAGGACCGGCTCGAACAATTTGAGCCGCGTCGCGCGACGGGCCGCGCCAAGCAAATGATGTTCCTGCAATCCTGTGCCTCCCGTTGGGAAGCATAACATGGGCGAGGACGATGCGTTCCCAACAAGAAAGTCAGGACGGCATTAACCCTCTTTATCGGTCATTGAGCGCGCAAGGAACAATGCTGGCCGGATCGGGACGTGCGGCGATGCGGCGGAACCGGGCGAAATAGCCGCCGGCGGTTGGCTTGGGGATCAATTCTTCCATGCGGAAGCCCATGGCCGCCAATTCGCAAGCGAGTAGGCGCGGCGGCGTGCCATGTTGGTCGGTCGGCCGATCGGCATCGACGACGATCAGTTCGCCATCCTTTTTCAGCGCCGGGGACAGATGCCACAGGAAGGCATAGGGTTCGGCGATCTCATGATACATGTGCACCATCATGATCCGGTCGAAGCTGTTTTCGGGAAGCCGGGGATCTTCGGGCGCGCCCAGCTTGACGCTGACATTATCCCATTTTTCGCGGGTGATGCGGCGCGAGAGCGCTTCGATCACTTCGGGCATGATGTCTTCGGCCAGCACGCGGCCCTGCGCGCCCACGCGCGCGGCGAGGCGGACAGTATAATAGCCCTCGCCTGCGCCGATATCGGCGACGGTCATGCCGGGGCGGATGCCCGCCCGGTCCATGATATCCTCCGCCTCATGCACGCGGTCGCGCGCTTCCTCACTGGACCAGCGGGTCGAGACGATCGGCGCGACCGGGCGATCGGCCTGGGGAAAAGGCTGGGCAGCGACGGCGCGCCTGGTCCCGTCGCCCGGCGACAGCATGTCGCAAGCGGCCAGCAGGACGGAGATGCCCACCAGCGCCAGGCGCATCATCAGTCGACATCCTCCACATCGACCTTTTCGCCCGTCACCTTTTGCGACAGCGCAGCGGCCATGAAGGGATCGAGCGCGCCGTCGAGAACATCGTCGGGCGCGGTCGATGTGACGCCGGTGCGCAAATCCTTCACCAGCTGATAGGGTTGCAGGACATAGGAGCGGATCTGATGGCCCCAGCCAATCTCGGTCTTGGCCGCATATTCGCCCGCCGTGACGGCTTCGCGCTTGGCCAGTTCAGCTTCGTACAGGCGGGCCTTGAGCATGTTCATCGCGGTCGCGCGGTTCTTGTGCTGCGACCGGTCATTTTGCGATGCGACGATGATGCCCGATGGGACGTGGGTGATGCGGACCGCCGAATCGGTGGTGTTGACGTGCTGACCACCTGCACCCGATGCGCGATAGGTGTCGATCTTGAGGTCGCTTTCCTTGACCTCTATATCGATATCGTCGTCGATCACCGGATAGACCCACACCGATGAGAAGCTGGTGTGGCGGCGTGCGGCGCTGTCATAGGGGCTGATGCGGACGAGGCGGTGGACGCCGCTTTCCGTCTTGGCATAGCCATAGGCATTTTCGCCCTTGATCAGGAAAGTCGCGGACTTGATGCCCGCCTGATCGCCTGCCTGATAATCGACCAGTTCGACTTTGTAGCCGCGCCGTTCCGCCCAGCGGCGATACATGCGGCTGAGGATTTCGGCCCAGTCCTGGCTTTCGGTGCCGCCAGCGCCCGCGTGAATTTCGAGATAAGTGTCGCTGGCATCGGCCTCGCCCGCCAGCAGCGCCTTGATCTTATCCTCATCGGCGCGGTCGGCCAGCGCCTTCAAGGCGGCGATGGCTTCGCTGACCATATCCTCGTCGCCCTCGGCCTCGGCCATTTCGATGAGTTCGGCATTGTCGGATTTCTCCGCAGCGATCGCGCGGGTCGCGCCGATCGCGCTGTCCAGCCGGGTGCGTTCGCGCATGACTTCCTGCGCCAGCTTCGCATTGTCCCACAGCGTCGGATCTTCGACGCGGGCGTTCAACTCGTCGAGGCGGCGCAGCGCGCGGTCCCAGTCGAGGAAGCGGCGCAAAAGGTCCAGCGCGGCGTCGATACGATCGATATATTGCTGCGCTTCGGCGCGCATAGTCTCATCTCCAAGTGACGGCGGCCCGGCCGACGCTGCACGCTCCTTAGCGCGTCGCGGCGGGCTTGTCGAAGCGCGCTTCCTTCCCGATGCCGGGCCGGTTCGTCAAGCGCTTAGCCCTGGGTCACGCTTTCCAGCACGGCGGCGCGCAGTTCGGCGATGCCCATGCCTTTTTCCGCAGACGTCGCGATGATGTCGGGATGGGCGGCGGGGCGCTTGCGGATCGCGGCGGCAGTGTCCACGAACACCTGTTCCAGTTCGCTCGCCTTGATCTTGTCCGCCTTGGTCAGGATGATGCGGTAACTGACCGCTGCACCATCGAGCATGTCGAGCATGTCGGTATCGACCTCCTTGATGCCGTGACGGCTGTCGATCAGCACCAGGGTACGCTTGAGCGCGGCGCGACCGCGCAGATAGTCGTTCACCAGGAACTTCCATTTGCGCACGACGTCCTTGGGTGCCTTGGCATAGCCATAGCCTGGCATGTCCACGAGGCGGAAGCGCAGCGGTTCGCCCACGTCGAAGAAGTTCAACTCCTGCGTGCGACCCGGCGTGTTCGACGTGCGCGCCAGCGTGTTGCGGTTGGTCAGCGCATTGAGCAGCGAGGATTTGCCGACATTGGAGCGGCCCGCAAAGGCGACTTCGTTCACCGCCATGTCGGGCAGGAATTCCAGCGCGGGCGCGGATTTGAGGAAGGCGATCGGGCCGGAAAAGACCTTGCGCGCTTCTTCGATGATGTCGGGGGAGTCCATATCGTTCACCTCAAAATCCTCCCCCGGCGGGGGAGGGGGACCGCGCCCGAAGGGCGTGGTGGAGGGGTGTCGCCCCATCGATAGGGTGACACCCCTCCGTCTGGCCTGCGGCCAGCCACCTCCCCTGCCAGGGGAGGACGGAAAGCCGCTTCGTTACTTCGTTGCCGTCGCCACGCTGAGCGCAGGATGGCGTTTGTAGAGCCACCATTGTTGCGCCATCGACAGGCAGTTGTTGGTGATCCAGTAGACCAGCAGGCCTGCCGCGAAGGGGGCCATGATGAACATCATCATCCAGGGCATGATCGAGAAGATCTGCTGCTGCATCGGGTCCATCTGGGCCGGGTTGAGTTTGAACTGCAACCACATCGAAATGCCGAGCAGCACCGCCAGCACGCCGATCGCGAGGAAGGAGGGCGGGGTGAAGGGCAACAGGCCGAACAGGTTGAGGATATGCAGCGGATCGGGCGCGGACAGATCCTTGATCCACAACACGAAGGGCTGGTGGCGCATTTCGATCGTCAGCATCAGCACCTTGTAGAGCGCGAAGAAGATCGGGATCTGAATGAAGATGGGCAGGCAGCCCGCGAGCGGGTTGACCTTCTCCGTCTTGTAGAGCGCCATCATCTCCTGCTGGAGCTTGGGCTTGTCGTCCTTATATTTCTCTTGCAGCAGCTTCATCTTGGGCTGCACCGCGCGCATCGCGGCCATGCTGGCGAACTGGCGCTGGGCGACGGGGAACATCAGCGCGCGGACCACGAAGGTCAGGCAGATGATGGCGACGCCGAAATTGCCGAGCGTTTCAAACAGCCAGTGGAGCAGCGCGAAGATCGGCTGTTCAAACCAATAGAACCAGCCCCAGTCGATCGCGCGGTCGAACAGCTTCACGCCATCGCGCTCATAAGCCTGGAGCGTTTTGACTTCCTTGGCGCCGACGAACAGGCGCTGCGTCTGCGTGACGGCCTTGCCGGGCGCGAGCATGGTCGAGCCGAGCGCGACATCGGCCTGATATTGGGTGCCCGCCCCTTTGCGGAACTGGCCCGCAAAGTCGGCATCCTTGCCCGGCACGAGCGCCGAGAGCCAATATTTGTCGGTGAAGCCGATCCAGCCACCCTTCGACTGGAACTCGCGGGTCGAGGGGCCTTCGTCGAGATCGCTATAGTTGACGTCGTAATTGGCCGCATTGTTGAACACGCCCATCGGCCCGATATGGATGGTCCAGGTGTCTGGGTCCTTGGGCACGCCGGTGCGGCTAATATAGCCATAGGGCTTCACGCCGACCGTGCCGGTGCCGCTGTTCGACACTTTCTGCGCGGCGGTGATCATGTAATTTTCATCGACCGACAGGCGAATTTCGAAAAGCTGGCCCGCGCCATTGTTCCACGTCAGCGTGACGGGGCTGGTCGGTGTGAGCGCGCTACCTTGCGCCGTCCAGACCGTGTCCTTGTTCGGGGTCTTGAGCCCCTCCCCCTGCCAGCCGAAGCCAGCAAAATAGGCATCCTGCGTCCCGGCCGGGCTGTAGAGGCGAACGTCCGCCGAATCCTTGGCGATCGTTTCCTTGTAGGTCGGCAACACGATGTCATCGATACGCGCGCCCTTGAGGTTGATCGAGCCAACGAGCTTGGGCGTGCGGATGGGGACGCGCGGCCCTTCCTTCAGCACGACCGCGCGGTCGCGAATCGCGGCGGGGCTATCGGCGGCCGGGTCCGCAGCGGGGTTGGCGACCGGCGTGGTCTTGCCCCCTTCGATCCGGGTGACCGGCGGATTGGCGGCCGGAAAGAAATAGCCCGATACATAGGGCCAGCCGAACAGGATCGCTGCGGTCAGCAAAACCGCGAGAATGATATTCTTCTTGTCGTCCACGCTATTCGGCTCCGCCGTCTCTTGTGTCTTTATCAGGGAACCGGATCATAGCCCGACCCGCCCCATGGGTGGCATCGCATTAGCCGCTTGCCCGCCAACCAGCTACCCTTGATCGCGCCATATTTGCGGATCGCGAGAATCGCATATTCCGAGCAGGAGGGCGCGAAGCGGCAGGATGGCGGCAGGATGCGCGAAGGGCCAAGCTGCCAGCCGCGCGCGATCAGGATGAGCAGGCGGCCGATCATGGGACTTTGCCCCGGTCCCCGCCCTTGCCCCGGCCATGTCCCGCCCGCGCGCCATGGCGCGGTGGGCTATCGCCTGCTTGCGGCGCGCGCGCAATCTTGCCTAGCGCCTTTTGCAATTCGGTGCGCAGCAGGGTGAAATCGCGCTCGATCCCGCCATCGCGGCCGATCAACACATGGTCTGCACCGGCAAAACCATGGAGCGGCAGCAATTCGCGCGCGAGAACGCGAAAGCGGCGCTTCATCCGGTTACGGATGACGGCGCCGCCCACTTTTTTCGTGACCGTGATGCCAAAGCGCATCGCCGGATCGCCATCGGCACGGTCGCGCACCAGCAGGACGAAGCCCGGCATGGGTGCGCGCTTGCCGCGATTGGCCGCCAGAAAATCGGCCCGCCTGCCCATGATGGCAGGCGCGGCCGAAGGCGGCCCTTCGATCAGGCGCTCAGGCTCTTGCGACCGCGCGCACGACGGGCGCGGATGATGTTGCGGCCGCCGGGGGTCGCCATGCGGGCGCGATAACCGTGACGGCGCTTCCGAACCAGATTGCTCGGCTGAAAAGTGCGCTTCATCGTTCATTCCTCAAAAAACAACTAGAGAATCGGGCGTGACAAAAAAGGGCCGCCAAAGCAGCGGCCGCAAGTCAGGGTGCGTCCGATAGGCAAAGGAGGGGTGGAAGTCAATGGTGGAGCGTGGAACCGGCTACCGTTCGGTTCGAGCCTGTCGAGAACCCTTGGCGCCAGAGTTCTCGACAGGCTCGAACCGAACGAAGACATGATTATTTCCCGCGCGCGGCTGCGACGCCGCTCTGGAGCGCCTCATAGCCGACCGCGCCGTTCAACACCTGGCCACCGATCACGAAGGTCGGCGTGCCGCTCGCCTGCAATTTCTGGGCGAGCGCGATGTTGGACTGGATTTCGGCGTCATATTTGCTCGATGCGATGGCGGCTTCGGCGTCGGCCTTGCTGATCCCCGCCTCGCCCGCTGCAGCGATGATGCTGTCGCGCGTTACCCGGCCCGCGCCATACATGGCCTTGTGATAGGCCATATATTGGCCGCGTTCGGCGGCGAGCAGCGAGACCTTGGCTGCGTCGCTGCTTTCTTCCGACAGGATGGGGAGTTCGCGATAGACGACCTTCACCTTGGCATCGGCGGCGACCAGCTTGGCGAGGTCAGGCAGCGAGGCGCGACAATAGCCGCAAGCATAGTCGAAAAATTCAACCACGGTGACGTCGGCATTGGCCGCACCTTCCCACGCCCCGGCATAGGGTTTTTCAAGCGCGGCGCGATTGTCGCTGATGGTGGTCGACATCCGGTTGGCCTGCAATTTCTCGATCGCCTGCGGGATGATCTCCGGGTGATCGAGAATATAGTCATGGACGATCTTCTCGATCGCCGCCTTATCGGTGGCGGCGACGCTGGTGGGTGCCTGCACGGCGAGCGCCGTACCAGCGGCAGCCGCGATAAAGGCGATAGCGCCAAGGGTCATCTGGATCGTCCTGTTGGAAAGGGCCGCGCGAAAGCTGGGCCGGGGCTGGTCTGTCATCTTTATCTTTTCTTCCGCTGCTGCTCGATCGCGGCGCGCGAGGTCATGGCGATATCCTGCGCCCGCAGATAGTCAACCGTGCCCTGCTGCAACCCCTGCATCGCGGCGTCGGCGCTGCGCAGCGCCATGGGATGCTGGCCCATCATCGCATAGCGTTCCGCCGTCGCGAGCGCGGCGCGGGGCGTGTCACCACGGCGGGCATAGACCACGCCCAGCTGATACCAGGCGAAGGGATTTTCCCGGTCGCGCGCTACCGCAATGCGGAGCACATCTTCAGCTTCGGCGAAATTGGCCTCATCCTCGGTCGCGATCAAGGCGTGGGCGAGCAGGACGGAAATCAGCGGCTGGTTGGTGCGCTTGACCGCTTCGCGCAAGGGCGCGACCGCATCCTTGGGGCGGCCGCTTTCGAGCAATATCTGGCCCTTGAGTTCCAGAAAATAGGGGTCGTTCGGCGCAGCCGCGAGCAGCGCGTCGGCCTCGTACAAGGCGCGCTGGGGATAGGCGCTTTTGTGCCAGGCATAGGCCCTGGCATAATGGGCCGGAATCGACTGGTCGCTTTCGGGATATTTGATCAATGTCTGCGTCGGTTCGGACACGAAGCCGACCAGCTTGGCCTTGATGCGCTCGAACCGGGCTTCAAGCTGCGGGTCGACCGGCTTTTCCCATGCCGGGTCGACGGTATAGACTTCGCGCAGCACATTGATGCGCTCGCCCGACAGCGGATGGGTGCGGCCGTAGCTATTGTCCTGTGGGATCGCGAGGCGATATTCCTGATTTTGCAGCTTCTTGAAGAATTCGAGGCTGCCCTTGCCGCTGACCCCGGCGGCGCTCAGATAGCGCGCACCCGCCAGATCCGCCGAGCTTTCCTGGCCGCGGGAAAAGGCGAGGAACCGGCTCATCGCGGCCTGCTGGCCCAGGCCCATGATGCCCAGGCCCGCTTCCGCGCCGCCCGCGGCGATCGCCGCCGCGCCCAGCACGAGGCTAAGCAGGGTGACGCCGGTCGCCTCACGCATGCCCTCGCCGAAACGGACGATATGCCCGCCCTCAATATGGCCAAGCTCATGCGCGACCACGCCCTGCACCTGGTTCACATTGTCCGCCTGCGCGATCAGCCCGCTATGCACCCAGACATATTGGCCGCCCGCAACGAAGGCGTTAATTTCAGGGTCGTTGATGACCATGATCTCGACATTGCGCGGCTGCATGCCGGCCGCTTTGACCAGCGGGGCGGACATATCCGCCATGAAGGCTTCGGTTTCAGCATCGCGCAAGATGCTTTGCGCCAGCGCGGGGCGCGCGACGCTGGTCAGCGCCAGGGCCGCGAGCGCGACGAGTTTCAACCGGCCCCGCATCAGCGGTGACCGTGGCATATAGGAGAGCAGAGCATCACCGCCGCGCGGTGCCATGGTCGCCCTGAACCGCGCGTGAAGCGGGGCGGAATGAAAAGCGCCGCTGCGCTCCGGTCGGGACCGGCAGGGCAGCGGCGCTTGTTCATGGCGGTGGCGTCTCGTCCGGCTTATTGGCCGAAGGTGCGCTGCCACCAGCCGCGACGGGGCGTGCCGTCTTCATTCTGCCCGTCGTCACTCTGGGCTTCTGGCGCATCGCCATCAGCGACGACCGATTCGGCCACCGGTGCCGGTGTCGGTTCGACCGGAGCAGTTGCCTCGATCGCGGCGTCCGGTGCGGCATCCTGGGCCACGGCGTCCGCCTTCTTGCGACGGGTGCGCTTGGGCTTGGCTGGGGCTTCCTCGGCAGTCGGTGCTTCGGCCGCCGCAGCAGCTTCCGCTTCGATCTGCGCCTTGGTGCGGCGGGTGCGCTTGGGCTTGACCGGGGCTTCGACCGGCGCTTCCTCGGCGACAACCGCTTCGGCCGGGGCTTCGACGGTCTCTACGACCGCTTCGGCTTCAGCCTTGGGCTTGCGGGCACGGGGACGGCGGCGAGTCTTGGGGGCGTCCTCTGCAGGAGCCTCCTCGGCGGGCGCTTGCTCGACCGGCGCGTCTTCCACGACCGGCTCGGCGTCGGCCGATTCGGTGGCTTCCGCGTTCACAGTCTCATCACCACCTTCGCGACGGCGACGACCACCACGACGACCGCGACGACCGCGACGACGTGCGCCGCCTTCCTCTTCGGGGCCGTCATTGGCTTCGACCGGCTCGGCTTCGGCTTCACCCTCTGCGTCGGCATCGGCTTCGCTATCGCCTTCGACAGCGCCCTCACCCTCGGCGGCGCCTTCGGTCTGGCCATCCTCACGCGGACCGCCACGACGACGACGACGGCGGCGACGACGACGACCGCCTTCGCGATCCTCGCCCCGTTCAGCGCGGTCGGCGGCTTCGGCGGGCGTTTCGGGCTCTTCAGCCTCTTCTTCCTCGACTTCCGCTTCTTCCTCTTCCTCGATGACGTCGAAATCCTCGTCGTCTTCGGGCAGCGGCGCGTAGCTTACGACGCGCTCAGGGCGCGGGCCGCTGGCCTCGACCGACATGCGCGCACCCTCGACTTCGCCATCGGGCAAGATTTCGATCCGCACGCCATAGCGCTGCTCGATCTCGTCCAGTTCGCGACGCTTGTTGTTGAGGACGTAGAAGGCCGCTTCCTGGCTGGCGCGCAGGGTGATGCAGTTGCCGCGACCACGGGCCGCTTCTTCTTCCAGCATGCGCAACGCCGACAGGCCCGCCGACGAGGCGGTGCGGACAAGGCCGGTGCCTTCGCAATGCGGGCATTGGCGGGTCGAGGCTTCCAGCACGCCGGTGCGCAGGCGCTGGCGGCTCATTTCCATGAGGCCGAAGCCCGAAATGCGGCCGACCTGGATGCGGGCGCGATCGTCGCGCAGCGCTTCCTTCATCGCCTTCTCGACCTTACGGATGTTGGAGTTATTCTCCATATCGATAAAGTCGATGACGACGAGGCCCGCCATGTCGCGCAGGCGCAACTGGCGCGCAATTTCGCGCGCGGCTTCCAGGTTGGTGGCGACGGCGGTCTGTTCGATGCCATGTTCACGGGTCGAGCGGCCGGAGTTGATGTCGATCGACACCAAGGCTTCGGTCGGGTTGATGACCAGATAGCCACCCGATTTCAGTTGCACGACCGGGTTGTACATGGCGGCCAGCTGATCTTCGACGCTGGCGCGCTGGAACAGCGATACAGGGTCTGCATATTGCTTCACGCGGCGCACATGGCTCGGCATCAGCAGGCGCATGAAGTCCTTGGCGGCGCGATAGCCTTCCTCGCCCTCGACGATGACTTCTTCGATATCCTTATTATAGATATCGCGGATCGCCCGCTTGATGAGGTCGCTGTCATTGTGGATCAGTTCGGGCGCAGCGGCCTGCAGCGTCTTTTCGCGAATCTCGTCCCACAGGCGGGCGAGATAATCGAAGTCGCGCTTGATTTCGGGCTTGGTGCGCTGAAGCCCGGCGGTGCGGACGATGCAGCCCATGGACGAAGGCAGCGCCATTTCGGCGATGATCGTCTTCAGCCGCTTGCGGTCGGCCGCGTTGCTGATCTTGCGCGAAATACCGCCGCCATGGCTGGTGTTCGGCATCAGCACGCAATAGCGACCGGCGAGCGACAAATAGGTGGTCAGGGCCGCGCCCTTATTGCCGCGCTCTTCCTTTACGACCTGGACCAGCAGCACCTGGCGGCGCTTGATGACGTCCTGAATCTTATAGCGGCGGCGCAGCGCCATGCGCTTGCGGCGCAGTTCCTCGGCGGCGTCATCACCGGGCTTGCCGCGACGACCCCGGTTCGGGCGACCGCCTTCGGACGCCTCTCCCTCGGCCGCTTCGCCTTCGGGTGCGCTGTCTTCATCATCGTCATGATGATGCGTCGCTTCGACGATCTCGACGCCCTCGCCATCCTCGTCCTCATCGTCGAAGTCTGCGCGCAACGCGGCCTCTTCTTCGGCATGCTCGCGCTCTTCGCGCAGCAGGGCTTCGCGATCTTCGCGCGGGATCTGATAATAGTCGGGGTGGATTTCGCTGAAAGCGAGGAAGCCGTGGCGGTTGCCGCCATAATCGACAAAGGCCGCCTGGAGCGAGGGTTCGACCCGCGTCACCTTGGCCAGATAGATATTGCCCTTGAGCTGCTTGTGCTCCGAGGATTCGAAGTCGAATTCTTCGATCCGGTTACCTTTGACGACCGCGACACGGGTTTCTTCCCGGTGGCGCGCGTCGATCAGCATACGCATTGTCATTTATGATTCTCCGGCGATGGCGGTCGACGGCGCTGGGCCGGGCCACCATGCGATAGTGAAGGGACGCCCGCCTGCGCGCCGGTAAGGGCGCGGATGTCGGCATCGTCCGGGTTAGATGGAAAAACTGCGCGTCTGCTGCGTCGGCAGGGCCGGACATGGCGCCGGGCCGAACCAACCACGCCGCGACGCCCGTTGCCGGGGTCAGCGTGGATGGAAATTCATGCCTCATGCAGCGTCAACCTGTTCATAACATCGGCGCGGCGGCGCGGATCGCGCCAACCTGCCGTCTTCTTGGGCCTGCGCCGCGCCGTATGGAAAAGACGGACATTGCAGGAATGTGAATGGGTAGCAGCCAAAGCGGTAGGGAGCAACGGCTGCAGGAAATATTATGTCGCGGACACCGTCTGCCACGCCCCTTCTGCCGCTTCATGCTGAAAATGCTGTTAACTCTCTCATTTTACCGAATCCAAGGCGGCGATGCTTAACCCGGCCTTTAGCGTGGGGACGCTGGACGGATGTAAACAGCATGAAATTTGGCTGGACGGCTGACTGGGCTGCGTTGCACAAGCGGTACATGTTTCTGAGCCTTGCCCTGGCAAGCACGATCGCCCTGTCGGTTCCCGGCAGCGCCGGTGGTATTTCCGGTGTCTTCGTGCAGAATGACCGGGTTGTTGTCCGCTTCGACGATCGCGTGAATGGCGCGTCGGCCTTCCTGCTGGACGCGCCGCGCCGGATCGCGCTGGATATCGATGGTGCGCAGGTCGGACGCGGCCATTTCGCCCCCGCCAGCAGCGCGGTGTCAGCCGTGCGACAGGGGCAGCTAAGCGACGACACGGCGCGGGTGGTGCTGGACCTCGTCAGCCCCGCCACGCTCGACCAGGCACAGATCGCCGCCGATGGCAAATCGCTGAGCTTCGCGCTGCAGGGCGTGACCGACAGCCGCTTTCGCAGCGAAGTGGGCAAGGGCCGCATGCGCTTCGACGCGCCGGCCGAGATGGCGGCCCGCCCGCAAAAGCGCCTCCATTCGATCACTGTGCCGATCCCGGCGGCGGCACGCGGCGTCTCGCTGCCCTCAGTCGAAGGGTCGCGCGATGGCGCACGGCCGCTGGTGGTGATCGACGCTGGCCATGGCGGCCATGATCCGGGTGCGATCAACACCGACATGGGCAAGCGCGAAAAGGATGTGACGCTGGCGATCGCGCAGGCGATCCGCGACCAGCTCGTCAAATCGGGCCGGGTGCGCGTCGCGCTGACCCGCGACGATGACAAATATCTGATTCTGCAGGAACGCTATGGCATCGCGCGCAAACTCGGCGCCGACCTGTTCATCTCCATCCATGCCGACGCGGCGGAGAATACGCAGGCGCAGGGCGCGACCGTCTATACCCTGTCGGAAACCGCGTCCGACCGCGAGGCGGCACGGCTGGCAGCGCGCGAAAACAAGGCCGACATCATCAATGGCGTCAATCTGGGCGGCCAGTCGGGCGACGTGTCCTCAATCCTGATCGACCTGACCCAGCGCGAATCGCTCAATATCTCGGCGAGCTTCGCCCGGTTGCTCCAGCGTGAAGCCGCGCCCTATGTGCCGTTCCGCAGCAGCTATCATCGTTTCGCGTCGCTGATGGTGCTCAAAGCGCCGGATACGCCCTCGATCCTGTTCGAGACCGGCTATATCAGCAATGCCGACGACGCCGCGTTTCTGTCATCGCGCGAAGGCCAGTCGAAGATCGCGCGCGGCGTGGCCCGCGCGATCGAGGTCCATTTCGCGCGGAAGCTGGCGATGCGGAGCGGCACCGCGGGCGGTTGATCTTCCCCGACACGGGGATCGTTGCGAAATGCGGATCGCATACGAATCATCGTCATTCCCGCGAAGGCGGGAACCCATCTCCCACCTTGTCATCTTGATTTTAGGTCCGGAGATGGGTCCCCGCCTTCGCGGGGATGACGTAAAACTCTGTGGGGGATGAATTTCGCGGTGATCCCTGTACCGAGGAGGGTGACCGTTTGCGCAGCAAATGATGGAGGGGCGTGCCGTGGGGCAAACCACCTCCGACGCGCTGCGCGCGCCACCTCCCCGCGAGCGGGGAGGAACATCCTTCTCGCGATCCATACTGGCATTGCCCGCAATTTGACCCTAGAGCCTCGTACCCATGGAAGAGGCCAGCCCCGATACCGCCCCGTCATCCTTTGCCTATCGCTTGCGTCGCGACGCCAGTGGCGCAGGCGGCCTGCTGCGTCGCCTGTGGCAGCGGCGGCTGGTGCGCTGGGGCACGATTGCGCTGGGCGGCTTCCTCACCGCTTTGCTCTTGTTCTGGCTGATCTTCGCGCGCGGTCTGCCCGATGCGGCGACGCTGCTGGAATATGAGCCGCCGCTGCCGACGATCGTGCGCGACATCAACGGCCAGCCAGTCCACAGCTATGCCCGCGAACGGCGCGTCCAGTTGCAATATAGCGATTATCCGCCGCTGCTGATCCGCGCCTATCTGGCGGCGGAGGACAAGACTTTCTTCGAACATCATGGCGTCGATATTCCCGGCTTTGCAGGCGCGGTGGTCGATTATGCGAGCAAGCTCGGCTCCGGCCAGCGCGCACGCGGCGGTTCGACGATCACCCAGCAGGTCGCCAAGAATCTGCTGATCGGCGATGAATATTCGCCCACGCGCAAGGTGAAGGAGATGATCCTCGCCTACCGCATGGAAAATGTGCTGAGCAAGCAGCAGATCCTCGAACTCTATCTCAACCAGATCTTCCTCGGCCGGAACGCCTATGGCGTGCAGGCGGCCTCGCGCGCCTATTTCAACAAGGATGTCGCCGACCTCGCTCTGCATGAAATGGCCTATCTGTCGATCCTGCCCAAGGGTCCGGCCAATTATCGCCCCGAAAG
This sequence comes from Sphingobium sp. SA2, assembly GCF_032227065.1. Lineage (NCBI taxonomy): Bacteria > Pseudomonadati > Pseudomonadota > Alphaproteobacteria > Sphingomonadales > Sphingobiaceae > Sphingobium > Sphingobium sp. SA2. The sequence goes on from NZ_JAPMXX010000006.1 coordinate 297,645, forward strand.
CGAAAGCGGCATGGCGCGCGCGCTCGACCGGCGTAACTGGGCGCTGGGCGAGATGGTGAAGAGCGGCTGGATCACGCCTGCACAACGCAATGCGGCGGCGGCGCTGCCGCTCGGCACGGTCGCCATGCACAGTTCCAGCTTCGACGCGCGCGCGGGCGGCTATTATATGGAGGAAGTGCGTCGTCGTCTGATCGGCTTGTTCGGCGAAAAGGCGGAAGACGGCCCCAACAGCGTCTATGCCGGTGGCCTGTGGGTGCGCAGCCCCTATGATCCGGTGGTGCAGGACAGCACCGCCAACGCCCTGCGCAACGGCCTGCTGCGTTTCGACGCCGGGCGTGGTTGGTCGGGTCCGGTCGCCAAGATCAAGATCGACAATGGCTGGGAACGCGAACTGGCGGCGAGCTATATCGACGTCGATTATGCCGAATGGCGCGTCGCCGTCATCATCAGCCGCACCTCTTCGGAAGCGCAGATCGGCTTTGCCGACGGCAGCACCGGGACTCTGCCCGCAAGCGCGGCGCAAATGGCCTATCGCAAGAGTGGTGGCCCGGCCTTTTCCGCGATGCAGCCCGGCGACCTGATCGTCGTGGCCCGCAATGGCAGAAACTGGGCACTGCGCAACATTCCCGAAGTGTCGGGCGGCATGGTAGTCGAAGAAGTCCATTCGGGTCGCATCCGCGCGATGCAGGGCGGGTTCGATGCGCGCCTCTCCTCCTATAACCGCGCGACGCAGGCGATGCGCCAGCCCGGATCGACGATCAAACCTTTCGTCTATGCCGCCGCGCTCGACAGCGGGATGACGCCTGCCTCGATCATCGTCGATGGCCCCTTATGCGTCTATCAGGGCGCAGGCCTGGGTCAGAAATGCTTCCGCAACTTTTCCGGCGGCAGCGCCGGGCCGCAGACGATGCGCTGGGGCGTGGAGCAATCGCGCAACCTGATGACCGTGCGCGCCGCCAGCCAGACCGGCATGGAAAAGGTCGTGCGGACCATCAAGGGATTGGGCATCGGCGATTATCAGCCCTACCTCTCCTTCGCGCTGGGCGCGGGGGAAACGACGGTCGAGAAGATGGTCAATGCCTATGCGACGCTGGCCAATCAGGGGCGGCAATTTCCGTCCAAGGTGATGGATTATGTGCAGGACCGGCGCGGCAAGGTGATCTGGCCCGAACGCTGGCGACCGTGCGACGGGTGCAACATGGCGAACTGGGACGGCAAGCCGATGCCCCGCTTCGGCATGGAGGGCAAACAGGTGATGAACCCGATGACCGCCTATCAGGTCGTCCACATCACCGAAGGCGTGGTCCAGCGCGGCACCGCGACGGTGCTGGCGGATTTGAAGCGCCCGCTGTTCGGCAAGACCGGCACCACCAACGGCCCCACCAATGTGTGGTTCGTGGGCGGATCGCCCGACCTCGTCGCGGGCGTCTATATCGGGTACGACCAGCCACGCAGCCTTGGCGGTTGGGCGCAGGGTGGCCGCATCGCTGCGCCGATCTGGAAAGCGGCGATGGCCCCGATCCTGGAGACGATGCCCAAGACGCCCTTCGTCGCCCCGGCGGGCATCCGCATGGTCCCGATCGACCGCCGTTCGGGCAAACGCGTCTATGGTGCCTGGCCGACCAGCGAGCCCAAGGCCGCGGTCATCTGGGAAGCGTTCAAGCCCGAATCGGAACCGCGCCGTACCATCCGCAAGGAAGAGGCCGAGGCGCAGGCCAAGGTCGCCGCCGCCAGGGCCGCGTCCGGCCAGCGCCGCCAGCGTACCGACAGCGACTTTTTGCAGGATCAGGGCGGGATTTACTAAGGGTGCGGCGGGACAGCCGCGCCCGGCAGATTGCGCGCGTCATTCTGGCGCTGGCCTATTTGGTCGCGGGCGTCGCGCATTTGCGGTCGCCGGGCGGGTTCATCGCCATCACGCCCGATTGGGTGCCCTTCCCCGCCACCGTCGTCTGGTTGACCGGGATAGCAGAGATTGCCGGGGCATTGGGCTTGATGCTGCCGCCGCTGCGCCGGGCGGCCGGTATCGGCTTGGCGCTCTATGCCTTGTGCGTATGGCCCGCCAATATCCACCATGCGCTGGGCGACATTCCGCTGGGCGGGCTGCATTTGAGCTGGTGGTATCATGGGCCGCGCCTAGCGCTGCAACCCGTCATCATCTGGTGGGCGCTATGGGCGGGCGGCGTGATCGACTGGCCGTTCGCGCGGCGGCGCTGATCCGACTATCGTGTGATTGTCTTTTGAGGCGAGCGGCTTACTGTGCCCGCTCCTGACCGACAATCACAAGAGAGAGCGATGACCCGGCATCTTCCCTGGATAGCGTTGGCGATTGTCGGCGCGGTGGCGCTCAGCGTCGTGGCGGTGTCGCGGGGCGAGGCGGTCAATGCGCTGTGGATCGTGGTCGCGGCGGTCAGCAGCTTCCTGGTCGCCTATCGCTATTATGCGCTGTTCATCGCGCGCCATGTGATGCGGCTCGATCCGTCGCGGCCGACGCCTGCCGTGCGCCGCGCCGATGGGCTGGACTATGTCGCGACCGAGCGGACCGTGTTGTTCGGCCATCATTTCGCGGCGATCGCGGGGGCGGGACCGCTGGTTGGGCCAGTGCTGGCGGCGCAGATGGGCTATCTGCCCGGTACGCTGTGGATCATCGTGGGCGTCGTGCTGGCGGGCGCGGTGCAGGATTTCATGGTCCTGTTCATCTCCATGCGCCGCGACGGCAAGTCGCTGGGCGAACTCATCCGCATGGAGATGGGGCAATGGGCCGGGACGATCGCCCTGATCGGCGCGTTCATGATCATGGTCATCATCCTCGCGGTGCTGGCGCTGATCGTCGTCAAGGCGCTGGCAGAAAGTCCGTGGGGCATGTTCACCGTGGCCGCGACGGTGCCGCTGGCGATGTTCATGGGCGTCTATACCCGCTGGATCCGGCCGGGGCGGATCGGCGAAGTCTCGCTGCTGGGCCTCGTCGGGCTGCTCGCCGCGATCGTCTATGGGCAGGCGATTGCCGCCTCGCCGGTCTGGGGACCGATCTTCACCTTCACCCCGGTACAACTGTGCTGGATTTTGATCGGCTATGGCGCGGTGGCGTCGGTGCTGCCGGTATGGCTGTTGCTGGCGCCGCGCGATTATCTCTCGACTTTCCTCAAGATCGGCGCGATCGCGGCGCTGGCCATCGGCATCGTCATCATGGCCCCGCCGCTCAAAATGCCCGCGCTGACGCAGTTCGTCGACGGCGGCGGGCCGGTGTGGGCGGGCGGCCTCTTCCCCTTCCTGTTCATCACCATCGCCTGCGGCGCGGTGTCCGGTTTCCATGCGCTGATTTCCAGTGGCACCACGCCCAAGCTGATCGCCAGCGAAGCCCATGCGCCGATCATCGGCTATGGCGCGATGCTGATGGAGGCGTTCGTGGCGATCATGGCGCTGGTCGGCGCATCGATCCTCGACCCCGGCATCTATTTCACGATGAACAGCCCCGGCGCGATCATCGGCACCGATGCGGCGAGCGCATCGGCCGCCGTCACCGCCATGGGCTTTCCCATCTCGGCCGACCTCATCACCCAGACGGCGAAGGATGTCGGCGAACATAGTATCATTTCACGCACCGGCGGCGCGCCGACGCTGGCGGTAGCGATGGCGGAAATCTTCAGCCATGTCGTCGGCGGCCCGGCGATGAAGGCTTTCTGGTATCATTTCGCGATCCTGTTCGAGGCGCTGTTCATCCTGACCGCAGTGGATGCGGGCACGCGCGCCGGGCGCTTCATGCTGCAGGATCTGATCGCGCTAGCCGTGCCATCCTTCAAGGAGAGCAAGAGCCATGTGCCGGGCATCGTCGCGACCGCGCTGACGGTCGCGGCCTGGGGCTTCTTCCTCTATCAAGGCGTCACCGATCCGCTGGGCGGGGTGAATACGCTGTGGCCAGTCTTCGGCATCTCGAACCAGATGCTCGCCGCGATCGCGCTGATGCTGGCGACGGCGGTGCTGTTCCGCATGAAGCGTGACCGCTTCGCCTGGGTGACGATGATCCCGACCGCCTGGCTGCTGGTCTGCACTTTGTCGGCGGGGTGGCTCAAGCTCTTCTCGCCCGATCCCAAGCTCGGCTTCCTCGCCCATGCGGCCAAGTTCGGCGCGGCGGCGGACAAGGGCGAAGTGCTGGCCCCGGCCAAGTCGATGGCGGAGATGGAGCGCATCATCTTCAACGACCGGATCGACGCGGCGCTGGTCGCGCTGTTCCTGGCCGTGGTCTTGTCGCTGCTGGTCTTCACGATCCGTACCTGCCTCGCCGCGCGTCGCAGCACAGAGCCGACCGCGCAGGAAATCCCGGCGCAACTGGTGCCGACGGCATGAGCGGGCTGCTCGACACGCTGCGCCGGACCGCACGGCTGATGGTCGGAATGCCCGACTATGACGCCTATCTGCGGCACTGCGAGGCGCATCATCCGGGGCAGCCAGTGATGGACCGCATCACTTTTTTCCGCGACCGGCAGGAAGCGCGCTATGGTGGGAAGAATGGGGGGCGGTGTTGTTAGGGGGTAATACTTAGCGAAACAAAGCGACCGCTTGATTCCATATTTGACGGGCGTTCATCGAACTTTTATGCACTTGATATAATCTGTTATGTGCGAAGTGTCGGGGGACTCCATTGGCCGTTATATTCACATTGATATTTATCGCTGCGGTCGTCGGCATTTTTAAGCCTTACATCAAAGGCTGGAAACGTTGGCATTTCGGCGCTGCTGCATTCGTTGTATTCATCCTTATTGGCGTTGCGGGGCCGCAAAGTGCCGAAAGCGATTTGAAGAGCGAATCCAAGAAGCAAGAAGCCTCAAAGGCCGCTGGCTCCCCTGACAAGCCCACAACTGCCGACAGCGACGAATTTGAGAAGCCTGCCGAACCTGAAAGTGCTTGGTCCTACAGTGCAGATAAGGATGAGATGCGCGGTCGGACGACCTATTACGCAACGCTAACCGGTACGAACACACTCAGCCTTGGCTTCCCCTACGGCGACCAGATAGGCAAAGTGCTAATACGTCAGAGTCCACAGTTCGGCTTCGATATTCTCTTGGGCGTTGATAGCGGCCAAATCCTTTGTAACAGCTTCTCGGACAGCCATGTTAATGTGAAGTTCGATGACGGGCCGATCCGTCGCTATGGCTGCACCGATGCCAGCGACGGCACGAACAACATGGTCTTCGTTCAAGGTGCAAAAGGCTTTCTGACGAATCTCAAGAAATCAAAGAAGATGGTAGTGGAAGCCCAATTCTATCAGAACGGTATGCAACAGATGACTTTTGACACTACTGGACTAAAGTGGGAGCATTAAAATTGGCATTGGTTCAAAAAGAAGTAAGCGATCGGTCTTTTTTTGGAAAGCTAGTTAAGTGGATTTTCATAGGCTTCAATGTGTTAATGCTGATTTGGATGCTTAGCGCTATGAGCATCTTGGGAGGCATGGATGCACCGAACAACTCGGCAGAACAGGCGGGGCAAGCTATTGGTGCTGGGATCGGCTTCACGTTCCTACTGTTACTCTGGGGCCTTGGTGACATTATTCTGGGTATGTTTGTTCTATTCACGAAGCGCAAAAAACTGATCACCGTCGAAGAGTGATCGAATGCAGCATGAATTTATGGTGTCAGTTTACCAATCACCCCTGACCCCATTTTCATTTCAGCAATAATCACCCCCGCATCCGGTTGAATCCCGCCACCATGCCCGCCGTGATCGACAGCGCGATTTCCGCGGCACCGATCGCGCCGATGTCCAGCCCGGCCGGGCCGTCGATCCGCGCCAGATCGTCCGCGCCAAAGCCCATGGCCGCCAACCGCTCCAGCCTTGCCGCGTGGCTTTTGCGCGAGCCGAGCGCCGCGATATAGCCGGTCGGCGCGCGCAACGCGGCGGCCAGCGCGGGGTCGTCGATCTTGATGTCGTGACTGAGCGTGACGACGGCGGTCGATTCGCCAGGGAAGCGTGCGGCGATGGCGTCGTCGGGCCAGCGGTCGTCCAGTTCGACGCCGGGGAAGCGTTCGGCGGTGAGGAAGCGGCCGCGCGGGTCAATCAGGACCGGGGTCACGCCGATCGCCTGCGCCAGCGGCACGAGCGACTGGGCGATCTGCACCGCGCCGACGATCAGCAGGCGGCGGGGCGGATCGTAGCGGTTGAGGAACAGTCTCTCGCCGCTCCCTTCGCGCGTCATACCAGTCTCCAAATCGGTCGCCAGCGTCAGCGCCCGCCCCCGCGCACTGGCTGCGTCGATCGCTTCGAACAAGTTGGAGGGGAAACCGCCTTCCCCCACCGGCTGGACCAGCACCGCGATCTCCCCGCCGCAGGGCAGACCGACCTCCCACGCATCGCCATCGGCCACGCCATAGGTTTCGACATGGGCCGCACGTCCGGCGATGACTTCAGCGGCGCGCTGCAAGACATCGGTTTCGACGCAGCCGCCCGAAATACTGCCTTCGAACCGGCCGTCTTCATGGACGATCATATGGCTGCCGCGCGGGCGCGGGGCCGATCCCCAGGTGGATACCACCGTCGCCAGCGCCAGCCGCGCGCCGCGCCATTCCAAGCCCTTGCGGATCACCGCGCCATTGTCGTTCACACCGATACTCCTTTGGCGCACAGATAGGGTGGTCTCACCACCTACACCAGACGCCGCCCGGTCCATACGACGCGGCCGACGATGTCCACCAGCGCCGGGTCGATATCGGCCCAGTCGGGATAATGGACATTGTCGCTGACCACGCTGAACCGGCCGCGCAACGGTCCCATGGCGATTCGCTTGACCATCAGCACGCCGTCGAGCCGCAACACATAGACGCCGTCGCGCAGCCGCAGCGCATCATCATCATGATCGACCATGATGTCATCGCCGTCGCTAAGCGTTGGAGCCATCGATTCGCCATCGACGCGGATGATCGACACGCGCTGCGGCCGGACGCCCAAGTGCCGCAACCAGTGCGCGTCGAACGCCATCACGCCCGCCGCGCGCTCATCCTCGTCCAGCGTGCCGCCGCCCGCCGACGCGCCCAGCGCCAGCCGGGGTACGGCGACCACGGCCGGCACGCTGCGCATCCGACCAGGCGTTGCCGACAGGGGCGCCGCCGCTGTCCCGCCCAGCATCTGTTCGGGTACGCCGAAATAGCGGGCCAGCACGCGGCGGTCATCCTCATCCAATTTGCGCGGCGTCCCGCGCTTGATGAACTGCTGGATATAAGCGGGGTTGCGGCCGATCAGCCGAGACAGATCGGCATAATTCTCCCCCCGATCGGCGATCAGCCGTTCCAGCGCGATACGAGCGTCCTGCGATTCATCCATGATCCGTCCATTACTGATAAGATTTTTCCTAGACAAGTAGGAAATTGGCTTTGAGATAGGAATATACCTAACGACTCGCGCGGGGCGAGTCGCCATGACAGGGGAGATTGAGGCCAATGCTGTTGCGCATGATCGAGACATTCCTTCGCCGCCACGAGATGCCGCCCACCACATTTGGGCGGGCGAGCGTGCGCGATCCACGGCTGGTCTTCGACCTGCGCGGCGGGCGCGAGCCGGGCGAACGGATAAAGAGACGTATAGAACATTTCATGAACACATATCGCAGGAGCAGCGGCCAATGACAAGCATCGATCCGCATGTGCGCGCGGGCAACCTGATCCGAAATCAAGCAATAGGAAAAGGCACGGCCGACCCGCTGCCCCGCCTGCTGGCCCAATTGCTCGCGCGGGCGGGCGACAATGCCCGCGTCGAACGGGCAGCGAGCCGCCCTTGGGCCAGCGCTTTGTTCGAGGGGCGACGCCATGTCGTGCGGCTGGCGATCAGCGGGGCGGAGGCGCAGGCGGGCAAGGCGCGCCTGCTCGATGGCCTGAGCGAAGCGCAATGGGTGCTGCCGCGCCATTTCGTCGCCGACATCTGCGTCGATGCAGAGGGCGACAGCGCCGACGGCCTATGGGTGGAGTTGTCGGCGCTGACGATCGAAGAATGGTAGGCGGTTTAGCGTGCGCGGCCGGTCATGCTGCGCAACGTGCCCAGCGCGGCGCGCAATGCGGCGTCGGTGTCGGTATCGGGCGTGTCGCGCACCGGCACCGGCATGGCGGGCGGCATGTCGGCCAGCACCCGGATGCCATCGTCAGATGCCGTGCGGCGACGCTGGGACAGGCCACGTTCCAGCCGCTCGGTCAACTGGCCGATCGTAAGCCCCTGGGTAGAGGGGCGCGGCGCTGGGGTTGGCAGGGGCGCAGGGGGTGCCTTGGCTTCGATGGCCGGTGCGGCCTCTTCTGCCGCCTCCGGCTCGACCATGGGCGCGGCCGGGCGCAGGAAGGCGGGCTGGGGCAAGTCCGCCTCGGCAACCGGCAGGGGCGCGGCGGGCATGGGGAAGTCCGACGTGGACCGGATGGCAGGCGCGTCCACCACGGACTGCGCCACCAGCCCGCGTCGTCCTGATTCGGGGCGCGCGAAAATATCGACGCCGTTCAGGTCGCGGCTGGCGAAGATCGGCGCGCGCGCTGGCGCATCGGGATGGGCGTCGGCCCGGCGCAGCGTCGGCAGCGCGCCTTCGACTAATTCGATGGAACGGCCCCGCGCCAGCGCGGCCCATTTGGAAAATGCGAAACCCATTTTTCGTGCTCCCTTGGCGCGTTCGACGCGCTGCTTCTTTTCACTTGGTTCCGTCGCCACAGTTGCGTCGCGCCGCATCGTCAAAATGATCCCCATCACCATTATAGCGGCGAAAAGAGCGATCAGTATTCGGGCCTTAAGGCCAAGTGGCGGCGCGGCGGCGGGCAGCGCTTCGCTCAGCCCACTGGACGCCACCAGCATTTCGATCAGCCCCACCGGGGTCAGCAGCACCGCCAGCGCGGCGACGAAGCCGCCCAGCGCTGCCATCACCATGGCCCGGTCCGGTCTTGATCCGCGTGGCGCCATATGCCGTCAGGCCGCCGCCCGCGCGCCGTCGGCTTGGGCCAGCAAATGCTGGTAGACCGGCTCGTAGCGCAGGATATTGGCTGACCAGTTGCGCTCACGCTCGACAAAGGCGCGTGCGACGGCGCGGCGTTCATCCCAGGGCGCGCGATCGGCGAACAGCCCGGCAAGCGCGGCAGCGATGCTCGCCGGATCGTCGGGCGCAAAGAGTGTGCCGGTGACGCCATCCTCGATCAGCTCGCGATGGCCACCGACGCTCGACGCAGCGACAAGCCGTCCCTGCGCCATGGCTTCCAGCGGCTTGAGCGGGGTCACCAGATCGGTCAGCCGCATCGCCTTGCGCGGATAAGCAAGAATATCGACTTGCGCATAATAATGTTCGACCTGGTCGTGTGGCACGCGGCCGACGAAGATGATATGATCGGCAAAGGGCGACGCCATCGCCTGTTCGCGCAACGCCTGTTCGCGCGGGCCACCGCCCACCATCAACAGCTTCGCTTTGGGCCGGGCACGCACGAGTCGCGGCATCGCGGCGATCAGGTCGTCCAGCCCTTCATAATCATAGAAGCTGCCGATGAAGCCGACGACATCGGCCCCCTCCAGCCCCAGCCTGGCCGTCAGCACAGGGTCGCGCGGGACGGGATCGCCAAACTGCTCCATGTCGACGCCATTGGGCGACACGATGATCTTGTCCCGATCGATGCCGCGCGCGATCAGGTCGCCGCGCAGCCCTTCGCAGATCACCGCGACCGCATCGGCGGCGCGCACGGCATGGGTTTCAAGCTGGCGGGTAAGCCAATAACGCGGGCTTCCCTGCGTCCCGGTGCCGTTGCCGACCGCCGCATCTTCCCAGAAAGCCCGGATTTCGTAGATCATCGGGATGCCATGCCGCTTGGCGACGCGCTGCGCCGCGATGGCGTTGAGAACCGGCGAATGAGCGTGGATGATGTCGGGCCGCCAGTCGCGCACCAGCGATTCGATCGCGTCGGCATGCGCCGCTATGTCGCGCCATTCGCGAATCAGCGGATTGCCGGTGGCGGGCTGCCCCGGCGTGCGGTGGAAATGGAGGCCATCGACCACCTCTTCCAGCGGGGCCGTGCCGTCCTGTGGCTGTGGCGCGACATGGCGATGGCCGGTGATGCCACGCACCGCCCAGCCCTTGGCCATCTGCGCGCGCAGGATCGCACGGGTCCGAAAGGTGTAGCCGCTGTGGAGCGGGAGGCTGTGGTCCAGCACATGAAGGATGCGAGTCATAGCCAGCCCTGTCTGCCGAAAAAGGTTTAACGCCCCGTCAACTCTGTCTCGCTAGGACGAAGAGGCGGCTACCGGGAACAAGAACGCATAATGATCGACACCTTATCCTTGCTGGTCAGCCATGGCGTGATCCTGCTGACGGCCTGGCGCTTGCTGTCGCGCCCCGACCTTGATCGCGATCCAGAGCCGGAGGTCGAGACGGGCGATGCGTGACCTTTTCTTCCTCGCCTTTCTGGGCGTCTTCTTCCTGATGGGGTTCAGGCGGCCGTTCCTGCTGGTCGCGGTCTATGCCTATATCGACATCGTCTCGCCCCAGCGCCTGTCCTATTTTCTGCTCAATTCGATCCCGATCTCCTTCATCGCCTTTGGCGCGATGGTGGGCGCCTGGCTGGTGATGGACGACAAGAAGGATTGCCGATTCTCGGCGCGGCAGGGGCTGATGCTCGTGCTGCTTGCCTGGTGCGGCTATACCACCATGACCGCCGATTTCCCGGTCGAGGCGCTGACCAAATGGAATTGGGTGTGGAAGGCGATCATCGCTGGCGTGTTCCTGCCTTTGGTGCTGCGCACGCGCTTGCGAATCGAGGCGATGACCGTCTTCATGATCCTGTGCGCCAGCACGATCATCATCAATGGCGGCATGAAAACTGCGCTGTCGGGCGGCGGCTATGGTGTGCTCAACCTGATGGTCGATAATAATAGCGGGCTATATGAAGGCTCCATCATCAGCTGCGTCGCCATCTCGCTGATCCCGCTGATCCTGTGGCTGGCCAAACATGGCACCATCTTCCCGCCCGACTGGAAGGTTAAGGCCTTCTGCTATTGCCTGTGCCTCGCCTGCCTGTTGATGCCGATCGGCACAGAGGCCCGCACGGGCCTTGTCTGCATCGTCATTCTGGCCGGGCTGATGCTGATGCGGTCGCCCCGGCGCTTCGTCTACGGGCCGCTGATGCTGCTGGCCGCATTGGTGTCGATCCCCTTCCTGCCCGCCAGCTTCACGCAGCGGATGCAGACGATCGAAAATCATCAGGGCGACGAAAGCGCCTCCACCCGCGTCGCGGTGTGGATGTGGACGCTCGATTATGTGAAGGATCATCCAGGCGGCGGCGGCTTCGACAATTATCTGCAGAACAGCTTTACCTATGTCGCGCGAAGCGTCGTGACCGACAGCGGCGGCAGTCGCCTGGAAACCCGGATCGTCACGGACAAGGGCCGCGCCTATCATAGCGCCTATTTCGAGCTGCTGGGTGAGCAGGGCTATTTCGGCTTTGCGGTCTGGGCGCTCATTCACCTCATCTGCTTCATCCGCACCGAATCGATCCGCCGCTTCTACCGCAAGCGCGATGGACCGCAGGAAGCGTGGATTTCGCCCTTCGCGCTGGCGCTGCAACAGGGGCATATCATCTATATGATCGGATCGCTGTTCGTGGGGATCGCCTATCAGCCGTTCATCTTCATGATGCTGGCGCTGCAAATCGGTCTCGACACCTATCTGACCCGCAAACGCAAGACCGCGGCACGGCAGGATCTGGCCGCCGCGCTCGTCGCGCGGCAGGGCGTTCCGGCATGAACGGAGAATTGCGGGCGCTGGGTCTGGCGCATGGGTTGTTGCTTGGGCTGCTGTTGGCCTCGCCGATGATGGCGCCGGCGCTTTTTTCGGCGGGTGTCGGCGCGCTGTTTGTCATGGGCGGCTTCCAACTGCGCCTTGCCGATCGACGCTGGGAGAGGCGCGATGGCGTGGGCGATTGGGTCAGCCATATCCGCATGGCCCCGCAACGGCTGCTCCCCTGGGGCGCAACGGCAACCGTGGCGCTGATCGCGGGTCGTCCAACCGAGGCACTGGCGATCCTGATGGCGGTGCTGGCGTGCGAGATGCTGCTCTATCCGCTGCTTGCGCCAGCCATGGGACGGCTGACGCGCGGCGGGATCATGCTGCTGCTTTTGCTGATGCTGCCGCTATGGGGGGCCGATGTCGCGGCACTGCGTTACGCCAGCGCCTATCTGGTCGGGGTGGGTGGATGCGTGTTCTGGCTGCGCGGGCCGGATGGCGATGGCCGGGCGCTGGGATGGGCGATTGCGGGATCGTGCGCCGCCGCTATGATCGCCGTCTTTGCACCGGACGTTCGAGCGCTCATGCTGGCCGGTGGCACATTATGCGCCACGCTGGCGCTTGCGCATCTGTCGGTGTTGCGCCGCCGCCCGGTGCCGTGGCATCCGGACGGCAGCCAATCGTTCAGGCGGCTACGCTGGCCCCTTCGGTCACGGCCTTCGTAAAGGCTTCGACAAAAGCAGGGATGTCGTCGGGGTTACGGCTGGTGATGATATTGCCGTCGATCGCAACGGCCCGATCGACAACCTTTCCACCGGCGTTGGTCAGGTCGGTACGCACCGAAGGCCAGGATGTGACGGTGCGGCCGTTCACTACGCCCGCCTCGATCAGCAGCCAGGGACCATGGCAGATGGCGGCGACGGGCTTGTCGGCGTCGGTAAAAGCACGGATGAGCGCGATCGCCTTTTCATTCACGCGCAGCGTATCGGGATTGGCAACACCGCCGGGCAGGATCAGCCCGTCATAATCGTCCATCGAAACGGCATCGAGCGTGATGTCGGGGGTGATGGTATCGCCCTTTTCATCATGCTTCATACCCTGGATCGGGTCGCTTTCGGGCGAAGCCAGCGTCACCTTCGCCCCGGCTTTCATCAGCATGTCGCGTGGATCGAACAGTTCGGATTGTTCGAACCCATCCGTGGCGATGATGAGAATATGGCTGTTTTCGATGGCGGACATAAGCGTCTCCTGCATGGGGGAATGGCCGTTTAACGGCCCGGAGCCCCCATGGTTGCGGAACGAAGCGACGAAAGACGGGTTTGGGGAGACGAGAAGGACGCCATGCCCCAAACCGCGATAATTCATGCCAATGACAGCGTGCCCGGCATCACGCGCCGCGCGTTGAAACGGGGTTGGGCCTATCGCGACGCCGATGGTGCGCGGATCACCGACCGGGACGAGATCGACCGGCTGAACGCGATCGCCCTGCCGCCGGCCTATCGGGACTGCTGGTTCTGCCCCTCCCCTTATGGCCACATCCAGGCGACCGGCTATGACGACAAGGGGCGCAAGCAATATCGCTATCATGCCGACTTTCGCGCCGCGCGCGAGGCAGAAAAATATGCCGGATGCCCCAATTTCGGGCGCGCTTTGCCCAAGTTACGCGCGAGGCTGGAGGCAGATCTATCGAAACGGGGGCTGCGCAAGGATCGCACCATCGCGGCGGTCATCCGCCTGCTCGACCTTGCCAAATTGCGCGTCGGCAATGAACATTATGCCACGACCAACAGGAGCTTCGGCGCGACGACGCTGCGTCGCCGTCACCTCGACCTCAACGGTCGGTCGTTGACACTGCGCTATCGCGCCAAGTCGGGCAAGGAACAACAATTGACCGTGACCGACAGTCGCCTGCTGCGCTTCGTGCGGCAGGTACAGGATCTGCCGGGCCAGCATCTGTTTCAATATCTGGACGAGGAGGGCGAAGCGCGGCCGATCACGTCAAGCGACGTCAATGCCTATATCGCCGATGCCATGGGCGGGCCGTTCACCGCCAAGCATTTCCGTACCTGGGGCGCGTCCACAATCGCCTTTGAAACATTGGTGGCCGGGCATGTTTCTTTGAAGGAGATGATCGACCCGGTGGCGGTGGCTTTGGGCAACACGCCGGCGATCAGCCGCAAATCCTATGTTCATCCCGCACTTATTGCCCTATGCAAGGAGGGACAGGATGAATGGCGCGACGAGCTTCGCTTGCCGCGTCGGACACGATATCTGTCGCGAGAGGAACGCGGATTGATCGCCTTTCTCGATACTTTGGTGGACTGCGCCCCGCTTGCAGCGGCGGCCTGATCCGCACTCAACAGACTACAGGATAGCATGGCCAATACGAAAACCCCCGCCGATCCCGTCATCACGGTGCGGCCGCCCGATCTCGGCGCGATGTGGCGCTCGACCAGCGACTGGCTTGCCGTCCATTATGTCCAGATATTGATCGCCATCGGTGTCGGCGTCCTGATCTACCTCGCGCTCACGGCGCTGCGCGGGGTTGGCAAGCGGCACAAGGGGACGCGCGGCGATCCGCTAGGCTATGCCAATGTGCTGGGGCGGGCCGCCGCGCGCACGACGCATTTCTTCATGGTCATGGTCGCGGCGCGGCTGGTGGCGGGCTATGCCGATGCACCGGCTCCACTCTACAAAACGATCGCCTTTCTCTTCACCATCGCGGCCGTGTGGCAAGCGGCCTTGTGGGCGCGGGAGATCATCCTGGGGCTGGTGGAGCGCAAGACGCTGGCGCAGGATGGCGGCGGCGAGACACTCGCGAACGCGATGGGGCTTATCCGCCTGTTGGTCAGCGTCGTCCTCTTTGCCGTCGCGACGATCGTCGTACTAGATAATCTGGGCGTCAACGTCACTGGACTTGTCGCGGGTCTTGGTATCGGCGGCATCGCCATCGGCCTTGCGGCGCAGGGCATATTTTCCGATCTGTTCGCCGCCCTGTCGATCATCTTCGACAAGCCGTTCCGCCGGGGCGAGACGATCAATTATGACATGACGACCGCCACGGTCGAAAAAATCGGTCTGAAATCCACCCGCCTGCGCGCCATTACCGGCGAGAAGAAGGTGATCTCCAACGCCAATCTGCTACAGAAGGAGATAACCAGCTATTTCACGCTCGACCATCGCCGGATCAAATTCGCGATCGGTGTCATCTACCAGACGCCGCCCGACGTCGCCGAACAGATTCCCGACATATTGAAAACGATCGTCACGGATCTCGGCGCGAATTTCGTTCGGTCCGGTTTCATCAGCTTTGGTGCGTCGAGCCTGGATTTCGAAGTCGAGTTCGACGTCTATCTGCCGGATTGGGATGCCATCTACGTCATCCGCCATAAGGTCGGCCTGGCCATCCTGCGCCAATTCAACGAACGCGGAATCGAGTTCGCCTATCCGACCCAGACCAGCTTTACCGCGGCACCGGACGGCCGGATGGTTCTACCCTATCCCGATGTGCAGGCGGTCCGCCAGGTCGAGAAGGAATGAGGCTGCCGCTGAACGGATCAGCCCATGCCCCAGAGCGCGCCGGGTTGCAGTTGCCCGTCGCGCAGCGCCAACCCACCGGCGCGATCCTCCGCCAGCAATAGCGCGCCGTCCAGGTCGATCCAGTCCGCGCCCTGCGCCAACAGCGCAGCGGGCGCGATGCCAAGCGACGTGCCGAGCATGCAGCCGACCATGAGGCGGAAGCCGCGCTCTTTCGCCGCGCGCGCCAAAGCGAGGGCTTCGGTCAGCCCGCCCGCCTTGTCGAGCTTGATATTGACCGCGTCAAAATCGCCTAGCCGGTCGAGATCGGCGCGCGTGTGGCAGCTTTCGTCGGCGCAGAGCGGCAGCGGCGCATGAACGCCCGCGAGGCGCGCCTCCTGCCCATGGATTACCGGTTGTTCGACCATCTCCACGCCCAAGGCCGCGAGTGCTGCTGCTTCTGCAGCGATGTCGCGATCATGCCAGCTTTCATTGGCATCGACGATCAGCCGCGCCGTGGGGGCACCGCGCCGCACGGCGGCGATGCGGTCCTGGTCGCCCTCCCCCGTCAACTTGCATTTGAGCAACGCAAAGCCCCGCGCCGTCGCGACCCGCGCATCGGCCTCCATCAGATCGGGATCGCCCAAACTGATCGTAAATGCCGTCGCCAGCGGTGCGGGTGGTGCCAGACCGGCCAATTGCCACACCGGCGCGCCCGCCTGCTTGGCTTCCAAATCCCATAAGGCGCAATCGAGCGCGTTGCGCGCCGCGCCGCGCGGCATGGCGGTCAGCAAGGCTTGGCGGTCCAATGGTCCGGTATAGGCGTGCAGGGCGGCGACGCAGCTTTCCGCGCTTTCGCCCTCATAATAGATGGCCGTGCCCTCGCCTTGCCCGACATGGGTGCCATCGCCCACGGTGCAGACGACGACATCGACATGCGTCTTGGCTCCCCGGCTGATGACGAAGGCACCTGCCACCGGCCAGCGTTCGACGGTCGCAGAGACTATACGGATCATCGCGCTTTCCTGCGTCATCGGTTGACCATGGTCGAGACCGTCATATGAGCGAAACATAAAGTCCGGCATAGTCCCGTGATGCAACAAGGAGCCTATTTTCCGTGACATCCCGCGACCTGACCGGCTTTTTGCCCCTCAATGAAGCCCATGCCGCGCAAAGCGACTGGCCCCGCCGCCTGTCGGACATGGCGTGGCGCATCGGTTTCGGTGCGATCGGCTGGCCGTGGTTGCTCGCCAGCTTGTCGGGCGGACGCCCGGCGGACAAGCGCGCGTTGCTCGATGAACTCGGCCTGCCGCATGATGCGCTGCCGCATCTGGGCAGTTGGAAGGCCGATGTCGGTTTTCTGCGGCATATCGTGCGGGAGATTGCGCGGGTGCGCCCTGCCCATGTGGTAGAACTGGGCGCAGGCGCTTCATCGCTGATCGCGGCGCGAGCCTTGCAATTGCACGGCGGCGGGCGGTTGCACAGTTTCGACCAGCATGGCGGCTTTGTCGATGCGACCCGCCAATGGCTGAGCGACCATGCGATTGATGCCGACATCCGTCATGCGCCGCTGACGCATGAAAGCGCGGATTGGCCCGGCCGCTGGTATGCGCTGGAGGGTGTGCCGGAGCGCATCGACCTGATCATCATCGACGGCCCACCCTGGAGCGTCCATCCACTGGTGCGGGGCGCAGCCGACAGCCTGTTCGCGCGATTGTCGCCTAATGGCGTCGTGCTGCTGGACGATGCCGCGCGGCCGGGCGAACGTATCGTCGCACGGCGCTGGCGCGAGCGGTGGCCGCATATCGATTTTCGCCTGATGCGCGATGGGACCAAGGGCACGCTGGTCGGCCGTCGCCGCGACCTGACCGCGCCTGTCGCCAACGACAATGAGGATGGGCGCACATGGCGGCATATGCGCCGCGCGGCAGCGGTTGCCGCGCTGCTGGGCATCGGCTGGATCGCGCGCGGCGAATTGGGCGAATTTCCCCAAAGCGCGCAGGCGAGCAGCTTTCTGGACGAAGCGGCCGCCTCGCGCCGCACCGGACTGCTGCGGCAGGGCATGGCATCGCAGATCGAAAGCGCGACATTCGACGCGCAGGAAATCCGGCGGTCGACCGGCATCATCCTGCCTGCATTGCCGGGCGATTGGCGGGTGACCGACGTTC
The DNA here is from genome assembly GCF_032227065.1 of Sphingobium sp. SA2. NCBI lineage: Bacteria > Pseudomonadati > Pseudomonadota > Alphaproteobacteria > Sphingomonadales > Sphingobiaceae > Sphingobium > Sphingobium sp. SA2. The sequence goes on from NZ_JAPMXX010000006.1 coordinate 315,045, forward strand.
AACTATTTCCAACGACCGACAGCCCCGCCATCGCGATGACCATCGTGACGCCGGAACAGGAGACGCTGTCCCTGTTCGCCGACAAGGCCGAAACCCCCGCCGAGGCCACGCCGCTGGTCGCCCGGCGCGCGGGCGACGTGGTGGCCTATTGGGAAGTCGGCACCATGGCCTATGCCTTGACCGGCGAGGGCGACACGCGCCGCATCCTGCACCTCGCTGGCACGATCGCCCCTATGGGCAGGACGCCCCATTGAGGCTTTAGGGGCGGCCTGCTAAGCGCCGCGCATGGAGGACAGCCCGCAACCCACCGCCCGCGCCGACGCGCGACCCGCCCTTGGCAGCCTGGCGATGTTGTGGCGGTTCGCCCGGCGCTATCCGGCGCGCATTGCAGGGGCATTGGCTGCGTTGATCGTCTCGTCGGCGGCGACGCTAGGCATCCCCAGCGGCTTTCGCTTGGTGATCGACAAGGGGTTCATGGGCGGCGGCGACATCAGCCGCTGGTTCGAATATCTGCTGCTGATCGTCATCATCCTGGCGTTGGCCAGCGCGCTGCGTTTTTACTTCGTGTCCTGGCTTGGTGAACGGGTCGTCGCCGATATTCGCAGCGCGACCCAGGCCAATTTGTTGCGGCAGGCACCGCGCTTCTTTGAAGAAAACCGCCCGTCCGAAATCGCGTCGCGCATGACCGCCGACACGGCTATCGTCGAGCAGGTGGTCGGATCGACCGTGTCCGTGGCGCTCCGCAATCTGGTGACTGGGCTTGGCGGGCTGATCTATCTCTTCGCGCTGGCCCCCAAGCTGGCGGCGCTTCTGTTGCTGGGCATTCCCGTCATCCTGCTGGTGCTGATCAGCCTGGGCCGCAAGGTGCGCGGCCTGTCGCGCGCCAGTCAAGATCGGCTGGCCGATGTCGGCAGCGTCACCAGCGAAGTGTTGGGCGCGATGAAGATCGTGCAGGCCTTTGGGCAGGAGGCCCGCGAGGCGATGCGGTTCAACACCACCGTCGAGGCGGGTTTTGCGACCGCACGCCGCCGCATCGGGTTGCGCGCGATCATGACCGCCGTAGTGATCGCTTTGGTGTTCGGATCGATCACCGCCGTCATGTGGCAAGGGGCGCTGGACGTTGCCGCGGGGCGATTGTCGGGCGGCAGCATCGCCGCGTTCGTGCTGACCGGCGGATTGGTCGCAGGGGCGTTCGGTTCGCTGTCCGAAAGCTGGGGCGACCTGTTGCGCGGCGCGGGTGCGGCCAGCCGCCTGCACGAATTGATGAGCGCGACGCCTGACATCCTGCCGCCGGCCGTGCCTGTACCGATCCCGGTCACCACCAATGGCGCACGGCTGACCTTTGCCGACGTCTATTTTCATTATCCCACCCGCCCCGATCAAGCCGCACTGAACGGCGTGTCACTGGACATCGCACCGGGCGAGACAGTGGCGGTCGTCGGGCCGTCGGGCGCAGGCAAGACGACCTTGATCCAGTTGGCGCAACGCTTCTACGATCCCGACCAAGGCGTCGTGCGTCTGAACGACGTGGCCCTGCCCGATGCCGATCCAGCCGCTGCGCGCGCTATGATGGCGATGGTGCCGCAGGATAGCGTGATCTTCGCCGCGTCGGCGCGCGACAATCTGCGCTACGGCTGCTGGGACGCCAGCGATGACGAGATTTGGGAAGCGGCGCGTGCCGCCAACGCCGAAAGTTTCCTGCGCGCGCTGCCACAGGGTCTCGACACATTCATGGGCGAAGGCGGGGCGCGTCTGTCGGGCGGCCAGCGCCAGCGGCTCTCGATCGCGCGCGCCCTGCTGCGCGACGCGCCGATCCTGCTGCTGGACGAGGCAACATCAGCGCTGGATGCGGAGTCCGAGCGATTGGTGCAGGATGCGTTGGGGCGGCTGATTCAGGGACGGACGACCATCGTCATCGCCCATCGGCTGGCGACCATCAGGGCGGCCGATCGGATCATCGTGATGGATGAGGGCCGGATCGTCGAACAGGGCGACCATGCGTCGCTGGTCGCCCAAGGCGGGCTCTATGCCCGGCTCGCCAGCCTGCAATTTCAGGATATGCCCGCCGCCTGACCCGTGCCCTTGCCCCGCCCGTCAGGCGCGGTTGGCGGCCTCATGCAGTTTCACGACATGGTCGAGGATCGCCGGATGGAGCGGGTTTTCAAAGGCGCAACCCGCCTCATGCCCGCGCGTCCAGAGGACTCGCGCACGACGCCCCTCGAAGCCGGGCAACATGATCCATAATTCGCCACCAGGCAGCAGTTTCATGAAACTTTGCAACCGAAAGCCCGACACCGACAGGTCGGCGATCGCGCTCTTGACCCAGGTTTCGCCGGGCCGCCGAATCTTGACGCTGATCCGCACATGACGGCGTTCGGCAGCGCGCGCCTTATGGCTGGCTTGATGATGTCGATCGGCGCCCATGGCTTGTACTTCATTCCATTCACCGGTCAGTGTCGGGGATTGAGGTAAGGAATTGGTTAAACCCGCACATTTCCGATCGGTTTTGCGGTCCTAGAGATAGGTCAAAACCAAAAAAAAGGGCCGCCCGAAGGCGACCCCTGATGGTCCGGCATTATCATGAGGTCCGTCTGCTATCCACTGCCCGCCAAACTGGGAAGTCCTGGCGCGGGCAGAGAGAGGCAGATCAGGCCTTAGAAATTGCCATATTGTTCGTTGCCGACGAAACCCAATTTGGTGACGCCTGCCCGCTTGATCTCGGCGAGCACTTCATCAACGGTCACATAACGGGTCTGCGCGTTCGGCTGGAACTGAAGTTCCGGCTCGACGGGCAGGCGCAGCGACTGTTGCAGATACTGGCGCAGCGTCAGCAGATCGATCGCCGAACCGTTCCAGGTGATGATCCCGGCTGCGTCGATCGCAACCTTGTTCTTCACTGGATCGACCATGGGGGCGTCGTTCGTCGAGGACTGCGGCAGATCGATCTTCACCGCGTGGGTTTGGATCGGGATGGTGATGATGAACATGATGAGGAGCACGAGCATGACGTCGATCAACGGCGTCGTGTTCATTTCCATCATCGGTTCGCCATCGTCGCTACCGGCGCTCATTGCCATGGGGCGTACTCCTAGAAATTCACAATAATCAGCACGTATCGGACGTTACATACGGGTGGTTTTCATACCTGGTTCCGGCTCGGAAATGAAGCCGACCTTCGGAAAACCTGCGCGCTGCATCGTGTAGATCGTGCCACCGATGCACCGATAGGGGGTATTGATGTCACCGCGGATATGCACTTCGGGCAGATCCTCCGGCGTCATATTCTCGATGCCGCCAACCTTCTTGATGTCCGCTTCCAGCTTGGCAACGGCGCGGTTGAGCAGGTCTTCGGAATTGACCTTGGTCATGTTCCAGTAAACCGCACAGCTACCGTCTTCTGCTGGCATGATGGACAGCGAGACGTTCTCCGGCTTGGTCGTCGTCGGTTCGAATTCGACCTTGGGAAGCTCTAGATCGACCGTCTGAAGCACGACAGGGACGGCGATCAGGAAGATGATGAGAAGCACCAGCATGACGTCGACGAGCGGCGTCGTGTTGATATCTGTGATCGGCTTTTCTTCGCCGGAGCCACCAACGCTCATTGCCATTGATCAGTATCCTAACATGTCTGTCATTTTAGACCGCACGCCAGGAGCGGCGATCTTGGGAGCCGAAGATGCGCGATGCATTCCGGCTCCCATATTTGATCAGGCCTTGGTGGCGGCTGCAGGAACCGGCTTGCCCACCTGGGCAGGAGCAGGCGTGCCGACAACCGGCTTCACTGCACCGTTCGAAACCATGTAGCCCAGCAGGTCGGTCGAGAAGGACGAGAGGTCCTCGGCGATCGCCTTGTTACGGCGCTGCAGGAAGTTGTAGGCAAGCACGGCGGGAACCGCGACGACCAGACCCAGAGCGGTCATGATCAGCGCTTCACCGACCGGACCGGCAACGGCGTCGATCGATGCCTGACCCGAAGCACCGATCTTGATCAGCGCGCGGTAGATACCGATAACCGTACCGAACAGACCGACGAACGGCGAGGTCGAACCAACGGTCGCGAGGAAAGCGAGACCGCCGCCCAGCTTCCAGTTGATGGCGTTTTCCGAACGGGCCAGCGAACCGTGCAGCCAGTCATGCGCTTCGACCGGATCGGTCAGCTTGCTGTGCTGTTCCTGAGCGGCAATGCCGTCATCGACCAGCTGCTTGTAGGCGCTGTTCTTTTCCAGCTTGGCGACGCCTTCCTTCAGGCTGTTCGAACGCCAGAAGGTCGTGCGGACCTTCTTATACTGGTTGATGACCTTCTGCTGTTCGATCAGCTTGGTGAACAGCACATAGAAGGTGCCGACCGACATGCCGACCAGGATGATGAACACGGTCCAGGCAATTACGCCGCCCTGTTCCAGAGCTTCCATGAGGCCGTAGGGGTTGGCGGCTTCCGCGGCAGGTGCGGCAGCGGCCGCGATGATGGAGTTCAACATGATCAAGACTTCCCTCTCAATGAGATCAAGCGAAGGAAAGGCGGCGCGGTGCGCCCGCCCTTCCGTTCTGAATTATTCCGGCAAACGCCAAGTGATACGACCGTTGTACGTGTCGGACATATCCCTGCCATCGGAACCCTTGGCCGGCTTGAAGCGTGCGCGACGCGGCAGCAGGCGGCAGGTCGCTTCATCCAGATCGGAATGACCGGTTGATGAAGTGATGGTGCAGTTGGTCACGCGACCATCCGGGCCAATTTCCAGACGGAAACCAGCCGTACCCGAACGTTCTTCGCGCTGTGCGCGGCTCGGATAGTCGGCATCGCTGAGCCAGCTGCCTGGCGACCCACGCGGCGAAGCGCGCGTTGCGGCCTGAGGCGGCGGCGGCGGTGCAGCCGGTGGTGGGGGCGGTGCTGCGACCGGGACGGGGTTGAACACCGGAGGCGGTGTCCGAACCGTCTGAATCGGCGGCGCCGGGGTCGGAGTCTGCACGATCGGCGGCGGAGCAACTACCGGCGGCGGCTCGATCGGCTGATCTGGCGGCGGCGGTGGCGGCTCTTCGTCCGGTGGTGGCGGTTCCTCTTTCACGTCGATCACGTTCAGCTGTTCTGCCGCTTGTTTGACATATTTCATGCCAAGGCCGGAGACGAAGGCATAGCCAAGAACAGCGTGAATCAGGGCGACGATGATGATCGATATCGTGCGACTCGATCCTTCCGAGTGGTCAGCATAGGCCATTCAGCAACGACACTCCTTAACTCATCTTACCAATGGGTTCTACAAATCAGCCAAAAACGACCCCAACCGTCCGGGCTCCCCCCGGTCAGCTTTGGCCCCTGTCCTTCTATTTGCTACCGCGCAAACTCCTATCGCGGTGCATCGCGGCACGCAAACGCTTTATCGATATGTTCATTTGCGGTTACCACTTCATATAGGAATGACTTGCCTGTGACATCCTTGCCACTGGCCAATAACACAGGACGAAGCTGACCATGAAACCCGCCACCCTGATCCGCCGCCTCCTGCCGCCATGCCTCATTTTGGCCGCAAACATCCCCGTTTTTCCAGCTTTAGCGCTACAACAGCCGATGGTAGCGCAACCGGCAGAAACCGGTACGGGCCTGTCCTACGCAGACCTTGCCGACCTCGCCGATACCGCCCCGATGGTCGCGGTTGTGCGAATCCGCAACATCATCACTTTGAAGCCCGATCAGGCGCAAGGCGTCCCGCCGGGGCATAAACGGCTCTATATCGAGGCGGATGTGACGAGCTTGATTCGCGGCGAGGCGGGAATCAGCCCCCTTGTAACCTACCTGTACGACGCACGATTGGATGCGCGCGGCAAGCTACCCAAGCTCAAAAAGGCGTCGTTCATCCTGTTCGCCCGTCCCGCGACCCGCCCCGGCGAAGTGCAGTTGGTCGCCCCCGACGCGCAGATCGCAGCGCCGCCAGTGATGGTGGACAGGGTCAAGTCCCTCCTGTCGTCTATGGTCGCGCGCGATGCGGCGCCGCGCATATTAGGCCTGGGCGATGCCTTCCATGTGGCGGGCACGGTGGCGGGCGAAGGCGAGACTCAGATTTTCCTGCGGACCGAAAATGGTGACCCGGTATCGCTGTCGGTGCTGCGTCGTCCGGGGCAGCCGCCGCGCTGGGCCGTCGCGCTCGGCGAAATCGTCGATGAAGCGGCGCGCGCGCCAGTGCCCGGCACGCTGCTCTGGTATCGACTGGCGTGCAGCCTGCCCCCTGTCCTCCCCGCCCGCGCGGTCCGCACATTGGCCGTGGCTGACGCAGAGGCAGCGCGCGCCGACTATCGCCTGGTGATCGAAGCGCTGGGACCATGCGGACGGACGCGCATAGCGCCGTGATCGAGGAGGGCAGCTTTTGCTTGGACCGTCGGGCGCGGGCGGCTATCAGCCCGGCTTTCATCATCTTCGCCAAGAAAGTGACGCCGCCATGACCAATCTGCACCGCCATGCCCCGTTGCGCGTCGCGCTCGTCGGTCTCGGTACGGTGGGCGGCGGGGTCATTCGGCTGCTCAACACCAATGGCGACCTGATTGCCCGGCGTGCGGGCTGTCCGATCCAGATCGTCGCCATTTCCGCGCGCGACCGGAACAAGGATCGCGGCGTCGATCTGTCGCCCTATGAATGGGTGGACGATATGAACAGCCTCGCCACCCGCGACGATGTCGATGTGGTGGTGGAACTGATTGGCGGGTCGGACGGCCCTGCGCTGACGCTGGCGCGCCAGTGCCTGACTGCGGGCAAGCCGTTCGTCACCGCGAACAAGGCGATGCTGGCCCATCATGGACTGGACCTCGCCCGCCTTGCCGAAAAGGGTGGCATTGCGCTTAAATATGAAGCGGCGGTCGCGGGCGGCATCCCGGTCATCAAGGGGATGCGCGAAGGGGCCGCCGCCAACGAGATTGCCCGTGTTTACGGTATCCTCAACGGCACCTGCAATTACATCCTGACGACGATGGAGAAGGAAGGCCGGGGCTTCGACGAGGTGCTGAAGGAAGCACAGGAGCTAGGCTATGCCGAAGCCGATCCCAGCTTCGACATTGATGGGGTGGATGCGGCGCACAAGCTGACCATCCTTGCGAGCCTGGCGTTCGGTACGGAGTTGGATTTCGACGCGGTCGCCACCACCGGCATCCGCGACGTCATCGCCGCCGACATTGCCGAGGCCGCCGCGCTGGGCTTCCGCATCCGTCTGGTCGGCATGGCGCAGAATGGCGCGGACGGGCTGTTCCAGCGGGTGCATCCGATGCTGGTGCCGCTCGACCACCCGCTCGCGCATGTGGACGGATCGCTGAACGCCGTCGTGGCCGAGGGCAATTTCGTCGGCCGCCTCTTCTTCCAGGGGCGTGGCGCGGGAGAAGGTCCGACCGCGTCGGCGGTGGTGGCCGACCTGATCGACGTGGCGCGCGACGAATATGGCGACGCCTTCGCCATGCCAGTCGCCGCCCTGACGCCGCAGAATACGGCCGACGCCGGTGCCCGCATCGGCCGCACCTATCTGCGCTTCATGGTGCAGGATCGTCCCGGCGTGCTGGCGGAAATCGCCGCCGCCACGCGTGATGCGGGCGTGTCGATCGAAAGCATGATCCAGCGCGGCGCGCATCAGGAAGACGGCGTGCTGGTCGCTATCGTCACCCATGCGGGCGAGGAACGCTGCATCCGCGACACGCTCGAACGGCTCGCCGGGTCGGACAGTCTGCTCGGCACCCCGATGGTGATGCATATTCTCGACTGAGTGCCGCTCACCGTTGCCCCGTGCCCTTGAAGCGATCGGGCAGTGGGGGCGGTGGGGCAAGGTCGGCATCGGGGTCGACGATCGCCGTGATGCTTTTGCCGATCATATCGGCCGCCTTCAAGACGGACAGGCCACCGACGCAGCCCGCCCCCTGCCCGCCCGATACGCCACAACTGCCCTGCTTGACCGGCGCGGCCGAGGCGCGGGGCGTGTCGCCGCGCATGGGTGCGCCGCTGTCCGTCTCTTCACGCGGAAGCGGCAGCCGCTCGCGCACATTACGCTCTGCCTGGCTCTCGCCGCAAACGACGATGGCGTCGCCGCTACGGTCGCATCGCCGGATCACCTGCGTCTTGGTGCGATAGGCCGCCATCAGCGATTCGGTGTCGCGCGCCAGCGCCGTGCCGGGGTGGCTTGCGAGAAGGACGGTTGCAAAGAGGGCCGAGCGAACCATGCGCGCACAAGAGCAAGCGATCATGGCGGCATCATGGCCATGCTGCTCGACAAGGTTGGGGCGACCGCCTATCGCCTGCCCCAATAAGAAAAGGCAGAGGAATGACGATGGTACAGGCAAGTTCGCCCCTTGATCGGGTATTGGTGCTGGAAATGGTCCGCGTCACCGAAGCGGCCGCGATCGCCGCGTCGAAACTGATCGGCCGGGGCGATGAAAAGGCCGCTGATGCCGCCGCCGTCGAAGCCATGCGCTTGGCCTTCAATGACCTCTATATGGACGGCACCGTCGTCATCGGCGAGGGTGAGCGCGACGAAGCGCCGATGCTCTATATCGGCGAGAAGGTCGGCAATGCGATCGGCACTGGTCCGCGAATCGACATCGCGCTCGATCCGTTGGAAGGCACGACCATCACCGCCAAGGCCGGACCGAACGCACTGGCTGTCCTCGCCATTTCCGAAGAAGGCGGGCTGCTCAATGCACCCGACGTCTATATGGACAAGCTGGCGGTCGGCCCCGGCTATCCCGACGGCGTCATCGACCTCAACCGGTCGGCCAAGGAGAATGTCGAGGCCGTGGCCGCCGCCAAGGGTGTGGAGCCGAGCGACATCATCGTGTGCGTCCTTGATCGGCCGCGCCACGAGCGACTGATCGCAGAGTTGCGCGCCATTGGGTGCGGCATCATGCTGATACCCGATGGCGACGTGGCAGGCGTGATCGCCACCACTGACCCGGAAACGACGATCGACCTCTATATGGGATCAGGCGGCGCACCCGAAGGCGTGCTGGCCTGCGCGGCGCTGCGCTGCGTCGGGGGTCAGTTCAAGGGTCGGCTGCTGTTCCGCAACGAGGATGAAAAGCAGCGCGCGCGCAAATGGGGCATCACCGACCTAGACAAGATTTATGACCTGAAGGAATTGGCCAAGGGCGATTGCATCTTCGCGGCGACCGGCGTCACCGACGGATCACTGCTCGACGGAGTGAAGCGCCTGCCCGGCGGCAAGCTGACCACCGAAAGCGTGGTGATGCGCGCCAGCACCGGCACGGTGCGTTGGGTGAAGGGCGAGCATCGCAACAACCAGAAGCCGCTCTGACGAGCGACGATGGCCGGGCCTAGCGCCCGGCGCGGTGATTGAGGTCGTGGCCCAGCGCGAGGATGGCAACGCCAATCAGCGTATAGATGCTTTCCTGCCAGCCATGATCCATCGTCATAGCGCCCGCCATGACGCCAAGGCCAAGCGAACCGATCGCGGCGGGCATCATGAACCGGTGGACCATCGCGCCATGGCCGAGCGCGATCGCGCCCAGCAGGATCGCCAGCACCAGGCCGACCTCATGGAACAGCGGGCTTTCGAAAATGCCCCCGGCGCTGGCCAATACGCCCAGCACGACGGCAGTAACGAAGCAATGCGCGACGCAGAGCCCCGATAGCGCCATCGCAATGCGATCGACGCGACCGGTCAACAGGGATTGGCGAAGGGTCGAAGACATGGACACCACATAGGCCAAGCCAGCGTAGGTTACAACATTACATCGACATTTTTTGTGAAAGCTCACCGGGTGGTTCAGGCGGCGAGGCGCAGGCAGTTCCGGCCGCTATGTTTTGCGCGGTAGAGTGCCTTATCCGCCGCTTCGAGCATCGCCGATCGCGTGGACGTGTCATCCAGTTCGACCAGACCTGCGCTGAAGGTGATGCCGATATGTTTGCCACAGGACACCGGGATCGGATCGAGCAATAGCGCGCGCAGGCGTTCGCAGAGCAGGCTTGCCCGATCGATATCGCTGTCCGGCAGCAATATCGCGAACTCCTCGCCGCCCAACCGGCCTATACTGTCCTGGGCAGAAAGCCCCGGCGTCAACCGATCGACAAAGGCGGTCAGCACTTCGTCGCCGACACCATGACCATGAACGTCGTTGACCGCCTTGAAATGGTCGATGTCGATCAGCAGCAGGCTGGACCGGACGCCATGCCGGGTACGCAATATCTCGGCTTCCAGCTTTTCGAGGAAGGCGCGGCGACTATCCGCCCCCGTCAGCGAATCGCGGGCTGCGACCTGTTGCAGCGCGCGCTGCCGCGCTTTGTGGCGGGACATGTCGCGGATCGTGCTGATGACGCCGCTGGGCTGCCCCCGTTCGTCGACCACCGCGCGCGTGACCATTTCGCACCATTCCATGGCGCCGATCGACAGGAGCGGCCGGAATTCGACTGTGTGGATCGATCCAGGGCGCATCAAGGCGCGACGATGGGCGGCGATCGCCCGGTAACGTGCTTCGCTTTCCCGCAACAGTTGGAACAAGCGCCGGCGTCCGTTCAATTCGGCGGCGACCGGCATCGACAGCAGGAAACTGAGCGCCAGATAGAATTGGAACGCCTGGATGCGCGCGCCCATATCGGCGGACACGATCGTCAACGGCCCCCCGCCCGACAGCGTGGCCGTGCCACCGACCAGCGCCAGGATCACGATCGAGGCCGCGGCACCCATATGTCCGACGCGAAAGGCGATCAGGACGAGCGGCAGGAGCGGCGCGAACAGCATCGGATACCGCGCCCAGTAAAAGATATGGACGATGATCAGGGTGAACAGCGCCAAGATGAGGACGGCCTCGATCTTTTCCGCCCTCGACTTGTCCCGCCGCCAGCGGCGCAACTCGCCTTGCATCAGCATCACCAATATCGGCGCGCAGATCAGCCCGCCCAGCGCATGGCCGGTATACCATTGGACCCACGACGCGCCGAACGACACCGGCGTCAACAACGACGCGACCGCCGCCGCCGGGATGCCCGTGATGACGTCGGCCACTGCGCACAAAGCCAGGATGAAGATCATCAACGGCCGGGTGGCGCCGATCGTCGGCCGATCCGACAGGAAATGACGGCAGATCAACGCCACGATCAACGCTTCGGCCATGTTGATGACCGCCATTGGGATCGCCGCCAGCGGCCCCATGCCGAACAGGCTGGTAGAAAGGGCGCTCGCTATGGCGCAGGTCAGAATGATGGGGGGCCAGCGCCGGACCCGCGTGGTCAGCAGCTTGGCCATCACATAGGCGTTCGCACCCCAGATGAACGCCAGACCGCCCTCGAAGCGCGACAATAGCAAAGCAAAAGTCGCCGCGACAAAGTAAAGGCTGCCGGTCAGAACCAGCGAAAGCAAGGCGCGGGATAGTCGAGAAGTGGAACGTTGCATGTTCCAACCTGGGATAGAGCGATATCGTTAAAATTTGCTCACGGCTCCTTTTGTCCAACAAAAGTCAAAGAAAACCCCCGGCGCGCAAACACCGGGGGAAGACTGGACGGGCGCTATCAGACCGGCTGTCAGGCGGATGCGTCGGCCAGGGTCTGATCGGTGGGAGCGGAGATGGACGGGTTGCGGTCCTTGATCGCCGCACGTGCCGATCGCACGCCTGCGCCATAGTCGGGGTGGACTTGATCGAACAGCTTGCACTGACGCTCTTCGATGAAGTCGGGGATGTCGCCCATGGCCGCGGCGATATTGGCAAACAGGCGGGCCTTTTGCCCTTCGTCGAACAAGTTGAACAGCGCGCGGGGCTGGACGAAATCATCATTGCCCTCGCGGTGGTTCCACCGATCCGCGTCGCCCGATATTTTGAGCAGCGGCTCGTCGAAGCGATGATCCTCGACTGGCCCGCCAAAGCTGTTCGGCTCATAATAGGCTGCCGGATTGGGATTGTTGGGGAAGAAACGCATCGCCCCATCCTTGTGATAATGGTTCACCGGACAGTGCGGCGCATTGATCGGCAACGCTTCATAATGGGTGCCGATGCGATGGCGATGCGCGTCGGCATAGGCGAAGATACGCGCCTGGAGCATCTTGTCGGGCGAAAAGCCGATACCCGGCACGATGTTGGACGGGCTGAACGCCGCCTGTTCGATTTCCGCGAAATAATTGTCCGGGTTGCGGTTCAACTCCATCACGCCGATGTCGATCGGCGGATAGTCCGCATGGGGCCAAACCTTCGTCAGGTCGAACGGGTTGTAGGACGTCTTGTCGGCATCCGCTTCCGGCATGATCTGGACCTGCATCTTCCATTTGGGGAAATTGCCGGTCTCGATCGCCTCGAACAGATCCTCCTGCGTGGATTCGCGGGTGCGGCCGACGACTTGTGCCGCTTCCTCATTGGTCCAGTGCCGGTGACCCTGCATCGTCTTGAAATGGAATTTCACCCAGAAGCGCTCGCCCGCATCGTTGATCAGCGCAAAGGTGTGGCTGCCATAGCCGTTGATGTGCCGTATGTCGGTGGGCAGGCCACGGTCGGACATCAGGATTGTGACCTGGTGCAGCGATTCGGGCGACAAAGACCAGAAATCCCACATCGCGGTGGGTGACCGCAAATTGGTGCGGGGATGACGCTTTTGCGTGTGGATGAAGTCGGGGAATTTGAGCGGATCGCGCACGAAGAAGACCGGCGTATTGTTACCGACCAGATCCCAATTGCCTTCGGGCGTATAGAATTTCAGCGCAAAGCCGCGCACGTCGCGTTCAGCATCGGCGGCGCCCGCTTCGCCCGCCACGGTGGAGCAGCGCAGGATCATCGGCGTCTGCGCGCCGGGTTGTAGCACCTTGGCCTTGGTATATTGGGAAATGTCACCGGTGATCGTCAGCACGCCATGCGCGCCCCACCCCTTGGCATGCACGACTCGCTCCGGCACCCGTTCGCGATTCTGGTGGGCCAGCTTCTCGATCAGTTGATAGTCCTGCAGCAGCAAGGGGCCGCGCGGCCCTGCAGACAGGCTATTTTGATTGTCGGCGATCGGCGCACCCGCGCTGGTGGTCATGGTCGGTTTGTCGGCCATCATCATTCTCCTCATCTTGGATGAGGGGAGAATAGGCCCGAATGGCATTTCGACAAAACAGTATATACCGCGCTCGATGATCGATTTTACCGATCAATAAATGCCCTATGCGCTTTTAGCCATGCACCCGAATGGTCAGGCTTTCTCCAGCGTGCATTGCAACGGATGCTGGTTCTGCCGGGCGAAATCCATCACCTGGTTAACCTTGGTCTCTGCAACTTCGTAGCTGAAAATGCCGCATACGCCGACGCCCCGCTGATGGACGTGCAGCATGACGCGGGTCGCCTGCTCCATGTCCATGCGGAAGAAATGCTGGAGAACGTGGACGACGAATTCCATCGGCGTGTAATCGTCGTTGAGCATCAACACCTTGTAAAGCGAAGGCTTTTTGGTGCGGGTACGGGTGCGGGTCGCGATGCCGACGCTGGGGCCGCCAGGGCCTTCGCCTTGGTCGTCCTGATCCTGACCCGCCATTGTCGCAGGGTCGGCATAGGCTGAGGTGATGCTGTTCATGATGATCGAGAATATGGCGATTTGTCCGGCCATGGCAAGGGGCCGATGGGGCAGGACGGTGCAGCAAACCGGATTTCAGCGTTAACGCGAAAGGGCGCCCTTCCCATCGGGGAAGAGCGCCCTTTCAACTACAGACAGGAAAGCGCGGGCGCTTAAGCGGCCAGCGACTTCACCTTGTCGGTGACGAGCGTCACGCGCGCGGTCAGCGGCTGGGCGATGTCGCCAGCAACCTTCATCATCGCTTCGCTGTTCTTCGCGGCTTCCTTGGTGAATTCGTCGAAGCTGCTGGAGAACATCTGGCTCTGCAACTGGAAGAATTCGGTCGGCGTCTTGACGGTCGCGAAGCTCTTGAGGGCGGCGGTCGCCTTCTCGAAATTCTTGCGGCTGTAGTCGACGGCTTCCTGGCTCATCGTTTCCATCGCCTTGGCAGCGATCTTGCCCGATTCGACCATGGCTTCGACATTGCCCTTGGCGATGTCGCTCATTTCTTCGATCGCCTTGGTCGACTTCTCGACGCTGGCCTTCGCCTTCTCATTCATGTCGGCATAGGCGGTTTCGAGCTTGGCCTTGGTGTCCTCGGCGAACTTCTTTCCGGTTTCCATCACGTCGTTCATGATCTTCGTTCCTTCTGTTGCCGGCAGCGGCAGGGTTGCGTTCGTCTTGGCCTTTTCGTCGAGGCTCTTTGGTGTCTCAGCGTCGGGGGCCGCCTCAGCGGCCGCTTCCGTATCGGGTTCCGGCATGGCATCGACGGCCGTCGTTGCAGCGACGATCGCTGCGGGACTGGCATCTGTTGCCTTCACCGATTTGGCGGACGGATTGGCATCCATCGCAGGCACGGACTTCGCGGACGGATTGGCGTCCATTGCGGGAACCGATTTAGCCGATGGATTGGCGTCCATCGCTGGAACGCTCGATGCCGCCTTGCGCGGGGCAGGTTTCCGAACGGCCGGCGCTGGCTCGATCGCCGCCTCAGCCGCTTTCAATGCTTCGCTTGCCGATAATGTCGCCGAGTCGGTTTTACCGGGCTGGGCAGCGCGTCCGGTCTTTGGGGTAACAGCCATGACCATCCTCCGTTTGTTGCACTGCACAATAAGCCTGCGAATAAGGAATTGCAAGAATTATTGTGCAGTGCAACAAAAGTGCCATCTGCGCCCTGTCGCATGCCCCGAACGGTTCGCCGCAACTTATCTAATTACGTGTTTATTCGCCTTTCACATAGCGCCCTGGCGCATCCTCGATCGCCTTGAGCCGCCCCTTGCCGGGCTGGCGCGCGCCCTTGACCGCGACGGTGCGCGAATCGATCGTTTCGAGCCAGCCGCGCCAGTCCGGCCACCAGCTTCCCTTGGTTTCCTTAGCCTGCGCGACGAAGGCGTCGAGCGTCGGCTGGGCTTCGTCGCAGACCCAATATTGATATTTATGGGCGGCGGGCGGATTGATGACGCCCGCGATATGCCCCGATCCCGCCAGCACGAAGCGGATCGGACCGGACAGATTTTCGGTCAGCTTCCAGACGCTTTCCAGCGGCGCGATATGATCTTCCTTGCCAGCCTGAACATAAGCGGGCGTCTGCACCGTCTTGAGGTCGATTGGCGTGCCATCGACACTGATTGCGCCGGGGGTCACCAGCAGATTGTCGCGATACAGCTGGGTCAGATAGTCGCGATGCCAGCGTGCGGGCAGGTTGGTGGTGTCGCCATTCCAGTAGAGCAGGTCGAACGGCGGATAATCCTGCCCCAACAGATAATTGTTGACGACATAGTTCCAGATCAGGTCGCGCCCGCGCAGCAGGTTGAAGGTCAGCGCCATGTAGCGCCCGTCGAGGAAGCCGCCGGTCGACAATTTGTCCACCAGCTTCATCTGTTCATCGTCCACGAACAGGGTGAGGTCGCCTGCCTTGCTGAAATCGACCTGGGCGGTGAAGAAGGTCGCGCTCGCCACCTTCTCCGCCTCGCCCCGTGCCGTCAGCAGCGCCAGCGTCGCCGCCAACGTGGTGCCCGCCACGCAATAGCCGATCGTATGGACGCTCTTGACCTTGAGCAGGCCTCGCACCGTGTCGATCGCATCGACTTGGCCGCGCAGGATATAATCGTCCCAGGTCAGATCCTTCATCGAGGCATCGGCGGATTTCCACGAAACCAGAAAGACGCTGATCCCCTGATCCACGGCCCATTTGACGAAACTTTTTTGTGGGGACAGGTCGAGAATATAAAAGCGGTTGATCCACGGCGGGAAAATGATGAGCGGAGTTTCCAGCACCGTATCCGTTGACGGCGCATAATGGATCAATTGGTAGAGCGGAGTTTCATGGATGACCTTGCCGGGCGTCGCGGCGATATTACGGCCCAGTTCGAACTGAGTGCCGTCGGTGTGGGTCAGTTGCCCCTTTTCCATGTCGGCCAGCATATGCTGCAAGCCCTTGACCAGATTCTCGCCGCCGCTTTCGATCGTCTTCTGGACCACCGCCGGATTGGTCAGCGGGAAATTCGAAGGCGACAGCGCATCAAGCATGCCACCGGTGGCAAAGCGCAGCTTGGCCTTCTGCTTGGGGTCCACGCCATCCACCGCATCGGCCAATTGGGTCATATAGTCCGACACCAGCAGATAGCTCTGCCGGATGATGTCGTAGAAGGGGTTTTGCGTCCAGGCCGGGTCGGCGAAGCGGCGGTCCTTGCGCGCGGCGGGGCTGTCGGCCGGAACGGGGGCTGGTTCGTCCCGCCACATGCCGCCCGAATCGATGAAGCGCTGCCACATTGCCAGCCCTTCATCGGCAAAGCTCGATTGAATGCGCGCCACGGTTTGCGGATCGAAAGGCAGCGTCATGCCCGACGCGCCCGCCGCCTGTTCCAGCATCAATTGCTGGGCGCGACCGATCGCATGCGTCCATTGCTGCATCTGGTCCAGCGTCGGCAGATGCGGCTCCATGACATCAGCTTTATCCATGGCCACTCTCCTCTTCCTGGCATCAATTCATCGCGCCGCTTTTTCTGGCGTGGCGCAGGCTGGCCGGTTATAGCCAGATTGTGACGCGACAACGGCGTGCGCCGCACTATTCCCTACCGAGAGCTTTCAGGAAAGCCCCTATAATGTCCGAAGAATTCTACCGCATGAAGCGCCTGCCCCCTTATGTCATCGCCGAAGTCAATGCGATGCGGGCGGCGGCACGCGCGGCGGGGGAGGATATTATCGACCTTGGCATGGGCAATCCCGACCTGCCGCCGCCGCCGCATGTCATCGACAAGCTGATCGAGGTGGTGCGCAAGCCCGACGCCCATGGCTATTCCCAGTCCAAGGGCATTCCCGGCCTTCGCAAGGCACAGGCCAATTATTATGGTCGCCGCTTCGGCGTCGATGTCGACCCGGAAACCGAAGTCGTCGTCACCATGGGGTCGAAGGAAGGGCTGGCGAGCCTCGCCACCGCGATCACCGCGCCGGGCGATGTCGTACTGGCCCCAAACCCCAGCTACCCGATCCATATGTTCGGCTTCATCCTGGCCGGTGCGACGATCCGGTCGGTGCCGACCACGCCGGATGAGAATTATTTTCGCTCGCTCGACCGGGCGATGGCCTTCACCGTGCCGCGCCCGTCGATCCTGGTCGTCAATTATCCGTCGAACCCGACCGCCGAGACGGTAGACTTGGCCTTTTACGAGCGGCTCGTCGCCTGGGCGAAGGAGAATAAGGTGTGGGTCTTGTCCGACCTTGCCTATTCCGAGCTTTATTATGATGGCAAGCCGACGCCCTCGATCCTCCAGGTGCCGGGCGCGAAGGACATCGCGGTCGAGTTCACCTCGCTCAGCAAGACCTATTCGATGGCCGGCTGGCGGATCGGTTTCGCGGTCGGCAACAAACAGTTGATCGCGGCGATGAGCCGGGTGAAATCCTATCTGGATTATGGCGCGTTCACGCCGATCCAGGCGGCTGCCTGCGCCGCCCTCAACGGGCCGCAGGATATCGTCGCGAAGAACCGCGAATTGTATCACAAGCGCCGCGACGTGCTGGTGGAAAGTTTCGGCCGCGCCGGATGGGACATCCCTGCCCCGCCCGCCTCCATGTTCGCCTGGGCACCGCTGCCCCCTGCGCTCAAAGAGATGGGGAGCCTCGAATTTTCCAAGCAATTGCTTACCCATGCCAAGGTCGCGGTCGCGCCAGGCGTGGGTTATGGCGAGGATGGCGAAGGCTATGTCCGCATCGCCCTGGTGGAGAATGAGCAGCGGTTGCGGCAGGCCGCGCGCAACGTGAAGAAGTATCTCCAGTCGATGGGTATCAACACGCCCGCCAAGGGCGCAGCCTGACGTTGGGGCGCCTGCCATGATCGCGCTGCCGCAAGTCTCGCTGGTCGCGCAGACGATCCAACTCGCGCTTGCGCCGGTCTTCCTCCTCGCGGGGATCGGTGCGTTCCTGAACGTCTGCGTCAGCCGATTGGCGCGGATCATTGATCGGGCGCGTTCGGTAGAAGCACTGATCCTGACCACACGGGGCAAGGAGCATGATCGACTGGTGGGCGAGATTCGCGTACTCGACCGGCGGATGAGCGTAGTCAACAGCGCGATCTTCCTCTCGGTCGCATCGGCTTGCGCGGTATGTCTGGTCGTCATCCTGTTGTTCGCGGGCAATCTATTCGACGCGCATCTGGGAACGCCCATCGCTGTATTGTTTAGCCTGTCCATGCTGCTGCAAGCGGGCGGGTTTGCCACTTTCATCTTGGAAATCCGGCTGGGGTCAAAGATCATCCATGTCCGCAACGAAGTGTTGTATCACAAGGCGGAGATGGAGGACGGATCGGAGTGACCCGCTTCACCGTCAATGACCGGCCCGTACAATATCGCATGGACCCGGAAACGCCGCTGCTTTGGGCATTGCGCGATGCGTCGAACCTGACCGGCACCAAATATGGCTGCGGCACCGGCGACTGCGGCGCCTGCACCGTGGATATCGACGGCGAAGCGGTCCGGTCCTGCCAGGTCACGATCGGCAAGACCGAAGGGCGGTTCGTCACGACGATCGAGGCGCTGTCGCCCGATCGCGGCCATCCGCTGCAACAAGCGTTCGCCGCCGACAATGTCTCGCAATGCGGCTATTGCATCCCCGGCATTATCATGGCTGCGTCGGTCCTGCTCCGCCGGAGCAATGACCCAAGCGACGAGGATATCGACGCCGCGATCACCAATATCTGCCGATGCGGCATCTATCCCCGGTTGCGTGGCGCGATCAAAAGGGCGGGACGGATCATGCGCGGGGAAGAACGGGTTGCCGCCGCGCCGCCGCCTGGCATCACCCCCGAAAATGCTTCGAAGACGGTGCCAGCGCTCGGAAAACCCTGAATTTTTAGTCGGACGCCGCGATCATCGGTCCCAAGGCCTGAGCGAGCGTCGTGCCCGAATAGGGTTTCTTGACCAGCACGATATGCGCGAAGCGTTCGGGCAGTTCCAGTCCATCGCCATAGCCGGTGGCGAAGAGGAAGGGGATGCCCTTCTGTGTCAGCAGATCCGCCACCGGCAGGCTGGTTTCATGGCCAAGGTTGAAGTCCAACACCGCCAGGTCGATCGACTGGACCATGATCGCTTCCTGGGCACGACCGACGCTGGCGACGGTCGAGACGTCGGCCCCCAGATCGCGCAAGGCATCCTCGCCATCCATGGCGATGATCATATTATCCTCGACCAGCAGGACGTTGCGACCGCGCAACAGGCCGGGCGTCGCGGCTGGCACCGGCTTGGCCCGATCCCGCGACACGACTTCGGGCAGGACCGAGACGATATGGCGTGAGGGAATGCAGAAATGCGCTTCGATCCCAGCCAGCCGGTAGTTGATTTCGGCATGTCCCTCCAGATCATAGGGGATCGAGCGTTCGATAACGGTCGAACCGAACCCCCGGCGCGTCGGCGCGACCACGGCGGGGCCACCGCTTTCGGTCCAATCCAGCAGCAGGCTGCCATCCTCGTCCACGCGCCAGTCGATCGTCACGGTGCCGCTGTCCGACAGCGCCCCATATTTGGCGGCGTTGGTCAGCATTTCATGGATGACCAGCGCCATGACGGTGAAACAGCCGGGCGTCAGCAGCACATTGGGACCGGACAATTGCACCCGGTCGCGGCGCTCGCCCAGATAGGCACCCGCTTCCACCTCTATCAGGTCGTATAGGCGCGCCGGACTCCAGCGATCGGCGGTGATCTGATCATGCGCGCGCGCCAGCGCATGGACGCGGCTTTCGAGCGTACCGATAAATTCCTCGACCGTCGCCGCACTATCACGGGTCTGCGACAACAGGCCGCGGATCAGCGAAAGGATGTTGCGAACGCGATGGTTCAATTCCGCGATCAGCAATTCCTGCTTCTCGTTCGCGCGCTGCCGTTCCTGGTCCGCCGAGTCGGACAGGCGCAGCACGACTTCGAGCAGGGCCGTGCGCAGCGCTTCGGCCACGCGCAGTTCGGCGGGGGCAAAGGGCAGCGCTACGCCCTTGACCAGCTGCGACCAGCTTTCGAAGCTCTTGCGCGGGGTCAGGCGCGGGCCGTTGGGGCCATATTCGATATACTTGTCCTGCTGCCCTGCCCAGCGCACCGAGCGCAATTGTTCGGCCCGGAACAGCACGACATAATCGCGCGGACGACGCGACAGCGGGATCGCCAGCAGTCCGGCTGCGCGGTCGGCATAATCGGCCGCACCCGGCAGCACCGCAGAAAGATTGTCGGTCGTATAGATTTGGCTGGCCGCCACGCAATTGAGCATCGTGACGATGGCCGAAAAGGCCGCAGGATCGGGCGTCAGGCCGGAAAAGGTCATCTGCCCGTCGATATAGATGCCCACGCCATCGGCCGGAATCGTGTCGAAAATGATGTCGCCAAGCCAGCGGGAATTGGACAGCAGGTCATGATCCTGCGCGACAGCCGCCATCAACCGGTCGGCCACCTGCCGCGCTTTGCCCTCATAGGTGGCCGTTTCGGCGCGCTCGCGACTTTCGAGCATCATCGAGAAGATCTGGCCGAACAATTCGGCCGCGCTGCGCTGCGCGAAAGTCGGCAGGCGGGGCGCATAATGGTGGCAGGCAAACAGCCCCCATAATTTGCCTTCGACGATGATCGAGATGGAGAGCGATGCCCCCACCCCCATATTGCCGAGATATTCGATATGGATCGGCGACACGGCGCGGGTGAGGCACAGCGACATGTCGAGCGCCGCTCCGGTGGGATCGAGCGCAGGCACCACCGGAACCGGCACGGCCTTCACATCGGCGATCACGCGGAAGATATTGCGCAGATAGAGGGCGCGGGCCTGCACCGGGATGTCCGATGCGGGATAATGGAGGCCATAGAAACTGTCGACACCAGAGCGCAGCGCTTCGGCGACCACCTCGCCGTCGCCGCCCTCCGCAAAGCGATAGACCATGACCCGGTCGAAGCCGGTCAGCGCCCGCACCTGCCGCGCGCCATCGCGCAGGAACGGGGCCATGCCCTCCACCTGCGCCAGCCGGGAGACCATCGAGCGAACGATGCTGCTTGCCTCCATCTCGTCATGGGAAGCGGGTTCGCCCTCGATCACGACCAACTGCCCGGAAAAATGCACGGCGATGTCGAACGCCGGACCACCGTCCATCAGCACCAGAGAGAAGATGCGCTCGACCGAATCGGGACCGCGCAGCAGGGTGATTCGATTGCGCAGCATATGGATCGCATCGGCGGAAAAGACTGCGCTGATCGGCCGACCCAGCAAACGGTCGGGTTCATGGCCGATGAAGGCGGCACTATTGGCCGATACGCGCGACACCAGCCAGTCGGCAGTCAGCGCGATCAGGAAACCGAACGGCTGGATCGTGCCAAGAACATGGATCGGCTCGCGATCGCAGTTGGTAAGGTCGACGGCGAAGCCGGCCACACCGTCGACATCAGCCATGGACAGCCGCTCGCTCTGCCGTGCCCGCTTGCGAGAAGAGGGCGAAGGCCGCCTGGGCACCCTGCACGGCGTCGTCCAGCCAGCCTTCGCCGCCTTCCGCACCGGCGCTATCGAGCGCGTGCTGGAAGGCAATCCATTCGCCCTTGCCATGCACCGCCGAAAGATAGGCGGTGGGCAGATCAGGTGCGACCTTGCGCGCCAACATGGCACCACCAAGCCGCGAGCCTTCGAGCGCGTAGAGCAGCCCCCAGCGATAGCCCTCGCTGGCACGATCCTCCAGCGGCAGGGGGGCGGGCATGGCCTGTCCCAGTGCCGCGATGTCGGACGCCAACAGCGGCAGGCGAGGCGCCGACGGCCGTGCAACCGGCTCCAGCGCACCCAGAGCGCGGGCATGGGCCGTCAGAAAGCGGCGATAGCTGTCGGGCGAATCCATCGCATGATCAGCAAACAACGCATCGACCTGTCGATGATTGTCTGTCGTTGCGTCGCGCAAGGCCAGGCGGATTGCGCCAACATGGGGGGATTTTTTCACGGCGCAGTCCTATAGCGAGTTCGTGACCGCTGCACTGATCTGGATCAGCTTTTATGCTTGCACAGCACATATCGAACATCGGGCACGCGATATTTATCATGATCGCAAGATGAACCATAGTCCATGTTCACCATCGTCCAATGCTTTCAAATGGCTGACGAACGGGTTCAGACTTGCGACACGCCGAATGGCATAGTCGTACACCATCAGGGCGCATTGTGTGCCCGCATGAAGAAAGTCCGAACCATGTTCAGGAAGATGATGCTGGCGGGGTTGATGAGCGCGACATTGCTGAGCGGCATCGCGCCTGCCTATGCCCAAAGTGAGCCGCGCGACCGTGGCAATCGCAGCGAGCGGATGCAACGGCCTGATCGTGGTGCGGGCGAACAGCGGGGCAATCGCATGGTTCGACCGCAAGGAGACCAGTCCTACCGCTGGCAGCAGCGCGGGAATGTAAGCGCGCAAGGACAGCCACAGATACAGCGTCCGGCCCAGGCACCAAGGCCCGCCGCCGGGATGGCACCCTATCGCCCCGACATGCGGGATCAGCGCCGTGCCGACCCGCGCGTGCGCGCCACGCCTGATCGCAACCTGCCAAGCCAGGTCGTGACCACGCCTGGCCAACGCGACGGATGGCAGGACCGGCGCGAAGAGCGGCGGGACGATCGCCGGGATGTCCGCGCAGATCGCCGGGATGGACGGCAGGACTGGCGCAATGATCGACGCGACGATCGTCGTGATGATCGACAGGATCGGCGCGACGACCGCAGGGACGATCGGCGCGACGACCAGCGGTGGAACAATAACCGTGGCTGGGTAGCGGGCGTCGGCAACAATAATTGGAACAATGGCCGCCGCTATGACGATCGCGCGCGCTGGAGCAACCAGCGGCGCTGGGACAATGGCTGGCGGCAGGATCGGCGCTATGACTGGAACAGCTATCGCAGCCGCAATGGCAACCAGTTCCGCATGGGCCGCTATTATGCCCCGCGCGGATGGGACTATGGCTATCGCCGCTTTTCGGTCGGGATCACCCTGTCCAGTCTGCTCTATGCCAATAATTATTGGCTGAACGATCCCTATGCCTATCGCCTGCCGCCTGCCTACGGCACGCTGCGCTGGGTGCGCTATTATGACGACGCCATGCTGGTGGATGTGCGCGACGGCTATGTCGTTGATGTGATCCACGGGTTCTTCTGGTGACGTGACGAAACTTCCTGAACTGGCCTTCAGGAACCCCTGACCCCGGAGCGGCAACGCTTCGGGGTCTTTTCATGCGCCTGCGGTCTGTGGCAGGAAGCGCCAATGACGGACATAATGGACGATGGCGGCATTGCCTCCCCAGCGCGCGCGCAGATCGGCGCGGGCGTGCGCGCTCGGCTGGAACGAAACCCGATGGTCAGCCGCATCGACAGCGACAGGATCGACATCTTCGGACGCCACGGTTTTCTGAGCAGCGCGGAATGTGCGGGCCTCCGCGCGATCATCGACGCAGGTGCGCAGCCATCGACTTTGTTTTCGGGCAGCGCGAATGCGGACTATCGCACCAGCCATAGCTGCAATCTCGACCCTTTCGACGAGTTGGTCCGAACGGTCAGCGATCGGATTTGCGCCTTGACCGGCCTGCCCGCCGACCATGGTGAAACCTTGCAAGGCCAGCGTTATGCGGCAGGGCAGGAATATAAGGTTCATTGCGACTATTTTCCGGTCACCGCCGATTATTGGCAGCGGATGCGCAAGAGCGGTGGACAGCGTAGCTGGACCGCGATGATCTATCTGTCGGCGGTGGAAGCAGGCGGCGAGACGCATTTCCCGCATTGCGAATTCATGGTGCCGCCGGTTGAGGGCATGTTGCTGGCGTGGGACAATATGGACCGCACGGGCGCGCCCAACGCCATGAGCCTGCACGCCGCGCGTCCCGTGGAAGCTGGCACCAAATATGTCGTGACCAAATGGTTTCGTGAGCATCGCTGGGGCCACTGAAGCCCGATACAATTTGCGACATAAATGACTGAAAACTGACAGACGCATTCGCGCATCGTTCAGCCGCGGAGCGGCATATCTCTGTGTGTTGGCAGCGGAGCCGGACCTTTTCCTTTCGGTTGAGCCGCCAGACAATATGGAGACGAGATATGCGTAAACTGATCATCCTGGGCCTATTGGCCGCAACGGTTGCGCCGAGCGTTGCATCGGCGCAGTCCGCCCGCGAAGTCCGCCAAAGCCAGCGCGAACTGCGCGAAGAGCAGCGCGACCTGCGCCAGGCGCAGCGCTATGGCGACCGCCGCGACGTGCGCGATGAACGACGCGACGTGCGCGAGGCGCGCCGCGAAGTACGCGAAGACTGGCGCGACTATCGCCGCAGCCATCGCAGCGTCTATCGCGCCGGCAACTGGCGCGCCCCCTTCCGCTACAATCAGTGGAATGCAGGCGCGCAGCTTCGCCCGGCCTATTACAACTCGCGCTATTATATCAGCGACCCCTATCGCTATCGCCTGCCCCGTCCGGGCATGAACCAGCGCTGGGTCCGGCATTATAACGACGTGATGCTGGTGAATGTGCGCAATGGTCGCGTGATCCAAGTGCATCGCGGCTTCTTCTGGTAAGAGTCCGCCGACAGGAGAACGGCCCCAACGCACGAGCGTTGGGGCCGTTTCTCTGGTCTCATCCCTTGGCCGCGCTGCCCGTTGCCGGGCAGGCGCGGCCGATGGCACGCGGGGCGCGCCATCAGTCCGAAAGGGGGGTGGACTGACCCGCAAACGGCCCGTCCGGGCAAATGTTCCAGCGCGAAGCGCTGCCTTTAAGCCGCCAGCGCTTCCGCAATCAGAGCGCGGCTGTTGGCGATGCCATAGAGCGCGATAAAGCTGCCCATGCGCGGCCCCTGATCCGCGCCGAGCAGCGT
The DNA here is from genome assembly GCF_032227065.1 of Sphingobium sp. SA2. Taxonomy (NCBI): domain Bacteria; kingdom Pseudomonadati; phylum Pseudomonadota; class Alphaproteobacteria; order Sphingomonadales; family Sphingobiaceae; genus Sphingobium; species Sphingobium sp. SA2. The sequence goes on from NZ_JAPMXX010000006.1 coordinate 339,873, forward strand.
CTGGTAGAGCGCTTTGAACCAGTCGCGTAGTTCAGCGAAACCGAACGCCTCGTCCTTGCCGATGGCATAGACGATATTCTGGATATCCTCGGCCGATGCGCCTTCCGGCAGCGCGGCAAGTTCCGCATCCAGCCTGCGCAGAGCCGCCGCTTCCTGCGCGTCGGGCGCGCGACGTTGCAGCGTGGGGGCCACGAAATCGCGATGATAGGCCAGAGCATGGCCGATCAGCGCGTCCAATTCCGGGTAGGTTTCCGCATTGGCATCAGCGACGTAATTTTTGAGATAGGCCCAGACCTGATCGCGGCTGGCATCCCCCATCACGCCGACAAGGTTCAGCAACAGGCCGAAAGTCACCGGCAGCGTGCCGTCCGGCAGCTTGCCATCATGCACATGATGGACCGGGTTGCCGAGCTGCTGCTCGATCGCCTGGTTGGCATAATTGCCGCGAAACTGCCAATATTCATCGACCGCGCGCGGGATGACGCCCATGTGCAGCTGCTTCGCCTTCTTGGGCTCGCGATAGGCGTAGAAAGCCAGGCTTTCCTGCGGACCATAGGTCAGCCATTGTTCGAGGCTGAGGCCATTGCCCTTCGACTTGGAGATTTTCTCGCCCTTTTCGTCGAGGAACATCTCGTAATTGAAGCCTTCGGGCGGCCGTGCGCCCAGCGCGCGACAGATTTTGGACGATTGGGTCACCGAATCGATCAGATCCTTGCCCGCCATCTCATAATCGACGCCCAGCGCGACCCAGCGCATCGCCCAGTCGACCTTCCATTGCAGCTTGGCCGCACCCGACAGGATCGACTGTTCGATCATCTCGCCCTCATCCTCGAAACGGATGAGGCCAGCGTCGGCGTCGATCACCTCGACCGGCACCTGCAGGACGATGCCGCTCTTGGGGCTGATCGGCAGTACCGGCGAATAGGTCGCCTGCCGTTCCTTGCGCAGGGTCGGCAGCATGATGTCCATGATGGCCTGATAATGGCGCAGGACATTTTTGAGCGCATCGTCGAACGCCCCGGCCTGATACCGGTCGGTGGCCGAGACGAACTCGTAATCGAATCCGAAACGGTCCAGAAATTCGCGCAGCATCGCATTGTTGTGATGCGCGAAACTTTCGAACTTTTCGAACGGATCGGGCACCTGTGTCAGCGGCTTGCCCAGATGCTGCGTCAACATCGCCTGGTTGGGCACATTGTCGGGCACCTTGCGCAGCCCGTCCATATCGTCGCTGAACGCGATCAGCCGGGTCGGCACATCCGACAGCGCATGCCAAGCATTGCGGACCATGGTGGTGCGCAGCACTTCGTTGAACGTACCGATATGCGGCAGGCCCGATGGACCATAGCCGGTTTCGAACAGGATATGTCCCTTGGCCGGAACGCCGCCGTCCGGCCCATGGGGCGGATAGCGTTTGAGCAGCTTGCGCGCTTCTTCATAGGGCCAGGCCTTGGCCGCCTGCGCGGCGGTACGGAGCGTGTCGGATACGGTCATGCCCGGCCTCTACCGCCCCGCCCCGCGAAAGGGAACGGCTTTTGCTGACAATCCCCGTTAGGAATTGGCCGTCTTTGCCTTTCATTAACCTTGAATGTTGATAATGGCTGCGGTGATTGGAGGCGATATGCAGATCAAGCGCAGCCGTGAGCGCATCTCCGTCGAGATCCCCATCGTCGTCACGACGGTGCTCGACAGCTTGCGCGGCGTGATCGTCGACTTGAGCGAAGGCGGTGCCCAGGTCGTTGGCTGCACGCTCCCCCCGAAATCCCAGTGCCAGCTCGACTTGGATGGCTATAGCGTGTTCGGCACCGTTCGCTGGTCCGAAGAGGATCGGATGGGCATTCGCTTTCCCTACGAATTGACCGAGGGGCCGCTGTTCGAAAAGCTCGAAGCGGTAAAGGCAGCCCGCCGTGCGCCACTCCCCTTTCAACCACGCCCGCAATCCATGGGCATGGGGGGTGGCGGATTTGGCCGCCGTACAGGCTGAAAGCCAACCAAAACAGGTTTTCCTTTTGTTCCTGTTCGCCTAAGCCGGGCAGGTGATCGACCCCGCCGACCTTCCCGCCCTTCACGCCAGCCATGGTGGCATCTGGTTGCGCGATGGCGGCCGCACGCAGGGGCTCGCCAAGGGACGAGCGATCGCCCGCGCGGCCGAAACCCCCGTGCTGCTGCTCAATGCACCTTTGACCGGCCAGCGGCTCGGCTATCCCGAATTGAACGGCCTCGACCTGCTGGAATTATGGGCTTTTCTCCACCCTGCCCGCTTTCTGGTGCCCACACCCAAGGGGCTGGCGGCGGCGCTCAATTTGGCGGTTCCGGCCAGCGAAGGCGACATTCCCGGCCTGCTGCAACAAGCGGCACAAGTGATGCTCGATCGGCTGGGATCGACCGACTGGACCGAGCGCGAAGGCGGCTGGACCGCGGCGCAATCGCTGCACCGGTTGCGCTGGACCTGGGCACTACTGGTCGCGCCGCGCATCGCCAAGCCCAAGGAAGCCGAACGCTGGCTCTTTTCCAAATTGCCCGAATGGGAGGAGGCGCAGCCCCGCCCCGCCCCGCGCACGATCGCGCTGGATGAAGGACAAGTGCTGGCCCGGCTTGACGCACTGACCGGTGCGGGAGCCGAGCCGCGTCCTGGCCAGCGCGCCTATGCTGCCGCCGCCAGCGCCGCCTTCCTGCCGCGTCGCCATCGCGACCAGCCCAATATGCTGCTCGCAGAGGCAGGCACCGGCATCGGCAAGACGCTGGGCTATCTCGCCCCCGCCTCGCTCTGGGCGGGACAGGCGCAGGGGACGGTGTGGGTGTCGACCTATACCAAGGCGCTGCAGCGTCAACTCGATCGCGAATCGCTGCGCCTCTTTCCCGACCCAGCCGTCGCCGCCAAGCGCGTGGTGGTGCGCAAGGGGCGGGAAAATTATCTCTGCCTGCTCAATCTGGAAGATGCGTTGCAGGGCGGATTTACCGGCCGTGCCGCGATATTGGCGCAACTGGTCGCGCGCTGGGCGGCGTTCAGCAAGGATGGCGACATGGTCGGCGGCGACCTGCCCGGCTGGTTGCCGACCCTGTTCCGGCGCAATGGATCCACCGCGCTGACCGACCGGCGGGGCGAGTGCATCTATGCCGGCTGCCCCCATTATCGCAAATGCTTCATCGAGCGGTCTTCGCGGGCTAGCGCGGACGCCGACATCGTCATCGCCAACCACGCGCTGGTCATGATCAACGCCGCGCGCGGACGGGAAACCGGCCAGCGGCCACAGCGGATCATCTTCGACGAGGGCCATCATCTGTTCGATGCCGCCGATTCGACCTTTTCGGTCGCGCTGTCGGGGCAGGAAGCGATTGAGCTGCGCCGCTGGATCATGGGGCCGGAGGGCGGATCACGCGGGCGGCGGCGCGGGCTGGCGGCGCGCCTGTCCGATCTTGCCAGCTATGACGAGGAAGGCGGGCAGGCGATCCGCGCCGCGATCGACGCGGCGCAGGCGCTGCCCGCCGACGAATGGCTGAAACGTGTCGTCGCGGGTGAGCCGTTTGGAGCGCTGGAAGCCTTGCTGACCGCCGTGCGCGCCACCGTCTACGCCCGCGCTGCGGATGCGGGCGAGGCTGATGCGGGCTATGGCATGGAGACCGAACTAGCCGAACCGGACGGCGCGCTGGTCGAGGCAGCACAGGAGGCAGCGCTCGCGCTTGATGCCTTGATCAAGCCTCTGGTGAGGCTGGGGCGACGGTTGGAAGCGGTGATCGAGGATGCGCCCGACTGGCTGGACAGCGCGGCACGCGCACGCATCGAAGGCGCGGTGGCATCGCTTGGCTGGCGGCGCGACCTAATCGCTGCCTGGCTGGCGCTGCTGACGCGGATCGGTGGCCCGGCTGACCCTGACTATGTCGACTGGCTGGCGGTCGACCGGATCGAGGGGCGCGAGTTCGACATCGGCATCCACCGCCACTGGCTCGACCCCAGCCGCCCGCTCGCCGAAGCCGTGTTGAAACCAGCGCAGGGCGTGATCGTCACCAGCGCGACTCTCAAAGGCGGCGGCGAATGGAGCAATGCGGAGGGGCGCAGCGGCGCAGTCCACCTGCCCCATGGCGCCGAACGGTTCGAGGCGGCCAGCCCCTTCGACTATCCGGGGCGCGCCGAAGTCTTGATCGTCACCGACATCAAGCGAGGCGACATCGCCGCCTTGTCGGGTGCCTATGGCCGCTTGATCGAGGCGGCGGGCGGCGGCACGCTGGGGCTGTTCACCGCGATCCGGCGGCTGCGCGGCGTCCATGCGCGCATTGCCGACCGGCTGGCGCGGGCAGGCCTGCCGCTTTACGCGCAGCATGTCGACCCGATCGACACCGGCACGCTGGTCGATATCTTCCGCGACGATCCGCGCGCCTCGCTGCTCGGCACCGATGCCTTGCGCGATGGTGTGGACGTACCGGGCCATTCGCTGCGGCTGGTGGTGATGGAGGGGGTACCCTGGTCCAAGCCTACAGTGCTGCACGCGGCGCGGCGACTGGCTGGCGGCGGCAATGCCTATGACGACCGGCTGATCCGCGCGCGGCTGGCGCAGGCGTTCGGGCGACTGATCCGCCGGGCCGAGGACAGGGGCAGTTTCGTGATCCTGTCGGCCGCCATGCCCAGCCGACTATTGAGCGCCTTCCCGCCGGGAACGCCGATCCGTCGCCTGACGCTGGACGAAGCGATCCTGGCGGTGAACGCCAGTGCGCGCGCGCAAACGCTTGGCGAAGCCGCCGCTTTGGGGCATCAGGGGGCCGAATCCGGCATGCCCCCCCAGGAGACAGAATGAAACGGCTGACCCTGTTGCGCCACGCCAAGTCGGACTGGGACGATCCGGTGGCTCGCGATTTCGACCGGCCGTTGAACCGCCGGGGCGAGAAGGCTGCCATATTGATGGGCCAGTTCGCCGCGCGCCGCGCCATGCAGTTCGACATGCTGGTCGCCTCGCCTGCTGTGCGGGTCGTGGAAACGCTGGACGTCTTCTTCACGGGCTATGGCCAGATACTCGACGCGCATTGGGACCGGCGCATCTACCTCGCCTCCTCCCCCATCCTGTTCGATGTCGTCCGCGACCTGCCCGACAAGGCCGACAGCGTTTTGATGGCCGGGCATAATCCGGGGCTGGAGGAGTTGATCCTCGATCTGGTTCCTGATGATGGCAACAATGACTTGCGCGAGAATGTGGAGGCGAAGTTCCCAACCGCCAGCATAGCAGTGCTTGACCTCGCCATCGACCGCTGGTCGCAGGCAAAAGAGGGTGTCGCAACACTAGCCAGCTTCACCCGACCGCGCGACCTCGACCCCGCATTGGGGCCAAGTTCGCGGTGACGCCGATCACGTGGCGCAGGGCGGCGGCGGACGATGCCCCTGCCCTCTCCATCTTGGGCGGCGCGACTTTCCTCACAAGCTTTGCCCATGATCATCCGGGCGCGGCGCTGACCGCCCATATCCGCACCGCCCATAGCGAGGCCTATTATGCCGCGGCGCTCGCCGATCCGGCGCAAACGGTGCTGATCGGCGAAACCCCGCTGGGCGCGGCGGTGGGCTATGCGATGATCACCCCGCCCGACCTGCCGATCGCCACCGACCCGGCGCGTGACGTGGAATTGAAGCGCGTCTACCTGCTGCATGGCTGGCAGGGTGGTGGGCATGGGGATAGGATCATGGCGCTGGTGGTCGAAGAAGCGCAGCGGCGCGGGGCGCGCCGATTGCTGCTCGCCGTCTATCCGCAAAATGACCGCGCGCGGCGCTTTTATGCGCGGCATGGCTTTGGCGAGATCGGCGAATTGACCTTCATGGTCGGGGACGTGCCGTTCCGCGACCTCATCTATGTGCGGACGCTATAGAGCGATCGCGCGCGCCAACGTGGCACGGATGGTTTCGAGGCGCGTCAGCAGATCATCTTCGGCCTGCGGCGGCGAAACCGGAGGAGCAGCGCCATTGCCATCCTCCAGCGCCTTTTGCGCACCCTTGACGGTGAAGCCCTCCACGTTGAGCAGATGGTGGATGCGGCGGGCGAGATCGACGTCGGTGGGGCGGTAATAGCGCCGATTGCCGGAGCGTTGCAGCGGTCGCAACTGCGGAAACCGCGTTTCCCAATAGCGCAAGATATGCTGGGCCAGGCCCAGTTCACCGGCCAATTCGCCGATGGTCAGAAATGCCCCCTCCGTCTTTTTCATGACAGCGATGTTGCACCCACAGCCGGGCGCGCGTCAACCATGGTAAATGTCGGAGAAAGAAGAAAAAGCCAGTGGGCTGAGATGGGGATCAGGCGACCCGGTCGCGCATCGTCTGGCTGGCGCGGAACGTCAGCACCCGGCGCGGCTGGATCGGCACCTCCACCCCGGTCTTGGGGTTGCGGCCCATGCGCTGCGTCTTGTCGCGCAGGACGAAAGTACCGAAACTGGAGATCTTCACATTCTCGCCGCGCTCCAGCGCGACCGACATATGATCGAGGATCGATTCGACCAGCGCAGCGGCTTCCGCCCGCGACAAGCCGACATGGCGGTTGAGGCTTTCCGCCAGATCCGCGCGCGTCAATGTACCCGTGCCGCTCATAACCCGTCGCTCCCCGATGACAGAGCGTCAAATTGACCGATTTATACCAAATGTGCAAGCATTGCCTGCCGTTACGTCACAGGCGAATGACGCAGGCGCCCCAGGTAAAGCCGCCGCCCATCGCTTCCAGGACGATAAGTTCGCCCGGCTTGATCCGCCCGTCGCGCACCGCGAGGTCGAGCGCCAACGGAACCGATGCGGCGGAGGTATTGGCGTGACGATCGACAGTCACCACCACCCGGTCGGGCGACAGCTTCAATTTGCGCGCCGTCGCGTCGAGGATACGGGCATTGGCCTGGTGCGGGACCAGCCAGTCGATGTCGGCATTGGTCAGGCCCGCCATCGCCATGACTTCGTTGAGGACCGAGGCGAGGTTGACGACAGCATGGCGGAACACCTCCTGTCCACGCATCCGCAGCTTGCCCACGGTCTGCGTCGTCGACGGACCGCCATCAACATAGAGAAGCTGGTTGTGGCGACCATCGGCGTGCAGTTTCGACGCCAGTATGCCGCGCGCGCCATCCGCGCTTTCCTCCGCCCCCAGCACCACCGCACCCGCACCATCGCCAAAGAGAACGCAGGTGGCGCGATCCTCCCAGTCGAGGATGCGGCTGAAGGTTTCCGCGCCGATCACCAGCGCGCGGTTCGCGGCGCCCGACCGGATCATGCTGTCGGCCACGGTCATGGCGTAGAGAAAGCCTGAACAGACGGCGGCAACGTCGAACGCAACGCAATCGTCGATGCCAAGCGCGGCCTGGACGGTGGTCGCGGTGGCAGGAAAAGTCTGGTCCGGCGTTGCCGTCGCCAGGATGATAAGGTCGACATCCTGCGGCGCGACACCCGCCGCGTCGAGCGCCGCGCGGGCGGCATCGGTCGCCAGCGTAGAGGTCGTTTCACCCTCTCCCGCGATATGGCGGTTACGGATGCCGGTGCGCTCGACGATCCATTCGTCGCTGGTATCGACGGTTTCCGCCAGTTCGGCATTGCTGACCGCGCGAACGGGCAGGGCCGAGCCCGTGCCCAGCAATATCGATCGACGGATCACTTGACGGGCAGCTCCAGCTTGGCGGCTTTAGTAGCCGACAGGTCCGCAATGCCCGCCATATCGGCGGCGATGCGGCGGGTGATATCCTCTTCCAGCAGGCGCGCAGCGACATGGACCGCATTGGCCACACCCTTGGCATCGGCGCTGCCATGGCTTTTCACGACGACGCCGTTGAGGCCCAGGAAAACCGCGCCATTATGGTTGTTGGGGTCGAGATGATGTTTGAGCAGGTGCATGGCAGGCTTGGAGATCAGGAAGCCGATCTTCGAGCGGATCGAGCTGGTGAACGCCTTGCGCAGCACGTCGGTAACGAAGCGGGCGGTGCCCTCCGCCGTCTTGAGCGCGACATTGCCCGAAAAACCGTCGCACACGATCACGTCGGTATCACCGCGGCTGATCTTGTCGCCCTCGGTAAAACCATCGAACTGAAGCGGCAGGGTGTCGGCGGCGCGCAATATGGCGGCGGCGTCGCGAATCTCGTCCGTGCCCTTGAGATCCTCGGTGCCGATGTTGAGCAAGCGCACGCGCGGCCGTTCAAGGTCGAAGGCGATACGCGAATAGGCCGCGCCCATCACCGCGAACTGGACGAGGTTGCGCGCGTCGCATTCGGTATTGGCGCCCAGGTCGAGCATGATGACGTCATTGTCGCCCAGCGTCGGCAGCATCGCGGCCAGCGCAGGGCGATCGACGCCCGGCATGGTCCGCAGCGCCACTTTCGCCATCGCCATCAGCGCGCCGGTATTGCCCGCCGATACCGCCGCCCCGGCCTGACCCGATTTCACGGCCGCAATGGCCATGCTCATCGAGCTGTCCTTCTTGCGGATGGCGACGCCGGGCTTGTCCGCGCCATCGACCACCGAAGCGGCATGAACGACGTCCGATGCGGCCCGCAAATTGGGGTGGCTGTCGAGCGCGGCCTTGATCCGCGCTTCGTCACCGAACAGGGTGAAAAGGAGTCCCTCGTGCCGGTGACGCGCGAGTGCAACACCCGCGATCATCACACGCACGCCTTCATCCCCGCCCATCGCGTCAATTGCGATTCGCGGTTGCCTGGACACGCTGATCACCCCTTTGCGGAGATCGAGACTGGCTTACGCCCCGACGGCGACGATTTCGCGACCGTTATAGTGGCCACAGGCACCGCAAAGATTGTGCGGACGCTTGAGTTCGCCACAGTTGGAGCATTCCTGGAATGCTTCGACGCGCAGCGAATCGTGGCTACGGCGCATACCGCGCTTGGAGGGGGACGTTTTCCTTTTGGGGACAGCCATGTCGGCACCTTGTTCCGTAAATTATCTGGTTGTGCGACTGGCCGGTTTCCGATGGAGACGAAGACGCCACAAGGCGCCGCAGACCCATGCGGCCCGGGTGATCGCGAAGCCCTGCGCCTATAGCGGTTTTTGTTCGGGGTGCAAGTCCTTCCTTGCCGATCGCGCCCCGCGCCCTAGACTGAAGCCCTACCGCAACGGGGGAATTTTCATGGCTTTGCCGATCACGCTGACCTTTGCCGCAGCCTGCGCGCTGCTCAACTTGTGGCTGGCGATTCGCTGCGTCCGGCTGCGCGCCAAGGACAAGGTGCTGCATGGCGACGGCGGCAGCGGGCTACTGGCGCGGCGGATGCGCGCCCAGGCCAACTTCATCGAATATACGCCGATCGTGCTGATCCTGTTCGCACTCGTCGAACTGGCGGTGGGCGGCTCCTTATGGCTGTCCATCGCGGCATTGGTCTATGTGTTGGCGCGCGTGTCGCATGGCTTTGGCATGGATGCGGACAAGCCCACCGTCTGGCGGGCCGTTGGCGCATTGGTCACCTGGCTGGTGATGGTGGGTCTCGCGATCACGGCGCTGACGATCGCCTACACCGCCACGCGCGAAATGCCTGTGCCGCCCGCACTGGCGGCACAGGTGTAGCGCAAGGACGCCTGCCTCCTCCGCCTGGCCTACGGCCAGCCACCTCCCCGTTCCGGGGAGGATTAGCCCGCCAGCACCGAATCGGCGACAAAGGGGTTGGTGCGGCGCTCATGGGCGAAATTGCTCATCGCACCGTGGCCGGGGACGAAGGCCGTATCGCCCCCCAATGGCCACAGCTTGCCGGTAATCGCGTCGATGAGATCCTGATGATTGCCACGCGGGAAATCGGTGCGGCCGATCGAACCCTGGAACAGCACGTCACCGACGATCGCGAGCTTGCTCGGCGCATGATGGAACACGACATGGCCCGGCGTATGGCCGGGGCAATGGATCACGTCGAAGGTCAGGTTGCCGACCGTTACCTGGTCCCCATCCTGCAGCCAGCGGTCAGGCTCGAAACTCTCGCCCGGCACGCCCCAGCGTTTGCCGTCTTCGGCCAAGCGCTCGATCCAGAAGCGGTCTTCCTCATGCGGCCCTTCGATCGGCACGCCAAGGTCGCGGGCCAGAACCCCCGCCTGCCCGCAATGGTCGATATGGCCATGGGTGACGAGCAATTTTTCGATCGTGACCCCCTGCTCCTCCGCCGCGCGTTTCAGGACGGGCAGGTCGCCGCCCGGATCGACGAAGGCGCCGCGCATGGTCTGGGTACACCAAAAGAGGGTGCAATTCTGCTGAAGCGGGGTGACCGGGATCAGCATGGCTTTGAGCGGAGGTGTCGTCATGCCCCCGATGTGGCGAAGCGACGCGGCGGACGCAAGGCTAGACCGCTTCGTCCAGCGCGGCAAAGGGCTCCGCCAGACTGATGCTGTCGAGCACCTTGGCTGTTTCATCGCGAACGCGCAGCATTACGCGGTGCAGACGACATTCCGATTCGGGCAGGCAGTTAGTGCAGCTTTCATGCGCGAAACGACTGGCGCAGGGGGTCAACGCCAGCGACCCACGCGTCATCCGCACGATGTCGCCATAGCTGATATCGACCGGCGCCAATGCCAGCCAATAACCGCCGTCCCGCCCGCGCTGGGTCGCGACCAGCCCTTCGCGCGACAATTCGGAGAGGATGACGGTCAGGAATTTCGCGGGGATGTTCTGGCGCGTGGAAATCTCGCCGAGCGGCACCGGACCCTGGCGGTAGCGATCGGCAAGATGTTGCAGCGCGCGGATGGCGTAACGGGTCTTCTGGGACAACATAGCGTCGTTATTCGCCCCCTCAGCCGATTTTACAACCCGCTCAACGCGCGGGCGTCAGCGCCGCCCGCGCCTGGCCCGGAAAGTCGCTGAACAGGCCGTCTACCCCGGTGGCGGCGATGGCGCGGACATAGCCCGTAAAATCACCCAGCCCCTGCGGATCGTCGTGCCGCTGATATTGCGGCGGCAGGAAGCTGTTTTCCATCCGCATCGTCCAGACATGGACCTGCAAGCCTGCATCATGCGCGCGACCGACGAGCGCCGTCGCCCCTTCGGGCGCGATGACGAGCGCTGCCGACGGCCCGATCCCATCGGCATAGGCCGCGACATCGGTCAGCCCCTGGACTGTGAGCATATCGGCATAGCTGGTGCCAGGCAGGTCGGCCGGGCCACCCTCCGCATCGACCAACTGGATGATGCGCAGCCGCGAGGTCGCGCGGATTGCTTTCAGATTACCGACCTCGAACGACTGGATGAAGACCGGATCGACCTCGGTCTGATAGCCATAGCGGCTCAGCAGATCGAGCAACGGCCCTTGATGCGGCAGGCCCAGCCCGGCGAAATAGCTTGGATGCTTGGTTTCGGGATAGAGGCCGATGCGGCGGCTGCTCTCGGCCTCCTTCGCGCGCACAAGTTGCAGGATCTCTTCGAAGGTCGGGATCGGATAGAGGCCGTCGAACCGCTTGTTGGCAGTGCGCAGGTCCGGCAACCGCTCACGGGCGCGCAGGGTGCGCAGTTCGGCAAGGGTGAAATCTTCGGTGAACCAGCCCGACATTTCGATGCCGTCGATCGTCTTGCTCGTCTTGCGATCGGCAAATTCGGGATGGTCGGCGACATCGGTGGTGCCGCCAATCTCATTTTCATGCCGACCGACGAGGACGCCATCCTTGGTCAGGACCAGGTCCGGCTCGATATAGTCCGCGCCCTGGTCGATGGCGCGCTCATAGCTGGCGAGCGTATGTTCGGGCCGCTCCCCGCTGGCACCGCGATGGGCGATGATCAGCGGATCGGCCCGCGCGGCAGAAAGGGGGATGAGGCTCATCAGCAGCAACAAGCCGATCCGCAGCACATCCCCGCCCCTCAAGCCGAAACGCCTTGCAGCGCGTTTTCGTATGTCGTGGCCTTGAACCCGATGATCGTGCCCTTGCCGGTGTCGAGGATCGGCCGCTTGATCAGCGAGGGATTGGTGATCATCAGCAGGATCGCCTTGTCCGCATCGATATGCGCCTTGTCCCCTGCGTCGAGCGCACGAAAGCTGGTGCCGGAACGATTGAAGATGGTTTCCCAGCCATGTTCCATGACCCATTCCTCCAGCTTGGTTTTATCCACGCCCGAAACCTTATAGTCGTGGAAGCTGTAGGGGACGCGCTCATTGTCCAGCCAGTTACGGGCCTTCTTGATCGTGTCGCAATTTTTGATGCCGTACATGGTGATCATGGCGACTTATCCTTTGAAGGCGGTGACTTCGATTTCGATCTTCATCTCCGGCTTGATGAGGCCGGTGACGACGCAACTGGCGGCGGGACGGATCGTGCCGAACACCGGCGCGGTCGCCTGGCCCAGATCGTCCCAATAGGCCGGGTCAGTGATATAATAAGTGACGCGCACGACGTCGGCGAACGAAAAGCCTGCATCGTCCAGCGCCTTGCCGATGACCTTGAGCGCATTGGCGGCCTGATCGACCACGCTGTCGGGCATCGTCTTGGTTTCGGGGTCCGACCCGGTGGTTCCGGCGACGAAGCACCAGTCGCCCTGGACGACGGCGCGCGAATAGCCGACCTGCGCCTCGAAGGGCGAGCCGGACGAAATGAGCTGGCGAGGCATGAGGATTCCTGTTGCAGTGCGAAAAGGATCGCTTGGGCCTTTGGCCTTTCGGCCCGGCGCTGTCCAGTGGTTTCCGGGGCCAGTGGTTTCCGGGGAACGCGCCGCGATGCCGACCGTTGAAGGGCGATCAATCCCTATAAGGAGACCGGCCATGGACCGCCCTACCCCCGACACGGAAGACAATAGCGAACAGGCCGATGCGGGCACGCAGGCGCAGGACGTCGCCGCCGACGCGCAAGCGCGCGCGACCGATCCGTCGGAAGATAGCGAGCGGGGCGGCCACGCCAATCCGGCGCAGATCATTCCCGACGATGTGCCCGACCTGGTCGAGCGGATGAACGACATGAACCGGTCGGGCCGGATCGACATGGATGCCTATGCGGGCGAGCCGCAGATGGACGATGAGGATGACGCCTTCGGAACGACCGAAGACGACGAGTAAGTCGTCAGGCGGCGGCGCTGTCATCCAGCCCGAAATTGATCATGCCCCGCGCCATATGGCCAAGCGCCTGGGTCATCGAATCGGCAATGGCGGGATCGATATCGTCCCGCGCTGCAATGGCGCAGGTCATCGCCATCGCCCATTGATCCGCCAACGCCGGGGTGATCGGAAAGGCGCGATGCAGCGACATGATGCACGGCCCGCGCTCAAACCAGTCGCGCGGGCCGCCCAGCCAGCCGGTCAGGAAGCGGGTCAGGCCGTGCCGTACCGGACCGAGGTCCGCTGCGTGAACGTTGCGCAGGTCCGCATAGGCTTTGTCCTCTTCCAGCAGATCGTAAAAGCGGGCGACGATGGCGCGAACGGCGGGTTCGCCGCCGATACGGGCATAGGGGCTGGGCGGCGCGGCTGCGTTCATGGGAGATGGCTCCGTTTCGGATAACCCTTTCAGCATGACGTTGGTGCGCGCCCTGTCTTTGATCCCGGTCAAAACGCGCCGGATCGGAGCGAAGATGGTCGCGCTTTAACCTGTCATTTGCTGTTGGCCACCTAGGCTCGCCCGATGGCAAGACAGGCATATGGGCGCAACAACCGGCGCAGCGGGGCCATTAGCGGCCCATCTTTCATCTATATCCTATGTCTGGGGCTGCTGCTGGGCTGGTATGGACCGGAGTGGATCGAGCGGGGAACGCTGCCGACGATCCCGGTAACCGGGCAACGCCAGAGCAGCGATACGCTATCGGCGCAGTTCGGCTTTTGCCACAGCGGCGGCGGGGTCGATTGCGTCGTGGATGGCGACACATTCTGGTTCAAGGGCGCGAAATATCGGATCGCCGACATCGACACGCCCGAAACCCATGGGCCGCGCTGCGCCGCCGAGGGCGCATTGGGCGCGCAGGCCACGCAGCGGCTGCAAGTCTTGCTCAATGCCGGTCCCTTCACGCTGGAAAGCGTGGATCGCGATGTGGACCGCTATGGCCGGTCGTTGCGGGTCGTGACGCGCGGCGGTAGCTCGATCGGCGGGATGCTGGTGGCCGAAGGGCTGGCGCGGGAATGGGACGGGGCGCGGCGTCCCTGGTGTTGAACGCAGCGCCCCTATTCTCCTGTTAGCGGCAGTTCACGCCGCCACGGTCGATTTCGCGGCCCAGCAGCGCGCCCGCGCCGCCCCCGATCAGGATACCGGCGATGTTGGACTGGCCCCGGTCGATCTGGCCGCCGAGCAATCCGCCCAGCGCCGCGCCGACGATCAGGCCCGTGGTGCCGTCCGAGCGGCGGCAATAATAGCGGTCGTCATAGCCGCGATAGATGCGGGTGCGGCGATCGACGCGGATCGGCTGGTAGCCGCCGCGATAATAGCGATCGGGCCGATAGCTGCGGCCATAGCGCGGGTCGGGGCGGTTCCAGTCATAGCTGTAGACCGGACGGCCAGGGCGGCGATAGGTCACGCGCTGGTCGTTCCGACGGACCTGACGCCAGTCGCGGCGATCATCCCGACGATCCACGCGGCGGTCCTGGCGATCATCGCGGCGGTCGGCACGGCGATCCTGACGATTGTCGCGACGGTCATCCTTGCGATCGGCACGACGCTCCTGCCGGTCATCGCGGCGATCTTCGCGCCGCTCGCGATTGTCGCGGCCCGGCTGCGCAAAGGCTGGCGTCGCAGCCAGGCCCATCAGCGTCATCGCGCCGAGCGACAAGGCGGCAATGGCCTGTTTGAAGGTGAATGTCATGGGCGGGTCCTTCCCTGGGGTCGTGTCTCTGCTGTCAGAACCCCAGTGGATACAGGATGTTGCATGAACGGAACAAAACACGCCGTTCATCCCTGGTTCGATCGGATAACCGCGCTGCTAATGAAAAGGCAGGGCGCTTACCAGCGCCCTGCCCTACCTAATCCTGAGATTTTAGATCGTCTGATGACGCAGCCTTTTACTCCGCCGCGATCCCCGCAGCCTTGAACATGTCCGGGTCCACCTCGTCCGCATTGGCTGGTACGGCGCGGGTCTTGCGGCGGTCGAAGGCGTCCCATACGTCGTTCCACTGGCCGCGTGTCGCGCCCTTTGAATATTCGGTGGCGCGGGTTTCGAAGAAATTGGCATGTTCCACGCCGTTGAGCAGCGGGCTCAGCCAAGGGAGCGGATGCTCTTCGATCATGTAGATGGGCTTGAAGCCAAGCTGGCCCAGCCGCCAGTCGGCGATGTAGCGGACATATTTCTTGATGTCCTTCGCCGTCATGCCGGGGACCGGCCCCATTTCGAAGACCAGATCGATGAACGCATCCTCGATGCGCACCGTCTTCTGGCACATGTCCATGATGTCTTCCCGGACCGCCGGGGTCAGGCAGCCGCGTTCGGCGCAGAAGGCGTGGAACAGCTTGATGATGCCCTCGCAATGCAGCGTCTCGTCACGGATCGACCAGGTGACGATCTGGCCCATGCCCTTCATCTTGTTGAAGCGCGGGAAGTTCATCAGCATCGCGAAGGACGCAAAGAGCTGAAGGCCTTCGGTAAAGCCGCCGAACATCGCCAGGGTGCGGGCAATATCCTCGTCGGTATCGACGCCGAACTGCTGCAGATAGTCATGCTTGTCCTTCATCTCCTTATATTGGAGGAAGGCGCTATATTCGCTTTCGGGCATGCCGATCGTGTCGAGCAGATGCGAATAAGCCGCGATATGCACGGTTTCCATGTTGCTGAACGCGGTCAGCATCATCTTGACTTCCGTGGGCTTGAACACGCGGCCATATTTTTCGTGGTAGCAATCCTGCACTTCCACGTCGGCCTGGGTGAAGAAGCGGAAGATCTGCGTCAGCAGGTTGCGCTCATGATCGGACAGTTTCTGCGCCCAATCGCGGCAATCCTCGCCCAAGGGGACTTCCTCGGGCAGCCAGTGCAGCTGTTGCTGGCGCTTCCAGAAGTCGTAGGCCCAGGGATATTCGAACGGCTTATATTGCTTGGAGGCTTGAAGAAGAGACATGGGGTAACTCCGGGAAATCTATATTGGCCTTTCTCTCCTCTTTGGGAGAGAGGCTCACAAAATCACTGACAGGCCAGACACTCGTCATAGTCCGTGCTTTCGATCTCGAACTTAGGCGCGTCGATCGTGTTGTCGGCTTCCACGCCACCGGCAAAGCCCGCGCGCTGCACGCTCTTCGACCGCAGATAATAAAGCGACTTGATGCCCAGTTCCCAGGCGCGGAAGTGGAGCATGAGCAGATCCCATTTTTCCACATCGGCCGGGATGAACAGGTTCAGCGACTGCGCTTGATCGATATAGGGGGTGCGGTCGGCCGCGAGTTCGAGTAGCCAGCGCTGGTCGATTTCGAAGCTGGTCTTGAAAGTGTCCTTTTCTTCCTGGGTCAGGAAGTCGAGATGCTGGACGCTGCCGCCATGTTCGAGGATCGAGTTCCAGACATTGTTGCTGTCCTTCGCCTTCTCGATCAGCAGCTTTTCGAGGTAAGGATTCTTGATCGAGAAGCTGCCCGACAGCGTTTTGTGCGTATAGATATTGGCCGGGATCGGTTCGATGCACGCGGATGTGCCGCCGCAGATGATCGAAATCGAAGCGGTCGGCGCGATCGCCATCTTGCAGCTGAAACGCTCCATCACGCCCTGGTCGGCGGCGTCCGGGCACGGGCCGCGCTCGATGGCGAGTTGCATCGAGGCTTCGTCGACCTGGCCCTTGATATGCTTGAACATGCGCAGGTTCCACGACTTGGCCATCGCGCCCTCGAACGGAATGCCGCGTGCCTGGAGAAAGCTGTGGAAGCCCATGACGCCCAGCCCGACCGAGCGTTCGCGGCTGGCGCTATATTTGGCGCGCGCCATTTCGGGCGGGGCGCGGTCGATATAATCCTGCAGCACATTGTCGAGGAAGCGCATAATGTCTTCGGCGAAGAGCTTTTCGTCCTTCCACTCGTCCCAGGTTTCCAGGTTCATGGACGACAGGCAGCAAACCGCCGTGCGGTCATTGCCCAGGTGATCGCGCCCGGTCGGCAGGGTGATTTCCGAGCAGAGGTTGGACGTCGAGACTTTCAGCCCCAGGTCGCGATGATGTTTGGGCATCATGCGGTTCACCGTGTCGTTGAACACGATATAGGGCTCGCCGGTCGCCAGGCGGGTTTCGACCAGCTTCTGGAACAGTGCACGCGCGTCGATGGTCGACCGGATCGACTGGTCCTTGGGGCTGCGCAGATGGAATTCGCGGCCATCGCGCACGGCTTCCATGAATTCGTCGGTCAGAAGGACGCCATGATGCAGGTTGAGCGCCTTGCGGTTGAAGTCGCCGCTGGGCTTGCGGATTTCGAGAAACTCTTCGATTTCCGGGTGCGACACGTCGAGATAGCAGGCGGCCGAACCGCGACGCAGGCTGCCCTGGCTGATCGCCAGCGTCAGGCTGTCCATCACGCGGACGAAAGGAATGATGCCGCTGGTCTTGCCGTTGAGGCCCACCGGCTCGCCGATGCCGCGCACGCTGCCCCAATAGGTGCCGATGCCGCCGCCGCGCGAGGCAAGCCAGACATTCTCGTTCCAGGTGTTGACGATTCCCTCCAGGCTGTCGTCCACCGAGTTCAGATAGCAGCTGATCGGCAGGCCGCGTCCGGTGCCGCCATTGGACAGGACCGGGGTGGCGGGCATGAACCAGAGTTTGGAGATATAGTCATAGACACGCTGGGCGTGGTCCTGATTGTCCGAATAGGCCGATGCGACGCGGGCGAACAGATCCTGATAGGATTCGCCGGGCAGCAGATAGCGGTCGTTCAGCGTATCCTTGCCGAATTCAGTCAGCAACGCATCGCGCGACGCATCGGTCACGATGTCGAAACGACGCTCCACCACGGTCGAGGAGGTCAGGGGTGCCGCCTCCTTGGGCTGCGCCTTGGCCGGAGCCGCCTTGTTCGTTGCCGCTACCGCGTCCAACACTTCATCCATCACAGTCGCCACGTCGCCAGTACCACCTTGTCCGCTATCTCGAAAATCCATCTCAGCCCCCGAATGTTCCTGTTCCGTTCGATTCGGTCAAGCCCCGCGCCATCCAGTCGCGCATCAGCCGCAAACCGTTTCGTGCCGGGACCGGAACGAGGCCCGCCAGACCGCGATCGCACGGACAAAATGCCCTTCAAGCGAAACCATGTTCCGCGACGCAATCACAATCTGTTGGGTGACCCCCGTTAACCCGATACAAGGGATAGTGCCATAGCCCCTTTGGGACGCAAGAGGGTAAATGACCGTTTAGAGACTCCGTTCGTCGCCGAACCGATTCATTTCATCGCCGCTTTTGCCTGTCGCAACGCCGCGACGCATGGACTTCCCTGCCCCCCGCAAAAGGCAAGGGGGACCGTGGCTTCAAAAAAATATATTGGGGCTTGCCACGCAAATGCGTGCGCAGCCGGAGTCGCCCCTCCCCCTCCCCCTGGACTTACCCATACTGGACTTGGGAGCGAGGATGCGTATAGCCCCAGCCCAAGCAGGAACCCGCCGTGCAGGGCCGGGCCGCAGATATGGGGACTAGGGTAGATGACGCTCATCAAAACCGCCGATCTGATCGAGAGCGTGGCCGACGCGCTCCAGTTCATCAGCTATTATCACCCGATGGATTATATCCGCGCGCTCGGCAAAGCCTATGAGGCCGAGCAAAGCCCGGCGGCCAAGGATGCCATTGCGCAGATCCTGACCAACAGCCGCATGTGCGCGGAGGGGCATCGCCCGATCTGCCAGGATACCGGCATCGTCAATGTCTTCGTCAAATGGGGCATGGAGTGCCGGTTGGACGATAATAGCCGGTCGATGCAGGATGTCATCGATGAAGGCGTGCGCCGCGCTTATCTGAACCCCGAAAACCGCCTGCGCGCTTCGATCCTGCGCGATCCCGCTTTCTCGCGCCAGAATACCAAAGACAACACGCCCTGTGTCCTGTCGGTGGAGATGGTGCCGGGCAACAAGGTCGTCATCGACGTCGCGGCCAAGGGCGGCGGGTCGGAGAACAAGACCAAGTTCAAGATGATGAACCCCAGCGATTCGATCGTCGATTGGGTGCTGGACATGATCCCGCAGATGGGCGCTGGCTGGTGCCCGCCCGGCATGCTGGGCATCGGCATCGGCGGCACCGCGGAAAAGGCGGTGGCGCTGGCCAAGGAAAGCCTGATGGAGCCCATCGACATGGGCGAACTCAAGGCGCGCGGACCGCAGACCGAGATCGAGAAGATGCGGGTCGAGATTTTCGACAAGGTCAATGCTTTGGGCATCGGTGCGCAGGGTCTGGGTGGCCTGTCCACCATCCTCGACGTCAAGATTTACGATTATCCCTGCCATGCGGCGGGCAAGCCGGTTGCGATGATCCCCAATTGCGCCGCGACGCGCCACGCGCATTTCACGCTCGACGGCTCCGGCCCCGCCTATCTGGAAGCGCCCAAGCTGTCGGAATGGCCCGACGTGAACTGGACGCCGAGCAAGGAAGCGATCCGCGTCGATCTCAACACCTTGACGCCCGAAGTCGTGCAAAGCTGGAAGCATGGCGACCGGCTGCTCTTGAACGGCAAGATGCTGACCGGCCGTGACGCCGCGCACAAGCGGATCAAGGATATGCTGAGCCGGGGCGAACAACTGCCGGTCGATTTCAAGGGCCGCGTCATCTATTATGTCGGCCCGGTCGATCCGGTCGGCGACGAAGTGGTCGGCCCGGCCGGTCCCACTACCGCCACCCGCATGGACAGCTTCATGGACATGATGCTGGAACAGGGGCTGCTCGGCTGCGTCGGCAAGGCGGAGCGCGGCGTTGCGGCGACCGCCGCCATCGCCAAGCATAAGAGCGCCTATCTGATGGCG
This sequence comes from Sphingobium sp. SA2, assembly GCF_032227065.1. NCBI lineage: Bacteria > Pseudomonadati > Pseudomonadota > Alphaproteobacteria > Sphingomonadales > Sphingobiaceae > Sphingobium > Sphingobium sp. SA2. Next base: position 359,657 of record NZ_JAPMXX010000006.1, read on the forward strand.
GTCGGCGGCGCGGCCTATCTGGTCGCGCGCGCCATCAAGGGGGCCAAGGTCGTCGGCTTTGAGGATCTGGGCATGGAGGCGATCTACGAATTTGACGTCGCGGACATGCCCGTGACCGTCGCGGTCGACAGCGAAGGGCAGAATGTCCACCACCTCGCCCCGCTGGTCTGGCAGGAAAAGATCAAGCGCGAAGGCTTGCTGGAAGGCGTGTAAGCGCGCGCTAACGCTTCCTTCACCATGCTGCGATACCCCCATGGAAATGGGGAATATCGCAGACATCGGAACCGTCGCCAGAGCGGTCATGAAGGTCGCCAAATTGTCGGGCGACCTGGGCATCCGCACGCTCGACCTGCAGGCCGACATCAGCGAACTGGCCGACCGGGTCACGCAGCAGGCGCAGATGATCGAGGCGATCAGCGGCGCGGCCGGGCAATTGTCGCGGGATGGCGACAGCGTGGCGCTGGCCGGGCAGGATGCGCGGGAACAGGCGATTGCGGCGCGCGCCATCATCGATGATTCGGGCCGCCAGCTCTCCGCCGCCAACAGCAATTTCGTCGATCTGATCGACCAGGTCAGCCATATCCATGCGCGGCTCGACGGCTTTGGCGAGGCGCTGCGCACCGTCGCCCATGTCACCAGCATGATCAGCGGCATCGCCAGCCAGACCAACCTCTTGGCGCTCAACGCCACGATCGAGGCGGCGCGGGCCGGCGATGCGGGGCGCGGCTTTGCCGTGGTCGCGGCCGAGGTGAAGAAACTGGCGCAGGAAACCGCCGCCGCCACCCATACCATCGAACAGTCGATCGCGGCGCTGACCGGCGAGGCGGGCGGCATGCTCGCCAGCATCACCCAGGGCGCGCAGACCGCGCGCACCGCCCAGTCGGACACGCGCAACATCGAAACGCTGGTCGAACGGCTCGCCGCGCTGATGCTCGACCTGTCGAGCAATAGCGAGACGGTGGCACGGCGGATCGCGTCGATGGTCGGGTCCGCGGGCGAAATCCGCACCGGCATCGCGACACTGGCCAGCACGTCGAGCGCCAATGCCGACGGGCTGCAACGGCTGTCGGGCCGCGTGTCGACCGCCAGCAGCGACACCAATATGCTGCTGCAATATCTGGCCGAAAGCGGGGTTGATATTCCCGACTCGCCTTATATCCGCTTTAGCCTGGAGTCGGCGCAAAAGGTCGCGGACGCCATCGAGCGGGCGATCGAGCGCGGTGAGGCAAGCGAAGCGGCGATCTTCAGCGACGATTATGCGCCGATCCCCGGCACCAACCCGCCGCAATATGTGCATCCGGTGCAGGCGGTGATCCTGCCCGTCGCCCGCGCGCAGCAGGAACGGGCGCGCGGCTTTACCGGGCGGTTCGGCATGACCTTCACTGACCGCAACGCCTATGGCGCGGTCGCCATGCCCGAACGGGCGCAGCCGCAGCGGCCGGGCGACGACGCCTGGAACGCGGAACATGCGCGGCAGGGGCTGATCTTCGACTTTCCCGACACGCGCGAACAGGCGCGGACCACCCAGCCCTTCTGCATCAAGGCCTATCGCCGCCTGACCGCCAGCGGCGAAGTGCTGCTGCTCAAACAGGTGATCGCGTCGATCCATGTGAAGGGGCGGCACTGGGGCATTTTGCAAATGGCCTATCAGGACCAGGGCTAAGCGCGACCCGGCAAAGCGGCCGACGCGCCCTTGCCAAATCTGTGAAGTTCACACCATCGCAGGCCACGCAATTGCGGGCGAACGGACGGGTGGCGTCGATTTCGCAATAGGAGAATTTTTGCGAAGTGTGGGCGCGCGTGCGCCTACGTGCGGGCGTGGCGGGTTACACTTACTTGTTCAAAGATCGGTTCGGGTAAGCCGATCGAAGGAAAATAGGACAGCGGCAATTGGGCTAGCCAAAGCAATAGGATGGATTTTGGTAGGTATGTGGTTGTTGGGTTACGGTTTCGAATTAGGAGAATTGGACCGACCGATTCTAGACGGTCAGGTTACAATCCTTTAAAAGCATATTAGACTTTTACATCGCGGGCTCATGCCGTGCCTAGCTTTACATTCTTGCTCGCAACGCTATTCGTTTTTCTACTCCAGTCATTCGACAACGCCACTGACATAGAGGCTCACTCACGCCGAACGCAGCCGCAATGTCTGAAATCGATAAGCCACGACTACGGTCTCGCAGCAACGCTTGCTCCGGCAGCAGGAGCGCCGCTCCAAGCCAATCGGCTTCATCCTCCTGCTCGGGTGAATAATCCGATAATAAGACCAACCCACTTGGAGAAACGGTTACGTCAGCGGGAATGTGGTCCAGTGTAATATGAGCAAGTTCATGCATAAGCGTTGCAGCCTGCCTTGTTCGCCGATGTGTTGAATTTAGAACCACAACGTGCACGCCTTCATCAAACAGTGTCATCCCTGACCAGCTGTCTGGATCAACTTCAAGTAACTGCGTAGCATGTTCTGGTTCAAGCTTTATTTCACTAGCATCAAAAACCATTACTTTGAGCGTATCGGCAAATTTCCATGGACAAAGCGGTGCCATTGGATCCAGCCCAAGGCTGGCCCTCGCAGACAACGACCGACGTTCAGCTTCTGCCTTGAACCCCCGTTTCATCTTATTCCCCGCGCTCTAGCTCCGCTCGAGCCCTTCGCGCTCGCTGAGCAGCAAGGATCAGCGCACCAAGCGATGTTGCCGTCTCTTTAGAAACGGTCGCCTTCTTGCGGAAATGAGCTACAGCACGAGCGGGGCTTGAGGTCGAAGTTTCCCGCTCCACCCCGAGAAATCGGGCAGGATCAACCTCTAACCATCGGCAGATTTTAGCAAATGTTGCTAGGTCCGGTAGGTTACCATTTTCTACCCGAGATAATGTGGCGGGACTGACTTCTGCCTCGGCTGCTGCGGCCCGGATTCCCTGCCTTCCACGCTTTCGAACTATCAGTCGGCCCAGTTCCTCAATTGGAAGGGTCATACAATCTCCAACAACCGTGTTGACTCGAATCCAACACGCCGATAACGTCTCTCTTGTAAGACAAGTCGCCTCACAGGTGAAACTGCCTTATGTCTAAGACAGTGAATCAGTTGGATGCTCGGGAGTCAAGCGTTCTGTGATTTGGTCAGATGTAAAGGAAGTGAAGAATGAGCGGTAAAAATCAGTATGTAGTTCGCAATGGTGAAGGCTGGGGCGTTCGTGGTGAGGGGAATTCTCGTCTCACCGCACGTTGCGAAACTCAGGCCGAGGCGATTGGCTTGGGACGCGAGATCGCGCGCAATCAGGCGTCCGAACTTCGTATCCAAGGCAGTAACGGTCAGTTCCGCGAGAGCTGGAGCTTTGGCAACGACCCATTTCCGCCGAAAGGATAAATGATGAAACTGACCTTCAATGGAAAAAATCTCACTTCGCCGGGGCAACTCAGCCGTGAATTGGAAAAGTCTGTCCTTGCGGCGGTAGATCGGCAAATCAAAGCAGCGGCACCTGCGGGAGTGAAGGTTAAAAGAACATCCCAAGGATATGTTGCTGAAGGCGATGCGGCCTCCATCCAAAAGATGGCAAAACGCTTAGGCAAGTGATAATAGAATCTTGATGATATGTGGCGTCGCCTCCAAGGCGGCGCCATTTTTTTTCGAACTATCTGTGAATTTGGTAGTCTGCATCCGTAGCTTAAAGTGGAGCTATCATTTGTAAAATGAACTTCTCTGTCTCCACATACTATTGGCCATTGGTAGGGTACAGCCGACGCGCGTCCCTATGCAGCCTAACGCCCCGATCGCGCGTTTACCCGCCATGGACGACACGATCGAAACCCTGTCGCGCAAGATGGCGGCGGCTGCCGAAGCGCTCGATTTCGAGGAAGCGAAGCGGTGCCGCGACGCGATCAGCCTGATGCGCGGGGGCGCCAGCGCGGCGGAGGCCAAGGCGGCCGATCTGTCCGGGGTGGAGCGGTCCCGCCCCGGCGCGATGGGCCTTGGCACCAGCCAGCAACGCATGACCCCGCCGCCGGGCTGGACCCCGCCGACGAAGCCTGATCCGATGACGGCGGCGCGGGGGAGGCGGGGGGGAAGCGGGGCGGGTCGTGACGGTGTGGGTGCGGCGCTGTTGGCGGTGCGCCTCGGTTGCGCTCTTTCGACCCCTACCCTTTGAGGGCAGGGCAATTGCATACGGAGCGCACCCCATTTCTCTTCGTCATGCTGAACTTGTTTCAGCATCCATCATGCCCCAAAAAGCGGTGGCTCGTGGCGATAGATGGACCCTGAAACAAGTTCAGGGTGACGACTTGGGATTGGTGAAATGGGGGTGTGCCGCCGCCAGCTTTGACGCTCGGCTTTGCCTCGCTCCCCCTCCCCCTGCCCCTCCCCGCCGGGGAGGGGAGATACAGGCCTGATTGTCGCGCCTTTCCTTACCGTTGAGTAGAACTGGCTGTGGCCCGTGCGGCATAGGCGAGGCGCGCGGATAATCTTATAGGGTGCCGATCACCCCCACACCCCCCTTGCTCCCCCGCCCCCGTCCGCTATGGCGCTCCGCATGGGTCGCCTTATCCGCATCGTCAGGGGCTTGGGGGTCGCGCTGTTGTTCGCGGTGGTGGCGCTGTGTCTGGCGATCACCATCGTTCCGCCGTTCCTCGACCGCATCTATTATGACGGGCCGGTCAGCCGCCATTATGACGGCGCGCATTTTTTCAATCCCGATGGCGCGATCGAGCCGCCCGCGCCGCCCGGCACCAGTCGGACGGGCTTCCTCATGCGCTGGCTGCTGGGCGATGATGATCGGCCGGAGTGGCCGGTCGGGATTGCGGTCAAGCCTGCCAGGCCCGCGCCCTTTGCCGCGCCGCGCGGCATGGTGGCGACCTGGGTCGGGCATGCGAGCGTGCTGGTGCAGGCGGCGGGGCTGAACATATTGACCGACCCGATCTGGTCGGACCATGCCAGCCCCCTGCCCCCCTTTGGCCCCAAGCGGGTGGCGGAGCCGGGCATCCGCTTCGATGATCTGCCCAAGATCGACCTGATCGTCATCAGCCATAATCATTACGACCATCTCGACCTGCCGACGCTCAAGCGCCTGTGGGAGCGGGACAAGCCCAAGATCGTCACTAGCCTTGGCAATGACGCGCTGCTCCGCGCGCATGGCATTCCCGCGACCGCGCTCGATTGGGGCCAGTCGGTCAGCGGCGCGGCGCTCAACGGGCTGGCGCCGGGCGCGGTGATCCAGTGCGGCAATTACGAACATTGCCCCGATTATCGCGTCCATGTGACCCGCAACCATCATTGGAGCAGCCGCTGGGGCAGCGACCGCAACCGGGCGCTGTGGTCGAGCTTCGTCATCGCGACGCGGGCGGGCAATATCTTCTTTGCAGGCGACACCGGCGCGGGCGACATGGGCTGGCCGATCGAGGCCGCGCGGATCGGGCCGATCCGGCTGGCGCTGATCCCCATCGGCGCGTTCCGCTTCTGGAAGGGGCAGATGCAGTCGGACGCGCATGTCGGGCCGATCCAGGCGGTGGAGATGTTCAAGCGGCTGGGCGCATCGACCGCCATCCCCATTCATTGGGGGACGTTCCGTCTGTCCTACGAACAATGGGATACGCCGCCGCGCATGCTGGAACTGGCGCTGCGGTGCCAGGGGATTGCGCGCAAGCGGTTCGCGCCGCTGCGCATCGGGCAATCCTTGCAGGTGCCCGGCGTCAGTCCGGTCGAGCGGGTCACGCCCACTTGCGACGAACGGGCGATCCGCCGGCTGGAGTGAGGCGCGGCCTTTCCATTTGCAAAAGGCGGCCGAAATGGGGAGAGCGGGGGCATGAAATCTCTCACTGTCCCCACCATCCTGTTCTTCCTGCCCGGCATCGCGCTGGCGCAACCGGCGGCGGGTGACCCGGCCACCATCGTCGTGACCGGCGCGGGGCTGGACCTGCCGCCCGGCACGCCCGCTTATGGATCCGTGGTGATCGATCGCCAGCGATTGCAGGACAGCGCATCGGGCCGGATCGAAAGCGTGCTGGGCGATGTGGCGGGCTTCCAGCAATTCCGCCGGTCCGACAGCCGATCGGCGAACCCTTCGGCGCAGGGAGCGACGCTGCGCGCGCTGGGCGGCAATGCGTCGAGCCGGACGCTGGTGCTGCTCGACGGGGTGCCGATGGCGGACCCGTTTTTCGGCTATATCCCGTTCAGCGCGCTGGTGCCTGATCGCCTCTCGGTGGTGCGGGTGACGCGCGGCGGCGGCATCGGCGCGTTCGGCGCGGGCGCGGTGGCGGGGACGATCGAACTGGCGAGCGCGACGCGCGACCAGTTGCCGGGCTTTGCCGCCAGCGCCTTCTATGGCAGCCGCGATTCGACCGAGCTGTCCGCCAGCGTCACGCCAGACCTTGGCAATGGCTATGTCTTGCTGTCGGGACGGTGGGACCGGGGCGACGGGTTCCAGACCACGCCAAAGGACCAGCGCGTCGCCGCGACCGTGCCCGCCGCCTATGACGGCTGGTCCACCAACCTGCGCGCGGTCGCGCCGATCTCCGCCACGTCGGAAATCCAATTTCGCGCGACCCTGTTCGAGGATAAGCGCACGCTGCGCTTCGCCGGGGCGGACAATAGCAGCCAGGGGCAGGACGCCAGCATCCGCTATATCGATCGCGGCCGGTGGCAGGTCGATGCCCTCGCTTATGTGCAGGTGCGCAATTTCTCGAACATCGTCATCTCCTCCTCCACCTTCCGCCGGACGTTGGACCAGCGCAACACGCCCTCGACCGGGATCGGCGGCAAGATCGAGCTGCGCCCGCCGGTGGGGGAAGCGCATGTGCTGCGCGTGGGCGTGGACAGCCGCTTTGCGAGCGGCGACATGTTCGAGGACGCCTATAATGCCAATAGCGCCAGCAATCCCGCGACCTTCCGTCGCCATGCCGGTGGCCAGCAGTGGACGCGCGGGATTTTTGTCGAGAATGACTGGACGCCAGGCGGGGCGGACGGGCGGCTGGTGCTGACCGGCGGCGTGCGCGCCGATCGCTGGTCGATCAGCGACGGCTTCTACCGGCAGGTCAGCGCGACCAGCGGCGTCGGCACGTCGAGCGACTATGCCGACCGGTCGGACTGGGAAGTGTCGGGCCGGGCGGGCGCGCTCTATCGGGCGAGCGACGCGATCGCGCTGCGCGGCGCGGCCTATAGCGGCTTCCGCCTGCCGACGCTCAACGAACTCTATCGCCCCTTTGTGGTGTTTCCGATCACGACGCAGGCCAATGATGCGCTGACGCCGGAAAAGCTGAAAGGCGCGGAAGTCGGCATCGATCTGACCCCGGCGCCGGGCATCAGCCTGTCGGCGACCGGCTTCATCAACCGGCTGGACGATGCGGTCGCCAATGTGACGCTGACCGCCACCACGCGCCAGCGCCGCAATATCGACCGGATCGTCGCCAAGGGCGTGGAATTGACGGCGGACGCGACGCTGGGTGCCATGCGCCTGTCGGCCTCCTACGCCTATAGCCGCAGCCGCGTTCATGCGCCGGGCGAAGCGTTTGACGGCCTGACCCCCGCGCAAAGCCCGCGCCATGCCGCCAGCGCCACCATCGCCTACAGCCCGGCGCAGGGACCGACGCTGTCGACCACGCTGCGCTATGTCGCGAAACAATATGAGGATGATCTGCAAAGCGACGTGCTGCCGCATGCGATCACGGTCGATGCGATCGCGCGGCTGCCGCTGGCGGGCGGCGTGACGCTGGTGGCGCGGGGCGAAAATCTGCTGGATGAGACGATCGTGACGCGCAACGCGGGCGGATCGATGGATCTGGGCACGCCGCGCACGCTCTGGATCGGCGTCAGCTTCGGCGGCTAAAAGCGGATCAGAGCGAAGGACGGGACTTATGGCAATCGCCTATCTGAACGGCACTTTCCTGCCACTGGACGAGGCGCGCATTTCGCCGCTCGATCGCGGCTTCCTGTTCGCCGATGGCGTCTATGAGGTCGCGGCGGTGATCGACGGACGGCTGGTGGACAGCGCCAGCCATCTCGCCCGGCTGGAGCGATCGGCGGACGCGCTCGGCATCCGCCTGCCCGTGTCGCTGGCGCAGATCGAAGCGGTGCAGACGCAATTGATCGCGCGCAACGGCGTGACCGAGGGGCTGGTCTATCTCCAGCTCACGCGCGGGGCGGAGGCGGGCCGCGATTTTCTCGCCGCGCCCGATATCGAACCGACGCTCTTCCTGTTCGTCGCGGACAAGCCGGTGCTGGACGTGCCCGCCGTCCGCACGGGCATCGCCGTGGCGACCATGGCCGACCTGCGCTGGGCGCGGCGCGACATCAAAAGCGTCGGGCTGCTGGCCCAGGTCATGGCCAAACAGGCCGCGCGCAACGCAGGCGCACAGGAGGCGTGGATGGTGGAGGACGGCTTCGTGACCGAAGGCGCATCCTCGACCGCCTTCATCGTCACTGACGAAGGCATCGTCACCCGCCCCTATAGCCAGGCGGTGCTGGCGGGCTGTACCGGCGCGGCGCTGACCGCCTTGGCGCAGGAAAGCGGCCTTGCGGTCGTCCATCGCCCCTTCACCGTGGCGGAAGCGCTTGCCGCGCGGGAGGCGTTCATCGCCAGCGCGTCGACGCTGTGCCAGTCAGTGGTGCGGATCGACGGACAGAGGATTGGCGAGGGCATCCCCGGCCCGGTCGCGATGCGGCTGCGCGCGCTCTACATCGCCTTCGCGCGCGCCATCTGACAACTGACTCCATAATGGAGGGATAGGGCCACTCCCCCTCTCCTCTCGCCAGATCGGCGCGAAGATGGTGGAAAAACACCCGTACAGGGCCGGTATCGCACCCTTTTGCACCAGATTATCGTCACTATGGCGACAGATGCGGCTGCTTTGATCCGTTCTTGCTTTATTCCCAGGAACGAAGCTAGAACGGGGCGGGGCAATAATGGAAGATTTTTCCTACAGCATGGGCAGGGCGGATCATTTGCGGCGCGATCATCGGTCAGGATTGCTCGTCGTCGCCGACCGAATCGATGCGGCGGACCTGACGCCGGTGGCCGATGCCGCCGGGTTGCGGTTGCTCGGCGTTGCGCCGCTCGCCGACGCTCCGGCCCGGCTGGATGGCCAGTTGCAATGCGACGTGCTGCTGCTCTTCTGCCCCGCATCGACCCCCGCGCTGGAATCGCTGCTGGCGCAAGTGGAGGCACAGGCGGTCCGACAGGGGATGGCCGTCATCCTGGTCGCGGGATGGGAGACGATCGACCTGGCCTATGCAACGGCCCAAGGATCGCACACCCAATTATTGTGCGACCCCGACCATAGCGACCTGGCCGCGGCCCTGGTGACGGCTGGCGAAGAATGCCCCGCCCCCGGTCAGGTCCATGACCGGGATGGCGACAGCAGTCGGCTCGAACAATTGAGCGCGGAGGTCAGCCGCCTCGCCCGAACGCTCGATGCGCTGACGCAGCGGTCGCACTTTGCCGCGCCCTCCTTCGACCCTGGCCCGCGCATCGCCGACCGGCCGAGCGACTATATCGGCATGCCCGCGCTCGCGCCGATCGGAGCCGCCGCACCCCAAGCCTATGCCCAGACGCCGACGCTCAGCGCGACGCAGGTACGCGACCTGCTGCGCGCGCGCCGCATCCGCGCCGACTTCCTGCCCGGCGATCTGTTCGCGGACCCAGCATGGGACATGCTTCTCGACCTGCTCGCCGCCCGGCTGGAGCAGGAGCGCGTCTCCGTCTCCAGCCTGTGCATCGCCGCCGCCGTGCCGCCGACCACGGCGCTGCGCTGGATTCGCACCCTGACCGCCAAGGGTCTGGTCGAACGGCAGGCCGACCCGCAGGATGGCCGCCGCATCTTCATCGCGCTGGCACAGGACGCCGCCGACGCGATGATCCGCTGGTTCGGCGCCAGCCGCCGCCTGCTGGCGAGTTGACTCGCCTGTTGTGACGGCCCGGCTTGACGGCACCGCTTTTTCGCCTAGATAGGCGGTTCTCCGCAAAGGGGGCGATTAGCTCAGTTGGTAGAGCGTCTCGTTTACACCGAGAATGTCGGCGGTTCGAGCCCGTCATCGCCCACCAGTTTTGCCGAACAGAAACCGTCCGGGGGACGGTTTCCGGCAAAACTCCCAAGCAGCTATGCTGCGAGGTCACCGTCAATCCAACCGCCTGCGTAACGTTCATCGCACAGCAAGCATGAATGCGGCATCTTGTGCCCATGCTCAACCCCATCTTCCTCGGCAGCACCCTTGCGCCTGCCCTGTTGATGCTGTCGCCACTCGCGGTGATCGCGGCCAAGGATTGCACCGACTGGCAACCTGCTGCGAAGGCCCGGAAAGGCGACGACTCGACCCCATGCAAGGCACCACCGCTGCCTTTGATGTAGCGGCATATTGCGGCGCAGCGTCCGCACTGCTAATTCCCCCAGCCATGATCCAGCCGCCAGAAATCCTCCGAGTCTCCAAAACCCGCGTTTCCTGTGACGGATCGGGTGACATTCCCGCCGCGCTCGGCCATCCGCGCGTCTTTCTGGAGATTGACGAACATGGCTATGTCGATTGCGGCTATTGCGACCGGCGCTTCGTGCTGATGGGTGGCGTCGCCGACACGGCGGACATTGGCGACAAGCCCGACATCGCGTCCGGGGCCAGCCTCTAACTTTTCCGTTGGGCTTGGGTGATGCCGTCCCTATATCGGATGGCATGACCGATATTTCCACGCACTTTACCGACGCCCGTGGCCTGCTCTATCGTCCGGGCCTGCTCGATCCCGATGGCGCCCGCCGCCTGACCGCCGATGCGCTTAAAAGCTGCGACGATGGCGAACTCTATCTGCAATATCGCGCCAGCGAGAGTTTCGGCTTCGATGACGGGCGGCTGAAAACCGCCGATTATTCGACCGATGCCGGTTTCGGCCTGCGCGGCGTGTCGGGCGAAATGACCGGCTTTGCCCATGCCAACGACATCAGCGAAGCGGCAATCCGCAAGGCGGCGCAGACGCTGACCCTGCTCGATCCCGCCGCCGCGCCGCCTGCCCCGCCGCCGCAGCGCACCAACCGCCATCTCTATACCGATGCCAATCCGCTGGAGATCGTGCCCTTCGCCGAGAAGGTGACGCTGTGCGCCGCGATCGACGCCGCCGCCCGTGCCCGCGATCCGCGCGTCGCGCAGGTATCGGTCAATCTGGCGGGCAGCTGGTCGGTGGTCGAAATCGTCCGCGCCGACGGCTTTACCGCTACCGACATCCGCCCGCTCGTGCGCCTCAACGTCTCGGTGATCCTCGAAGAGAATGGCCGCCGCGAAACCGGCAGCTTCGGCATCGGCGGCCGCTATCTCTACGATCAGGTCATGGACCCGGCCGTATGGAACCGCGCGATCGACGAAGCGCTGGCGCAGGCGCGCGTCAATATGCGCTCGGTCGCTGCCCCTGCGGGCGAGATGACCGTCCTGCTTGGCCCCGGCTGGCCCGGCGTGCTGGTGCATGAAGCGATCGGCCATGGCCTGGAGGGCGATTTCAACCGCAAGGGCACCAGCGCCTTTTCCGGCCGCATCGGCGAGCGCGTCGCCGCGCCCGGCGTGACCGTGGTCGATGACGGCGCGATCGCCGACCGGCGCGGGTCGCTGTCGATCGACGATGAAGGCACGCCGACGCGTGAAAATATCCTGATCGAGGATGGCATCTTGCGCGGCTATATGCAGGACCGGCTCAACGCCCGGCTGATGGGGGTCGAACCCACCGGCAATGGTCGCCGCGAAAGCTATGCCCATGGTCCCATGCCGCGCATGACCAACACCTTCATCAAGGGTGGCCATGACGACCCCGAAGAACTGCTGTCGCGCATGAAGACCGGCATCTTCGCCAAGAGCTTTGGCGGCGGCCAGGTCGACATCGTGTCGGGCAAGTTCGTCTTCTCCTGCACCGAGGCCTATAAGGTCGAGAATGGCAAGCTGGGCGACCCGATCAAGGGCGCGACGCTGATCGGCGATGGCCCGACGGCGCTGACCAAGGTGGTCGGCATCGGCAACGACTGGGCACTGGACGAAGGCATCGGCATGTGCGGCAAGGGCGGGCAAAGCGTGCCCGCAGGCGTTGGCCAGCCGACGCTGCTGCTGCAGGGGCTGACGGTAGGCGGCACGGCGACCTGATCGCCATAAGCGGCCTATGGTGGAACCGGATCGGCCGCTCGTCTGTATAGGTCGGTATGAACATGCTCACCGACAGCCATGATGCCGTGACCGCCGACTGGGCCGCAGCCCTGCTCGACTTCTGGTTCAACGAAGTCGGCGAGGCCGGATGGTGGGAGAAAGACCCCGCATTGGACGAGCGCTGCATCGCCCGTTTCGGCGATCTGTGGCAGGAAAAACAGGCATTGCCGCCCGAAGCCTTCCTCGACCGCGCCGATGAGGCCTTGGCTGCGATCCTGCTGTTCGATCAACTGCCCCGCAATATGTTCCGCGATACCGCCCAGGCCTTCGCCAGCGATCCGCTGGCCCGCGATGTCGCGCGCGGGGCGATCGCCCATGGCTATGACGTTCAGATCGGCGGGACCGGGCGGCTCTTCTTCTACATGCCCTTCATGCATAGCGAGGCGCTGGAGGATCAGGAGACGGCGCTGTCCCTGTTCGAAGGGGCGGGCGACGATCATTGGCTCGGCTTTGCGCGTGATCACCACGCGATCATTGAACGGTTCGGCCGCTTCCCGCACCGCAACGCCGCCCTAGGGCGCACGACGCTGCCCGATGAAGAGGCGGCCATCGCAGAAGGCAGCCAATGGTAGGCTGATGCTGCCTGTTTTTTGAGCAGGCACGCGCCGCTGCTCAATTTTTCGGCGCTGCTTTTCGTCGCGCCGCACGCTAAGCCCGTATTAACGCGTCATTAGCAAATTGGCACGCCTCTTGCTGAGTATGTCCCCGCACACCAGTAACAGGGGGCGACATGAAACTTGTCATGGCTATCATTAAGCCGTTCAAGCTCGACGATGTTCGCGAGGCACTATCCTCCCTCGGCATCGCAGGCATGACGGTCAGCGAAGTGAAGGGCTTTGGTCGCCAAAAGGGGCAGACCGAAATTTATCGCGGCGCGGAATATTCCACCAACATGGTTCCCAAGATCAAGGTCGAGGTCGTTTGCGACGACGACCTGGCACCGCGCGTCGTGGAAGCGACGCAGGCGGCCGCCAATTCGGGTGCCATCGGCGATGGCAAGATCTTCGTCCTCGATGTCGGTCAGGCCGTGCGCATCCGCACCGGCGAAACCGGCGAAACCGCGCTGTAAGAAGGGGGGAATGATGACCTTTTCCAAGAAACTTTGCGGGATGGCGGGGGCAGCGGGGCTGTCGCTCTTCGCCGCCCTGCCTGCCTGGGCGCAGGAAGTCGCCGAAGCGGCACCCGCCGCAGCCGTGCCCAATCCGGGCAACAACGCCTGGATGATGACATCGACCGTCCTCGTCCTGCTCATGATCCTGCCCGGCCTAGCGCTGTTCTACGGCGGCCTGACCCGGTCGAAGAATATGCTGGCAACGATGACGCAGATCGGCGCGGCTGCCTGCCTCGCCATGCTCATCTGGGTCATGTACGGCTATGGCCTGGCCTTCGGTCCTGAAGGCAATGCCTTCATTTCGTGGGGCAAATGGTTCCTGGTCGGCGTCACGACCGACAGCACGGCCGCCACCTTCTCCGACGAAGTGATTTCGGAATATGTGTTTGTCAGCTTCCAGATGACCTTTGCCGCCATCACGGCCGCCCTGGTCCTGGGTTCGGTCGTCGAGCGCATGAAATTCTCGGCGGTCATGCTCTTCACCGCCATCTGGCTCACGATCGTCTATTTCCCGATCGCCCACATGGTCTGGGCTGGCGGCGGTCTGCTGTTCGACATGGGCGCGCTGGACTTTGCCGGCGGTACCGTGGTGCATATCAACGCTGGCGTGTCCGCTCTGGTCGCCTGCCTCATCCTTGGCAAGCGTATCGGCTATCCCAAGGAGCCAATGGCCCCGCACAGCATGACGATGACGATGATCGGCACCGGCATGCTCTGGGTTGGCTGGTTCGGCTTCAACGCGGGTTCCGAACTGGAAGCCGACGGCACGGCGGCGCTCGCCATGATCAACACCTTCGTCGCCACCGCGGCAGGGGCGCTGTTCTGGATGCTCGCTGAAAAGGCCCATGGTCACAAGGCTTCGGCTCTCGGCTTCTGCTCCGGCGTGATCGCCGGTCTGGTCGCCGTCACCCCGGCTGCGGGCAATTCGGGGCCATTCGGCGCCATTGTCCTGGGTGCCCTTGCTTCGATCATCTGCTTCTACTTCGTGTCGGTCATCAAGCCCAAGCTTGGCTATGACGACAGCCTGGACGCCTTCGGCATCCATGGTGTGGGCGGCATCGTCGGCGCCATCGGCACCGGCATCGTCTACCAGCCCTTCCTGGGTGGCCCCGGCGACGGTTCGACCGCCATGGGCGCCCAGGTGATGACGCAGATCATCGCCGTGGTCGTCTCCATCGTCTGGGCCTCGGTCGGCACCGCCATCGCCATCTTCATCGCCAAGGCCGTCACCGGTCTGCGGGTGAGCGAAGAAGTCGAGCATCAAGGTCTCGACCTCGGTGAGCACGGCGAGCGCGCCTACAATATGTAAGTTTGGCAGGGCGGGCCGCCCGACCGGGACATGGCCCGCCCGCCCCACCTTGTTCCTCCTGCGAACAGCCCTGGGGCCGGTGCGAAAGCATCGGCCCTCTTTTTTTTGCGCTTGCGGTGAAGGGCATGGCTAGCGGCAATAGGTGCGGTTCCCCGGCGAAGGCCGGGGCCCAGTTCAGACCGTGAGACTGAACCCCGGCCTCCGCCGGGGAACAGCGATGTGCGTTGCGATCAAACGGCCGGGCGCGTCCATAAATACGCAGGCCGGGGCGCATCGGCAGGCCAGCGCCTGGCGCGACCGATCACCTGCATCCCCGCCCGCGCGACCCAGCCCAATTTCGCCGCCTTGGTCGTGATGACGCGCGCGTGCCAGGCCTGTTCGCCCCGGCGCGCGACTTCGCGGGCGATGTCGCCATAGATGCCCGCCGCCGCCAGCACGGCCCAGGCCGCCCGTGGCGGCAGCGCGCCGGTGCCATGGCGCGCGCTCTCCTCATAGGCCGCGGCCATGTCCGCCATGCGCCGCGCCAATATGGCAAGCTGCGGCCGGAGCCAGGGCTTCATATGTTCGCCCGGCGGCATATCCATTTCGGCCAGCCACTCCTGCGGCAGGTAGCAGCGGTCGGCGGCCTCATCCTCGCTGATGTCGCGGGCGATATTGGCAAGCTGGAACGCAAGGCCCAGGTCGCACGCCCGATCGAGCGTCGCCTGATCATCAGGATCGACCCCCATCAGCACCGCCATCATGCAGCCGACCGCGCCCGCGACATGATAGCAATAGCGCAGCATATCGTCCTGGCTACGCGGCCGCCATTCGCGCGCGTCGAGCGCAAAACCTTCGATCAGGTCATGGGCATAGCGGGCGGGAATGGCGCATTCGCGCATCACCACGCCAAAGCCGTCAAAGGCCGGATCGCCGGTCGGTTCGCCGCGCAGCGCCTGATCGGTCATCACCCGGATGGTCGATAGCCGCGCCTGCCCGTCCACGACGCCCTGCAACGTGCCGCCATGGTCCTGCCCGTCAGCGATATCGTCGCATTTGCGGCACCAGGCATAGAGCAGCCAAGCGCGCTCGCGCGTCTGCGGATCGAACAGGGTCGAGGCCATGGCGAAGGATTTGGAGCCGCGCGCAATGCTCTGCTTGGCATGGGCGACGAGCGCGGGGCGGTCGAATATGGGCAGGTCGGTCATGCCATCGCCATGCCCTGCCCGCCTGCCCAAGTCATCCCCTATCCCTATGCCTGCGCTACAGGATCAGAGCCGATCCGCCTTCATCGCAAAGATGGTCTCATGTGGCTGATAGGCGGCCAGCGCGTCGAGCAATTCGTCAATGCCCTGGGCATGGATCAAAATCCCGGCATGTTGCGCGCGGATGAAGCCCGCTTCCACCATCTGCCGGTTGAAGCCGATCAACTGGTCATAAAAGCCCGCGACATTGAGCAGTCCGACCGGCTTTTGATGATAGCCCAATTGCGCCCAGCTGATCGCCTCCCACAATTCGTCCATCGTGCCAACCCCGCCGGGCAGCGTGATGAAGCCGTCCGACAGGTCGGTGAAGAGTTGCTTGCGCTGGTGCATCGTCTGGACGACGTGCAACTCCGTGCAGCCGCGATGCGCCACTTCCGCGCCGACCAGGGCTTCGGGTATCACGCCGATCACCTCGCCGCCCGCCTCCAGCGCCGCATCGGCGACCGCGCCCATCAGGCCGAGCCGCCCGCCGCCATAGACGAGGCCGATGCCCCGTTCCGCCAGCGTGCGGCCCACCATGCGCGCCGCGTCGATATAGGTCAGGTCGGCCGGCGTCGCCGAACCGCAATAGACCGCCAGTTTCTTCATCGTCTCTAACCCAGATCTTCCAGCATCAGCGCAGCGGTTGCCTGGGCGCTGCCCACCACGCCGGGGATGCCCGCGCCGGGATGGGTGCCGGCCCCTACCAGATAGAGATTGGGAATGACATCGTCGCGATTATGCGCGCGGAACCAGGCGCTCTGCGTCAGCAACGGCTCCAGGCTGAAAGCGCTGCCCAGATGCGCATTGAGGTCGCGGCCGAAATCGGTCGGCGCATAATGGAATTGCGTGACGATGCGCGATCGGATGTCGGGGATCAACCGATGCTGGATCTCGTCCAAGATACGCTCGGCATAGGCGGGCGCAAACTGGTCCCAGTCGATCGGCAGCTTGCCCATATGCGGCACCGGCGCGAGCGCGTAGAAGGTCGAATGACCTTCGGGTGCCATCGACGGATCAGTGACGGTCGGGTGGTGCAGATAGAGCGAGAAATCCTCCGGCAACACGCCATGATCATAAATATCGGTGAGCAGTCCTTCATAGCGCGGCCCGAACAGGATCATATGATGCGGAATGCCGGGCCAACTGCCCTTGATGCCGAAATGCAGCACGAACAGGCTGGGCGACCAGCGCTTGTTGGCGAGTTTCCCGCCCTGCTTCTGTCCCCGTGGATGATGGCCCAGCAGGTCGCGATAGCTGTGCATCAGGTCGGCATTGCTGGCGACCGCATCAGCCTCCCCGCGCCAGCCCGACGCGGTGTGGACGGCGGTGACCTTGTCACCATAGGTTTCGATGCGGGTGACCTTGTCGCCCAGCCGCAACGTGCCGCCCAGCCGCTCGAAATGGGTCGCCATCCCCTCGACCAGCTTGTTGGTGCCGCCCTTGGCGAACCACACGCCACCATCCTTTTCCAGCTTGTGGATCAGGGCATAGATGGCACTGGTCTTCATCGGATTGCCGCCGACCAGCAACGTGTGGAAGGACAGCGCCTCGCGCAGCTTTTCATTCTTCACATAGGAAGACACGACCGAATAGACCGACCGCCACGCCTGGTAGCGGGCCAGCGCCGGGGCGGCCTTGATCATCGAGGCGAAGTCGAGAAAGGCGACCGATCCGAGCTTGCGATAGCCCTCTTCGAACACGCCCGCGGCATAATCGAGGAAGCGTTCATAGCCCGCGACATCGCCCGGATCGAGCTTGGCGATCTCGGCACGCAGCGACACTTCGTCATTGCTGTAATCGAAATTGGTGCCATCGCGCCAGTTGAGCCGGTAGAAGGGGCTGACCGGCATCAGCGTCACATCCTGCGCCATGTCATGGCCGGACAGGCGCCACAGCTCGTTCAGGCAATCGGGGTCGGTGATGACGGTCGGCCCGGCGTCGAAGGTGAAGCCGTCCTTCTGCCACATATAGGCGCGGCCGCCGGGGCGATCGCGCGCCTCGACCAGCGTGGTGTCGATGCCCGCGGACTGCAGGCGGATGGCTAGCGCCAAGCCGCCAAAGCCCGCGCCGATGATTATCGCTTTCCTGGTCATCAGGCGGGCGGATTCAGCAATGTTCGCATGGCATCCCTTATGGGCACGGGGGGGCGTCCGCACAAGATGCGGACGCGATCGGTAATGGTGGAACGTCCGGCGTAGAAACGCTGGATGAGGGGCGCGCGCAGGCCGTAGAAGCGCGCGAAGATACGCCAGCGCTGGTCGGGGATCGCCGCACCGAACAGCATCTTGCCAAGCAGCCGGTAATAGCCGCCGCTGCGCCAATGCGCCGCCGCATGGGCGCGCGTGACGGTCGCCAACTGGTCAAGCGGCTGATCGACCAGCCAGGTGGCGAACCGCACCGCGTCGGGCAGCGAATAGCCGGTCATCGGCTGGAACAGCCCGGCCCGCACGCCCGCGCGCGCCACCGGATCATCCTTGGGCCAATAAAGATCGAAATCGCCGCCATGGACCACGGGCAACACACCCTGTTCGCGGTGGATCACCGTGCCGGTCCAGCCCTTGTCGCTGGCATAGGCGGCGATACGCGCGTCGATGGCGGCCACGTCCAGGTCGGACGTGTCGCTATAATAAGTATCCTCGATGAAGATCGTATGATCGTCCCATGGCAGCAGATAGACGAAGCGATAGCCATCCATCTGCTCGACCGTCGCATCCATGATCACCGGCCGTTCAATGCCATGCGGCGCATCGAGCCGCAGGGCATGACCGACGAATTTCTGCCAGCCACAGCGCAGCGGCGACAGGTCCGCCGCGCCGCGCGCATCGATCACCGCCCCTGCGTCGATCTCCCGCTCGTCCGTCAGGCGGACACTGGTCGGCGTGACGGCAGCGACGCTCGCGCCCGTCATCGTCACATCGCCCAGCGTTGCCCGGACATGGGCGTCGAGCCGAGGCGAGGCGATGCTGTTATAGGGGGTGTCGAGGCGGCGACGATGCCCTGGAAAGCGGACCTCATGCCCCTGTGCCCAGCGATGGGTGACGAGCGGATCAATGAGCCAGCGGTCCTGCGCGGCCACGTCGCCATCAAAGAAGGACCAGATATGGTTGCCGCCAATCGCTGTGCCGCTTTCGATCAGCCGGACACGGACATCGGGCCGCTTTGCCGCGAAGGCAAGCGCGATCAGGCTGCCGGACAGGCCGCCGCCAAGGATCGCCAGATCGCAGTCCAACCGGTTCGTCATCGCTCCCTGTTAGGCGAGGGGGGCTGGCAAAGCCATGGCCGAAGTGGGAGCAAGCTATGGTTTTTAGGGCAGGTGATGGGCCTTGTCGCGACCGCGCCCATAGTATAGGGGGCTACCCTATGCATATAGTCGCGGATCGAGACAAATTACTGGCGCGGGTGCGCCGGATCGCGGGGCAGGTCGCCGCCGTCGAGCGTCAACTGACGGGCGAGGCGGGCTGTTCGGAAACATTGCAACTGGTCGCTTCGGTGCGCGGCGCGGTCGGCAGCCTGATGGAGGAACTGATCGAGCAGCATATGCGCGAGCATGTCGCCTGCCCCGGCCTGTCCGACGAGGCGCGCGCCGCGGCTGCCGAAGAAATGCTGGCGCTGATCCGCCGTTACGGGAAATGACGATGCACGACGATCACTCTCACGGCACCGGGCACGGCCACGCCCATCACGACCACGCGCCATCGCCCGCCAGCATGGATGGCGAGGACAGCCATTATTTCGACCATATCTATCTGTCGGACGGGCATGACAAAAATGCCCGGCGGACGCTGTGGGTCGTGTGGCTGACCGCCGCGACCATGGTGGTGGAGATCGTCGCGGGCTGGATGACCGGCTCGATGGCGCTGCTCGCCGATGGTTTCCACATGGCGACCCATGCGGGTGCGCTCGCCGTGGCGGCGGCGGCCTATCGCTATGCGCGGCGGCACGCGCGCAATCCGCGCTTCACCTTCGGCACGGGCAAGGTCGGCGACCTGTCGGGCTTTGCGTCGGCGCTGCTGCTCGGCGTCATGGCGCTGTTCATCGCGATCGAATCGGGGATGCGCTTCCTGGAACCGGTGCAGGTCGCGTTCGGCGAAGCGACGCTGGTGGCGATCGTCGGCCTCATCATCAACATCATCAGCGCGTTTTTGCTGGGCCATGACCATAGCCATGATCATGGACACGGGCATGGCGACGATCATCAGCATGGCCATGCCGACAATAATCTGCGCGCCGCCTATGTCCATGTGCTGACCGACGCGTTGACATCGGTGCTGGCGATCGCGGCGCTGCTCGCCGGGCGCTATCTCGGCTGGTGGTGGCTCGACCCGGCGGTCGGCATATTGGGGTCGATCGTCATCGCGCGCTGGGCCTGGGGCCTGATGAAGGACACCGCCGCCATCCTGCTCGACACCGCCGAACCCGCGCTGACCGCCAAGGTCCGCGCGCTGGCGGAAGCCGAAGGCGCCACCATCCGCGACCTTCACGTCTGGCGCATCGGCCCCCACGCCCACGCCGTCATCCTCAGCCTCGCCCCCGGCGCGAATGGTGCCGCCGTCCGCGCGCGCCTGCACGCGCTCCCCCGCATGGCCCATGTAACGGTCGAGTGCGGGTAGGCCTCAGCCAAACCCCTTCTCCCCAGCGGGGAGAAGGATAGGAAGCCTTGGTGCCAAAGGCACCTAGGCGCAGTTGGAAGAGGGGGCTCGACGCTGATGTAGCGCGCTATCGTGAGGCCTCACCCGACCCCTCTCACTGCCCCTTCACCGCATCCATGATCTGCGGCACCGGCGCGATGTCATAGCCGGCCGCCGCCGCCTGTGCCGCCAGCACGTCGCCATCGTCTCCCGCGCGCGCGCGGGTCAGCGCCCAGAGTAATGTGCTGCGCGTGCCCGACCGGCAATAAGCGAGCATCTTGCCGCCTGCCTCGGTCTGTTCCAGCGCGCTTGCCATCTCGTCCAGTTGCCAGGGCGCGAAACCGCCATGCGCCACCGGCACCGCGACATAGGCGATGCCCGCCGCCTTGGCTGCGGCTTCGATCGCCGCGCCATTGACCTGTCCCGGTTCCTCGTCATCGGGGCGGTTGTTGACGATGATCGTCACGCCCTGCGCCTTGGCGTCGGCCACCTGATCCAGAGTGATCTGCGGCGAAACGAGGATGCGGTCGGTCAATTTGCGGAACATGGGGCTTCTCCTTTGGCACAGGCCATGCGCCGGTCAGGGTCAGGATTCAAGAGCGGCCTCTTCCTCCCGTCGTTGTGCAAAGCCCTTCCAATGTAGGATTTCCGATGATCTACACTGTCGAATGGAACACGCTCGCACCCCACCCTGCCCTGCATCCCGGATCGACCGTCGCGTGCCTGTCGCGTCGCAGGCGCGTCACTGTCGCGCCGGTGTCGCGTTACCGGGTCTCCGGACGCCCTTTACCGGCACTTTTCCGGCGCAATCGGCCGAAAAATGCGCCCACGACATCGTGAACTTGAATGCGACGCGGACCTGTGACCCTTGGCGCTACAGAAACGGCCGAATCGCCGCCAGAAAGGCGTCGCCCCACGCATCCAGCTTCTTCTGCCCCACGCCGCTGATCGTGCCGAGATCGCGGATCGAGGACGGCCGCTGCTCGGCCATTTCGCGCAGCGTCGAGTCATGGAAGATCACATAGGGCGGCACGCCCGCCTCCTGCGCCAGTTCGCGGCGGCAGGCGCGCAGCGCGTCGAACAGCGGATCGCCGACCGGGTTCGCGTCGGCGCCGTTGCGGGCATTGCGCGACCGTCGCTCGCGTTTGGGCGGCACCAGGATGCGGACTTCTTCCTCCCCGCGCAGGATGGGCCGCGCATTGGGGCCAAGCATCAGCCCGCCATGCTCGGTGGTCTCCAGCGCGTCGCGCACCAGCAGCGCGCGCGACACGGGACGCAGCAGCACGATCTCGTCCCCGGACACGATGCCATGGACCGAAATCTTGTCATGGCCACGCTCGCGTACCTTGTCGTTGGGGGCGCCGGTCAGCACCGCCTCGATATGACCGGACCCGAAACTCTGGCCGGTGCGATAGACGGCGGACAGATATTTGCGCGCCGTCTCGGTCGCGTCGATGCTGGCGGGCGGCGAGAGGCAATTGTCGCAATTGCCGCAGGTGGCGGGCGGATCTTCGCCGAAATGGCGCAGCAAGATGGCGCGGCGGCAGGTCGCGGTCTCGACCAGCGCGCCCAGCGCCGCGATCCGCGTGCGCTCGCCCTGCTGGCGGCTCTGCTCCAATTCCATGATCCGCTGGCGGGCGCGGGCGAAATCCTCCGCCCCCCAGAAAAGATGCGCGACCGCCGGTTCGCCGTCGCGGCCCGCACGGCCCGATTCCTGATAATAGCCCTCGATCGACTTGGGCAGCCCGGCATGCGCGACGAAACGCACGTCAGGCTTGTCGATCCCCATGCCGAACGCGACCGTCGCGACCATCACCATATCCTCGCTGGCGATGAAGGCGGACTGGTTGGCGGCACGCACCTTGGGGTCCAGCCCGGCATGATAGGCGCGCACGGCGCGACCGCCCCGCCCCAGCGTTTCAGCGAGTTTCTCGGTCGCGGCGCGGGTCTGGGCATAGACGATGCCGGGGCCGGGATTGGCGGCGACGAGATCGGCCAATTGCCGCGTCAGGCCATCGCGGGGATGGACGGCATAGCGGATATTGGGCCGGTCGAAGCCCGAAATGATGAGGCCATCGTCGGGAATGCCGAGTTGGACGAGAATATCCTTGCGCGTATGCGCGTCGGCCGTGGCGGTCAGCGCCAGCCGGGGGACATCGGGAAATTCGTCGAGCAGCGGGCGCAGCAGGCGATAGTCGGGGCGGAAATCATGGCCCCATTCGGACACGCAATGCGCTTCGTCGATCGCGAACAGCGCGACCCTGGCCGATCGCAGCAGATTGCGAAACCCCTCTTGGCTGGCACGTTCAGGCGCGACATAGAGCAGGTCGAGATCGCCGTTGCGCAACCGGTCCTGCGTCTCGCGCCAGTCGGCATCGACGCTGGTCAGACTGGCGGCGCGAATGCCGACGGCGGTGGCGGCGCGCAACTGGTCGTGCATCAGCGCGATCAATGGCGAGACGACGACGCAGCAGCCGTCGAGTGCGACCGAGGGCAATTGGTAGCAGAGCGACTTGCCCGCCCCGGTCGGCATGATGGCCAGCGTCGGCTGGCCCGCCATGACACGCGCGACCACCTGTTCCTGCACCCCGCGAAAGCGGGTGAAGCCGAAAATGTCGTGAAGGAGCGTGGGAATGTCGGGCCGCATGACGCGGCCTTAGCCGGGGAAAGCGCGGGGGGCCAGCCTTGCCGCCGCTTATGGGACGGGATCGAGCAGGCAGCCCCAGCCGGGCCGATAGCGCGCGGTGCGCGTGGCGATCAGGGGCACGCGGGCCTCGACCGCCTTGTCTTCGGGCCGGTCGGTCAGGGTGACGAGCGCCATGCCCGGCTCCTTGTCGTCCTCGCAACTGCCCATCGCCCGCCCTTCGACATAGCGGCACGAACAGGCGAGGCGCGCGCCATAGGCGGTGCCCAGTTCTGCCTGACCGCGCAAACCGCTCCAATGCCAGCCAAGCACGGCGAGCAGCGACAGGATAAGCACAAGGGCAAGATAAATGATCGTCCGGCGGCCCGGCATATTCCCGACTCGGTTGGGGATGGCTAAGGGCGCGGCTTATGAAGATCGAATGGAACAGCGTAAAGCGGCTTGGCCTTGGCGCCGCCCTGGTGGCCCTTGTCGGCGCGGGCGGGCTGTGGCGCGTGCGCGCGGCCGACCCGCAGCCGCTCTACCATGTGGCGCGCGACGCGACAGTGGGCGAGGCTGCGCTGCGCGCCGCGATCGACCCCTTGTTCGAGGACGAAGCGATGGGCGACACCCGCGCGCTGCTGGTGATGCGCGATGGCGAAATCGTCGCGGAACGCTATGCGCCGGGTTTCGGGCCGGACACGAAACTCCTGTCCTGGTCGATCGCCAAGAGCGTGACGGCGGTATTGGTGGGCCTGATGGTGGCGGACGGACGGCTGGCGATCGACGCGCCGGTGCCGGTGGCGGCATGGAGCCAGCCAGGCGACCCGCGCGGCAAGATCACGCTGCGCCAATTGCTCCAGATGACCAGCGGCCTCGATCATGTCGAGGATGGCGAACCGATCCAGAGCGGCGACACGGTGCGGATGCTGTTCACCGACGGCGCGCAGGACATGCGCGCCTATGCCGAGGCGAAACCGCTGGGGCAGGCACCGGGCGCCCACTTCGCCTATTCGACCGGCAGCAGCATCATCCTGTCCGACCTGATGACGCGGATGCTGACCAACAGCGGCGATCCCGACGTGCGGCGCCGGGCCATGGCGATGTTCATCGACGGCCGGTTGAAGGCACCGGGCAAGCTGCCCAGCCTGACGCCCGAATATGATGCGGCGGGCACGATGATCGGCGGCAGCATGATGCATATGACCGCGCGCGACTATGGCCGCTTTGGCGAATTGCTGCGGCGGCAGGGGCGCGGCCCCAGCGGGCATCAGATATTGCCGGAAAAATGGGTCGACTTCATGCGCACGCCGTCGAAACGCAACCCCGCCTATGGCGCGCACCTTTGGCTCAACCGCGAAGGCAGCGAAAGCGCGCTGATGCCGGGCATCGCCCCCGCCAGCCTGTTCGGCTGTGTGGGGCATAATGGCCAATATATCTTGGTGTCGCCCAGCCAGCGGCTGACCGTGGTGCGGATCGGCATGTCGCCGGAAAAAGAACAAAGGGTCGCGGTGAAGGCGGCGCTGGCGCGGGTGATCGGGCTGTTTCCGGGCTAGAGGTGGAAGCGGCCCTCGATCACCGTACGGCACTGGCCGGTAAGGATCACCCGGTCGCCATCGAGGGTGCAGCCAAGCCGACCGCCGCGCGCCGACGCCTGAAACGCGCTGAGGGTCGTCTTGTTGAGGCGCTTGGCCCAAAACGGGGTGAGCAGGCCATGGGCGGACCCCGTGACGGGATCTTCATCCACGCCGCCGCCCGGCACGAAGACGCGGCTGACGATATCGCTGTCCTCACCCAGCGCGGTGGCGATGAGCATGACGTCCCCCTGCGCCTTCAACGCCGCGAAGTCGGGCGCGAGCGCGCGGACCGCAGCGGCGTCAGGGAAGAGGAAGAGGCTGTAGCCACCATCCCGCCAATGCGACTCGACTGGAGTGCCCCCCAGCCCTGCCGCCAGTTCCGGCAAAGCACGGGGCGCCATATCCCAGGCCGGAAGCGACAGCGCATAGCCATCGCCAGCGCGCGATACGGTCAACATGCCCGCATGGCGCGTGCGAAAACGCACCACATCTCCCTGCCCCATCAGCACATGGCCGCTGGCGAGCGTAGCATGGCCGCACAATTTCACTTCGACGGTGGGCGTGAACCAGCGCAGCGCATGGTCCGCCTCCGGGTCATCGGGCGTCGCCAGCGTGAAGGCGGTCTCGGACAGGTTATTCTCCGCCGCAATGGCCTGAAGCGTGGCATCGTCGAGCCAGGCGTCGAGCGGCATCACCGCGGCCGGATTGCCGGTGAAAGGGGCATCGGCGAAAGCATCGACCTGAGTGAAGGGCAGGCTGGTCATAGTAAGTTCCTCATCATTCGCCACGGGTCTGGCGGAGGCATGGCCCTGCGAACAGAGCCAGCCCAACCGGATTGGCGCTTAACCCAGCAGTACCAGCGCACTGCAAACGGCGATGCCCACGACGATGTTGATCGGCACGCCAATCCGCACGAAATCGGCAAAGCGATAATCGCCCGCAGCATAGACCAGCGCATTGGTCTGATAGCCGATCGGCGTCGCGAAACAGGCCGATGCGCCGATCATCAGCGCAATGATGAGCGGCCGGGGATCGACGCCCAGTTGCTGCGCGATCGCGATGATGATGGGCGTCAACAGGGCCGCCACCGCATTGTTGCTGAGCAGTTCGGACAGGATCAGCGCGAAGAAATAGATGAGGAAAACCAGCGACCAGGCGGGTGCATTTTGCAGCAGCGGGGTGATCCAGCCGACCATCAAGGCGACGCTGCCCGCCTGTTCGAGCGCCAGCCCGACCGCCAGCATGGCGAAGATCAGGATCAGCACGTCGCCGTCGATCGCGCCCCAGGCCTCTTCCGGGTCGATGCAACGGCTGAGCAGGATGACACCCACGGCGATGACGGCAGCCAATCCAATGCCGATGACGTCGAGCGCCGAAAGCAGGACCACGCCTGCCATCGCAACGATCGCAATCCATGCCTTCTTGCGGCGGAAGGCGCGCACCCGGCTGACATCGACGCCGATCAGATGCGGATTGTCGCGCAACGACCGCATCGCATCGTCGCTGCCTGCAATCAGCAGACGGTCGGCACCGCGCACCCGCGTATTGGACAGGTCGGGTCCGGACAAATGGCGCGCGCGATGAATGCCGATGATCCGCACGCGCAACGCATGGAGGAAGGGAATATCCGCCAGCCGCTCGCCAATGGAAGGATGGCTGGGCGCCACCATTGCCTCCACGACCGTCCCCTCCTGCCCCGACGTGCGCGAATCGGCGGCAATGCCGAGGTCGAAGTCCCCCGCCTCCCGCAATGTCATGATCGCCGCGCCATCGGCGCGGACGATCAGCCTGTCGCCGCTATGCAGTTCTTCTTCCATCAGCTCGCGGCGACGAATGTCACCGCCGCGCTTGATACCGAGCAGCTTGACCGACCGCCCGAACATGCCGAGCGTACTGACGTCTCGACCGACCAGATCGCTATCCTGCGGCACCACCAGTTCGGTCAGATAATCCTGCACATTGCCGCCATTTTCTCCGGCAATGGTAGGCGGGTCGCTTGGCAGCAGGAAGGACAGCAGCAGCAGCGCGCCGACGCCCGCCACTGTCCCGGCCAGGCCGTAAAGCGTGATGTCGAAAATGCCGAAGGGGGCCATGCCCTGGTCTGCGGCAATGCCCGCGACGATCAGATTGGTCGACGTGCCGACGAGCGTCAGGCAGCCGCCCAGCACCGCGACGGTGTTCATCGGGATCAGCAGCTTCTTGACCGGGTAACCGGTCGCCTGCGCGAGTTTGAACATGATCGGGATCAGGATCACGACCACGGGCGTATTGTTGAGGAACGCCGACAGGATGATCGTGCCGATAGCGACTTCGGCCAGGGCGAGCCGGGGACGCTTTTCCGCGCGCGTCATGATGAGGTCGGCGACGCGGCTGATGACACCGGTGCGGATCAACGCGCCCGACAGGATGAACATCGCTCCGACAGTCAGCGGCGCACTGTTGGAAAAGACCGAAAACATCGCCTTTTCATCCAGCATGCCAAGCAGCGCAAAAACGCACGCGCCCACCACCGCGATCACCGTGGGCGAATAGCGTTCGCGCACGAAAGCGATGAACATGGCGGCCAGAATCGCCAGGCCGATTTCAGCCCGATACACGCCCAGCAGCGCGGTGATAAAATGCATGATGCCGCTGTCCCCAACAAGATTGGCGCTGGCCGCCGATCTTGCCGGGCTGAAACGAAATGGGCCAGCCATGGTTGCATGACTGGCCCGTATCGCGGCGGTCAGGGGACGTTTTGACCGTCAATCCGCGCGATGCGTGGTGACGCTCCCCAGGCTTACGCTCTGCCGCTTGCCCGTCGAGCGGGCTATGGCGTCATTCTATCGTAACAAAAGTGAGTCGTCTCGCTTTTTTACGGTCGGTTCGGCGCGTCATTCCCCGCATTGGGCGCGGTGAAGCAATTTCTGGTCGGCCAGCACCAGCGCCATCATCGCTTCGACCACGGGCACACCGCGGATGCCGACACAGGGGTCATGGCGGCCCTTGGTGATGATGTCCGAAGCCTCGCCCTCGCGCGTCACGGTTTCGACCGGGATCAGGATCGAACTGGTGGGCTTGAAGGCGACGCGCAGCTTGATCGGCTGGCCGGTGGCGATGCCGCCCGCAATGCCGCCTGCATGATTGGCGAGGAAGGTCGGTCCATCGGGACCGGGGCGCATCGGGTCGGCATTTTGCTCGCCCCGCAGGCTGGCGGCGGCAAACCCGTCGCCAATCTCGACGCCCTTGACCGCGTTGATGCTCATCATCGCGGCGGCCAGTTCGCTATCGAGCTTGGCATAGAGCGGTGCGCCCCAACCGGCCGGAACGCCACTGGCGACGCATTCTACGATCGCGCCGAGTGAGGAGCCGTCAAGCCGGGCATCGTCCACCAGCTTTTCCCAGCGTATGGCCGCCTCCGGGTCGGGACAGAAAAAGGGGTTCTGCCCGATCTGCGCCGCGTCGAAATTGTCATAGTCGATCGCGTCGCCGCCGATCGCGCTGACATAGGCGAAGATATCGACATCAGGGATGACGGCGCGCGCTACCGCGCCTGCCGCGACCCGCGAGGCGGTTTCCCGCGCCGACGATCGCCCGCCGCCGCGATAGTCGCGAAAGCCATATTTAGCATCATAGGAATAGTCGGCATGACCGGGTCGATACGCCTTGGCGACGTCGGAATAATCCTTGGATCGCTGATCGGTATTCTCGATTATCAGGCTGATCGGCGTGCCCGTCGTCCGCCCCTCGAACACGCCCGACAGAATGCGAACCTCATCCGCCTCGCGGCGCTGGGTGGTGAATTTGGACGTGCCGGGCTTGCGCAGGTCGAGCCAGGGCTGGATGTCCGCTTCGCTGAGCGGCAGACCGGGCGGGCAGCCGTCCACGACCGCGCCGATCGCCGGACCATGGCTCTCGCCCCAGGTGCTGAAGCGGAACATGCGACCGAATGTGTTGACGCTCATTTGTCGAGCGCGATGTCCGGGGCGTCTTCGGCTTTCATGCCGATGACATTATAGCCTGCATCGACATGGTGGATTTCGCCGGTCACGCCGCTGGCCAGATCCGACAGCAGATACAGGCCCGCGCCGCCCACATCCTCGATCGTCACATTGCGGCGCAGCGGGGCGTTCAGTTCGTTCCACTTGAGGATATAGCGGAAGTCGCCGATGCCGCTGGCCGCCAGCGTCTTGATCGGGCCGGCCGAGATGGCATTGACGCGGATATTTTCGCGACCCAGATCCATCGCCAGATATTTGACGCTGGTTTCCAGCGCCGCCTTGGCCACGCCCATGACGTTATAATGGGGAATGACCTTTTCCGCGCCATAATAGCTCAGCGTCAGTATGCTGCCGCCATTGGGCATCAGCGCGCGGGCGCGGCGCGTGACTGCCACGAAACTGTAAGCAGACACATTCATGGTCATCAGGAAATTGTCGAGGCTGGTATCGACATAGAGGCCGCGCAGTTCATTCTTATCCGAAAAACCAATCGCATGAACGACGAAATCGAGCGTGCCCCAGCGCGCCTCAATCTCCGCAAAGGCGGCGTCGAGCTTGTCCATGTCCGTCACGTCGCAATCGATCAGGAAGTCCGATCCTACCTGCTCCGCCAAAGGACGGACCCGCTTGGCGAGCGCATCGCCCTGATAGGAAAAAGCCAGTTCAGCGCCCTGTTCATGCAAGGATTTGGCAATGCCCCAAGCCAACGACTTGTCGTTCGCCAGACCCATGATGAGGCCGCGTTTACCCGCCATCAAGCCGTTCATATCTTCGTTCCGTTCCCTTGGTCTTCGGGCAGCAAGGCCACTTCCTCTTCGGGAAATTCCGCCAGCGCCGCATTCAATTCCGCGCCAATTACCACGCCAAGCCCGACTAGGAAGAAAAAAATGAGCGTGATCATGACGCCGGCCAGGCTGCCATAGGTCCGATCATAGCCGCCCAGCAGCGACAAGGTGGGCGGCAGAAGGAGCGTCGTGCCATACCACCAGAGCGATGTCGCGACCGCGCCGGGCCATTTGGGGAAGCGACGATCCTTGTATAATGTCGGCGTCAGCGACACGAACAGCGACCAGAGCGCCACGCAGACGATGACCATCGGCACCAGTTTCGCCGACGCGACGAGCGCGATGGCATCATCGGCCCAGGGAAGGAGATGGGTCAGAAACTGGTCGATGCCCGTGATCACCACCTGGAGCGAAAAGGCGAACATCACCGCCACGACGCTGGCCAAAGTGATACCGACCGCGCTCAGCCGATAATGCCAGAAGGATTTGGTGCTTTTGGTGCCATAGGCACGGCGCAATATGTCGCGGATGGTTTCGATGAGGCTGCCGACGGTCCACAGACCCACGAACCCGCCCAGCCAGAGCAAGGGACCGGACCGGGCATTGAGCACATCGCTGATCGGTTGGCGCACGACATCGGCGACGCCGCGGGGAACCGTCGTCAGGAAGGCGTTGACCGCGGCCAGGCCATCTTCGGTGCGGCCGAAGATACTCGCCACCGCCGCTGCGACGATGAAGAAGGGGAAAAGCGTCATCAGCGAGAGATAGGCAAGATTCCCGGCGTGAATGAAGCCATCGCTATAGGTGCCGACAGCGACCCGCTTCATCACCTCGAACGCTTGCGATCCGGGGCGCACCCGCTTCATCTGGCGATGGAAATGGGCGCGTGTCCGTGCCGCCATATGGCGGCGGGATTCGGGCGTATAGGGCGAATTCAGCGGCATCCGCCCCCTAACGCCTCAAACGCCGAGATGGGCACGCACGGGTCGGCTGTCCTGCCAGCTTTCGACCAGCGCCCGGATCGCCGGATCATCGGCAGGCACATCGATTTGCAGGGTCACAAGCTGATCCCCCCGCGCGCCGTCCTTGCCGGTAAAGCCCTTGCCCCGCAGCCGCAGCGTCTTGCCCGACGTCGCACCCGTCGGCACGCCCAGCATCACCGCGCCATCGACAGTGGGCACCTTGACCTTGCCACCCTTGACGGCCTCGTCGAGCGTGATCGGCAGGTCGAGCAGGACATTGTCGCCATCGCGGGTGAAGAAGGGATGGGGCTTCACCTCGATCGTGACGATCGCGTCCCCTGCGCCCCCCGGCCCCGCCTGCCCCTTGCCCGACAGGCGCATCTGCGTGCCGGTTTCGACCCCGGCGGGCAGTTTGAGGTCGATGGTCTTGCCATCTTGCAGCGTGATCCGCTGGGGCGCCAAAGTCGCAGCATCGGTGAACTGCACCGCCAGGCGATAGGCGACATTCGCACCCTTGGACGGCGGCGCCTGTCGACCAAAACCACCGCCACCCGCACGGCGACCCGCGCCGCCGAACAAGCCTTCGAAGATATCGCCGAAATCCGCGCCGCCCTGATCGAAACCGCCGCCGCCGGGCTGGCCTCGAAAACCGCCGCCTCCGCCACCGCCGCCAAAGCCGAAGGGCGCGGTCGGATTGCCATCGCCGTCAATCTCGCCCCGGTCGAACCGGGCGCGCTTGTCCTTGTCGGACAACAGATCATAGGCGTTGGTAGCGGCAGAAAACTTCTCCGACGCCTTGGGATTGTCCTTATTCTTGTCGGGGTGCAGTTCCTTGGCCAGCTTGCGATAGGCCGACTTGATCTCTGCCTCGGTCGCGCCGCGCGCAACGCCAAGGGTGGAATAGGGATCAGCCATCGATACTCTGGTGCCTCTTGTTCTGGGACAGGGATTTGCCGTCCTATGTGGCGAAAGCGGCGCGTCGGTTCAAGTTGCGCAATAGCCCGTATCGACACTAGCACATCGCCCGCCTAGACAGTGGGGCATGATCGATCCCTTTGCCTTATTCGACGACTGGTACAGCCAAGCGCGTGAAACCGAAATCAACGACAGCAACGCCATGGCGCTGGCCACCGCCGATGCGCGTGGTTGTCCTTCCGTCCGCATGGTCTTGTTGAAGGGCCATGGACCGGATGGCTTCATCTTCTACACCAATTTCGAAGGGCGCAAGGCGGGCGACCTGGCCGAAAATCCCCATGCTGCCCTGCTCTTCCACTGGAAATCGATGCGGCGACAGATACGGATCGAAGGGGCGGTTGGCCCGGTCGACGATGCCACGGCCGATGCCTATTTCGCGACGCGCAGCCGCGACAGCCAGCTAGGCGCCTGGGCCTCCGACCAGTCCCGCCCCCTGCCCTCGCGCGAAATCTTCATGGCCCGGTTCGAAGAAGCCAATGCGCGGTTCGAAGGCCAGCCCGTGCCACGTCCACCCCATTGGTCGGGGTTCCGCCTCGCCCCTGAGCGTATCGAATTCTGGCAGGATCGCGAACATCGGCTGCACGAACGCCGCCTGTTCACACGGGACGATGCGGGATGGACCGAAGGGCTACTCTACCCCTGACGGGCGCGGATTGCACCGTTTGGGATGAACCGATGCGCGGAAAGCGGCGGCTTGTTCGTCTATCTCCAGGCGAGGGCCGCACGCCGATTGCGGGTGGCCGATGCGCCTGTTAGGTGTTCCCTGACGGTTGTAATAATATTGCGAGCCGCGTCCGCGCGGCTCATGAGGGAATAGATGCGCAACAGACTGACGGCCTTCATCCTCACCGGCATGGTCCTTGGGGTGATCGTAGGGTTCGCCGCGAACCTGTGGGTGGGTGGCGACGAAACGCTGGCCAAGCAGGTCGCGGGCTATTTCCACCTGCTGGCCGACATCTTTCTGCATTTGATCAAGATGATCATCGCGCCGCTGGTCTTTTCCACGTTGGTCGCGGGCATCGCCCACATGGGCGACAGCGCAGCGCTGGGGCGCATCGGCGGGCGGGCGCTGGCCTGGTTCGTCATCGCCAGCCTGATTTCGCTGACGCTCGGCCTCATCTTCGTCAATTTCTTCGCGCCGGGCGAAGGGCTGAACCTGGTCCGCAATGGAGCGGAGTCGGGCGTGAATACCGAATCGCTCAATTTCCGGGACTTCATTCTGCATGTCTTTCCTACGTCCATGGTCGGCGCGATGGCGGAAAATTCGATCCTCCAGATCGTCGTCTTCTCGCTGTTCGTCGGCGTCGCGCTGACCGCGATCGGCGAGAAGGGCAAACCCATCGTGGGCGTGATCGAGGCGATGGTCGAACTGATGCTGCAGGTGACGGGCTATGTGATGCGCGTCGCGCCCTTCGCGGTGTTCGGTGCCTTGGCGTCGGTGATCACCACCGAAGGGCTGGGCGTGCTGGTCACGTTCGGCGAGTTGATCGGCGAATTCTACATCGCGCTTTTCTGCCTCTGGCTGCTGCTGTTCGCGGCGGGATCGGTGTTCCTGGGCAAGCGGATGTTCACGCTGATCCGCTATGTCCGCGAACCGATCCTGATCGCCTTCTCCACCGCCTCGTCGGAAGCCGCCTATCCCAAGATGCTGGAACAGCTCGATCGGTTCGGCGTGCCGCGCCGCATCTATAGCTTCGTGCTGCCGCTCGGCTACAGCTTCAACCTCGACGGCTCGATGATGTATGCGACCTTCGCGACGATCTTCATCGCGCAAGCCTATGGCATCGACCTGCCGATCGCGACGCAGATCACGATTCTGCTGGTGTTGATGGTGACCAGCAAAGGCATCGCCGCCGTGCCGCGCGCATCCTTGGTGGTGGTCGCCGCGACGCTGGGCCAGTTCGACCTGCCGGTCGAGGGCGTAGCCTTCATCCTGGCGGTCGATCACTTCATGGACATGGGCCGCACCGCAACCAACGTGCTGGGCAACGCCATCGCCACGTCGGTCATCACCAAATGGGAAGGAATGCTGGAGGTCGAGGAACCCATCGACGTCCCCCATCCCAAAGCCCCCGCCCACACCGCCGCGCATGGCCGCGCGGGGCTGGAACTGGCATCCGACATGGTGGACGAGGACAAGAAGGGGTAGGCTGCTTTCGGTCCGCGGGCGACGTTTTCAGCATCGTCCAGCCGTTCGTGACGGCGGCAAGCCGACCATAATATTGCCAGACGCTCTTAAAAATCAGGCTTTTCATAATGGGGCGGCGGCGCGATCACTTCCATCCGCTCGGACAATAGCGGGCGGAAGGACGGGCGCGACTTGAAGCCGGCATACCAGCGCCGCACCGGCTCATGCCCCTGCCAGTCGATCCCGCCCAGATAGTCCGCGACCGACAGATGCGCCGCCGCCGCGATGTCCGCGAGGCTGAGCGTACCGCCTGCCATCCAGCTACGATGGTCGAGCAGATAGTCCATATAATCCATATGCACATTCGCGCGCTTCATCGCTTCGCGCAGGATGCGGGCTTCGGGCGGCGCGCGCTCGATCAGCCGTTTCTTCATCCGTTCGTGCAGCAGCGGGCCGACCACGTCGCCATAGAAATTCTGGTCGAAAAAGGCGGTCAGCCGCCGCACTTCAGCGCGCCCGGCGGCGGTGCCGGAAATCAGCGGCACCTTTTCCACCGTTTCCTCGAAATATTCGCAGATCGCCTGGCTGTCGATCAGGGTCAGACCCTTGTCATGATCGGCCATGACCGGCGTGGTGCCAGCCGGATTGAGGTCGAGAAATTCGTCGCGCATCGCCCAGGGCGATTCGCGGACCAGATCATAGCCGATCCCCTTTTCGCCCAGCAGCAGCCGGACCTTGCGAGAGAAGGGGCAAAGCGGAAATTGATAAAGCAGCCACATAGGCGATCCTTGTTAGGCGCGCGCGGGTCGGGGGGGAAGCGGCAAAATGGCGGAAGCCGCCTCAACAATTTCGGTCATATCGTCCAAAAGCATGGCAAGAAACGGCATGGTCCGACCTTCCGATCCGCCGGGCGGGACGATAGAAGAGACTGCGATAATGATTACGCGATGGAAAGGATGCCCCCATGCCTGACGATTTCTTCCCGGTGCCGGGGGACTGGGCCAGCAGCGCGCTCATGGACCGGGCCGCGCGTGATGCCGACTATGCGCGTTCGATCGAGGCGCCCCACGACTATTGGCTGGAGCGTGCCCACCGGCTCGACTGGATCACGCCGCCGACCAAAAGCGACGAAAGCAGCTTTGCCGAGGCGGATTTCGGCATCCAATGGTTCGCGGACGGGGTGCTCAACGTCAGCGCCAACTGCATCGATCGCCATCTGGCGACGCGCGGCGATCAGGTCGCGATCCTGTGGGAACCGGACAGCCCCGACGAGGCACCGCGCCGCTACACCTATCGCCAACTCCATGAAGAAGTGTGCCGTTTCGCCAATGTCCTGAAAAGCGCTGGCGCGCGCAAAGGCGACCGCATCACCATCTATATGCCGATGATCCCGGAGGCCGCCATCGCCCTGCTCGCCTGCGCGCGGATCGGCGCGGTGCATAGCGTGGTGTTCGGCGGCTTTTCGCCCGAAGCGCTGGCGGGCCGCATCATCGATTGCGATTCGACGCTGGTCATCACCGCTGACGAAGGCCGCCGCGCGGGCAAGACTGTGCCCCTGAAAGCCAATGTCGATGCCGCGCTCAAACATTGCCCCGGCGTCAGGCATGTCGTGGTCGTGCAGGCGACCGGCGGCGCGGTGACGATGGCGGAGGGCCGCGACCTGTGGCTGCATGAGGCGGCGGCGAGCGTGGAGGCCGACTGCCCGCCCGAACCCATGCAGGCCGAAGACCCGCTGTTCATCCTCTACACGTCGGGATCGACCGGCAAGCCCAAGGGCGTGCTGCACACATCGGGGGGCTATCTGCTCTGGGCCGCGCTCACCCATGAACTCTGCTTCGACTATCGGCCCGGCGACATCTACTGGTGCGCGGCCGATATCGGCTGGGTCACGGGGC
Source organism: Sphingobium sp. SA2 (assembly GCF_032227065.1). Lineage (NCBI taxonomy): Bacteria > Pseudomonadati > Pseudomonadota > Alphaproteobacteria > Sphingomonadales > Sphingobiaceae > Sphingobium > Sphingobium sp. SA2. The sequence goes on from NZ_JAPMXX010000006.1 coordinate 395,002, forward strand.
ACAGCTATATCGTCTATGGCCCGCTGGCGAACGGCGCGACGACGCTGATGTATGAAGGCGTGCCCAACTGGCCGAGCCCAGCGCGGATGTGGGAAGTGGTGGACCGGCATCAGGTCCAGACCCTCTTCACCGCCCCCACCGCGCTGCGCGCGCTGATGAAGGAAGGCGACGCCCATGTGAAGGCGATCAGCCGCGCCTCGCTGCGCCTGCTCGGCACCGTCGGCGAACCGATCAACCCGGAGGCATGGCGCTGGTATCATGGCGTCGTGGGCGAAGGCCGCTGCCCGATCATCGATACCTGGTGGCAGACTGAAACAGGCGGCGCGATGATCGCGCCGATGCCGGGCGCCACCGACCTCAAGCCCGGTTCCGCCACCTTGCCCATGCCGGGCGTGATGCCGCAGATCGTGGATACCGAAGGCAAAGTGCTGGACGGCGCGACCGAGGGCAATCTGGTCATCGCGCGTAGCTGGCCGGGGCAGATGCGGACCGTCTATGGCGACCATGACCGCTTCTTCCAGACCTATTTCACCACCTACCCCGGCAAATATACCACGGGCGATGGCGCACGCCGCGATGCGGACGGCTATTATTGGATCACGGGCCGCGTTGATGACGTCATCAACGTATCGGGCCATCGCATGGGCACGGCCGAGGTCGAAAGCGCGCTAGTGCTGCACGAAAGCGTCGCCGAAGCGGCCGTTGTCGGCTTCCCCCATGATATCAAGGGCCAGGGCATCTATGCCTATGTTACGCTGAACGCCGAGATCGAACCCAGCGACGATCTGCGCCAAAGGCTGGTCAAATGGGTCCGCAGCGAAATCGGCCCGATCGCCACCCCCGACGTCATCCAGTTCGCGCCTGGCCTGCCCAAGACCCGTTCGGGCAAGATCATGCGCCGCATCCTACGTAAAATTGCGGAAGGCGAAGTGTCCGCACAGGCGCTAGGCGATACCAGCACCCTGGCCGATCCTTCGGTGGTGGACAATCTGGTCGCCAATCGTCACGGTTAGGAAACGAACAGAAGGAAGCGCTGCCATGGACCGCTATAATGGAGTCGCCCGCGCCCTGCATTGGGCCATGGCCTTGCTCATCATCCTCGCCCTGGTGCTTGGCATCGGCCATGATGCGCTGCCCAAAGATTGGGCGGTGATCCCGATCCACAAGTCGATCGGGCTGACCGTCCTGGCGCTGACTTTGGTGCGGATCGTCTGGCGGCTGGCCAATCCCGCGCCGCGCTTGACCGTCGCCATGCCCGGTTGGGAAAAAGGAGCGGCGCACGCCACCCACGCGCTCTTCTATATCTTCATGATCGTGCTGCCCCTGTCGGGCTGGATCATGACGTCGGCGGGCACGCGACCCTTGAACTGGTTCTTCCTGTTCGACGTCCCCAAATTTCCAGTGACCAAGGGCGACTTGATCGTCGATCTGGCGGGCGAAGGGCATGAGATTATGGGCTTTGTCTGGGCGGCGTTGATCCTGCTCCATATCGGCGCGGCGCTGCGGCATCATTATCTGCTCAAGGACAATGTGATGCGGCGGATGCTGTAGGCACCCGCCGACCAACGGGCGTTCGGGTTCGACCAACGACGTTGTAATAGCATTACATCGCTTGACCGACGCAGCGAAACGGTTGATCCCGCGTTTCATCAGGGCGCAGAGCCATGTGGCCGCGCCGTCAAGACGTGTCGGAGTCCCAAAAGCCTATGTCCCTCGCCAAAATCCTGCCGCTGCTGCTGGCCGCCGCCCCCATCGCCCTTGCCACGCCGCTCCAGGCTACGACGCCCAATCCCCCATCTGACGGTCCCGCCGCCGGGATCACCACCCAATTGCCGCACGGCGCGGTGCCCAGCCATTATGCGATCACCGTCACCCCCGACGCCGCCAATCTGAAGTTCACTGGCAAGGTGACGATCGACGTCGCTATCAGCACGGCCATGCCGACGCTGGTGCTGAACGCCGCCGACCTGACCTTCGGCGATGTCATGCTGACGCCTGCCAAGGGCAAGGCAATCAAGGGCACGGCCAAGGTCGATGCCGATGCGCAGACCGTGACGCTCGACTTCGGCAAGCCGCTGGCACCTGGCAACTACAAGCTCGCCATCGCCTATGCCGGCGTCATCAACACCCAGGCGAACGGCCTGTTCGCGCTCGACTATACCGATAATGACGGCGCGGCGAAGCGCGCGCTCTTCACCCAGTTCGAAGCGCCCGACGCGCGCCGTTTCGTACCGAGCTGGGATGAGCCAAGCTACAAGGCGACCTTTGACCTCAGCGCCATCATCCCCACGGGCGAACTGGCGGTCGGCAACATGCCGGTCAAGTCGACCAAGGATCTGGGCGGCGGCAAGACGCAGGTGACGTTCGGCACCAGTCCCAAAATGTCCTCCTACCTGCTCTTCTTCGGTCTCGGCGAGCTGGAGCGCGCGACCAAAATGTCCGGCGCGACCGAAGTCGGCGTCATCACCGGCAAGGGCAATACCGGCAAGGCACAGCTGGCGCTCGACGCATCTGTGTCGATCCTGCCCTATTTCAACGATTATTTCGGCGTCCCCTATCCGCTGCCCAAGCTCGACAATGTCGCTGGCCCCGGCCAGAGCCAGTTTTTCAGCGCGATGGAAAATTGGGGCGCGATCTTCACTTTCGAGCGCGCATTGCTGGTCGATCCGCGCTTCACCTCCGAAGCGACCAAGCGCCGCATCTATGAAACCGTCGCGCATGAAATGGCGCATCAATGGTTTGGCGACCTCGTCACCATGGCCTGGTGGGACGATCTATGGCTGAACGAAGGCTTTGCGAGCTGGATGGCGACCAAGGTCACCGACAAGTTGCAGCCCGACTGGCAAATGCTGCTGACCCGCGTCGATGGTCGCGAGGCGGCAATGAGCCTCGACTCGCTCGCCACCACCCACCCCGTCGTCCAGAAGATCACCACCGTCGATCAGGTGAACCAGGCGTTCGACGCCATCACCTATCAGAAGGGTGAAGCCGTCATCACCATGCTGGAAGGCTATGCCGACGAAGATGTGTGGAAGACCGGCATCCGCAGCTATATGAAGGCGCATGCCTATGGCAACACCGTCACCGACGACCTGTGGAAGGCGGTCGAGGGCGCAGGGGCCAAGGGGCTGGTGTCGATCGCGCATGACTTCACGTCCAAGCCCGGCATCCCGCTGGTCAAGGTCGACAGCGCGCAATGCCAGGGCGGCAACACGCTGCTGACACTGAGCCAAGGCGAGTTCAGCCGCGACAAGAAGGACAAGACCCCCTTGAGCTGGAATGTGCCGGTCATGGCGCAGACCATCGGCGGCGCGCCGCAGCGGCTGATCCTGCAGGGCAAGGGGCAAATGACGCTGCCGGGCTGCGGCGCCTATGTCGTCAATGCCGGGCAGACGGGCTATTATCGCTCGCTCTACCCCGCCGCCAATGTCGAGGCGCTGGCCGCCGGTTTCACCAAGCTGCCCGCGATCGACCAGACCGGGCTGCTGGCCGACAATTTCCAGCTTGGCCTTGGCGGCTATCAGCCGATGGGCCTGGCGCTCGACCTGATCGACGCCGTGCCCGCCACCGCCACCCCCGCTGTGCTGGCGCAAGTGCCCGGCTATCTGGACAGCGCCTATGCGATGCTGGAGGGCGATCAGGCCGGGCAGGCGAAGGTCGCCGCTTACACGTCTGCCAAGCTGACACCGGTGCTGACCGGCATCGGCTATGATGCCAAGCCGGGCGAAAATCCGCAGGTGCCGGTGCTGCGCTCGGCGCTGGTCGGCACGCTGGGCGAGATGGGTGACAAGTCCGTGGTCGCCGAAGCCAATCGCCGCTTCGCCGCACTCGCGAGCGACCCCGCCGCCCTCGACGGCCCGCTGCGCAACGTCTGGATGGCGATCATCGCCAAAAATGCCGATCAGGCGACGTGGGACAGGCTGCGCACGCTGGCCAAGGGGGCTAAGACCGACCTGGAAAAAAGCACGCTCTATGCGCTGCTCGGCGGGGCCAAGGACGAAAAGCTCGCGCAGCAGGCGCTCGATCTCGCGCTGACCGACGAGCCTAGCAAGACCACCAGCGCGGCGATTATTGCGCAGGTCGGCGCAGAGCATCCGATGCAGGCGGTCGATTATGTGCTGGCACATCGCGCGCAATATGAGGGGCTGATCGACGTCTCCGCGCGCAGCCAGGCGCTCGCGCGGCTGGGCGGCGGATCGGCTGACCCGGCGATGGCGACCAAGCTGGACGCCTACGCCACCCAATATCTGACGCCCGAATCGCGCAAAGTGGTCGATCGCGCCATCGCCGCGATCAACACCCGCATCGAAACCCGCACTCGCCTGAAGCCCGCGCTGACGGGCTGGTTCGCCAAGAAGTAAGACGAAAAGGGCGGCTCACGGGCCGCCCTTTTTACCTGCTATTCCTGCAACGACACGCCCGGACTGCGCGGATCGGCTGCGCCCTGCCAGCGACCATCGGGCAGGCGCTCGGCCGCATTGGCCTTAAGCCCCATGCGCGACAGCGACACGCGATGGCCGAGCTTTTCGAGCGGCGCCTTCATCGCCTCCAGCGACGTGCCCTGCTCCAGCACCAGCCCTTCGCCGTTGAAGTAGATCAGCCCGTGCGCGATCGACTCCTGCGCCGACAGGCCCCAGTCGAAATGCGCGATCAGCGCCTTGGCCACCTGCATGATGATCGTCTTGCCCCCCGCCGCGCCGACGGTGAAGACGGGCGTCCCCGCTTCATCATAGACGATGGTCGGCGACATGGACGATAGCGGCCGCTTGCCCGGCTCGACCCGGTTGGCAACCGGCGCGCCGTCCTTTTCCGGGGTGAAGCTGAAATCGGTCAGTTCATTGTTCAGGATCACGCCGTTCGCGATCAGCTGGCTGCCAAAGAAGCTCTCGACCGTCGATGTCCAGGCGGCGATGTCGCCATCCCGGTCCACCGCGACGAAATGGCTGGTGCCGCTTTCGGGCTGCGGCCGCGAAGCGGTGCGCGGCTGCGCGCCGGGCGGGGTGCCGGGCTGATAGTCGTTTAGCGCCTTGTTCAAACGGATGCGGGCCGACCGCTGCTTGAGATAGGCAGGATCGATCATCCCCGTCAGCGGCACAGAGACGAAATCCGGGTCGCCCAGCCATGTGCCGCGATCGGCATAGGCGAGTTGCATCGCCTCGCCGATGACATGCCAGGACCGGGGATCATCCTTCCCCCATGTGCCGAGCGGAAAGCGCTCGACCATGCCCAATATTTCCAGCACCGTGACCCCGCCTGACGAGGCCGGACCCATGCCGCACACGGTATAAACGCGATATTTGCCGCAAACCGGCTTGCGCAGCTTGGTCTGATAGCCCGCAATGTCCGCTTCCGTCATCGGCACCGGGTTCTTGGGCGCATTGGTGACGGTCTGCGCCAGGATGCGGGCATTTTCGCCCGTATAGAAAGCGTCCGGCCCTTCCGCCGCGATCCGCTTGAACAGCGCGGCGAGCGGCGGGTTTTTGAGCATCGTGCCCATCGGCGCGGGCTTGCCGTCGATCCAGAAATATTTCTGGATTTCAGGGAAGTCGGCCCAGACGCCTGCGACCGCCTTCATTGCGGTGTCGAGCCGCTGGCGCACTTCATAGCCCTCTTCCGCCGCGCGGATGGCGGGCTGGAACAGGTCCGCCCAGGGCAGCTTGCCCCATTTGCGATGCGCATCCCACGCCAGCCGCACATTGCCCGGCACCCCGACCGAATAGCCGCCCGGCCAGGCGTTGCGGAAGGACAGCGGTTGTCCATCGGCCCCCATGAACCGGTCGGGCCGGGCGGCGGCCGGTGCCGTCTCGCGCCCGTCGATCGATTCCAGCAGCCCGGTCTCCCCGTCATGATGCATCAGGAAACCGCCGCCGCCGATGCCGCTATTATGCGGCTCAACGACGTTGAGCGTCAGCATCATGGCGATGGCGGCGTCGGTGGCGCTGCCGCCCTTGCGCAATATCTCCTGCCCCGCCTGCGCCGCGCGCGGATCGGCGGCCGAAACGGTGGCATTGGTCGATACCGGCTCGCGCGCGACGGCGGGCAGCGGAGCCAGAGCAATAAGGGCGAAAGGGGCCAGCAGGCCAGAAAAACGACATGTCATGGGGCTTACCCTATAGCGGGAGTTGCCGATCGCAACCCTTTCCAGCCCCTTGGACGGATCAGCCGTCGATACCCACCAGATCGGCGATCGTCGCCACCCCGTCGCGCGCCATCAGCGCCTTCAACTCCCGGTTGATCCGCCGCGCCAGATACGGCCCTTCATAGACCAGCGCGCTATAAAGCTGGATCAGCGACGCCCCCGCCCGGATGCGGGCATAGGCCTGCGCGCCGGTCGCGATGCCCCCCACCCCGATCAGCGGCAACCGATCGCCCAGCAGGCGACGGAAATCGCGCAGCCGCGACAGCGACAGGTCGGTCAGCGGCGCACCCGACAGCCCGCCCGCTTCGCGGGCATGGGCCGATCGCAGCGCGGGCCGGGTGATGGTGGTGTTGGACACGATCAGCGCATCGACCCGATGATCGATACAGGCCGCGGCGATATCCTCGACATCGGCCGGTTCCAGATCGGGCGCGACCTTCAGGAAAATGGGCGGGCCTCCCGGCGCGCGCGCGGCCATTACGGCACTCAGCAAAGCGTCGAGCGCGCTGCGATCCTGCAACGCGCGCAGGCCCGGCGTATTGGGGGACGAGATGTTGACCGTCAGATAGTCCGCCAGCTGCGCCATGCAGGTGACGCCCGTGACATAGTCCGCAATGCCCCGCCCGGCGGCGGCCGCATCCTTGTTCGCGCCGATATTGATGCCGATCACAGGGCCGTCGCCGACCGGGCGGCGATAGCGGGCGATACGATCCGCCGCCGCGCCCTGCCCACCATTGTTGAACCCGAACCGGTTGATCACCGCCTTGTCCTCGACCAGCCGGAACAGGCGCGGCTGCGGATTGCCCGGTTGGGCCAGCGGCGTCAGCGTTCCCAGCTCGGCAAAGCCAAAGCCAAGGCCGTGCATCTTGTGCGCGATCCGCCCATCCTTGTCATAACCCGCCGCCAATCCGACCGGATTGGGAAAGCGAATGCCCGCCACCATGGTTGCCAGCATCGGATCGGGTGCCAGCGGCGCGCGTGTCGGCATCATCCGCAGCGCAGCAAGAGAGAGATGATGGGCACGCTCGGCATCGAGCGCAAACAGCAGCGGGCGGATCAGACGATAGGACATGGGACGTGCCTATGCCAGCGCCGCGCGGACACGTCGAGTCGCTGTGGCCAAAGCGCCACAACCGCCTGTTAGTGACATATCATGACAGGAAACGTCATGAATGAGACGGTTTAGGGCAGTGGAATGTCTGATTCATCCAATAATATTACGGCGATTCCGGCGTAAAGCACCCCTGCGACCCGAAGGCTCGACGGCTCGACGGCTTCCAGCCGATGAGACCTTTTCCTGACCCGGCGATGAAAATCGCCGGGTCATTTTTATGTGCAGTGCAGTAGCGAGGCAGAAAAGTAACAGTTCTTTCACCATGTTACTTGCGTGCGGGTGCAGTTGGCGCATAGTAAACCCCTTGGGGTGAAAAAAATGGGGTTGCACAAATTCGGAATGGCCGGGGGCGCAGTCGCCCTGCCGGACGAAGGGGGTCCGCTGTCCTATACAGTGGCCGCCGCGCAGGGACCGGTGCGGCTGCGCTATTTCGCGCCGCCTGAACAATTGCGCGCCTATTTCGGTTCGCTTTATCTGTTCACCGTCGACGCCGATCATTATGGCGACGCCACCCGTGCTGACGTGCCACAGCTGCGTTTCATGCTGTCGGGCGGCGGCAACTATCATTTTCAAGACGACGTCGTGATGCCGACGCCCGATGTCTGTCTGCTCGGCCCGACCATGGGTGCGACCCGCTTCGAATTGAACCGGCCCAGCCGGGTCGTCGGCATCTCCCTGCTGCCCGCCGGGTGGCAATCGCTCCATGGCGGCGACGCCAGTCTGTTGGCCGACCGCTTGTGCGATCTGGCGGCGGTCGGCGGTGCGTACCATGCCGATCTGCTCGCGGAATTGCGGGCGATCGACGAGACGGAAGCCGACGAGATCGCGGCGCGTTGCTGGGCCGCACTGGGCCGCTTGGTCAAACCGCTGCGCGGCACCACCTGGGCGTTGCTCGACGCGGTCGATGGCTGGCTGATGGGGGAAGGATCGCCGCGAATCGAGGCGCTGGCCGAAGCCACCGATCTGTCGCCGCGCCAGCTCGCGCGCCTCACCAACAAATATTATGGTGCGCCGCCCAAGCTGCTGGCGCGCAAATATCGCGCGCTGCGCTGTTCCGCTCGGATCGCCCTGGATGGCGAAAGCTGGCAGCAATTATGCGAGGAGGCGGGCTTCTACGACCAGTCCCATTGTATCCGCGAAATCAAGCACTTCATCGGCCTGACCCCGCACCAGTTGCAGAACGAGCCCTCCGCCGTCGCCCAGCTCACCCTGCTGCGCCGTTCGCTGGGTAGCGACGTGGCGATGCTCAACCGCCTATCTTAATTAGCCCTTGATTCCCGAGCCTGAGAGGACCAAATGCCAATCGGACGATATTGATCCGATTTAAGAATGGTTCGCAACTGGCATGAGATTATCAAGCTTCGCTGATTATGCGGTCGTGCTGATGTCCGCCGCTGCGCGCCATTGCGGCGCTGCCAAGATGAACGCGACCACCCTGGCCGCCGAAACCGGCATCCCGTTGCCTACGGCTCAAAAGCTGGTGGGGCGCCTGTCGTCGGCGGGCCTGCTCGAATCGAGCCGCGGCACGGGCGGCGGCGTCCGCCTGTCGCGCCCGCCCGCCACCATCACGCTTGCCGATGTGGTGGAAGCGGTCGAAGGGCCGATCGCCATGACCGCCTGCGCCGACACGGGCACGCATGACTGCACGCTGGAGCAGGATTGCCGCATTCGCCCGCATATGAACGTCGCCAATGAAGCGATCCGCGCTGCCCTGGCTGGCGTGACCATCGCCAGCCTTACACGAGAAATGGCATGACCGAGCAAATCACGACTGTCCGTAACCAGGAAGCGCAGGACGCGGCCGACCGCGCCTCGACCTACGAACATGGCTGGTCGTCCGCCATCGAACAGGATTTCGCGCCCAAGGGGCTGAACGAAGACACCGTCCGCTTCATCTCCGCCAAGAAGAAGGAGCCGCAATGGCTGCTCGACTGGCGCTTGAAGGCGTTTGCGATGTGGAAGACGATGACGCCGCCCGACTGGGCGAAACTCAACGTGCCCCCGATCGACTATCAGGACGCCTATTATTACGCCGAGCCAAAAAAGAAGGTGGAGCTGGATTCGCTCGATGAAGTCGATCCCGAAATCCTCGCCACCTACAAGAAACTGGGCATCCCCATCGCCGAACAGGAAGTGCTGGCCGGGGTGAAGGGCAGCCGCCGCGTCGCGGTCGATGCCGTGTTCGATTCGGTGTCCGTCGCCACCACCTTCCGCAAGGAGCTGGAGGAAGCAGGCGTCATCTTCCGCTCGATCAGCGAAGCGGTGCGCGAATATCCCGATCTGGTGAAAAAGTGGATGGGCAAGATCGTGCCGATGCACGACAATTATTTCGCGACGCTCAACTGCGCCGTCTTTTCCGACGGGACGTTCGTTTATATCCCGAAGGGCGTCCGCTGCCCGATGGAGCTGTCCACCTATTTCCGCATCAACGCGGAAAATACCGGCCAGTTCGAACGGACGCTGATCGTCGCGGACGAAGGCAGCTATGTCAGCTATCTCGAAGGCTGCACCGCGCCGATGCGCGACGAAAATCAGCTGCACGCCGCGGTCGTGGAACTGGTCGCGCTGGACGATGCGGAGATCAAATATTCGACCGTCCAGAACTGGTATCCCGGCGACGCGGACGGCAAGGGCGGCATCTATAATTTTGTCACCAAGCGGGCGCTGTGCCAAGGTAAGAACAGCAAGGTCAGCTGGACCCAGGTGGAAACCGGGTCGGCGATCACCTGGAAATATCCGTCCTGCGTGCTGAACGGCGACAATAGCGTCGGGGAATTCTACTCGGTCGCATTGACGAATAATATGCAGCAGGCCGACACCGGCACCAAGATGATCCACAACGGGAAAAACACCCGCTCGACCATCGTGTCCAAGGGGATCAGCGCGGGCCGATCGAACAACACCTATCGCGGCCTGGTGCGGGTTGCACCGGGCGCGGAGGGCGTGCGCAACTTCACCCAGTGCGACAGCCTGCTGCTCGGCGATCAGTGCGGCGCCCACACCGTCCCCTATATCGAGGTCCGCAACCCCAGCGCCCAGATCGAACATGAAGCGACGACCAGCAAGATCAGCGACGACCAGTTGTTCTACGCCATGCAACGCGGGCTGGACGCGGAAAGCGCGGTGAGCTTGATCGTGAATGGTTTTGCGCGGGAGGTTCTGCAGCAATTGCCGATGGAGTTCGCGGTGGAAGCGCAGAAATTGCTGGGGATCAGCCTGGAAGGCAGCGTGGGATGACCCCCGCCACCTCCCCCCACGTCATGCCGGACTTGATCCGGCATCCCGCTTCTTCTTGCACGGCGCTTGAAGGCAGCGAGACCCCGGATCAAGTCCGGGGTGACGGCATTGGCAAAAGGAATGTGGTGTGAGTGTCACCGTCGTTCCTCGCGATCTTCTGCGAGAGGCATATGATCTCGTTTTGGCGCAATGGCCTGACGTCATCGAGCCTGGCGAAAAGACGTTTCACCTCGATAACGGATGCAACATGCGGCGTTTGAATGAGGTACATGATCCCATTGAGGACTGGGCAGGCAAAGCCGATTTTCGATCAGAAATTTGCGAAATAATCGGTTCTGTCGAGCACTATGTATTCACCAGCATTCACAACGCGCTGCGTAACCTGAACTCGCTTCAAAAACGGGATTTGGATTTTGACGCTTTCGTGTCGCGGTTCGATGGGCACCCGAATTTCAAAGTGACGCCGAGCGCCGCAAATTAACAATTGGCTTTAAACTGGGAAGAGTAACTTGAGCGACGAAGACGATATTCAGGATGCCCTCGCGGATTTCGCGGAGGATGTCGGTAATGGCCAGTCATGGACCGCCGCGATCCGTATCCTGACCGAGGATTATGAACTGGAAGAGGGCGAGTTGGAGCCCCGCGCCCGCGCCGATTTCGGCGATCTCGACGCGTTCGAGGCGGCGAGCCGCGATGCCCTGCAAAAATCGGACGCCGCGATGACCGAGAAGCTGCGCAAGGACAAGGCCTTCCACAAGGCGAAGGCACCCAACCTCGCCCGCATGGGTCCGGTCAGCGAATTCGTCGTCGCCCTGCTGGAAAAGGGACCGCCAGAGGGCGAGGCCGACTGGTGGCCCTATATGCCGGTCAAGCGCTACATCGACACGCTTTTCCCCGCGCCTGGCGACGTGCGCGACATGGCCTTCTGGACCGCCCGCACCCTCCAGCGCGCGCACGAAGGTTAAGGCGATGTGCGGAGCATCCTTCATCCTCCCCTGGCAGGGGAGGTGGCAGGGCGCAGCCCTGACGGAGGGGTGTTCCGCCATCGATAGGGTAACACCCCTCCACCATCGCGATGCGATGGTCCCCCTCCCCTTACAGGGGAGGATTTCAAATATTGCACCGCCGGGAATGATCCATGCTTAATATCGACAACCTGACCAACACCATCGACGGCAAGACGATCCTCAAAGGTCTGTCGCTCACCATCAACGAGGGCGAAATCCACGCGATCATGGGGCCGAACGGCGCGGGCAAGTCGACGCTGGCCTACACGTTGGGCGGACGGCCAGGCTATGAGGTGACCGGCGGCGAGGCGCTCTACGACGGTGTGAACTTGTTCACATTGGAGCCGCACGAGCGCGCTGCAGCAGGGCTGTTCCTGGGCTTTCAATATCCGGTCGAAATCCCCGGCGTATCCAACCTGCAATTCCTGCGCGAAAGCCTCAACAGCCAGAAGCGCGCGCGCGGCGAGAAGGAACTGAACGGCGGCGAATTCATCCGCCTCGCCAAGGAAAAGGCCGCGCTGCTCGGCCTCGACATGGACATGCTCAAGCGCCCGGTGAATGTCGGCTTTTCGGGCGGCGAGAAGAAGCGCGCCGAAATGGTGCAGATGGGCATCCTCGATCCCAAGCTGGCGATCCTGGACGAGACCGACTCCGGCCTCGACATCGACGCGCTCAAGATCGTCGGCGCAGGCATCAACGCGATCATGCGCAAGCCCGACAAGGCCGTGCTGCTCATCACCCATTATCAGCGGCTGCTCGACTATGTGAAGCCCGACTTCGTTCATGTGCTGGCCGACGGGCGGATCGTCAAATCGGGCGGCCCCGAACTGGCGCTGGAACTGGAACGCGAAGGCTATGCCGAAGTGGTTGCCGCATGAGCGCCGCAGGCATCTCCCTTTTTCTCCGCGTCTCTGCGCCTCCGCGTGAGATGACTTTGTGCACGCGGAGACGCAGAGACGCGGAGGAGTCGTGCCTGTGACCACCCTGGCTCTGCCCACCCGCCGCCAGGAAGACTGGCGCTATAGCGACCTGGAGGCGCTCGCCTCGCTATGGCCCTTGCCCGCACCGACCCGCATCGATGTGACCACAGGCGACACCGCTAACCACCACCTGCTGCAAAATGCCGCAGAGGGCAGCGCGGCCGTGCATGACTATGTCATCACCGTCGCCGACGATGCGCGCTGCGATTTCCACCTGCTCAACATCGGCGGCACGCTCGGCCGCGTGACCTTCGCCGTCACGCTGGGCGCGCGCGCCCATTTCGGGCTGTACGGCGCGATCATCGGCGGCGGCGATCAGACGCTGGAGATCATCACCTCGGTCACCCATGCGCAGCCCGACGCGACCAGCGGCCAGACCGTCCGTTCCGTCCTGGGCAGCCGCGCTACCGGCAGTTATCTCGGCAGCATCAACGTCGCCCGCGACGCGCAACGCACCGACGCCTTCCAGTCCGTGAAGGCCATGCTGCTCGATCGCACCGCAACCGCCAATGCCAAGCCGGAACTGGAAATCTACGCCGACGACGTCAAATGCGCCCATGGCGCGACCGTGGGCGAACTGGACAAGGCCGCGCTCTTCTACATGGCCTCGCGCGGCATGGACCCTGCGACCGCCAAGACGCTGTTGCTGCGCTCCTTCGTCGCGGGCGTTTTCGACGACATGCCCGACGAAGCCCTGCGCGAACAGTTCGAAGCGGCCGCGATCCGCAAGCTGGAGTCGCTGGTATGACCAACGAGCAAATCCTCCCCGGTACGGGGAGGTGGCTGGCCGCAGGCCAGACGGAGGGGGCCATCCCCCAAGGCTGCGCGCCGATAGCCCCCTCCACCGCCTGCGGCGGTCCCCCTCCCCGTGCCGGGGAGGAATTGGCATGACCCTCTCCCTCCGCCACGACTTCCCCGGAGTCCTCGACTGGCACTATCTCGACAGCGCCGCCACCGCGCAGAAGCCGCGGGCCGTCATCGACGCCATCGCCCGCGCCTATGGCCCGGACTATGCGACCGTCCATCGCGGCGTCTATGAACGCTCGGCCAATATGACGCTCGCTTATGAAGCCGCGCGCCGCAAGGTCGCCAGCTTTATCGGCGCGGCGTCGGACAGCGAGATCGTCTATGTCCGTGGCGCGACCGAGGGGATCAACCTCGTCGCCCAATGCTGGGCGGGGGAGCAACTCAAGGCGGGCGACCGCATCCTGCTGTCCACCCTCGAACATCACAGCAATATCGTGCCGTGGCAGATGGCAGCGGAAAAAGTCGGCGCGCATATCGACGTTCTTCCCCTGACCGCCGATGGCCGGATTGATCTCGACGCGATGCGCGCGATGATCACGCCGCGTCACCGGATGGTCGCGCTGTCCCATGTGTCGAACGTGCTGGGCAGCGTGCTCGATTGCCGCCGCGCCGCCGATATCGCGCATATGGTCGGTGCAAAGATCCTGATCGACGGTTGCCAGGCCGTCCCCCGCATCGCCGTCGATGTGCAGGCGCTGGATTGCGATTTCTACGTCTTTTCCGCGCACAAACTCTATGGCCCGACCGGCATCGGCGTGCTGTGGGGTCGTAGGGAACTGCTCGACGCCATGCCCCCCTATCAGGGCGGCGGGTCGATGATCGACAAGGTGACGTTCGAAAAAACGACCTACGCCCCTGCCCCGACCCGGTTTGAGGCGGGCACCCCGCACATCACCGGCGTCGTCGGCCTGTCGGCGGCGATCGACTATGTGCAGGCGATCGGGCTGGACGCGATCCACGCGCATGAATGTGCGCTGGTGGCCAAAGCGCGCGCGGCTCTCGAAAACCTCAACAGCATCCGCGTCTTCGGCCCCGAAGACTCGGCCGGCATCCTCTCCTTCGCGGTCGAGGGGGTGCATCCGCATGATGTCGGCACCATATTGGATGAAACCGGCGTTGCGATCCGGGCCGGGCATCATTGCGCCCAGCCCCTGATGCGGCATCTGGGCGTCGAAGCGACCGCGCGGGCGAGCTTTGGCATTTACAGTGACGAAAGCGACGTGGACGCGCTGGTGCGCGGCCTGGAGCGGGTAAGAAAGATTTTTGGATGATGAGCGAAGAGCGCAAGATCATGGTGGAAGAAGTCGAAACGGTGCAAGCCCCGCCCAAGGCGCGCGTCGACAGCCCGCCCGCGTCCGGCGAACGCCAGCGCGACTATCTCGACGGCTTCCTCGCCGCCAAACCGACGCCGATCGCCGCGGGCGAACCGGGCGGCAATCTCTATGATGCCGTCGTCGACGCGCTCAAGGAGATTTACGACCCGGAAATTCCGGTCAATATCTATGACCTTGGCCTGATCTACGGCGTCGATGTGACCGACGAGGCGCATGTCGTCGTCACCATGACGCTGACTACGCCGCATTGCCCGGTCGCCGAATCCATGCCCGGCGAAGTCGAACTGCGCGTCGGTGCGGTGCCCGGCGTCGGCGACGCGCAGGTCAACCTGATCTGGGATCCGCCCTGGGACCCGCAGAAGATGAGCGACGAAGCCAAGCTCGAACTGGGAATGTTGTAATGACTGTCGAGACCAAGACCCGCGCCCGCCCGGCTGCCGTCATCCTGACGAAGAGCGCCGAGCAGCGTATCGCAGACCTGATGGCGCAGGCGCCCGAAGGCACGATCGGCGTCAAGCTCTCGACCCCCAAGCGCGGCTGTTCGGGCCTTGCCTATTCCGTCGACTATGTGACCGAAGAAGCGAAATTCGATGAGAAGATCGAGACCCCCGGCGGCATTTTCTACATTGATGGCGGGTCGGTCCTCTATCTGATCGGATCGACCATGGACTGGGTCGAGGATGATTTCACCGCCGGTTTCACCTTCGCCAACCCCAATGCCAAGGGCAGCTGCGGCTGCGGAGAAAGCTTCACGGTTTAATCTCTACAGCCGGTCGTTTCGAGCGCAGTCGAGAAACATGGACGCGGCGTTTCTCGACCTTGGCCGGTCCTGAGCGCCTGCCTTAGCAGGCAGTCGAAGGGCTCGAAACGAACGGAGATATGGTTTTTGCCCCATTTGCTGATCTTCGGGCTGGGCTATACCGCATCCCGCCTCGCCACCCGGCTGCGGAACGAAGGCTGGCATGTCACCGGCACGCGCCGCAGCGCCGGGACCGACACGCTGGCTTTCGATGATGACCCCGCCGTCCGCGCCGCCATCACCAGCGCAACGCATATCCTTTCCTCGGTCCCGCCCGAAGGCGAAGTCGATCCCGTCCTGGTCCGCTACGGCGCTGCCATCGCCGCCGCGTCCGCGCGCTGGACCGGCTATCTCTCCTCGACCGGCGTCTATGGTGACACCGGCGGCGCATGGGTGGACGAAGCCAGTCCGATCGGCGCAGGCCGCCGCACCGCCCGCGCCGATGCCGATGCCGATTGGGGCGCGTTGCGTTCCGACATGCGGCGCTTCCGCCTGCCGGGCATCTATGGGCCGGGCCGATCGGCGCTGGACCGGGTGCGGGAGGGGCGCGCGCATCGCATCGACCTGCCGGACCAAGTTTTTAGCCGGGTCCATGTCGATGACATCGTCGCGGGCATCGTCGCCTCCTTCGACGGCCCGCCCGGCATCTATAATCTGTCGGATGACCTGCCCTGCGCCCAAAATCTGGTGATCGAGGCCGCCTGCGATATGCTGGGACTGCCCCATCCGCCGCTGCTGACGATGGATGAGGCGCGATTATCGCCCATGGCGCGGGGCTTTTATGCCGAAAATCGCCGCATCGCCAATGGCCGCGCCAAACGGTTGCTGGGATGGCAGCTACGCTATCCGAGCTATGCCCAAGGGCTGGGCGCTTGCCTCCAAGCCGAAATCGGTTCGCCGCAAGCATCGGTCATGCTTACCCCTTCTTAACCATATCGACCCGAAGAGGGCCTTGCCGCAACACAGCAGGACGCCCCCGATGGACAGTATCGAAACCGCCTTCACCGCGCTTAGCCGCCGCATGACCCGCCTGTCCCCGCCCACGCCGATCGCAAGCGTCCAGCCGACGCTGTCCAGCCTGATCGACCGGGTCAATGCCGCCAAGCAACAGTATCAGCCAGGCCTGCGCCGCTAAGCCTTTTTCGCGCGCAACGCGATCACCATGCCGACGACCGCCAACAGCGCGCCCGCCGCCGCAAGCCCGGTCCAGCGATAGCCCTCGACCAGCGTCGAAATCAGCATCGCGATGACCGGGATCAACACCGCCGTATAGGCCGCCCGCCCCGCACCCAATCGCTGGATCAGCCGGAAATAGAGCGGGAAGGTGACCACCGATCCCGCCAAAGCCAGCCAGCCTATGCCCAACAGATAGGTGAGGCGCGGTTCGATCACCGGTGGTCCGGTCGTGACCCAGGCGAACAGCGCGTTGATCCCCGCCCCGATCAGCATCGCCCAGGCCAGCATCGCCACCATCGGCAGCCGCCGTGCGATATCCATGCCCTGCATCACATTGGCGGCCGAAGCGCTGAACAGCCCGATGACCGAAAAGCCGACGCCCAAAAGAATCTTGTCCGGATCGACGCTCGCCGCCCGATATTCATGCACCAACATCATCGCAATACCGGTCATGGCTACCGCCGATCCGGCGATGAAAGCGCGGCTGACCGGCTGACGAAACACGATCCACGCCAGAATCGAATTGGGGATCAGCAGCATGGCGTAGAAAACCGCAACGACGCCGGATGTCAGATGCTCTTCGGCGCGATAAACGAAGTTGAAGTTCAGCACGAATTGCGCCGTCCCCAGCAAGGCCGCGAACAGCATCCCAGCCCCACCGATCCGCAGCGATACGCCGCGCATCCGCGCAAAGGCCATCATCGCAACCCCGGCCAGCGCGAAACGATAGCAGACCGACCAGCTGGTGGGCACGCTGCCCAACTGATCGCGAATGACGATCCAGGTCGAACTCCAGATCAGCGTGACGAGGATGAAGGGCAGGACGATGCCGCCCCGATCGTCGTCAGCCATGGTCGAGCCTGCGCAGCGCATCCGCGAGCGGCGCGACACTGGCCGCATCCTGCGACCAGTTGGTGACGATCCGCGCCGCGCCCGCGCCCCAATCATAGAAATCGAACCCCTGCACGCGCAAAGCCGCCGCTTCCGACGCTGAAAGCCGCAGGAACAATTCGTTCGCCTCGACGGAATGCAGCAACCGCCCCGTCGCCGCCGCGGCCAGCGCCTGCGCGGCGGCATTGGCGGCGCTGGCATTGGCCAGCCACAGCCCATCCTCGACCATCGCCAATATCTGCGCGGCGAGGTAGCGGCCCTTGGAAAATAAGTGGCCCGACCGCTTGCGCCAGCGCATCGCTTCTGCGGCCCGGCGCTCTCGCTCCGCCCCGAAGAAGAGCAGCGCTTCGCCCACCATCCCGCCATTTTTGACGCAGCCGAAACTCAGCGCATCGACGCCAGCGCGCCAGGTGACGTCGGCGGGCGCGCAGCCCAGGAAAGCCACCGCATTGGCGAACCGCGCCCCATCCATGTGAAAGCCCAACCCATGCGCGCGCGCAATGGACCCCAGCGCCGCCACCTCGTCGGGGGTATAGACGCGACCATATTCGGTGGCATTGGTGATGCTGATCGCGCGCGCGGGCACTTGATGCACATCCGGGCGAATCGCCGCCAACCGCTCCGCCACCACGTCCGGCGTCAATTTCGCGCCCTCGCCCGGCAGCGGCATCAGGCTCGCGCCATGGGTAAAGAACCCCGGCGCACCACATTCGTCGACGACGATATGCGCCTCGTCATGGCAGAGGATGCCGCCATAGGGCGGGCACAGACAGGCCAGCGCGATGCTGTTCGCCGCCGTACCGGTCGCCACCCACAACGCGCTGACCGGCGTTTCGAACAGATCGCCAAAGGCCGCGTCGAGCCGCGCGCTCCACTGGTCGCCATCATAGCCATGGTCCTCCCGGTCGGCGGCGGCGATCGCAGCTATGACGGGCGGGCAAAGCGGGGTGGCGTTGTCGGAGAAAAAATGCATGGGCCAGCGTTAGCGAGGCTATGGCCCAGCGCCAAGAGGCCAGCTTGGCGCAAGCGGCCCGATGGGTCAGCATAGGTGACGTTGTTTCCCGCCCCGCTTTGTGACATAGGCAGCCCGTCCAACCCAAGGAGACAGATTATGGACGGCCAGCATAGTTCGCGTTTCACCGTTACCCGCAGCAGCAAGACTGTGGCGGCGAACGAGCGCGCCACCCTGCTGGAGGATCCCGGTTTCGGCCGCCTCTTCACCGACCATATGGTGACGATCCGCTATACCGAGGGCGAGGGCTGGCACAGCCACAGCGTCGGTCCGCGTGAACCATTTCAGATCGACCCGGCCTGCGCCGTGCTGCATTATGCCCAGGAAATCTTCGAAGGCATGAAGGCCTACCGCCTTGCCGACGGCAGCATCGCCATGTTCCGGCCGGAGGAAAATGCCCGCCGCTTCGCGCAATCGGCCGAGCGGTTGGCGATGCCCGAAATCCCCGAAGACCTGTTCCTCGAAGCAGTCGCGGAGCTGGTGAAGATCGACGCGGACTGGATTCCGAGCGGCGAAGGCAGCCTTTATCTGCGCCCCTTCCTGTTCGCGAGCGAGGCCTTCCTCGGCGTGCGCCCGTCGAAGGAATATATTTTCTGCGTCATCGCTTCGCCGGCCGGGGCCTATTTCAAGGGCGGCAAGAAGGCCGTGACCCTGTGGGTGTCCGAACATTATACCCGCGCCGCGCGCGGCGGCACGGGTGCGGCCAAATGCGGCGGCAACTATGCCGCCAGCCTGGTCGCGCAGAAGGAAGCGACCGAGCAGGGCTGCGATCAGGTCGTCTTCCTCGATGCCGCCGAAAATAAGTGGGTCGAGGAATTGGGCGGCATGAACGTCTTTTTCGTGATGGAGGATGGCTCGATCGTCACCCCGCCGCTGACCGGCACGATCCTGCCCGGCATCACCCGTAACAGCATCATCACCCTTGCGCGCGCCAAGGGCCATGATGTGCGCGAAGAGCCCTACAGCTTTGCCCAATGGCGCGCCGATGCCGCCAGTGGCACATTGCGCGAGGCCTTCGCCTGCGGCACGGCGGCGGTTGTCACCGCGATCGGCACGGTCAGGAGCAAGGATGGTGACTTCACCATCGGCAATGGCGATGGCGGCCTCGTCACCGAAAGCCTGCGCGGCGAACTGACCGGCATACAGCGCGGGACCGTCGCCGATCCGGCCGGTTGGGTGCATATCGTCTGAGGTGATCAGGCTTGGCCCCTGCCCTTTTGGGCGAGCGGGCCAGCCATCGCTTTTCAAGTCGGCCCCGACCGCCTAGACAGGGGCCATGGAACGCTTCGACGTCGTGATATTGGGTGGCGGCCTTGTCGGCCTGACCCTTGGCATAGCTCTTTCCGGCCATGGCGTACGCACCGCCATCGTCGATCCCGCCGATCCGGTGGATACCACCGCCAGCGGTTTCGACGGCCGCGTCTCGGCCATCTCCTCGACCAGTTGCGCCATGCTCTCGGCGATCGGGGTCATGCCCTTCCTCGATGGCAAGGGCTGCCCGATCGACCGCATCTGGGTCAGTGACGGGCTAGAACCCGGCGCGCTCGATTTCGTGCCGGACGCCGACGATGACGGCGTGATGGGCACCATGTTCCCCAACCGCGACTTGCGCGTCGCTTTGGAAAAAGCCGCCCAACGGGCGACAAACCTCACTCGCTACCAGCCCGACCGCGCGACCCATGTCGATCGCAACGAGGATGGCGTCGTACTGACGCTGGCCAGCGGCGCGACGATCCGCGGCGCGCTGCTGGTCGCGGCGGAGGGGCGCAACAGCCCGACTCGCGAGGCGGCGGGCATCCGCACCACCCGTTGGCAATATAGCCACACCGCCATGGTCAGCGCGATCGACCATGACGTGCCGCACGGCAACACCGCTTATGAGATTTTCTATGTCGGCGGCCCCTTCGCGCTGCTGCCGATGCTGCCGGGCACCCGCTCCGCAATCGTGTGGACCGTGCCGAGCGAACAAGCGCCCGCCATGCTCAAACTGTCCGAACGCGCCTGGCTCGCCGAAGCACAGAAGCGCATCGGCGGTTTCCTGGGCGAAATCCGCATGGCTGGCCCCCGCTCCTCCTATCCGCTGGGCTTCCATCATGCCGCCCGCATCACCGACACGCGGCTGGCGCTGGTCGGCGACAGCGCCCATGCGATCCACCCGATAGCGGGCCAGGGACTGAACCTGGGACTCCGCGACGTCGCCGCGCTGGTCGAAGTGTTGGTCGACGGCATGCGCCTCGGCCTTGATCCGGGCGATGCGCAATTGCTCGCGCGCTATCAGCGCTGGCGCGGGCTGGACGCGATCATGACCAGCGTCGCGATGGACGGCCTCGTGCGCCTGTTCGACATTCCCGGTCGCTTGCCCAAGCTGGCGCGGCGCGCGGGCCTTGCAGCGGTGCAGCGCACCTCGTTGCTCAAGGGGCGCTTCATGGCCGAAGCACGCGGCCAGTCCGGGGCGCTCCCCCGGCTACTAACCGGCGAACTGGTCTGATCGGCGCTCAGCCCCGGCCGCGATAGCCGGGGACATCCTGCGCGGGCAGCCACAGCCCCGCAGGCGGTTCGCCCGATTGCCAGAAAACGTCGATCGGGATGCCGCCGCGCGGATACCAATAGCCGCCGATTCGTAGCCAAATGGGGTTCATTTCGGCGAACAGCCGCTCGCCAATCCCCACCGTGCAATCCTCATGGAAGGCCGCATGGTTGCGGAACGCCCCCAGGAATAGTTTGAGCGACTTGGATTCAACGATCGTCGCGGCGGGCGCATAGTCGATCACCAGATGGGCGAAGTCGGGCTGGCCGGTCACCGGGCAGAGCGAGGTGAATTCGGGCGCGGTAAAGCGCACCAGATAGGGTTTGCCCGGTCGCGGATTGGGCACATAATCGAGGATCGCGGCTTCCGGGGTGGCGGGAAGCGCGCTAGTCTGGCCCAGATGGAGCGGGGTTTGGCTAAGGTCGGTCATGCGCCCCCCTTACGCGATTGCCCGCCCGCTGTCATCGGTCCAACGGGGCAGGCGACGTTGTTCACTTGCCATTCAGCGCGGCTTGTGCCTTGGCCACCATATGGGGTCTGTTCGTTCACTTATGCTCGCCGCGCCGCTTCTGTTGGCCGCGCCCGTCCATGCCCAGCAAGCCGACGAGCCTGCGCCGGGCAGTTTCAGCCTGCCGCCGTCGCGAACAGCGCCGCCGGTCGATACCCGTCGACAGGGGCCGGAACTGGATGTTTTCCGCGCGCCCAACACCCCGGTCGCGCCGCCCCCCATCGTCGCGCCGACCGTGACGCCGCCACCTGTTGCCGTACCGGTCCCGTCCCCGGCACAGCCAGCCGCGCGGCAGCCCACCCGGCCGACCGAAACCCGCCCTGCGCCAAAACCCGCCCCCCGCGCCGAACCGGAAGCGGAACCGGCAAATGACAGCGCGCCGACACCAGAGGCACCCCCGGCTGAACCTGTAGTCAACCAGACCGCACCCACCGTCACACCGCCCCCAGCGGCAACGCCCGCGCCAACCGCCGGCCCGGCCAGCGCCGATACGACGCCCTGGGGCTGGATCATTGCTGGTCTGATTGCCCTCGCGGCCATCGCCGCCGCCCTGTTGTTGCGTCGCCGTCGTTCGCCCGTCGAAGCCGAGACGGTCGAAGCAGAACCCGCCGATCAGCCCTTCACCGCGCCTCCCCCCCCACCAGCACCGCCCCCCCGCACCTGTCGCGCCGCCCCCCCCTGCCCCTGTCGACACCGACCGGGCCTGGATCGACATGCAACTTGTCGTGACGCAGGCGCGCTATTCGCTGATGGGCGTCACCATTGCCTATGGTCTGTTGCTGCACAATCGCGGGTCGCTTGCCGCGCAGGACGTGCTGGTGCGCGGTATCATCGGCAATGGCGGCGCGAACCAGCAGGCGTTGCTCGACGGCTTCTTCATTGGCGAAACCGGCCTGCCGCTCCATGCCGCCGTCGCGCTCGCACCGGGCGAAACCCTGCGGCTGGACGGCGAACTGCGCCTTGCACCCGATCAGATCGTGCCAGTGCCCATGGGCGATCGCAGCCTGCTGATCCCGATCGCCGCCTTCGACGTGACCTATCAATTCAATGACGCAGCGGACGACAAGGGCCGCACCGCCCGCGCCTTCATCGTCGGGCAGGAGCAGGAGCCACCCGCCGAGCGCCTCGCGCCGCTGCGCTTCGACCAGGGGCCGCGCCAATATCGCCGCCCGGCAGCCCGCGCCGCCGCCGAACTGCCACCGCGCTAAGCGTGGCCCTTTCCAGCCCCCGCCCCCCGGCCTAGAAGGGGCGGCAAGACGCAGGCCATAGGGGACCGCATGACTATTTTCGTATCCACCGACTGGCTCGCCGCGCATCTGGGCGCGCCGGACCTCTGCATCCTCGACGCCAGCCTGTTCCTGCCCGGCACGCCACGCGATCCGCTCGCGGAATATGCAGCCGCGCACATCCCCGGTGCCGTGTTTATGGACCTGGCGACGCTCAACGACCCGGACGACGCGACGCCGGGGATGCTCCCGCCCGATGCGCTGATGACGCAACGCTGCCAGGCGCTGGGGATCAATCCCCACAGCCGGATCATCGTCTATGACAATCGCCCGCTGCATAGTGCAGCGCGCGGATGGTGGATGATGCGCCTCTATGGCCTGGGCGCGTCGGTCGCGATCCTCGACGGCGGCCTGCCCAAATGGGTGGCGGAAGGTCGCCCGACCGAGGCTGGCATCGTCACGCCCACCGCTGGCACCGCCATCGCCCGCCGCGCGGCCGGACAGGTAAGGACCAAGGCGGACCTGATCGCCAATCTCGCCACCGGCGCGGAACAAATACTCGACGCGCGCGGCGCTGGACGCTTCACCGGTGCCGAAGCCGAACCGCGCCCTGGCATGGCGTCGGGCCATATCCCCGGATCGCGCAACCTGCCCTCCCCGTCTCTGTTCAATTCCGACAATAGCATGAAGTCGGGCGACGAATTGCGCGCTCTCTATGCCGTCGCCGGGGTCGATTTCGACCGCCCGGTCATCACCAGTTGCGGCAGTGGCGTCACCGCCGCAATCCTGCTCGCCGGACTGGAGTCGCTCGGCAAGGACGATGTGACCCTCTATGACGGCAGTTGGTCCGAATGGGGTTTCGATCCCGCCACGCCCAAGGCGACCGGCCCGGCATGAGCGACGACCGCAAGCTATTGACGAAGCTGGTGCAGGCCGGGCGCAAGCCCGAATGGACCGGCATGCCCGGCCAGCCCGGCGGCATCGTCAGCCCGCCGGTCTGGCGCGCCTCGACCATCCTCTATGACGATGTCGCCCATCTGCGAAAGGCCGCGGGCAGCAGTACGCATGAACGTCTCTTCTACGGGCGCAAGGGCACGCCGACCGCCTGGTCGCTTGCCGACGCGCTGACCGAAATGGAACCGGGCGCGGAAGGCACGATGCTCTTCCCGTCGGGCGTCGCGGCGATCGCCTGCGCGCTGATGGCGGTGCTGAAACCCGGCGACCGACTGCTGATGCCCGACAGCACCTATGATCCGACCCGTAATTTCTGCGACCAGATGCTCAATAGTTACGGTATCGAAACAATCTATTATGATCCGTGCGATGCTGTCCGGGTCGCTGTCCGTCTTGCCGATGAAAGGGTGCGGGCCATCTTCCTCGAAAGCCCCGGCAGCCTGACGTTCGAGGTGCAGGACATTCCCGCCATCACTGCCCTCGCGCGGGAACGGGGCATCGTCACCCTGCTCGACAACACCTGGGCAACGCCGCTCTTTTTCCCGGCAATGGCCCATGGCGTGGACATCACCATTCTGGCCTGCACCAAATATATCGTCGGCCATAGCGACGTGATGATGGGCAGCGTTACGGCGAACGCCCAATGGTTCGGCAAGGTCCGCCAGACCGCCTATCTGTTCGGCCAGATGACCAGCCCCGATGACGCCTGGCTCGCCGCGCGCGGCCTCCGCACGCTGGGCGTCCGGCTGCGCCAGCATCAGGATGGTGCCCTAGCCGTCGCCCATTGGCTCAAGGACCAGCCCGGCGTCGCGCGCGTGCTGCACCCCGCTTTGCCCGACTGCCCCGGCCATGCGCTGTGGCAGCGCGACTTTTCCGGCTCGACCGGCCTGTTCAGTTTCATCCTCGACGGCGGCGACGAAGCCGCCCGCGCCGCACTGATCGACGGCCTCGCCCATTTCGGCATCGGCTATAGCTGGGGCGGCTTTGAAAGCCTCGCTTTGCCGGTCGATCCCGCCCGCCACCGCACCGCAACCCGCTGGGAAGCAGAAGGGCCGATGGTGCGCCTGCATATCGGCCTGGAAGACCCCGACGACCTGATCGCCGATCTCGACGCAGGCCTGGCCCGCTTCCGGGCGGCGCGATGACGCTCAGCATCGCCTGGCTGCTCAACCGCGTGCCCGACAGCGGGGGGTTGATCCATCCGTTGATCGCGCTGGGCCTCGCGCTCCTGCTGCACCTCGCCGCGGCAGGCCTGTCGCGCCGGGTCGAACCGCGGCTGCGTGGTCCCATGGAAGCCTTGGGCGAGTCCTTCGCCAACCGGCTGCGCGCCATGTTGCGCTATGCTTTCTCGGCGCTGCTGATCGGGGTCGTCACTGCCTTCTGGCCCGCCGATTCGGTTGGGCATCTGGTGCTGGGCATCGGTCTTGGCCTCTCGGTCGCTTTGCTCGCTGGCTATGCGCTGCGCACCCTGTCCATCCCGCGATGGGCCACGCTGCCGCTGGCGCTCCTGCTGTTCCTGACGATCGTCTCCGGCACCAATGGCGGCCTCGCGCCCGTCGGCGCAACGCTGGACACGGTAGGGATCAGCCTCGGCAAACGCCGGGTCACGCTGCTCAGCCTGTTGTCGATCGCCGCCACCTGCGTCGCGCTGTTCGCGCTTGTCCGCCTCGCCAACAAGCTGATCGGCCGGTCGATCAGCCAGGCGGACGGTTTCGACCCCACCCAGAAGCTGCTGGCGCAGAAATTGGCCGCCATCGCCATCATCATCGCCGCCTTCTTCATCGGCGTCGATATGCTCGGCATCGACCTCACCGCCTTTGCCGTCTTTTCCGGCGCGCTCGGCCTCGCGGTCGGCTTTGGCCTACAAAAGACCTTCGGCAATCTGATCGCGGGCATCATCCTGTTGATGGACCGGTCGATCAAACCGGGCGACGTCATCGTCGTGGGGGACAGTTTCGGCTGGGTGAACAAGATCGGCGTGCGCGCCGTCAGCGTCATCACTCGCGACGGCAAGGAACATCTGATCCCCAACGAAAATCTTATGACGCAGGAGGTGGAGAACTGGTCCTATTCCGACCGCAATGTCCGCGTCCGCATTCCCGTCGGCATCGGCTACGATAGCGACCTCAAACTGGCCCAGGCGCTGATGCTGCAAGCTGCCGCCGAAAGCCCGCGCGTCTTGCGCAATCCCAAGCCCAATGTCTGGCTGACCGGCTTCGGCGAAAGCCGCGTCGAACATGACATATTGGTGTGGATCAGCGATCCGGAGGGCGGGGTCGGCAATGTGAAGTCCGATGTGCTGGGCCGCGTCTGGCAGCTCTTCCGCGACAATGGCATCACCATTCCCTATCCGCAGCGGGTCATCCATGGCGCGGCCGAGCTACCCCAAAAGCCGTAACTTTACGGGGTCGCTTCCATCGGCCTGCGCGCCTATATCAAGCCTATGAACCTTGTCCTGCTCCTGCTGATCTTCCTCGCTACGGTCATCGCGATGGAGGGTTTCGCCTATGTCATGCACCGCTGGATCATGCACGGTCCCGGCTGGTTCCTGCATGCCAGCCACCATCGCCCCCGCCTTGGCCGGTGGGAAGCCAATGACCTCTATTTCGTGATCTTCGCCCTGCCCTCCATCCTGCTGCTGCTAGGCGGCGTGCAATGGGGCTGGGGCGGCTGGGCAACGGCCATCGGTGCCGGGATCGCCGCCTATGGTGCCATCTATCTCGGCTTCCACGACATCATCGTGCATCAGCGTGTCAAAAACCGCTATGTCGCGCGCTCACCCTATATGAAGCGGATTGTCCAGGCCCACCGCCTGCATCATGTGGTCGAGACCAAGGAAGGCACGGTCAGCTTCGGCTTCCTCGTCGCCCCCCGCCCGGAGGATCTGAAGCGCGAACTCGCCCGCCGCAACCGCGCGGGCGTGCGCGCGCCCTCCGCTGCCGATCCGGTCACCCCGGCAGGTCAAGCCCCGCCACGTTGAACGAGAAAGGCGCGGTGTTGTTCTGCGGGCCGACCACCAGATCGACCTTCATCGTCTTGGCCTTCTCGATGACGTCATAGGCATTTTGCGACGGCATGATTTCGATGCCGTCCT
Source organism: Sphingobium sp. SA2 (assembly GCF_032227065.1). Lineage (NCBI taxonomy): Bacteria > Pseudomonadati > Pseudomonadota > Alphaproteobacteria > Sphingomonadales > Sphingobiaceae > Sphingobium > Sphingobium sp. SA2. The sequence goes on from NZ_JAPMXX010000006.1 coordinate 421,807, forward strand.
TGGCATCGGTCATCCGTCCTTGCCAGCTATGCGTCTTGCCATCATCGCCCGTCGCGCTGACCATGCAAGCCGACAGGTCGCACTGGAATGGCGCGCCAACCAGCTTCACCGTCACCGTCTTTTCGCCATTGCTCATCGGCTGCACCAGCAGCACGGCGAAGGTGTCGGGCGCCGTCATCGTCGCGACCGTATTGGCGCTGCCGATATAGGCGACCTTCGCGGCATCGCCGGTCTCGCCTTCATATTTCCACGCCTGGCCGATCTGCTCGCGCTGGCTGGGTTCTTCGGGCTGCTGCGAACAGGCGGCCAACAATGCCATGGCCGTCATCATCAACGGGATGCGCATAGGCTCTCGTCCTTCCATCTGGTTACGGAAGGACAATGGTCGACGCCCCATGCGGGTTGCAGCGTTCAGCCGGTGTAGCGACCAGCCGTTTGCCGGATAAGGGCAATCATGTTGGGAATGCCCTGCGTCCGGTTGGAACTGAGCTGATTGCGCAGATCAAAGGGGGCTAGCGCGTCTTCGATATCCGCCGCGGCGATCGCGGCTGGCGGCTGGTCCTGCACCGTTTGCAGGACGAGCGCGATGATCCCCTTGGTGATCGCGGCATTGCTGTCCGCCAGGAAATGCAGCCGCCCATCGTCCAGTACGGTCGGATAGACCCATACGGCCGCCGAACAGCCTCGCACCAGCGTCGCATCGGTCTTGAGCGCGTCGGGCATGGGTTCGAGCGCGCGGCCAAGGTCGATCAGCAAGCGATAGCGGTCGTCCGCATCGAGAAACTGATATTCTTCTTGGATGTCGGCAAGGTTGGTCATGCCCGCCCCTATAGGGGGAAAAGGACGGCAGGTAAGCCCCCCACTTGGTCAGGCCGCCACCCAATCCTTGCGCAGCGCCCGACCGCCCAACGCCATGAACAGCCCGGCAAGCAGATAGAAGCCAAGCGCTGCGACGATGGCGTAGCGCAGCGCCTCGATCCCATAAGCCGGGGTCAGCGCGTCGGACAAAGCGCCGACGAACCAGCTTCCAAGCCCCAGCCCCACCAGATTGTTGATCAGCAGGAAACTCGCCGCCGCACTGGCACGCATATGCGCGGGGACGAGATGCTGCACGGCGGTCAGCACCGGACCGAGCCAGACATAGACCAGCGCCTGCGGCACGAGGAACAGCGCGAAAGCAACGCCGACACTGTCGGACAGCACGCCGACCACGAACAGCGGCATGCCAACCACATAGCTGATCGCGGGCACCCAGGCATAATAGGCCTTGTCCTTGCCACCCATCGCATCACCCAGCCAACCGCCCAGCAGCACGCCCGCGACCCCGCCGATGAGCAGCAGCCCGCCCAGAAACTGGCCCGCGCCCATCAGATCGAGGCCGAAGCTGCGCATCAGCAGGCTGGGCAACCAGAAAGCGACGCCATAGCCGCACATCGAACTGCACGCCGCACCCACCGCGAGGAACCAGAAGCTGCGTTTGGCCGCCAATATGCCGAACACCGCCGAAACCGGGGCAGCGTCGCTGGCTTGCACTGGCCGCACGGGTTCCCTCACCACCAGGCGAAAGACAGGCGCGATCAAAAGGCCAAGCAGGCCGACGACGATGAAGGCTGTGCGCCACTCCACGGTCTGGGCGATATAGCCGCCGAGCAGCACGCCGCCCGCCGAGCCCAGCGGAATGCCGAGCGAGTAAATGGACAGCGCCCGCGCCCGCTGATGCGCCGGGAAATAGTCGGAGATCACCGCATAGGATGGCGCGACCCCGCCCGCTTCGCCCACGCCCACGCCGATGCGGCACAGGAATAATTGCATGAAATTGCCCGCCAGCCCGCATAAAGCCGTAAAGCCGCTCCATACCGCAAGGCTGACGGTAATGACCCAGGTGCGGCTGGTGCGATCGGCCAGCAACGCCAGCGGGATCGCCAGCGTCGAATAGAGCAGCGCAAAGGCGATACCGCCCAGCGCCCCCAATTGCGTATCGCTCAGCCCCAGCTCCGCCTTGATCGGCCCGGCTAGGATGCCCAGGATCTGCCGATCGAGGAAGTTGAAGGTATAGACCAGCAACAGCATCGCCAGCACGACGCCGCGATAGGCGGGGGAAGCAGCGGAGGCGGATCGGTCGGTCATAGGGCTTTACCCATCTCCGTTCAGTTCGAGCTTGTCGAGAACCGTTGCGCAAGGGTTCTCGACAGGCGCGAACCGAACGGAGATGGGATGGAGATCAGAACTTGACCGTCCCCGTCAAAAACACCTGCCGGGGATTGCCGTAAAAGGCCGTCAGCGTGCCCTCGCGGCCAAGCGTTGGGGTCGGGAAACCGGCGGCATTGTTGATGATGGCCCCCGTCACCGCGTTGGCGGCAACGAACGTATAGCCCGACGTCTTATATTCCTTGTCCATCAGATTCTTGCCATGCAGGCCCAACGTCCAGCGATCGTCAGGCGCGGTATAGACGATGCTGGCGTCCCACAGCGCAAAACCCTTCTGGTCGATATAGGGGTTGGGAATCTCGAACTGATAGGTCTTGCTGCGCCACGAGACGCTGCTCGCCAGATAGAGGCTGCCCGCGCCGATCGGGGTCGTATAGCTCATCGTGCCGCTGGCGGTCCATTTTGGCGTATTCTGGACTTCGCGATTGGCCGCGACATCGGTCGGCACGCCGCCGATGTTGGTGATGTATTCGCGATATTCCGCGTCGATATAGCCGACCGCGGTCGACAGGTTCAGCCGGTCGCCCGGCGTCATCAGGTCGCGGCCCAGCCGCGCGGTGCTTTCAAACTCCAGCCCCTTGAACCGGGCCTTGCCCGCATTGGACACCACGCCGCAGAAGGAGGGCGTGGCGACGCCGCCGACGCTGACGGTGCAGGCGACGGACCCCGGAATCTGCACATCCTTATAGTCGGCATAGAAGCCCGCGACCGCGACATAGAGCGCGCCGTCGAGGAAATTACCCTTGTAGCCGACTTCATAGCTATCGACCTGTTCGGGCGCGAAGCTCAGGAACGACGCGATTTCATCGTCCTGCCGGATGCCGTCGCCATTAAGGTCAGGCGCATTGGTGCCGACGCCGCGCGGATCGAAGCCGCCGCCCTTGAACCCCTGCGAGAAGCTGGCGTAGATATTATGATCGGGTGTAGGCTTGTAGCTGATCGAGACGCGCGGGGTGAATTTCTTATATTCGCGCTCGCCGTTGAAATTGGTGCTGGGCGCGCCGAACGCCACGCCCGCGCCGCCGAACAAGGGCGACCCACCACCCAGATAGTTTTGCCGCAATATGTCGGCCCGGCGCTTGTCCCAGGTGTAGCGGCCACCGGCCGACAGGCTGAGCTGTTCCGTAATGTCGAAGGTAAAGTCACCGAACACGGCATAGGTTTCGGTGTCGACATCGGCCTGCGTATAGGCGGTCAGCCCCGCAACCGTCGTGAACAAGCGCACGTCGAACGCGGTGTCGGCCTTGGCATCGAGATAATAGAAGCCGACCATGCCGTGCAGCGGCCCCTGATCGTAGAGCAGCTGGAATTCTTGGCTCAGTTGCTCGTTGAAGTAGAAGGCGGGCACATCGACATCGACTGCGGGCAGCGCATCGAAATCGATCGGCGAGGCGCTGTCATCCTTGCGCCACGCACTGATCGACCGCAGCGTGACCGCGTCGCTCAGTTCGGCGGTGATGTTCATGGAAAGACCATAGGACTTCACATATTGTTTGGGATCAGTGAGGCCGCCGCGCGTGTCGAACACATCGTCCAGCACCGGCGCGCCCGACACTTGGCCGGGGATCAGCCGATGGCCACCGCGCGCGCTGCTATTATCCTTGGTATAATCGCCAGTGATCCGCATCAGCACGGGCTGGCCATAGCCACCCATTTCAAAGGTGGCGCGACCTGCCCAGATATCCTTGTTGTAATTTTCATCGCCGGTGGTGAGATTGTCACCAAAGCCACCACGCGACAGCCGAGCAAAGGCCCCGCCGACACGGATTAGGTCGCTCAACGGCGCCGACACGCTGATGATGCCATCAGCCTGGTCATAGCTGCCATAGGTGCCCTTGAGCTTGAGCGAAAATTCCTGCGGCAGCATTTTCGTCACATATTTGACCGCGCCGCCGATGGTGTTGCGCCCATAGAGCGTGCCCTGCGGCCCGCGCAGCACTTCGATCCGCTCGACATCGTAAATGTCGAGGATCGCACCCTGGGGCCGGTTGAGATAGACATCGTCGAGATAGATGCCCACGCCCTGTTCGAAGCCCGATACCGGGTCTTGCTGGCCGACGCCCCGGATGAAGGCGGTCAGCGTCGAATTGGTGCCGCGCGAGGCTTCCAGCGTGGTGTTGGGGGTCATGTTGGCAAGGTCGGTAATGTCGATCGCCCCGCCCCGTTCCAGCGCTTCGCCCGAAAAGGCGCTGACCGCGATCGGCACGCTGACCAGCGTTTCCTCGCGGCGCCGGGCGGTGACGACGATCGCACCCTCCTCCTCGACGGCCGGGACGGCGGCGTCCTGCGCAAGGGCAGGCATGGCCAGCGCACCGCTCCAGGCGGCGGAGGCAAGGGCGATGGCGCGGATGCTGAAATGGGCCTTCATGGTCGGTCCTCTCCTGAAAATGGGGTGCCCGGTCTGCCGGATCACTTTGCGTTGATCGATTCGATAATGAAAGTTGAACCATCTTTCAACTTCAAATAGAGAGGCGGAGACAAGGCCGGTTCAGTGCGGCAAAAAGAACACAGATTTTCGCAAGGAGTGGACATGGCCGAGGACGCCGCTGCCAAGGACGACAAGACGCCGCGCACCGCCAGGGGCGAGCGGACTCGCCGCGCATTGCTGGCGGCGGCAGCGGCCGAATTTGGCGAAAAGGGCTTTCACGACGGCTCGATCAGCGGCATCACCCGCCGCGCGGGCTGTGCGCTGGGCAGTTTCTACACCTATTTTGATAGCAAGGATGATATCTTCCGCGCGCTCGTCGCCGACATGTCCGGCCAGGTGCGCGATTATGTGTCCCCCCGTATCGCAGACGCCCGCGACGGGATCGACGCCGAGCGGATAGGCCTACTCAGCTTCCTGGAGTTTGCGCGCGAACATAAGGAAATTTATCGTATCATCGACGAAGCGGAGTTCGTCGATCAGGCCGCCTATCGCGCTCATTATGAAAATACGGCGTCCCGCATGACCGCCCGTCTGACCAAGGCGGCAGCACGCGGCGATGTCCGCGCCGATGTCGAGGAAGTCCATGCCTGGGCGATCATGGGCATGAACGTGTTTCTGGGCCTGCGTTTTGGCGTATGGGATGACAGCCGCCCGGCAGAGGAGGTCGCTGCCATCGCCAATGCATTGGTGGAACGGGGCATCGGCACGAAAATCTGACTAGGCCGGATCAACACCCCGATTCCGAGAGGGAGAGCGGCCCGCTATTATGCATCCCCATGCTGGACCGCAGCATGTCCGCCCAGTCCGACCCGGCGCACAGACCGATCATGCCGGGTGCATCCCACTTCGCCAGGATAGGGGCGATTTGCGATCGTGCCATGGGGCGCCCGAACAGGAAACCCTGACCGACATCGCACCCCTTGACCATCAGATGCGCCGCTTGTGCAGCCGTCTCTATGCCTTCGGCGACCGTCGTTATGCCCAGATTTTTCGCAAGATCGATGACCGCCCCGACAATGGCGGCATCACCCGTTTCTGCGGCATTGAGGCGCGACACGAAAGACCGGTCGATCTTGATCGTGTGAACCGGAAATTGTTGCAGGTGCGTCAGCGACGCATAGCCCGTGCCGAAATCATCCAGGGCGATCGTCACGCCCGCCGCGGCCAAAGTCTCCAGGCAATTATGGACCCGATCGGACAATTGCCCCACGAACACGGTTTCCGTGACCTCCAGTTCCAGCAGGCTGGCAGGCAGTCCCAGCTTGTGCATCCGCCCCAGGATGCGATCGACGAAATCGCCCCGACGAAAATCGCCCGGTGCGCCGTTGAACGCGATCCGGCCAAAGGCAAGGCCCTGGTCGCGCCAGGCGACCATGTCGGCCATGATGCAATCAAGCATCCGATCGGTCAGCCGAACCGCCAGATCGGCGTCTTCGAACGCCGCGCGGATTGCGCCGGGCGGCTGCAGCCCCTGCTGCTGGTCATGAATGCGCAGCAAGGCTTCGAAACCCTCCAACGCCCCGGTGCGCAGGTTTACCTTCGGCTGGTAAAAGGGGATGATATGGTTGTTGGTCAGGGCCGCCCGCGCCTTGGTCAACATGGCCTTTTCCATGTCTACCGCTTCGCGCATGGCGGGCGTGAAGCCCCGTATCTGACCTGGTCCCTCGCTCTTGGCGGCATAGAGGGCCAGGTCCGCGCATTTATGCAGTTCTTCGGCGTCCAACCCATCCCGAAACGCCAGCGCGCCACCCGCGCTCAGGCTGACATCGATATGGCGTCCATCATGCAGCAGGGAGCCCGTCAGGCTGCCCATGATGGTGTCGACGGTTTCCTGTTTAGCCTGTTCTGGTGTCAATCCCGGCAGGATAATCGCGAACTCGTCCCCACCCAAACGCGCCAATGTGGCGCCGACCGGCAAACGCTTGCTCAGTTTGGCTGCCACGTCATGCAGCACCGCATCGCCCGCATGATGGCCAAGCGTATCGTTGATGGTCTTGAACCGGTCGACATCCAGCACGATCAGGCCGACGCACTGCCCCTGTCGGCGCGCCTCGTCCAGCGCCTCGTCCAAGCGCTCGGCAAACATTGCGCGATTGGGCAGCCCGGTCAGGGCATCATGCGACGCCGACCATTTGAGCTTGGCCTCATATTGCAACTGCGCGGTGACATCATGCAGCGAGCCCAGCAGACGGACCGGCTTGCCATCCTTGTTGCGCACGACATAGCCCCGCGCGACGAGGTTGAGATAGCGCCCATCGGCTGCGCGAAATCGGAATTGTTCGACCCATTGGTTGAAATGCGCGTCCTCCAGGCTGGCGAGGTTGTCGACCACGCGCTTTTGATCGTCCGCATGGATATGGTCGACCCACCATGACCGGGACGTGCCCGTGCGGGTTTCGGCATAGCCCAGAACATCGAAAGCGGCCTCGCTCCAATCGATCCGATCCTGTTCAAGTGAGCAGTCCCAGATGATGTCGTTGGTCGCCCGCGACGCGAGGCGATACCGCTCCTCGCTCTCTCTCAGCGCATTTTCCGCTTTGACCTGATCATCGATATCCTCCAGCGTTCCATACCATTTCAGGATGGTGCCATCTTCACCGCGACGCGGCTGCGCGCGGGCGCGATGCCAGTGATACACGCCACCACGATCGCGCAAACGATAGCGCACATCCACGGCCGAGGCATCGGGTGCGCTCGTCGTTCGGTGCCACAGATCGAGAATTGCGGGGAGATCGGCGGGATGGACAGCGGCCGTCCACCCGCTGCCCAAGGCATCCGCCGTCGGCATGCCGGTCACCGCCTCCCATTTGGGACTGAGTTCGAGGATCGCGCCGACAGCGTCGCTGATCCACGGCATTTGCGGATTGAGGTCGACCGAATAGCGATAATGATCTTCACTCTGCCGAAGCGCGGTGACCACCGCGCTCATCTCGGACCGCGAGATCAAAAGCTTGCTGAACGCCGACTGGCTGGTCGCGAGAGTGCGGACGATAACGGCGGCGATGATGAGGAAAGTGACACCGATCCCAATCAGGTAGACGTCGGACGATGTCAGCAGGCACAAGGTAACCGGCGCCGCACCGAACAGCAGGACAAATCGGCCGGCCACGGGCAAGGATTGCAAGCAATAACAACAGCTGATCGAGCCAACGAACACATAGAGCGCAACCGATGTGATCCGGTCGGTCGCCACTTCATTGAGCAGGAACAACCCCCAAGCCCCGAACGCGGCGCTCAGGACCGCCGACATGACGATGGTCCCGGCAAGATGCCGCCGCATCTTGCTTGGGGAGGGCACGCTCCTCTTGCGCGCCATCCACAGGAAACCCCGGACGACGATAATGACGGACAGGGTGGCCGGAACGCTGAGGCTCAGCCAGACCGGCACATCGCCATAGGTCACCATCGCCAGGCAAAAGACGTTGATGAACATCAAGGCGTACATCAGGGGAATCTGCCCCGTCAGCGCCTTATACTGCTCGTGCAACGCCACCTGCGATTTTTCGGCAATCCGTCTGAACCGAGCAAATACCATATACGCGCACCAAGCTCTCCCTCGTTATATATAGGAGCAACCTGTTAACAAACGCATAGAGCCAGCAATATCGAACGTTCATGCAGGAAGCATGGTCGATGCGCGTGAGCGTCCCGCTATCTGATCATATTTATTGGGGGGAGAGTAAAAGTGGTGCCCGGAGACGGATTCGAACCGCCGACACAGCGATTTTCAATCGCTTGCTCTACCAACTGAGCTATCCAGGCACAGCCAACTGCGGAGTGTTCCGCCCGATGGAGGCGTGCCTATAGGCGTCAATCCTGTTCGCTGTCTAGCCCATAATCGCCGATTTTTTGCGTGTCATCCTCGGCGGGTGGCCCGGCGACGCGATAGCCTTCGCCCAGCCATTGCAGCAGATCGCGGTCGCGGCAGGCCGCGCTGCAGAACGGCCGCGTTTCCGCGCTGGCGGACTTGTTGCAGACTGGACAGGCGGCGGCTTTAGGCGACATGGCCACCCGCGATCGCGAGGGTGGCATCGGCCTGCATGCTGATCGCGCCGCCGCGACGCTTGGCAAGCTGTTCGATCCAGTTGGGCCGCTTGTGCAGATAGTCGATGATGGCGGGCGCGGCGACCAGCGTCGCGGGACCGCCCTGGCCATGCCGTTCGGCGCGCCGCAACAAGGCGAGCGCAGCGGTCGCCACCGGATCTTCGCGCAATAACTCCATCAGGTTCGCGCGCTCGCGGCGGCGGATGATCTGGACGAAGCCGAAGCCGTTGACCGCCGTGCGCTCGAAGGGGAGCGGCAAATATTTGTCGATCTGGGCGGCGGCGATGATCCGCTCGTCCTTGTTGTTCATCGTCGGCAGGTCGATGCCGATCGATCCGCTCAGGCCCATGCGCCGCACCGTCTGCGCCGCCAGCTTCGCGCCCTTCGGCCCCAGTTGCGCCGGCGGCAGCGACCCGTCAATGTCGATCAGCAGCATGGCGGGCGTCAGATAAAGGCGCAGCGCCGCGGCCTCTGTGCCGACTTCGCCGCTGATCGCTTCTTCCATCAACTCGCTCCAGCCATGGGCTTCCAGCCGGTCTTCCTCATGCGCGGGGCATGGGACGACGGGGACGCCGGTGGCCCGGATACGCTGGAGCAGGCTGGGACCGGCTTGTGCTTTCATGCCCGGCTGGGTGCTGCGGCCCTTGGCGCGCTTGGGGCGGCCTTCTTCAGGGATTGCTTCGCGCAGGATTTCGACCAGCAGGTTCGCGCCCTCCGCCAGCCGGGGCGGAATCGGTTCGATCAGCACTTCCTCGCCACTGATCAGGCGGACGATGCCGCGCTTTTTGGGAATGACCGTGGTGATGAGCTTGCCCTGCATCACCGCGCCCGCGCGTGCGGCATCGCCTTCGCGCTCGATCAGCGCCTCGACCAGCTTACCCTTTTCGATCAGCGCGGCACGGGCCTCGCCAATGCCTTCTTCATAAAGCCACTCGGCCATGTCGGTTCCTAATCGAGGGGATGGCCCGCTGCCTTGAGCAGCGTGCGGGTTTCGTAGAGCGGCAGGCCCATGATCGCGCTATGGCTGCCCTGAATCGCGCGGATCAGCCCGGCGGCTTTGCCTTGGATGGCATAGCCACCCGCCTTGCCGCGCCATTCGTCGCTGGCAATATAGCGGTCGATCTCCGCCGCCTCCAGCCGCTTGAACGTCACGATATTGGTCGACAGCCGATGCCGTGCGACGCCCGCGCCGTCGATCAGCGTGATGGCGCTCAGCACGCGATGGCGACGGCCCGACAGCAGCGTCAGGCAAGCGCGCGCCTCCGCCTCGCTTTCCGCCTTGGGCAAGATGCGCCGTCCAGCAGCCACCACCGTATCGCCCGACAGAACCAGCGCGCCGTCATGGCGTGCCGCCACCACCACCGCCTTTTCAGCAGCGATCCGCGCGGCATAGAGCGCGGGCAGTTCGGCTTTGCGGGGCGTTTCGTCCAAGTCGGCGGGATCGACCGCGTCCGGGACAACGCCGATTTGCCCCAGCAGCGCGAGCCGCCGGGGGGATGCCGAAGCCAATATGAGTCGCATCAGATACGACTTATTTGAAACGGTACGTGATCCGACCCTTGGTCAGGTCGTAAGGGGTCAGCTCGACAAGCACTTCGTCACCCACCAGCACGCGGATGCGATTCTTGCGCATCTTGCCGGCGGTGTGGCCGAGAATTTCGTGGTCATTTTCAAGCCGGACACGGAACATGGCGTTGGGGAGAAGCTCCACAACCTGTCCGCGCATTTCAAGCAGTTCTTCTTTCGCCATAATATCCCAAATTCGCAAAATCGCGCCGCCATAGCGCCAAACTGCGCAAAATGGAAGTCACGCTTTTACGCCGAACCGATCCCCTGCCGCGATGAGCGCGGCGAAAATGTGATCGAGCTGTCTTTCATCCAGGCAATAGGGCGGCATGAGATAGATGCTGTTGCCCAAGGGCCGCAGCAATATGCCCCGCTCCAGGAAGAAGGCCCGGAGCCGGGGCGCAAGGTCCGACAGATAGCCCGCATCCGGCGCGATCAGATCGATCGCCGCGATTGCCCCCAGTTGCCGCGGATTGGAGAAGGCGGAATGCTGCGCCAGTTCTGCCAGCCGCGTCGCGATGCCATCAGCCAGCGTGGTGATCCGGCCCAGCACATCCTCCTCGCGCCAGACGGCGAGATTGGCCGCCGCCGCCGCACAGGCAATGGCATTCGCGGTATAGCTGGACGAATGGTAGAAAAGCCGCGCTCGGTCGGTCGAGCGATGCGCTTCGAAGATCGGCGCGGTCGCCAGCGTCACCGCCAGCGGGATCGCGCCGCCGGTAATGCCCTTCGCCACCGCCATGATGTCGGGCACGACCCCTGCCTGTTCACAGGCAAACAGCGTGCCGGTGCGGCCCCAGCCGGTCATCACTTCGTCGGCAATGAACAGCACATCATGGCGGCGGCAGATCGCCGCCATCTCGCGCAGGATCAAGGGCGAGTAGACCAGCATCCCGCCCGCGCCCAATATCAGCGGCTCGACGATGAAGGCGGCTGGCTTTTCGCGGCAAGCGGCATCAAGCGCATTAAGGCAGGCTTGCTCATGGCCCGGTGCCGGGAACGGAATCGTCCCGACATCGAACAGCAACGGCGTCCAGGCGGCATTATAGACGCCCCGCTCGCCGATCGACATCGTGCCGATCGTATCGCCATGATAGCTATGGTCCAGCACCAATATACGGCTGCGCGCGCCGCCCAGCCCGTCCAGCGCCCGGTTGTGCCAATAGCCAAGCGCCATTTTCAGCGCGACCTCGACGGCGGTGGAACCGCTGTCGGAGTAGAAGACATGCGCGAGACTGGGCTGATCAGGCGCGCGGGGCGCTAGGTTAATCAGGCCGCGCGCTACTTCCTCTGCCCGTGCATGGGTGTAGCCCGCGAAGATCAGTTGATCGAGCTGCCCCGCCTGCGCCGCAATGGCGGCCGCAATACGCGGGTGGCAATGGCCATGAGTCGTTACCCACCAACTCGAAATCGCGTCGATCAACATGCTGCCATCGGCCAGATGCAGCAGTGCGCCCTCGGCGCGCACGACTTGGGGGATCGGCTCGTTCAGGCCATGCTGGGTGAAGGGGTGCCAGACAGGAGACGTCATGGCCTGTCTTTAGGCGAGAGCCGCCTGCAAGGCTATGGCTTCTCCGCGTCCGGCGCATCCACCGGCACGGGCGGCGGAATGACGACCGGCGGCGGCGTGACGCGCACCTCGACCCGGCGATTCTTGGCCCGACCTTCGGGATCGTCGCTACCATCCTCCTTGGCATTGGGCGCGATCGGCCGGGTTTCCCCCAGAGCGACCAGCGTGATGCGCTCGGCCGCCACGCCCTTTTCGACCAGATATTCGCGCACCCGCTCGGCGCGGCGGCGGGAAGCAACGCGGTTGTCGCCATCGGTGCCCAGCGAATCGCTATGCCCACGCAGCGCGACAGTCCCGCCCGCCTGCATCGCCGGGGTCGTCATCAGCGCGTCCAGAGCCGCCTTCGCCCCATCGTCCAACTGGAGCGACAGCGCACCGAAGCCGATCAGCAATTCTTCCGGCTCGATCTTGGGTTCTTCCACCGTGGGCACGACTTCGGGGCGCAGGATGGAGCGTTGCGGCTCGACCATATTGTCCGCGCCATTGTCCGCCACGCCATTGTCGGCGATCGCGTTATTGGCAGCCTCCTGCCCAGCGGGCGGCTGACACGCAGCCAAGCTCGCGCACAGGAGCAGCGCGGTTGGGGCCAATTTGCTCATTCTTCCTTTCCTTTCGATCGGATCGGGGCGGGCGGCACATAGGACAAGATGGTGTCGCCGGGCTGGGGCGTGGGACGCGACGCATGGGAGAAGAAACGCAGCGCGCCAGTCCGGCGGACCAGCAAGAGCATGTCACCCTCCGGCGGCAAGGCGGCGCGAGCCGCTTCATAATCGAACTGTTCGCTGATCTTCGTCTTGCGGAAGGTCCAGCCTTGCTCCTCGCGTTCCACAATATCCTCCACGCCATGGCCCGACGTGAAGAGCGTTCGGCCGCGCAGCGATTCGGGCAAGGTGCGCGGATCGTCATCATCGCTGGCGTCGCCCAGCTGATAAACATTGTCACGGCCGATCTCCGGCGCAAATTCATTGCAGACGAGCGCGTTATAGGCTTCGTTGCCGGTCGCAGCAGCCAGCACCTGAAACTGGGCCAGATCCAGCCGCTCTTCGGTGGCTTCGGACAGTATCTCGCCATGATAGGTGGGGATGCCCTTGTGCCGGGCCGGGGCAAGCCGCTGCCAGCTATTGTCGGCAATCGTCACGGGTATGTCGATCTGCCGCAACTGATCGGCCAACCCCAGACTGAAAGGCGTCGCGCCGACGATCAGCAGTCCCTGTTCCGATGCGCCGGTCACCTTGAGCAGCCGCGCGACCGCCTTGATCGAAAAACCATGGAAAAGGATCGTCGCGATGACGACCGCAAAGGACAAAGTGACCAGGATCGATCCGTCACCATAGCCGAGCCGGTCGAGCCGCAGCGCGAACAGGCCGGAAATAGCCACCGCGACGATACCGCGCGGCGCGATCCACGCGACCAGCAACCGCTCGTTCCAGGGGACGGGCGAGAAAGCGAGACTGAGCAGGACCGTGGCTGGCCGCACCAAAAACAAAAGCGCCAGCAGGAAGCCGATGAAGCGCCATTCGAACTGGCGCAACACCTCCAGGTTGAGCGAGGCGGAGAGGATCACGAACACACCTGAGATCAGCAGGACGGTGACATTCTCCTTGAACGGCTGAATGTCGCGCAGCGAATCGAAGCGCATATTGGCAAGCGCCACGCCCATCACCGTAACCGCCAACAATCCGGTTTCCTGCTGGATCATGTTCGACCCGACAAAGACGCCGATCACCGCGACAAGCAATATCGGTGCCTTGAGATATTCGGGCACATGGCCGCGCGGAAAGGCCCAGCCGATGGCACGGGCGGCAAGCCAGCCGATCAGGCCTGCGATGACCGCGGCGCCCAGCAGCGACAGGATGACCGATGCCAGCGTCCCGCCCTCGCCCGCCCGGCGCAGATATTCATAGGTCACGACGCCGAGCAGCGCCCCGACCGGATCATTGACGATCGCTTCCCATTTCAGGATGGCGCGCGGACGCGCCGCGACGTTGGACTGACGCAGCAAGGGCAGCACCACGGTCGGCCCCGTGACCACCAATATCCCGGCGAACAGGATCGCCACCGGCCAGACCAATCCAGCGACATAATAGCAGGCGATCGCGCCCAATACCCAGCCGATCGGTGCGCCGAGCAGGACGAGGCGGATCACCGCGCCATCGGTCTTGCGCAATTCGCGGAAGTTGAGGCTCAGCCCCCCTTCGAACAGGATCAGCGCAACCGCGATCGACACCATGGGTTCGAGCAGTTCGCCGAACACATGTTCGGGATTGATGATGTGGAGAACGGGGCCGCCGATGACGCCCGCCGCCAGCATGAGCGCAATGGCAGGCCAGCCCGTGCGCCAGGCGATCCATTGCGCGCCGATCCCCAATATGCCGATCAGCGCGATGGAAAGGGCCAGTTGCTGCATGGCGGGCACGATAGACAAACCGCGCCGCCGCCGTCACCCCCTGATATTTTTAACCGATCGGGGAACCAGCGGGCGGCGGGACGAAAAATGGGCCGATCGAGGACCGGCCCATCACTCTTTCATCAGGGCTGCGGTTGCGCAGGAGCAGCCGGTGCGGCTGCCTGGATGCGCTGCTGAAGCGCGGGGTCGGTGGCAGCAGCCTGGCCGATCTGGTTGAACTTTTCAGGGGGCAGGCCGGACGCCTGCAACGCGGCGAGCATCTTGGGCTGCTTCTCGGCGGCCGGGATCGACGCATCCGCCTGGATTTTCGTCACTTCGGTGGCCGCAGCGGCAAATTGCTGGATATCGCTATCGCTGAAATTGCTGGCTCCGGCGGCGGGCGCTGCCGGGGAAGCGGGTGCCGCAGGGGCGGGCTGCGTGGTCTGCGCCGCGAGCGGGGCAACCGCGAAAAGAGCGGCCGATGCGAGGCCAGCCTTGAGGGCGTGGGAAAGGGTGAGGCTCTTCACAATGCGTCTCCTTGAACTGATGACCCGTCAGAAGCTGTGGACAACGCATCGGCATGGGAAGGCCCGTTCCGTCGAGCCGTGGCATAAGGCGGACGATGTTCGGGTTCCCGACAGTTCGTCCTTTTTGGACAACGGGCCATCAGCCGCCACCATCGTTGCGATCTTGCAACAAGTTTGCGCCGACTCCGAAAACCGGGGTCGGCGCACGCTTGTCATCACCAGATTTTGACGCGCTCCTTGGGCTCCAGATAGAGCTTGCCGCCCGGCGCAGGCTTGAACGCCTCATACCAGCTATCGAAATTGCGCACGATATCGGCGCGATATTGCGACGGCGCGTGCGGATCGGTGACCAGCCGCTGGCGCAGATTGGCCTCGCGATAATTGCGCCGCCACACCTGCGCCCAGCCCAGGAAGAAGCGCTGGTCGCCGGTCATGCCGTCGATCACCGGCGCGGGCTTGCCGCTCAGCGAGGCATGATAGGCATCGAGCGCAACGGCCAGACCACCCAGATCGCCGATATTCTCGCCCAGCGTGAACGCCCCCTTCACATGCGCGCCGGGGAACGGCTCATAGGCGTCATATTGGGTGACCAGCTTGTCGGTCAGCGCCTTGAAATTGGCGACATCAGCGTCGGTCCACCATTGGTTGAGCTTGCCGGTTTCGTCATATTTCGCGCCCTGATCGTCGAAATGATGGCTCAGTTCATGGCCGATCACAGCGCCGATACCGCCATAATTGACCGCTGGGTCGGCGTTGGGATCAAAGAAAGGCGGTTGCAGGATCGCGGCGGGGAACACGATCTCGACCATGCCGAAATTGGCATAGGCGTTGATCTCCATCGGCGTCATGCCCCATTCCCAACGATAGATGGGCTTGCCCAGCTTCCCGATATTATAGTCGAAATCGAACTGATTGGCGCGCATCGCATTACCCAGCAGATCGTCGCGCTGGATGGCGAGGCCATCATAGTCGCGCCATTTGTCGGGATAGCCGATCTTGGGGGTGAAGGCGGCCAGCTTCTTGTGCGCGCGCGCCTTGGCCGTGTCGCTCATCCACGGCAGGCCGTCGATGCGACGCCCCATGGCGGCGATCACATTCTTTACCAGCACATCCATCGCCGCTTTGGTTTCAGGCGGGAAATATTGCGCGACATAGACTTTGCCGACCTCTTCGCCGAGTGAATCCTTGAGGAAATCGACGCCCCGCTTCCACCGCGCCTCACGCTCTGGCGTACCTGACAGGGTGGTGCCGTAAAAGGCGAAGTCGGCATTGGCGATGTTGTCGGGCAGTTTGTCGGCATAAGCATGCAGGCTGGGCAGCAACAGCGCGTCCTTCAGCACGGCCATCGGCGTCTTGGCGATCAGCGCCGCCTCGCCGGTGATGGCGGAGGGTTGGGCGACGAGCAGGTCGGTCGGCGTCAGGCCATTCGCCTTGAAATAGGCGGCGAAGTCGAAGCCTGGCGCGGCCTTTTGCAGGGCGGCCAGCGTCAGCTTATTATAGGTCTTGTCCGCGTCGCGGCTGTCGATCTGGGTCCAGTGGACCTTGGCCACTTCCGTCTCGAACGCCATCAAGGCGGCGGCGCGCGCCTTGGCGTCTGTTTCACCCGCCAGCGTCAGCATCGTCTCCAGATGCGCGACATAGGCGGCGCGGATCTTTGCCATTTCCGGCTTTTCATCCAGATAATAGTCGCGATCGGGCAGGCCCAGCCCACCCTGGCTCATCGACAGAATATAGGTTTCGGGGTCTTTATCGTCCTGCCCGACATAGAATCGGAACGGGCCGCTGATCCCGGCGCGGGCAGCCTTGGCGGCGAGCGTCGCATAGCCCGCCTTGTCCTTCACGCCCTTGATCTCGGCGAGCCAAGGCTTGATCGGGGCCAGCCCCTTGGCTTCGACGGCGGCGGTGTCGAGATAGCTGGCATAGGCCGCGCCGATCTTGCTCGCCGGATCATCTTTCGCCGCGTCCAGGATCGCGCGGGTGCGGGTGCGCGACAATTCGTCGAGCGTGTTGAACGCGCCATAGTTGGACTTGTCGGCCGGGATCGGCGTGTTTTTCGCCCAGGTGCCGTTGGCATGGTCGTAGAAATCATCGCCCGGCTTCACTGACAGGTCCATGCCCGCCGCGTCGAAGCCATAGCTGCCATAGGTGGGCTTGGCCGAAACTGGGGCGGTGGTGATGGCTGGGGCGGGCTGTTGCGCGTGGGCGATACCAGCGGTCAGCGCCAGTGCGGAGGCGGCAGCGCCCAGGAGGAGGTGTTTCATCAAAGCATCCCTTGCTTGAAGTGGGCGCATCGGACGCGCCCGGCATGACGGGGACTTGAACGCCTGTCCAACAAGCCTGTCCATGTCGTTGGTCGAATATTATCAGCCGTTGAAAGGATCGGAAAGCCGTATATGCGCGGCAAAGGCTTGCGCCAGCGTGGCCGGGTTCAGCGGGTCGAGCAGCGGCAGGCGGCCAAGGCTGGGCACACCCGCCAGCAGCGGGATGATCCGCTCATTCTCCGCATGCGCCTCACCGATGAAGGCGATGCCTGCAATCGGCACGCCGCGCGACCGCAACGCCTCGACGCTGAGCAGGCTATGGTTGATCGTGCCGAGCGCGGTGCGCGCGCACAGGATGACGGGCTGGCCCCAATGGGCGAACAGGTCCGCCATCGACAGCGTCTCGCTGATCGGCACCAGCACGCCGCCTGCGCCCTCGACCACCAGCGGTCCGTCGATCTGCGGCAACGCCAGCCGGTCCAATTCGATCGTCACCCCGTCGATCCGCGCGGCGAGATGCGGGGAGGCGGGTGTCGCCAGCCGATAGGCTTCGGGCAGGATATGCGCGGCGGGCAGGCCGGACAGGCGAGCGACCTCCTCCTTGTCGCCATCGGGGTCGACCCCGGCCTGGATCGGCTTCCAATAATGCGCGCCCAAAGCAGCGGCGAGGCCAGCGGCGAAGACCGTCTTGCCGATGCCTGTATCAGTGCCGGTGACAATAAGAACGCTCATCCTACGATCCTCTGCAATTCGCGGCCGAGCGCGGCGATGTCGGCGCGACCGACATTGAGCGTCAGCGATATGCGCAGGCGGCTGGTGCCCGGCGGCACGGTTGGCGGGCGGATGCCGCGCACGTCGAACCCGGCGTCCTGCAGCGCCGCTGCCGCCGCCATGGTGCGCGCATCCGTGCCGAGGATGACCGGCACGATCTGGCTGCGCGGCGTGGGCAGGCCGAGCGGCGCGCAGATGGCTTCGGCCGCATCCTGCCGCAACGTCTTCAACCGGTCGCGCAGGTCGCTCGCTTCCTCGATCCGGTCGAGTGCGGCGGAGACCGCGACGGCCATCAGCGGCGAGGGCGCCGTGGAGAAGATGAAGGCGCGGGCGCGGTTGATGAGATAGTCGATATGCAGGCGTGGCCCGCAGATCAGCGCGCCTTCCACCCCCATCGCCTTGCCGCAGGTATGGAGCGTGACGACATTGTGCAGCCCGTCCAGCCCGGCCGAAAGCCCGCGTCCACCCGGTCCGAAGACCCCGGTGCCATGGGCTTCGTCGAGCAGCAGCATGCCATGATGTTTGGCCGCCAGCTTGGCGAGATCGGCGAGCGGGGCGAGGTCGCCGTCCATCGAATAGAGCGTTTCGACCGCGATCCAGATGCGGCCCTTGCCCCCTTCGGCGCGGAAGGCGGTGATCAGGTCGGCGAAGCTCTGCACGTCATTATGGCGGGCAAAGACGGCGGCGGCCTTGCTCATGCGAATGCCGTCATGCGCGCTCGCGTGGATGAGTTCGTCCGCGACGATCAGGTCGCCCCGCTGCGGCAGGGTGCCGAACAGAGCGAGATTACCGACATAGCCATTGGCGACGAACAGCGACGCCTGGGTGCGGAAGAAATCCGCGGCCTTGGCCTCCAACCCTTCATGTTCGGGCGCATTGCCGCGCAGCAGCCGCGATCCGCCCGACCCCACCGGCACGCCCCGTGCAATCGCATCCGCCACCGCCCCGGCGATGATCGGATCGGCGGCGAGGCCGAGATAATCGTTCGACGCGAAATCATGGCCCGACCGGGGCATCAGGCGACGCAACCGCCCGCGCGCGTCCAAAGCGGCAAGCTGTCTGGCGAAGGGTTCGGCGGTCATGGGGCGCGCTATAGGCCGCTCCCGAAAGGGGAGCAAGCCGCCGCTCAGCCCTCCGCCACCGCCGTCGACAGCCCCAATCCCGGCACGCCGATCGAGCGTTTGCCCGAAAAATCCGTGCGGGCGACGATGACGCCCAGTTTTTCCATATAGTCGATCAGGCGGCGGACGCGCCCCGGCGAGCTGGTGCCATAGGCGCGCGCCAGGGCGGCATCGTCGGGGCATTGATGCCCCTGCATCGCGGCGCGCGCGATCAGCAGGAAAGGGGCGAGCATGTCTTCGGGCAGCGTGTCGGCGGCGCGCATCGCCGGTTCCCAGCGCGGATCGGCGGCGTCCATCATCCCCGCCTGCGCCATGGCAAAGCGCTTGCGGAAGGCGGGCAGGTCCAGCGGCGGGGTGCGCAGCCCCTTCATGCGGCAGCGCACGCCGAAATCCTGGTACAAAGTCGACACGCTGGGGGCCGCATCGCCCAGATCGGCGACGATCTCTTCCAGCACCGCCATCACCACCGGCTCATTCTGGCCGAAATCCAGTTCGGGCGCGGCGGGCTTGGCCGAGGGCGAATCGGCCAGCGCGCGGATGATCTCCTCGGCGGGGCGGGGCGGCGGATCGGCGCGCGGCGGGGCGACGGGGGCCGCATCCTGCGGTTCGGGGCGAACAGCAATTCCTGAAAATCCTCGCCGCTGGTCACCGGCGGGGCCATCAGCTTGTGCGTGCCGCCGCGCGTGCTGGTGTGGACCGCGCCGATCTTGACCGACACCGGACGGCGGCAGATGGCCGGGCCCAGCGCCAGGAAGCGCCCGCGCTCCAGGTCGCGAATCTGCTCCGCCTGCCGCCGTTCCATGCCCAGCAGATCGGCGGCGCGCGCCATGTCGATGTCGAGGAAGGTGCGCCCCATCAGGAAGTTCGACGCTTCGGCGGCGACATTCTTGGCGAGCTTCGCCAGCCGCTGCGTCGCGATCACGCCCGCCAACCCGCGCTTGCGCCCCCGGCACATCAAATTGGTCATCGCCGCCAGCGACACCCGCCGCGCTTCGTCGGACACGTCGCCAGCCGCGGCGGGGGCGAACATCTGCGCCTCATCCACCACCACCAAAGCGGGATACCAATGGTCGCGGGGCGCATCGAACAGCGCGTTGAGGAAGGAGGCGGCGCATTTCATCTGCGCGTCGATCTCCAGCGCCTCCAGGCTCAGCACCACCGAGGCGCGATGTTCGCGAATCCGCGTCGCCATCGTGACGATCTCGCGCTCATTATAGTCGCCGGCGTCGATCACCACATGGCCGTAGCGGTCGGCCAGCGTGACGAAATCCCCCTCCGGGTCGATCACCACCTGCTGCACCATCGGCGCGCTTTCCTCCAGCAGGCGGCGCAGCAGATGCGACTTGCCCGACCCCGAATTGCCCTGAACGAGCAGCCGGGTGGCGAGCAATTCCTCCACGTCGACCAGCACGGGCTTGCCGTGGCTGTCGGTTCCTATGCTGATGCTGGCGGTCACGCCCACCCCATGGCCCATGGGGGCGGGGGAGCGCAAGAGGGGTGCGGCGGCGGTGACAGTGGCGCGTCTGCCAAGGATCAGCCGAAGTTCACACCGTCGTCGGGAAAATGGGGCCAATCGTAAAGGCGAGGGCGCTGTGAAGACCCGGTGAGGTTCGTGTTGGGTCACGGTGAAGTCACAGCTGGGTCACTATGACGCGACAACAGGGCTATCGCATATGAAAGCTCCGTTCGTCCTGAGCCTGTCGAAGGACTGTCCTTTTCTTCGCGCGGAAGTTTAGAATGAAGAAAAAGCGGCCCTTCGACAGGCTCAGGGCGAACGGAAAATTTTTCTTCATACCAAGGGGAGGCCACAGGCGCGGGCATCGCCATCAGCGAGGTGGCGGTCATGCAGTTTGCAACCCGATATGGGCGTGTCGAACAACGCCCATCCTCCCCTGGCAGGGGAGGTGGCAGGGCGAAGCCCTGACGGAGGGGTGTCACGCTATCGATAGGGCGACACCCCTCCACCATTCGCTTCGCGAACGGTCCCCCTCCCCTTCCAGGGGAGGATTTTAGGGTCTGGTTCGCAAACCCCATCATCACCTCAGCGGGGCAGCGACCGGCGGCGGGTCCGGCGCGAAGGGATCGGCCATGCACTGCGCATAATGGGCCAGCGCCCAGTCCCAGCTCTGGTCGAACATCGTCCCCGCCAGCCGCCGACGCAGGCGATGCGCGCTGGTGGGCGACATGCCGACGCTGCGCGCGGCGGTGGCGACGGTGCCGGTTTCGAGCAGGGCAACGAGAAAGCGCCGCTGCTTGGCGGGCGTCCAGTGGGCGCGGTTGTCCGGGGGCGGCGGCGAAGTGGGGTGCTGGTCCATCGGAAAGGATAGATCAGAGGATGTGCGAGTAGGAAAGGGGATTTTGTGGCGGGGTGTTATGCGCCAAACTCTGCCGTTCCCAGCCCTTCTTTTCGATTCGAAAACTGGCCTCTCGTTAACGTCGAAGGGCTTTGGCTTATCCTCCGCTGGTTAAAGGCGAGAAGCAACGTGCTCGATGCCCACAAGATCGTCGATGCTAGGACCGGGATACACATTTTGCCACAGCCGCTTCCCGCTCAATACTCTAACGCGCTCCTTAAAATCCTCCGCGCTGACAGAGCCGAACAGCATCTGGCTGACGTTGGCGAAGAACTTAGCACTCTCCATCCTAGCGAACAGCTCGAGTGCTGAATTTCGGCGGCCCGAGTAGATGAGGGTGCGAGGAAACCATGAGATATATCGACCCGGCTCGCTAACCGGCCTTCTCACGAATAGGAGTAAATCAGCCTCCATCATTCGCGCGAACGATGGCGTCCCTGTTTGGTAATGCTCGTTTATGAAGTCAGCTTGCCAGTCCCCTCGGCTCTGATTGAGACGCTGATTACGATATTGGAGCGACTCAGGATATTGATCGAATTCCTCAAAATCCTTCGTGCTTCGACCATGCCTGCCATTGGGATCATTGTAATAGTAGGCGTGATCCAACGCTCTGGCAATCAGGTCTAATTGCCGCTCTGCAAGCAACACCGCGATGACACCAAGGAAAGTCTCGTAGGCCATCATCTTATTTGCATCGAAGGTGGCAGGTGACCTCGAATTCGTTTTCGGATCACGGTCGGTCGTTGAAAGCACCTGCTCTAAGATCGACAGCAGATCATCGAAAGCGGCGGGGGTGCCTCGCGCTATCGAGCGCGTCAATTCGTGAAGCTGCTTGATGTATGGCCGCATCGCATCCGCAGCCAACACCACCGCCTCATCAATCGGGACTGCATCGCCCTGGCCGTTTGTCTGCTGCGGACGGAGTGCGATAAGCTGCTCAATCAGCCCTTCTCCAAAGTCCCGAACTAGCCCGGATGCACCGGGGGAACCGCGCTCCAACCCTTCCTTCGCCCGACGAAATCGGGAGGCGGTTGCGAGGGGTGCTTCGTCCTTGCCAAGATAGCTGGGCTTTGTTCCTAACTTAGGCCTAGTATGAAGCGGCGCATCATTAATCCAGCGAGTTAGCTCCTCATAGGCCTCCTCCTCGCTTTCTGGATTGCTGAAATCGATGAAGATGCGACCGCCGTAAAAGGTCGGGACATAGGCCCGCCCCTCGTCATCAACTTCGGTAACGAGCGCAGCATATTTGCTCTGGTCTGCCTTCCGATAGATTTCGGGTGTAAGGATTTGCGTCTCGGTGCCGACACCTCCGGCACGGCCGTCCGCCTTCTCCTTGTAAACCCGATCGCAGACGATAAGCACTTTCGTCACGTCGGGCCTAGTAATCGACTGTTCCATGAAATGAATCGGATCGTGGCCCGGCTTTAGATCCCATTCGTCCAGAATCGTGTAAACGCCGTCCTCCATAAGCCGCTCAGCTAACCGGCGAACCCAAGCCTTATGCCGGGCGTGGACCACGAATAGGAGATAAACGCCTTTTGCTCAGAGCCAACTTCGACCTGTTCCGACACGGCGTCCCCCTGATGTGTTGCAGCTTAGATATAGCCCAAGAGCGAATTGCCAAACCATAATCGCCAGTTCTGTGCGACCAATTACCGAGGCTTCAAGTCGAAGCGACAAATTATCGCTTCACTGTGCGTTTTCGCGCGCAAGACCTGCACGATCGACGTAAAACACACGCAGCCTGATGAACCGCCGGAAATCGGCAAGAAAGACCCTCACCGACATCGACTAGGCAGCAAGCTGCCAAGTCTTTGTAGCCTCTCCCGCGAAGGCGGGAGAGGGCAAGGCGCGACATTCGCTTTGCCAATTGCCCCCGCCCTTACATCCACCGCTTGACCCTTTCCCTGTTGCAATGCAGCATTGCGTCCCATGGCGACTCTTTCCCCCTCCCCCTCCGCCCCTGCGATCACGCAGAATCCCGACATCCGTTTTCTGGGGCGCCTGCTGGGCGACGTGATCCGGGCTTATGGGGGGGAGAGCCTCTACAAGCAGACCGAATATATCCGGTCGGCGTCGGTGGATCGCGCGCGCGGGGTGCAGGGGGCGGACCTGACCGATACCGGGCTGGATGCGCTGACGCTGGATGATACGCTGAATTTCGTGCGCGGGTTCATGCTGTTTTCGATGCTCGCCAATCTGGCCGAGGACCGGCAGGGCATCGCCGCCGAGCCGGGCGCCGATGTCGCATCGGTGCTGGCGCGGTTGGAGTCGCATGGCATTGGCCGCGACGCGGTGCTGGACCTGCTGTCGCACAGCCTGATCGTGCCGGTACTGACCGCCCACCCGACCGAGGTGCGGCGCAAGAGCATGATCGATCACAAGAACCGCATCGCCGACCTGATGCTGCTCAAGGATGCGGGCCGCGACGAGACGGAGGATGGCGAAAATCTGGACGAGGCGATTTTCCGCCAGATCGCCTTGTTGTGGCAGACCCGCCCGCTGCGCCGCGAAAAATTGTTCGTTGCCGACGAGATCGACAATGTGCTGGCCTATTTCCGCGACACCTTCCTGCCGGTGCTGCCTGCGCTCTATGCGCGGTGGGAGCGGGTGCTGGGCGCGCGGCCGCAAAGTTTCCTGCGGGTGGGGAGCTGGATCGGCGGCGACCGCGATGGCAATCCCTTCGTTCAGGCGCCGCAGTTGCGCCATGCGCTGCAGCGCGGATGCCAGGCGGCGATCGCTTATTATCTGGATGCGTTGCACGCGCTGGGGGCGGAACTCTCGCTGTCGACCGAATTGGCGCATGTGCCGCAAGCGGTGCTGGACCTGGCCGAGGCCAGCGGCGATGCTTCGCCGAGCCGGGGGGACGAGCCGTATCGCCGGGCCATATCCGGCATCTATGCTAGGCTGGCTGCGACCTGCACCGCGCTGACCGGCACGCAGCCTGCCCGCCCCTCCGCGCTCAAGGGCGAGGCCTATGCCATGCCGCAGGATTTCCGCCGCGATCTGGTGACGGTGGCGCAGGGGCTGGCGAGCGAGGGCAATGGCGCACTGTCGAGCGGCGGGGCGCTTGGTCGCCTGATCCGCGCGGTCGAGACGTTCGGCTTCCACCTCGCCACGCTCGACATGCGGCAAAATAGCGACGTGCATGAGCGGGTGGTGGGCGAATTGCTCAAGGTCGCCGGGGTCGAGCCGGATTATGCGGCGCTCGACGAATATGCGCGCATCGCGCTGCTGCGCAAGGAACTGGCGAGCAACCGGCCGCTGGGGTCGCGCTTTTCGGCCTATGGCGAGGAAACCGCGTCGGAACTGGCGATCGTCCATGCCGCGGCAGAGGCGCATCGCGTCTATGGCCCGCAATGCATCACCCATTATATCATTTCCAAGGCCGAAAGCGTGTCCGACATGCTGGAGGTCAATATCCTGCTGAAGGAAGCCGGGCTGTGGCAGGCGGGCGTCGATGGCGCGCCGCCGCAGGCCGCGATCATGGCGATCCCGCTGTTCGAGACGATCGGCGATCTGGAGGCTGCGCCCGCGATCATGTCGGCCTATTTCGGCCTGCCCGAAATTGCAGGCGTGGTGCAGGCGCGCGGGCATCAGGAAGTGATGATCGGCTATTCGGACAGCAACAAGGATGGCGGCTACATTACGTCCACCTGGAGCCTGTACAAGGCAAGCCAGGCGCTGGCCCCCGTCTTTGCCGATGCGGGCGCGGCGATGCAGTTGTTCCACGGGCGCGGCGGGGCGGTGGGGCGTGGGGGCGGGTCGGCCTTCGCCGCGATCCAGGCGCAGCCGCGCGGGACGGTGCAGGGGCGCATCCGCATCACCGAACAGGGCGAAATGATCGCCGCGAAATTCGGGTCGCGCGATGTCGCCATGACCAATTTGGAGGCGATGACCAGCGCCACCCTGCTCGCCAGCTTGGAGCCGGAGGGGATTTCGGAGCGCGACGCTGCGCGCTTTACCGCGGCGATGGACGAACTGTCGAAAAACGCCTTCGCCGCCTATCGCGACCTTGTCTACGGCACGGAGGGGTTCAAGGAATTTTTCCGGCAATTGACCCCGATCCAGGAAATTTCCGGCCTCAAGATCGGATCGCGTCCGGCGAGCCGCACCAAGAGCAATGCCATCGAGGATCTGCGCGCCATTCCCTGGGTGTTCAGCTGGGCGCAGGCGCGGGTGATGCTGCCGGGCTGGTATGGGGTGGGTCAGGCGCTGGCCGGGTTCGAGGACAAGGCGCTGCTCGCCGACATGGCGCAGCATTGGTCCTTCCTCAAATCCGCGCTCGCCAATCTGGAGATGGTGCTGGCCAAGTCGGACCTGGGCATCGCCGCCCAATATCTGCCGCTGGTCGAGGATCAGGGAATGGCCGACACGCTGTTCGGGCGGATACGCGAGGGGTGGAACCAGACGCATGACGGGCTGCTGGCGGCGACGGCGCAATCGCGATTGCTGGAAAAGAATGCGGCGCTGGAAACCTCTATCCGGCTGCGCCTGCCCTATATCGAACCGCTCAACCTGTTGCAGGTCGAATTGTTGAAGCGCCACCGTGCGGGCGAGGATGATCCGCGCATCAAGGAAGGCATCGAACTGTCAATCAACGCGATCGCGACGGCGTTGCGCAACAGCGGTTGAGTTTGCCAGTGGGCGGGATTGACAGGGGCGGGACCGGAGTGCGAGCGCCCTCGTCATGATTGACGCCACCTATGCCCTTGCCGCCTGCATCTTCTTTGGCGCGGCGCTCTATTCCAGCGTCGGTCATGCCGGGGCGTCGGCCTATATCGCGTTGATGGCGTTGTTCGGCCTGCCTGCGCAGGTGATGCGTCCCACGGCGCTGGTTCTCAACGTCATCGTGGCGACCTTCACCTCCGCCCGCTTCGTTCATGCCGGGCTGTTCCGCTGGCGCACGCTCTGGCCCTTTCTCATCGGGGCCATCCCCATGGCGTTCATCGGCGGGGGCATCATCCTGCCCACGCATTTCTATCGTCCGCTGGTGGGCGTGGTCTTATGGCTGTCGGCTGCGCGCTTGCTGTGGCCAAAGCCGCTCGGCACGGCGGAAGATGTCAAAGATCCGCCCATGATCGCGGCGATCGCGGCGGGGGCGGGCATCGGCCTATTGTCGGGTCTGACGGGCACGGGCGGCGGCATTTTCCTGTCGCCACTGCTGCTGTTCCTGGGCTGGGCAACACCGCGCGCCGCATCGGGAATCGCGGCGGTATTCATTCTCGTCAATTCGATTTCCGGGCTGCTCGGCAATCTGGCCTCACTGCAACAGCTGCCAGAGACGCTGCCGCTTTTTGCCGGAGCCGCACTGGCGGGTGCGCTCGTGGGCACGACATTGGGCATTCGCCTGCCATCGACCATGATCGTGCGCGCCCTGGCGCTGGTCCTGATCGTGGCGGGGGCCAAAATGATCGGCGTATATTGAGGGGAGAATTCGGGACGGCGGCAGTCCAATGCGCCGCCCCGAACCCCCAGTCCTTGCCGCGGCAAGGATTGGCTGGTGGGGGCGAGCCGTTATGGCCCGCCCGAACCTTTAGCTCGGAATCAGATCAGAACTTGGCGACGACACCCGCCATCGGGCGGATCGAGCGGAAATTGCCCATCGTGTCAGCCTGCACCCGGAAACGGATGTTGCTGCTCATGGCCGAGCTGCCCATGTCGGCAGGCGAGAGTTCGACGCCAGCGCCATAGGTGGTGCCATGGAAATCCTGGCTATCGGGGCCGAGCGCGTCGAAATTGACCCACTTGTAACCGACCTTGCCGAAGATCAGGCTATCCTTGCCGGCCTTTACACCGACACGGCCCGCGGCATTATATTCCCAGTCGATGTCGCCCGACACGCCCTTGGACGCGCCGCCTTCAACGCCGAGAACGATCGGCCCTGCGACATTATAGTTCACGCCAGCGACGCCTTCGACCATGCGGCCCTTATAGCCCACGGGCGGAATGCCTTCCTTGCCGGTTTCGCTGTCGAAATTATGCACGCCGCCCATCACGCCGACATAGGGTTCGAGGCGACGGGTAGAACTGCCATCGTCCTGCGCCATCGCGACGGCGGGAATGAAGGACGCAGCGGCAGCCGCTGTGAAAAGCAGTGTCTTCATGGGGGTAACCCTTTTTCTATTGTTGAGGATAAGCAGCGGTGTGGACCCGCCGGGTCGGCGCGAGCGCTCCAAGCTGCTGCACCAGACACGACACAAAATGACCAGACCCGCCCGAAGGTTTCCTGAACGAACGATAAAAACCGGACGAATGACATTTATGTGACGGAAAAAACACGGTTTCTGTCGCTCAGATGAACGAAACACCCTTATCTGAACGGCAGATAAACGCTGGACGGCGCACCCCATTTTCATTCACAACCAATTCAACCGGCCCGCGTTACGTCAGTGACAGATAAAGATGAGGAGAAAGGCGATGACGGGCATCCGACATCGGTTACTGGCTACGATGGGCCTGATTGGCGCGCTGGCATTGGGGGGCTGCGCCTATGATGACGGCTATGGCTATGGCGGCGTGAACGTCGGCACGGGCTATTATGGCGGTGGTGGCTATTATGGGGACGGCTATTATGGTCCCGCAGGCTATTATCAGCCCGGCGCCTTTGGCGGCTGGTACAATAATTATTATTATCCCGGTAACGGCTATTATGTCTACGACCGGGGCGGACGCCGTCACCGCTGGAACGATGGGCAGCGCCGCTATTGGGAAGGCCGCCGTGCCGAGCGTGGCGACAATCGCTGGCGTGGCCGGGATCGCGATGGACGACCCGACCGGCGACCCGATTGGCGCGGGCGCGATAATGACGGACGCGGCGATGGACGGGGCGAATGGCGCGGACGCGGCAATGATGGTCGGCCAGGCGACGGTCGCTATACCCGTCCGCGGCCGCAGCCCGGCGTAGAGGGTGACCGTGGCCGGGGCCGCTGGCAGGGCAATAATGCCGTGCGCCCGACACCGCAGGCCCGGCCGGATCGCCCGCAGGCGAGCCAGCCCCGTCCGCAGCGCAGCGTTGGCAATCGCCCCGGCCCCAGCATCCGTGCCGATCGACCGGCGCGCACCAACAGCCGTGGCCCAGCCATGCGGACACGCCCAGACTGATGCGGGGACAGATGAAGGCACTCTTACTGACACCCCTCCTGCTCGTCGCCGCCTGCGACGGGCGGGAGGAAAGCGCGATCGACAATCTCGCCAATGGCGCGAATGTGGCCCAGGTGGAAAACAGCTTCCGGGCCGAGGCGATGGCGGTGATGGAACCGCTCGATCCGCCAGCGCCGGGCACGCCGGGCGGCCTGCCGATCGACCCGGCCCCGCTGGCCGAGGGATCGATCGATCCCGACAGCGCGCAGGGCGCGGCGCAGGTCGTGCAGGGCTATTATGGCCTGCTGGAGGAAAAGCGGTTCGAAGATGCGCAGGCGCTGTGGAATCCGCGCGGCCAGATCGGGACGCAGGATGACGCGCATTTCGCGGCGCGCTTCCGGGGTTTCAGTGAAATTCACGCCAATGTCGGCGCGCCATCCGAGCCGGAAGGCGCGGCCGGGTCGCTCTATGTCATCGTGCCGGTCCAGCTTTATGGCCGGATCGCCGCGAACGGCAAACCCTTCTACGCCTTGCGCCAGGTGACCTTGCACCGCGTCAACGACGTGCCCGGATCGACCGCCGAACAGCGGCGCTGGCATATCGAAAGGATCGGTGCCTATGCGCCGCCCATCCAGGCGGCCGACGCCAGCAATGCGATGGAAGCCATCTCCATGACCGATGGCATGGCGGGCAAGAGCAAGAAATAACCCCCATCCGCTTCGAGAAGGGCGAACGCCGCCGCAAGGCAGGCGGTTCGACTTCCCGAAGCGGACGGTCATCAACAGTACTTCTACGGCAGTTTGTAAGGACCAACGCCTAGTCTTCAAGGCGGGTCGTCAAAATGACCTCGGCTACGGGCGGGGCACTTTCGGGGTGCCCCAGCATTTGCGGACGCCGCGAGTGCAAAGGGCCAGTCTGAAAGTCGAACGAGATATTCGCAGCGCGAAGTGCGTTCACTACAGCCTTTTGGGCTGGCGTTAGACTGTTTGGATCTCCAACCTTGACCCCTACGCCGGTTGTGGGCGGATTTCCGAGACCCATTACCATCGGTGTCTGAGTAATCCATCCAGCGCTATTAAAAGCAGCAACTAGCCCTTTGGACATTTGTGCAGCATCCGTAGAGGCAGCATCCGAGGTTATGTCGATTGACTGACCTTTGAAGGGATCGAGCAATGGCACCATCACCTGCCTTTGCTCGGCGGAGATCTTGCGCGGCCCCATGGCTGCGAGCCTCGGCACCATCTCGCTGATCCGCTGTTCAAGCGCATCTATACGTGCTTTCACAGCGTCGGGCGTGTCGCTCCCAGTCTTATCTTTGTATTCTTGTAATTGTCGTTCAAGCAGCTTTTCGGTGCTCTCCGCATTGGACAAGCGCGTCGCATACTGACCGCCTATAGCCCAACGCATGACGAACCACATCAAGACAACAACGGCCAAAAAAGGAACGGGCGCGTTATAGACGGTAACGATCTGTTGCCAGATAGATGCGGCAGCTGTGTTGAAATCCATTCCGCTTTCATAACGGTATCAAGCCGCAAGCGACAGTGGGTTTGTAGACCGTCCAATCGCCCAAAAGAAAAGGCCCGCCTCCATCGTTTGGAGGTGGGCCTTTTGCTCAGCCGTTCAGGCGACGGTCGCCTTGACGATCTTGCCCGGCGTGCGCGGCGGCTCGCCCTTGGGCAGCGCGTCGACATGTTCCATGCCCGACGTCACTTCGCCCCAGACGGTATATTGGCCGTCGAGGAAGGTCGCATCGTCGAAGCAGATGAAGAACTGGCTGTTGGCGCTGTTCGGGTTGGACGAGCGTGCCATCGAGCAAACGCCGCGGACGTGCGGCTGACGGCTGAACTCAGCCTTGATGTCGGGCAGTTTGGATCCGCCCATGCCGGTGCCGGTCGGATCGCCGCCCTGCGCCATGAAGCCGGCGATGACGCGGTGGAACACGACGCCGTCGTAAAAGCCGTCCTTGGCGAGCGTGGTGATGCGCTCGACATGGCCGGGGGCCAGGTCAGGGCGCAGCTTGATGACGACGTCGCCGCCACTGTCGAGGGCGAGGGTAAGTGTTTCTTCGGCCATGATGATCCTCTCTTGCCGGGGAAGGGGTAGTGGCCCCCATATAGAGGCTATCAAAGGGGATGGAAGATTGTTGTGGTTGAGCCGTTCATTGCCGCCGCCCCATTGCAATTAGGCCGAGCATAGGCGAAAGCACCCCCATGTTACAGGAACCGGACAGTAGCGCGCGCCATGAGCGATCGCGGCGACAAGGCCAATGCCCGGCCCGATGAAGAGCTGATCGACGCGAGCGCGATCGATCAGGCCGAATCCCGTCATGACGAGGATGACCGGCTGAGACCCGAATATGTGAACGCCGTGCTGGACGCGGTGGAGGATGGCGATGCCGAGCGGGCGCGCGATCTTGTTTCGCCGCTGCACCCTGCCGACATTGCCGATCTGCTCGAACTCACGCCCGCCGACCGGCGTGGCGCGGTGGCGGCGGCGCTTGGCGATCTGGTCGGCGCGGAAGTGCTGTCCGAACTCAACGACTATGTTCGCGACGACCTGATCGGCGACCTGGCGCCGGAACAGGTGGCGGGATTCGCGGCCGAACTCGACACCGACGATGCCGTCGCGATGATCGAGGATATGGACGATGCCGACCAGCAGGCCGTCCTCGATGCCCTCGACCCCGAAGATCGCGCCGCGATCGAAAGCGCGCTGTCCTACCCGGAGGAGTCCGCCGGGCGCCTGATGCAGCGCGACCTGGTCGCGGTGCCCGAACATATGACGGTCGGCCAGGTGATCGACTATTTGCGCGATCATGGCGACCTGACCGCCGATTTCTGGGAAATATACGTCGTCGATGCGATGCACCGGCCGGTCGGCTATTGCCAGTTGAGCTGGATCCTCACCTGCCCCCGTTCGGTCGCGATGGCCGACCTGATGAAGCGTGAGCAAACGCTGATCCCGGTCGATATGGACCAGGAGGAAGTGGCGCTGCGCTTCCAGAAATATGCGCTGATCTCCGCCGCCGTCGTCGATTCGAGCGGGCGGCTGGTCGGCATGGTGACGGTCGACGACGTCGTCCACATCATTGCCGAGGAAGCGGGCGAGGACATATTGCGCCTGTCAGGCGCGGGCGAAGGCGACATCAACGAACCGATCCTGATGACGGTGCGCGCGCGCCTGATCTGGTTGGTCGTCAATCTGGGCACGGCGATGCTCGCCGCGTCGGTCGTCGGCCTGTTCGATGGGACGATCGAGCGGTTCGCGATGCTCGCTGCGTTGATGGGCATCGTGTCGGGCATGGGCGGCAATGCGGGGACGCAGACACTGGCCGTGGTCGTGCGTGCGCTCGCCACCAATCAGCTGACCAGTTCCAACACCGCGCGCATGATCGGTCGCGAATTCCGCATCGCCGCCACCAATGGCGCGACGCTGGGTACGCTGATCGCGATCGGGTCTTATGTCATCTATGGGCGGCTCGACCTGTCGCTCGTCTTTGGCGCGGCGATCCTCACCAACAATATGGTCGCGGGGCTGGCCGGGGTGCTGGTGCCAGTCACGCTGGAACGCAATAATGTCGATCCTGCTGTGTCCTCCGCCGTGTTCGTGACGATGATGACGGATTCGCTGGGCTTTTTCACCTTCCTTGGGCTCGCCACGCTTTTCCTGCGTTGAAGCCGCGCTGGTCTGTACCCAAATCGCGCCCATGCCGCTGCACATCACCAAGATCGCTTTTCGCAGCGAAAGCCCCGCCACCCTGCGCGCCTGGCTGGAAAGCCAGCCCGGCGAAGCGCGGATCACCACCCGCTATCTGCCCAAGCGGGTCGAGGAAATGGCGGGCGGATCGCTTTACTGGATTCACGCGCATATGATCGTCGGCCGCAGCCCGATCCTGGGCTTCGAGGAAACGGGGCAAGGCCGCCACTGGGTCCGGCTCGAACCGCGCCTCATCCCGGTGCGCGCCGCGCCCAAGCGCGCGCATCAGGGCTGGCGCTATTTGGAGGACAAGGACGCGCCACCGGACTTGGCCGATGGCGAAGTCGATGCCCGCGACGCCATGCCCCCTGCCATGCTGCACGAACTGGCGAAGCTCGGTCTGGTCTAAAGGGCATAAGCATTTGAAACGCTGGACTTGTTGCTAGAAAGAACATAGCACGAACGCTATGGTTCAGATGTCCACTCGTCAGAAGCTCGAAATCCTGGCCGATGCCGCCAAATATGACGCCTCCTGCGCGTCGTCGGGCACGTCGAAGCGGGATTCGCGCGGCGGCAAGGGCATCGGCTCGACCGAGGGCATGGGCATTTGCCATGCTTATGCGCCCGATGGCCGCTGCATCTCGCTGCTCAAGATCTTGCTGACCAACAGCTGCATCTTCGACTGTCATTATTGCATCAACCGCAAGTCGAGCGACGTGCGCCGCGCGCGCTTCACCGCCAAGGAAGTGGTGGACCTGACGCTCAGCTTCTACCGCCGCAATTATATCGAGGGGCTGTTCCTCTCCTCCGGCATCATCCGATCGTCCGACTATACGATGGAACAGATGGTCGAGGTGGCCCGGTCGCTGCGCGAGGATCATGATTTTCGCGGCTATATCCATTTGAAGACCATCCCCGATGCCGACCCCGGCCTGATGCGGCAGGCGGGGCTGCATGCCGACCGGCTGTCGATCAATGTCGAACTGCCGACCGAAAGCGGCCTCAAGCGGTTGGCGCCGGAGAAAGACGGCACCCGGATCGAAGGGGCGATGGGCCAGATGCGGACCGAGATGGAGGATAGCGGCGACGCGCGGCGCAAATATCGCCACGCGCCGCGCTTTGCGCCTGCGGGCCAGTCCACCCAGATGATCGTCGGCGCGGACGCGGCCGACGACCGGGCGATCATCACGCGGGCGAGCAGCCTCTATGACCGCCACCGGTTGCGCCGGGTTTATTATAGCGCCTTTTCGCCCATCCCCTCGCCCAGCGCCGTGCTGCCGCTCAAGCGCCCGCCGCTGATGCGCGAACATCGGCTCTACCAGTCCGACTGGATGATGCGCTTCTATGGCTATGACGCGAGCGAAGTGGCGGCGGCGACCGATGCGGCAACCGGTCACCTGCCGCTCGACATCGATCCCAAGCTCGCCTGGGCGCTCAACCATCGCGCCATCTTTCCGGTCGACGTCAATCGTGCCCCGCGCGAGGCGCTGCTGCGGGTGCCGGGCCTGGGCGTCAAGGCGGTCGATCGTATCCTCGCCAGCCGCCGCCATCGTCGGTTGCGGCTCGACGATGTTGCGCGGATGACCACCTCGATCAAGAAGCTGCGGCCCTTTCTGGTGGCGGCGGATTGGCGCCCGGTGGCGCTGATCGACCGGGCCGATCTGCGCGCGCGCATGACGCCACCCGCCAGCCAGCTCGAACTCTTTGCCTAACCACGACTTTTCCGGTTGCTTCCGAGTCGCGATCGTGGAATTCTTCGGCTTTCCGTTATTTAGGGGGTCGGGTCTTGGCGACGATGTTCGACAATCAGGCAATGGGCCGCAGCGGCGGCTTTGCGAAGCGGATCAGCAGCCATCTGGCGGCAGCGCTGGTGGTATTCTGCCTGTTGCAGATTTTCATCGTCGCGAAGATGGGCGGATCGCTGGTGCTGCACCTGGGCGTCATCGTCGCGATCGGCGGCTATGCCATCGCCGCGCGCGGACTGGAGCGGCGCTGGCAGATGCTGGACCACAGCAGCCTGTCGCGCAGCGGCCTGGCGCTCCGCTTCCGCCGCGACGTGGTGCAACTCTGGGCCGCCAGCCTGATCGGCGCGGCACTGTGGATTCCCGTCGCCATCATCTTCCGCGCCCTGTTCGGTTGAAGGCGTTCGGCTGAAAGCGGATCGGCGGGAGCCAATTGTCGTTCGCGTCGTTGTGATCCTTCGAACCAGGGAGGAACCAGCATGGCCGACATCACTATTTTCGATCGCCTGAAACAGGATCATGACGCGCATCGCCAGCTTTTCGAGAAGATGGCCAAGGCGGAAAGCGACGACCAGCTCGAAAAATTGTTCGCGCAATTCGCCGTCGAAGTCACCGCCCACGCCGCCGCCGAGGAGGAAACCCTCTACGCCACCATGTTGTCGCGCCCGGACCTGCGCGAAGATGCGCAGCATAGCGTGTCCGAACATAAGGAAATCGACGATTATCTCGAAGAACTGGACGGACTGAAATTCAACGGTGAAGCCTGGCGCAAGAAATTTGCCGAGATGAAGAAGCGCTACCTCCATCATATCGAGGAGGAAGAGGAAGAGATGTTCCCGACCGCCGCCAAGGATCTGACGGCGGACGAAGAGAAGAAGCTTGGCGCCCTGTTCGCCAAGCGCAAGCCCGCCGAACTGGAACGCGCCCAGGCAGAGGATTAAGCGAGACACCATGCACCGCGTCGCCCTGACCGCGCCCGATGATATGGACGGTTGGCGGTCGGCGGCGCGGCGGCTGGCGATGGCGGGCGTCGATCCGGCCGATGTGGTCTGGCAAGTGGGCGCTGCGCCGGGCGACCTGTTCGGCGACGCCCCGCTCCCGCCCGACACCAAAAGCAGCGCTTTCTCCGTCCCGCGCAGTTTCGTAACGCTGGCCGAGAGCGCAATCCTGCACAGCGACCCCAGCCGCTTCGCCTTTCTCTACGCCCTGCTGTGCCGCGTGCGCGCGCGGCCCGGCACGATGGAGGACAGCGCCGACCCCATGCTGGGGCGGGTGCAGGCGCTCGCCAAATCGGTGCGGCGCGACATTCACAAGATGCGCGCCTTCGTCCGCTTCCACGAGATGGCGGATGCCGACGGCCCCCGCTTCGTCGCCTGGTTCGAGCCGGACCATCATATCGTGCGCGCCAATGCCGGTTTCTTCATGCGCCGCTTCGCCACCATGCACTGGTCGATCCTAACGCCCGACATCAGTATCCATTGGGACGGCACGACCCTACGCGAAGGCCCCGGCGCCAGCCGCGCCGACGCGCCGCAGGGCGACCCGGTCGAAGCGTTGTGGAAGGGCTATTATGCCGCCATCTTCAACCCGGCCCGGCTCAAGACCGGGGCGATGCTGTCGGAAATGCCCAAAAAATATTGGAAGAACCTGCCCGAAGCATCGCTCATCCCCGACCTGATCGCCGGGGCTCAGCAGCGCGAGGCCGCGATGATCGCCACCGCTCCGACCCCGCCCAAGCGCGCAAGCAATGCCGCGACCGCCTGGGATGCCTTGCGCGCCGAGGCCATGGCCTGCACCCGCTGCCCGCTGCATCAGCAAGCGACCCAGACGGTGTTCGGCGAAGGCCCGCTGGCCGCGCCACTGATGTTCATCGGCGAACAGCCGGGCGATCAGGAGGATCTGGCGGGGCGCCCCTTTGTCGGCCCGGCCGGGCAATTGTTCGACGCGGCGCTGGCGCAGGCGGGCGTCGATCGCGCCCAGACCTATGTCACCAATGCGGTCAAACATTTCAAATATGAACAGCGCGGCAAGCGCCGCATCCACCAGACCCCGGTGGCGGGCGAAGTGCAGGCCTGCCGCTGGTGGCTGGACCAGGAGCGCGCGATCCTGCGTCCGCGCATCATCGTCGCGCTGGGCGCGACCGCCGCGCGCGCAATGCTGGGCAAGTCCGTGACGATCAGCGGGACGCGCGGTGCCGCCATCCCGCTGGAAGACGGCGCGGAAGGTTGGGTGACGGTCCATCCCAGCTATTTGCTGCGCCTGCCCGACGAAGACCGGCGGGCGGAAGAGCAAGCGCGCTTCGTCGCGGACCTGGCGATGATCGGCGATCGGCTGCGCGCCCTCACCGCCGACTAAACCCTGTATTTTTGTGGGCCGCACGCCTAAAGGCCTTGCGCGAACGCTTCCGTCCGACCCGCAACCTAGAAAGCCCCGCCATGACCGACTATCCCATCAAGCGCGCCCTCCTGTCCGTGTCGGACAAAGCGGGGCTCATCGAACTGGGACAGGCGCTGGGCAAGCATGGCGTCGAACTGGTCTCGACCGGCGGCACGGCCAAGGCGCTGCGCGACGCGGGCCTGACCGTCATGGATATTTCCGACCTGACCGGCTTTCCTGAAATGATGGACGGCCGCGTCAAGACGCTGCACCCCAAGGTGCATGGCGGCCTACTCGCCGTGCGCAACAACACAGCGCATGTCGCGTCGATGGACGAACATGCCATCGGCGCAATCGACCTGGTCGTCGTCAACCTCTACCCCTTCGCCGCGACCGTAGCCAAGGGCGCAGAACGCGACGAGATTATCGAGAATATCGACATTGGCGGCCCCTCGATGGTCCGCTCCGCCGCGAAGAATCATGAAAGCGTCGCGATCGTCACTGATCCTGCCGATTATGCCCGCCTGATCGCCGAAATGGACACGAAGGGCGGGGCGACCAGCTATGATTTCCGCCGGATGTTGGCCGCCAAAGCCTATGCTGCAACCGCTGCCTATGACTCGGTGATCGCCAGCTGGTTCGCCTTCGCCGACCAGGGCGTCACCTTCCCCGAAACGCTCGCGGTCGCCAGCACCCTTGGCACCACGCTGCGCTATGGTGAAAACCCGCACCAGTCCGCCGCCCTCTATCTGCCCACCAGCCCGTCGGCGAACGGCATTGCCCAGGCGACCCAGATCCAGGGCAAGGAACTGTCCTATAATAATTATAACGACGCCGACGCCGCGCTGGAGCTGGTCAGCGAATTTCGCGACGGCC
This sequence comes from Sphingobium sp. SA2, assembly GCF_032227065.1. Classification (NCBI taxonomy): domain Bacteria; kingdom Pseudomonadati; phylum Pseudomonadota; class Alphaproteobacteria; order Sphingomonadales; family Sphingobiaceae; genus Sphingobium; species Sphingobium sp. SA2. The sequence goes on from NZ_JAPMXX010000006.1 coordinate 458,819, forward strand.
CGCCGACTGTGGTGATCGTCAAGCATGCCAACCCGTGCGGCGTCGCCACCGGCGCGACCCTGATCGAAGCCTATGAAGCGGCGCTCGCCTGCGACAGCGTGTCGGCCTTTGGCGGCATCATCGCCGTCAACCGCCCGCTCGATGGTCCCACCGCCGAAGCGATCAGCGGCATTTTCACCGAAGTCGTCGCCGCACCCGATGCCGATGATGCCGCGCGCGCGATCTTCGCCAAGAAAAAGAATCTGCGCCTGCTGCTGACCGGCGACCTGCCCGATCCGGCGCGGACCAGCTTGCAAATCAAGAGCATAGCGGGCGGCCTGCTGGTGCAGAGCCGCGACAATGGCCAGGTGGCGCGCGACGCGCTCAAGGTCGTAACCAAGCGCGAACCCACGGAACAGGAACTGGCCGATTGCCTGTTCGCCTGGACCGTCGCCAAGCATGTGAAGTCCAACGCCATCGTCTATGCCAAGGGCGGCAGCACTGCTGGCGTCGGCGCGGGCCAGATGAACCGTCTCGAATCCGCGCGCATCGCCGCGTGGAAGGCGAAGGACGCGGCCGAAAAGGCGGGCTGGAGCGAGCCCCGCACGATCGGCTCGGCGGTCGCGTCCGACGCCTTCTTCCCCTTCGCTGATGGCCTGCTGGCCGCGGTAGAAGCCGGGGCGACCGCGGTGATCCAGCCGGGCGGATCGATCCGCGACGACGAGGTCATCGCCGCCGCCGATGAAGCAGGCCTCGCCATGGTCTTCACCGGCATGCGCCACTTCCGGCATTAATCGTCAAAAAGGTCGGTGCGGCAGGAACAGGCCAAGCCTGTTCACAAAGCTATGACACGGGTGCGAAGACATTCCCTTCGCACCCGCAAAATAACGGTTTTCCGCCACTTTTTGTCAACTGGCCCCTTTTCAAAGGCACCGGCGAGGCTTATTTACAGCGTGACCCTATTTCCACGCAGATGTGGGGCTGAAAAAAACAAAATGTTCGACAGGAGAATAGGATGAACAAGAAGATGCTGGTGGCATTCGCCGCCACTATGGCCCTTGCGCTGCCCACTATGGCGAGCGCCGGCAGCAATGACATGGATGTGATCGTCGACGGCCATGCGGGCACCGAAACCCGCTCGATCGCCGTATCCGTGGCGGACCTCAACCTGGCCAAGAGCCGTGACATGCGTCGCGCCGATTCGCGCGTGACCCGCGCGGCCAAGCAGGTGTGCGGCTTCGTCAACGGCTCGATCCTGCCTGTGACCGACGATTATCGCACCTGCTTTGGCCAGGCCATGGACGGTGCGCGCAGCGACCTCAGCAATATGGCCCAGCGCCAGATCTGATTGCCGCTTGTCGCCCTCCCCCACGAAGGGGACTGCAGGGGGCCGTTCCGCATCAGCGGGGCGGCCCTTTGTCATGGGCAGCAGCGCATGGGCGCTTTGCTTACACGCCATTAACCAGTCCTTAGAAGATTTCCTTCACTCCCGAAGCGACGAAAGACCATCGGGGGAATAGCCTGCCATGCTGCGTACCGACCAACATGTGGACGTCGCCATCATCGGCGCTGGCCCGGCCGGATTGACCGCTGCCTATCTGCTGACCAAGCAGGGCTATAGCGTGACGGTGATCGAAAAAGACCCCGTCTATGTCGGTGGCATCAGCCGTACGGTCGAACTGGACGGCTTCCGCTTCGACATTGGCGGGCATCGCTTCTTCTCCAAATCGCAGCAGGTGGTCGACCTGTGGAACGAGATATTGCCCGACGATTTCATCCAGCGTCCCCGGATGAGCCGCATCTATTATGAGGGCAAATTCTACAGCTATCCGCTGCGCGCGTTCGAAGCGCTGTGGAATCTGGGCGTCTGGCGTTCGACCCTGTGCATGGCGAGCTTCGCCAAGGCGCGGCTCTTCCCCAACCGCAACGTCCGCTCCTTTCAGGATTGGACCGTCAACGCCTTTGGCCACAAGCTCTTCTCGATCTTCTTCAAGACCTACACTGAAAAAGTGTGGGGTATGCCGTGCGACGAAATGTCGGCCGACTGGGCGGCGCAGCGGATCAAGGGTCTGTCGCTGTGGGGCGCGGTGGTGGATGGCCTCAAGCGCTCGCTTGGCTTCAACAAGAAGCCCAATGACGGCATGGCGACCAAGACGCTGCTCGAAACCTTCCGCTATCCGCGCCTTGGCCCCGGCATGATGTGGGAAGCCGCACGCGACCGCGTGGTCGAAGGCGGCAATCAGGTGCTGATGGCGCACAGCTTCAAGCGGCTGGAACAGGAACCGGGCAGCGACGGCTGGCGACTGGTGGCCGAAGGGCCGCAGGGCGATGTCGTGATCAATGCCGCCCATGTCATTTCCTCCGCGCCGATGCGCGAACTGGCCGCCCGCGTCCACCCGCTGCCTGCGACGCTGCCGGAAGCGATGGACCTTAAATATCGCGACTTCCTGACCGTCGCGCTGATGGTGAAGGGGGAGGATATCTTCCCCGACAACTGGATCTACATCCACGACAGCAAGGTGCAGGTCGGCCGCATCCAGAATTTCCGCAGCTGGTCGCCTGAAATGGTGCCCGACCCGACGCTGGCCTGCGTTGGCCTTGAATATTTCTGTTTCGAAGGCGACGGCCTCTGGTCGTCGACCGATACCGATCTGATTGCACTGGCGACGCGGGAAATGGCGCTTCTGGGCCTCTGCAACCCCGACGATGTCGTGGGCGGCGCGGTGGTGCGGCAGGAAAAGGCCTATCCCGTCTATGACGATGCCTATGCCGCCAATGTGCTGGCGATGCGCAGCGAACTCGAAGCGCGCTGTCCCACGCTGCACATGGTCGGCCGCAACGGCATGCACCGCTATAATAATCAGGATCATGCGATGATGACGGCGATGCTGACCGTCCGCAACATCGTTGCGGGCGCGCGCGTCCATGACGTCTGGTCGGTCAATGAAGACGCCGAATATCATGAGGCAGGCGATGAGGGCCAGATTGATGGGATGGATGCCGATACGCAGGCGGCGCTCGCCAGCACCCGCGCCGTGCCATCGCGGCTGAAGGCTGCCTGATCCCATGATCGACCGGCTGCGCGGCGTTGCCATGCTGGTCGCGCGCGCGACCTTTGCCCGCTATCTGCTCGCCAGTATCTGCGCGCTGGCGAGCGATATGGCGCTGTTCCTGGCGCTCGACCAATTAGGCGCGCCGCCTTTGCTCGCGGCCTTTGGCGGCTATGCCGGGGGGCTACTGGTCCATTGGAGGATCAGCATCCGCTTCGTCTTCGATACCGGCACGGGACCAACCCATGCGCAGCGCGCGGGCTTCGTCGCGAGCGCCCTGCTCGGCATGGGCCTGACCCTGCTCCTCGTCGGTGGCCTCAGCGCGCTCGGCCTCGCCCCGGCGCTTGCCAAGCTCGTTTCCATCCCGGTGAGTTTCCTCACCGTCTATGCGATCCGCACTTATGCTATCTTCGCCCGCGCCTGATCGTAACCGAGCGGCGCTCTTCGCGCTGCTGGGCTGGATGCTGTGTAGCGCGGTGATGCTATGGTTGTTCCGCGCCGATATCCCGACGCTGGCCTTCCGCGATGCTGACGATGCTATGCGGTTGGCGCAGATTCGTGACTGGGTCGGCGGACAGACCTTTTGGGACGTATCCCAGCATCGGGTGAACCCGCCGCTCGGTGGCCCGATGCACTGGTCGCGCATCGTCGACATGCCGATCATCGCGCTGATTCTGTTGTTCAAGCCGTTGCTTGGTGCCGCTTGCGCCGAAATGCTGGCCTGTGCGATCGTGCCACTGCTGTTGCTAGGCGGCCTGACGGCCGCCGCATTTATCGCCGCGCGCCGGATCGCCGGGCCTATCGTTGCCTTGCTGAGCGTCGCCCTGTTGCTGACGACACCCAGCATATTGGTGCAATTCACCCCTTTGCGGATCGACCATCATGGCTGGCAGATTTTGCTGGCCGCGATCGCTTTGTGCGGCGCGACCGACGACAGGCCGGCGCGCGGCGGCATCGTCGCGGCTTTGGCGCTGGCGCTCTGGCTTCAGATTTCGAGCGAAAGCCTGCCCTATGTCGCGCTGTTTGGCGCGCCCTTCGCGCTGCGCCACTGGATCGCCCGCGATCAAGCGCCACGCTTCATCGCTTTCGCGCTCACCCTGGGCGGCGTCGTCCTCCCTTTGCTGGTGCTGTTGCGCGGGCCGAATGCCGCTATGGCCAGCCATTGCGACGCGCTATCCTATGTCTATGTCTGGCCGCTGGTCGCGCTCGCGATCGCCACACTTGCGGCTACCCGGCTGATCGATGCATCCACCGCAAATAGCCGCCTCGCTATCGCCCTGATCGGCGGCGGTGCGGCGCTGGCGACCTTTGCGCTGACGGGCGGCTCTTGTCTGGCGGGCGATCCGTTCGCGACGATCGGGCCACTGGCCCATAAGCTTTGGTATCTTCGGGTCATGGAAGGACGCCCAATCTGGGAGCAGCTTCTGACTATTCGCGGCTTGATCCTAATGCCAGCCCTGCTTGGTTTGGCGGCATCACTATCTGCGGCACGCGCAACGCAGGGCGAGGCGCGGATGCTCTGGCTGATGATCGCATCGCTATTACTGGGCGCGACGGGCGTTGCCATCTTGGTAATGCGGGCATTGTCGGTTGCCCATCTCTTCGCCTTGCCGGGCATCGCCTGGCTACTGACGGACCTCTTTCGGCGACTCCGGGCTTCAAGCCACGCATTTATACGTGTAGCAGGATCAGCCGCGCTGGCGCTGCTGACCCCGGTAGCAATGTCGATTATATGGGTAATTATCACTGCGCCTGCCGACCCGAATGAAGAGGCTGGCATAAATTGCGGCGCTAGCCAAATTTTGGCACCACTTAGGACGCTGCCCAGCACAACCCTGTTTGCGCCGCTGGATATCGGTCCTCCCATTCTCATACGTACTTCCCATGCCATTATTGGCACGGGTCATCATCGTAATACCGCTGGAATTACCACCGTTATCCAGGCTTTCGTAGATTCGCCGGACAAAGCTCGCGCCATCATCACAAGGACGCACGCAACCTATCTCGTCACCTGCGACGGCCTCAACGAACTGCGGCTCTACGCCAAAACGAATCCCGCTGGCCTCGCCGCCCTGTTAGCGCGGGGAACCCCGCCCGCCTGGCTCGAACAGCTCCCCACCAAGGAACCGCTGCGCCTCTACCGTATCAGGCCGGAATGAAGCGCATCGCCACGCCGTTCATGCAATAGCGTTTGCCGGTCGGCCTTGGCCCATCATCGAACACATGGCCCAGATGCCCGCCGCAGCGCGCGCAATGAACCTCGGTGCGTGGATAGCCGAGATCAAAGTCGCGACTGGTACCGACCGCCTTGGGCAGGGGCGCGTAGAAGCTCGGCCAGCCGGTGCGGCTGTCAAACTTGGTTTTCGAGCTGAACAATTTTTGGTCGCACCCCGCACAGGCGAAAATGCCCGCGCGCTTTTCCTTATCCAGCGGACTGGTGAAGGGATGCTCCGTCGCCTGTTTGCGCAGCACATTATAGGCAAGCGGCGACAAGCGCTGGCGCCATTGCGCATCGGTCAGGGCAAAGGGATAGGCCGCTTCGGCTTCGCCCAGACCCAATCGCCAGAAACCCAAGGCCACCGCGCCGGTCGCCATGCCGGCAAGAAGATGTCGTCTGTTCATCGCACGATCCTATCCGCCCTAGCCTGTCGAAGGTCTGAACAACTGTTTCCACCAGCGCCCGCCCGACTGCATCACATGACGGCGGAACAGCAGCACGCCGACGCGGATGATCAGCCCCACGAACAGCGCCTGCCAGACGATCGCCAGCAGATGCGGCCACAGCGCATCATCCTGCGCCGCGCGCGCGATCATGGTGAAGGGCGAGCTGAACGGGAAGATCGCCGCGGCAATCTCCGGTGCCTTGCCCATATGGTCGATGGCGTAGCTGGCGAAGAAGAAGATCATCATCTGCCCCATGGTGACGGGCATGTTGAGCGTCTGCACCTCGCGCACCGTCGCCGCCTGCGCGCCGATGCCTAAGAATAGCGAGCCGAGCAACGTATAGGCCATCGCAAAATAGATGACCGCCAGAGCCAGGAACACCGGCCAGCCGACCGCTGGCACCGGCACCGCCGCGCCATTGCCGCCCAGCGCCAGGAAGATCGCAAAGGCCGTCCCGCCCCAGAAGGCGATACCGACAAAGCTCATCGCCAGCATCGCCATCAGCTTGCCCAGGAAAATCGCGTCGATCGGCACGGCCGCTGCCAATATCTCGATGATCTTGTTGGTCTTTTCCTCGACCAGATTGGACAGGATCATCCCCGCCAGCAGGATGGTCAGGAAAAACATCACGATCTGCGCCACCCGGCCGATCTGCAACCGTCCCTGCGCCTGCGCGCCGTTGCTGGTGGCGACTTCCTCGCGCTGCACCTGCACCATGCGCAGCGTATTTTCCGCCTGCGCCGCACTGGCGATCAGGCTGAGGTCACCCTGCAGCCGGTCCAGATCCTCCGCCTTGCCGGTCAACACCGGCCGCGCGACCGTGCCCGACAGGATCGCCACCACCGCCGAATCCGCCCGCGCCAGTTGCACGCGCGGCGCAGGCGTCATCGGCACCCGCCGCATCCGCACCAGCGCCTGATCCCCCATCCGCTCGGTCAGCCGCCCATGCGCCCGCTCCAGCCGCGCCGCCTCGCCCGCAGGCATGGCAATGCCGACTACCGGGCGCAGGTCGGTACTCGAAATCTTGTCGGTAAAGCCCGCAAAGACCATCCCGATCAGGATCGGCAGCAACGGTCCCAGCAGGAACAGGATGAAGGTGCGAGACAGCACGACGGCAGTGAAATCCCGCCGCGCGATCACCAGGGCGGCGCGCCACATCTCCCTCATGCTACCGCCTCCCGCTCGGCATCATCGCGCATCTGCTGCGCCGCCGCCGCGCCGGCAATCGCGACGAACGCATCATGCAGGCCCGGCCGCTCGATCGACAGGCTCTCAATCCCCGCATCGCCATCCAGCAGCGCGCGGAGCAACGGCTCGATCCCGCCATCGGGCAATGCGAAATGCCACGCCCCTTCTTCCTGGGTCGCATCGCCGGGCAACGCCGCCCGCCACGCGCCCTCGCTCGCCCGCGTGCGCAACCGCACCTGCGACCGCAACTGCGCGCGCGCATCGTCAACCGTACCCTCGAACCGGATGCGCCCGCCCGCGACGATCGCGACCCGCTCGCACAAGCGTTCGGCATGGGCGATGACATGGGTGGAAAACAGCACGGTGACGCCCCGCTGCGCCTGTTCGCGGATCAGCCGCTCCAACTTCTCCTGGTTGATCGCGTCCAGCCCCGAAAAGGGCTCGTCCAGCACGATCAGCCGCGGCTCATGAATGATGGTGCCGAACAATTGCACCGTCTGCGCCATCCCCTTGGACAATTGCCGGATCGGCTTGTTGATCGCCGCGCCCATGCCATGGCCCTCCAACATTTCGCGCGCCCGCACCCGCCCCTGCCGCAACGGCAGTCCGCGCAGCGCCCCCATGAAGGCGATCGCTTCATAGGCCTTCATCGAGGGATAAAGCCCGCGTTCCTCCGGCAGATAGCCGACCTGCCGCGCCATGCGCAGCGGCTGCTCCGCGCCCAGCAAACTGCGATGTCCCTCATCAGGATCGATAATGCCGAGCAAGGTGCGCAACAGCGTCGTCTTGCCCGCGCCATTGGGGCCAAGCACGCCATAGATGGTGCCCGCAGGCACGGCGATGTCGACCCCGTCGACCGCGCGGAAGCTGCCGAAAGTCTTGACAAGGCCATGGCCTTCCAGGGCATAGGCTGGAGCGGGAGCAAGGCCCGGAGTGTCGCCGTTCATGCCCTTGTGATAGTCTGGACCCGTGGCCGTGCAAACCGAAACCTTGGAAGAACGGCTAAAGGTACAGGCCGCGCAACTGGGCTTTGCCATTTGCCGCATCGCGCCCGCCGATGCCGCCCCGCAAAGTGCCGAGCGGCTGCGCCAATGGCTCGACGCCGGCCATCATGGCGACATGCTGTGGATGGAGGAGCGCGCCGACCAGCGCGGATCGCCCCAGGGACTTTGGCCGGACGTGCGCAGCGTCATCATGCTGGGCATGAGCTATGCGCCGGGGCGCGATCCGCTGGCGCTCGCCGATGTGCCCGACCGCGCGCGCATCTCGGTCTATGCGCAGGGCAAGGATTATCACGACGTCGTCAAGAAGGCGCTGAAAGCGCTGGCCCGCTGGCTGGTCGATCAACAGCCCGGCGCGCTCAAGGTCTTCGTGGATACAGCGCCGGTGATGGAAAAGCCGCTGGCGCAGGGCGCGGGGCTCGGCTGGCAGGGCAAGCATAGCAATCTCGTCAGCCGCGACCATGGCAGCTGGCTGTTCTTGGGCGCTATCTATACTGAGCTGACTCTCGTCCCCGACGGCGCGGAAAGCGACCATTGCGGCAGTTGCACCGCCTGCCTGACCGCCTGCCCCACCGACGCCTTCCCCTCGCCCTATGTCGTCGATGCGCGCCGCTGCATCTCCTATCTCACGATCGAACATAAAGGGCCGATCCCGCACGACCTGCGCGCCGGGATGGGCAACCGCATTTATGGCTGCGACGATTGCCTGGCGGTCTGCCCCTGGAACAAATTCGCCGACGCCGCCGCCGCCAACCGCGCCTTCCTCGGCCGCGCCGAACTCGCCGCCCCTGAACTCGCCGACCTGCTCGCGCTTGACGATGCCGACTTCCGCGAACTCTTCTCCGGCTCCCCCATCAAACGCATCGGCCGCAACCGCCTGGTCCGCAATGCCGCCATTGCGGCGGGCAATAGCGGCGATGTGCGATTGCGGGGGCGGCTGGAGGCGTTGGTGGGCGACGATGATCCGGTGGTGGCGGAAGCAGCGACATGGGCGATCGGGAAATTGTCGGACTAGCTGAGGCGGTAGCGCAACCTGCAGCACTCGATTGCGGCCGCATCATCAGACGACAGGATAGACATATTGTGTCAGCCTGGGTGCCGATTCGGGCGAGGCTTTGATGTCCAGCGTGCCGTCCCGCAGCGCCCAATCAAGCTCCGTCAGCAAACTGGCCATGCCGGGATCATCGCAATCGCGTGCCTGCGCTGCCATTGTGACGAGCAAATTTCCCTCTCCGCCGTAGACATCTGCGAAGCTTTGTGCCGGCATGTCGAGCGCCGCCATCGGCGGCGCTAGGCCCTTCGCTTGGGCCGTGCCACCTGCGCCTGCGGCGTCGAGCAGTGGCATGAAGCGTTCCAGAAATTCGGCATGTTCAATCGGCGGCAAAACGCGTTCTCCCGATTTTCTGACGCACCCAAGCGGGTTGCGCGGCTTTGCGGACCAGATATCCGCCGATCGCCAACATATCCAGATGCGTGTTGAGAAAGCAGTCGATGGCATCTTTTGGCGTGCATATGATCGGCTCGCCGCGCACGTTGAACGAAGTGTTCATCAACATCGGGCAGCCCGTAATGGCGTGAAATGCCTTCAGGATCACACCCGCTCGCGCCCCTGTGGCAGGATCGATCGTCTGTAGCCGCGCGCTGAAATCCACATGGGTCACTGCCGCAAACTGGCTGGTGACGGCATTTTGCAACTGCATCGGCGTATGATGCCCCTGAGCGCGCGCATCGCCCACGCCACCTGGCCCGCGAAACGCGGCTTTCAAATCCGCGACAAGCAGCATGTAAGGGCTGTCTGTCGGCTCTTCGAAATAGGTTGCGGCTTCATCGGCTAGGATGATGGGTGCAAAAGGACGCCAATCTTCGCGGAACTTGATCGAACGATTCACCCGGCTCAGTGTGTCCTTGCCGCGCGGATCAGCCAAGATCGAGCGATTGCCTAAGGCGCGCGGCCCAAATTCCATCCGCCCATGAAAATGCCCCACGATCTGTCCTGCGGCCAGCCCGGCTGCCACAAGAGCGGCGTAGTCCGCCGGATCGGGTACGCTTTCATAGATCAGCCCCGTGCTGTCCAGCGCGCTCTGAATCTCGGCGTCGCTATATTCGGGGCCCAGAAACCCCCCGGCCATGTTGTCGCCTGCGGGCTTCTGTCTTGGGCCGGCCTGTGTTCGCGCCACCTCAAGCGCGGCACCCAGTGCCCCGCCAGCGTCGTTCGCGGCAGGCTGAATCCAAAGCCCCTCAAACCCATCAAGGTCGCGCCGTAGGCGGCTGTTAGCCACACAGTTAAGAGCCACTCCTCCTGCCAGACAGAGATTTTGGCTGTCGCTGCGGTTCAGAGCGGTCTTGGCTAATGCGAGAACAACCTCCTCCAGCACGGCCTGCGCCGATGCGGCCATATTCATGTAAAAGGGCGTAATCGCGGCCGTCTCATGACGATGTGGCTGCTTGAACAGCATCTCGAACAAGGGCGAGATGGTGCTAAGATCCCGATCAAAACTGAAATAATCCATGTTGAGCGTGAAAGACCCGTCTTCACCGATGTCGATCAGTTCGTCCCTGATCTTTCCGCGAAACTCCGGCGTGCCAAACGGCGCCAGGCCCATGAGCTTATATTCGCCCGAGTTCACCTTGAACCCGCAATATTGCGTGAAAGCACTGTAAAAGAGCCCCAGCGAATGAGGGAATTGAATTTCACCTGTGGCGTGAAGACCTGTCGGGCCTCCTGACCAAAGTGTCGTTGTGGAGTATTCGCCAACACCATCCAGCACCAGAACGGCAGCATTCTCAAACGGCGAGGGGTAGAAAGCCGACGCTGCATGGGAACGGTGATGCGGTACGAATATGATGCGGTCGGTATCGCCCGCCACCTTTTCCAACTGACGCGGCAATAGCTGCGATAGGTTTTTTAGCGTTTCCACCATCTGCGGCCAGAGTCGCGCGCCCGACGGCAGCTTTTCCCGTGCCGTTTCAAGAATGCGCTGCACCTTGAGCGCCGGATTTTCGTAATAAGCCACCTTGTCCAGGCTGGCCCCATCCGGCAATTGTGACAGACAATATTGGATAGCCTGATCAGGAAAACGCCAGTCGGCTTTTTTGCGGGAAAAGCGTTCTTCCTGCGCTGCGGCAATGATGCGGTCGCCTTGCACCAAGGCTGCCGCCGAGTCATGGAAATGGGCGGAAATCCCCAGGATATAGTCTGTCTGGCTCATATGGTTTGCCCGGTTCGAACTGCGCTGCAAAGCGCGGTAACAAGCGGTGTGAGCCGCTCGGCATATAGTTTGTTCGCCAGCATATTGGGGTGGATGTCGTGCGGCAGAAATCGATGCGCACGATCATGCGGTGTTGAAATATCGCGCGTCTGCGGCAACCTGTTGCAGACAGCCGCGTTAAATCCGGCATCAAGAGAGTCCAGCAGCACAAAGGTCAGGGGTAATCCAACAGCTTGGGCTGTGTTCTGCACAAGTTCCAGCACAGCAAGTGTAGCCTGGTTGATCATATAATCATCGGGCAGGAACGCGCTGAAATTGACATCCCGAAGGGCGGGCTGCCAAATCTGCGGATAGGTGATCTGAACCTGCCCTGCTGCATCCAGCCGCGCAACCGGCACATGTTCCACCCCTAACTTATACCATTCGCGGCTGAGATATTGCCGCATCCGCTGCGGATGGGCGATGTTGCGAAATCGGTGGTCGCTGATGATGGCAAAGACCGCCGCATCAATGTCGCCCGCTGCAATATCGCGGCGCATTTGTAGCAGGTTTTGCACTGTGCCGTGGCCGCCGATACCACGGTTCAAAATACATAGATCGGGCAGATCGCGTTGCAGCAACGCCGTATAGGTTTCGTCGTCTGCAAGGCCGGTTCCATAGGTAAATGAACAGCCGTAAAATGCCACGCGAGGGCGCGTGGACCTATCCTGGCCCGGCACATGCCGCCAACCTTGGGGATTGATCGTCTGCAATATCCCTTCACGAAAACCGACGCGCACCGCATGGCCGGGCGTCAGGCGCCAGCCCAGCACAGCGTCGGGCCGAAACAGCAGGCGCGGTTTATTGACAATTTTCTGCGGCGTCTGACTGGTGAGGGCCATTGCATTCTACCTTTTGCATCTGGAGCATAAGCAAGAGCCAATTCTGATCTCATCTAGACCCGACAATTAGAAGATGAAAAGCCTTGATGTCGTACAGCATTGCATAAATCCCGATTTCGGCGCCGGCAGGGGTTCACTTCACACTCGAAAGATCCGTAAAGAAGCTCAACCACCTCGCCGCACATTCTCAGGGAGTCCATGACAGTGCTGATATGCGCAGAGCCTCTGGTGGCCATCGGTGGGTTGGGAGGCTCCGGCACGCGGGTCTTTGCCGCCACTTTGCAGGCCGCAGGAATCGCCCTTGGTCGACGGCTCAACAAACCGCTCGACAATCTTTGGTTCACCGTCCTTTTCAAACGAGCCGCATGGAGCCGCACTGCGCCGAACCCCAATGAAGTGGTCGCGGCGGCTGATCTTTTCATGCGCGCCATGACCTCGGGCTTGCGCGACTCCCTGACACCCGATGAACGCACCCTTTTGCAGCAACTGCGCGCCGATCTGCCGCCACTTGGAACATGGCGATGTGGCGCAACCGGTCAAGACGCAGACAGTCTGATCGATAGTGGGCCAGCAAACCTGATGGCAGATCAATTATGGGGTTGGAAAGAACCGAACACGCATATCTTCCTGCCGCAACTTGCCGCGCGCTTTCCGCACATGCGCTATATTCATGTTGTCCGCGACGGGCTTGACATGGCGTTCAGCGCCAACACCTGGCAGGCTAGGCATTGGAGCCATATTTACGGGTTCACCCAAGGGCCTGATACCCCGTTGCCGCTGCACCAATTGCGCTATTGGATAGCAGCGAACCGCGCCGCACTTGACTATGGCTTAGCGCACATGGGTGATCGCTTTATCGCCATTTCCTATGAAGAATACTGCAGGAAGCCCGAATGGTATTGGCCTCGATTGAGGCGCTTTCTGGGGCTACCGCCGACCATCTCCCTTCCGCAAGATTTGCTGCGTCCAACGACGATCGGTCGCAGCCGCGATCATGACCTGTCGCTCTTTCCAGCAGAATTGCTTACGCTCGCCGGCGCTGTGCAAGCGGACGTGGTGGCGTTTAATAGGCTGGAATGAAAACCGATGGAGATCGGGCCGATTATTTCGCGCGCAGCGCCGTCGCGCAGGCTGCCGGATCGACGTCCGATCCGGTCGGCGTCCGGGCGTCCACATGCGTCACCACCGGCTCTTTCCCCCGCGCGGGCGAATAGAGATAGGCGTCGAGCACGCAGCGGCCATTGGCGAATTGCAGTTTGCGCACCGTGGTTTCGCGAATGTCGAGCCGGGGCGTGCCGAACAATCGGGTCAGCGCGCCCGCATCCGACCCCATCAGCGGGCCTTGCTTGGCAAAGGCGCTGGCGGGCGGACCGGCGGGGGCGGGTGTGCCGATGCGCGGGACCACCGTGCCCGCGCCACAGGCGGCAAGCGGCAGCGACAGCAGCGCTGCCAGTGCAAGACGCAGGGATGTCATGCGGATTTCCTTTGGCCATGCAGCATATGCACCGCCATAGCCGCGCTCCAGATCGGTGCAAGCAGGTTGACCAGCGGCACCAGGAAGGCGATCGCCGACAACAGCCCCATCAGCCAGCGGCTGCCCCGCCCGATCGGCGGCAGCGCGGGATGACGCGGTTCGACCATATCGGCCATGTCGCGCCCCAGCAGATAGGCGTTGAGCGCCAGGAACAGCCCGATCGTCCCCACCCCGGTCACCAGCAGCAGCAGATAGGCGGGCAGCGCCAGCAAATTCCACCCCAGCGTGCGGCGCACCGAGGCCAGCGCATAACGTCCGCTCCGCGCCCAACCGACCGGCCGCGCCGTGGCGGCCGCATCGGGATAGGATTGGCGCTCGACCGCTTCGATGATGTCGTCGGCGAACAGGCCCATCACCGCCATCGCCGTCGCCCGGAACAACAGCCAGCCAAGCGCCACCACCGCCAGCGCGGTCGCCGTCGCTTCGGCCAAACCGCCCCCACCCCAGCCATAATGGAGCCGCAGCGCATGAAAGCCCGCCCATATGCCGCCGCCCAGCGCCGCGAAGATCAGCAGCGTCAGCGTCAGCGTCTTGAACAACAGCCGCAACGCCGCGCCATGGAAGAGAGAGGGGAAAGCGCGCAGCGCAGCGGTCAGGAACATGGGGCGACTATCCGCGCCCCAGCCATCGCCGTCAATCGCCCCCTCTCATCGCCGCCTCCATCAGCCCCGGTTGCACCGCACGGGCCGCGCCTATAGAGACGGCGGGATTTTCTTTCTTCTCTGACCCAAGGAATTTGCGTGACCTCTCCCGCCCCCACATTGGATGTCGTCGCCATCGGCAACGCCATCGTCGACGTTCTGGCGCGCAGCGATGACGCCTTCCTCGCCGAACATGCGCTGACCAAGGGCGGTATGCAGTTGATCGACGCCGACATGGCGGAAAGCCTTTATGCCGACATGGGCCAGGCCAAGGAAATCAGCGGCGGATCGGCCGCCAACACGCTGGCGGGCCTGGCCGCGCTCGGCAAAAGCTGCGGCTTCATCGGCCAGGTCAATGACGACCAGTTGGGCGACGTGTTCGCGCATGACGTCCGCGCGCTCGGCATCCGGTTCGACACGCCCGCCGCCACCGGCGATATCCCAACCGCGCGCTGCCTGATCCTGGTGACGCCCGATGCGCAGCGCACGATGAACACCTTCCTGGGCGCCTCGCAATTCCTGCCCGAAGCGGCGCTCGACCTCGACCTCATCCGCTCGGCCGGCATCCTCTATCTCGAAGGTTATCTCTGGGATCCCGAACAGCCGCGCGCCGCGATGCGCGCCGCAATCGACGCTGCACGCGGTGCCGGGCGCAAGGTCGCCTTCACCCTGTCCGACAATTTCGTGATCGACCGCCACCGCGCCGATTTCCTCGACCTGATCGACAATGGCCAGATCGACATCCTCTTCTCGAACGAGGGCGAAATCCAATCGCTCGCCGCGGTCGAGGGCTTCGACAAGGCGCTGGCGCTGTTCGCGGGCAAGGTGCCGGTGCTGGTCTCGACCCGCAGTGAAAAGGGCGCGGTCGCGATCGTCGATGGCGTCCGTTACGAAGCGCCCGCCGCGCCGGTGACGGAGATCATCGACACCACCGGCGCGGGCGACCTGTTCGCCGCAGGCTTCCTGGCCGCCCATATCGACGGGCGCGGGGTTGAGGATTGCCTGGCGCTGGGTGCCGCCGCCGCCGCCGAAGTCATCTCCCACTGGGGCGCCCGCCCGGAAGCCGACCTCGGCATCATCCGCGACAAACTCTTCGCCTGACCGAACAGAAAAACGGAGGGGTGTTGCCCCTCCGTCCGTTCAATCCACCTTTTTCTTCCGAAACAGCGCCCGGTCTTCGGAGCCAAAGCCCCAGCGCCAGATGACGAAGCCATAGGCCCCCAAAATCACCCAAATGCCGACCGCCAGCTCGACCCATTCGAACCGGGGCGGCAGGGCAGTGACCGCGGCACCCACCAAACTGGCGACCGCCGCCGCGCTCAGCAGCGACCAGCGCCAGGCATTGATCGGCGCACCCAGCAAGCGCGAGAGCAACCGCGCCTTGACGAACGCCCCGATGCCCAGCGACAGGCACAGCGCCAGCGCCGGTGCCGCCGCCAGCCACATCGGCGGCAATTCTATCGCGCGCGCGCCCAGGATTAGCGCGAAACTGAACCCCGCCTGGCACCCGATCATGCCTAGCGAGATCATCAGATTGCGGTGCCGGGCAATATAGACCAGCGCCGATTCGCTGACGACCGCCGTCGCCGCAATGACCTCCGCCAGCAGCAGGAAGCCCAACGCCCCGGTGCCCGCGACGAAATTGGGACCGACCAGCCCCATCACCGCTTCGCCCGGAATGGCGAGCGCGAGCGCAATCCCCGCCTGCGCCGCGATGATCCAGAAACCCACCTGGCTCACCTGCCGCGCAATGCCGACCAGGTTGTTTTCGGCCAGATTGCGGGTGATAACCGGCCCCAATATCGGATCGAAACTGGTCTTGAGCTTTTGCGGCAACGACGCGACCTGCTGCGCGACATAATAGACGCCGATCACCGCCGGGCTGACGAACAGCCCCAATATCGCCATGTCCAACCGGCGCGACCCCCACTCGACGCCATCGGCGGCCGCCAGCGGCAGGTTGCGCCGGGCCATCCGCCACAATCGCGGAAAATTGGGTCGCCAGCCCGTTGGCAAGCCATAATGGCGCACCATCGGGATCAGCGAGGCGATCAACGCCGCGCTCATCGCCATGGCATAGGCCATGATCAGGCCGTCCCGCCGGGAGTAGAAGGAAAAGGCAAAGACCGCGATGCTGATCGTCCAGGGCTCGATGATCGCCCGCGCCCGCACCGTCGCGCCGACATCGAACCGATAGGCGCAGGCCGCCAGCGCCACGTCGGACCCGGCAACCGCGATCACGATCAGCGCCAGCAACCGGTCGAGGCCATTAATGCCGCTATTGGGGAACATCGCCTGCGGAAAGACGAGCAACAGCGCCGCGCCCAGCAGCGACGCGGTCAGCGTCAGCACCATCGCATCGGTCACGACATGATTATGCGGCCGTTCGGTCTGGCTGAGCGCGCCCGCCAGCCCGCGCTTCAGCCCCAGCGTGGCGAGCTGCGCGACGAATTCCACCACCAGCACGGCGTAGGCGAAACGGCCCAGCGCTTCGGCACCATAGACGCGCCCGGCGATGAACAGGAAGGGCAGCCGCGCCGCGAGCCGCAGCAGGAAGCCGAAGATATTGGTCCGCCCGCCTTTGGCCAGGGCGGCGATATCATCCTGATCGCTCTGCGCGACGGCAGCGGGCGATAGGGACGGACCCGTGGGATTATCTGTAGACAATATAGGGCTGCGGCGCGGCGGCTATTCGGGACGCAACGGACGCGCGAGCAGCGCGTCGATGACCTGGGCGAGCGGCACGGCGTCGGCCAGCAGTGCGCACACCGCGTCCACCACCGGCATTTCGACCCCTGCCGCGTGCGCCGCGGCGCGCAACACTGGCGCAGTGAACGCGCCTTCGGCCACGGTGCGGCGGTTGGCGAGCAGGTCGGCGGCGGCCTGTCCCTCGCCCAGCCCCTTGCCCAGCGAAAAGTTACGCGAATTGGTGGAGGAGCAGGTGAGGACAAGATCGCCCAGTCCCGACAGCCCGCCCAGCGTCTCCGCCCGCGCGCCGCGCGCCAGGCCAAAGCGCGTCATTTCGGCAAAACCGCGACTGATCAGCGCCGCCCGCGCGTTGAGGCCCAGCCCCGCGCCCTCGGCCACGCCACAGGCGATCGCCAGCACATTCTTGACCGCGCCGCCAATCTCCGCGCCGATCACATCGTCGGACAGATAGGGGCGGAAAGCCGGTCGGGCGATCCGCGCCGCCAGCCGTTCGCCAAGCGTCCGGTCCTCGCAGGCCAGCGTGATTGCGGTCGGCAAGCCGCGCGCCACTTCATGCGCAAAGGTCGGGCCGGACAGCACGGCGATCGGCGATTGGGGCTGCGCCTGTTGCGCGACTTCCGACATCAGCAGGCTGGTGCCCGCCTCTATCCCCTTGGAACAGAGCAGCAGCGGCACGCCTGCCGGTGCCTGCGCCACGACGCTGCGCAGATGCTGGGCGGGGCTGACCACCAGCAACAGGTCGCAATCCGCCATATCCGCCATCGCGCCGGTCGCGGCGATCGAGGGCGAGAGCGGGATGCCCGGCAGATAGAGCGGATTTTCCTGCGACCCATTGACCGCGTCGACCACCTCGGTCTCCAGCGCCCATAGCCGCACCGTCTGCCCGTCGGCGGCTAGTAATTGTGCCAGCGCCGTGCCCCAGGCTCCTGCTCCGATGACCCCCGCCTTCATGCCTTCACTCCCGCTCCGCGCGCCTTTTCCGCTGCCGGGTCGAGCGGCCAGCGCGGCCGGGCGGGGAAAGTCAGATCATCGACCAGCCCCACCGCATAGCGCTCTGCCCCGGCCCAGGCGATCATTGCCGCATTGTCGGTACAAAGCCAGAGCGGCGGCGCGACGAAGGGCAGGTCATGCTCGGTCGCCAGTGCTTCGAGCGCGCCGCGAATCGCCTGGTTGGCGGCGACGCCCCCGGCTACAACCAGCGCCGTCACAGGCTCGCCCGACCCCAGCGCGCAGCGGGTGCGGTCGATCAGGCAGTCTATCACTGCCTGCTGGAAGCTCGCGGCGATATCCTGCGTCGAATAATGTCCAGACTGGACCGCGCGCATCACCGCGCTTTTAAGACCTGCGAAGGAAAAATGCGGCTCGGCCGTGCCGACCAGCGGGCGGGGCAGCGGCACCGCCTTCGCATTGCCCAGCGCGGCGGCCCTTTCGACCAGCGGCCCGCCGGGATAGCCCAGACCCAACAGCTTGGCGGTCTTGTCGAACGCTTCGCCCGCCGCATCGTCGATCGTCGTCGCCAGCCGCGCATAATCGCCCGGCCCGCGCACGAGCAAAATCTGGCAATGGCCGCCCGATACCAGCAGCAGCATATAGGGAAATTGCAGCGTCCGGTCGGCGAGGCGCGGCGAGAGCGCATGGCCCTCCAGATGATTGACCGCGATCAGGGGCTTGCCCGCCGCATGGGCCAGAGCCTTGCCGGTGACGAGGCCCACCATCACGCCGCCGATCAACCCCGGTCCGGCGGTCGCGGCGATCACATCGACATCAGCCAAGGTCATTTCCGCATCCGCCAGCGCCGCCGCGATCAGGGGGGTGAGCGCCTCGACATGCGCGCGCGCCGCGATTTCGGGCACGACGCCGCCATAGGGGCGATGCGCTTCCTCTTGCGTCGCCAGGCGATGGGCCAATATCCGCCCGTCGGCCGTCACCAGCGCCGCTGCGGTTTCATCGCAGCTCGATTCCAGGCCAAGGATGATTGTCATTGCCGCTTCCATCTAAAGCCCGTGGTCATTAGAGCAAGCCGCATATGTATTTGTCCGATCGACCGTTGCGCCTTGGCACCAGAGGCTCCCCGCTTGCGCTGGCCCAGGCGCACATGACCGCCCATGCGCTTATCACCGCCCATGGCTGGGGGGAGGACGCGATCGAGATCGTCACCGTCCAGACCAGCGGCGACCGGATCCAGGACCGGGCGCTCGCCGATATCGGCGGCAAGGCGCTGTGGACCAAGGAACTGGAGCGCGCGCTGGTCGCGCAGGAGATCGACTTCGCCGTCCATAGCATGAAGGATGTCGAAACGATCCGCCCCGCCATCTTCCAGATCGCCGCGATGCTGCCGCGCGCTGATGTGCGCGACAAGCTGGTAGGGGTGGAAAGTTTCGACGCGCTGCCCGCCAACCCGATCGTCGGCACCAGCTCGCCGCGCCGCGCCGCGCAGGTCATGCGGCTGCGCCCCGACGCTACCATCACCTTGTTTCGCGGCAATGTCGCCACCCGCCTCGCCAAGTTGGCGGCGGGGGAAGTCCATGCCACGCTGCTGGCGGCGGCGGGCCTCGACCGGCTCGACCAGAGTGATGTCGGCGTGACCATCCCGATCGACACCATGTTGCCCGCTCCGTCGCAGGGCGCGGTGGGGATCGAGGCGCTGGCCGACAATGCACCGCTGCATGAAATGCTGGCGGTGATCAGCGACATCGACACGACCGATGCCGTCGCGGCCGAACGCGCGGTGTTGAAGGCGCTGGGCGGCACCTGCCATTCGCCGATCGCCGCACTGGCGGTGGTGGACGGCGACGGCCTATATTTGCGCGCCGAGATCATCAGCCCCGACGGGCAGGAAACGGTGGCCCAGGAAACATGGCTGGCGCGCGGCGACGATGTGGTGGCGCAGGCGGTCGGCCGTGCTTTGCTGGAGCAGGCCAGCCCGGCGCTGCGGGCCTTGTTCGAAGGGTGAGGGTTCGAAGGGTGAGGCGGCTCATCATCCTGCGCCCCGAACCGGCGGCGGGCAGGACGGCGGACAAGGCCGCGCGCCTCGGCTTCGACGTGCTGCGCCATCCGCTGTTTGCGCCGTTGCCGCTCGACTGGGTCGCGCCCCCGGCCGATGGATTCGACGCGCTGCTGCTGACCAGCGCCAATACGGTGCGGCTGGCCGGGCCGCGACTGGCCGCGTATCGCGCGCTCCCGACCTATGCTGTCGGCGCGGCGACGGCGGCGGCGTTGCAGGAAGCGGGCTTTGTCGACGTGACCTGTGGCGAGGGCGACGCCAGCGCCATTGCCGCCCGGATCGCGGCGGATGGCCATCGCGCCGTCCTCCATCTGGCAGGTACGACGGTCGCACCGATGGACGCTGGACCGCTGCGCCTCACCCGGATCGCGGTCTACACGATGGTCAGCCTGCCGCCCGACCCGGCGCTGCTGCGTGACGCCATCCCCGGCGCCATCCTGCTCGTCCATTCGCCGCGTGCAGGCGAGCGGCTGGCCGAACGCATCCCGCTCGATCAGCGGAGCGAACTGCATATCGTGGCGATCAGCCATGCCGCGCTGGCCGCTTGCGGCAGCGGCTGGGCCAGCCTTTCCGCGCCGCACCAGCCGGTCGATGACGACATGCTGGCCCTCGCCCTTTCTTTGTGCGAATGACGGGACAATGACAGGCGAAAGGGTCAGCATGCACGACGCGGACGGCGATAGGAGTATCCCCGTGACCCCGCCCCCTGCCCGTCGGCGCAGCACCCTGCCGCTGGTGACGTTGATGCTGCTCGCTTTCCTGATCGGCGTCGCGCTGACCGCCTGGGCCTGGCCGCAGATTCAGAAGCGCTGGAACGGCCAATCGGCCCGACCCGTCGCCGTCGTGCCGCAGGTCGGCACCCCATCCCCGACCGTCGCGCCCGGCGCGCTCACCGCCAGCAGCGCGCAGATGCTCGACGCCCGCGTCGCCGCGCTCGACGAACGACTGACCCGCATCACGGTCGAGGCGCAGGCCGCATCGGGCAATGCCGCCCGTGCCGAAGGGCTGCTGATCGCTTTCGCGGCGCGCCGCGCGCTCGATAATGGCGGGCCGCTCGGCTATATCGAGGCGCAGTTGCGCTCCCGTTTCGGCCAAGCCCAGCCCCGCGCCGTCGCCACCATCATCAATGCCGCGCGCGAACCGGTGACGCTGGCCGATTTGCGTGTCGGCCTCACTGACCTGAGCGATCGATTGACCACGCCGCCGGTGGAAAGCGACTGGTGGGATGCCATCGCCCATGAAGCGCGCGAATTGGTGACGATTCGCAAGGCTTCGACTCCCTCGCCCCGGCCCCAGGCCGCGCTGGAGCGGGCCGTGCGCTATCTCGACGGCGGGCGGGTGAGCGCGGCGTTGGCCGAAGTGGAGCGGATGCCCGGCCGGGCCGCTGCCGATCGCTGGCTGCAATTTGCGCGCCGCTATCTCGAAGCGCGGCGCGCGCTGGACCTCATCGAAACCGCCGCGATCCTGGAACCGCGCCCTTTGCAGGCCGTTGATCCCGCGCCCGTCACCCCGGTCACTCCAACGCCCTGAACCGTAACAGCGACGAACCGTTCGTCTCATAAGACGAAACCAATAGACGCGCGCAGTGTTTGTCACGATAACGTCATCTTTGCCCGAATGGGCCTGGGATTCTTGTTCTCGTGCCACCTTACGCTCAAACCGTCAGCAGTTTTTGGAAAGATCGTTTCGCATCGGGGCCAGCCGCGCCGGTGCGCCCGTCCTTGTCGCATCTGCTCGGCAATCTGTCGCTCCCCCGCGACCTTGCCCGGACCCAGGCGCAGGCCGACGCGCTGGCGCAGCAGATCAAGGGTGATGGTCGTTCGATATTGTTGATCCCCGGCTTGCTCGCGTCCGAACGGCGGATGGACGCCATGCGGCAGATTTTGACCGCAGCGGGCTATGCCGCGCATGACTGGGCGATGGGCCGCAATTATGGGCCTAAACCCGACAGCCTCGACCAGATCGACCGCCGCGTCGATGCCATTCGGCGTGCAGGCGGCGGGCCGGTGACGCTCGTCGGTTGGAGCCTCGGCGGCCTGTATGCGCGCGAATATGCCAAATATGCGACGCACAAGGTCGGCGGCGTGGTGACGCTGGGCACGCCCTTTTCCGGCGACCCGCGCGCCAATCATGCCTGGCGGCTCTATCAGCTCGTATCGGGCTTCCCGGTCGATAAGCCGCCTTTCCCCTGCACCCGCGAAGTCAAGCCGCCGGTGCCCACGGT
The DNA here is from genome assembly GCF_032227065.1 of Sphingobium sp. SA2. Lineage (NCBI taxonomy): Bacteria > Pseudomonadati > Pseudomonadota > Alphaproteobacteria > Sphingomonadales > Sphingobiaceae > Sphingobium > Sphingobium sp. SA2. The sequence continues at coordinate 480,903 of NZ_JAPMXX010000006.1, forward strand.
CGCATTGTGGTCGCAGCGCGACGGCGTGATCCTGCCCGAATGCGCCAAGGGCCGCAGCGGCGAGCGCGACAAGGCGATCGAGGTCGACTGCACCCATATGGGCTTCGCCGCCGCGCCCGAAGGTATATTGGCCGTCGCCAAGGCGCTGGAGTCGATGCGCGCATAAGGCGTCCAGACGTCGCGGCGCGACGGCAGGGTCACAGGGCGCAAGTTCACACCGTTGCAGGTAGCGATTTTCCGAGGGTTTTCGCCGCAACCGCCACCGTGGCGTACCATCCAAGCACCCCCTGAAGCGCGACAGAAGGTTTTAGAGTTCGGGACAAGAGCTTTTATAGCACTCACACCATGTCATTCTGCTGCGTAAAGCCCATCGACGATCAGCAGCGCAGGAATTCGTTGGATATCAGGTGAAACCGGTTCGCTCGGTTCAAACACGGTGTCTTGAATGGGGTGCAGCTTGCCTACGACGTGGGAGGGGCTGGCGCGAGGCTGAGGGATCGGCCGCTTTGAATTCCATTTGACCAACACAGGTATGTAATCAACTCCCACGCCTAACGTCCCGACAAGCAACTCAACGGGATCATTTTGACCGTTCGAACGCTTCCAAACGCCCTTGAGCGTCTCGTTCTCTAGCACCAGTTCTAAGTTACCGCGTAGCTTTGGCAGGTCTATTTTGGGGGCTAGCCTACCGAGAACAGCCTTCGATCGAATGTTGCTGAAGTCCATGCGGTAGGCTCCGACGTCGGGGATATGCAACGTGCAGGAGTCGCACTCGGCTTCCATCGCGACTTTGACGAATCCCTGAATGCAGGCGTCGATCTGCGCGGTAGTGTGGTCAGCAATTGGAACACTCAGTTCCTGGGTGTAAGGCAATGCTGGAGGCACCGCCGTGAGAAGTCCGACATGCGTGCCGACAAACGCGATTGCAGTCCAGGCATAGCTCAACACGTCCGCTGCCATCAGCGTGTGTTCAATCATGTCACTCCTCTCGCGGACACCAGGCCGAGCCATAAAAATCTTGTAGGCAAGCAGCAGACTGCCTTGCTTCACACCTGCTATTAGGGCGACGGTCTCAAGCTCAGGCTGTCGGCTAACGCGCGTCGATGTGATGAGCCGCTCAACCAAAAGCGCGATTTCGACAACCTTTTGCGGGTACAAGAAAACCGACGCGCCGTCGCTTCGATTTAGCTCCACTACAAACAGATCGTTAGCCACGCCGTGTCCCCCCAGTCTCAATGGCCCGTGATAACCAACTCCCGCGCCGCCGTCACCTTCCCGCTCACTCGATAGTTCAGCTCGACCGGCTCGATCGACGCCCAGGCGAACATCTCGCGGATCTGCGGCACGTCGTTGATCGACAGGATGAAGCGCCCCTTCAAAGCCTTTAAGAGGTCGCTAAGAAGCGTGAAATCACCCTCTGAAAACACATCGCGTCCATAGTCGTTGGTGCAGCCAAAATAGGGCGGGTCCAGATAGAAGAGCGTATGTGGCCGGTCGTAGCGCGGGATCAGCCGGTCATAAGACAGCCGCTCGATCGTCACCCCGCACAGGCGCTCGTGGACGTCCTCCAGCATCGGCACCAACTTCGTTAGGTCGAACCGCGCGCCGCTGGTCGTGCCGGTGCCGAAAGACCGGCCCATCACCTTGCCGCCGAACGTCAAGCGCTGGATGAACAGGAACCGCGCGGCCCGTTCCAGGTCCGTCAACGTATCGGGATCGACCCGGACCAGCCGTTCGAACTCGGCCCGACTGGCGATCTGCCATTTCAGCACGTCGAGCAGCTGCTGATAGTGGCGCTGGAGTAGGCGGAACAGATTGGTCACATCGGCCGAGATATCGTTGATGACCTCGGCCTTCGGTCGGGAGTCGCGGCGAAAGAAGACGCCGCCCATGCCGACGAACGGCTCCACATAGCAATCGTGGGGCATCGCCCCGATCATGGGCACCAGCAGCTTCGCCAGCGCGCGCTTGCCGCCGATATAGCCCGCCACCGGCCGAACCGGCGCGATCGGGGATAGCGTTTCGATATTCTTCATCTTTGCACCTCAAAAGCCCTAGCCGCCGGGGTGCCCGGTGGCGGGGATCGACTGCGCCTGATCAGCGCTGAGATGCAGGGTGCAATCCTGCGGTAAAGGGGTGTTAGCGCACCCCTTGCCCCCCGCCTGATCGGCGGGGGACGGAAGTGTCAGATGCCGTTCGGCGCATCTATACTGAGCCCCTTATGGACCGTGGCCCACTCGGCCAGCGTGGCGCTGTTATCGACCAGTTCATTCTCGGTCCAACTTTTGTCGCCCTGGAAATCGAAGGCGCAATCGAACGACAGCGTCGCCGCCGCATTCGTCTGGCTGCCTATGATGATCTCTCCGCCCAGCGCGACGGCCTTTGGTTCCGGGTCAGTCACTGCTTCATCCAGATTTGACCCCATGATGCGGGTGTAAAGACGTCCGCTGGCGTCGCGGCGTGATACGAAAATCTGCCATCCCGCCGTCGCCGCATTATAGTCTGGCATGCTGGCCGCTTGCGTCGTGACGACAGGCGGAGCTGCTCCATCATGCACCGAGCATTGACTGCGTAGGCGCGCCAGATTGTTGTTGGCTGTTTCGTTCAATAGCAACATAGCCTGGCCAGTGATCGCCGCACCTGTCTGTGGCCAGATTGAGCTGGTATTGCTGAACAACATGGCGTTCCCGGCTACGTCCGGTAGCACCAGGCGCGCGATCATCAGCCATGTCCATTCAGGGGTAGCCTCCACCCCGCTCCACAGGGATTTGGCCGTTGAGGGCCATCCCGGTGTAAAGCGTGCATATTCATCGTATAATATCGGCAATGCACCACGAACCCGCCGCCGCTTTGTCGGATCGACCAGATTACGCAGCGGGTCCGCACCTATGCCATAGGCGTTCGCTGCGCGCGCCCCTCGCATGGAAGGCAGGGTCAGCGTGGGAGCCGTCCTCCAGTTGATGTCGCTGTCGATAGTAGCACGAAAGCCCATTAGATTTCCTCCGCTTGGATTGAGGCGCACCAGCACCAGTCGTCTAGATTGTAGGGTTTTCCGACCAAAGCCGGGATATCTGCCGCAGGGTCTTGGCCAGCGCTCGGCACGAAGGTGTAAGCCTCCGGCGCTATCATCGCGGATGGACAGCGAATGCCGGTGTACCCATTGCTATTGGCTTTGTTGCCGAACTGGATCAGCGGGACGGCGGACGGGTTGACGTTGAGCGTAGCGGCGATCGTCATAGCGCCGACGAAGCGGACGTTGGACATGCCGATAAGGGTGGCACCATCTTTCGCGACGATCCCTAGGTCGGTGAGGCTGACCTGCGCCAAGCCGTCCCATGGCTGACCCGCGCTGATCGGCCCGCCCGTAGAAACAAGATCAATGATGATTTCCCCGGTCGCCGCATCCCAGGTTGCTCGGCGGGGATATATGATGTTCGGACGGCGACCATGAACCAGCACTTGCGACCAGGCCCGGCCTTCATACTGCCCCAGCCAGCGATAGCCGTTGTTGTCAGGATGGGCGCTGTTTACGTCGATAACGGGATAATTTGGCGCAACCGGAAAGAAGCCGTTCACTTCATTGACCAACCGCAATTGCGCCGTGCCGACGTGCAGGTTGGTTGCGTCAGTGGTCATCTGGCCACTCGTTTGTGACAGAAAGAACGCGGGAGGCTTTTGACCGTTGGCGAAGATGGCCTCAATGTCAGCATTGATATTGTTACGAAGCTGTTGGACGCCCGCCATGTAGCTGGCGACGGTGGGATGTGCACCGCCAGTGCCGTTCGCATAGTCCTGCTCGCCCTGAGTGAATTTAACGAGAGCAACGGAAAATTCTTCGCCTACGAATGAGGCATGGTCGCGAATTTGCGTCAGAGCGCTGATGATACGGTTGTAGTAATTCGGCGTCGCCCCCTTGCTCAAAGACGCAAGCGACTGCCCACCGACACCGCATGTCACGAGAATGAACGGGGTCGTTGCATCTTCATCCAAGCCGACCGACGCCAGCCACTGCTGGCGCAGCCAGTAGGTGGCGCTGATAGCCGACCCTTCTCCTGGCACGGCAGTGTCGGGTCCAATCGCGGCAAGAGCCGCACTGTTTAGGATCGTTCCAGCGTCATTATGGGCAACGGCCAGCAGCGGATAAATCGCGCCGGAAGTGAGCGGACCATAGGTGGTGCTGGTCGAATTGGTCGGGCGGCATGCCTCACCTAACGAATAGACATGGGTGTCAGAGTAGCCGGGTTGCGCGGTCGTCAAAGGAGGATAGCCACGCGATCCACGGTCGAGCGACTGTCCATAAGTCAGTATGATATTCACTTTGCCGCGCACGATTTGCTGGATCATCGGCAGCAAATCATTCTGACGGGCTTGGGAAAAAGCGACATTGGCCGCGTCCCGCGCCGCATAGTCGGTCCCCGTCGCGGGGGCACTCGTCGCTCCACCGTCGACCGTCCCGCCAAAGCCGTAGCGATCACGTAGGTCGAAGCCGGGCGTATTCGTCGCCTCAAGATAAGCGCCGTCGACCTGCAGGCCGTCTTGAACAGATAGCGACCTGCCGCGCGGCCCGCCGCGCCAGCTTGCGCGACTGAAGCCGAACCGATCATCAATCCCCAACGGCCCTGCGCCGCCCGCGCGGAAGAGGTCATCACCCGATCGCACACCCCGCGTGCGCAGCATCACGTCGTCACCAAACGTCACGCCATCTGCGTCCTCGCCTGCACGAAAGCGACCAATCCAAAAGCCGGATGCGATCGGCTCGCCACGGTAAAAGCCCAATTTTGGAAAGCCGAAGCGGTCGTAAATCCCATCGGCCATCGCGCTGGTGACATTGATCGTATCGACGAGCGGCCTCACCAGCTCATCGGATGTGATGCTGTTGACATAGACGGCAACGCTTTCACCGCTAATCATCGCATGGTCGTAGATCAGTACCGCGCGTGCGCCGGGGACCGCCACGCTGAAACGCTCGTTTACATCCGTCGCCAGCAACCCGGCTTCCGCCGACGGATAGAACGGGCCACGCGCCTGCAATCCGGTAGCATAGGTGCCAGCCAACTGAGCGGCCGCTTCTGCGTCGCTACGTTCCAAGGTCGCCTGCTGCGCCGCCGACACGGCCTCGGCCGCCTTCACTTCCGCCGTCGCGGCAAAAGGAGCGCCACCCTCCGCACCCCATGCGCGTATCTTGTCGCGGGCCAGTTCCGGGATTGCCTCTGGAATGTCGCCCAAATCTTTTAGCCGCTGCTCCAGTCCCGGTCCCATGGCCCCGTGTTCGCTGATCACATAGGTGTCGGCCATGGCGATGATCTGCGCATAGGGCAGGTCCAACCAGGACGGCTCGGCGTCGGTTTCGCTGGGCAATTCGGCGCTGATTTTCACCCACAAATCACCCGTCCAACGGGACGATGATGCGCCATGGGTGGTTTCGATCACATCGAATTCCAGCAGGTAGCCAGCACCCCTCTCGTGAATGAGGTTCACCACGTCGGCAGCGATCGGCGCAGTCACATAATATCCGTCTCCCGACAGCCGCATTTGAACGGGATCGACCAGCGGTGTCGGCAAGATGCGGCGGCGCGCGACCCATACAAAGGTGCGACCGGTTAGATTTTGCGGCGATCCATCGGGATACGGCATCGGGTAATGCACAACCTTGGCATTCCCGACGAAGAGGTTGAGCGGCTTGACTACGGTGCGGAATGACATGGATCAGGCCCCCAGGATCGACGGAATATCGGATTGCAGGATGGGATCAGGCTCGATCGCCCAATCTTCGCAGACGAGCTGCCAGCTGGTCTGAGCGACATTGCGCCGCGTGAAGGAACGCAAGCCGGTGAGCGCGCCATAATGGATGCGGTTGCGCAGGCCGATCGACGTGGCCGGGTCTTCGACCACCACCACCGGCCGCGATTCCCCGCGATCCAGTACCAGCTCGAACAGGACATCGGCTTCGACCGTGCTGAGGTCGCCCAGCGTCCAGCCATAGGTGGCATAGCGCGCGCCCTCGACCACGGAGACGCCGCCGCCGGGCAGGCGCGTGACGCTGCTGCTGTCCCGCACGCCGCGCTCAGCGCCCCATTCCTTGTTCAGACGAGGCTGGAAACCTTCGCCGACGATCAGCGCGCCGATCGACAGGGGCGTCGCGTCACCCGGCTGGGTAATGGCGATGCGCAGATAGCGCACCAGATGCTTGGCTCCGAACCACAGCGCATGGCTCATCGTGCGCCGCCGCCAGTCGCCCCTCTCCGGGACTCGCAGCACGCCGATCGCCAGGATCGACACATCGCCATAGCCCGCCAGGCCGCCGCTGATCGCCCAGGTCGCATCCGGGTGCGCGTTGAACAGGCTGCCCAGGAACACGGTGTCGATGACGCGCGCAATGCCCAGATCGATGTCGATCGTGACCGGCGTGCCGACCGTGCTGTCCACCCATGCCTCCCGTGGGTCGGGCGTCAGCAAATTGTCCGCGCCCGATCCGCGCGACACGGTCAGCGCGGAGATCGCCGCTGGGGGTGTGATCAGGATATTGCCCATCACAACCGCCGCAACACAGTGACGCGGCTGGTCCCGGCCGCCAGCACATCGTCGGCGCTCAGCAGGAACACATCGACGCCACCCGCATAGCCCAGGCGATTGCCATGGATGGTGATGACCTGACCGCGCACCGGCTCCCACCGGCCCGGCAACAGGTGACTATCAAGCGCCATCGGGCCACCGGCACCCATGAAGGCCAACTGGCGCGCAGCCTCGGCCTCCGCATCCGCCCTGGTGGCGATCGTGGTCGGCCGTTCCTTCGTCAGGCCGCTTGTCCCCCAGCGCGCTGCGCCGACCGTATCGGTCGCCAGCGTCCACAGCGTGTCGGCCATCAGCCACTGGGCATAGACGGGATCGACGGTGGTCATGCGTCACCTCCGGCGCGGGCCTGCCATTTGCGGCTGCGGCGCGCGGACTCGCGGGCGCGAAACGCCGCCGCATTGTCCAGCACGCGTTGCGCCAGCAGGTTGATGTCCAGTCCGTTGGCGGCGGCTTCTTCGGCCAGCAGGCCATGGGTCAGAGGCCAGCCCGACAGGATCAACACCGCTTCGACTTGCTTGACCATATGGGCGCGGGCGACATGGTCGCTCGGCACCGCCATGTCGGCCGCGATCTCGTCGTCGCAGACGAAGCCGTCGCCGTCCCAGCGCTCGCCTTCGATGGGCAGGCGCGGCACCACGATCGCGCCGCCCGGCAGTGGCACGTCCTGCGCGCTCGCATGATAGGCGTCGTCCAAAAGATAGTAGCGCATCATCAGCTCCCCACGACCGAGTAGGAGCCGCTGACCGTGCGCAGCACCGACCCGCTGATGGCCCGCATGTAGAGGCGGTATTTTTGGAACGTCGATGGCGTCAGGCCACTGTCGCTGAAGCCGCAAGTGCCGGTGCCTGGCTCACCCGGCTCGCCGATGCTGGGTCGGCCGCCGATCGCCGGGTCGGTGCTGCCCTGCTCGCTGCCGAGTGCCACGTAGGCGGTGCCGTTCCACCGATACCATTGCGCCGCGACGTGGAAGGTGTCGAACGATCCATCCACGGTGAAGGTATAATTTGCGCTCAGTGCCGCCGCGCCATCCTCGCCGACCTCGATCGTGATCTCCCGCGAGATGGGCGACATGACCGCCGAGTTGATCCCGCCCGCAAAGCCGCCCGATGCGCCCGACGTGCCGCCCGACGGAGGCAACGACAATATCTTGCTGACGCGCACGGCCGCCTGATAGGTGCGGCTGTTGTAGCTGGCTTCGATCATCAGGACGGAGTTGGTCAGCACCCCCGCGCTGGCGTCCAGGCTAAGGACGCCGTCCGTGCCGATCGACGCGGCGATGGTGCCCGACTGCACCGTCACCGACCAGCTGCTGTCGTCGGTCACATCGACTGCATTGCGGATCAAACGAAAGGCCTGCAGGCGCGGCAGCGACTCGGTGACTGCGCCGCCAAACTCGGCCGCGATCTTGATCTCGGCGACGCCGATCACGCCGGTCGTCACGTCGGACCCACCCTCGGCGGGCTTGAGTTCTTCGGCGGGCGTGCCGTCCAGATAGGCGACCTCGGTCGCCAGCACGATCGCCACCAGGTCGCCGCGCGCCATGCGCGACTCGTTGCGACGGTAGCCGAGGCGGCGCGTGGTGACGGGCGGCAATTGCTTGATCCGCGACACATCCTCGCTCTGCACGCTGGCGACGCTGGCACCCCAGGCCCATGGCCGAATGACGATCTCGCCCGATGGAGCCAGCAGCCACATCAGCGAACTGTTGGCCATTAGCTCATCCAGCATCGCCGCGACCGTGGTGGTTTCATCCTTGGCGACCCAGCCGATGGGCGCTGGCCGAAGCAGCGCGGCCGCATCGACCGTCCCGGCAACGAAGGCCGGGCCGCCCAGCGCCTCGACCAGCCGTTGCGCGATCTGCGCGGTGGTCTCGACATAGGCGCTGCCGATCTCGCCCCGCACGTCCGCATGCAGGTCGCCCGATGGCTCGGTCCACCATTTGAGGCAGGCGATCGACGGGCTGACGACGCAGCCGCCCTCCGGCACGACCGACGTCTGCAGCGCCGCCAGCGTCGCCGCCGCCGTGCCCTGCCAGGCGAGGAACGTCATTGCGGCGGCGGGTGCGCCCCGGTCGCGCACGCTGACGATCGCGTCGATCGGCCGCAGCGGATCGGCCAGGCAATAGACATTGTTCGCCGCATCAATCGGCTCGGCCGACAGGTTGAAGACGCGGCCCCACACGCGCCGCTTGAGCAGGCCTTCCCATTCGGCCGGACCTTCCAGTCCGCCCGTGCCCGCATAGCGTTCGGTCAGCAGCACCTTCTTGAGGTCGGCGGCTGGATCGGCCAGCGCGATCGCCAGCTTGCCCTCGCTGATCGCGGTGTCCAACACCGTGCCCTGCGCGATGACGGGGGGCAGCGCGCCTTCCGGCCCAATCCGCACGGTGATCGCCGCATCGCGCCAATAATAGGCGGCCAGCAGGTCGATCGCCGCCTGCCCATTGGGCGCGAAGCTCAACGTCATGGCCTGCGGCACGCCGCCGCCGATAATCTCGCCATCATAGTCTAGGCTGGCGGTGATGGTCGGCAGCGCCTCAATCCCCGCGCGCCAATGGACATCCGCATAATGGTAGGGCCGCGCGCCGCCGCCGCCCGCCAGGCGCACGGTTTCCGCGACGCCATCGGCAATGCGGCGCGGCTGCGCCTCGACCAGGATCAGGGGTGCGGCCATCAGCTGGTCCTCGCCAGCGACGCGGCGTCGAGCGGCGCATAGCCGATCCCGTTCAGTCGCGCCGCGATCTCGGCGGGCAGGGTGCCGAGCAACGCAATCAGCCGCGCATTCTGGTCGTTATTTTCGTCGAGCGCCTGGTTGGTCGCCTTGAGCGCCGGGTCGCTTGTCGCCGTCGCACCGGCCTGCATCCCGGCTGCCGCCGCAATCTGCGCGTTGGCCGCCGCGATCGCTTGGCGCGCCTGGTCCATGATCATCGCCCGGTCGGCCGCAAACTGTCCCGTCGTCCCGAAAGCCTCTTCCGACACGGCGTAAAGCTGCTGGAACAAGCTGGCCAGCGCATCGGCCGCGCCATCCTTGCCCGCGACCAGGTCGGCCTTGGCCAGCTCAATCTCCTTGAGCAAAGCGTCGCGCTGCTCGATCGCCGACCCTTCGAACATCGACCCGCTGGTCATCTCATCGACCAGGCGCTGCAGGCTGCCGACCTGCTCTTCCAGCATGTCCTCCATCAGCCGCGCGCGATCTTCGGCATTCTTCTTTTCGATCGCGACGACGTCGAAGCCATATTGGGTGGCGATCCGCACCCGTTCCTTGGCCTGGGTTTCCAGCGCCTTGAACTGCTGGGCGAGTTCGGAGCCAAGGCCGCCGATCAATATCTCGATTTCCTGGACCTTCAGCGCCTCTTCCAGCGCTTCGTTGATATCGGTCGAGGATTTGAGCGCCTTCTCAATGGCCGGTGAAAGCCCTTTGATAGCGCCCTGCGTGACGGCCAGCTGGATCGCATAGCCGATCGCACCTGCCTGATCGTCGTCAAACTCCTTGGCCCCCTTCTTGATCTTGAGCGAACCCGCGCCTTCGCGCACGCGCCAATCGCCATGGCGCTGGCCGATCGTGACGTTGAAGCCGCCGACCTGGCCGCCCAGCATCTCGGCAATATCCGACAGCCCGCCCTGGATCGTGCTAGCCGCCCCGGACGCGGCTTCCTTGAACTTTTCGCTATTGCCCGACAGCGCCGCATCGCCATCGACGCTGGTGATATTGGCCGCGCCAGACTTGGTTTTCTTCAGCATGCCGCCGATCGCGCCGCCCAGCAGCCCGCCCGCGATCGCGCCGATCGGCCCGGCGAAGCTGCCGAGCGACCCCAGCGCCGACCCCAGCACCTGCTTGCCGATCTCGCCACCGATCATCCCGCCGATCGCGCCGCCCGTGCGACTGCCCGTCGCGCCCCCGGCCGCGTAGCCCAGGCCCGCATTGCGCATCGTCTTGCCGAACGCGCCCTTTTCGCCGAACACCCGGTCGAGCGACCCTTCCAGTTCCTTGGCGATCGACTTGCCGACCGGCTCGGCTGCGAGGCCCGCGACGCCGCCCCCGCTCTTCGCCGCGTCTGGCGCTACCGCGCCATTGAGCAGCGCCGCCATCGGCCCGGTGCCAAACAGCGTCGCCTCGATCGCGGCGGCGGCGATGCTCTCGGCCAGGCGGCTGATCACGTCGCTGGCCTTTTGCCCGCCGACCGCGATCGCCGTGAATGCGTCGATCGCGGTGCGCGCCAGCTGTTCCTTGGCCCGCTGCGCATCCTCGGTGGCGTGCTTGATGTCCTCGGTCGCGTCTTTCTCGGCCTGGGCATCGGCAATGCGTTGCGCCGCCGCTTCCCGCTCCTCCGGGGCCAGCGCCGCCAGTTCCTTGCGATACTGGACCTGCACGCGCTGCACCGGCGTCAACGCGCCCAACGCCGCCGTCTCGTCCTCGATCGACTGGACGATCTTGTCGATCGCGCCCGCCGCCTCGATCAGTTCCTTTTCGTCGTCGGCCTGCGGCTTGATGCTGCCCCAGTCGATCACCTTGCCCAGATAGCCAGCACTGGCCTGCGCGCGATAATCCCCCGCATCTTCAGGCGATATCTTGCCCGCCTTCTCCAGCTTGGCGATCCGCTCCAGCTCATCGGCATAGTCCGACGCCGCCTTGCGCGCCGGATCATAGCGACCGATCACGCCTTCCAGGTCCGCCTGCAATTTCTTCTGCGCCTGCGCGGCTTCGCGATCGATGGCGGTGCCGCTCCGGCGCGTGGCGCTTGCCTTGCGTTCGGAGGTATTGAGCGCCTCCACCGCCGCAGTGCGTTGCTGGTCGAGTTTGATCCGTTCGCGCGCATAGGCCGTCTCGCCCATCTGGTCGCGCCGCGTGTCCAACCTGATCCGCTGCTGCTCGTAGTTAAGACCGATCCGTTCGCGGGGATCATTTGCCGCTGCGATTCCCCGCTCAGTAAATGGCTGGAGCTTTTTGATGATCTCCTTCTCGCGCGCGGCAAGGTCTGCCTTCGCATCGGCGAGTTGCTTTCGCAGGTCTGCAACGCTGGCGGACAATTCCAGCCCTTGGTTGACACGGATATTTGCGCCCGGACTGGCCAGGGTAATCCGGTCAGGGGAGTTTTTCTGCTCGGCGATCGCCTTCTGGAGCAGCGCCTCACGCGCTTTGATCGCTTGAATAGCCAGCGTCCGATGGGCCTCCGCGTTTGCAAGCGCAGCCACCTCAGACGCATATTGCGTCTTTATTTCACGCGCCAAGGCATCGTTCAGAGCATCAATCTGATCCGTCAATGAAACAGCGGCTTCACCCTCAATGTCGAGCGCATCCGCGCCACTCAGCGCCTCGCTCGCAAAGCCGGTCATGAAGGCGATACCGGCCGTAATCGCGAGCGACAGCCCGCCCGTCAGGATCGCCTGCACCGTCAGCGCGGACACGCCGAACGTCGCCATCGCCCCGGTCGCGACCTCGGTGCCGACCGCCAGCGCGCCCTGGGCGATCGCCGCCGCGCGCGATGTGGTGGCGACCGCCGTGGTCGAAGCGGCGACGCCGGTCTGCGCGACGATCGCCCCGCGCGCGCTGGCGTTGGTGGTGTTGGTCGCCGTCGTCAGCGCAGCCTGGTCCGTCGCGGTCGTGCGACTCCGCGTGCCGAGCTGTTCGATGCTGTCCTTCAGCTCTTCGACCGCATCGACGGCCGTCGAGCTGTCGCCCGTGATGATCAGCGAGGTTTTCAAGCTCATGGCCGCGTCACCCGCGATAGCCGTTGAGCGCGGACGCGGCGGTGCGTTCCATCAGCCGCAGGCCGGACCATTGTTCGGGCGACAGCGCGATCCCGGCCTTGTCCAGGCCCGCGGCGACGCGCGCATAGTCCAGCCCCTGCCAATAGACGCCGCCCGTGCCCAGCGACAGCAGGTGCCACTGGGTCGAAACGGCGAGGAAGGCGATGACGATGGACATATTCTGCGGCCACACCGGAAAGCCCGGCTCCTTTACGGTAAGATCGGCGATCATCTCGGCGGGCAGGCCCAGCGCTTGCGCATCGGCCGCCGCTTCGCTGAGGTCGCGGGAACCGCCACGCGCCCAGTGTCGCGCGGCGGCGGTCAGTTTCCCGACTGTGCGCCCGACATCGCATCGAAATAGGCCCGTGCCAGCGCCTTGCGGACGTAGAGCTGGCCCAGCAGCAGGTCGCGCAGCTTGTCGCTATAGGGGACTGGCTTTTCATCTTTGCCGATGAGGTCATCCATGTGCTTGACCGCGCGGCGCAGGAAGGCGGTGGAACCTTCGCCATTGCCCAGGTCGAAATCGGCGACTTCGTCGGTCGGGATGACGTTGAAGGTGACCTTGAAGCTCTGCTCCTCATAGCCGCCATCGACCGGCACTTTGACTTTGACGGGGTGCGTGAAGGTAGGATTGGGATCGACAACGAACATGACGGGGAGTCCTTGGCTGCTGTGGGGTAGGTCTGGTGGCGGCGGTGCGTCACGGCCCGCCGCCGATGGTCTGACTCCCCAGTCACCAGCCCGGACGCCAGTGACGGATCATTGCCCTCTCGGCGGGTATGACTGGGGTCAGCTGACCGTGATTTTCCACTGGTCATTGCCGCCCACCTGGAGCGGCATGAATGTCAGCGGCCACTCCTCGATCTTCTGGTTTTCCTGGCTGCCGGCGAAGCGCTGCTGGACGCAGGACTGCGCCTCGATCCTGACCTTGCGGCCGACGATCGTGCCATGCTCGACCTCGATCGGCACGCGCGGCGCTTCGACGGTGGGCGATCCGGCCGCCGTGATCGGATTGTAAGTGGTCAGCGGCACCGCCTCGACCGTCAGGCTGATCGTCTCGGCCCGGTCCACGATCAGCACGCGCTCCTGGTTGAACAACATGCGCGGCTGCACCTCGCAGCCCAGGGTCAGCTGAAAATCGCGACCGGTCAGCGGCATCGCGTCGATCGTGAACACCGGCGTGGTGGCCTTGCTCGCGACCTGCGGCTTCTGCCAGGCGGTCAAGTTGACGGTCGGCCGCGCCTGGACCGACGGGATCGTGAACAGGCCGGTCATCGTGATGCGGCAGACGGGGATTCCCATCGCATTGATGCTGAATTGCGCCGTCGATCGCGCGCCGAGCATGACATAGCGATTGACCCCGATCTGGAAATAGGCGGTCACGCTCTCATGGTCTTCGGTGATCGGCGTATATTCGACCGTCTCGCCCGGCGTGATGACCTCGGCGACACCGCACGATCGGATCAGCGGCGACCAGGCGGGCGCGGTGCCTGCCGCGCCGCTGCCGACCAGTTCGAAGTCGCCCGTCAGCACGCAATAGAGACCGACCGGCAGGCTTTCCTGCGCGCCCATATAGGGCAGTTCCAGGTTGCGGCTGACCTCCTGGCCTTCCATCGGCTGGAACTGGACATTGGTCAGCAGCATGGCGTTGACCGCGCCGGTGGGCGCGGCATCGACGCCATAGGCGTTGAGCGGTTCAGCCTTCACCAGGATGAGCTTGCTGCGCCATTTGATCGGTTCGGCCATTTACGACTCCTGCCTTGTGAGTTTGCCGTTGATGCGGACGAAGCTGCCGCCCGACATCGGCCGCTCCTGGCCGTCGTCGTCCACGGCGATGATCGGCGCGGCGATCGGCGGCGGCGTGGGCAGCGATGGATCGGACGCTGCTGTGGTGGCCTGCGCTCCAGTCCCAGTCCCAGTTCCCGCACCGGTGCCCGATGCGTCCGGTCCCGTCGTCGCGGTGTCGTTGGCCCTTTCATCGGGCGCTGAACCTCTTTTCAAACCCATTTCAAATCCTCAATTGGTCGTCCAAAGCAAAGTCGAGCTGGTAGATCAGCAGCCCGGCCGACAGGCTGATCAGCTCGCCTCGCGCTAGGCGGAACACGCCCACCGTTTCCGCTTCCAGCCAGTCGGACTGGGGTGCCCAGCCGACGATCGCGCGGATGACGGCGTTCCGCAGCGGGATCAGCTGGTCGGTCAACTGGCCGCCCGTCGCGTCTCCTGCGGATCGCAGGAACAGGACGATGCCGAGCGTCTCGACAATGTCCTGCACGATCAGGTTCGCCATCGCGTTGAACAATCCGCCGCGAATCCCCAGTGGCAGCACGTAGGCGGCAGGGCAGACCTGCGGTGCCTGGCCGCGCGCCATCAGTTCAGACAGGCTGGCGGCGGGCCGGATGCGTCCGGCCAGCGCCATGATGTCCTTCAACCGCTGATCGACGGCCGCGAACATCAGATGAAACCGGTCAGGCTTTCGGGCGTCAGCGGGCGCTCACGATCGATATACTGGACGCCGCTTGACCCGGACGCGGTCGGTTCCACACCGGCGACGTCGAGCTTGACCGCGCCGCTGCTGATGTCGCGCAACGTCCGCAACGCCTGGTCGTAATCGTCCTTCACCTTCTGGTCGGGCGCATAGACGTGCAATTTGTAGAGCGCGATCGACAGCGCCAGGTCGGTGACTAGGTCCGGCGCGGGATCGAGCGGCAGGCGATAGCGGTTGCCGACATAGCCGTTGATGACCGCGTCGGTATTGGCCAGCGCCTGGGTAATCAGGCTGGCGTCGATCTGGCCGGTTGGCAGCTCACCGCGATCGGTGAGCTGCACCAGCGTCCGCTCACCGACACGCTTTTCCAGCATGGCCTGCGTGGCATAGCTCATTCCTCGACGCCCTGGTCCTGCGCGGCCTGAACGATCGACCAGGTCAGTGCCGGATCGCCATCGATGGCGCGCAGCTCGTCTTCGCCGAGGTTCACCAGCGGGATGGTGACGGCTTCAGGCCCGAACGCACGGCCAACGCGGCGGCGGCCCTGGCGCGGCCCGACCACCCGCAAGGCGGTGACGGCGGCGATATCGTCATTATCGCGCAACGCTTCCAGCAGCGTGTCGATCGACACGGACACAGGGATGACCAACCCGGCTTTGCCATCGATCGGCGTAGCGGTGGCAGCGGCCACGATGGCGGCGGCTTCCCCGTCAACCGGCAGGTCGGCGGGGGGTGGCGACGCCTTGGCAGGGCCAGGCGTCTTTTTGGGTGCGGCCGCCATGATCAGGCGAGCCAAGGAACGACGAGCAGTTCGGCGGTGCCCGCCCACTTGTTCGTCTCGCCGCCATTGACCAGCTGCGACTGGAGCAGTGCGCGGCCCGCGCCTTCCAGGCTGGGCGGCACGACCAGCAGATTGGGGTTAAGCCCCAGCGGGCGACCATGGTCGCCCTTCATGCCAGTCAGCGCCGCGCGCCCCGTTTCATAATGCGCGGGGTCGAGCGTCTGCTTGGACCCCCACGCAAATTGCCAGAAGCCAAATCCCACATTGGCGCGGGCGTCGGCACCATAGATGAACTCGTTATTGTCGAAGACATTGTCGTCCGTATCCTTGTCCTTGGATACGAATTTGAAGTCCTTGCGCTTCTGCAGGATGATGGGTTTCAGCGGACGGCGCACGTCCAGCAGGAACCAGGGCGCGCCCGCGCCGCCGTCGGTATTGGCGACCGAGATGGTGGCACCCGTTGCATCCAGCACGGGATGGTCGGTGTCGAAGAAGAACTGGCCGTCATAGCAGGGCGTGGTAAAGCCAGCCTTGAGCAGCGGCCAAACCAGCATGTCCCAGAAGGAACCCGCCGACATGCCCATTTCTTCGAACAGCGGGCCATAGACACCGATATTGTCGGTCTCGATATCGTCGCGATCGACGCCGAGCGTCAGCTCCCACTTCTTCTCGCGGATTTCATAGTCGCCCTGGGCAATGCTCTGCACCACGCGACCGCCCAGCCATTCGCGGACATTGGGCATCTTGCCCAACCATCCATATTTCTGTTCCTTGGTGCTGGACGGCACCGTGGTGGCGACGCGGGCGAACTGCGACTCCGCCTGGCCCAGCCCATTGGCATAGGCGGTGCTGAAACCGGTGCGAACCGCTGCCAGATTTGCGGCGTTGATGATCATTGTCTGGGAACTCCCTTAGAGCGTCTCGACCCAGACGCCCTGGGCGTCCACGTCGCGAATGGTGCCTGCGACCGAGCGCGTGGCCCCGCCATTCGTCTTGGCGACCGTCTGGTCATCGACGATGTAGGCAGGGTCGCCGATCTCGGCGCGAGTGATGGCGTCGGCGGCCGCGCTGTTGTTCCAGCGGAAACGGCCCTGGCGAACGCGGCAGACTTCGTCGCCATCCACCCCGGCGTTGACGACATTTTCCTCCGCCCGGCCGCGTGCGACCAGGGTGGTGGCGGTGGAACCGGGCACCAGGAAGCCGGTCGCATCCAGGCAGACGAGCGCGCCCGCGAAGATGGTGGTTGCGCCGTTGACCGGGTGGCTTTCAATATCCCCGGTGCGCTGGGGCGTGGAACGATCGGCGGTAAGAGCGGCCATCAGCGTGCCTCCTGCAGGCCCGCCTGCGCGGCGAGCGTTTTCCTGTAAGCCTCAGGGTCGATCCCCATCATCGCGATCACGGCGGTGTCGGCGTCGTTCAGCTGACCGGGCTTGGCGTCGGCGGGTGCGACCATGCTGGTGCCCGATGCGCCGAGGCACGGCATGGCGTTGATCAGCTCGGCCGTTCCGACCGGATCGGCCATGTGCATGCTGATGTAGCGGTCGCGCATCGGCTTGATGCCGACCCGCTTGTCCGCGATCGCCCCATCGACAAAGGCGGTGGCATCCTTGCGCTTGCCGTCGTCCAGCAGCGTATTGAGCCGGGTGGTGACGCCTGCCAGTTCGGACTGGAGCGCGGTGATGGCAGTATCGCCGCCGCTGGCGAGACCCTGCACACCGGCAAGCACCGCAGCCGCATCCGCCGTGGCAGACAGGCCGATGACCTGCGCGATGGGAGCCAGTGCGGCCTGAAGCGCGGTTTCGCCGCCCTCCTTGCCGTTCTCGGTCTTGGCCGCCATCTTCTTTTCGAGCGCGGCCATGATGGCGGCGTCGTCGGCCTCGCTGTCCAGGCCAAGTGCCTCGATCAGCCATGCACGAAAATCCATGCTTTCCTCCTGGTGAAGGGCCACGAGGCCCCGAAAATTGGGTTTGTTGGTAAGGCTTGCGCGCAGCACCGCGTCGATCGTCCCGTCCTTGCGGTGCAGGATGACCGGCGAGACACCGCGATATTCGCGGGCTTCGACCTTGCGGCGGCCGGTGTCGGTCCATTCGACCTTGCCCCACACGCCGTCCTGGCGCTGTTGCAGCTCGACGATCCAGCCACGCGCGGGCGCTTCGTCGCCGCGCGGGGCGGCGAGGTCGGTGGCGTGGTTTTCGTCCAGGACCAGCTTGTCGCCCGCCTTGATCGAACTGGCCATCAGCGCCAGCGCGTCGGCAACGCGATAGGGACCGCGTCCGTCATTGGTGAAGATTTCACCGGTCGGGAGCAGATGTATCCAGTCAGGCGCGGTGGCGCAGTCGCCAAGGGCGAGCGCGGAACACAGAGCAATGGTGGAAAGCGGCTTGGACATGCCGCTCTTGTGCCTGCGCGCAAAGCCTCAAAACATGGCCGCGCCGGAGGCCATCACGCGGATTTGCAGGGCTTTGCCCCGTCGTGCGGCGCGGGCAACCTGCCACCGGTCGCCCCGGAAATCAAATGCCAGACAAGCTCAACCGTTGAAGCCGCGCTCGATAAAGGCCTGTTCCAGATAGTCGTCGACAATGTCGATGATGTTGACCTCATCCTCTTCGGAGAGGCCGAGCCAGGGGCGCGCCGGGATATCGCCCCAGGGGATCGGCCCGCCGCGCGCGGTGCGGCCGAACGCGCCCTGGCGCGCGCCATCCTGCATGGCAGCGGAATATTCCAGCGACGATCCGATCTCGACGCTGTCGGCCGTGGCGAACCGGGCAATCTCGCTGGACAGCCGACGCGATGGGCCGATCAGCGGATCGGGCCGGTCGCCGTCGCCACGCGCCTTGTAGGCCGCGAGCGTGACGGGGCTTTTTGGTGCCCAGGCGGTGCCATCGGGCGCGATGCCCTGCTTGAACCGTTGCTTGGTGACCTCCACGACATATTCGCCGATGCTCTCATGCAGCGGCGTCATGTCGTCCAGGCGGCGGGATACTTCGCCCAGCGCCTGCGCCACCGCTTCATATTTGAAATCGACCTTGATCATCGCTATATCACTCAAAGAAGACGCGCACATCGTAGCGCCCGGTTCATAACCGGGAGACGCCATGGACGTTTAGCGCGGGGGCGCGTCTTCACTCCCCCCGGAATAGAATGTTTTTAGGCCCAGCGTTCTGCGCCCCGTGCGGATGGCAAAGACCGCGACATAGCGCCGCCCCTTGAACACCTTCACATAGCGCACCAGCCGCTCGCCGATATCGGACAGGCCGCCATCCTCGATCGCGTCCGGTCTTTGGATGATTGATGGCAGTAGCGCATAATCGTCGGGTGCGATCGGCACCTGGCCGCGCGGCTTTTCTGTTTCCCATCGCCCATGGACCCGCTGGACGTGCATCACATCGTTGCGCGCCAGGGAAAAGTCGAACAGGTCGAGCGGCGGAATGTCGTCGCCGAGCTGCGCGGCAATGCGGCCCGCCTCGGCCGGGCCGACCAGACCAAGCGTGCGCAGCGGCTCGATCTGGCCCGCCGTCTGTTCCACGATGCGTCGCGCATAGCGCCGCACGTCATCGGCGACCGATGGCAAGGATCGGTAGCTTTCAGCGAGCGCGTCGCGTATCGCTTCCGGCACGCCTTCCATGAAGCCCTTGCCGATCCGATGATCCCAATGGCGGATTTTCTCGGCCGTCGCCGTCACGATCGGCGCGACGCTTGCGCCAGGCGCATAGTCCCAGTTGCGCCCCGCGCCGTTCGGCACGCCCGTCTTGGGGTTGATCGCATCCCAGCCAGCGGGCAGCTTTTTGTCGGGATCGCCGCCCAGCCGCCGTGCTTCCCGAACGCTGCGCGCGCCCACCACATAGCAGCTGCATCCCCAGTCGGACGGCGGGTAAAAGATTTTCCAGAAGGGATGATCGGGCGGCAGGCACAGCCCGTCGAATATGTGCAGATGCTCGTGGCGTGGGTCTTTCGACCCCCCATGCCGATAAACCCAAAAGGCGAACTTGCCCGCAACCAGCTGGGCGTAGCGCCCCGCTGCATAGCTGGTCGAGGCGTTGGTGCGGTAAATCGTTCGGGTGCGCCAGGCGCGACCGCCCAAGCTGTCTTCACCAGTCCAGCCATGCCAGCCGTGCCGCTCGACGATCGCGCGAAAATCCTTGCGAAACGCCTCCAGGCTCTTGCCCTCGACGATCGTGCGATCGACCGCCGCCGCCAGATCGCTCAGCAGGTCGGCCTTCTGCGCGCCCGCGACCATGAAAGCAGTATCATGCTGCTCGCGTTCCAGATCATCCCAGAACTGCGTCGGCACCAGATTGCCGAGCTTGCCGCGAAAGAAGGCGACCTGCTCACTGAACGGGCGGCGCAGCGTACCCGATAGAGTGCTGGCCTGGTCAGGCACTCGCGCCCTCCGCCACATCGAAACGACCGGCCGCGCGGGCAGCGGCCAGGCCATCGGCGATCTTGCCCGCCATGCGGCCGATCGGCAGGTCGCCATAGGCGCTGCGCATCATCTCGCCCAGTTCGTCCAGGTCGCTGGCCGCCGCCATCATCGCCTCAATCTGTTCCAGCACCTCGGCCATGTCGGGCTGCGTATCCTGCACCATCCGATCGCCGATCGCGTCGGCCGGAATGGGCTGACCCGCACCCGCCGCCTGCAGCGCCTGGATCAATCGCAGCGAGGGTTGCACCACGCGCGACTGATCGCCTGGTGCAGACGTAGCATCGGGCGGGCGCAGCAGCTCGGCTGCGGCGTCGGGATCAGACAGGCCCAGCTTGTCACGGATCTCGCTTGCCTGCACGCGCATACCCATCGGCACCAGCGTCTGGAGCGCCTCGACCAGCCCGGCAATATCTTCCTGCTTGGGCCGACCGATGCGAAGACGGGGGTAAGCCCGTTGCGGACCAAATTCGAGGTCAATCCAAGGCCGCACCAGATCGCGGTTGAGGGTGGCAGCCGCTCCCTTGCAATCGGCGGTTTCGATATCCTCGCGCACACCGTCATGCACTTTGTTGCCGCCGTCGCCCAAGCCGCCTTGTTTGCCATCCGTTGTCCCGGTCTGGCCCAGCACCGCCTTGCTGATCTGGCGATCGAGCCAGTCCGACCGCTTCTCATATAGCTCGCTGCCCGGCCCGACATTCTTGCTCTCGATAAACTCGATCGACATGCCTTCCGGCACGATCGCTGCGCAATCGCCCGCGATATTCGCGACCGCACGAAACAGAACCGCCTTGTCTTCATTGCTGGCACCGGCGCGAAACTTGCCGATGCGCACCGGCTGCCCATAGGTCTGCGTGAAGATCGCCCAGTCGCGCTGGGTAAAGGCCTTGAACATCCAGCCCCACGACGCCAGCCTTGCCAGGCCCGACCGCACCGGCAGGCCCGACTTGGCTTTGACTTGGTGCTGGATGAACTTGAACGGCGGAAGTGGGCTGTCCTGCTCATTGCCTTCGATCCCGCCGCGCAGCAACGGCGTGCGCCCATCATGGGTGTCGAAGGTGAAAAAGCGGGGGTCGCGCCATTCCAGCCGCTTGGGCGACCATTGCCCCTCGCTCGTGTCCCAGATGATCTCGGTAAAGCTGATGCCCTTGCCGACCGCGTCGAGGATATCGAACATCTCATCGGCCAGTTCGTCGCGGTCGATCCATGCCCGCACCATGTCGGCCATCGCCACGTCTTGCGCGCTGTCGCTGGCCGCATCCACCGTCACGTCGATCTGCGCGACCGACCGCTTGCGAGTCCCCAGCACACCCGCATAATGCGGATCGCGCTCCTCGATCTGTTCCGCCAGTTCGAAATAGGCGAGCGGATCGCCAAGGTCCGCGCCGCGCAGGATGCGCGCCAGGCGCACCGGGTTAAGGCCATCGGCGGGGTAGCCTGCGAAAGGCGACCGCACACCGGCTAGCGTCGGCCCCGCCACGTCGCGGGTCAGCACCTCCTTGCGCAGGGGTTGGCCCCGATGATCGACCAGCACCGTCATGTCCATTGCTCCCGCCCGGCAAACATCGATTTAAGAAGGGTTAAAAGGGCACCCACAGGCTCAAGGAGAACTTTTGCGACCCGATGGGCCGCTCGGCCCTGCTGCGCGCTTGTGGGGCTTGTGTGCGCCAGCCATGCCAGCGCCCGGCGCAACCGACTGCCCAGCGGCGGTTTCCACCAGCCGCGTGGCTGATCCTCGCCCTCCCAGTCATCCTCCTGCGCGCCATAGATCGACCCGCGAGCGACCGGCACCGCCTGATAGCCATATTCAGCCGCGTCCTGGCGCGACGCGAACCAGGCGATGATCCCCGCAATGCCCGCGTCGCCATGCCGGTCGAGGCCATCCGCGCCCTTGTAGCGCATGTCGTCGGGCACCTTGATCACGCCACCGACGAACTGGAGCGCCTGGTGATCGCGCACGATATCGTCGTCGCCTGCGATGATCACGCTGCCGCTGTCGCCGAACGCCTCGATATAGGGCGGCGAATTGACCCGATACCATTCCTGGCTGAGCTTGATCTCGCTGATCCGCTCGCCCCACTTCTGGCGCGCGACCTCGGCGAGGTAGCCGCCATTGCCGGTGGCATCGAACGCGCCATGGCCAAAGCGCGGCAGCGCATCGCCGACGAAGAACACGACGTCGCGCTGCGTTTCGAAGGGGACGTTGCGCAGCTCGACTACCAGCCGCCAGCGGCGCACCAGGTCCTGTTCGGTCGATGTGACGATCAGGACGGAGGCATCGCCGCTGCGCGCAAAGTCCATCCCGAAATCGTGGCGGCGCGCGCCGTCCAGCCGATCGAGCAGCGGGCGCAGCTTGTCGCGCAGAAACGCCTCGGTGATGGCCTTGCGTTCAGGCGGCAGGGCTTCCTTGAAACTGTCGGGCAATTGCCAGCGCACGACCGGCACGGTGCGATCAGAACAGCGCTCGATCACGATTCGCGACAGCGCCGCGCCTTCCGCGTCGGCGGGAATCGCATCCAGCTCCTGCGCCATCTGCGCGGTGCGCGCGCCATAGGCACCCCGGATCAGCTTTTCCCAGGCGTCCTGCGCTTCCTGGCTCCAGACCTTGCCCCGCGTCAGGCAGACCCGCTTGTAAAGACCGTTCTCAACGGCCTTTGAGAAGGGGATGAAATGCAGCGAATAAGGAACCTTGCCCGCCTTGGCCTCGCGGATCAGTTCGTTGAAGGGGTTAAGGACGCCGTTATGCGTGCTGATCACGCGGATGCGCCCGCCCCAGATCAGCAGCGCGTTGACCGCGTCCATGACCTGGCGAACGTCCTTATGGAACGCGGCTTCGTCGATGACGACCACGCCCTGCAGGCCACGGATATTCTCCGGCCGTGACGACAGCGCCTCGACGCGAAAGCCCGACGCAAAGCTGACCCGGTAGGCGCTGATGAATTTGGAGCTGCCATCTTCCCGCTCGTCTTCGAACAGGAACTCTTCGACCTCGACCAGCTCCTTCGCCACGATCCGGGCGAAGTGGGCGACATAGCCGATAAACTCGCGGCCCTTGTCCTTCGTGTCGCCGATGTAGAACACATTGTCGCCACCGGCCGACCGGGCCGACGACGCGATGAGCGTGTCGTCCAGCGCCTCGGCATAGGTGATGCCGGTGCGCCGTCCCTTTTCCCCCAGCTTCAGGTCGGACTGATCCTCCAGCCACTCCTTCTGGTGGTCCATGAGGATGCCGTCGGCCAGCGGATCATGATCGGCGGGCAGTTCGAAGCCGCGCGGCAATTCGGGCGGTAGCTGGCCAGGGTCGCGCGACAGCACCGGCGCTTGTCGCGCGGGCGCTGGCATCTGTTGCGCCTGGGCGGACAGCGCGCCGAGCATGGCAGCGCCAGCCGCCAGCATGGATTTGCCCGTGGCAGGGGGCTTGGGCGGGATCATGGCTGGAAGTCCCAATCCTGATGCCCGCAGCGGTGACAGCGGTAGCGCAGGTAAAGCGGGCTGGGAAACAGCGGCAACGCGGGCGGCAGCGGGCGCTTGCCCACGAGGCGCATGCGATGGAGGCCGAGGCGGCAGAGCAGGCGGCCGATCATATCCGCAGCCCTAAAACATCGCGACGGATCTGCGCAGCGGTCTCGGCCGTCATGCCGCGTTCGGTGGCGACCTGTTCCAGCTTGTCGCCAGCCTGTTCCATCTGCGCCGCGACGCGCTCTTCCAGGCGACGGCGATGTTCGTGCGACGTCTTCTGCGCCGATACGACCGACGTCAGCGCGCGCGCCATTTCCATGACGCCCTTGCTGTCGGCCGTGCCTTTTTCCAGCAGCTCGTAGATCGCGACCTTGAGCATTTCGGCCACGGCGACCGTCACCTGGTCGGCTCCGTCCGCGCCGAGGTCGCCGACGATCTCGGACGTGATGTGGCGCACTTCGTCAAGTTTGCGGAACTGGATTGCCTTGCGCACCGCCCACCGGCTGAACGCCGACTTGCTGACGCCTGCGATTCCCCGGTCGGCCAGCCGCTTGTTGAACTCGCCGACGATGGCCGTCTGCGGCATCGTGCGATCGCGCAGCTGCTCGATCGCCCAGGCCAGATCATCGTCGGCTTCGTCGGGCAGCATGTCGATCGACGACAAATGGCCGCGACCCGCGCGGCGATCGGCGGTGTCAGTCATACGCCTGCCGTCCCCTCTGCAATCACTGGCGTCACCGCGACAGCGCGCATGCGCAGCGATTGGGTCAGCGAATAGGTGCCATCGACATGAAAGCGCAGGTCCGCCCGCCAACCATCGGCATAGCGGGCGACGACGCGGCGGGGTTCGCCAGCCGGGTCATAATAGCCGACGACGCTGTGCGGCTCACCCGCCGACGCGCGCACGCCCGCTTGGGACAGCAGCGCCATCGCATTGGCGGGGATCAGTTGGACCTTGCGCAGCTTCCCGCGCCCGGCCCGGCTACGCATCGTCGGACGGGCGCGATACGCCGTCGATGATCTCGCGGCGCTCGACATGGTTGCGGCCCAGCGACGTGATCTGCGCGATCATCACCGTCCCGGCCTCCGAAACCCGCACCGCTTCCAGTTCCTTCAGCTTGAGCAGCTGCGTCCTGATCCACTGGCGCGATCGCTTGATGGCAAAGGCGTCCAGGACGTGCTGGATGCTGACTTCGTTCAACCGCCCATCAATCTGTTGGGCCAGTTCCTTGAGGATCACCAGGCGGCCATCCTCGGCGTTCTTCTGTTCCCAGTCCATCATGCTTTCGCCCGCAGATAATCGTCGATCCGGTTCAGAACCCGGTCGATCTTGGAGATTTCGCTTTCCTGCCTGCCGATCTTGCCCAGCACATGTTCCAGCTGGATGCGGATCGCGCCGATATCGTCCTTCGTCGGCAGATGCTTGAGCTGCTCTTCGACGGATATCTGGCGGTCTTCGACCAGGTCGAGCCGGGTCTCCAGCTTCGTGACGCGGTCGGCCGCTGCCGACTGACTGCGCATGTGCCAGGTCCAGGCGATGTTCAGAAGGCTGACCAGCAAGGCCAATATGGCCGGGAAAATTCCTGTATTACTCACGATCTGCCCCGCCTCATCAGGATTGGAAAACATGGTGGAGGCCCTTTCAGCGGGCGTCGTTTGGCGCGCGCGACGTGTCGATCGCCGCCGCGCGCGACCAGGCATCGATCAGATGCTCCAGCCGCAACGTGTTATCGGTTACGGCGTCGGCTTCGGCTTCATCCAGGGTGGCCGTTGGACCGGCCCGCACAGTTCCGCCGGGCACGGCGGGAAGGCCGGGCAGGACCGGCTTTCCGCCACTACCGGCAACGCTGGTTGCACCCGGTCCCGTGCCACGACGCATCCAGATAGCAAGATCATCGCGAGCAGCGGCAAGGTCAGCTTGATAGTCATGGATCACCTCCGATTGGTCTTCGTCCCATTCGGCCTGGACGCGGGCGATGTTCGCCTGGTCCAGCCGCGCCGCCTCGATGCGCGCGGCGCGCACTTGGCCGACCAGCTTGAGCATCTCGGCTTTTTGCGCGTCGAACTTGGCGTGCCAGGCGGCGGCCTGGTCGCGCCGATCGGCGGCAAGGTCGCGCGCGCGATCGCGGCCGATCCACAGCCAGACGCTCGACAGCAGCAGCGCCAGGATCACCAGCCGCACCGGCCGCTCGATCAGCCAGCGCCCCAGCGCCAGCAGCAATTCGCCGATGAAACCGACGATGAAGCGGGGCCATAGCGCAAGGCTCATGCCTTCACCTTTGGCGTCAATGTCCGTTCGGGCGGCAACAGCGTGAAGCAGGCGCGCATCTCGTCATTGCGACGATTGACCAGCCCGGTGACGATCACTTTCCCTGCCTTGTTCCAAAGGGCGAAAGCATTGCAAGCCGCATACCAGTCACCCGACTTGAAGAATTTGGCCATGCTGGACCCGCAATATCCCGCGATACCGATATTGTAGGCGACGCTGATAGCCGCGCCCAATTGGTAGACGGTGGTGGCGATTTGCGGCGTGCAGGCCAACACGCCCTTGCCGAAATCGCTACGGATCGCGGTTCGCAGGAAGGTGCGGCACTCGGCCAGCGTATATGTCCGCATCGGCACCCGCGTCTCGCCCGTGCAGACCGTCCATTTGCCGACGATGTCGCGATAGGGAACGCGCACCGTTCCCTCCCACTTTTCGATCAGCCCGGTCGCGACCTCGGCACCCTGGTCGTTGACGACCAAAGCGGCTGGAGCAGCGACGAGCGCGCCCGCAGCGAGAAAGGCGACGGCGCTCCGGCCGCTGGCGTCAGCCATGACGGCCTCGCTGAACTTTTGGGGCGATGGGGGGTTTGGCTGCGTCGATCATGACGACAGCAATGGTGGTTTATGGCCCTTCCGGGCATGGCCTCCTTTGAGGCCATGAACTCAATCTTCGGGGAAAAGCCCCAGCTGCAGCGCCGCGCCCTTGGCGGGCAGATCGGCCGATCGCTTGAACAGCTTATTAACAGCAGGCTCGGTAATGCCAAGCCTTGTCGCGATCGCGCCATTGCTCAGACCCGCCGCGCGGTAGCGCCGTGCCCGCAGGTCGCGGGCAAGCGGCACGCGGATCACATCGGGCGCGATCCGCTCCGACAACCGGGTGGCGGCGTCCGCGCCGATCGCGCGGCTGATGTCATGGTCGGCAGCGATCGTGCCGGGCACATAGAGACGCCGACCACCAAATGCCTCCGTCAGAGCGACGAAGGCATCCTCGCCCATCAGGGCGATCAATTCATGGGTGGTCAGGCGCTCGCTCATCGCATGGGCTCAGATCACCAGGCCGACCAGCAGCCCGGCGATGAAGGCGAGGACGACCAGGCGCATCGCCACCGGCCGGGGCCGATCGGCCGACCGGACCAATGGCTGCGCTTCCCAGATGACCCGATGGTGCAGGCCGCGCGTGTTCCGGGTCATGGCTGCACCGCCAGGAACGCGCCAGGCCCGCCATGCGCGCGCAGGTGACGGCCGAGTGCCGCCGCCATCTGCTCGACCTCGGCCGACGTCCACATCAGCCGCGTCGCATCCTTGGCCGATCCGATGCCACACAGGCGAAAGGCCGCGCCGCCCAGCGTCCAGTCGGCATGGGCGATGCCGGTATGCTTGAGCTTGGCGAGGATCGCGTCGCACAGGCGCACCTTCAGCACATGGATATAATGGGCCTTGGCGACGCCCTTGGTTGATTGGTCCCAGCCATGGCGCTCGGCGATCGCCTTGAGCGCCTCGATCAGCCGGTCGGCCTGCACCTGGTCCGCCCATTGCAGCCGGTCGCAGCCCAGCTGCCGCTTGGCGAAGGCCTCCAGCGCCTTGTCGTTGGCGATCGCGGCTTCGGGCGGCGTGTCGAGCGCGCAGAGCAGCGACAGCGAGATCCACAAGGCCCGCGCCTTGCCCGCCACCGCATGGTCGGCGCGGCGCGGTTGGCCGGGGCGCTTGGCCTTGGCCTTCGACGTGAAGCCGCGCCGGGTAAAATCCTCGACCACCAGGCGCAGCTGCTGGTCCGAACAATCTTTGGCGCTGGTGACACCGGCGACGCGCATCAGCACGCCCTCATAGGTGTCGGGGTCGAGGCCCAGCTGCGCCTTGGCGATATGCACCTTGGCGATCAGGACGCGGCGTGCAGCCATCATGCGTCTCCTTCGCCAAAGTGGCTGGGTCGATCATGGAGGCTCAAAGCAGCGAACAGCGTGTTGATGCTGCAACCGGCGCAAATGATCGTGTTCGGCGGGAGCTTCACCGAACACGGCAGATCACTGGACAGCAACACGATCGCTGCTTCCACTGCCTCGAAATAAGAAGACCCCTCATCCAAGATGGTCTGCACGTCTTTCAGGTCCGAAATTACCTGTTCAACTCGGTCCATGGTCAATCCTCCTCTAGATCACGAAAATGGGTCAGGATGCGGTCGGTCAGGCGGTGGAAGGCCGGGTCGCGCTCGCGCATTTCCAGCGCGCGGCAATAGGCGTGGTGGGCGCTGCTATGGTCGCGCCCGCCGAGCATCGCGCCCAGCTGGGGAAAGCTGGCGGGCGTCAGCTGGCGCGCCAGCCAGCAAATCGCCGCGCGACCGCGAAACAGCACCGACCGGCGATCAGCACCGCACAGGTCGCACCGGTGCAGCCCCATTTCGTAGGCGACCTGGTCGATGATATCGGCGACGCGCACCCGCCCGCCGACGGGGCGCGGCACGCGCAGCGCCATCCGCGCGGTCATCAGCCGGATGACCTGGGCGTCGGCGGGGGAGAGCGCCACCCTCATTGCACCGGCTCCAGATTGAGAAACAGGCCGATGATCAGGATGACCTGGATCGTCGCGGCGATCAGACCATAAGCCAGCAATAGCCGGTCCACGGCGCTGAGCGGCGCGCCAGAAACCGGATCGGTCAGCAGCGCGTGCAGCGCCTTGTCGAGCAGCCCGCTCATGCGTCACCGCCCAGGGCGCGGGCGCGCGCCGCCAACTGTTCCAGATTGACCGCGAGCTTTGCCGGGCTGATCCGCGTGTCTTCCAGGCGATGATGGAGCAGCGCGATCTCCGATGCGATAAGCTCTATGCTCTCGACCGGCGCGATTTGGCCGTGGCGGGCCATCAACTCGGCACGGCGCATGACCTGCACCGACACGCGCCCGCGCCGCTTCCACATCGACACGTTGCTCTTCGTCAGGTGGAGCGCCGCTGCGAGCGCGCTATCTGATCGGACACCCAGCAGCGCCTTGATGCCGCCGATCTCTGCCTCGACGCTCATGCCATCACCGGCTGGGTCGAAAGCTGCGACCAGGCGGCGTGCAGATGCTTGGCGGACAGGGTGCTATGGTCGCCCCTCGCCATCATCACCGCCAGCTCCATGGCGTAGGTGCAGCTACGCAGCCCACCGGGCTTCGTGCCGATCTTGTGCAGAAAGGCGATCACCGCGCTGTCGTCCACATCCCACGCCGCTGCTAGCGCATCGATATCGTCTTTGAGCGGCAAGGCGCGGATCATGCGCATGCCGATGCGGCTATAGAGCTGGGCGAAGTCGGCGGCGCGCGCGCCACCCTCCATCCGATTGACGATCGTCGGGTTGCCGATAAAGGCGACACCGACGCCGGTCAGGTCATACCAGCCGCGCACTTCCTCAATGAGGTCGATCGGCAAATTCTGCGCGTCGTCCAGGATCAGCAGGCCGCCGGTGTCCTGCATCTTGCCGCGAACATAGGTGGACAGCGCGGACTCGCCGGTCGGACCGGTAAAATCCTTCATCGCGGCCAGCACGGCCGTGCAAAGGGCAGTAATGCGCTTGGTCGAACGCAGCACCGGAACATACCAGACGTTGCTGGCCCGCTGCGCATATTCGATGCTGGCCGTTGTCTTGCCAGTGCCAGGGCCGCCGACCCAATAGGTCATCCGGCCCCGCTGCGCCCAGGACAACAGATGGTGAATTTCGATCGCCGTCCGGGTTTCATAGAAATCGGGAATAACCGGCGCTTCGACCTTCAACTCGGCCTGGCGCTGGAGTGTCTGACGATAGCGAAATATCTGTTTGGCGATCTCGCCATTGCCGCCCGCAAAGGGACCGCCATTATATTTGCCCGAACAGAAGGCGGACAGGGAGCTACCGGCCCGGCCGATCAGATTATGCAACTGCGCCCAACTCATCGCGCGCGTCTGCCGATGTTCGATCAGCCATTCACGCTGGTCGAGGATGAAGCTCTCGGTCTCCTCTATGGCATTCACGTTGTTCATGCTAAATATCCTCTTGCTTACTCAAGCACTGCGGCCGTGGCGGGGGCCTTCGAAATCACCCGCCACGGCCCTTTCATTCGACCAGTCGCAGGCGTTCGATCGCGCTGGAAAAGTCGCCCATGAACTGGTCATGCAAAGGCGTTTGAACGGCCTCTGAAAGGGGTTTGACGGCGACGTTCCCGCGAAAGCGCGTCGGCCGGATCACGGCGGGTTCGGGCATTTGCGTTTGCGCCGTCTGCATCCGCATCTGGGCGGCGACCTGCTCGGTGGACAAAATCTTCTCGATGTCGCGCGCCTTGCGCACCGTCTTGCGCAGGTCGCCGCGCAGCTTGGCCGACCGATTGGCCTCGGCCTTGCTGTCGAACGGGGAGGCGGTCCACCGATCGGCGGTCAGCAGATATTCGCCGCCCTGGCTGTAGACATGGATCGGTTGCGACAGGTCGTCGGGATCGAAGCGAACGGTGAGCAGCTGACCGGGGTAGCGGCTGAGTTCTGGCGACCAATAGCGATTGCCCGCGATCGTGATGAAACCCGACTTGCGGTCCGGCTTCACCTGTTCGCCCGTCAGCAGCGCCAGCCGCATATGCTCTGGCGATGCCTTGCCGATCGGCGAGACGGCATAGCTTTTGGCGAACGTCTCGGCGAAACTGCCGCCGCGCGTCGTCTCGGTGTTGCGGCCGGTGCGGCTGTTGTGAATGTGCATGCCTTCCTCCACGATCTGGAGGAAGTCGGCGAGCGGGACCGCCGTATCCCGATAATTCTCCGGCTTGTTATCGACATGGTTGCCCGACCAGGCACCGGCACAGCGCGGGTCCTTCGCGATCATGTCGGCCAGGTCGCGCCATGCGCGCTCGATCGGCTTGGACTGGCCGGAATAGGGCAGCGCCCAGCTGATCCCGATGCCAAGGCTGGGGAGCAAACCCAGTGGCTCTTCTTCGCGCACCTTGAAGCGGTAGCGGTTTTCGATCCCGCCGCTGATCCACTTCGATGCGAAGGCGCGGCCATTGTCCATCAGGCAGCGCTTGGGGATGCCATGGCGCTTGAACAGGTCGGCAAAGGCCAGGCGGGTGAGCAGCGCGCTCTCCGTATCGCCGCAACGCCAGGCCAGCATCATGCGGCTGTATATGTCCTGGATGCCCACCAATATCGGGCGGTCGATCTTGCCGTCAGGAAAGCGGACGAAGACGTCGAACTTGTGGCCGTCGATATTGACCATTTCCATTGCGTGCATGTGAGAAACACTCCTTGTCTGTGCGGGAACCATTGATTTGACGGCGTCCATGCCCTTGCGCATGGCGATGACCAGGCGCGGATCGACCTCGCGTTCCAGCTTGCGGAACAGCGTCTTTTCGCCGGGTAGCGTGATGCCGCGCGGTTCGGCATAAAGGTGGACCGTGCGCCAGTAGCAGCTGGAAAAGGTCGGCCGTTCGGGGCGCAGATAATCGGACTTGAGCTGTTCCCAGGCTCCTGCATCGACGTCGGCTTCCTTGCCGCCACCTTTGCGACGTGGCGCGAGCGCGGGCAGCCGGTCATGCGCCGGAACCCCGTTGACCAGTTTCAGCCAGTTCCAGATCGTCGCAGGCTTGGCGCTGTTGATCGTCGCGATCGCGGCCGACCGCGTCATGCCGCAAGCCTCGCACTGCTCGACCTGGGCGATGATCGCGGCGCGGCGGACAGCTTCGTCCTTCACCTTGTCGGACTGCATCTCATACCAGGCCCAGCCATGCGCCTGGCGCACGATCGACACCGCATCCTCGTCATTGGCGGGGACGAAGGCGAGGCCGCGCTTGACCAGTTCGCCCTTGGCGGCGGTCGGGAGCAGCGACAGATGATATTCCAGCCCGCCGCCACGGCCCTTGCGCGGGCGGGCGCGCGGCTCGCCATTGTCATCGACCTTCAGCGCCCAATTCTCGGCATCGGCGCGTTCGTTGATTTTGCGCTTGCTGGTCGGCAGGCCCGGCAGCGCCAGGTCCGCCAGCTCTGCCGCCGTGAACCAGCTCTTTCCCCCATTGGCGATCATTTGCGGCGGTTCCTTGTTATGGTGGGATTGAGCCGTGCCAGGTCCTTGCGGCGCTGGTTCAGCTTGGCGATTTCGCTATCGATCTGGCCGATCTCGGCGGTGTAGATTTCATCGCCGACCAGCACGGCCGCGCCGATCGGGCGCAGCTCTCGGTCAAGCAGGTCGAAGCGGTTGGTCACCGAGATCAGCGTAGCCATGCGGGTGAAGCTGATATTGTGGCCGTCGCGCGCCGGGCTGGCGTAGGCGTCCAGCATCAGCTTGCTGACATCATCGGCCAGCAGGCTGCTCATTTGCGCCGCGACGACAGCACGGTCCCGCCCGGCCAGCGCCTCGCCAACCGTCCGCGCGATTCGCGCGTCCATCCCCGCCAGCGCGGCAGGCAGCGTCGCAGGCTGCGGAGCCGTGAAGGTGAAGGCGAACTGGTCGATCGAGGCGGGCCGTTTAGCCAAGGCGCAGATCCCATGCGGCAGCGTCGCAGGGGACGCAGGCATGCGGCCAGCGAACGCCGTGCGCGCAGACATGACCGCGTGTGATGGGACCGAGATCGTCGGCGCGCGGCGGAAGCTCGCGATCGAGCCAGCGGACAAAATCCGCGACCAAATCGGGTGTCAGCGCATCCGGCGCAGCTTTGAGATTGGAGGCCATCAGCGTTCGTCCGCACGCCGAAACGGGAAGCCTGCGGGATCACGTTCATAGAAAAAATTGGTGATCGCTTCGTCATCATCTGCAGGACCGATGACCAGCGTTGCGGCAAGGCCAGTCGCCGATCCTAGCCGCTCCAGCATCCAAAAAATCGCGGGCGTGCCGGGCGCATAGATGTGTTCAACGCCATCATTGCCGACGCCCATGGTCGCTTCATGCATGATGAGGCGATCGCCACGGACGAGGCTCTGGACGTCATCTTTCGTCATCGTTTCGCTGCGCGCATCCGGATGGTTGCGGTTCAGCCACTCGATCATGGCAGCGGCATGCGACGGCTCGATCTCGATGGTTAGGGTCTTCAGATTGGTAATCATGGATCAGTCCCTCATCATCCAGGCGGCGTCGAAGGCGCGAAAATCGCCCTGCATCGGCGCGGTGGTCATCAGGTCGGCGGTATGATCGGTCACCTCGGCCTGCGCCCGCTGGCGCAGCGCGGCGCGCGCGTCGGCCTTGCGGCGGCGCAGCTCCAGGATCGAACAGCCAGCCGCCATCGCCTCGACAAATTCCAGTCGGGCGCGAGCGAAGCGATCGGCATCGGATAGGGCAACGGTCACGCGGCAATCTCCATGTCCAGAGGCACGTCCAAAGGCGGCAGCACACCCACGCGGCGCAGGTCGAAGGCGCGATCGGCGACCTTCTGCGCAGGTGTGCGCGGCGGAATGATGCGGGTGATGGTGTCGGTCGGCCGAGCGCGCAGGTCCCACACGAACCAGGCATAGTCGGTCATCCCGCGCTTCCAGGCCGTCAGGTTGCCCTTGTCGTCGCGATCATGCAGCGCGGTGCCGGGCGGCATTGATGGCCGGTCGCAAAATTCCAGCTTCAGCGCGGGCGGAAATTCCTGGAAGAACGCGAAGCGCTTCTCGCTCGCGCGCCAGCCGATCGGCAGCAGCGCGCACACCTTGTCCGTCGCGGCCGACAGTGCCCGCCGCACGCAGCGCTCGGCGATATCCAGCGCGCAACCATAGGGCGGGTTGAACACGATGCTCACCGACGTCCAGTTTTCCAGCAAATGGACCTGCTCGCCGAGCAGATCATGCTCGCCCATGAACAGGTGGCGCGGCTGCGTCGCCAGCCAGCGGTCGATCAGGTCCGTGCCGACCGCCTCATAGCCCGCCGCCGCAAAGGCGCTGGGGATCGTCCCCAGGCCGCAGCACGGGTCCCAGATAAGCGTGTCGCGATCGAAGTCGATCATCGCCATCAGGGCGCGAACCGTCCATGTCTGCTCAACATACCAGTCCTGCGGATGACGCTCCCGGCGCGGCGCGGCGGTCATGCGCCTCGCTCCGCTTCAAGGGCGCTTTCGATCAGGCGCAGCATCGCGCTGACCGGCCCTTCACCCTGGGCCAGCGCGCTGGCGCGGATGCCCGCCCACAGGTGCGGCCACCGGGCTTTCAGGATCGCGACGGCGCAACCGGCATCATCGCGAATCGCAATGTCCTGCAACGTGCCGCCCAGGCTCAATTCGACCTGGCCGCGCCGCACGACGGTTCCCGTCGATCGAGCCGAGGCGCGGCGCTGGCCTGCGATTGCGGCCTCGTCCTTCACCGCATCGGCGATGGTCGTGCTATCAGTGGCAATCTGGCTCACAGACGCCTCCCATCGACATAGGTGACAGCCGCGCCCGCTTCCTGGGCGATCGTCGCCATCGCCAGCGCGTCGGTGCGTGGGGCGTGGCGCAGGTAATCCTGGCACTCGCGGAAGGCCCGGCCATAGGCCCGGTTCAGCTCTTCCTGTTCGTCACGCGGCGCTTTGCAGTGGGCCTCGGTCGCCGCGTTGAAAGCGGCCAGCACCGCGTCGCGCAGGCTCTTGGGAATCGCGAACCAATGATCCTTGCAGAACCATCCCCTGGTGATGGTCGCGCTGCACCGCTCGGCCGAGCAGCGCGTATGATGACGCGCGCCGATCATGACGCTACTCCCACGGGGAGAAAGGGGACGAAGATGCAAGATATGACCAGGCGAATTGAACACCTGGAAGCGCAGGTAGATGCGCTGACGCAGCTGTTGCTATCACTCATAGTGGCCTCCGGGACGGCGGACGTGACCACTGCCGAACATGCGTTGGATCACGCGGCGATACAGCGGGACGCTGCCTACCGGATGGGGAAGACGGAATGCGGGTTGGTCCTCCAAGACTTGATCGAAGCCGCTGCTTCCGAGCTGGAGCTTTCCTACCGACCCTGACGAATGCCTTTTCCTGGTTTCCCGCGCGGCTTCCGGGTCGAAAAATCCTAGTTGCGATCCAGACTGGTCGATCTCGGCGCGGGTGTAGCCAGCGACGAACATATCGACATAGGCAAAGGCCCGATCCTCGCTCAAGACAGACCGACCGGTGGCGGGGTCCGTAAAGCGAGCCTTGATGAAAGCCTCCCCTGCAATGGAGGCGCGGGTGCGGGGAAGATAAGGCTTCATGCCTGACCTCCCGCCTTCATCGCGGCGATTTCCGCTGCGATCACGTTCAGCACCGATGGCTTGATCGCCTTGAGCAATGCCGGAACGAAGTCCCGCTGCTGCGACGCCGACAGGCGCGCCAGATTGCTGGCCGCATTGTTCATGAACTTGGTCGCGCCGGTCGCCGGGGCCGCACTGGGCTTCGTCAGCCCCAGCCCTTCCTTCGCCTCCGCCAGTGTCATGTCGGGCGCATCGATCAGCCCTTCGATTAGCGCGCGCCGCGTGCTGATGTCGCCGATCGCCGCAATCTCCCGCAGCGCACTGGCATTTTCGCCGACTTGTGGGTGGGTAGCGAGGGCGCGATACAGCGTCGGAAAGGGCGCAACCAAGGCGCGGTGCAGAGCGAGGTCGCGAAACATTGCTCGACGCGACAGACCGAGAGCTTCGGAGGTTGCGTCGGCCCATCCATATACGAGTGCCAAGTTGGCACTCGTATGCTCGGCCTCTGCATCGTTAAGGTCGTCATCACGCTCGACACCGGGCGCTTTGGCCTTCATCGCATCCCAGCGCGCCCGGATCGCGATCTGCTCTGGCGATAGGTCGCCATGCATCGACTTGATCCGTGCCTCGGCCGCATCGGCGATCGCGCGAACGAAACAGGCCCGCTC
Source organism: Sphingobium sp. SA2 (assembly GCF_032227065.1). NCBI lineage: Bacteria > Pseudomonadati > Pseudomonadota > Alphaproteobacteria > Sphingomonadales > Sphingobiaceae > Sphingobium > Sphingobium sp. SA2. Next base: position 516,397 of record NZ_JAPMXX010000006.1, read on the forward strand.
GATCGGGCTGCGCGATCCACGCTCGACATTCTCCGACGCCTCGATCTTGCGCAGCGTCGCTTCGTCGCCGGTCACTTCGATCGCATCGATCAGGACCAGCCCGGCCAGCATCGCGCCTTCCAGCCGATGATGACCCGCCACCAGCGTCCACGGCTTCGCCGCGCGTGGCCCGCTGGCCCGCACCTTGATCGGTTCATTCTGGCCGTCTTCGGCCATCAGCTTGCCGATTGCTGCCGCCTTGTCGGGCCAGAAAGCGCCGAGCCGTTCGCCGACCAGCACGTCATGAGGGGAAATGGACAGGACAGGGGCCGATATATCAGCCGTCATTTTCGCTGCGGTGGCCATGTCTATCGAGCCTCCGCATTTTTACGGTGCGAAGAAGTGACAGTTTGGCTAACGTCCGAACCTTCGGATTTCGAGAATTCGGAAACAGGACGTTCAATGACGGATTTTATTGCCTTCTCAACACGCGCACTTGCTCGACCACGGAGCAGGTCATGCACCGACTTCGATGGGAGTTCGTATCGGCGTTCAAACGCTGAAACGGTCGCAAATCTCTTGCGAAGTTCAGCCTTCACATCCTCCGGGTGCATCTTGGCGAGTCTCATATGAACCTTCCGAAACTTCGTTACGATAAATCGGATAATCCGAAAGGTCGTAAGCGTCAAGCTCTAGCAACCGAAAATCCGGTTGGATTACGAGTCGTGTCGATGTTGGATGGCCGTGATCTCGGATGGCTGAGCGGAGAAACCGGAATAGCGGTCAGCACGCTGAGCGATTATGTCCAGAAGGGGATATCGAAAGCCGAAAATGCGGTGAAGATCGCCGATGCTCTCGATGTCACCGTCGATCTTCTTTTGACAGGCAGGCGCGTCGATCGCGTTCCTGCTGCGCCGGTCGTCGAAGTGGAAGATGCAGAGTGGGAGGAAATCCCTCTTTTCGACCTCTTGAACATCACCGATACCGGCAAAGGAAAGCCTCAGTCTTGGACGCCCTTCCGCAAAGATTGGCTCATGCGGACGCTCGGCACGTCGTTCGATCTATATCTGGTGCAACTGCGCTCCGGCTATATCAGTCGGCTTGGCGACCGCGATCTCAACGAAGGTGATCTGGTCTTTGTTCGTGAGATAACACCTGGCGAACTGGCCGACGGCCACGTCGTCATCTGGAGAAGGGAAGGCGCTCTGAAGGTCGCGCGTTTTGCCGTTCAAAAGCGTGATAAGGACGAGGGCGACGTGATCTATCCCGAAGAAGTCGCCGACGATAAGTTTGTCCCGATCTGTCGAATTTATGGCCGGTTTTTGCAAAAACTATGAATAGCTTAGGTTGCTAACGGATCGGACGCCCGCTCACATTCGATGTCCGATTTGTACTTCCATTCCCTATATTTTTCGGCGTTCTTTTCTTCGATATATGCGGCCGCCACCGCTTTAGAATGTGGGCACAACGCGCGATATCGATACATGCCGACATCGGCAGTTTCGTTGGCAACCATCAGATAATTGGCCTCGGCTTCCTGCGCTTTGCTCGTGCAGGCTGACAGGGCGACAATGGATAGAAGGATGATGATGCGCATGGGCCGGTCTCCGCGATTCGCCACATCCTTATAGCGAAGGCGCGTAAACGAAAGATCGTTAAGCACGACCCAGCCTGCCGCTGTCCCGGATTGACTCGTTCGTTCTCTTTATGTTCTCATTGTTCCACCGGCATCGAGTCGGTTTGGAGGATGATATGGAACATGCAGACCCGGCCCAGTTCGGAACGAAGAAGCCACCCTTTGGCCGCTGGTTGATCGAGCAGGCGACGCGCGACGACGCGATCGGCGAGCTGGCGCAATTCGCCAAGGCCGATCGCGGCTTCCCGAAGGACGGCGCGCTGAAGGACGCCTGGGCGCGGCTCAACAGTTCGCAGCCCGAAAGCCATCTCTACGCGGCGATGGAGGATGCTGAACTCGACTGGCTGGCGCTGTGAACGCGCGACGGCGAGACCCGGCCTATTGCTTCGGTGTGATGGGTCGGGCCAAGGCTCCTTGGCGTCCAACCGCGCAGGAAGCGCGCGCCGATGCGGTCGAGGCGGGTTTTGGCTGGTGGAGCGACTATGCCCGGCCACCCGGCGCACCGGCGATGATCTACCTGCACCCACTGGCGGAAATCTGGACGACCCATGAACTGGTCCCCGCGATTCCGCGCCCCGTCGATCCGCCAACGGCGCCGGTCGCCGCGATCGACGACGACCAGGCCGACCCCAGCCGCATCGACCGCATCATCGCCCGCCGCGAAGCAAAGCGCTCCTGATGCCCAGCCGCCGCCAGCCATATGACGCTGCACATCCCGTCGCCGTCGCGCTGTGTTGCGGGGCGCGTTGGTTCTGTGCCTGGGATATGCACGTCGGGCGCAACCTTGGACGAATGGCGACCATCAGCGGCATCGATGCGCGGCGGCTTAGCGATCTGAGCCAGAATGGTGCTGTTCGCCGCAGCGAGATTATCCCGCTGGCCCGCGCATTTGACGCTGACCCGTCCGACCTTCTAGCGTCTTTGCCAGCGCATCTGCTGCTGGAGGACTAATGCTCAACGAATGGTCCGATCGCGAACCCGACCCGCCCGGCCGCAAGGGGTGCCAGACGCTACTGTTCGCGTTGGTCACTCTCGGCACGCTGGGTTTCTTCTTCGGCCTGGTCGTCTCGATCTGGCGCAACTGACGACCGAAAAAAACCGTCCCAGTTCCATGCCTGCTATTTTTGCATCGATCACCCGTTGCCTGCGCAATCACCTTGCATTTCCGCCACTTTTTGGAACTGGGACCTTCGCGCCGAACTGGGACCTGCTTGGTCCCACTTCTTTTTGCCACGCGGGCCATGCGCGGCTTAGTTTGATGCCCGTTTCGCCCTGCTTAAAAGCCCAGAACCGACGCTTAAAAGCCGTTTAAGAAGCCTTCGGGCAGCAACCTTCTTAAAGCCTTTTAGAAACCACCCACTCTAAATGCTCTGGTCCCATCACTGTATATTTGCCCACCCACTATAGACACAGCGTCCCGCGCCCCGATCACTGCGCAACTCCCGAAAAACCCAATAATTCCGGGCCTCTTCACCACGCAATCCCGGATAATCCCGCCAAATCCCGCCCTCCAATCACTCCTGTCTCCCTACACCCCCGACGCGCCGCTAAAGTCACAGCGACGCGCCGCCTATGCGACGGTGACGCGACAGGCCGGTCACTGTGAGAGCAATCCGTGGGGGAAGGCGAAGGGCGGGCAGGTCCATCGACAAGGATAGATCAGAGGAAATCCTATTTTGGAAGGGGAATAGGATTGGGGAGGCGCATCGGATCAGATAGGTTTCGCATTAAATGGGTCGTTTGCGGAATATCGGGTTTCGAACAGGCATAGGCCGATAGTGGAGATGCTATGGTGACGGAAAACCATGCTTTCGGGTTTCCGGGGCATTTTTACCATCCGGCAGTGTTTCTCGGACAAGTGAGTAGGATGAAGGGCCGCGCAATCTGGAGATTAGCGCAATTAACGGGAATTTTCATCGCTTCCTGACGCCTATCATGTGTTTTCCGGCATTGCAGGACGATCCGATCGGAGAGAAAAGCAACAAATTAAGATTTATCCGCGAATTACGAACAATGATAACGCGGGTCGTGTCCCAGGAGGTGGTGTAGGTTTTGAGGGTAGCGAAGCTGACCGGACGCGCGCTCATCGATAAAGCGCTGTAGCGGCCGGTCAGTTTCGCGGGTGGTCACCGGCGAACTTCGGATAAGTTTGGGTTGCGAAGCTCAACTTACGGAGACCTCCGATGACCAATGACAAGATGGACCTGCACGCTCTGGTTGGGAAGACAGCCGACGGCGATTTTCTACGCGACATGATCGGCTTTGCCGCGCAGCGGCTGATGGAACTGGAAGTGGGCGGTGCGACCGGCGCTGCCTATGGTGAAAAAGATCCTGAGCGCCTCGCGCAGCGCAACGGCTATCGGGATCGGGACTGGGAGACGCGAGCAGGGACGGTCGAGCTGCGGATCCCCAAGCTGCGCAAGGGAACATATTTTCCAGGGTTTCTGGAGCCCCGCCGTATGGCAGAGAAGGCACTGACGGCCGTCATCCAGGAAGCTTATATCCAGGGGATCTCGACCCGCTCTGTGGACGATCTGGTCAAAGCCATGGGCATGAGTGGGATCTCAAAGAGCCAGGTCAGCCGACTGTGCGTGGAGATCGACGAGCGGGTGAAGGCCTTTCTCGATCGTCCGATCGAAGGCGACTGGCCCTATCTCTGGATGGACGCGACCTACATCAAAGTGCGGCGAGCCGGTCGCATCGTCTCTGTCGCGGTCATCATTGCCGTTGGCGTTAACAGCGATGGCCGGCGCGAAGTGCTCGGCATGGCGATCGGTCATTCCGAAGCGGAGGTCTTCTGGACCGAGTTTCTACGCAGCCTTGCTCGTCGCGGTCTGCGCGGCGTGAAGCTGGTGATCTCAGATTCCCATGAAGGCATAAAAGCCTCCGTCGCCAAAGTGTTCAGCGCCACCTGGCAGCGATGCCGGGTTCATTTTATGCGCAATGCGCTGGCCCATGCCGGCAAGAGTGGACGCCGGGTCGTGTCGGCATTCATCGCCACCGCTTTCGCCCAGGAAACTCCAGAGGCCGCAAAGGCCCAATGGCGTAGCGTCGCCGATCAATTGCGCCCTACCGTGCCAAAACTCGCTACTCTGATGGACAGCGCCGAGGAGGATGTGCTGGCCTACATGACCTTCCCAGCCCAACACCGCACGAAGTTGCACAGCAACAATCCGATCGAGCGGCTCAATGGCGAGATCAAGCGGCGCACCGATGTTGTCGGTATCTTCCCCAACGAAGAGGCGATTACCCGTCTCGTCGGCGCTATCCTTCTGGAACAGAACGACGTGTATGGACCACCCCCACCTTGCAAGGCTTTTCAACAGATTTCGACGATTTCGGATCTTGCGGTCGTGTATCCGGCCTTGTTGTGCGGCATAACACGCCGCAGGCCCCTATGGTTTCCGCGGATCGACGGCCGGACAAATGGACGAACTCAAATTGGTTCGCATCATTTCAGTGACCTTTGTCGATCCCCGGTGATACCGGTTCGCCATACTCTGTCGTTGCCCTCGCAAGTCGGCACCATCACATCGGCGCCGAACTGGTTAGGCCGCCATCGGCAAAGGCGATGGACGGCGGTATACCTCATTCCTGGTCAACATGGCCCAGATCGAGCGAGCCGTCTTGTGAGCGACGGCTGTTGAGGCTACATTCACGGGCCTCCTGTCGACCAAAGCTTTAAGCCAGGGCCGAGGTGTCACGTCCTTGCGGAACGTTGTTCCTACAACGGCCCGAGCTCCATGGATCAAGAGCGTTCGGAGATATCGATCGCCGCCTTTGCTGATCCGACCAATCTTCTCTTTTCCCCCGCTCGCTCGAATCCGTGGCGTCAGGCCAAGCCAAGCTGCAAAATGACGGGAAGACTTGAACTGACTGCCATCGCCGACGGCTGCCACAATCGCTGTCGCCGTAATTGGGCCCACGCCCGGAGCAGTAGCCAGACGCTGGCTGTCCGGGTTTGATTTGTGCCAGGCGACGATCCGCTTCTCCATCTCGCCAAGCTTATCGGTTAATGTGTCGATGTGCCGGAAAAGACATCGCAACGCTTCTCGCGCTTCGTCCGGGACGACGGTCTTGTCCGAGGTTGCAAGACGCTCGCTCAATATCGCGAGCTGTCGCACGCCCTTGCCCGCGATAAGCCCGTATTCGCCCAGCAGTCCGCGCAGTGCATTGATCGTCGCCGTTCGCTGTCGGACCAACAGGCTGCGGACACGATGCAAAGCCAGAACCGCCTGTTGCTGCTTCGTCTTGATAGGAACAAACCGCATGTTCGGCTTGGCGACGGCCTCGCATATGGCCTCCGCGTCGGCGGCGTCCGTCTTGTTCCGCTTCACGTACGGCTTAACGTACTGAGGTGGAATGAGCTTGACCGTGTGGCCGATCTCCACAAGCAAGCGCGCCCAGTGATGCGCGCTAGAACACGCTTCCATTCCGACTAGGCACGGCGGCTGCTTTTTGAAGAAGGCCGCCATATCGGCCCGAGAGAGCTTTCGGCGAAGCACGGTTAAGCCGGCCTCATCTACACCGTGAACTTGGAAAACCGTTTTGGCCAGATCAAGGCCAATCGTAACAACTGACATCGCGCTTCCTCCACTTTAATGGCACCATATAATATGATCGTTTGCATGGGGGTGGTCCATGCCATCAAATGGGCCGTCCAACGCTGCCGCTACATGACACTTGAGAGCGTCTCAGGTTTAAGCGATAATCCCATCATCACGTTGCCTGCCATGGCAGCATGATCAATCCGGCTTAGCCGGAGGTCGCTGTGGCTATCCCAGCGAACCTACACCACGCTGTGGGACACGATCATAACGCGCACCGCTCTGACAATGGCAATATCGCTGTGTGGGCTGTTGGGTTTGGTTGGATGCCAAGACTCCAAGCCCGAAGATACGCGGCATTTGGAACATCGTCCTCCTATGCCACCAAATTGCCCAGACCTCGCGGAACTGAAGAACGTCACATTGAAGGACGGCACGGTTGAAGATGTACGAATAGTACAGTTTCGAGATACGAAACTCTATTTCCCGGCGAAGCTAATGAAGCGTCAATTCGTCGATAGACGGCGAGATCATCAGACAGGCTTCATAGCAAAAGCTGCGCTTGGGAGATATACCCCTGACATTTATTCGAATGAATGTGCGGGTGTCGTGCATCACATTGCCGATGAGAAAAGGCACGTGGAGGGTATTTACCCTATGATCCAAATTGAGATGGTATCGGGAGATAGTAATATAGATCCTCAGATCGTCTCGAACTCCCTGCATTTTCGGATTCTGAATGATCGTGTCCCACAGCGTGGTGTAGGTTCGCTGGGATAGCCACAGCGACCTCCGGCTAAGCCGGATTGATCATGCTGCCATGGCAGGCAACGTGATGATGGGATTATCGCTTAAACCTGAGACGCTCTCAAGTGTCATGTAGCGGCAGCGTTGGACGGCCCATTCGTCGTTCTGTTCCAGAAGGATAGCGCCGACGAGACGGGTAATCGCCTCTTCGTTGGGGAAGATACCGACAACATCGGTGCGCCGCTTGATCTCGCCATTGAGCCGCTCGATCGGATTGTTGCTGTGCAACTTCGTGCGGTGTTGGGCTGGGAAGGTCATGTAGGCCAGCACATCCTCCTCGGCGCTGTCCATCAGAGTAGCGAGTTTTGGCACGGTAGGGCGCAATTGATCGGCGACGCTACGCCATTGGGCCTTTGCGGCCTCTGGAGTTTCCTGGGCGAAAGCGGTGGCGATGAATGCCGACACGACCCGGCGTCCACTCTTGCCGGCATGGGCCAGCGCATTGCGCATAAAATGAACCCGGCATCGCTGCCAGGTGGCGCTGAACACTTTGGCGACGGAGGCTTTTATGCCTTCATGGGAATCTGAGATCACCAGCTTCACGCCGCGCAGACCGCGACGAGCAAGGCTGCGTAGAAACTCGGTCCAGAAGACCTCCGCTTCGGAATGACCGATCGCCATGCCGAGCACTTCGCGCCGGCCATCGCTGTTAACGCCAACGGCAATGATGACCGCGACAGAGACGATGCGACCGGCTCGCCGCACTTTGATGTAGGTCGCGTCCATCCAGAGATAGGGCCAGTCGCCTTCGATCGGACGATCGAGAAAGGCCTTCACCCGCTCGTCGATCTCCACGCACAGTCGGCTGACCTGGCTCTTTGAGATCCCACTCATGCCCATGGCTTTGACCAGATCGTCCACAGAGCGGGTCGAGATCCCCTGGATATAAGCTTCCTGGATGACGGCCGTCAGTGCCTTCTCTGCCATACGGCGGGGCTCCAGAAACCCTGGAAAATATGTTCCCTTGCGCAGCTTGGGGATCCGCAGCTCGACCGTCCCTGCTCGCGTCTCCCAGTCCCGATCCCGATAGCCGTTGCGCTGCGCGAGGCGCTCAGGATCTTTTTCACCATAGGCAGCGCCGGTCGCACCGCCCACTTCCAGTTCCATCAGCCGCTGCGCGGCAAAGCCGATCATGTCGCGTAGAAAATCGCCGTCGGCTGTCTTCCCAACCAGAGCGTGCAGGTCCATCTTGTCATTGGTCATCGGAGGTCTCCGTAAGTTGAGCTTCGCAACCCAAACTTATCCGAAGTTCGCCGGTGACCACCCGCGAAACTGACCGGCCGCTACAGCGCTTTATCGATGAGCGCGCGTCCGGTCAGCTTCGCTACCCTCAAAACCTACACCACCTCCTGGGACACGACCTTCTGAATTTCGGTTTGGTTCCCAAAACCATAAGCGCACATGCAAAATTCATTCTGGGTCAAAATCAGAAGATAAAATTTAACGATGACGTTGTTGTGCAACTAGTGGTCGGTAGCACGGCGGAACCCGGCGTAAAATACGAGAGCCAATCCGTTCTCGATTTGACCGAATGGTTGGGGACGTCGCCAGCATACCGTGACAACGACAAGCAATTTACGCTCAAGATCGATCGAACAATTAAACTCTGACCATTACGGCAATCAGGTGAAATCCGCTCATTCATTCGGGGTTTCCGCTTGATCCGCGATGCCAGCGATCGGCGGCCACTGGCGGCGCGCATGGAGCAAGCGCAGGATGCGCACCAGATCGTCGGCGACATCGTAAACCAGGATATAGTTGCGATGCACCACTAGCTCGTATGTCCCTGTCACACGACCTGGGCGTGCGATTGCGGGGTGATTGACCAGATTGCGCGCCTTCTGCGTGAACAATGCATCCAGCGTCAGGGCGGCCGCTGGATTTTCCTTGGCGATGTAGGTGCGTATGTGCCGCCGGTCTTGGCGTGCCTCAAGCGTCCATGCGAGCTTCACGCCCCGCCAGCCATCCTAGCCCGCGTCTCGTCCCGCCATGCCTCCGCTTCCTGTTCGACGTCATCGTCAGAGACGAGACGTCCGGCATTGGCCGAATCCAGCCCGACTTGCACCTGCTGCCGGAACCATGAGTCATGGTCAGCCGCTCGGCGTTCGCCCGACACATAGTCGCGCATGAAATCGCGGATGAGTTGTGCTCCGGTGCGATCATGCGCCTTCGCCGCGTCGGCAAAGGCGCTTTTGAGGGTATCATCGACCCGGAAGGTAAAGGTGGACTCGCCCATGCCGCCATCTCCATGTGTTACAAGGTTAGCACATGGTAACATAACTCCCGCTGTAGGGGAGGATTTTATGTCCGCACCCCAATGCCCCTCAGGGCTGGAGGCGGCGCAGCGCTTCGTCCTGGCCGATCAGCGGCAGCAGAAGGCTCATGTCCGGGCCGTGATCGAGGCCTGTCAGGGCGCGGCGTAGGGGGAGGAAGAGGGTTTTGCCCTTGCGGCCGGTTTCGCCCTTGAGCGCCTCTGTCAGCGTGCGCCAGATGGCCGCGTCGAAGGGCAGGTGGGTTAGCAGGCGGTGCGCGGCGATGAGGAAGTCCTGGTCTTCGGCGTCCCGCGCGGGGGCGTCGACGGGGCCAGTGACGATTCGCCACCAGTCGGCTGCACCCGCCACCGTCTCCAGATTGGGGCGGATCGCGTCCCAGGCCGGGGCGTCCATGCCGCCCGGCAGCCGCGCGGCGACTGCGTCATAGGGCAGGAGATGGACGATCTTCTGGTTCAGCCCCGCCAGTTCCGCCTCATCGAAGCGCGCGGGGGCGCGGCCGAAATGGGCGAAATCGAAACTGTCGATCAGCGGCTCCATGTCCGCGAACGGCTCGACCGACTGGCTGCTGCCGAGCCGCGCGAGCAGCGACGCGATCGCCATGGGTTCCAGCCCCAGTTCGCGGAAATGGGCGACGCCGAGCGACCCCAACCGCTTCGACAACTTGCCCTCCGCCCCGGTCAGCAGCGCTTCATGCGCGAAGGCGGGCAGCGGCGCGCCCATTGCCGCGAACATCTGGATCTGGGTCGCGGTGTTGGACACATGATCCTCGCCGCGCAGGACGTGGGTGATGCCCATGTCGATGTCATCGATCACCGACGGGAGCATGTAGAGCCAACTGCCATCGGCGCGGCGGATCACCGGATCGGACAGCAATTTGGGGTCGAAGCGCTGTTCGCCGCGAATGAGGTCGGTCCAGACGATCGGCTGGTCATGGTCCAGCTTGAAGCGCCAATGCGGGCGGCGGCCTTCGGCTTCATAGGCCGCGATCTGGTCCGGCGTCAGGCTCAGCGCGCCGCGATCATAGACCGGCGGCAAACCCCGGCCCAACAGCACCTTGCGCCGCAATTCCAGTTCCTGCTGCGTCTCATAGGCAGGATAGACCTGGCCCGCCGCGCGCAGCGCTTCGAACCGGCTTTCATACAGCGCGAAGCGTTCGGACTGTTTGGCCTCCGCGTCCCAGCTCAGGCCGAGCCATTGCAGGTCGGCGCGGATCGCATCGGCATATTCGGGGCGCGAGCGTTCGAGGTCGGTATCGTCCAGCCGCAGCAGGAATTGCCCGCCGGACTTTTGCGCGAACAGCCAGTTATGCAGCGCGGCGCGGATATTGCCGACATGGAGATGGCCGGTGGGGGACGGCGCGAAACGGGTGATGACGGTCATTGGTCTGGTCCTAACCCGTTCGTGCTGAGTAGGGGCTGAGCGAAGTCGAAGCCCCGTATCGAAGCATCCTTCGATACGCCATTTCGACAAGCTCAATGGCTACTCAGGACGAACGGACTTTTGCATTGGCTAGAGCGTGCGAAACGCGTTGGTGATGGGATAACGCCGGTCGCGGCCGAAATTGCGGGTGCCGAGCTTCACGCCGGGGGGCGATTGGCGACGCTTATATTCGGCGACATAAAGCAGCCGCTCGATCCGCGCGACGGTCTCGCGCTCGAACCCGCGCGCGACCAGTTGCTCGACCGACAATTCCTCCTCGACCAGGCCATAGAGGATCGGGTCGAGCACTTCATAGGGCGGCAGGCTGTCATCGTCGCGCTGGTCGGCGCGCAGTTCGGCGCTGGGCGGCTTGCTGATCACCCGTTCGGGCATCACCGGGCCGGTGGGGCCAAAGCCTTCGCCGAGCGTCGGGACATTCTCGTTGCGCCAACGGCACAGGTCGAACACGGTCGTCTTATAGGCGTCCTTCAACACCGAATAGCCGCCCGCCATGTCGCCATAGATGGTGGCATAGCCGACCGACATCTCGCTCTTGTTGCCGGTGGTCAGCAGCATGTGGCCGAATTTGTTGGACAGCGCCATCAGCGTCAGCCCGCGAATGCGCGACTGGATATTCTCTTCGGTCAGGTCGCGTTGCCGCTCGGCGAATACATCGCCCAGCATCGTGTCGAACGCGCCGACCGCCGGTTCGATGGGGATGCTGTCGTAACGCACGCCCAGCAGCCGCGCGCAGGCGACGGCATCGTCCAGGCTCTCCTGGCTGGTGAAGCGCGAGGGCATCATCACGCACCATACCCGGTCCGGCCCCAGCGCATCGACCGCGACGGCAGCGGATAGCGCGCTGTCGATCCCGCCCGACAGGCCCAGCACGACGCCGGGGAAGCGGTTGCGGTTCACATAATCGCGCAGGCCCAGGACCATCGCATTGTAAATGTCGGCGGGCCGGTCATCCAGGACATGGCGATCGCCGGGCAGGCAGACCCACTGCCCCGCCTGCTTCTCCCATGTCGTCAGCACCAGCGCTTCGTCCCAGTCGGGCAGCTGATGCGCGATCGACAGGTCGGCGTTCATCACGAAGGACGCGCCGTCGAACACCAGCTCATCCTGCCCGCCGACGCGGTTGAGATAGACGAGCGGCAGATTCGTCTCGCGCACCCGCGTCCCCGCAACGCCATTGACGCGGCGATCATCCTTGTCGACCTCATAGGGGCTGCCATTGGGGCTGATCAATATGTCCGCGCCCTGCGCCTTCAGGTGCGCGGTGACGAAGGGGAACCAGATGTCCTCGCAGATCGGCACGCCGATCTTGACGCCCTTGAAGTCGATGGGCGCAGGCAGCGGGCCGGGCGCGAACAGGCGCTTTTCGTCGAACGTGCCATAATTGGGCAGCTCGCGCTTCTGGCGGATGGCGGTGACCGCCCCGTCTTCCAGCAGCGCGACGACGTTGAACAACACGCCCTGCGCGGCTACCACGGTGCCGACCAGCATCGCCGGGCCGCCATCGCCGGTCGCCTGCGCCAGCCGATCCAGTTCCTGATTGGCGCGTTCGACCAGAGCGGGCTTCAATACCAGATCTTCGGGCGGATAGCCGATCAGCTGCAATTCGGGATAGACGATCAGGTCCGCATCCATCGCCCGCGCCCGCCATTCCAGCATCGCGTCGGCATTGGCGGCGAGGTCGCCTACCGACTGGGTCATCTGGGCAAGGGCGATCACGAGTTTGTCGGTCATGGACGCGGCCCCTAATGCATTTTTCCGGCTGGCGCAAAAGCGCCTTTCCACCGCGACCCCGCGCCGCTACAGGGGCGGCGTTTCACCCAGCGTCATCAATTCGTCACGCCTTTTCATTTCAGGGGGTTTTGGCCATGAAGCTCATGACCGGCAATTCGAACAAGCCGCTCGCGGCCGCCATCGCCGACTATATCGAAATTCCCCTGACCGACGCCAGCGTCCGCCGCTTCGCCGATGAGGAAGTGTTCGTGGAAATCCACGAAAATGTCCGGGGCGAAGATGTGTTCGTGCTGCAATCGACCAGCTATCCGACCAACGACAATCTGATGGAATTGCTGATCATGATCGATGCGCTGAAACGCGCGTCGGCCAAGCGAATCACTGCCGTCGTCCCCTATTTCGGCTATGCCCGGCAGGACCGGAAGCCCGGCCCCCGCACCCCGATCAGCGCCAAGCTGGTCGCGAACCTGATCACCAAGGCGGGCGCCGACCGCGTGCTGTCGGTCGATTTGCACGCCGGCCAGATCCAGGGCTTCTTCGATATTCCGACCGACAATCTGTTCGGTGCGCCGGTCATGTCGGCGGACATTCAGGCGCGCTTTGGCGATCGCAATTTGATGGTCGTGTCGCCCGACGTCGGCGGCGTGGTGCGCGCGCGGGCGCTGGCCAAGCGGCTCGACAACGCCCCGCTCGCCATCGTCGACAAGCGGCGTGAGCGCGCGGGCGAATCGGAAGTGATGAACATCATCGGCGACGTGGCCGGGCGTTTCTGCGTCCTGATCGACGATATCGTCGATTCGGCGGGGACGCTGTGCAACGCGGCCTCCGCGCTCAAGGCCGCCGGGGCCGAGGATGTCGTCGCCTATGTCAGCCATGGCGTGCTGTCGGGCGGCGCGGTCGCGCGCGTGGATGCCTCCGACCTGCTGGAACTGGTCATCACCGACACGATCCAGGGGACCGAGGCGGTCAATACCGCCAAGAAGGTCCGCCACCTGCCCATCGCCCCGCTACTGGGCGAAGCGATCAAGCGCATTGCCGATGAAAGTTCGGTGTCCAGCCTGTTCGACTGACAGCATGAAGCCGGGGCGGCAATTGCCGCCTTGCGTGATGCCTTGCCGCCCGCTATCGGGCTGCCGTCCGTAGCGCTCGCTTGAGCGCAACGGGCAAAGATCGCGCCGGTGCCTCTTGATCGAGGCTTAAAAGGGAAGGCGGTGCGGATGGCTCACACCATCCAAAGCCGCAGCTGTCCCTGCAACTGTAAGCGGTGAGCGTGATGTACACGGCTTCCTCTTCGAAGGAAGCAGCCACTGGACCGTCAAACGTCTGGGAAGGTCGTACATGACGCCATGACCCGTGAGCCAGGAGACCTGCCGGCGTTCTGGTCGCTCTTGCCTTGGTCCAGGGGATGGCCGCGGCACGGTAACTCTCCGTCTGAGCGACGACAGGAAGGCGGCCGGGGCCGCAACCGTCGTGGGACGCTGGGCTATATATGCGCCGGTTCGTCGCCCTGCGTCGGCCGTCGATCGGCGGGCCATACGCCCATCATCGACATGCTCCACCGCCCGCTATCGCTCGGCGCGGGAGGAGACTATACATGATTAAATACGGCATATCCCTGCTGGCGCTCAGCGCTGCCAGCCCCGTTTTCGCGCAGGCCCCCGAACAGATTTCGGACCTGAGCGGCAACAGCACACCCATCATCGTCACCGCCTCGCGCGTCACCAGCGAAGCGCGCGAGATCGGTAGCGCGGTGTCGATCATCACCCGTGCCGATATCCAACGCAACCAGATCCTCTTCCTGAAAGACATATTGCAGGACGCGCCCGGCGTGCAGACGACGGCCGATCGCCCCGGCCAGTTGACCAGCGTCCGCATCCGGGGATCGAACAATAATGAGATTCTCTGGCTGATCGACGGTATCGAGCTGGGTGATCCCAGTGCGATCAGCACCCAGTTCCAGGCCGACCACCTGACCAGCCGCGACATCGACCGGGTCGAAATCCTGCGCGGCAACCAAAGCTCGCTCTATGGCTCCGACGCGGTCGGCGGCGTCATCAACATCATCACCCAACGCGCGACCGAAGAGGGTTTGCAGGTCAATGCAGAGGCCGAGGCCGGTTCCTATGGCATGCGCAGCGGCGGCGCATCGCTGCTGGGCAAGAGCGGCGCGCTCGATTTCCGCCTGAGCGCGACCGGCTATCGCCATGACGGCCCCTCGCTCGCCGATCCCCGCACCGCCAGCCCCGCAGGGTCGGCCACCGAAAAGGACGAATATCGCCGCTACGGCTTTAGCGGCCGGGTCGGCTATCAGGCGACCGACACCTTGTCGCTGCAGGCGATCGGCTATTGGTTCGATGCCTTCAGCGATCTCGACAATACGACGTCGGACAGCGACGATACCGCCAAAACGCGCGACTATGCCGCCGCCGGCCAGGCCAGCTACAAGAGCCTGGACGGCCAGTTCACCGCTGACCTGACCGCCAGCCGCTACGCCGCGCGCCGCCGCTATTTCGGCACCTGGAACCGGGCCGAGGGCGACCTGTTCCGCGGCACCAAGGACGAGCTGACGCTGGCGCTCGCCTATGGCGGCACCGGCCCGGTCAGCCTGGCCGCAGGGGGCAATTATGAGCGGGAGAAGACGACCCAGATCACCAGCTTTTCCGGTGCTTTCCCCGCCCGCGTCAACACGCGGTCGGCCTATGCCGAAATCGCGCTGCGGCCGCTCGCGGGGCTTACCCTGACCGGCGCGGCGCGGGTCGACGATAATAGCCGCTTCGGCACGTTCGACACCTATCGCGGCACGCTGGCTTATGCGCTGGGCGCGCTCAAGCTGCGCGCCAGTTATGGCACCGGGGCCAAGGCACCGGGCCTCTATCAATTGTTCGACCCCACCTATGGCAACCCAGACCTTGAGGTCGAAACCAGCCGGGGCGGCGACATCGGCTTCGACCTGGCGCTGACCGAAGGGCTGACCGCGCAGGTCAGCTATTTCTTCACCCGCAAGACCAACGAGATCAACTTCGACGGCAGCCGTCCGCCCTTTGGCGGCTATGGCCAGTTCGGCCGCACCCGCGCGGAGGGGATAGAGATCGGCGTCACCGCCCAGCCGCTGCCCTGGCTGGGTGTCAGCCAGACCTATGGCTATACCGACCATGAAATCGATCGCGACATGGACGGTGTCTATGTCAACAGCGGCCGCCCGCGCTATACCGGCACCACATCGGTCATCCTGACCCCGGCCGAACGCGCGTCGATGACCGCGCGGGTGCGCTATCATGATGGCGACTCGTCGGGCTTTGGCGGCGCGACTGAGGCCTATACAGTGGTCGACCTGCTCGCCTCCTACGGCATCACCGACCGGGTCGAGCTGTATGGCCGCGTCATCAACCTGTTCGATAAATGGTATCAGGTCAGCTACGGCACCCAGACGCTCGGCCTGTCGGCCTATGGCGGCGTGCGCCTGAGCTTCTGATATGATCCCGTCCCCGCCATCAGACCGCGCAAGGCAGGCTAGGCCTTGCCAACGCCGGGTCGTTGGCGGGGAGGGGTCAGCGCGGCTTGACCGCGCGGGCGATCGCCTGCGCCGCCTGCACATAAGCGGGGCCGCCGCACACCGTCCACGCCTGCGGAATGGCGATGCGCGGGATGCTGCGCAGCGCGGGATGGTGCAGCATTTCGGTGCCCTGATCAGTCACCGTCTGCGTCGCGCTTTCGATGATCAGATAGTCGGGCCGCGACGCCACCATCTCCTCCAGGCTCATCTGCGACAGAGCGGGCTTGCCCAAGCGGGTCGCGAGATTGGTGACGCCCGTGCGCACCAGCAGATCGTCGATCAACGTGCCCGATCCGGTCAGATAGCCGCGCCGCTGATAATAAGCCGCGACCGGCGCACGCGCGGGACGGGGCAGCCGCGCCAGATCAGCCTCCATCCGCGCGATCAGCGCCTCGCCGCGCGCGGGATGCCCCACCGCCTGCGCCACTTGCCGGATCGAGGCCAAGATGCTGGCGTAATTTTCCGCCGATTGCAGGTCGAGCGTGCGGAAGGGCAGGGTCTTGAAAGGGGCGAGCGCCGGATGCCCGCGCGCGGGCAGGCCGATCACCAGATCGGGCCGCGCCGCCAGCACTTCCTCCGACGTGCCGCGCAGCATCGGCAGGCCGCGCGCCGCCTCTGCCGCCGCCGACATGTCGGGATCGCGCACATTGCTGGTCAGCCCGGCAATTTGGCCCCGGTCGGCCAGCGCCAGCACCAGTTGATCGGAACACAGGTTCAGCGATACGATACGCTGGGGCCGCTGGGGCGCAGCGCCACCCCGCTCGGCCGCCGCGCCGGGCAAGGCAAGGCACAACAGGCCAGTGGCGAGGGCAAGCGAGCGCAAGATCATCATCGCGCTTCCATAACGCCCCGGTGCCGTGACACAAGCAAGCCCGATCGGACCCCATGCGCCTGACCCATGAACCGCCCGCGCCGCGCCATTATGCGCTGATGCCGCTGCTGATCGCCGGGGTGGTGATCGTCGCGGTCGCCTCGCTGCGGCTTGGCCCGGTCACGCTTTCGCTCGACCGGCTGTTCGCGGTGGTCATGGGTCATGGCGATCCGGTCGCAACCACCATATTGCTCGACCTGCGCCTGCCGCGCACGCTCATCGGCCTGCTGGTCGGGGCGATGCTGGGGCTGGCGGGCGCAGTGTTGCAGGGCTATTTGCGCAATCCGCTGGCCGAACCCTCGGTGCTGGGCGCGTCCAATGCCGCCGCACTGGGCGCGGTCGCCGCCATTTATTTCGGCGTGGCGGGCTGGCACCCGGCGATGCTGCCGCTGCTCTCGATCGCCACCGGGCTGATTGCGCTGCTGCTGCTCTTCACCCTGGCCGGGCGCGCGGAAAGCGCCTTGACGCTCATTCTGGCGGGCATCGCCGTGTCGACGTTGGCCGGGGCGGGTATCAGCCTGGCGCTCAACCTCTCGCCCAATCCCTTTGCCGCGATGGAGATCATGACCTGGCTGATGGGGTCGATCGAAAACCGGTCGATTGATCATGTCTGGATCGTCCTGCCCTGCGTGATCGTCGGCGGCGCGCTGCTGCTGATCGACCGGCGCGCGCTCGACGCGCTGACGCTGGGCGAGGATGGCGCGCGGTCGCTCGGCGTCGATCTGCGCCGCACCCGCACCCGCCTGCTGCTGGGCGTTGCGATCGGCGTGGGCGGGGCGGTGTCGGTGTCCGGTTCGATCGGCTTCATCGGCCTCATCGTCCCCCATCTCGTCCGCCCGCTGACCGACCGCAGCCCGTCCGCCATTCTGCTCCCTTCGCTGCTGGGCGGCGCGATCCTGCTGGTCGCCGCCGACATCCTCGTCCGGCTGATCCCCACCACCAGCGAGTTGAAGCTCGGCGTCGTCACCGCCTTCCTCGGCGTCCCCATCTTCCTGCTCCATCTGTTGCGGGAGCGGCGGACATGGTGACGATCCGGGTCGAAGGGCTGTGCGCCCGGCTTGGCCGCCGCGCCGTGCTGCAGGATATCGACGCGACGCTCGCGCCCGGCGCGCTGATCGGCATCATCGGCCCCAATGGCGCGGGCAAATCGACGCTGGTGCGGGCGATGCTCGGCCTCATAGATACGACGCGCGGCAGCGTGACGATCGACGGCCGCGCCATCGCCACCCTGCCGCCGCGCGATCGTGCCCGCGCCATCGCCTATCTGCCGCAGGGGCAGACGCTGCACTGGCCGCTCAGCGTCGAGCGGCTGATCGCGCTTGGCCGCCTGCCCCATCTTGGCCCCATGTCGCGCATCGGCGCAGCGGACCATGACGCCATAGCGGCGGCCATGGCGCGCACCGACGTCACCCATCTCGCCGACCGGATCGCCACCGAATTGTCGGGCGGCGAGCGCGCCCGCGTCATGCTCGCCCGCGCGCTGGCGGTCGGCGCGCCCGGCCTAGCCGTGGACGAACCCCTCGCCGCGCTCGACCCCGGTCATCAGATCGACGTCATGCAATTGCTCGCGCGCGAAGCGCGGGCGGGTGGGCTGGTCATCGCCGTGCTGCACGACCTGTCCATGGCGGCGCGCTATTGCGACCGGCTGCTGCTGCTCGATCGCGGTACGCTGGTCGCCGATGGCACGCCGGACGCGGTGCTGACGCAGGACCGGCTGCGCGCCGTCTATGGCATCACCAGCCGCATCGACCTTGCCGCCACGCCGCCGCTGGTCGCCCCGCTCGACCGCTGGAGCGCTGCGCCTGACCATGGAGAATAAGATGCCCCAAGCCCCCTTCTGGTCCAGCCCCGCCGACTTCGACGCCGCCCTGCGCGCGCTGCCCGGTCCCGACACCGACGCCATCGCCGCCGCCGCCGCGCGGCAGGCGCAATTGACCAAGCCCGCCGGGTCGCTCGCCCGGCTGGAGCAACTCGCGCTGTTCTTTGCCGGGTGGCAGGGGCGGGCGATTCCCGCGCTCGACCGGGGCCGAGTGCTGATCTTCGCGGGCAATCATGGCGTCACCGTCCATGGCGTCAGCGCCTTTCCCGCCGCCGTCACCGCGCAGATGGTCGCCAATTTCAATGCTGGCGGTGCTGCGATCAACGCGCTGGCCGGTGCTGCGGGCCTCGACCTGCGCGTCGTGCCGATCGACCTTGACCGCCCGACGGACGATTTCACGCAAGGCGCGGCCATGAGCGAAGCGGACTGCCTCGCGGCGCTGGCGATCGGCGCGGCGGCGGTGGAGCCCGGCCTCGACCTGGTGCTGCTGGGCGAAATGGGCATCGGCAATTCGACCGCCGCCGCCGCCCTCGCCGCGCGCAGCCTGGGCGGCAGCGCGGCGGAATGGGTCGGGCCGGGCACCGGCGTCGATGCCGACGGCATCGCCCGCAAGATCGCGGTGATCGACCGGGCCTTGGCCTTCCACGCCGGCGCGCCGCTAACCCCGTTCGAAACGCTGCGGCGCGTGGGCGGGCGAGAGATTGCGGCGATGGCGGGCGCGGCGCTGCGGGCGCGGCAATGGCGCATCCCGGTGATGCTGGATGGGTTCATCAGCGGTGCCGCCATCGCCCCCCTTGCCGCCGCGCATCCCACCATCACCGACCATTGCCTCGCGGGCCATTGTTCGGCCGAACCCGGCCATGACCGGCTGCTCCGCCAGCTTGGGCTCGATCCGCTGCTGCGCCTTGGCATGCGGCTCGGCGAAGGTAGCGGCGCGGCTGTGGCGGCCAACATCGTCCGGTCCGCGCTCGCCGCCCATGCGCAGATGGCGACCTTCGCCCAGGCCGGCGTGTCGGGCGCGGCATGACGCCCCGGCTGCTCCATCTGCTGCGCCATGGCGCGCCCGACACGCCCGGCCTGCTGATGGGCCGCACCGATGGCAAGCCGACGTTGGCCGGGATCGACGCCTGCCGCGCCCGCGCCGCGAACCTTGGCATGCGCGCCATCATCAGTTCCGACCTCACCCGCGCCAGCGCCGCCGCTGATGCCATCGGTCGGGACCAAAGCCTGCCCGTCTTGCTCGACCCGCGCTGGCGCGAGCTGGATTTCGGCGCCTGGGATGGCCTCGCCCCATCCGCCGTCCCGGCGCAGGCCTTTGCCCGCTTCCATGCCGATCCTGACGCCAGCCCGCCACCGGGCGGCGAGCGCTGGTCGATGCTGGTCGATCGCGTCGCCGCCGCCACCGCTGCACTGACCGCCGACTCCACCCTTATCCTCACCCATGGCGGGGCGATGCGCGCGGCCATCGCCTATCATTGCGGCCTGACGCCCGCGCAAAGCTGGGCGTTCGACTTGCCCTATGCGTCTTTGCTCTCGCTGCGCCTGTGGCCCGGCCCGCAGCCCGCCGCGCAGATCATCGGCCTGCAGCCATGAAGGGGCTGGTCATCGCGCTCCAGTTCCTCACTCGCCTGCCGATGCCGCGCGTCGCTGCCTCGGCGCAAGATTTCGCCCGGTCGATGCGCTGGTTTCCCGTCGTCGGCCTGATCCTCGGCGCGCTGATCGCCGTCGCTTGCGGGGCGGGGGCGCGGATCGACCCCTGGGTTGGCGCATTGCTCGGCCTCATCGCCTGGGTCGGGCTGACCGGCGCGCTGCATCTCGACGGGCTGGGCGACATGGCCGATGCGGCTGGTGCTGCGCATAAGGACAAGGATCGCCTGCGCGCGGTCCTCTCCGACCCGCATGTCGGCAGCTTCGGCGTCGTCGCGATCGCGCTGCAACTCATCGCCAAGCTGGTCCTGCTCCATGCCCTCATCGATCGCGCGCCTCTCGCCGCGCTGATCCTCATACCCTTCGCCGCGCGGATCGCCCCGCTATGGTGGACGCGCCTGCTCCCGCCGCTGCACGAAGGTCTCGGCACCGCCTTTCGCGGCACCATCCGCCCGGTCGATCTGGCGCTCTGGGCCGCCGCCTGGCTGCTCGCCTGCTGGTGGGTGCCCGGCCTGCTCGCCGCGCCCATGCTGATGCTCGGCTGGGGCCTGTGGCTGCGGCACCGGATCGGCGGTATTTCAGGCGATGGCCATGGCGCGGGCATCGAACTTGTCGAAAGCGGCCTGCTGCTGGCGGTACTGTTATGATCGACCGCTGGCACTGGCATGGCGGCGGGCTTGGTGCGGCGCGCGCCTATTTCGGCGAGGGCGATGCGCCCTGGATCGATCTGTCGACCGGCATCAACCCGCAGCCCTGGCCCATCCCGCCGCTGGCGATCGACTGGGCGCGCCTGCCCGATGACGCGGCCCTGCGCGCGCTCGAAGCCGCCGCCGCCGCGCATTTTGGCGTCGATCCCGCGATGGTATGCGCCCTGCCCGGCACCGAGATCGGCCTGCGCCTGATCGGCGACCTGCTGCCCGGCCCCGCCTGCCATATCATCCCCGCCTATCGCACCCATGGCGAGATGATCGACGGCAGCATCCCGCTTGGCCGCGCCGATCTGGTCGAGGCCGATGGCCAAACGCTGATCCTCGCCAACCCCAACAACCCTGACGGCTATCGCTTCGACCGCCCCGCCCTCCACGATCTGCTCGCCCGGCGCGGCGACGACTGCTGGCTGATCCTCGACGAAGCCTTTGCCGATGCCGACCCGGCGATCAGCTTTGCCGATCAGGTCGGCGAAGACCACCACCTGCTGGTTTTCCGCTCCTTCGGCAAATTTTTCGGGCTTGCAGGCGTGCGGCTCGGCTTTTTGATCGGCCCGCCCGCCATCCTCGCCGCCGTCCGCCGCAAGCTGGGAGCCTGGCCCATTTCCGCCCCGGCCATCGCCATCGGCACGGCCGCTTATCGCGACCAGCCCTGGATCGCCGCCACCCGCCAGCGGCTTGGGCAACAGGCGTCCGCCCTCGACGCGCTGCTGATCCGCTGCGGCTACCACCCGATCGGCACCTGCCCCCTCTTCCGCCTGATCGAAGCCGACGACGCCCCTGCCTTGTTCGACCGTCTCGCCCGCCGCGCCATCCTGACCCGCCCCTTCACCGAGCAACCCCGCTGGCTGCGCATCGGCCTGCCCGCCGATGCCACCGTCTGCGACCGGCTCGAAGCGGCGCTGCGCCATGGCTGAGCCGGTCGCGCTCGTCGCGCTGATGCTCGACGCCGCGATCGGCTGGCCCGTCTGGCTCTATGCCCGGATCGGCCATCCGGTCGGGCTTTTCGCGCGCCTCATCGACGGGTGCGAGGCGCGCTGGAACCGCCCGCACGGACACGACGCCACCCGCCGCATATGGGGCATCGTCACAGTCCTGCTGCTCCTGATCGTCGCGGCGGGCGGCGGCTGGATCGTGCAGTCCGCCATCCTGCGCCTGTGCGGCCCCTATGGCTGGCCGCTCCTTGCGCTGCTCGCCCTCCCCGCGCTCGCCCAGCGCAGCCTGTTCGACCATGTCCGCGCCGTGGCGCAGGCGCTTGCCGCAAACGACCTGCCCCTTGCCCGCCAACAGGTCGCCCGCATCGTCGACCGTGATACCGACGCGCTCGATGCCAGCGGCGTCGCCCGCGCTGCGATCGAAAGCCTGGCCGAAAGCTTCTGCGACGGCATCGCCGCGCCGCTCTTCTGGCTGTTGCTGCTCGGCCTGCCCGGCGTCTGGGCCTATAAGGCGATCAACACCGCCGACAGCCTGATCGGCCATCGCGAGCCGCGCTGGCGGGCCTTTGGCTGGGCGGCGGCGCGCAGTGACGATCTGTTCAACCTGCTGGCCGCACGGATCGGCGGCGCGTTGATCTGCATTGCGGGCGGCGGCGGATGGCGCATCCTGCGGCGCGACGCGCGCGCCCATGCCTCCCCCAATGCGGGCTGGACTGAAGCGGCGATGGCGGGCGCATTGGGCCTGCGCCTCGCCGGGCCGATCGCTTATGATGGCGTCGCCTGCCCGAAGCCCTGGATCGGCGATGGCAGGGCGCAGGCCGATGCGGGGGACATAGACCGGGCGCTGCGTATCACTATCCGCGCCTGCCTGCTGCTGTGGTTGATCGCGGGGCTATGGGCATGGCTGGCATGAAGGGAAGAGGAACATGACTGCAAATCACAGCCTGCTGGTGCTGGGCGGCGCGCGATCGGGCAAGAGTCGCTATGCGCAGGCGCGCGCCGAAGCGACCGGCCTCGACCGCTGCTTCATCGCCACGGCACAGGCCTTTGACGAAGAAATGCACGACCGCATCACCCGCCACCAGCAGGATCGCGACGCGCTGTGGCATACGGTCGAAGCGCCTATGGCGCTTGCCGACGCGATCGCCACACACGCCGCGCCGGGCCGCGTCCTACTGGTCGATTGCCTCACGCTCTGGACCTCCAACCTGCTGCTCGCCGACCAAGACATCGACGCCGCGACCGACAATCTGGTCGCCGCCATCGCCGCCGCGCCCGGCCCCATCATCCTCGTCGCCAATGAAGTGGGCCTCGGCATCGTGCCCGATAATGCGCTCGCCCGCCGCTTCCGCGATGCCGCAGGGCTGCTCAACCAGCGGGTCGCCGCCACCGTGCGCGAAGTCCAGTTCCTCGCCGCAGGCCTGCCGCTGGCGCTCAAGGGGGCTGCCCCTCTGGCGCAACCGGGCGCAACCGGCTAGGCGATCATGCCATGACAACCCGCGACGACCTGACCCTGGCCAACCGCCTTGCCGATGCGGCGGGCGAAGCCATCCGCCCCTTCTTCCGCGCCCGCTACGACATGGAGTTGAAGGCCGACAAGTCGCCCGTGACCGAAGCCGACCGCGCCGCCGAAGCCGCGATCCGCGCGATTTTGGAAAAGGAGCGACCCGGCGACGGCATCATCGGCGAGGAATATGGATCCGTGCGCGAGGATGCCGAGCGGGTCTGGATTCTCGACCCGATCGACGGCACCCGCAGCTTCATCGCCGGGCGGCCGATCTTCGGCACGCTGATCGCGCTGACGCAAGGGGGCTGGCCGACCGTCGGCCTCATCGACCAGCCGATCGCGCGCGAACGCTGGGCCGGCATGTCGGGCCAGCCCACGACCTTCAACGGCCAGCCGATCCGCACCCGCGCCTGCCGCGCGCTGGAGGGCGCAGGCATCGCCACCACCAGCCCGCATCTCTTCGCCGAGGGTGACGTGCCCCATTATATGGCGCTGGTCGCGGCCGTCTCCGGCGGTGCCCCGCGTCAGGGGCCGGTCTATGGCGGCGATTGCTATAATTACGGCCTGCTCGCGTCGGGCTTCCTCGACATCGTCATCGAATCGGGCCTGCAAAGCTACGACTTCGCCGCTTTGGTGCCGGTGGTCGAGGGCGCAGGCGGCCTGATGTGCGACTGGAATGGCGAACCCTTGACGGCGGACAGCGACGGCCATGTCCTGGCGCTCGGCGACCCCGCCCGGCTGGAAGATGTGCTGGAAGCGCTCGCCAGCGCCCCGCATGATCATGGTCACGATCATTGAGCTTAAACCATCTCCTTTCGTCCTCAGTAGTCATTGAGCGAAGTCGGAGTCGCAGACGACCGAAGGGCAAATAGCGTATCGAAGGATAGACGCAGCGCATGATGCTTCGATACGGGTCTTCGACTTCGCTCAGCCCCTACTCAGCACGAACGGAGTGAGAGGGATTGGGCACAACGTCCCTCCCAGCCCGCTTAGAAAATCCCCAGAAACTTCTTCTTCTGGCTCTGCTGCTCGCTCTTGCTGCCCTTGCCCTTTTCGTCCTTCGCGGTCGTGCCCTGGCCCACATCGTCGCGCGCATTGCCGCGCTTGGTGCGCTGCGCCACCGCATTGGCGCCGGACAGGATCGGGCCACAAGCCGCGCCCTTGGCATCGCCCACATCGGCAAAGGCCAGCACCGCCGCCAGCGGCGTGCCCACCACGGCCAGTCCCAAAGCCGCCCCGCCCCGCGCCATCAGTTCGGGGCTGACGACCGCCATGCCGGGCCGAGCGAAATAGCCGTTGATGCCGATCGGCGACTGGCCGGAAAACAGGCTGATCTTCTTGCTGTCGGCACGGAAGGCGATGTCGAGCCGCTCGTTGCGGAACGAAAAGCCGCCGCGCCCGATCATGACATTCTTCTTCGTATCGATGAGGATCGGGTCCGCCGCCGCCACGCCATTGCGCACCGTAAAGGCGATCAGCCCGCAATTAATCTGCACCGGCTCCTTGAGCTTGCCCGCGAACATCTTGGTCGCAAAGGTGCCGATGTCGAGTTCCGACAATTGCACATTGCGCGCCCACATCGTTCCGGCTGGCAATATCACCGCGATCCGCCCGTTCGATGTCGCCAGCGAATCATGCAGCGTATCGCCAAGGCCCGTCATCTGTATCCGGCCCTTGATCGTGCCGGTGGTGCCCGATTGCTCCACGCCCCAGCGCGCCAGCAGCGTGCCCATCGGCGTCGGGGCCAGCCGAATATCATAGGTCGTCCGCACCGGCGCGCCGCGCGCGTTGATCTCTATATCCGACGCAACCTGCCCACCCGACACGGCGAATGTCAGCGGCGAAAGCGTCAGAACGCTGCGATCGAGCTTCAATGACAGGTCGATATCCGAGATCGGGACATACTGCGCCCGCACGCGCTTGACCTTATATTGCACCTTCGCATCGAAATTGCGGATAGCTTCGACCCGCAACGGCGTGTCGGGCAACACGCGCGGGGTGCCCTGCACCGTCTCGATCGCGCCAGCGGCCCCCTGCTGCTCGATCTTGGCCGGGTCATAGCCAAAGAAAGGCGCGACATCGATGATATCCAGCGTCTCGGTCGCCAGGTCCGCGGTCAGCAGCAAGCGCCCATTGGGCAGCGACGCGGTGAAGCGCCCGGTCAGGTCGCTATCGCCAAAACGCCCCTTCAACCGGGTGAAACGCCACTCGTCGCCCACCTTGGTCAAGGCCGATGTGAAGCGATAGCGGCGCGTATCGGGGATCGCCGCGCCCAGAAAATCAAAAAGCAAGCTGAGGTTCGGCCCGCGCGTCACCAGTTGCAGGTCGCTGCCCTCCAATTCGGTCGCGCCGCGCAGCGTGCCGGTGACATCCACCACCGTCGCGCCTGCCTCCGCTCGCAGCACCAGGCTGTTCTTGCCGCCCGACACCGTGGCGTTGGGGGACAAGAGGCTGCCCTTGAGGTCGAACGGCTTGCCCCGCATGCTGCCCGTGCCCGACAGCCGCACGTCGCTCGCAAAGCGGGTGTCCTTCGCCTGCACCGTCTCGAACCCGATATCGGCGTTCAACTGCATCTGCGGATCGCGATAGCGCAGCGTCGTCCCCGCCAGCCGCGCCTGCCGGATCAGCGGCCATGTCATCGGCTCGCCATCCGAGTTCGGGTCGCCAAGCGTCCATGTATTCTGCTTGTGGTCGCGCGACCATTCCAGGTCCACCGCGCCATTGCGCAGTTCCAGCCACGACAGGCGCGCCCGGTCGCCGAAGAGCAGGCTGAACGGCGCGATCCGCGCGTCGATCAGGTCAGCGCGGAACAGGTCGGGCTGGCTCGCCCAGGGCAGGTTGGCGATGCGCGCCTTTTCCGCCAGCAGCTTGATGGAGAAGGGCGCGAAATAGAGCTGGAAATCGCCGCCCACGCGCACGTCGCGCTCCAACTGGCTGCCGACGATCTGCTCGAACGGCCGTTTAAGGAAGCGCCCCTTGGTGATGAACAGGATCAGCCATATCGCAAAGAGGAAGCCAAGGATACCAAGCAGGATCTTCACCGGCAGCGGCAATTTGCGCCACCGTTCGCGCGCGCGCGTCGCATGATGACGCACGGCCGCGCCACGTCCGGCCGTCGGCCGCTCTGTCATTTCGGACTCACCATCGACCATCGCGCGCTCAACGCGCCAGCGCGTCAAATGGCTCCCGCGACCCCCAAAACGCGAATCGCTTGCCTTTTCCCCGGCCGCCCCTTATGGCGCGCCCTTCGCGATATTCAGTGGGACCGCCCGGCTAACTAGGGCTGCCGGGGCTGTCTGTAATCGTCGCGCTAAGCAAAGGAGACGAAAATGCCCAAGCTCAAGACCAAGAGCGGTGTGAAGAAGCGCTTCAAGTTCACCGCTTCCGGCAAGGTCAAGCACGGCGTCGCTGGCAAGCGTCACCGTCTGATCAGCCATAACGCCAAATATATTCGCCAGAACCGTGGTACTTCCGTGCTGTCCGATGCCGACGTGGCTCACGTCCGCCTCTGGGCGCCCTACGGCCTCAAGTAAGGAGTAAGGGACAATGGCACGCGTAAAACGGGGTGTAACCACCCGCGCCAAGCATAAGCGGCTTCTGGTACAGGCGAAGGGCTATTATGGCCGTCGCAAAAATACCATCCGTATCGCCCGTCAGGCCGTCGAAAAGGCCGGCCAGTACGCTTACCGCGATCGCAAGGTCAAGAAGCGCAGCTTCCGTGGCCTGTGGATTCAGCGCATCAACGCGGGTGTCCGCGCTGAAGGCCTGACCTATTCGCAGTTCATGCATGGCTTGAAGCTCGCCGGTGTGCAGCTGGACCGCAAGGTTCTGGCCGACATCGCGATGCACGAAGGCGAGGCGTTCAGCGCCATCATCGCCCAGGCCAAGGCTGCCCTGCCCGCAGCCTAAGGCCGATCGATCGCAAGATCGTCAAAAGGGCGCCGGGGCAGATGCTTCCGGCGCCCTTTTTGTTTGTCTAGCGGACTGTAGAACATCCGTTCGTTTCGAGCGAAGTCGAGAAACGAGACAGAACCGACCTCGGCAAAGCCATACCTGCCCTATGCTATCGGCTTCTCGACTTCGCTCGAAGCGAACGGAAGAGGGGTCGCTCTGAGGACCACCCCATGTCGCTGCATCTCTGGTGGCTCTATGTCACCGCCGTCTTCCTCATCTCCGCCACGCCGGGGCCGAACATGCTGCATGTGATGACGCAGAGCATCCAGCACGGCCCGCGCAAGGCGATGGCGACGATGGCGGGGCTGATGAGCGCGGTGCTGCTGTGCCTCGCCGCCTCGGCGCTGGGCCTTGGCGCGCTGCTCAAAACCTCGCCGCGGCTGTTCGATGTGCTGCGCTATGCCGGGGTCGCCTATCTCGTCTGGCTGGGGATCAAGGCCTGGCGCGCCCCGGTCGGCGCAGCCGCCGTCGCCGCACCCGCCCGTTCGCACCACGCCCTCTTCGCCACGGGCCTGCTCACGGGCCTCTCCAACCCCAAGCTCATCATCTTCGCCGCCGCGCTCTTCCCCCAGTTCATCGACACCGACCGCCCCTTCGGCGTCCAGCTCGCCATCCTGGTGCTGACCTTCGTGGTGATCGAGAGTTTCTGGTACAGCGTCTATGCACTCGGCGGCCTTCGCCTCGCCCGCTGGCTCGCCCCCGCCAACCGTCAACGCCTGTTCAACCGCGCGACCGGCGTCATGTTCATCGGCTTCGGCGGCGCGTTGCTGGGGGCACGGGCGTAGGTTAAACCTCTCAGTCCGTCATCCCCGCGAAGGCGGGGACCCATCTCCGGGGGCCTGTATGAAGCGCGAGATCAGCCCAACCGTCTATCTTCTGGCCAGTCGCAGGAACGGGACGCTCTACATCGGGGTCACATCCGACCTCGTAAAGCGACTCTATGAACACCGAAACGGCTTGATCGAAGGCTTCACCAAAGACTACGGCGTCAAGCGCCTGGTCTGGTTCGAACCGCATGACAGTATGGACAGCGCCATCCTGCGGGAGAAGCGGATCAAGAAATGGAACAGGCCGTGGAAGATCGCGCTTATCGAAGCCGGTAATCCCGACTGGGACGATCTGGCGCTGGGCTTTGGCTATGAGCCTTTGCCTACTCTGCGCTGCGACTGACCGACAGGTCGGGAGATGGGTTCCCGCCTTCGCGGGAATGACGAGATGGTGGTAACAAGATAATGATGACAGACATTAGCGCATTGAAAGCCGGGCTGATCGCCGACATCGACGCCGCCGACACGCCGGACGCGGTGGAGGCGTTGCGGGTTGGGGCGTTGGGCAAGAATGGGGTCATTACCGGCCTGCTCAAGACGCTCGGCCCGATGTCGCCGCAAGAGCGGCTGGAGCAAGGCCCGCCGATCCAGGATCTGCGCGAATCCGTCACCGCCGCCATCGCGTCGCGCAAGGCTGCGCTGGAAAGCGCGGCGCTCGATGCGCGCCTGGCGTCGGAAAAGATCGACATGACCCTGCCCGCCGATTTGGGGCCGCAAGGCAGCATCCATCCGGTCAGCCAAGTGATGGACGAACTGGCCGAAATCTTCGCCGATCTGGGATTCTCCGTCGCCACCGGGCCGGAGATCGAGGACGACTGGCATAATTTCACCGCGCTCAACATCCCCGAAACCCACCCTGCGCGCGCGATGCACGACACCTTCTACTTCCCCGACGCGGAGGGGCAGAAGCGGATGCTGCTGCGCACCCATACCTCCCCGGTGCAGATCCGCACGATGATGACGACGCCCCCGCCGATCCGCATCATCGCGCCCGGCCGCGTCTATCGCAGCGATAGCGACGCGACCCACACGCCGATGTTCCACCAGATCGAGGGGCTGGTGATCGACAAAGGCATCACGCTCGGTCACCTGAAATGGACGCTGGAAACCTTCCTCAAGGCCTTTTTCGAACGCGAGGATATCGTCCTGCGCCTGCGCCCCAGCTACTTCCCCTTCACCGAACCCTCGGTCGAGGTCGATGTCGGCTATACGCTCACCAACGGCCAGCGCGTCATCGGCGGCGACGGCGATGCGCCCGATGGCGGCTGGCTCGAAGTGCTGGGCAGCGGCATGGTCAATCGCCGCGTGATCGAAAGCTGTGGCCTTGACCCCGACGAATGGCAGGGCTTTGCCTTCGGCACCGGGGTCGACCGGCTCGCCATGCTCAAATATGGGATGAACGACTTGCGTGCCTTCTTCGACGGCGACCTGCGCTGGCTCAAACATTATGGCTTCTCCGCGCTCGACGTGCCGACTCTCAGCGGAGGAGTAGGCGCATGAAGTTCACGCTCAGCTGGCTCAAGACGCATCTCGCCACCGATGCCGACCTGGCGACGATCCTCAAGAAGCTCAACGCCATCGGCCTGGAGGTGGACGGCGTCGACAACCCCGCCGAAAAGCTCGCCGCGTTCAGAATCGCGCGCGTGCTGACCGCCGACCCCCATCCGCAGGCCGACAAGCTGCAAGTGCTGACCGTCGATAAGGGCGACGGCACCCCGCTGCAGGTCGTGTGCGGCGCGCCCAATGCGCGCGCGGGCCTGGTCGGCGTGTTCGGGACGGAGGGCGCGGTCGTGCCGTCCAATGGCATGGTGCTGAAAAAGACCGCGATTCGCGGCGTCGATTCCAACGGCATGATGTGTTCCTCGCGCGAGCTGGAACTGGGCGACGATCATGACGGCATCATCGAACTGCCCGGCGACGCACCGGTGGGGCAGGTCTATGCCGACTGGGCGGGCCTCAATGATCCGGTCATCGACGTGTCGATCACCCCCAATCGCCAGGATTGCATGGGCGTGCGCGGCATCGCGCGCGATCTTGCCGCTGCGGGTCTCGGCACGCTCAACGCGCTGATCGTGCCGCCGATCGCCGGCGTCGGTCCCGGCCCGGACGTGCGCACCGACGATGCCGAAGGCTGCCCCGCTTTCTACGCCCGCACCGTGCGCGGCGTCACCAATGGCGCATCGCCCGAATGGATGGCGCGGCGGTTGAAGGCTATCGGCCAGAAGCCGATCAGCACCCTTGTCGACATTACCAACTATATCATGATTGACCTTGGCCGCCCGCTCCACGTCTATGACATGGCGAGCCTCAAGGGCGGCCTGGTCGCGCGCAAGGGCAAGCCCGGCGAACAGGTGCTGGCGCTCAACGGCAAGACCTATACCGTCGATGAGACGATGACCGTCATCGCCGACGAGGAAGCGGTCCACGATATTGGCGGCATCATGGGCGGCGAGCATTCGGGCGCACAGGACAGCACGACCGACGTGCTGATCGAATGCGCCTATTTCACGCCCGAACGGATCGCGATGACGGGGCAGAAGCTGACCCTCACCTCCGACGCGCGCGGGCGCTTCGAACGCGGGGTCGATCCCGCCTTCCTCGACGATGGCCTGTCGATCGCCACCAGCCTGGTCATCCATCTGTGCGGCGGCACCGCCAGCGAACCGACCCGCGCGGGCAGCCCGCCACTCACCCCCAAGGTCATCGATTATGATCCCGACCAGTGCCTGGCGCTGGCCGGTGTCGATGTCCCCGCCGACGAACAGAAGCGCATCCTGACCAATCTGGGCTTCACCGTCACCGGCGAGGCCGCGAGCTTCGACTATCAGGACGGCATGCCCGTCAGCCTGCCCGGCTATTGGGCGGTCACCGTGCCCAGCTGGCGGCGCGACGTCGATGGCTGGCCCGATCTGGTCGAGGAAGTGGTGCGGATCGTCGGGCTGGACCATGTGCCCTCCACCCCGCTGCCCCGTGTGCCGGGCGTCGCCCGCCCCACCGCCACGCCCGAACAACTGGTCGAACGGCGCGTGCGCCGCACGGCGGCTGCGCGCGGCCTGTCCGAAGCGATCAACTGGTCCTTCCTCTCCGAAAAGGAAGCCGCATCGGTCGGCGGCGGCGACTGGGTGCTGGCCAACCCGATCTCCGAAGACCTCAAGGTCATGCGCCCCTCGCTGCTGCCGGGCCTGCTGTCCGCGACCCGCCGCAACATGGATCGTGGTGCCTCTTCGGTGCGCCTGTTCGAGCTTGGCCGCCGCTATTTCAAGCAGGGCGAACGCGCGACGGTCGGCTTCGTGCTGGCGGGCGATCAATCCCCGCGCGGCTGGCAGACCGGCAAGGCGCAGTCCTTCACCGCCTTCGATGCCAAGGGCGAAGTCGTCGCCCTGCTCGCGGCGGCGGGCGCACCGGTCGCCAATCTGCAGAATTTCGGCGATGCGTCTGGCGCTTATCATCCCGGCCAGTCAGGCACGCTGCGCCTTGGCCCCAAGGTGGTTCTCGCCGAATATGGCGTGCTGCACCCAGCCCTCGCCAAGCAGTTCGGCCTGACCGGCATAGTGGTTGCGGGCGAAATCTTCCTGGATGCCATTCCGGGCAAGCGCAAATCGGGCTTCATGCGCGCGCCCTACGCGCCGCCTGCGCTCCAGGCAGTGAAGCGCGACTTCGCCTTCGTCGTGCCGGAGCAACAGGAAGCCGACGCGCTGGTCCGCGCGGTAAAAGGCGCGGACAAGAAGGCGATCGTCGACGCCCGCCTGTTCGATGTCTTCACCGGACCGGGCGTCGAGGACGGCCATAAGAGCCTCGCCATCGAAGTCACGCTCCAACCCGGCGACAAAAGCTTCACCCAGGACGATCTCGACGCGATCAGCGCCGCTATCGTGAAAGCCGCCCAGAAGCTGGGCGGCATCCTGCGGAGGTAAATAGCCAGCCTGTTCCCCGGCGGAGGCCGGGGTCCAGTTCCACGCTCTGAACTGGACCCCGACCTTCGTCGGGGAACAGACTCGAAACGGCTTATTTCTTAGAGCCCGATCCGAAACTAAGTTGAGTGGTATCAGCGGGTTAGCTTGACGCTTGCGGCAGTCGTTGATTCAGGGGTTTTGCAACAAACTTCCGGAGATCAACGATGTGGACCGATACCACTCGGGCGCAATATGCCCGCGCGGGACTGACTTTGCCAAGCGATTTGACCGATGCCGAATGGTCGGTGCTCGAACCTTTCTTGCCGCCACCCTCCCACGTAGGCCGTCCGCGCAAATGGCCGCTGCGACGGATCGTTGAGGCGATCCTATATCTGCTGCGTGGGGGGCTGCCGTGGCGAATGCTGCCACCCTGCTTTCCGCCGGTCTCGACGGTTCGGCGCTGGTTTTACCTGTGGCGCGATAACAAACTGTGGCTCTCGCTCAATCATACCCTGCTATTGATGGCGCGTGAAGCGACGGGCCGAGAGGCTTCGCCCAGTGCTGGCGTGATCGATAGTCAGAGCGTGAAAACAACGGAAAGTGGCGGCCCGCGCGGCTTTGACGCAGGCAAGAAAATCAAGGGGCGCAAGCGCCACATCCTCACCGACACCGAGGGTCATTTGGTTCATGCGGTGATCCATACCGCCGACATTCAGGACCGCGACGGCGCGCCGCTGGTCCTGCGTGAAATCATCCACCGCTTTCCATGGCTGCGCCATGTCTTTGCCGATGGCGGCTACGCTGGCGACAAGCTCAGGCAAGCGCTCCGGCGTATCGGCAAATGGACTGTCGAGATCGTCAAGCGATCCGATGGTGCAAAAGGCTTTGTGGTTCTTCCGCGCCGCTGGGTCGTCGAGCGAACACTGGCTTGGCTGAACCGCAACCGTCGGCTCGCAAAGGACTTTGAACGGACCATCGCATCGGCAAATGCGTGGCTGTTCATAGCCTCCATACAGCTATTCGCGCGCCGCATCGCAAGGCTATGAAATTTCATCGGATAATTATGAATCAGGCTCTTATCGTCGTCCTTCTTGGGCTTCGCCACCACCGGCGGCGCGATCGGGGCGATCTTGCAGCCCTTGGCCGCCGCCATTCCGCGCAGATAGCCGCGCCGCGCGATTCCCGCCGTCACCGCCGCCTGCAAGCGCCGCTCGGCCGGGGCCGCGCCGCTGATCTCACGCACCAGCCCGCGAAACGGGATCAGCGAATTGACCACCGTCTTGCCGACCGCCGCTGCGATCTTGCCGGTGCGATTCTCGTTCGCTTCCTTGCCCGCGACGAAATCATCGCCCAGCACCGCGTTCAACTCGCCCAGCCCCCGGTTCAACCCGGTACAGGTGCGCGACGACGGCCTCGCATAGGGATTCTCGACCGCCTTGAGCAGCACCGGCGGAATTTCGTCCTTTTCCAGGCCAATGTCGCGCACCGGCTGGCTGGCGATCTCGCCCGCCCGGTCCAGCGTATCGTCCCTTGGCTTGTCCTTGTCCTGCGCCAGCGCGGCCCCCGACAACAGCAGGGACAGGGTGGCAGCAGCGATAAATGATTTCATGATATTTCTCCCGATCGCCAAACCAGCGACCAGGGGTTTCAGTTCCCAGACGAAACGATTGCCGGGGCAGACAGGCTTATGCCGCACCGCTATGGGGGGCGGGACAGCCCAGGAGCCGCCCTTGTCCGACGCCCTCATCCCCATCGCCTCGCCCGCCTTGTCCGCCACCATCAACCCGCTGGGGGCTGAACTCTGGTCGCTTCGGGACGCCGATGACCGCGACCTGATGACCGATGCCGATCCGCGCTGGTGGACCGGCCACGCCCCCCTGCTCTTCCCCTTCGTCGGCCGCTCGCGCGGCGATGTCTATCGGCTGGATGGGCAGGCCTATCCCATGCCGCAACATGGCTTTGCCCGCCGCAGCGCCTTCGCGGTCGTGGAGCAGGGCGACGACAGCGCGCTGTTCCGGCTGGAGGCGGACGACGCCAGTCGCGCCATCTACCCCTTCGACTTCCGCCTCGACATGGCGTTCGCGCTGACCGACGCCACGCTGCACATGACCGCCACCGTTGCCAACCGGGGCGACACAGTCATGCCCTTCGCCTTTGGCTATCACCCCGCCTTCGCCTGGCCGCTGCCCTATGGCGGCGGCGTTAAGGATCATCGCATCATCTTTGAAGCGCCCGAACCCGCGCCGATCCGCAAAGTCGGCGACGAACCCGGCCTCATCGCCCACGAACACGCGCCCTCCCCGGTCGAGGGCGACAGCCTCGCCCCCACCCATGATATGTTCGCGGGTGACGCGCTGATCTGGGATGACCTCGCCAGCCGATCGCTCCTCTGGGGCATCCCCGGCCAACCCCGCCTGCGGATCGACTTTCCCGACACGCCCTGGCTTGGCCTGTGGCAAAAGCCCGGCGCGCATTATCTGTGCGTCGAACCCTGGGCCGGGATGGCGGACCTGGTGGGGTTCGAAGGCGACGTCTGGGATAAGCAAGGCATCATGGCCCTCCCCCCCGGCGACGCCCGCAGCTTCCGCATGGACGTCAGCCTTGTGGACGTGTAACGGCGCAACTCAGTTTCCGTTCGGGCTGAGCGAAGTCGAAGCCTTCCACTGAACGCAGTGAAGTGCCTCGCCTCCGCTCGGCATGGCCCTTCTACTTCGCTCAGGGTGAACGGGTTTAGTTACTCCCGACCCAGAAAATCATCATGACCATCCCATCCCGCCGCACCTTCGCGATCATTTCCCACCCTGACGCCGGTAAGACCACGCTGACGGAAAAGCTGCTGCTGGAAGGCGGCGCGATCCATCTGGCGGGTGAGGTCAAGGCGCGCGGGGCGAACCGCCGCGCCCGGTCGGACTGGATGAAGATCGAACAGCAGCGCGGCATTTCCGTCACCTCCTCGGTCATGACGTTCGAGCGGACGCGCGATGGCGAGACGATCACCTTCAACCTGCTCGACACGCCGGGGCATGAAGATTTCTCGGAGGATACCTATCGCACCCTGACCGCCGTCGACAGCGCCGTGATGGTGATCGACGCGGCCAAGGGTATCGAGCCGCAGACGCGCAAATTGTTCGAGGTTTGCCGCCTGCGCAACCTGCCCATCATCACCTTCGTCAACAAGGTCGATCGCGAAGGCCGCGAAACCTTCGGCCTGCTCGACGAGGTTGCCGACCAGTTGCAGCTCGACGTCTGCCCGATGAGCTGGCCGGTCGGCATGGGCGGCGAGTTCGAAGGCATTTACGACTTCGCCACCAACCGCCTGATGCAGCCGACCGGCCCGTCCAAGGAATTTGACGGCACCCGCCACCAGTTTACCGGCCTGGACGACCCCAAACTCGCCGACTTCCTCTCCCCCCGCGCGCTCGAACGGCTGCGCGAGGAAGCGGAATTGTCGCAAGGGGGCTATGCCAGCTTCGATCTCGATCGCTATCGGCAGGGCGACCTGACCCCGGTCTATTTCGGCTCGGCGCTCAAATTGTTCGGCGTTACCGAATTGATCGACGCGCTCGCCGCCCATGCGCCGCCGCCGCGCGCGCAACCGGCCGAACCCGCCGCGGTCGAACCCGACGCCAGCGAAGTCACCGGCTTCATCTTCAAGGTGCAGGCCAATATGGACCCGCAGCATCGCGACCGCATCGCCTTCATGCGCCTGGTATCGGGCAAGTTCAAACGCGGCATGAAGCTGACGCCCTCAGGCTCCGGCAAGCCGCTGGCGGTCCATTCGCCCATCCTCTTCTTCGCGCAGGATCGCGAGCTGGCGGACGAGGCCTTCCCCGGCGACATCATCGGCATTCCCAATCATGGCGCGCTGCGCGTCGGCGATACATTGTCCGAGAAGCCTGGCCTGCGCTTCACCGGCCTGCCCAATTTCGCGCCCGAAATCCTGCGCCGCGTACAGTTGAAAGACCCGACCAAGACCAAGCAATTGCGCAAGGCGCTGGACGACCTGTCCGAAGAGGGGGTGATCCAGGTCTTCTATCCCGAAATCGGCAGCCAATGGATCGTCGGCGTCGTCGGCCAGCTCCAGCTCGAAGTGCTGATCTCGCGGCTTGATGCCGAATATAAGGTCGCCGCCGTGCTGGAAGCCTCGCCCTTCGACACGGCCCGCTGGATCGGCGGCGACGACGCGGCGATCAAGGAGATGGTGTCCTACAACAATGCCAACATGGCCAAGGACCGCGACGATAATCTCGTCTTCATGGCCAGAAGCGCCTGGGACATCGGCTATCAGCAGGAACGCCACCCCAAAGTCACCTTCAGCGCCACACGCGAGCGGTAAGGCGGCTTGCGGTTACCGCGTGACCGCAAGATGGCGCCGTTGCCGACCGCCATCACCATAGACAGCCGCGGACCGGTTTGAGCGGTTCCGGGGCGGGGTCGCCGATGGATTGAAGCAGGTCGATTTCGATCGTGCGGCACATGGCGCTCATCGATACGTCGTGGACGGTGTTGGCGAAGGGATCGACCAGATCGTCGCCGATGCGCAGGACCGCGAGGAACATGAGGCCTGCGACCGTCGAGCCGAGCGGGGTGGCGAGGCCCAGCGTTTCGACCAGGCCGATGGGCAGGAAGATGCAGAAAAGATGGGTGAATATCGTGGGTAGATAGCGATATTGGACCGGCAGGGGGGTGTTCTTGAGCCGCTCCATCCCGCCCTGGGCATTGGCGATATCGACCAGCACCGCTTCCATCTGTGTCTGCTGGATCGTGTCGATCCAGCCTGCGCGCCGGGCCATGTCGATACGGCGGCCAGTGCTGTCGAGCAGGCCATTGGCGGCGTTGGTCCGCGCCAGCGCCAGCCCCTTGTCCTTTTCCTCCAGAAAGCGCGTCACATCCTCATCGAGAGGTTGCCGCCGCAACTGGCAGCGCAGCGCGTTCACATAGGCGATCTGGCGCTTGACGATCTCCCGCTTCATATCGCGGCCATCCGGGTCGGGCAGGAAATTGCGGGTCGCGCGCGCGAGGCTGCGCGAGGCGTTGATCATCGCGCCCCACAGCACCCGTCCTTCCCACCAGCGTTGATAGGCGGAATTAGAGCGAAAGCCCAGGAACAGCGCCAGCGCCGAACCGAAGATGGTCAGCGGCAGCGAGGGCGCCTTGAAGGGCAGGACATAGTAAGTGAGAGTGACGACGCAGTCCCAGACGAACAATATCGTCAGCGGTTTCCAGACTTCGGAGGCCATGCGCCGCATGGAAGGAACGGGATCGACAATCATGCGGCTCTCCGAGAGAATGGACCGCGCCAACGCGAGAGGCGCGTAAAAGCTCCCTCGATACCATAGCGCAATGACTGGAAAGTCGTGCAACCGGCACCCCGACCGAGTGGTTGACCCGGAGCGGTAGCCCAAAAGGATGAACCATTGACCGGCACGACACCCACGACAGGCGCCGAAACCGGCCGCAAAAGCGCAGCATTATCGCTGCAATGGCAGATGCTCGCGGGCTTCGGCATCGGCCTGCTATCGGGTCTTGCCGTCTATATGGTCGCGCCCGATGCCCCTTGGGTCATGGGCTTCACCACCTATGTCACCGGGCCGATCGGCCAGATTTTCCTGCGGCTGTTGTTCATGCTGGTGATCCCATTGCTGGTATCGGCACTGATCGTCGGGATTGCGGAAATGGGCGAGATTCGGGCGTTGCGGCGCGTCGGGCTTCGCACGCTCGTCTATACCTTCATCGTGTCGGCCATTGCGGTGGCGGTCAGTCTGTTGGTGGTCGATCTGTTGCGGCCAGGCGCGGGCATCGATCCTGTCACGGCGCGCGCGATGCTGAGTGATGCGGGACCGGGAGCGCAGGCTATATTGAGCCGGGGCAGCGACGCACCGCAGGGGATCAATGCCTTCATCGCGATCGTGCCCGACAACATCATCGCGGCCATGGCGGGCAATGACATATTGGCGGTGATGGTCTTTTCGCTCTTCTTCGGCATTGGACTGGTGCTGGTGCGGACGCCGCAGACGCAGATGCTGCTGACCGCGATGGAGGGCGTGCTGGCGGTGACGATGCGGTTGATGGGGCTTGTCATCCGCCTCGCGCCGATCGCCATTGCCTGCTTCATGTTCAACCTGGCGTCGCAATTTGGCTGGGATTTGCTGATCCGGTTGTCGGCCTATGTCGGGGTCGTGCTGCTCGCGCTCGCGATTCAGATGTTCGGGGTCTATTCGCTGCTGATCGCCTTCATCGCCAAACGCTCACCGCTCCGTTTCTTCGCCGATGTGCAGGAGGCGACGGTGATGGCCTTCGCCACCGCCTCCTCCAATGCGACCTTGCCGACGGCGCTCCGCGTGGCGGAGGATAATCTGCGCCTGCCGCGCCGCATCGCGCGCTTCGTCCTGACCATCGGCGCGACCGCCAACCAGAATGGCACGGCGATGTTCGAGGGGATCACCGTGATCTTCCTCGCCCAGTTTTTCAGCATTGACCTCAGCATTCCGCAGCAGGTCATGGTGATGATGATGTGCATCCTGGGCGGCGTCGGCACGGCGGGCGTGCCGGCCGGATCGCTGCCGGTCGTGGCGATGATCCTGGGGATGGTCGGCATACCGCCCGAAGGCATCGGGCTGGTGCTGGGCGTCGACCGATTGCTCGACATGTGCCGCACCGCGCTCAACGTCACCGGCGATCTGGTCGCGGCGACGGTGATCGCCGCGGGCGAGGAGGAAACGCCCGCCGTTGCCTCGTAGCCTTGCGGGAGACGGTTCCCTGGCGAAGGCCTTGACCCTGTTCTGACCACGGAACTGGCCCCCGGCCTCCGCCGGGGAACGGCGCCATTAGAGCATGATGACTTTACTCAGAACCGTTCGTCCAGAGTAGCCATTGAGCGAAGTCGAAATGGCGTATCGAAGGATATAAGCGCAGCCGACCCTTCGATACGGGTCTTCGACAAGCTCAGCCCCTACTCAGGGCGAACGGAGTGATGCGACTTAAAGTCATCATGCCCTAGCGCAATTTAGCGATGTTCAATCCGTCTTCCTTGGCGCGGGCCTTGGTCGACTCCTCGGTGCGGGTCAGCGCCTTGGCGATGGCTTTCAATCCCATGCCCTTCTTGGCCAGCGTGTGCAGTTTCTGGATTTCGTCCTGCGTCCAGGCCTGCTTGTGCCTTTCGAACTTCTCCGCCATCGCCCTTAATCCGCGAAGGGATCGCGCACGAGGATGGTATCCTCGCGCTCAGGACTGGTGGAGACGAGCGTGACCGGGCAGCCGATCAGTTCTTCGATCCGGCGGATATATTTGATCGCCTGCGCGGGCAATT
The DNA here is from genome assembly GCF_032227065.1 of Sphingobium sp. SA2. Lineage (NCBI taxonomy): Bacteria > Pseudomonadati > Pseudomonadota > Alphaproteobacteria > Sphingomonadales > Sphingobiaceae > Sphingobium > Sphingobium sp. SA2. Next base: position 555,832 of record NZ_JAPMXX010000006.1, read on the forward strand.
CTGCCCAGCTGCGCGCGCCCGCCGTGGTGTCGTGCCAGCCTTCGATGCTTTCGTAGATCGGCTGCGCCTTGGCCTGATCCTGCGCATGGGCCGGCAGATAGTCGAACGTCTGTTCGCCAATCTTGTAGCCGACGCAAATCTGGAGCGTGTCGAACCCGTCCAGCACGTCGAGCTTGGTGAGCGCGATGCCGGTGACGCCCGATACCGCGACCGACTGGCGCACCAGGACCGCGTCGAACCAGCCGCAGCGGCGCTTGCGCCCGGTGACGGTGCCAAATTCATGGCCGCGTTCGCCCAGCCGCTGGCCGGTGGCGTCCTCCAGTTCGGTGGGGAAGGGGCCGGAGCCGACGCGGGTGGTATAGGCTTTGACGATGCCCAGCACGAAGCCCGCCGCATTGGGACCAAGGCCGGTGCCGCTCGCCGCCGTACCCGCCACCGTGTTGGACGAGGTGACGAAGGGATAAGTGCCATGGTCAATGTCGAGCAACGTGCCCTGTGCGCCTTCGAACAGGATGCGCTTGCCCGCCGCCTTGGCGCGGTTGAGCGTCAGCCAAACCGGCTTGACGAAGGGCAGGATGAAATCGGCAATTTCGGTCAATTCCGCCATCAGCGCGGCGCGGTCGATCGGCGGTTCGCCAAAGCCGGTGCGCAGCGCGTCATGATGGGCGGTCAGGCGATCGAGCTGTGGGCCAAGATCGTCCAGATGCGCGAGGTCGCATACGCGGATGGCGCGACGGCCGACCTTGTCTTCATAGGCAGGGCCAATGCCGCGCCGGGTGGTGCCGATCTTGCCCGCGCCGCTCGCATCTTCACGCAGCCCGTCGAGGTCGCGGTGGAAGGGCAGGATCAGCGGGCAGGTTTCGGCGATCTGGAGATTGTCGGGCGTGATGGTGACGCCCTGCGCCGACAATTTCGCGACTTCATCGCGGAAATGCCAGGGGTCCAGCACCACGCCATTGCCGATGACGCTGAGCGTGCCGCGCACGATGCCCGACGGCAGCAGCGAGAGCTTATAGACCTTCTCGCCGACGACGAGGGTGTGGCCCGCATTATGACCGCCCTGGAAACGAGCGACGACATCGGCGCGCTCCGAGAGCCAATCGACGATCTTGCCCTTGCCCTCGTCACCCCATTGGGCGCCGATCACGGTTACATTTGCCATGGATACAGATCTCCGCCCGCCGCGCGGACCGGCCATGCCCTTCGACGGGACTCGGCATGCCGGTAGGATCGATTGGGCGCAAAGCCGCCCTGTTCGCGCGGCGGTTAGCCCTGCCGCAGCCCTCAAGTCAAGTCAGAAGGGGCGAAGCTCCGCGCCGTCGAGCCAGTGCGAACAGCGCAGCTTCGCGCCATCCTCGTCCCCGACCAGCGCCGCGACGGTGTTCCAGCCTTCGGCGCGCAGTTCGGCGGCGCGGGTCGCATCGGCACCCAGCGGCAGGAACAGGCGCTTGGGCGTTTCGCCGCCAAAGCCCGCGTCGATCAGCGGATCGGGATAGAGCGAGAAGCCCATGGCCGGTTCGTCCTGCCCATTGGCATGGCAGATGGCATAGCTGCCGCCCCGGCCGATTTCGCCGATGAAACCTTCGGCGAAGATCGAAAAGCCGAACCAGTTCTGATATTCAAAGCCGTGGCGTTCAGTCGGGTCGAGCGTTAGCGTGATGTCCCAGCCGATCGGCTTGGCGATGGCGCGCAGGCCCGCGATACGGCTGTCGATCGCGCCGCCCAGGCTTGCGTTGAAGGCTTCCAAGCGCTCCATCGCGGCGTGGAATGGGCCGGTCGCTTCGATGAGGGGCAGATAGGCGGCGGCCTGCGGGCCAAGCGCGACCAGCGCGCCCGCATCCTTGGCGTCGAGTTCGGTACGCACCGCTTCCAGTTCGCCAGCCGCCAAAGGCAGCGGCCCGGCGGCCAGCATGTCGATCAGGTCGGGCAGGGTGAAGTCGATGGTGAGGCCGGTGACGCCTGCCGCCTGCAACGCTTCGATCGCGACATTGACGATCTCCACGGCAGCGGCGACGCTGTCGGTGCCGATCAGTTCAGCGCCGACCTGCAATTTCTCGCGCTCAGGGCGAAGCTGGTTGGCCTTGAGGCGGATGACCGGCCCGGCATAGGAGAGGCGCAAGGGACGCGGCGCGGCGGCGAGGCGCGTGGCGGCGATGCGGCCGACCTGCGCGGTCATGTCCGGGCGGAGCGCCAGGCTACGCTGCGACACGGGATCGACGGCGCGGACCAGATCCTGCGCGCGCATGGATTTGAGGCGCTGGGTGAGCGTATCTTCGAATTCCGCGAGCGGGGGCATGACCCGCTCATAGCCATGGGTCGCCACCGTATCGAGCACGCGCCGCGCGAGGCGGGCGGAGGCTTCGGCCTGGGGCGGCAGGCGGTCGGATAATCCTTCGGGAAGAAGGCCGGGCGGGATCATGGTCATACCTTAGCTCCCTCCCCCTTGGGGGGGAGGGTTGGGGAGAGGGGGAGTATGCAACGCCTGCGCAATCACGCCCAACACGCTCTCGATATTGTGCATGACATCGGGATTGGCAAAACGGATCACAGTATAGCCCAGCGATTCCAGAAACTCGGTTCGTCGGGCGTCATAGCGATCTTTGGCGGAATGTGTATCCCCATCAACTTCGATGATGAGGCGCGCGGCCTTTGAGGCGAAATCGACGATATAGGGGGCAATAATCGTCTGGCGCGTGAATTGCTGATTTTCGAAGCGGTTGGCACGCAGGGCGAGCCATAGCTTTTGTTCGGCGGGGGTGGGGTTGGCGCGCATATGTTTGGCACGCTGCTTCAGTGTGGGATCTAGCCGCACCGTTGCTCCCCCTCTCCCAACCCTCTCCCCGGAGGGGAGAGGGCTTTTCAGGCTTGCTTACGCAAAGCGCAGCAATTTGACCTGCTTCACGCCGGTCAGGTTGCAGATTTCCCAGCGCAGCGGTTCGGTGACGGTGCCGTCGACCGAGAGCAGCAGCACGGCTTCGCCGCCCTGGTTGCGACGGCCAAGGTGGAAGGTGCCGACATTGACGCCCGCCTCGCCCAGCGTTGACCCCAGACGACCGATGAAGCCGGGCGCGTCCTGGTTGACGATATAGAGCATGGTGCCGTCGAGATCGGCCTCCACCTTGATGCCGAACAGTTCGACGAGACGCGGGCTGGTGGGGCCGAACAGCGTGCCGGCCACCGACTTGTCGCCATTTTCGGTGGTGACGGTGACGCGGATCAGCGTCTGATAGGCGCCTTCGCGGTCGTGGCGCACTTCGCGCACGTCGAGGCCGCGCTCCTTGGCCAGGAAGGGCGCGTTGACCATGTTCACCGTGTCCGAATAGACGCGCATCAGGCCCGCCAGAACGGCGGCGGTGATCGGCTTCTGGTTCAGTTCGGCAGCATGGCCTTCGACTTCGACCGCGACGCCGGTGATGGCATCGCCTTCAAGCTGGCCGACCAGGCTGCCGAGCTTTTCCGCGATCGCCATGTAGGGCTTGAGCTTGGGGGCCTCCTCGGCCGACAGCGACGGTACGTTGAGCGCATTGGTGATGCCGCCGTCGAGCAGATAGTCGGACAGCTGGTCGGCGACCTGCAGCGCGACATTGACCTGCGCTTCGTCGGTCGATGCGCCCAGATGCGGGGTGCAGATGAAGTTGGGCGTGCCGAACAAAGGCGAATCCTTGGCCGGTTCGGTCTGGAACACGTCGAGCGCGGCGCCCGCGACCTGGCCCGAATCGAGCGCATCCTTCAGCGCGGCTTCGTCGATCAGGCCACCGCGCGCGCAGTTGATGATGCGCACGCCCTTCTTGGTCTTGGCCAGATTTTCGCGGCTCAGGATATTGCGAGTCTGGTCGGTCAGCGGCGTGTGCAGCGTGATGAAGTCGGCCTTGGCGAGCAGCGTGTCGAGATCGGCCTTTTCCACGCCCATTTCGATGGCGCGTTCGGGCGTCAGGAACGGATCGAACGCGACCACCTTCATCTTGAGACCCAGCGCGCGGGTGGCAACGATCGAGCCGATATTGCCCGCGCCGATCAGGCCCAGTGTCTTGCCGGTGACTTCCACGCCCATGAAGCCGTTCTTGGGCCACAGGCCCTGCTGGGTCTGGGCATTGGCTTCAGGTATCTGACGCGCCAGCGCGAACATCAGCGCGATGGCATGTTCGGCAGTGGTGATCGAATTGCCGAACGGCGTGTTCATGACGATCACGCCCTTGGCCGAGGCATAGGGGATGTCGACATTGTCGACGCCAATGCCGGCGCGACCGATGACCTTGAGGTTGGTGGCGGCGTCGAGGATCGCCTTCGTCACCTTGGTCGAGGAACGGATGGCGAGGCCGTCATACTCGCCGATGATGGCGATCAGTTCTTCGGGCGTCTTGCCGGTGATTTCATCGACTTCCACGCCGCGTTCACGGAAGATTGCGGCGGCGCGGGGGTCCATTTTGTCGGAAATAAGGACTTTGGGCATGGATTTGATCCTTAATATTACACCGTTCGGGCTGAGCCTGTCGAAGCCCTGCCCTTCTTGAAACGGTCAAAAGAAGTGCGGCCCTTCGACAAGCTCAGGGCGAACGGATGGTGGGAGTTCAGGCGGCCTTGGTCTGCGCATAGGCCCAGTCGAGCCACGGACCCAGCGCTTTGATATCCGCCGTTTCCACGGTCGCGCCGCACCAGATGCGAAGGCCCGCCGGGGCATCGCGATAGCCCGCAATGTCATAGGCTGCGCCTTCCTTTTCGAGGAGGGCGGCGAAGGCCTTGATGAAGGCTTCGTCGGCACCCGCGACGGTCAGGCAGACGCTGGTCTTCGAGCGCGTGGCTTCATCGAGCGCGAGATGGCCAAGCCAGTCGCGTTCGGCCACGATCTTGCCTAGCGCAGCGGCATTGGCGTCCGAGCGGGCAATGAGGCCCTGCAGACCGCCCAACGACTTGCCCCATTCGAGCGCGAAGATCGCATCTTCGACCGCGAGCATGGAGGGGGTGTTGATCGTCTCGCCCTTGAAAATGCCTTCGGCGAGCTTGCCCTTGGCCATCAGGCGGAACACCTTGGGCAGTGGCCAGGCGGGCGTGTGGGTTTCGAGCCGCTCGACCGCGCGGGGGCCGAGGATCAGCACGCCATGGCCACCCTCGCCGCCTAGCACCTTCTGCCAGGAGAAGGTGGCGACATCGATCTTGGTCCAGTCGATGTCATAGGCGAACACCGCGCTGGTCGCGTCGGCAAAGGTCAGCCCTTCGCGGTCGGCCGGAATCCAGTCGGCATTGGGCACGCGCACGCCGGACGTGGTGCCGTTCCAGGTGAACAGGACGTCATGCGCGAAGTTCACACCGTCCAAGTCGGGCAATTTGCCATAGTCGGCGCGGATGATCGTGGGGTCGAGCTTCAACTGCTTGGCGGCATCGGTCACCCAGCCTTCGCCGAAGCTTTCCCAGGCAAGAGTCGTGACCGGGCGTGCGCCGAGCATCGTCCACATCGCCATTTCGAAAGCGCCGGTGTCGGAGCCGGGTACGATGCCAATGCGGTGGGTGTCGGGCAGGCCGAGCAATTCGCGCATCAGGTCGATGCAATAGGCCAAGCGGGTCTTGCCGATCTTGGCGCGGTGCGAGCGGCCGAGCGAGTCGGTTGCCAGCTTGTCGGCGCTCCAGCCGGGTGGCTTGGCGCAGGGACCGGAAGAAAAGAAGGGGCGGGCCGGACGGGTGGCGGGCTTTTGCGCACGCGCAATGGTGGCGTCAACGGCAGTCAAATCAGTCATGTAGCGTCTCCTTACAGAGAGCAGCGCGGCGTTGGGACCGCGTGGCCCGTCGATCGCCGTAGAGATTTCGGCGGGCCTGTCAAGGGTGTTGCGAAAACGGGACGAGCTGATCGCGGCGTTAACTATCGTAAAGATTCGGGCTGCTACAGTGACGACTCATGGAAAAGCAGGCGAGCGATATGACCCTATTGCGCGGCGCGGCCCTGGCCGTGACCATGGCGATGATGCTGAGTGCGTGCGGCGGCGATCTGGTGCCGCGCGGGCGGGTGGAACGCGCTTCGAAACCCGTGCGCGCCGCCGTGGTGCCGACCATGGAAGCGCGCCAATGTTTCGCGAAGCTGCAATCGCAGGATGTCGCCTTCACCCCCCTGCCCGACCGCACCTTCGGCGGCGGATGCAGCGCGTTGAACAGCGTCAAGCTGCTCGACATCGGCGTGCCCGCCACCAATTTGGGGGCGATGACGTGTAATCTGGCGGCCAATTTCGCCGCCTGGGCGCGTTATGGCGTGCAACCCGCCGCGCGCAGCATATTGGGGGCGGAAATCGTGCGGATCGAGACGTTCGGCACCTATAATTGCCGCCCGATCGCGGGCAGCGGCAAATTGTCCGAACATGCCCATAGCAATGCGATCGACATCGCCGCCTTCGTGTTGGCCGATGGCCGCAAGATTTCGGTGCAGCAGGGCTGGCAGGGCGACCGGGATACGCGGCAGTTCCTGAAAACCGTGCACGCCAGCGCGTGCAAGCGGTTCAACACGGTGCTGAGCCCCGATTATAATGCGGCCCATCACGACCATTTTCATTTCGACATGGGCGGACGCGGCGGCTTTTGCCGCTAAGCGTCAGAAAACAAATATGGCGGCTTTTGCCGCTGAGCGCAAAAAAGGCATGCGGCGGCTTCTGTCGGTAATCCGACTTGGCAATGTCATCTCCACTCCTTAAATCGTGGGGATGACTAAGAAAGAGATTGAAGAACGTAAATTCCGCCCGGCCCGCGAAGAGGCCGACGATGCGGCCAAGCAGGCCGGCACCCCCCAGACCCAAAGCGCGGCCTATCGCCTCGCCTTTCAGGACACCGAGTTCCTGTTGCGCGAAGATTTGCGCCCGGTGCGATTCCAGCTGGAATTGTTGAAGCCCCAATTGCTGATGGACGAGGCACGGATCGAATCGACCTTCGTCTTTTACGGGTCGGCGCGGATTCCCGAACCAGACCAGGCGCAGGCACGGATCGACGCGGCGACGACGCCGCAGCAGCGGAAGATTGCGGAGAATCTGGCGGCGAAGGCGCGCTACTATGAAGAGGCGCGCGCGCTTGCGCGGATCGCGGCGCAATATCCGGTGAACGAAGCAGGATGCCGCCATTTCGTGGTGTGTTCGGGCGGTGGTCCCTCGATCATGGAAGCGGCCAATCGCGGCGCGCAAGATGTCGGCCAAACGACGATCGGCATGAACATCGTCCTGCCGCACGAACAGGCGCCCAATCGGTTCGTCACCCCGGAGCTAAGTTTCCAGTTCCACTATTTCGCGCTGCGCAAGATGCATTTCCTGCTCCGCGCCCGCGCGCTGGCCGTCTTCCCCGGCGGTTTCGGCACGTTCGACGAAATGTTCGAACTGCTCACGCTGATCCAGACCGGCAAGATGAAGCCCATCCCCATCCTGCTGTTCGGCAAGGATTTCTGGAACCGGGTCGTGGATTTCGAGGCGCTGGCCGATGAAGGCGTGATTTCGCATGCCGACCTTGACCTGCTGACATGGGTCGAGACGGCGGAAGATGCCTGGCAGGCCGTGCAGGCTTTTTATCATGACGGCGAGCCGCTGGGATGTTGACGTCTCACGTCATCTAGCGGCCGGTACGTCAATCTGAGATGAGAGGTGGGGAGATGGGTCCCCGCCTTCGCGGGGATGACGGTGAAGGTGAGGGTTCGGCACCCCTCGCCCCTTGCCCTTCCATGCGCACGAGATTAGGGCGCGGCCATGCTTGGCGCACTGGACCATGTCGACACCTGGATCTTCGATCTGGATAATACGCTTTATCCGGCGAAGACGGACCTGTTCGCGCTGATCGACGTGAAGATGGGCGAGTTCATCCAAGGCTTACTGGGATGCGACCCGCAAGTCGCCCGCGAAACGCAGAAGCGCTATTTCATGGAGCATGGCACGACGCTGTCGGGGCTGATGCACCATCATGGCATCGCGCCGCATGATTTCCTCGACTATGTCCATGATATTTCGATGGATCGACTGGAGGTCGATGCCGACCTTAACGCGCATATCGCAGCATTACCGGGCCGTCGGCTGATCTTCACCAATGGCGATGCGGCCTATGCGGGACGGGTGCTGGACAAGCTCGGCCTGGGCGACGCATTCGAGCTGATCCACGATATTCATGCCTGCCAATATGTGCCCAAGCCCGATCCGTCGGGTTACGCCGAATTGTGCCGGGTCCATGCCATCGATCCGACCCGTGCCGCCTTTTTCGAGGATATGGCCCGCAATCTGGCGCCCGCCAAGGCGATCGGCATGGCGACCATCTGGGTCAATAATGGATCGGAAGCGGGCAATCACGATCATCATCCCGATTTCATCGATTTCGAAACCGACCATCTGAGGCCTTTTCTGGCCAGCATCCTTGGGGAAACCGCATGACCGACCTTATCGCCACGATCGACGCCGCCTGGGAAGACCGGGCCAATGTCAGCCTTTCGACGCAGGGCGCGATCCGCGATGCCGTTACGCAAGCACTTGCGTTGCTCGACAGCGGCAAGGGCCGCGTCGCCGAACCGACGGCGGACGGCTGGCAGGTCAATCAGTGGCTGAAGAAAGCCGTGCTGCTGTCGTTCCGGCTGAACGACAATGTGCTGATCGAAAACGGCCCTGGTGGCGGTTTCTGGTGGGACAAGGTGCCGAGCAAATTCGCCGGCTGGGGCGAGGCGGAGTTTCGCGCCGCCGGTTTCCGCGCGGTGCCGGGCGCGTTCGCGCGGGCGGGCGCGCATATCGCCAAGAACGCGATCTTGATGCCCAGCTTCGTCAATATCGGCGCGTTCGTCGATGAAGGCACGATGGTCGACGCCTGGGTGACGGTGGGCAGTTGCGCCCAGATCGGCAAGAATGTCCATCTGTCGGGCGGCGTCGGCATTGGCGGCGTGCTGGAACCACTGCAGGCCGATCCAGTCATCATCGAAGACGACTGCTTCATCGGCGCGCGATCCGAAGTGGTCGAGGGCGTGCGCATCGGCAAGGGATCGGTGCTGTCGATGGGCGTGTTCATCGGCCAGTCGACCAAGATCATCGACCGCACCACCGGCGAGATTTTCATGGGCGAAGTGCCGCCCTATTCGGTGATCGTCCCCGGCAGCCTGCCCGGCAAGCCCCTGCCCGACGGCACGCCCGGCCCCAGCCTCTATTGCGCGGTGATCGTCAAGCGGGTGGACGCCCAGACCCGGTCCAAGACCGGTATCAACGAATTGCTACGCGACTGATGTATAGCCGGTCGGTGCCCTTTGCGGTGCCGACCAGTCGCCGGATGCCGCTTAGTAGCCCGCCTCGATCGCCAAGCGGATCGCTTCGGCCCCGGTCCGCACGCCGAGCGCCTTGAGCATGGCCGCCCGGTGCATCTTCACCGTGCGTTCGGTCAGGCCCATGTCCCAGGCGATCTGTTTGTTGAGCTTGCCCGCCGTCATCGCCACCAGCACGTCGCGCTGGCGCGCGGTGAGCGCGTCGATCCGCAGCCGCGCTTCGGCGGATCGCTGGGTCGCCTGTCCGTCCGGCTCGCCCACCGCCATCTGCGATCCCAGGAAATATTCGACCTCGCCCGTGTCACCGAAGATCGGCGCGACCATCACGGCGTTTCGGAACGGCGTGCCGTCCTTGCGATAATTCCACAATTCCACGATCGCCGGGCGTCTTTCGCGAACGGCCTGACGCAGTTCATCGGTTCGCTCCGCTTCGGTCGCTGCGCCTTTGAGGAAGCGGCAATTATGCCCGATAATCTCGTCGCGGCCATAGCCGGTGAGCGCCATGAAGGCATCATTGCAATCGACGATCGGATTGTCGGGCAGGCGCGGATCGCTGATGACGGCGGGGATCGCGCTGTTGGCGATCATATCGGAAAGAGGCATGGACAAACGCACTCACATGGGGGGAGCGGGCAACAGAGACGAAACCGCACCCTTTGGTCCATATTGCCCCATATTTAGTGCTTCCTGCAAGGGTATGGCCACAGCAAGGCGACAATTTCCCGGTGCCTGCCCTTGAGCTTCACCGCTGTCGATTGCATCCGCCGCCGCCCGGTCTTGCATCAGATTATTTCCTTTCCCGTTTTTTCTCTGTCCTACATATAACCATATGGGATAAATGATTCGCCTCTTCAAGAGTTGGGAGGCGGATATGGACGTTGCGGAACTGATCGACGAAGTCATTGCGCGAGAGGGTGGCTATAGCAACCATCCGGCCGATCGCGGCGGGCCGACCCATTGGGGGATTACCCAGGCCGTGGCGCGGGCGAATGGCTATGTCGGCCCGATGCAGGCGCTACCCCGCGCGCAGGCGGTGGCGATCTATCGACGGCTCTATTGGGACCAGCCGGGCTATGGCTTCGTTGCCGAACTCGCGCCCGCCATTGCCGCCGAGCTTTTCGATACGGCCGTGAACATGGGCGTTGCGACCGCGACCGGCTTTTTGCAACGGGCGCTCAACGCGCTCAATCGCAACCAGAAGGATTATCCCGATCTCAAGCTCGACCGGCTGATCGGCGCGCGGACGCTGGCGGCGTTGCGGGCCTTTCGGGCGTTGCGGGGTGCGGCAGGCGAGCGCGTGCTGCTCAAGGCGATCGAGGCGATGCAGGGTGAACGCTATATCGCGCTTGCCGAAAGCCGCCCCGCCAATGAGGCCTTCCTCTATGGCTGGCTGGCCAACCGGATCGGTTAGGGAGGGACGCATGACACAGCCACATCCCGCAGCGCCCGCCGCCGATCCCTGGACGCGGCGGGCGCGGCCGACCTTCCTCTATGTCATCTATGCCCTGCTGCTCTGGTCGGTGCCGATGGGCCTGATCGCAGGCTGGCGACCGGCGGTAGCAAGCGCGATCATCAACGGTATGCGCGCCTATTTCAACGCCCTGCCCGAACCGCTCTATGCGCTCTTTGGCACCGGCTATCTGGGCTATACGGCGGCGCGCGCCTGGGGGAAGGCGAAGGGCGCGGACCGATAAGCGCTTAGCGCCCGATCGTGAGCAGCGAAACCAGAATAGCGGTCAGAAAGGCGGCGACGAACACCAGGATCGCACCGCCCCATGCCCGCAATGGGCGCATGGCCAACATCGTGCGGAACAGCATGGATTGCACCCAAAGATACCAGAGCGTCGCGAATCCGGCGCCGCTCAGGCCCAGCGCCCATTTCCATGCACCGATATGCTGGGCCGTCATCGTGGCAATCGCAACCATCAAGGCATAGGCCGACACCAGATAGCATTGGCCGAAAAAAGGCGGCCGCAGATATTTGCGCTCCAGCGGCTGCCCCTTGCGCCGCACGACATGCAGCGCGGCGAACAGCGGGAGCAGCCCATAAACGAAGGAGCGCCAGAGGATGAGATTTTGATCCGAACTAACCACCATCGCGCCCACCGCATTATGCGCCTGGATATGCTGCGTGTTCAGGCCCAATTCCAAGGCATGGAGCAAAGCCAGCGTGATCAGCAGCAGCAGGGGCGGACTGAGCGTATCGGTATATTGATCCTCGTCGGCATCGGTCTGTTCGTGATTGGAATAATCGATCATGCGCAGCGGGTGCCGCACCACCAGCCAGAGGGTGCGGGGATAATAGATCAACCAGCACAGCAGTTCGAAGAGCAGATCTTCGAACGAACGGATGAGCTTGAGAAAATCCAATCCCCGTCCCTTTCCTTGTGTGGTCGTCAGAAGCGTCGATGCGCTGCGGCATCCGCGGTATCGCAGGTGCCGCGAAAGGCGTAGTCGGCCAGGCCCTTTATGCTGATCTGTCCGCTGGTGCGATTAATGTCGATCCGGGGCTTGTTAAGGCCATTCAGCCGATATTCGCCGGTAATCCGGTCGGGCTGCATCGAGACATTGTAGATGTCCCACCAACCATCTTCGGTGCCCCGCGAATGCAGCGGCGGGATGAGCTTCTTGGGCAGCTTGATATGGCCACCGCCTTCCCAGAACTGGATCATGACCGAAGCATCGAACTGCTCCGCCGTCATTTCGACGCGATTGCCATAGCGATAGCGTTTTTTGTCGGAATCCCAGGTCCAGCCATAGCTGTTGGCAACGCCGGGCCGCTGTCCATCACCAAAGCAGACCAGGCCGAGTTGGACCCTGTCGTTCGTTTGGGCGCTGTCATCGGCAGCATAGCTGGGCGCGACGCGGTCGGGCCGGGGCCGCGCATAGCCGATATCGGGTCGATGGGGCGCGCCACCATGGCCGCTGGGTGCACGGGCGGATTCGCCGCAATCGGGTGCGGGGGATTCGGTGATGGCCTGATAGCGACCGTCATAAGTCACGACGCTGAGGCATTGCCGCCGATCGCCGTTCCACCAAAAGGTCCATTTGCGGTCATCGCCGGTTTCGATCCGCACGAAGCGGTAGCCGCGCGCTTTGAGCTGAGTCTCGCCGCCTGCACCCTTGGCACCGACCAGATCGGCAACGTCGGCGGGCGTCTGGGCGAGGGCTGGAGCCGAAATCAGCAGGCCAAAAGGAAGAAGAATATGGGACGCACGCATTACGGGCATGGAGATACTCCCTGTTTCGTCCGCCCGCCGATCACAAACATAGCGACTTCAAGCGTTGGGAAAATAGCAAAAAGAAGCGGCGCGCTGAAAATGAGAGGGGCCGCCGAACCCAAGGTTCGACGGCCCATCATTGACATGGTCAGCGGCCGAAAGTGCCGCCCAAGGGAAATGATTGTCGCGCTATCCTGCCTGCACGGGGATGGCCTGTCTGTTGGCGCTTGAAATCCCGTTTGCAGGGAGGATCGACGGCATAGCGTCGCTCAGCGGCGCATTTCCCGAATGGACTTGACCGACCCCATTGCTGAACCATGAGACATCGGATCACCTCCTTTCGCTATGTTGAAGCCCGCGTGGCCCGCTTGGGAACTCTCGTCCTTCGCCCGTCCACAAGGGGAATGTGAATCAGGTGGGGAGGATGATCAAGCCTTGTAAAATTCTTTTTTCGAATCATACTGCTTCGTCCGCGCTTTTCCCCAACGCGCCTTTTCCAACTGCGTCGAAATCCCCTAGCCCCGGCAATCCTCGATCACGCGCGCGACTTCCGCCCAGGCAGGCAGGATCAGCGGGGCGAGCCCCTGCACCTCCACCGCGAACTTGCCCCGGCTATAGGCAATCTGGTCCAGCGTGACGTCCGACGCGGCGCGGACCGCCTGAACCTGCGGTTGCAGCGCGGCGACACTGGTGGTCGGCCACAGGACAGCCCCATAGCTGGTGCGCAGCGTCATCGCGCCCTGCCCTGTTCCCATGCGCAATATGACGATCCGGCTCGTCGCCCGGTCGCAGCGGACGGCGAGGTGCGGGGCGGTCGCGCCGGGGCCGAAGGACGCGACCGATCCGGTCGGTTCCGGCCGGTAGGTCCAGGTGCCGGGCGTCGTCGGACGATTATGCCATTCCGTGGCCACCGGTGCGGGGGTGGCGGGCGCGATCGGCGGTGGCGCCGGAGCCGGGCGCGGCGCTGGCGTCGGCGCTGGGGCGGGTGCCCGCTGCGCGGGGCCGACACAGGAGCCGAGCAGGACCAGCAGGGGGGACAGGGCGGCAAAGGAAGGGATGAGGCGCATCACCAACCCATGCCGGAGCCGGACGGGCGGCTCAAGGCGAAAAGGCCCAAGTGACGCTTAGCGCCGCCAGCGTGCCCAGATGGCGGTGGGCAACAACAGGCCGCGTGCTTCCTCCCGCACGGCCAGTTCCCCGACCTCGACCGTGCCGGGCAGGTCGGCAAAGGCCTGCCGCAGCAATTCGCCGATCGCCAGTGCCGACATGCGGACGGCATAGACGGTCAGGAACAGGAAGCGGCTGTCCGCATCAAGCAACTGGCGGCAATTGGCGATGAGGGCGGGTAAATCCTCCTCCAATCGCCAGACTTCGCCGTCAGGGCCGCGGCCATATTTGGGCGGGTCGAGCAGGATGCCGTCATAGCGGCGGCCGCGCCGGACTTCGCGGGCGACGAATTTGGCCGCATCCTCGACGATCCAGCGAATCGGCATGTCCGCCATGCCGGACAGATCGGCATTAGCACGCGCCTGCGCCACCGACTTCTTCGACGCATCAACATGGACCATGCGCGCGCCGCTGGCCGACATGGCGAGCGTGCCGACGCCGGTATAGCCGAACAGATTCATGACTTCGGCCTCCGCCTTGTCGGCGGTGCGTTCCCGCATCCAGTCCCATACGGGGGCCATGTCCGGGAAGAAACCGAGATGGCGGAAGGGTGTGCAACTCGACTGGAAGGTCACGTCCTGCCAGCTCAATGGCCAGCCATCGGCGGGGACCGGCTGGTCATAATACCAGCGGCCGCCGCCATCCTCGTCCGATCCGGGGACGAATTCGGCGTCTGCCTTCCAATCTTCGGTCGCCGGTGCCCACATCGCCTGGGGTTCTGGGCGGATGAAGCGGTAGCGGCCATAGCGCTCCAGCTTGCGGCCGTTGCCCGAATCGATGAGGCCATAGTCGGCCCAGGGTTCGCCGATGAGGGTCTTGAGTTCCATAGCAGTTTCCCGTTCGGTTCGAGCCTGTCGAGAACCCTCGCGCATCCGGTTCTCGACAAGCGCGAACCGAACGGAGTTGGTTATGCCCTGGGCGTTGCCCGCTCGGCGACATAGGCGGTTACCGCCTCGAACGTGCCGGGCAGCTTTACATAGCTTTCCTCACGCGCGAACAGGTCGCCGACGCGCGCGGGCAGCGGCGGGCGGGTGCCGGTGGCGCGCTCGACGGCGTCGCGGAACTTGGCCGGGTGCGCGGTCGCCAGCGTGACGACCGGGATCGACGCATCGACGCCTGCTTCGCGCGCAGCGGCAAGGCCGATGGCGCTGTGCGGATCGATAATTTGCCCCGACCCGTCATAGGCCCAGCGCATCGCCATGGTCATGCTGTCGGCATCGATGCGTGCCGAAGCGAAGAGCGCTGCCGCCCCGTCGCGCTGGGCGTTGGTCAGGCGCATCGCCTTGCTGGCTTCGAACCCGCGCATCTGGTCGGCCAGCGCCTGGCCGTTGCGCCCGCCCGCGTCGAACAGCAGCCGCTCGAAATTGGAGCTGACCTGGATGTCCATGCTGGGCGTCGCGGTCGGCACGACCTGGCCCTGGCTGTAATCGCCGTCGGACAAGGCGCGATGCAAGATGTCGTTGACGTTGGTCGCGACGATCAGCTTGGCGACGGGCAGCCCCATCTTGGCCGCGACATAGCCCGCGAACACGTCACCGAAATTGCCGGTCGGGACCGAGAAGGCGACCGGGCGTTCGGGCGCGCCCAAACGCACGGCGGCGTAGAAATAATAGACGACCTGCGCCATCAACCGCGCCCAGTTGATCGAGTTGACGGCCGACAGGTTGAACCGGCGCGAGAAATCCGCGTCGTTGAACATGCGCTTCACCAGCGCCTGCGCATCGTCGAAGCTGCCGTCGATGGCGATATTATAGACGTTGGGCGCGCGCACCGTCGTCATCTGCCGCCGTTGCACGTCGGACACCCGGCCATCGGGATGGAGCATGAAGATGTCGATCTTCTCGCGCCCCGCCACGGCATCGATCGCCGCCGACCCGGTGTCGCCCGACGTCGCGCCGACGATCGTCAGATGGTCATCGCGGCGCGACAGGAAGCGTTCGAACAATTGCCCCAGCAGCTGCAGCGCGACATCCTTGAACGCCAGGGTCGGGCCGTGGAACAGTTCGAGCAGCCAATGCTGATGATCGAGCTGGACCAGCGGCACAACCGCCTGATGGCTGAACCGGCTATAGGCAGTGGTGCATAGTTCGCGCAGTTCGTCCTCGGTCAGCGATCCCGCGACGAAGGGGGTCATGACCCGCACGGCCGTCTCGACATAGGACAGGCCGCCAAGGGCGCGAATGTCATCCGCCGAGAAGCTGGGCCAGCTTTCGGGCAGATACAGCCCGCCATCGGACGCCAGCCCCGCCAGCGTCACATCCTCGAAACCGAGCGACGGCGCGCTCCCCCTGGTGCTTTGATATTGCATGATGGGAAAGCGCGGTAGCGACCCCTGCGCCGCTGGGCAAGTATTTACGGGGCTTTGGGTGCGTTCCGGCGGCGCAGCGCGAGAATATAGATGATGATGGCAATCGCGGCGAAGAAGAACCACTGCACCGCATAAGCGAGATGATTATTGGGAACGTCGGCGGCGCTGGGCGGAGCGCTCGCCTTCATGCCCGTTGGCGCGGTGCGCGCGATGAGCATGGGCCGCAGCGGCGTCGCCTTGCCGCCTATGCGCGAAATGAGGGCGCGATGGTCCGGCTCTTCGCTGATCCATCCTGCGATCTGGCCGCCGGTCCAATCGGGCTTAGCATCGGGCCGCTGGGTCACGCCGACCGCGACGAGTGCGCCCGGCCCTTCCGCACCGGTCGCGCACTGGGCGATATGGCGATAGCCGGTGCTGCCGTCAGCCGCGCGACCAGCCTCCACCTGCCAGCCGACCACGCGCAGGCAATGGAGCGACGAGGGGCGAAAGAGCAGGTCGGGTCCGACCGGGGGCATCGCCGGAAAGGCGACGGGCGGCTTACCGGGATTGCTGGCGGCGAGGTTCAAGGCCGCTGCCTTTTCAGCGCGGCGATCGATCTGCCAGATGCCGAGGCCGATCATCACCAGGACGGCCAGCGCGACGATGATGGTCGGGATCAGGGGGATGCGCGTGGTGCGCGGGGCGGGATCGGGCAAGGGGTCCATGGGCTGGATGCATAGCGCCCCGCAGCACAAAAGAAAACGGCCGGAGCGATGCCCCGGCCGTGCGTCTCATTATCGGGGATGGTGCTTAGCCGTGAACCGGCGCGCCCCAGCCACCCCAGACATAGATGGCGACGAAGAGGAACAGCCACACCACGTCGACGAAGTGCCAGTACCAGGCAGCGGCTTCGAAGCCGAAATGCTGGCGTGGGGTGAAGTGGCCCTTATAGGCGCGCGCCAGGTTGACGATCAGGAAGATCGTGCCGACCAGAACGTGGAAGCCGTGGAAGCCGGTCGCCATGTAGAAGGCCGAGCTATAGGGATTGCCGCCGAAGTCGAACGGGGCGTGGGCATATTCATAGGCCTGCACGCAGGAGAAGACCGCGCCCAAGATGATGGTGCACCACAGACCCTTGATCATGCCATCGCGATCGCCGTGGATCAGCGCATGGTGCGACCAGGTGATGGTCGTGCCCGAACAGAGCAGGATCAGCGTGTTGAGCAAGGGCAGTTCAAACGCATTCATCACTTCCACGCCCTTCGACGGGAACAAGCCGTCGATCGGGGGCAGCGCGCTGGGGAAGAGGGCGAAGTCGAAGAACGCCCAGAACCAGCCGACGAAGAACATGACTTCCGACGCGATGAACAGGATCATGCCGTAGCGCAGATGGAGTTGCACTACCGGGGTATGATCACCGGCATGGGCTTCGGCGACGACATGCGCCCACCAGCTATAGAAGGTGAAGAGGACGCCAGCGAAACCGAGCATGAACACCCAGCCGCCGCCAGCGGGCATGGCGTCGGGGTGCATCCACATGATCGCGCCCATCGCCATGATCAGCACCGACATCGAACCGAACAACGGCCAGATGCTGGGCGGGAGAATATGATAATCGTGATTCTTGGCGCCTGCCATGACGTGCTCTTCCCTGTTCGCGTTATCGTTGCTTGCCTTAGCTTGCCTTCTTGCCCGGCTCAACCGGGTAGAATGTGTAGCTTAGCGTAATCTGTTGCGTGTCCTTGTTGTCCGCATCGTCGAGGATCTTGGGATCGACGAAATAGAGGACGGGCATCCGCACCTCCTGGCCCGGCTGCAAGGTCTGCTCGGTGAAGCAGAAGCATTGAATCTTGGTGAAATAGGCGCCCGCCTGGCTAGGCGTGACATTGAAACTGGCGGTGCCGGTCACGGGCTTGTCGGACATGTTCTTCGCGATGAAGATCGCCATGTCCTTGCGTCCCACGGTGACGGTGTCCGTCCGATGTTCGGGGTAGAATTGCCAGGGCATGCCCGGCTGCACATTCGAATCGAAGCGGATCGACATGGTGTGGCCGGTCGCTTCCTGGACCTGGACATTGGCGTCGGCGCGCTTGGTGGTGCCGCCGAACCCGGTCTGTTCACAAAAGATGCGGTATAGCGGGACCGACGCGAAGCCGAGCGCCAGCATCGACAGGCCGACGCCCGCCATGGTCAGCATGGTCCGGCGGTTACGCCGGTCGCGGTCGAAGGGGGACGGCGGTAGCGTGGCCATCATAACGTGTCACTCGTGCCGATCTTCGCCAGGGTGATGGCGAAGAAGAGGATGACGAAAAAGCCGAGCAGCAGGCCCGTGACGAGCGAGCGCGACTTCTGCCGGGCGCGGATGATATCTTCTTCTTCGGGGGTCATGCCATTACCCAGCGGTCGACGACCACTGCTCCAAAGAGAAGGAAAAGATAGAGGATCGAATATTTGAACAGACGCCGCTCCGGCCCCATCCGCGCCTGATCGCTTTCGCGGCGGCGATAGACCTGGAAGGCAAAAACCGCGAACAGTGCCGTACCCAGCAGCGCGACGGTGCCGTAGATCGGCCCGGTTAGGCGCAGCAACACTGGGGCCATGGCCGCGACCGCCATGATCGCAGTGTAGAACCAGATCTGGCGGCGGGTGACGACTTCGCCCGACACCACGGGCAGCATCGGGATGCCAGCAGCAGCATAATCGGTCTTCACGAACAGCGCGAGCGCCCAGAAATGGGGCGGCGTCCAGAAGAAGATCAGCATGAACAGGGCGATCGGCAGCGCGGTGATATCGCCAGTGACGGCGGCCCAGCCGATGACTGGCGGGAATGCGCCCGCTGCGCCGCCAATGACGATATTCTGCGCAGTGCGGGGCTTGAGCCAGATGGTGTAGATGAAGACGTAGAAGAGGATCGAGACGGCCAGCACCGCGGCGGCGAGCCAGTTGGTCGCCATGCCCATCAGGATGACCGAGAAGAAGGACAGGCCAACGCCGAAATGCAGTGCCGACTGGCGATCCATCCGCCCGGCAGGCAGCGGCCGGTTGGCGGTACGCTTCATCTTCGCGTCGATGTCCGCCTCATACCATTGGTTGAGACTAGCAGCAGCTCCTGCGCCGAGCGCGATGCAGAGGATCGCCGTGAAAGCGAGGACCGGATGAATGGTGCCGGGTGCGGCCAACAGGCCGCACAGGCCCGTGAACACGACCAATGTCATGACGCGCGGCTTGGTCAGCGCGAGGAAGTCGCGCCAATGGGCCGTGATCGGGGTCGATGTCATCGTCGCGGTCGTCATATTTGTTCCGGCCCCACCATTTGGGGGCATATAGCATAAGGGGGGCGGGCGACTGTCACCCGCCCCCGATCATGTCAGTCCGTCCAGCGATCAGTGATGCGCGGCATCATCGATCACGGGCAGGGTTTCGAACTGGTGGAAGGGCGGCGGGCTGGACAAGGTCCATTCCAGCGTCGTGGCGCCTTCACCCCAGGGATTGCCTGCGGCCTTCTTGCCGGCCGCGAGCGACCAGAAGATGTTGATGAAGAAGATCAGCACACCGACGGCCATGATTTCATAGCCATGGCTGGCGATCTTGTTCCAGTAGGCAAAGGCTTCCGGATAATCGGGGTAGCGACGCGGCATGCCCGAAAGCCCTAAGAAATGCATCGGGAAGAACAGCAGGTTCACGCCCACGAAGAACACCCAGAAATGCAGGTGGCCGAGGAACTCGTTATACATGCGGCCCGACATTTTCGGGAACCAGTAGTAGAAGCCTGCGAACAGGCCGAACACGGCACCCAGCGACAGGACGTAGTGGAAGTGCGCCACGACATAATAGGTGTCGTGCAACACGTCATCGACGCCGCCATTGGCCAGCACGACGCCGGTCACACCGCCCACGGTGAAGAGGAAGATAAAGCCCAGCGCCCAGACCATCGGGGTCTTGAAGCTGATCGATCCACCCCAGATGGTCGCGATCCACGAGAAGATCTTGATGCCCGTGGGTACCGCGATGACCATGGTGGCGGCGGTGAAATACATCTTCACATTAACCGACATGCCGGTGGTGAACATGTGGTGCGCCCACACAACGAAGCCGACGACGCCGATCGCGACCATGGCATAGGCCATGCCGAGATAGCCGAACACTGGCTTGCGGCTGAAGGTCGAGATGATCTGGCTGACGATGCCGAAACCGGGCAAGATCATGATATAGACTTCGGGGTGACCGAAGAACCAGAAGAGATGCTGGTAGAGTTCAGGATCGCCGCCACCGGCAGCGTCATAGAAGGTGGTGCCGAAGTTGCGGTCAGTCAGCAGCATGGTGATCGCCGCGGCCAGGACCGGAAGGGCGAGCAGCAGCAGGAAAGCGGTGACCAGCACCGACCACACGAACAGCGGCATTTTGTGCAGGGTCATGCCCGGCGCGCGCATATTGAGGATGGTGGTGATGAAGTTGACCGCACCCAGGATCGAACCAGCGCCTGCGATATGCAGCGACAGGATTGCCATGTCGACAGCCGGACCAGCCGAACCACTGGTCGACAGCGGCGCATAGACCGTCCAGCCAGTGCCCGCGCCATAGCCGGTGCCACCGGGCACGAAGGCCGAGCCGAGCAGCAGCGCGAAGGCGGGGATGAGCAGCCAGAAGCTGATATTGTTCATCCGCGGGAAGGCCATGTCCGGCGCGCCGATCATGATCGGCACGAACCAGTTGCCAAAGCCGCCGATGATTGCGGGCATCACCATGAAGAAGACCATGATGAGGCCGTGCGCGGTGATCAGCGCGTTCCAGAGGTGATAGGCCTGGTCGAGCGAGGCAGGCTCCGCACCCAGCATCGCATGCTGGATATTGGCCCAGCCCTGCAGATATTGGATGCCTGGCTCCGCCAGTTCGACGCGCATCAGACCCGAAATCGCGCCGCCGACGACGCCGGCGAAGATCGCGAAGATCAGATAGAGAGTGCCGATATCCTTGTGGTTGGTGGACATGAACCAGCGCTGGAAGAAGGCTGGCTTGTGATCGGCGTCATGATGATCATGAGCATGATCGCCATATTGATCTGCGGTGATGGTGGTCATGGCGTATCTGCCCTCTTAAAGCGCGTTGTTGCCGACGGCGTCAGCCGGCGGGGCGGGCAGCACACTGCCCTGTTGCGGGCCCATCGGCGCATCCGGCGCGGCGGTGCCGTTCTTGAGCGAGCCACCCTGCGACAGCACCCACTGGTCGAACTGCTCAGGCGGCAGCGCTTCGATCGCGATCGGCATGAAGCCATGGCGCGCGCCGCACAGTTCCGAACATTGCCCATAATAGACGCCGGGCTTCTCGATGGTGAAGCTCTTTTCGTTCAGACGGCCAGGAACCGCATCCATTTTCACCCAGAGCGACGGTACGGCAAAACTGTGAATTACGTCGGCGGCGGTGATGATGAGCTTTACCGGACGACCGGCGGGCAGGATCAGGCGGTTGTCGACGGCCAGCTGAAACGGTTCGCCACCGGCCTTCGCCTGTTCCTTGGTCAGCATGTTCGACACATATTCGGGGATACCCGCGTCGGGATATTCATAGCCCCAATACCATTGATAGCCGGTGACCTTGACGGTCAGCGCATCCTTGGGCGCTGGCTTATACTGGTCGGCGAGCAAGCCGATCGACGGCACCGCGATCACCAGCAGGATGATGACCGGAACGACCGTCCAGATCACTTCGATGAAGGTGTTGTGCGACGTCTTGGACGGCACCGGGTTGGCGCTACGGCGATAGCGGACCATCACATAGAGCATCAGCGCCAGCACCAGCACGGAGATGAGCGTGATGAGCGGCAGCAGCATCACGTCATGCAACCATCGCGCGCTGTGCCCGGTCGAGGTGAACTGCTCCTGCAGGGTGATCTCGCCCGGTTTAGGCATGCCGATGCCTTCGGTCGGCTTCATGCGCGGCGGCGCGGCGACCTTGGCGGCTGGCGCAGCGTCAGCGGCGGGCGCAGCGGCGTTCGCTGCCGAATCAGCAGGCGCGGCGACAGTGGCCGCCGCCGGCGCGGCAGCGGTTGCATTGTCCTGCGCGAAGGCCGGACCGTTCATCGCCATTGCTGGCGCAAAGGCCAACAATCCTGCGAGAACGAGCGATTTCACCTGTATCATAGCGTCTTCTTACCCCGTAACCCCTTGGCGCCGCTGCAACGAAGACGCGCGTATGCACATCGTCCCCGCCCGGTCGGTTCTGCCGCGGCTTATAGGCATGGTTTTTTGATGCCTCAAGCTAGCAGGAGCAGATTTTCTTCGCTGTTGCAACGTTCCCTTCCGGCCCCTATTTCGCTGCTGCGCGCACAGGGGCGCGTTCATGGCGCGCCGGTGCGTGCCGTGCCGATAGGGAAGCGGGCCGTGCCATATAGGGGCCGGACCGCGCGACAGGATAGATAAACGGCATGACCGACGAAGAAGTTTTGGCGGAATTCCGGGCAGCAGGGGCGCTGCTCGAAGGACATTTCATCCTGTCTTCGGGCCGCCGCAGCGCCAATTATCTGCAATGCGCCCGCGTCCTGATGAGCGCCGAGCGCGCGGGCAGGCTCGCGCTGGCCGTGGTGCAGAAATTGCCGCGCGAATTGCGGCAGGAGATCGACCTGGTAGTTTCGCCAGCCATGGGCGGCCTCATCATCGGTCATGAAGTCGGCCGCGCACTGGGCAAGGACGCAGTATTCCTCGAACGACCCGAAGGGACGTTCGAACTGCGCCGGGGCTTTGCCATATCGCCGGGGCAGAAAATCCTGATGGTCGAAGATGTCGTCACCACCGGCCTGTCTTCGCGCCAGGCGATCGAGGCCGTCGCGGCCGAAGGCGGTATCGTCATCGCCGAAGCGGCCCTTGTCGATCGCTCGGCGGGCGAGGTGGATCTGGGCGTGCCCTTCTATCCACTCGTGTCGATCAATTTCCCGGTCTATGACGCTGATGCCCTGCCGCCCGAACTGGCGGCGATCCCGGCGATCAAGCCGGGCAGCCGGAAGGTCTAGCCGATGCCCCACTCCCCCGCTCCGCTGCGCCTGGGCGTCAATATCGACCATGTGGCGACCATCCGCAACGCGCGTGGCGGGGATCATCCCGATCCCGTCAAGGCGGCGCTGCTGGCGGTGAAGGCGGGGGCAGACGGGATCACGGCGCATCTGCGCGAGGATCGTCGACATATACGCGACGAAGATGTCGCAACGCTGATGGCAGCGCTCAGCGTGCCGCTCAATCTGGAGATGGCGGCGACGGCGGAGATGCTGGACATCGCGCTACGCTACAAGCCGCATGCCGCCTGTATCGTGCCGGAAAAGCGCGAGGAGCGCACGACCGAGGGCGGACTGGATGCGGCCGGGCAGTTCGACACACTGCGGCCAATCGTCGCGGCGCTCAATGACGCTGGCATCCGCGTCAGCCTGTTCATCGAAGCCGATGCGGCCCAGATCGACGCGGCGATCCGGCTGAACGTCCCGGTCGTGGAACTGCACACCGGCGCTTATGCCCATCTGACCGGCGAACCGCGCGCCGCCGAACTGCGCCGCATCGCCGACGCGGCAGCGCTGGCCGCGAAGAACGGGGTCGAACCCCATGCGGGCCATGGCCTGACCTTCGACAATGTCGGGCCGATCGCCGCTATCCCGCAGGTCGCCGAACTCAATATCGGCCACTTCCTGATCGGCGAGGCGATCTTCGGTGGGCTGGAGGGCAGCATCCGTGAAATGCGGCGGCAGATGGATCTGGCGCGGTGAATCCTCCCCGGCACGGGGAGGGGGACCAGCCGCAGGCTGGTGGAGGGGGCGTGCCTCCTGCCACTCCCTATTGCGTTTTGGCGCTCCCCCCCTCCACCACCGCTTCGCGGCGGTCCCCCTCCCCGTGCCGGGGAGGAATGGCGTGATCATCGGTCTCGGCTCCGACCTCTGCAATATCGAGCGAATCCAAAGTTCGCTCGATCGCTTCGGCGCTCGCTTCGAGAGCCGCGTGTTCACCGATGTCGAACAGGCCAAGGCCAATCGCCGCCCCTTCACCAAGGCGGGTACGCTGGCCAAGCGCTTCGCCGCCAAGGAAGCCTTTTCCAAGGCGGTCGGCACTGGATTCAAATCGGGCGTGTTCATGAAGGATATCGGCGTGGTCAATGCCCCTTCCGGCGCGCCGACGCTGAACCTCACCGGCGGCGCGCTGGCCCGTCTCGACGCGTTGGTGCCAGCCGGGCATAGACCCGTCATCCACCTGACCCTGACCGACGATTATCCCTGGGCGCAGGCCTTTGTCATTATCGAGGCGCTTCCCCTGTGACGACCGATCCCACCAGCCTGCACGACACCACCGCCGACGCGCATAGCCCTTCCGAGGACGTGATGCCCAAATCGGACGTCAACTGGTGGCAGGAGATCAAGAGCATCACGCTGTTGATCCTGGCGGTGCTGGCTTTCCACAGTTTCGTCGCCAAGCCCTTCTATATCCCGTCCGAATCGATGATGCCGGTGCTGCTGACCGGCGATCGGCTGGTGGTGAGCAAATTCCCCTATGGCTGGTCCTATGTCTCGCCCAGCTTCCATCCGCTGCCCTTCCTGAAGGGCCGGATCGTCGGACGGCTACCGGCACGCGGCGACATCGTCATCGTGTCGCCGCAGAATAGGCGCGAGGATTATATCAAGCGAGTCATCGGCCTGCCCGGCGATATCATCGAAGTGCGCGGCGGGCAGGTGCTGCTCAACGGCGTGGCGGTGAAGCAGCGCATCTTGAAGCCGCTGCGCCTGCCCGTCGATAGCAATGCCCCCTGCCCCCCGCTGCAATTCCCCGGCGCGCGGATGCAGGGCGCGGACGGCAAGGATTATTGCGAATTGCCGGTGCGGCAGGAGATACTGCCCAATGGCAAAACCTATCTCACCATCGACATGGGACCGAGTGCGCTCGATTGGTATGGCCCGGTGCGCGTGCCGGAAAACCACGTCTTCCTGATGGGCGACAATCGCGACAACAGCGCCGACAGCCGCGCACCGCTGGAGGAAAATGGCCTGGGCGGTCCCGTACCCTGGGAAGCGATCGGCGGCCGCGCCGAGTTCATCACCTTCAGCCTGGACGGCGATTCCAGCTGGAACCCGCTAACCTGGTTCGGTGCTTTCCGCAGCGGCCGGGCCGGCAACAGCCTGCGGCCGCAGAGCGTGACGGAGGTAGAATAGCAGACGTAGCTCGGCGCGTTGGCAGCGCCCCATGTCAAGCGCTTACCAGGCCGGAGTTCCAACGGTTCACTATTCTGACAGCAGGCGTCCAAATCACGCCATTCCGATATTGATGTCGGAAATCCAGCTTATGCTCGGATCGGCCATTCGGTATTGGCAAATCGGAACTGCACCGCAATGTTGATGTCCAAATTAACTTGCGGTGATCCAGAAACTGCCGTTCGCCCGCATCTCACTATGTTGCGCCTGCGCCCAAAGTTGAAACAGTCGTGGATTACCGAACTTTGGTCAGCATCGCGGTCATTCTTTTGGCGGCGAAGGGCGGGAGTTTGACCGCTTTTGCCGCCGCTACGTCGGCGGCGGTGGGTTTGCCGACCTGGATCAGCGCGACCATACCCATCGAATAATGCGGCATGCATTTGATGCCATAGAGGCCGGGCTTGGTTACGGTCAGCACCGCTTCCTTGTTCATGCCCCCCTTCATCGGTGTCGCGCCCGCTGGCAGCATCGTGGCCATGGTTTCGGCGTTGTGGCTGGGGTCGGTGGGCTGGAAGCGGATCACGTCGCCTGGCGCGGCCTTCACAAAGGCCGGTTCGAACACCATCGCGCCCTCTGCGCCCCTATTTTTCATGTGGACAATGATGTCCTTGGCCGAAGCTGGAAAAACGGTGCCGCCCAGCATGAGGCCGACCAGCGCCACGCGCAGCGTCGAACGATGAAACATGGCATCTCTCCTGATATTATGGGCGCAAAAGCGCGGTCCGCCAGATCAATGGCGCAATCGCCGAAGCGTGCAATTGCACCTTGGTCCTACCCCTCCTCCGGTCGGGTGTTTATCAGCGGACGACCAAGGTCGCGCCAGCCGTCGGTCCCCTCCGCCAGCCACCAGATATTGGTATAGCCCAGCGCCCGCAGGCGGCGCGCCGCGTTCCAGCCCATCCAGCAATCGGCAAGGCAGAAGGTGATGATCATGCGGTCCCTGGCACCGCCGGTCAGGCGGACGAGGCCCTCTTGAAACCATCGGTCGATCGCGGGCAAGAGGTCGCCGCGTCCCGCTTCGGGAAACCAGTGCGCGCCGGGGATGCTCGGTCGTTCGCGGGCCAGGCGCCAGCGTCCATCGGCTTCGCGATGGCCGCCTTCGGCGGGTAGGACGTCGATCAGGATCGCGTCGATATCCGGCCGCAGCAGGGCGACCGCGACGGGGGCGATCCGCCCGACACCGTCGGGGGGCCGGGGAACGGGCGCCCGATAATGCGCGACGCGATAGCCATGCGCCCCGAACAGCGCGTCGCCCCCTGGCGAGGCCTGTGCGCCGGTCGCAACCAGCGCAAGCATCGCAGCTATCGCCTTGCCCCTCGCGCCCATCTCTCTCTCCCGCTGCGTGACCAAAGGTGCAATGGTAGCCGCTTTCGCTTCACCTTAAGCTTGGACTTTGGGAGAAGGTCATGGCGCGGTGCAGGTTTTTGCAGCTTCTGATAGCCATGCTGCCCTTGGCGATCGCCCCGTCCGCGCTTGCTCAGCCTCCCTATCCCGACGATCCGTTGCAATCGCCTATGTGGACCGCACATGCGCGGCTGATCTTCGGCGATGACCCGGTGCGGTTCGATCCCCGCATCCGGTTGCTTTATCCGCAGGTGGCGGAAAACCAGCGCAGCTTTCCCGTGGCATTGGATGCGCGGGGCGTTGGCCCCGTGACGCGCATGGTGATCTTCGCTGATCTCAACCCGATACCGATCGCCATCGACTATCGCCCGGATCTGGCGGAACCCTATATCGCGACCCGGATCAAGCTGGATCAGCGGACCCCGGTAAGGGGAGCGGTGCAACTGGCCAGCGGACAGTGGCTGGTAGCGGGCGGTTGGGTCGATGCGGCGGGCGGCGGCTGCTCGGCACCGCCGGTCGGGCGCATCACAGGCGATTGGGCGGCCCATCTGGGCGAGATGCGGGGGGAAGCCTGGCCCATGGGGACGCAGGGCAGCAGCCGTCTGCGTATCACCTTCCGGCATCCGATGGATACGGGGCTGGTGGCCAATATCCCCACCTATGCGATCGAGGAGATGACTGTGCGGTCGGACAGCGGAACCATGCTGGGCCAGATGGCGCTCTTTGCGTCGGTTTCGGAAGATCCGGCGATCACCCTCATGCCCCGCGCCGCGCCTGGTGCCATCCTGTCGATCTTGGCGCTTGATACAAACGGACGGACCTACGCTGCCAAAGTGCCGGTGGCGCGACAATCCGCCTCGGTCCTGGCGGCGCAGCCATGACGTTGACGCGCCGGGCCATGCTCGCTGGATTGGCGCTGTCGGCGACGGCTGGCATGGCGAATACCACTTATCCCATCCATCCCGTAGCGGTGGCGGACGGCATGTGGATGATCCATGGCGACGATGCGCCCATCCACTTTTCCAATGGCGGAGCCATCGCCAATATCGCGATCATCGACACGCCGATCGGCACGGTGCTGGTCGATAGCGGCCCTTCGCTCCGCTACGGCCGGGCGCTCAAGGCAGTGGCAGAAGGGCTGACGGGCAAGCCGGTCATCCGCGTCTATGTGACGCATTTGCATCCCGACCATGGCATGGGAATTGCGGCCTTCGATCCGGCGATCGTGGCCGCGCTGCCGCAAACCATCACGGACATGGCGCGGGACGGGCGCGGCTTTTCCGATGCGCTCTATCGCCTGCTGGGGGACTGGATGCGCGGCACTGACTTGGTGTTGCCGGGGCGGAAAATCACGGAGGTGTCCGAGGATTTCGGCGGGCGACGCTTACGCCTGATGGCGCTGGCGGGGCATAGTGCGGGCGATCTGGCGCTGTTGGACGAACAGACCGGCCTGTTGATCGGCGGTGACCTGCTGTTCCATGATCGCGCGCCTGCGACACCGACCGCAGACCTGCCGCGTTGGCGCACAAGCCTCGACAGCCTCGCAAAGCTGCCGCACCGGGCGGCGTTGCCGGGCCATGGTCCCTTCGATCCGACGGGGCAGAAAGCCATTGCCCAGACGCGCGACTGGATCGAATGGCTGGAGGAAGCCTTGACCGCCGCCGTCCGATCCGGCCTCGACATGGTGGAGGCTGGCAGCGTGCCGATCCCTGCCCGCTTCGCCGGGATGGCGGCGGCCCGCTACGAATTGCAACGCAGCGTGTCGCATTTCTATCCAGGGCTGGAAGCCAAATGGCTGCCAAGAGTGGATATGCCGGAGAGTTAGAAGCGCGCCCTTACCCCGACATACCAGCGTCGCGGGGCTCCCGGCCCATAAGCGCGCGGATTGCTGGCACCGGGGACTTCGACGAGGTCGATCTCATCCACTTCGCTGAAGGTTCCGAATGTTTCATAGGTGCGGCCGAATATATTGCGCACTTCGCCGAACATAGTGACGCCCGGCACGATATCGATACCGGCGCGCACGTTCGCGATCGCATAGCCAGGCAACCGGGGTGTCAGATTGGCCTCATCGCCGACCAGATATTGCCCTGACCGCGCGATCAGGTCGCCACCCACCGACCAACCTTTGCCCGCATAGTCCAACGTCAGCGTCGCGCTGTGCCGGGGGATGCCGGGCAACCGATCACCGCGATTTACGTCGATCGTGCCGTCATCCTCTGCCAGCGGGTTCGACGGACTGCTTAGTTCCATGGCGCTGCGATAGGTCGCGTCGGTGAAGGCATAGCTGAGGCCCGCGACCAGCCCGCCATGCTCGGCCTTCAGCGATGCTTCGACGCCCTGCCGCCGGGTGCTGCCGATATTCTGGAAATAAGCGCGCCCGCGAATTTGCGAGGCGATATATTGGATATCGTCCTGATTGGTGGTGCGATAGGCCGACAGGAGCCAAGTCGCCCGCCATCCGCCAAGACCGAACGCACCCGACGCGCCCGCTTCCCAGCTTTTGGCGACCACCTGTTTGAGCGGCGGATCGGCGATGAAGAAATTGGTGAGGCTGCACGGCGCATTTTCGTCCGCGCAGGAGAGTTCCGCCGGAGTCGGCGCGCGGTTGCTCTGCGCATAGCCCGCGCGCAGCGACAGGCCTTCGGACATCTTATAGTCCAGTTCGACACCGGGATTGAGCCGCCTGAACCGATGCGTTCCGTTGAGCGCTGTGCCGATCTGATCGACGAGCTGAATCCTTGCATGGTTCCAGCGGAGGCCGATTTCGGCCGACAAGCCGGGCGCGATCGGTATTCGATCCTGCACGAACACGCCCCAATAGTCGGTATAGGCGACCAGGCCGACCGGCGCGATCGCATTATCCTGCTGGACGATGCGGCTGCCCAGCCCCTCGACGCTGCGATCCTCGGTCAGCGCCCCCAGTTCGGTCGACGTGTCGAAGCGCGTGCGGCTGGTGTCGTAGCTGACGCCGATCGCGAAATGGTTGATACCGCCCAGCAGGGCACGATCGTCGATGATCTGGACCAGCGCGCCCATCGCCTTGGTCTTGGTGCGTCCACGATTGAGCACGCCATAGCCTTCGCCCCCAAGCGTATCGGCTATGGGGTCGCCGTTGGCGTCGGTCAGGATCGCCTGCACCTCTTCGCCATCGTCGTCGGCGCCTATTGTTTCCAGGCATAGCAGGCCCGCCGCATCGTCCGCCTCGCACCCTTCGATGTCGGCCGCATCGCCGTTCATGGTCCGCAATGTGAGTTGTTGGGCATAGAGCGTGGCTTCGATCCGGGTCGTTGGCGATAGCGCGACCCAGGGGTGCAGGCTTGCCCGACCATAACGGCTGCGGCCATTGTCGGGCCAGGTGAAGACGGCCCGGCGGTCGGCAGCCAGCAATTCGATCGGCGACACGCCATTGCCGGTCAAATCCGTGTTCGCGCCTATGATTTTGAGGTGCAGCCCGCCGCCTGCGGTGTCGAAGCCCAGATCGGCATAGCCATTATAGAGGCGCGACGGGCTGAAATCGCGCCAGCCATCGTCGTGACTATATTGGAACGCGCCAAAGGCGCTGACATCCCCGCGCGCCACGCCGCCCACAATGCTGGCCTCGGCATAGCCGAACCGCCCGCCCGTCACACTGGCCTCCAGCCCCGGGTGGCTACGCCCGGTCTTGGTTTCCAGCAGGATCGCGCCGCCCAGCGCATTGAGGCCATAGACCGGGCTGGCATCCAGCAGGCTCAGTTTGGCGATGGCGGCTTCCGGGAACAGGTCGAATTGGACCGTGTCGCCAAAAGGCTGGTTGAAGCGCGCCCCGTCCATATAGACGGCCAACCCCTGCGATTGCCCCTGGAGTGGGGAAGCGATGAATCCGCGATAGACCAGATTGGGCTGCCATGGGTTATTCTGCGCATCCTGCAAGGTGACGCCGGCCATGGTCCGGGTGAGGGCGGAGAGCAGGTCGGGCATCCCGGCTCTTGTTATATCGGCCGCGCCAAGGGCCAGCCCATCATCGCTGTCGATCCCGCCACCAGGCGCGGTCACGATGATGGTTTTCGACCTGCTTGCATCGGGGGTTTGCGCCGATGCAAGCGCCGGGCTCAGCGCCATGACCGCGATTCCCGTCGATAGTCGGCCCCATCCGCGCATCCCGTCTCTCCCATTCCCTGTTATGCCCAAAAGGCTAGGGAAGGCAGGATGGGCGCTCCATTATACCTTGGGTCAGGCGGGAACGATCGCGCGGGTTCTCACCAACTCCTCGACCACCGTCGGATCGGCGAGCGTGCTGATATCGCCCAGCGCCTGGGCGGATACATCGCCCTCCGCAATCTTGCGCAGGATGCGGCGCATGATCTTGCCCGACCGGGTCTTGGGCAGGCCAGGCGCGAACTGGATCACGTCGGGAGTCGCGATCGGGCCGATTTCAGCGCGGACCCATTGCACGAGCGCCCGGCGCAGGCTGTCGCTCGGCTCTTCGCCCATGTTCAGCGTCACATAGGCATAGATGCCCTGCCCCTTGATATCATGGGGAAAGCCGACCACCGCCGCTTCAGCGACCTTGGCATGTAGGACGAGTGCGCTTTCGACCTCGGCGGTGCCCATGCGATGGCCCGATACGTTGATGACGTCGTCAACGCGCCCGGTGATCCAATAATAGCCGTCCGCATCCCGCCGGGCACCGTCGCCCGTTGTATAAGCGCCGGGAAAGGTCGAGAAATAGGTCTGGAAAAAGCGATCATGGTCGTTCCAGACCGTCTGCATCTGCCCCGGCCAGGATCGGGCGATGACCAGATTGCCTTCGCACGGACCTTGCTGCACCACGCCTTCGCCATCGACGATCTGCGGTTCGACACCTGGCAAGGGGAAGGTCGCACTGCCCGGTTTGAGAACGGTTGCGCCCGGCATCGGCGCGATCATCGCCGCGCCCGTTTCGGTCTGCCACCAGGTATCGATGATCGGGCAGCGCCCTTCACCGGCAATAGCATGATACCAGCGCCACGCTTCCGGGTTGATCGGTTCGCCCACGCTGCCCAGCAAGCGGATCGAGGATCGGTCAGTCGCGATGACGAAATCGTCGCCCTCCTTCATCAGCGCGCGCAGCACGGTGGGCGCGGTAAACAGCGTGTGGACCTGATGCCGGTCGACCACTTGCCAGATGCGGCTGGGCGTCGGCCAACTGGGCAGTCCTTCATACATCAATGTGGTCGCGCCATTGGCCAGCGGGCCATAGACGATATAGCTATGCCCCGTGACCCAGCCGATATCGGCCGCGCACCAATAGACGTCGCCCGGCCGATAGTCGAAGCAGAGTTCATGCGTCAGAGAGGCCCAGAGCAGATAGCCGCCGCTGCCATGCACGACGCCCTTGGGCTTGCCGGTGGAACCCGATGTGTAGAGCAGGAACAGCGGATCGCAGGCGTTCATGGGTTCGGGCGGGCAGTCCGACACGACGCCTGCCATGGCATCATGATACCAGATGTCCCGGCCCGGCTGCATATCGACAGCCCCACCGGTTGCCTGCACCACGATGACGCGACGGATGCTGGTGCAATGGTCCATGGCGAGCGCGGCATCGACATTGGCCTTGAGCGGTACGCGCTTTCCACCACGACGCCCCTCGTCGGCCGTGACCAGGATGGTGGAATCGCAATCGGTAATCCGACCCGCCAGCGCTTCGGGGGAAAAGCCGCCAAACACCACCGAATGGATCGCGCCGATTCGGGCGCAGGCCAGCAGGGCGATCGCCGCTTCCGGGATCATCGGCAGATATAGGGTGACGCGATCGCCCTTGCGCGCGCCTGCGTCTTTCAGGACATTGGCGAAGCGGCACACCGCATGATGCAGTTGCCGGTAGGTCAGGCGGCGCGACGCTTCGGCTGGATCGTCTGGCTCCCAGATGATCGCGACGCTGTCGCCATGGTCGGCCAGATGGCGGTCCAGGCAGTTGACCGAGACGTTCAATGTGCCGTCGGCAAACCAGCTGATGCCGAAATCCGCTTCGTCAAAGCTGCTTTCGCTCGCTTTGGAGGGCGGTAACATCCAGTCAAGCCGCGCAGCCTGTTCGAGCCAGTAGCTTTCCGCATCCTCAAGCGACCGCTTATGATCGGCCATACGGCGGTCCTCGTTCATGCGGGCGCGCGTCGCCCATTCGGCGGGAACGGGGAAAAGCTCTTGCGACATCATATCTTCCTTCAGTGGGTGAAACGCAGGCCGATCCACAGGGTCCGGGGCGTGCCCAGATCCATCGACCCTGCAACATTGCGGGTGACCATAGTGGCGTCGAACAGGTTTTCGGCCCGTGCCACCAGCGACAGACCACGTCCGATCGGCAGGTCGGCAAAGGCATCGATGGTCAGGGCGTCGGGAAGGACATCCCCCTGAAGATCGTCCTCATATTGTTTGGCGACATAGCGCAGCGTCGCGGACAGCGAAGGCCCGGTTGTCGGTTGCCAGCCAAGGGTAGCGCTGGCGGCGTGGCGGGGGCTTTGCGCGGGGGCAAAGCCGTCGAACGCCAATCCCGGCGCACGGACGATGCTATGGCTATAGGCATAAGAGCCGGACAGGAGCAGGGCGTCGTGCAGCCGCGCGCGCCCGGTGAGTTCGACGCCCTTTGCGATCACCGCCAACACATTGCGCCGCTGGCGCAGATTGGGGGCGATGGTGACATTGGCGATGGCATCGTCCAGCCGATTGTAGAAAAGCGTCAGGCCCAGCGTGGCATCGGCAGCAGGATTGATGTCCAGCCCGGCTTCCACACCTTTCAGCCGCTCCGGTAGGAGCGCCGCATTGGCTTGTGTCGTGATCGGGAAGACGACGAAGGGGCGGTAGAGTTCGTTGAGCGTGGGCAGGCGGAAGCCGGTATAGGCCGCAGCGCGCAGGGCGAAGTCCTGATCGACGCGGAACAGCGCGCCTGCACGTCCGCTGACCTGCCAGTCGCTGCGTCCCGCAAAATCGCTGCTGCCGGTCACGACGCCCGCCGCGGTCCTGCTATCGAAAAAGCTCCGGCGGATCGTCCAGCGATCGGCGCGAATGCCTCCCGTCAGGACCAGCGCTCCCAGCGTCCAGTCATCTTCCAGGAACAGACCGGTGGTGATCTGCTGCCCGCCAGCGCGGCGACGCGCGGTTACCGGATTGGCGGCCAGATTGGCATTATAGGCCTCCTCCGCCATCATGCCATCCGCCAGCCGCGTGTCGATGCCGAGCCGCAGCACATGCGCGCGCCCGACCGGCGGCCGCAACTCGATCTTGCCGCCGAGGCCGGTCGACGGCGTGTTCCGCTGATCGAGCGATTTGCGATAGGTCGATGCGCTGATGACGATATTGGAGAAATTGCGTGCCTGCACATAGGCCAGCGCATCCACTTGCCAACGGCCGCGGACCATCAGCCGGATGCTGGCATCCTGCCCTTCGCTGTGGCTGTCCGCCCCGGCAAAGCGCAGCGTCCGATCATCGCGGAACAGCAAGCTGCGAAACTGCACTTCCATATCGGATGACAGCGGCGCGACCGCGCGCAGGTTGACCGACCAGCCATCATAGGCCGCTGGCGTGGTCGCGGCGACGCGCTGGGATTTCGGCGTCGTATGGAAGCCGTCGCCCCGGTCCCAGCGGCCAGACAGCGACACGAAACCGCTTCCCAAATCCTGCGTCAGGGCGCCCGATACTTCGCTGGCATGACGGCTGCCGTAAAAGGCGCTGGCGGATAGGTCCGCCAGGTCGTCCCGCGCCGCACTGGCCAGCTCGATCGTGCCCGCCACCGCGCCGGCACCAAAAGCACCCGAACCGCCGCCGCGCGTAATCCGCACGGCAGACAGGCGATCGGGCACCAGCGCGCTAAAGGGAATATAGCCGAAAAACGGGTCTGCCATCGGCACGCCATCCAGCAGCACCAATGTCCGGCTGGACGCATTGCCGCCCAATGCCCGCAAAGTCGCGCCCTGCGCCGAGGGGTTGGCCGAACGGCTGTCGGAACGGCGAAACTGCTGAAACCCGGCGACATCGGCCAGGATCGTCTCGATGCGGTTGGCGGCATTGCCGGTCAGGCGATCCCGGTCGATCATGACCGATCCATAAGCCGAACTGCCCGGCGGGAGAGGAAGGCTTTGACCCAGTACGACGATATCGTCGCCTTCCTCTGCCCTGGCATTCGGCACCAGCAGGGCATGGCCCGCACAGGACAGCATTAATGCGCCCCATGCGATCAGGCTGTTGCAACGCATTGTGCCGTCTTCCCCCTTTGTCGCCCCTGGGCGCGGCGACCTCCGTCGATCGGAGGCCGCCGCGCCATGCCCTCTGTTCAGAAGAACAGGATGGCGCCCGCTGCGACCGTGTCGGCTTCCGCTGCATTGCCGTTATGGGCCTGCGATTTGGTGCGGATATATTCGCCGATCAGCGTGACCCAGCTGGTCAGGCCATAGCGTGCCTGACCGACCCAGCTGCTGCTCTTGTCGAGCAAGGCGGGATTGGCCAGGGCATCGGCGGCGTTGGCATAATGGAGGTTGCTTTCGCCATAGCTGCCGCCGACCGAAAATTTGCCGAACGTGGCCAGCCCCTGCAGGTAGAAGCCGTCGCTGTCGCGCTTCGCTCCGGTCGCATCGGTATCGAACAGGTTGAGCGCGGTCGTGCCCAACCCTGAGCCATTATAATAATAGCCCGTCAGCATGATCGGCCCATAGCCGATCTTCGCCCCGGTATCGAAGCCGCTGCCCGTATAGGTCACACCATCGATGCGATGATGTTTTTGCGTGATGCCCGACAACCAGGCGCGCGCGGACAGATCGCCGAATTTTCCGTCATAAACGATCTTGCCCTGAAAGCCCGGCGACTTGCTGCTTTCGCCCGGCCCGGTGAGCGATTCGAGCGGTTGGAAGATACCTGCGGAAATCTGGAAGCCGCCCAGTTTTGGCGAGGAATAGGTGATCTGCGGCTGAAAGTCGGTGTAGATATAGCCGATGCCGATCCGCCCCAGCGACGTGTTGGACGGCGCGACATTGCCGCCGCTCGACCCCACCGACAACAGGGTGATGTCGTTCAATATGCCTTCGGATCCGAACAGTCCGATATCGCGGCCCAGCTTGAATTCGCCCAGTCCCGCACGGCCGATGGTCATATAGGTCTGGCGAAAATCGATACCGGCCGTCTGCAAGGCCGTATTGCGTCCGCCGCTATTGGCACCCCCGCCCGCGGCATAGGTCGCGCTGTTGATGCCCGGATACATGCCGAAATGTGCGCCCACATCCCAGCCGCCCTGGTTGGTCGTAATATCGAATTTCAGATAGCCGGGCAGCAGGCCGTTGCGGACCGACGCGCTCTTGCCACCGACTGGCACCACGCCGCCGACGACTGCCGTATTGGGGCCGGGAGCCTGTCCGTTTTCATGGGTGTAGAAGCCATTGACCGACCCGGAAATCTTGACCGAAACGCCGCCGACTTCCATGCCGACGCCGCTATCGCTCATCCGCACCAGCCGCTTGTCGTCCAGCGACGCCGCAGCGGACTGGGCTGGTGGCGGGGCAGCGGGGGCGACCTGCGCAGCGTCTTGCTGCGCCAGTTGCTGATATTCCTCGTCGGTCAGAATCCCCTTTTCGTGGAGCCTTTTCAGCAGCTCCGCCGTCGTCCCCGCCGCCGCCGGTGTTGCGGTCAGCGCGAACAGCATCGCCATCGCGGCCCCGCCCAGCCATTTCCCCCTAGACATCTCATCCCTCCCATTATGCGCCGGTCGTGCCGACGGGCGAAAGAGTGCGTCGAGTGGGGCGGGGTGCAAATTGGACTTTGGTTCTCGTTCCTTGGGTCAGAGGCGCAGGGAGATCAGGGCGCGACCACGATCCCCCAGGGGCCAGCGCCCACCGGCACCGTGCCGACGACCTTCGCACTGGCGAGGTCCACGATCGACACGCTATCGGACAAGCCATTGGCTGCATAAGCGCGCGTGCCATCGGCGCTGATGGCGACGTGCCACACCCGCTTGCCCACGGGCACATAGGCGCGCACGGTGCGCGTCGCCACATCGACGAGCGCGATATGGTTGGCGCGGCCCAGCGCCACGATCGCCGTCTTGCCATCCGGCGTGAAGCGGATGCCGCAGGGCAGGATCAGATGCTCCTGCACCCCCGCTATGGCAAAGCGGATCGCCGCGGTGATCTTGCGCGTATGTGGGTCGGCGATCTGGACGGTGCCGCCAATCTCGGCTGCGATCCATAGCTGCGTTCCATCGGCGGTGAACTCGACA
Source organism: Sphingobium sp. SA2 (assembly GCF_032227065.1). NCBI lineage: Bacteria > Pseudomonadati > Pseudomonadota > Alphaproteobacteria > Sphingomonadales > Sphingobiaceae > Sphingobium > Sphingobium sp. SA2. The sequence continues at coordinate 592,525 of NZ_JAPMXX010000006.1, forward strand.
TGGCGGGGGCGCTGGTCCGTCTCGGTGGCGTCCACCATAGTTCGGGTCGTCAGGTCGATCCAATTGACGACATTATCCTCCTCCGACGTCACGACCACCCATCGGCCATCGGGACTTTGGGCGACCCCTTCCGGTTCCTTGCCGACATCCACCTGAAAGGCGACCGTGCGGCTTTCCAGGTCGATGGCCGTCAGTGCCGCATCATCTTCATTGGCGACGAACAGCGTCCGTCCGTCGCGCGACAGGAAAAACTGCTCAGGGTCCTGGCCCGATGGCAGGTCCGCGATGATCTTGCCCGTGGCGCGGTCGATCAGTTGCACGGCATGATCGCTGCTCGCGCAGAGCAGGATATATTTGCCGTCCAGGCTAAGCGTGATGCCGCGCGGGCGCCCCCCTACCGGCCAGGTTGCGAGCGGCATCATGGTGGCTGCGTCGATCACGCTGATGCTGTTGCCCCGTTCATTGGAGACATAGAGCGTTTCGGCATGGAGCGCAGGCATGCCCGCAACCATCACCAGCCCCGCCAAAGCGGCCTTCATCATGGCTAATCCTCTCCTCCATCGGCGCGTCATTGCGGCGCCCGCCCGGCCTATCGGGCTTATCGGTGCGGCGGGATTGTACCAATGGCCAATGGGGTGCGTGCCTCCGCTTCCCTACAACCCGTCTCTACAAGCGAGAGCGGCCGATATGGGCCGACAGACAGAGACGAGGATGGATGATGAGGAATAAGGGACGTATCGCATTGATCGGCGCCACCTGCCTACTTGGCGCGTCGATCACCTCATCCTTGCTGGCGCATGGCAATGTCACGCCCCAAGCGGTGGAAACGGCGGCGTTGCCCGACATTGGCGAGGAGTGGCTGCAACATAATCCCTATCGCGGCAATGCCGACGCGGTGAAGATCGGCGAATCGGCTTACGGCCAGAATTGCGCCCGCTGCCACGGGCTGGACGGTGAATCCGGCGGCATTGCGCCCGACCTGCGCTATCTGGAACTCGGCGATAGCGGGGATGAATGGTATATCCAGCGCTTCCAGCACGGGTCGAGCCATGATGGCAAAGTCTATATGCCGCCCATGGGCGAAGTGCTGGGCCAGAAAGCCGGGTGGGCGATCCGCGCCTGGCTTGAAACCAAGCATCAGGAGTAAGCCGCCATGGATCGTCGCGTCTTCCTCCACCATGCGGCAATGGCCGCGATGCTCGGCATGTCGGGCTTTCCCTTGGGCGAAGCCGCAAAGGCCGCGCCGCTGGGCCGGGTCAAGGAACTGGGCGTGCTGCGGGTCGCCGTATATCGGGACAATCGCCCTTGGTCCTGGCGCAAGGATGGCCGACTGGTCGGCATCGACGTCGATCTGGCGCAGGCGCTTGCCAAGGGGCTGGGCGTACGCGCCGATATTGCCGAACTGGTCGCCGACGAAAGTGCCGACGATGACTTGCGCAATGGCGTATGGCGGGGCGGCCTGCTCGGCTTCCCGCCCGCCGATATCATGCTGCATGTGCCGTTCGACCGCGCCTTTGCCGCGCGCAATGACCAGGTCGCGATCGTCGCGCCCTATTTCCGCGAGAGCTTTCAATTCGCCGGGGTGAAGAGCGAGATCGATGTCAACGCCCCCCCGGCCGACTATCGTGGCAAGCGGCTGGCGGTCGAACTGGACTCGATCCCCGACTTCTACCTGATCGGTACGGCGGGCGGGATATTGGCCAAGGATGTCATCCATTTCCCCAATGGTGCCGATGCGGTGCTCGCCGTGACCGACGGGCGCGCGGACGCCGTGCTGGCAAGCCGGGCGCAGATCGAGGCAGTGCTGCACGATAGCGGCGTCACCACAGTCGCCACCCGGACCATGCCGCTGCCCGCCTTCGCATCGGCCGGGTGGGACATCGGCATGGCGGTAAAGGAGAACAGCCGCAATTTGGGCGACGCAGCGGAAGCGATCCTGGCAACGATGCGCGCATCGGGCGAACTGGAAACGATCTTCACGGCGCATGGCGTGCGTTACAGGCCTGCGCTCGCGGCGGGTTGAGCGGCCTGCTCTTGCCCAAATCCGAACGAGGGGATGGCCGCATAGAATGAAGGCGCGACCCAAGGTCCAATTGCTCCACCAGCCTCACCCCATAATCTGCACGTCGAAGGCGCCGCGCGCGCCCATAACAGGGAGGATGATCATGAAAGGGCGTTTCACACGTTCGCTAACCGGCGCCGTCACTTTGGCGCTGTTGACGGCCACGGCACCGCTGGTCGCTCAGGGGCCGACCGATGCGGATTTGATGGCCGATGCGACATCGACCGGCGACGTGTTGACCTATGGCATGGGGCCACAGGCGCAGCGCTTCAGCCCACTCACCGCGCTCAATACCCAGACCATATCGCGGCTGGTGCCCGCCTTTGCCGCATCCTTGGGTGGCGAAAAGCAGCGGGGGCAGGAATCGCAGCCTCTGGTCTATGACGGCACCATCTACGTCACCGGCTCCTATTCGCGCCTCTATGCCTTCGACGCGCGCACGGGCGAGGAAAAATGGGAATATAATGCCCGCCTGCCCGACGGCATCATGCCCTGTTGCGATGTCGTCAATCGCGGTGCGGCCATCCATGGCGACAAGATCATCTTCGCGACGCTCGACGCGCGGCTCGTCGCCCTCAACCGGCTGACCGGCAAGGTCATCTGGAACAAGCAGATTGCCGATTACAAGGCGGGCTATAGCGCCACCGCCGCGCCGCTGATCGTCAAGGGCATGGTCATCACCGGCAATTCGGGCGGCGAGTTCGGCGTGGTCGGCGCAGTGGAGGCGCGCGATGTCGATACGGGCGAGTTGATCTGGCACCGGCCGGTGATCGAAGGGAATATGGGCACCCTGCGCGGCAAGGATAATGGCATTACCGGCAAGCTCAACGCCAGTTGGCAGGGCGACATGTGGAAGACTGGCGGCGGCGCGACCTGGCTTGGCGGCACTTATGACCCGGAAACCAACCTTCTCTATTTCGGCACCGGCAACCCGGCCCCCTGGAACAGCCATTTGCGCCCCGGCGACAATCTCTACAGCGCCTCGACGCTGGCGATCGATCCTGAAACAGGCGTGATCAAATGGCATTATCAGACCACGCCGCATGACGGCTGGGATTTCGATGGCGTCAACGAATTCATACCCTTCGACGCCACGATCAACGGCAAGCCGATGAAATTGGGCGGGAAGGCCGACCGCAACGGCTATTTCTTCGTGCTGGACCGCACCAATGGCAAATTCATCAGCGCCAATAAGTTCGTGATGCAGACGACCTGGGCCGATGGCTATGACAAGAATGGCAAGCCCAAGGTGATCCCGGCGGGTCGGCCCGGCGCGCCCGACGGCACGGAAAAGGGCAAGAGCGTCTTTTCTTCCCCGTCCTTCCTGGGCGGCAAGAACTGGATGCCGATGGCCTATAGCAAGGACACAGGGCTGTTCTACATCCCGTCGAACGACTGGGGCATGGACATCTGGAACGAACCGATCGCCTATAAGAAGGGGGCGGCCTATCTGGGCGCGGGCTTCACGATCAAGCCGATCGCCGACGATCATATCGGCGCGCTGCGGGCGATGGACCCCAAGACCGGCACGATCGTTTGGGAATATAAGAATAAGGCACCGCTATGGGGCGGCGTGCTGACGACCGCAGGCAACCTGGTCTTCACTGGCACGCCGGAGGGCTATCTCAAGGCGTTCGATGCCAAGACCGGCCAGGAATTGTGGAAGTTCCAGACCGGGTCGGGCGTGGTCGGATCGCCCGTCACCTGGGAACAGGATGGCGAACAATATGTCGCCGTCATGTCCGGCTGGGGCGGCGCGGTGCCGCTATGGGGTGGCGAGGTCGCCAAGTCCTTCAAGGATATCAACCAGGGCGGATCGCTCTGGGTGTTCAAGCTGCCGAAATAAGGGAATAGCTGCTATGATCGTCATGGGGCGCGGGAACTATGCAGGCCAGGCAGGCCGTCTTGCCGTGCCCCCGATCATGGTCGATCGTCATGGGCAGGGGGGACGGATGCAGGGGGATGATGGCGACCTGATGGCGGACGAGGTCATGATGGAGCGGGTGCTGATCATCGACGATCACCCGCTCGTCCGCGACGGGCTGCGCAGCGTCATCGCCATCACCTTCGACGGCTGTGCGATCTTTGAGGCGGCCAGCATGGAGGAGGCGCTGACGACGCTGGACAAACAGTCCAATTTCGACCTGATCCTGCTCGACCTCCACATTCCCGACGTGAAGCGGCTGGACGGACTGCGCCTGTTGCGCAGCCGTTTTCCGATCCTGCCCGTGGTCATGATATCGGGCGCGTTCGACCGCGCGATCGTGCGCGAGGCGCTGACCGCGGGGGCGGCGGGGTTCATCCCCAAGTCGATGAAGCGCAGCGCGATCGTCGATGCGCTGCATCGCGTGGTGTCCGGCGAAATCTACATGCCCGACGCGATCGAGGATGGCCCGCAGGAAAGCCCGGAAGAAGCCGATATCCTCAACCGCATCGGCAGCCTGACGCCGCAGCAGCGGGTGGTGCTAACCCATCTGGTCCATGGCCGCTTGAACAAGCAGATCGCCCATGACCTGAGCGTATCGATGACCACGGTGAAGGCGCATGTCTCCGCCATTCTTCAGAAATTGCATGTGTTCAGCCGAACCCAGGCGGTGATCCTGGCCAACCGGGTGCGCTTCGACGGCGATAATTAGGCGATCAGTCCAGGATCGTTCGGAGCAACGCGCGCAGCTGCGCCGGCTTCACCGGCTTGTTCAGCAACGGCGTCGCGGTGGCCGCCAATTGGGTTTTCAGCGCCTCGCCGCGGTCGGCGGATATCATCACGGCGGGCACTTTGACGCCGAAATGATCATGCAGGCGGTGGATCACGGTATCGCCTGTTTCGCCATCTTTCAGATGATAGTCCACCAGGATGATGTCGGGCCGCGCCCCATCGGCGAAGAGCAAGGCGGCCTGATCGAACCCGTCAGCCGTTGCCACCGCACAGCCCCAGCCGGTCAGCAGCGTCCGCATGCCGGACTGGATCTGGCGTTCATTGTCGATCACCAGCACGGAAAGATTGCGCATCGGCCGATCGCGGGACGGCGGCGCGCGGTCGGGATCGTCGTCGCGCTGTTCCTGCCCGATCGGCAGGGTGATCGCGAATGTGGCGCCTTCGCCCGGTGCCGACCGCAATGTGATGGGATGGCCCAGCATGTCGCTGGCCCGTTTGACGATGGCGAGGCCCAGCCCCTTACCCTGACAGCGTGTGTCCAGCCGCAGAAATTCCTCGAAGATCAGCGCCTGCTTGTCCGCCGCGATGCCGGGGCCGGTATCGGTGACGCTGATTTCCACCCCCTGATCCGTCGCCGCGCAGCAGACCCGTACGGATCCGCTGGGGGTGTAGCGAATCGCATTGGAAATGAAGTTCTGAAGGATGCGGCGCAGCAGCCGGACATCGGTTTCGACCCAGAGAGGCTCGGCTATGATCTGAAAGCCGAGGTGCGCCGCACGGGCCATCGGCGCAAATTCCACGTTCAGCGTCTGCAACAGCCGGTCGATACGGATATGCCCGATTTCCGGCTGGATCGCGCCCGCGTCGAGTCGCGAGATTTCCAGTAACGCCTCCAGCAGATCTTCGACCGAATCCAGCGCCGTCGACGTCTGGTTGACCAGCGCGCGCGTCGGCAGCGCAAGCCGCCGGTCACCCAACGCCGCGACGAACAGCCGCGCGGCATTGAGCGGTTGCAACAGGTCATGGCTGGCCGCTGCGAGAAAGCTGGTTTTCGACAGGTTCGCCTTTTCCGCCGCGATCTTGGCTTGCGTCAATGCGGCTTGCACCGCCCGCCGCTCGGCCACTTCGCCTTCCAGCTTGCGATTGAGTTCGACCAGTTCGCCTGTGCGTTCCGACACACGGCGTTCCAGCGTTTCGGCCGTTTCCTGCAAGCTCGCCTGCGCACGCAGCATGTCGGTGACATCAATGAAGCCGAAGACTTGACCGCCGTCCGCCATGGTCTTTGCCCGGATTTCGAAATGCCGCTGGCCAGCAGCGCACCGGCGAACGATCGTTTGATTGTCGGCATGCCCCCCGCGCCAATCGAGACAGCCGCCATCGTCCAGCCCCAGCGTGTCGCGACACCAGCGGACCAGATCGCCATGGCTGGCCAGTGCGCTCGCAAGATGATCCGGCAAGGCAAGCAGGCGGCGCAGCGCTTCGTTCCAGGCCGCCAGTTGCCGACGATTGTCGAACAGGCACACCCCCTCCGACAGATTGTCGAGCGTCGCCTGAAGCACGACATTGCGTTCGGCCAGTTCGCGCGCGCGGGCGCGGGCGTCCTCCGCCTTGGCCTCGGTTATATCGGTATAGATGCCGACGATGCCGCCTTCGCTGGTGCGCAATTCGTTGATCTGGATCCAGCGGCCATCGGCGAGCCGCTGCACCTGCGCGCCATCGGCAATGCCATGTTTGGCCAGCCGGTCGGAAACCCAGCGGTCGGGCGCGACCTGTGCCCCGGCCGGGCTTTGGCTATGCGCCACGATCCGCGCAATGTCGTGGAAGGTCACGCCTTCGTCCAGATGGTCTGCCACTTGAGGCCAGAAGCCGAGATAGGCTTCGTTATGGAGGACCAGCCGATCCTCCGCATCGAACAGCACGAACCCCTCGTTGATCGATTCGATCGCATCGCGCAGGCGCATGCGGGCGGCATCGACGCGGGCATGGGCATCGCTCAGGTCCGCATTGGCCTTCGCCAAGCGTCCAAGCGCGTCTTCGAGTTGGACGGTTCGATCCCGCACCTTCGCCTCCAGCGAGATCGCGGTTTCAAACATCGAAAAGGCGTTGGCCGACATGTCGGTCGACCGTTCCACGCGGTCCATCAACGCGCTGTTGATCTTGCGCAGTTTGCGGTTCTCCTCGCGCAGACGCGCGACTTCGCTATCCGCGTCCGACCGGGTGCCATCCTGCGTCATTTTCCGATCGCAAGCCCGCTGAACGTCTGGTTCACATGGAGCGCATGATATTGTTCGCCATAGGTGTTGAAGCCAACGACCCGATGCCGCGCATAAAGGGCGGATACGTCCCGGCTGATCTGCCGTTGTTCCGCATCGATCCGGTTCAGCACGCAATCGAAGGCGATGATCCGATCCACTTCCCCGACATGGACATCGATGTCCTGGAACAGGGCTTCCATGCCGGCGATACGGTCCACCGGCTCGCCGATCGTCAGCACGATGCCCTCGTCGATGGCGCAGTAGAAGCTGAGGCTCCCGTCAGGGTTGGCGCTCTGGATCGATCGGACATGATATTCCCCGCCCGCACGGACCATCGGCGGATGGGCGGCGAAGAACGCCGTCCCCAGCGCTTCGCCGGCATGACCCGCCAACCGCAGATATTCGGCTGCGGCCGGTTCGGCATTGATCTCCGTCACGATCCGTTCAGGCGAGTTCGCGCCGGTAATTACCATCTTCCGGTCGCCCGGCCGATAATGCTGCGCCTTGAACACATGTATCGCCCGGCTCGTGGACAGGATGGCAATGACCGCCGCGCGGGCGTGAAAGCGCCCCCCATCGAATATCGCCGTCTGGCGAAAGGCCAGGTCGTCGCCCGAAGAGCCGCCGATCAGCGGAATGTCGCCCAAGGCGTCCTGGATCGTCATGGTCAGCAATTCTTCGCGATGCGACAGGCCGTCCACCAGGAACAGGGCGACATGATTGACGCTCTCGCCCAGCGCCCGGCTGTCGCGTTCCGCCCGTGCCGCAAGCGCGCGCACCTGTTCGCGCGCGGCTTGGGGATCGAAATTATCGATGTCGTCGAAACAATGGGACGTCATGCGGAAGCTGTCGGCGGGAAAGCCGATGATGGTCAGGCTGTCGCTGTCATAACCATTGCCGGTCAATTCCCCCGAACTGGTGCAGCCGATCACCGTCATACCCTCGCTATGCCGGTTGATCGCCCGCGCCAGCCGGTCGCGATCATAGCGGTGCGAACAGAAGATCATCGCACCGGCCAGCGGCTGTGCGCCCAGCGTCTCGCCCAGTTCTGCCATGGCCTCGAACGGATCATCGGCATGGGAGGAGGCAAACCCTATCCCCGCCTTCAGGATGTCTGTCGTCGCCTTGCCCCTCATCCCGCTGCCTTGTCGTCTTTATGGCAATATCATGCGCAGGGATGATCGATATTGTCACCCGAAACCCGACGCTTTTCGCGCTTTGGACCGGATATGTCGTGCAGAAAGGGGCAAGCGTATCATCGCTTGCCGAAACGGCCGGTCCGCGTCGCGCAATCAGCCGCCGCGCGCCGGTTCTCCGGCGGCCTCCAGCAGCGCCGACTCGCTTTCGGTAAACAGGCGCGAGCGGACCAGGAACCGCAGGCCTTCGGGGCTTTCCAGCGACATGCCCGCCCCCCGGCCCGGCACGACATCGATGATCACCTGCGTATGGCGCCAATAGTCGAATTGCGCGGCGCCGATCCATACCGGCACATCGCCTGCAATCCGCCCCAGCAACACATCCTGCGCCCCGACTCGAAATTCACCGCGCAGGAAACACATCGGGGCGGACCCGTCGCAGCACCCGCCCGATTGATGAAACATGAGCGGCCCATGCAGAGCCGTCAGACGAGTGATCAGGGCGTCCGCCTGCGGGGTGGACAGGATGCGTGCCGGAAGCGATACCATCGTCTGTCTCCGCCAAAATGAAGCGGCAGGCATCCCATGATGCCCACCGCCGACCTTCAGAAGAAATCCATTCCTTTAGAAGAAACCCAGGGCCTTCGGGCTGTAGCTGACCAGCAGATTCTTCGTCTGCTGATAATGGTCCAGCATCATCTTGTGATTTTCGCGCCCGATGCCCGACTGTTTATAGCCGCCAAAGGCCGCATGGGCGGGATAGGCATGGTAGCAATTGGTCCACACCCGACCAGCCTGGATGCCACGGCCCATGCGATAGGCGCGCGTCCCGTCGCGGGTCCATACGCCTGCGCCCAGACCGTAGAGCGTGTCATTGGCGATCGCCAGCGCGTCGGCCTCATCCTTGAAGGTGGTCACTGCCAATACGGGGCCAAAGATTTCCTCTTGGAAAATCCGCATCTTGTTATGGCCCTTGAGGACGGTGGGCGTCACATAATAGCCCTGGCTCAGATCGCCCTCATGGCTGGCGCGTTCGCCGCCGGTCAGCACCTGCGCGCCTTCTTCGCGACCGATGGCGATGTAGGACAGGATCTTTTCCAGTTGGTCGTTGGACGCCTGCGCGCCGATCATCGTCGATGGATCGAGCGGGCTGCCCTGCTTGATCGCCTTAACCCGTGCGATGGCGCGCTCGATGAACCGGTCATAGATCGATTCCTGAATGAGCGCGCGACTGGGGCAGGTACAGACTTCGCCCTGGTTGAGCGCGAACATGGCAAAGCCTTCGAGGCATTTGTCGAAATAATCGTCGTCCGCGTCCATCACGTCGGCAAAGAAGATGTTGGGCGACTTGCCGCCCAGTTCCAGCGTCACCGGGATCAGGTTTTCCGACGCATATTGCATGATCAGGCGGCCGGTCGTGGTTTCGCCGGTAAAGGCGATCTTGCTGATCCGCTTGCTGCTGGCGAGCGGCTTGCCCGCTTCGACGCCAAAGCCATTGACGATGTTGAGCACGCCGGGCGGCAACAGGTCGCCGATAATCTCCGCCAGCACCAGGATCGACATCGGGGTCTGTTCGGCTGGCTTGAGTACGATGCAATTGCCAGCCGCAAGGGCGGGCGCCAGTTTCCACACCGCCATCAGGATGGGGAAGTTCCACGGAATGATCTGGCCCACCACGCCCAGCGGTTCGTGGAAATGATAGGCGATGGTGTCATGGTCGATCTCGCTGATCGAGCCTTCCTGGGCACGGGCGCAACCGGCGAAATAGCGGAAATGGTCGATCGCCAAAGGAATATCGGCATGGGTCGTCTCGCGGATCGGCTTGCCGTTGTCGATCGTCTCGGCCATCGCGATTAGATCCAGATTGGCTTCCATCCGGTCGGCGATCTTCAGCAGGATGTTGGACCGCTCGGTCGATGACATCCGGCCCCACGCCTCCTTGGCGGCGTGCGCGGCATCCAGGGCCAGTTCGATATCCTCGGCCGTGCCGCGCGCCACCTGGCATACCACCTGCCCGTTCACGGGCGAGATATTGTCGAAATAGGCGCCCTTCACAGGCGCCGTCCATGCCCCACCGATATAATTGTCATAGCAATCGCGGATGAGGGTATGGCCGGATAATTTCTCCAGCGCCTGGTGCAGCATCATCATATCTCCTGGGTCAATTTTCGCATTGAAATTCAGGATGTCAGGATGGCAAAGCCTGTAGGTTGCGCAATAGGACCTTTGGTCAATTGCGAGCAGCCACGATGATCGTGTCGTCGATGTTAGAGATCAAATGATCCGGCGCATTGCCCCGCTCCGCTTTGAGGCGGAGCGCGCACTCACAGGGGAAAAGCCAGCATGGGGACGCCCAAGGCTGCTAACCCTTCTACAGTCGCCCGATGGCGTCGGGATAATGGGCCAGCATTGAGCTATTATCGCAAAAAGACAATCTCACATGCTATCAACCAAAATGTTGGTTGCTACGAACCGACGCCCGGAAAATCTCTTAAAATCAAAGGCTTTTGAAAATAATTGGCGGAGAGGCAGGGATTCGAACCCTGGGTACCCTCTCGGGCACGCCGCATTTCGAGTGCGGTGCATTCGACCACTCTGCCACCTCTCCGCAGAAGGTCCGCCGGGCCGATGGCCGCTGCGTTCCTGGTCGAGCGGCGGCCATTAGCGAATGAAATCGCGCTTGCCAAGCGGGGTTTCCGGGTTTTTTCTTGTGTCGGCGTTGAAGCACCCTAAATTGGGGACATGAGAAACACGATTCAGATTTTCGGCGCTGGCGTCACGGCCCCGCCGATCGTCCATTCCCGCTTCAGCATCGGCGACGTGGTCCGGCACCGCATGTTCGGCTTTCGCGGCGTCGTGTTCGATATCGACCCGGTTTTCGCCAATAGCGAGGAATGGTATGAGGCCATCCCCGAACATGCCCGGCCCGACAAGCAGCAGCCCTTTTACCACCTGCTCGCCGAAAATGGCGAATCCAGCTATGTCGCTTATGTCAGCCAGCAGAATCTGGTCACCGACGACAGTGACGAGCCGGTCGACCACCCCGCCATCACCGGCATGTTCGGTGCCTATGCGGACGGTAAATATCGCCTGCGCCCGCTCCATCGCCATTAAGGGCGCCGCCGCGCTGCTGCTGGCGCTCGCGCTGCCTGGCATTGCGCACGGGCAGGTGCAAGGCGGACAGGCGGAAGGCGGGCAGGCGCAGGATCGGCCGCCCAATGCCGATCCCAGCTTCCCCTTCGCGCGCGAGATCGAGGCGTTCGCCAAGGCCAATGCCGCAAGTCCGCCGGTCGAGGGCGCGACACTCTTCCTGGGCAGTTCCAGCATTCGCCTGTGGGACATAGCAGGCAGCTTCACCGACATCCCGACCGTCAATCGCGGTTTTGGCGGGGCCAGCACGCCCGATGTGCTGCGCTATTATCGACGGCTGTTGCCTCCGACCAAGCCGCGCACGATCATCGTCTATGTCGGCGAAAATGATCTGGCGGCCGGCGCCAGTCCTGACAAGGTCGCCGCCGACATACTGATCCTGCTCAAGCGGCTGCGCAACGACTATCCCCGCGCGCCCATCGCCTTCCTCTCGCTCAAGCCCAGCCCGATCCGCTGGACGCTCTGGCCCAAAATGGCGGCGATCAATCAGGCCGTGGCCGCGCGCGCGGCGGCGGTCCGCTTCACCTATCTCGACGTCGGCCGCCTGCTATTGGCGCGCGACGGCCTGCCCGACGCTTCGCTCTTTCGCGCCGATGGCTTGCATATGAAGCCCGAAGGCTATCAACGCTGGACGCGGCTGGTGGACAATTGGCTCGATCGTGTCGCGCCCGCCACCGCTGCGGCGGAAAAGGCCTCCTGACGGCCCCAATTGCACTTTCCGATTGATCCACGACCAAGCAACATTATTACCAATCCCAAGCAACAAGCACGAAGCCAAGGGGATATAGGGTGACAACGGACAAGCCACAGGCCAGCGGGATGGCCGAACTGACGCTGCGCGGCGTCATCCTGGGCGCGCTCATCACCCTCATCTTCACCGCAGCGAACGTCTATCTCGGCCTCAAGATCGGCCTGACCTTCGCGACCTCCATCCCCGCGGCGGTCATCTCCATGGCCATCCTGCGCCTGTTCGCCACTGGCACGATCCTGGAAAACAACATCGTCCAGACCATCGCCTCGGCGGCGGGGACGCTCTCGGCGATCATCTTCGTGCTGCCGGGCCTGGTGATGATCGGCTGGTGGCAGGGCTTTCCCTATTGGCTGTCGGCCTGCACCATCGCGCTTGGCGGCATATTGGGCGTCATGTATTCGGTGCCGCTGCGCCGCGCGCTCGTCACCGGCTCCGACCTCCCCTATCCCGAAGGCGTCGCGGCGGCCGAAGTGCTGAAAGTCGGCGCGGGATCGCGCGCGGGCGCGGAAGAAAATAAGCGCGGCCTGTCCGCCATTCTGCTGAGCGCTGTCGCCGCCGCCTCCTTCACCATCATCGCCAAGACCCGGCTGATCGCCGAGGAAGCCGCCACCTTCTTCCGCTTCGGCACCGGCGCGACATCGATGTCGACCAGCTTTTCGATGGCGCTGATCGGCGTCGGGCATCTGGTCGGCCTGTCGGTCGGCGTCGCCATGTTCGTGGGGCTGGTGATCAGCTGGTTCGGCATCGTCCCCTTCCTGACCGCGCCCGTGCCCGCGGGCGGCGATCTCGCCACCATCGTCGGCGACACCTTCCGCACCAAGGCGCGCTTCATCGGCGCGGGCACCATCGGCGTCGCGGCGATCTGGACCCTGCTCAAGATTCTCGGCCCCATCATCGGCGGTATCCGCTCCGCCCTCGTCGCCAATGCAACGCGCAAAGCGGGCAATGCCGGTCTGCTGGAACTCACCGAACGCGACCTGCCCATCGGCATCGTCTTCGGCACCATCATCGCGTCGATGCTGCCCATCGGCGCGCTGCTCTGGATTTTCGCGCAGGGCGGCCCGATCGCCGCCAACCCAGTGCCGGTCATCGCCCTGACGCTCGCCTATGTGCTGGTCGCGGGCATCGTCATCGCGTCGGTCTGCGGCTATATGGCGGGGCTTATCGGCGCATCGAACAGCCCGATTTCGGGCGTCGGCATCCTCGCCGTGCTGGGCGCATCGCTGATGCTCGCCGCCATTTACGGGTCGGGCGGCGACCCGGATCGCAGCCAGGCGCTCGTCGCCTACGCCCTCTTCACCACCGCGATCGTGTTCGGCATCGCCACCATCTCCAACGATAATCTTCAGGATCTCAAGACCGGCCAGCTCGTCGGCGCGACCCCCTGGAAGCAGCAGATCGCCCTGATCCTGGGCGTCCTCTTCGGCTCGCTCGTCATCCCGCCGGTGCTGGACCTGCTGAACAGCGCCTTCGGCTTTGCCGGGGCACCGGGCGCCGGGCCGAACGCCCTGCCCGCCCCGCAGGCAGCGCTCATCTCTGCGCTGGCGAAGGGCGTCTTGGGCGGCGATCTCGACTGGGGCCTGATCGGCATCGGCGCGGGCATCGGCGCGGTCGTGGTGCTGGCCGACGAATTGCTGGGCAAGGCAGGCAAGCTGCGCCTGCCCCCATTGGCGGTCGGCATGGGCATTTATCTGCCGATGGCGCTGACGCTGCTGATCCCGGTCGGCGCGCTGATCGGCCATCTCTACAATCGCTGGGCGCTGCGCCAGTCCAACCCCGAATTTGCCGAGCGCATGGGCGTGCTGATGGCCACCGGCTTCATCGTCGGCGAAAGCCTGTTCGGCGTCGCTTTCGCCGGCATCGTCGCGGCGACCGACAGCGACACGCCGCTGGCGCTGGTGGGCGAAAGCCATTGGGCCGTGCCGCTCGCCATCCTGATCTTCGCGGGCGTCATTGCAGGGCTCTATGCGCGGCTGCGCCATTGGGCGAGCGCGCCGCTGACCTGATCCGTTCAGCCGCGCGACAGCCGGACGCGGATACAAGTCGGTTCATCGCAGGATAAAAGGATCGGGATGATGGGCAAGACGCGCTGGATGACGGGATCGCTGGTGGCCCTTGGCCTGATGCTCGGCAGCGTCAGCGCCGCCGAAGCGCGCCCTCGCTATGATCGCGGCTGGGGCCATCATCATCGCGACCGGGGCAATGGCTTCGGCTTTGGCGATGCGGTGGGCGTCGCCGCGCTGATCGGCGCAGTCGCGATCGTCGCCTCCTCTTTGTCCAAGGACAAGCAGGCCGCCCGCGGCAACGCGCCCTATGCCGACGATGACGCTCCGCCCCCGGCCACCGGCACCGACTATGGATTGGACCGCCAAGGCGCAGCACCCGGCGAGGAGGATTTCTCGGACGTCGTCGGCAACCCCGACGCTATGGCGGACGCCTGCGCCCTCGCCGCCCGCGACGAAGCGCAGACCCGCGAGGGCGGCTATGCCGAAATCCGCGCCATGGACGAGCCCCGCCCCACCCAGGGCGGCTATAATATCGACGGCGAAGTCGAAACCCGCGCCAGCTACCGCGCCACCACCGGCACCACCCGCCGCTTCACCTGCGCCATGCAGAACGGCCGCGTCGCGGAGGTCTATCTCAGCCGCGACGTAGCCGCGCGATAGGGCCGCGCGCCTTCGCTTTATCCTGTCCTCCCGCCCATCGCTGGTCTAGCATTCCGCCGAATCAGGGGGTTGGCGGGTGGTGGCCTTTCTTTTAGCGCCGGAAAATATCGTCTTCCTGTCAGCCATCCTGTTGATGCTGCTGATCGGCGGCGTGCAGGCGCTTGGCCTGGCGGGCGATGTCGATCTCGACCTGGACAGCGATGCTGATCTGCTGGGCTGGCTCGGCTTTGGCCGCCTGCCCCTGCTCGCCTTGATCGCAATCTTCCTCGCGATGGTCGGCATGATCGGGCTGACGGGCCAGCGCCTCGCGCTGGACTTTATCGGTACGCTGCTGACGCCCTGGATCGCGGTGCCCGGTGCCTTGCTCGCCGCCCTCCCCGCAACCGGCCTTGCCGCGCGCTTGCTCGCGCCCCTGCTACCGCGCGACCATACGACGGCGGTATCGCTCGACATGCTGGTGGGCAGCCCGGCGCAGATCGTCACCGGCCGCGCCAGCGCCGGATCGCCCGCCCGCGCGCGGGTGGAGGATCATCACGGCCAGGCCCATTATGTCATGGTCGAACCCGACAATGACGGCCAATCGCTGGCGGAGGGCGAAGCCATATTGCTCGTCCGCCGCGACGGCCCGCTTTTTCGCGCCATCAGCCATGGCGATCATTATCTGCCCCGCCTCTAGGAGAATGCCATGAATTTGCCCGCCGTGCAGGACGGATTTTCGATCATGCCCTATGTGCTGATCGCCGGCAGCGGCCTGCTGCTGCTGATCATATTGGGCGTCGTGATCGCCCGGCTCTACAAGCGGGCATCGAAGGAAATCGGCTTCGTGCGCACCGGCTTCGGCGGCGAGAAAGTGGTGATGAACGGCGGCGCGCTGGTGCTGCCGATCTTTCATGAGACGATGCCGGTCAACATGAACACGGTGCGGCTCGCGGTGGAACGCAAGAATAGCGACGCGCTGATCACGCTCGATCGGCTGCGCATCGACGTGAAGGCGGAATTCTATGTCCGGGTGCGGCCCGACGCCCAGTCGATCGCCATCGCCGCGCAGACGCTGGGCATGCGCACCATGCATCCCGAAGCGCTCAAGGAACTGGTCGAGGGCAAGTTCGTCGATGCATTGCGCTCGGTCGCGGCGGGCATGACCATGAACCAGTTGCACGAACAGCGCAGCGATTTCGTGCAAAAGGTGCAGCAGGTCTCCTCGGTCGATCTCGCCATGAACGGGCTGGAACTGGAAAGCGTCTCGCTGACCGGCCTCGACCAGACATCGATCGAACATTTCAACGCCAATAACGCCTTCGATGCCGAAGGCCTGACCAAGCTGACCGAGCAGATCGAATTGCGCAAGAAAGCGCGCAACGACATCGAACAGGATACCCGCGTCCAGATCGAGACCAAGAATCTGGAGGCCGAGCGCCAATCAATGCTGATCGCGCGCGACACCGAATTCGCCCGGCTGGAGCAGGAGCGCGAGGTCGAGATGCGCCGCGCCGCGCAAGGCGCCGAAATCGCCCGCGAACAATCGCTGCGCCAGCAGGAAGCCGAACAGGCCAAGATCGAAGCCAAGAAGCTGGTCGATAGCCAGCAGATCGAGGCGGACCGCACCGTCAAGGAAGCGCGGATCGCGCAGGAACAGGCGCTCGAACTCGCCCGGCAGGAACAGCAGATCGCGGTCCAGAACAAGAGCCGCGAGGAAAGCCAGGCCAAGGCGGAGGCCGACGCGGCCCGCGCCAAGGCGGTCGCGGCCGAGGAACAGGTGCAGACATCGCGCCAGACCGAGATTGCCGAGCGTACCAAGCGGATCGAACTGATCGACGCCGCCCGCGAGGCCGAACGCGCCGCGATCCAGGTGAAGGTCGAGGCAGAGGCCGAGAAGCAGGCCGCATCCGACCGCGCAGCCGCCGTGCGCTTCGCAGCACAGGGTGAGGCCGAGGCGGTGAAACTGCGCGCCGAGGCCGACCGCGTGCGTTTCGAGGTCGAAGCGGCGGGGCAGCAGGCTGTCAACGAAGCAGCTAACCTCCTCTCCTCCGGCCAGGTGTCGCTCCAGACCAAGATGGCCCTGCTCAAGATATTGCCCGAACTGGTCCGCGAGGCCGCCAAGCCGATGGAAGCGATCGATTCCATCAAGATCGTGCAGGTCGATGGGATAACGGGACAGGGCGGCGAAGGCGGCAGCGTATCCGCAGGCCAGGGGCAGGATGGCAACCTCGCCAATGCGGCGGTGTCCGCCGCGCTGCGCTACCGTGCGCAGGCGCCGGTGATCGACGGATTGATGAAGGAATTGGGTCTGGACGGCTCCAGCCTGGAGGGCCTTGTGCGCGGCGCAACCGATATGGCATCGCCACCCCCGGCGACATCGCCCGATGGCCCGACCGCCGATCCGACGGCAGCATGACGCTGCAACGGATCGCCTGACCCATGACCGGCAACACCCTGCCGCGTTATGCGCTGGCCTTTGGACTGGCTGCGCTGGCCGGGATGGTCGATGCGTTGGGCCTGCTCAAGCTGGGCGGCCTGTTCGTTTCCTTCATGAGCGGCAATTCGACGCGGATGGCGGTGGGCATCGCCGGGGGCACGGCGGTCGCCGGCATGGCCATCGGCCTGATCGGCGCCTTTGTCGGCGGCGTGTTTGGCGGGGCGCTGATAGGCAGACTGGCGGGCCGCTGGCGCAAACAGGCGGTGCTGGCCACGGTGCTGGGCATGCTGATCCTCGCCGCCTTGGCCGTCGGCCGCAGGGGCGACACCATCACTTTCCTGATGGCCGCCGCGATGGGGGCCGTGAATAATGTGTTCCAGCGCGATGGAGAGGTCAGCATCGGCGTCACCTATATGACCGGCGCGCTGGTGAAGCTCGGCCAATCCTTCGCGCTCGCCCTGACCGGCGGCCCGCGCTTTGGCTGGCTGCCCCATCTGCTGCTGTGGTTCAGCCTGGTGCTGGGCGCGATCATCGGCGCAGCCCTGTTCGCGCAGCTCGACCTGTCCGCCCTGTGGGTGGCGTGCGGCTGGTGCGCCGCCTTATGGGGCTTCAGCCTCTATCTCGGCCCGCTTGGTGGGACGGTGACCGCGCGATAGCAGGGTGCCGCCAGTTTGGGGGGGCGTCCTGACTATCAGATCAAGCCCGGCATGACGGCAACATCTACACCTCTCCCGTCTTCACGGGAGGGGGCACCCCAAAACCACCCCACCCCTTTCCTATTAGGATTTTCTCTGGTCTATCCTTCCAGATGAAACTGCGCCTACCACCCTCCCCCACGCTGACGCCGCGGATCGCCCCAGATGCGGCGCGCGACCGTCGCATGATCGTCGCGCCACTGTCGCGTCGGCGTCGCGTCCCTGTCGCGTCGATGCGCCTTTGCCGTGGCCTTCCCACGGCTTTACCGGCACGATTGGCCCAAATCGCCGTGCGACACTGTGAACTTCGGCCCTGTGACCTTTACCACCGCGCCCCTCGCCACCCGCTTGGCATTCGCCAGCCATCGCTATAGCGGGACCAACATGTCCACCCCGCCCGCCCCCGCACGCACCGCTGCGATCTTCTTCATCCTGGTGACGGCATGGCTCGACGTCATGTCGATGGGCATCGTCATTCCGGTGCTGCCGCAGTTGATCGAGCAGCTGTCCGGCGCGACCAGCGCGGCTGGCTTGTGGAACGGGCTGTTCGTGGCGCTGTGGGCGGGGATGCAATTTCTTTGCTCGCCGGTGATCGGCTCGCTGTCCGACCGGTTCGGGCGGCGGCCCGTCATTCTGGTGTCGGTCTGCGGGCTGGCGCTCGATTATGGGCTGATGGCGCTCGCGCCGAGCCTATGGTGGCTGGCGGTGGGACGCATCCTCGCCGGGATCACCTCGTCCAGCTTCACCTCGGTCTTTGCCTATATGGCCGACATCACCGCGCCCGAAGATCGCGCCAGGGGCTATGGCCTGATCGGCGCGGCGTTCAGCGGCGGTTTCGTCGCCGGGCCGCTGATCGGCGGGGTGCTCGGCGAAATATCGCTGCGCGCACCCTTCTGGGCGGCGGCGGGCCTGTCGGGCCTCGCTTTCCTCTACGGCCTGATCGTGCTGCCCGAATCGCTGCCGCGCGACAAGCGCATGGCGTTCAGCTGGCGACGCGCCAATCCGTTCGGCGCGCTCCGGCTGCTGCGGTCGCACCCCGAACTGTCCAGCCTCGCGACCGTCAACTTCCTGCTCTATTTCGCCCATCACCTGTTTTCGGCGGTGTTCGTCCTCTATGCGGGCGACCGCTATGGCTGGGGCGCATGGCAGGTCGGCACCCTGCTGGCGCTCGTCGGCTTGATGGACATGGGGGTACAGGGGTTGCTCGTCGGGCCAGTGGTCAAGCGGCTGGGCGATCGGACCACGATGGTCGTCGGCCTGTCGTTCGGCGCGGTCGGCATTGCGGCGATGGGCCTTGCACCGACGGGATGGCTGTTCGTCGCCGCCATGCTGCCCAATGCGCTCTGGGGCCTTGCCATGCCGACCATCCAGTCGCTCATGACCCGGCGCGTGTCGGAAAGCGAACAGGGCCAGCTACAGGGCGCGAACAACAGCGTCGCCAGCATCGCGGGCATCGCCTCGCCGCTCTTCTTCGGCGCGGTCTATTCCGCTTCGGTCGGCACCGCGCCGATCCTGCCCTTCATCGGCAGCGCCTTCCTGATCGCCGCCGCCGTTCTGGCCAGCGGCGCGCTTTTGGGATGGACCGCCGGGCGCGGCGCGCGCGCACCTGTGCTGGACAAGGACGCGACAGGACAGTAACCGGACGCGAATCCCTATCCCTCGGACTGACAAAGGCGATTCTATGACGCTGCCCCTTCAGGATTCCATCCTTATCGTGGACTTCGGCAGCCAGGTGACCCAGCTCATCGCCCGGCGCGTGCGCGAAGCCGGCGTCTATTCCGAAATCGCCCCGTTCAACAGCGCGGCGGAAGCCTTTACCCGGATGCAGCCCAAGGGCGTGATCCTGTCGGGCGGGCCATCGTCGGTCATGTGGGAGGATAGCCCCCGCGCACCCCAGGCGATCTTCGATGCGGGCGTCCCGGTATTGGGCATCTGCTATGGCCAGCAAACGATGATGCAGCAATTGGGCGGCAATGTCGAAGGCGGCGAGAGCGGTGAATTTGGCCGCGCCTTCATCGAGGTCAAGAAGAGCTGCGCGCTGTTCGACGGCCTGTGGAACGAGGGCGAGCGCCATCAGGTGTGGATGAGCCATGGCGACAAGGTGACGCAGCTCGCCCCCGGTTTCGAGGTCGTCGCGACCAGCGAAGGCGCGCCCTTCGCCGTGACCGCGAACGAGGCCAAGCGCTTCTACGCCACCCAATTCCATCCCGAAGTCGTCCACACCCCCGATGGCGGCAAGCTGCTCGCCAATTTCGTGCGCCATGTCTGCGGCCTGGCGGGCGACTGGACGATGGCGGAATTTCGCGCGACCAAGATCGCCGATATCCGCGCACAGGTGGGCGAAGGCCGGGTCATCTGCGGCCTGTCTGGCGGCGTCGACAGCGCGGTGGCTGCGGTGCTGATCCACGAAGCGATCGGCGACCAACTGACCTGCGTCTTTGTCGACCACGGCCTGATGCGCTTGGGCGAGGCCGAGCAGGTGGTAAGCCTGTTCCGCGAACATTATGGCATCAAATTGGTCCATGTGGAGGCCGAAGCCCGCTTCCTCGGCGGCCTGGCGGGCCTGACCGACCCCGAAAAGAAGCGCAAATTCATCGGCGGCGAATTTATCGCCGTGTTCGAGGAGGAAGCGGCAAAGATCGGCGGCGCGGATTTCCTGGCGCAAGGGACGCTCTATCCCGACGTCATCGAAAGCGTCAGCTTCACCGGCGGGCCGTCGGTCACGATCAAGTCGCATCATAATGTCGGCGGCCTGCCCGACCGCATGAACATGAAGCTGGTCGAACCGCTGCGTGAACTCTTCAAGGACGAAGTGCGCGTGCTGGGCAAGGAACTGGGCCTGCCCGACATTTTCGTCGGCCGCCACCCCTTCCCCGGCCCTGGCCTTGCCATCCGCATCCCCGGCGAAGTGACCAAGGAACGCTGCGACATATTGCGCAAGGCCGACGCGGTCTATCTGGAGGAAATCCGCAATGCGGGCCTCTATGATGCAATCTGGCAGGCGTTCGCCGTGCTGCTTCCGGTCCGCACCGTGGGCGTGATGGGCGACCTGCGCACCTATGACAGCGTCTGCGCGCTGCGCGCCGTCACCTCGACCGACGGCATGACCGCCGACATCTACCCCTTCGACGCCGCCTTCCTGAGCCGCGTCGCGACCCGCATCATCAACGAGGTCAAGGGCATCAACCGCGTCGTCTACGACTATACCAGCAAGCCGCCCGGCACGATCGAGTGGGAATGATTTTTACCCCTCCGGTAGTATCCTTTTGTACGCTCTGGCACGCCATAATACATTGAAACATAAAGATAATTGTGCCAGTGGCTATCGCCGTCTATCGAGGGGCAGTGCTCCGATTTGACGGTATAGCAGACGGTATGGGGGAACTTGTTTGATCGGGAATTTCGCTATACCGTCACAGCTAAGAGAGCTGCTGACGGTATTTTTTTTGGTATTAATAGGCTGATTTAAAACGGGAATCATGCCTTCAGCATCGCCTGTTTTGGCCTGACGGTATAATCGGCGCCTCTCTCCGGTTTTTAGACGGTTTTGGAGGCCCCCATGCTTACTGACACTGCGATTAAGGCGCTGAGATCACAGAATAAATTGTACAAGGTGAGCGATCGTGACGGTATGTACGTCGTAGTGCAGCCGTCTGGGGCGATCGTGTTCCGGTACGACTACCGCCTCAACGGACGTCGCGAGACGCTCACGCTCGGCCGATATGGCCCAGATGGCCTCTCGCTTGCCAGGGCTCGCGAGAAGCTGATCGATGCGAAGCGGGCCATTTCAGAGGGACGGTCTCCTGCTCAAGAGAAGCAGCACGACAAGCGACGATTGAAGGAGGCGAAGAGGTTCGGCGAGTTCGGCGAGAAGTGGTTCCAGGAGTCGCGCATGGCCGACAGCACGAGCGCCATGCGGCGCTCGATCTACGAACGCGACATCTTGCCAACATTTCGAAACAGGCTTCTGACGGAGATCGCGCCTGACGATCTCCGCATGATGTGCGGGAAAGTGAAGGATCGCGGCGCTCCAGCCACGGCCGTCCATGTGCGGGATATCGTGAAGCTGATCTTTGCGTTCGCGATTTTGCATGGCGAGAAGGTCGCCAACCCGGCGGATGAAGTTGGGCCCGCGTCTATCGCGACCTTCGTACCGAAGGATCGTTCGCTATCACCTGCGGAGATCCGCGTCATGCTCGGTCAGCTCGATCATGTACCGACCCTGCCGACTATACGGCTGGGAATGAAGCTCTTCCTTCTTACGATGGTCAGGAAAAGCGAGCTGCAGGACGCGACGTGGGATGAAGTCGATTTCGAGAACGCCGTCTGGTCGATACCCAAGCAGCGAATGAAGCGGTCGAAGGCACACAACGTCTATCTGTCACAGCAGGCCGTCGACATCTTCATCGCGCTGAAAACCTGCGCAGGCAATTCGCGCTATGTCCTTCCGTCGCGATATGACGCTGACGCGCCGATGTCGCGGGCGACGTTCAACCGGATCACGACCGCAGTCGTTGTCAGAGCGAAAAAGGAGGGGCTGCCACTCGAACCCTTCACTGTTCACGATCTTCGACGCACAGGCTCGACCCTGTTGAATGAGCTCGGCTTCAACAGCGACTGGATCGAGAAGTGCCTGGCGCACGAGGACGGAAGGTCCTCGCGTGGTGTCTACAACAAGGCGGAGTACGAGCATCAACGCCGGCATATGATGCAGGAGTGGTCTAATCTGGTGGACGCATGGGTCTTGGGGCGGAAGTATGTCCCGACTCTGCTCCCGGCCACGATGGAGCTGCTTGAGCTCGAGCCTAGTGTTTGACGGGCCGCGAACGGCGCAATCTCACGTCAGGACTGGGAGCGCGTTTAACAGTATTTGCCCGAGAGGCACGGCGTCGAGCGTCGAGCCAGGCTTCGACCTCTGCCAAGTCCCAGACGACGCAGCGTGAGGTGAGATAAAAGCGCCGCGGGAATTCTCCTCGCTGCTCCATGTCGTAGATCGTGCTGTCGGCAAGTGGCACGATCTCTCGTAGCTGCTGCCGGCGAATTGTTCTGCGGGCGACATGCGGGGCAGCGCTCATACTGTATCTCCACTTCTTTGCTCTTGTGGAGATAGAAGGCGATAGATCTTCCGCTTTGAAGCCCGCGCGTGAACGTGTGCGGTAATATCGGGCTATAGCGTGCAAATCGGACGGGTGGCCTCAAAGGGCAAGTGTCTTCTAGGAGCGTCGGCCGACCCTTCGGCTCTTGTTTGAAGCGCCGCCGCCCGTGGAATTTCACCCCGGTGGTACGCGAGATTCACTTCAAAATCCAGTTCCGAGTGGAGGAGTGCCGGTTCGACCCCGGCCGCCCGCACCACCTTCTCATTCGGCAAAATCTAGGTCCCTGAGTTCGGCTTTGGTTATGGCCGCCTAGATTCTCATGCGCATCCGTGAAAGAGATCGGTGGTGCGCGATGTCGACGCCTCTCGGCCCAGGTCGACGCGCTCGTCGGTCAGGCTGAGGTCGACTCCGATGTCGGGGGTAGCGGTCCTGAAAGGCGAAGATCAGCCGGCTGATGTGCAAGGCCCCCAAGGCCGCCGTGCAGGAGATCCGGATCGTGCCGGCCGGCACGCCGCGCGCCTCATCCCCGGCCTGTTCGACCAGCCGCAGGATCTGGACCTGTCTTAGCGAATGCACGCCCTCGACCATCAAATCTCGTGCAGGAGCGCAGGTTTGGAGCGCTGAGGAGAGTGGTTGCGGGAGCTCGCAGATCGGATAATCGGCAAGCGAGCGATCTAGCCAGCGTGGGAGCTGTACAATTGCCCCTCGATGGAAGCTGATGGGCGGCTTCCAGACCTGAGGAGGAACGATCATGAAGCATCATGCCGGGCTGGACGTGTCCTTGGACGAGACGAGCGTGTGCATCGTAGACGAGGCTGGAGCCTACGTCGCAGAAGCCAAGGTGGCGAGCGATTCTGCGGCGCTTACCGACTTCTTCATGCGACCGGGCTGAGCTTCGGACGGTGGGTCTGGAAGCCTGTCCCCTCTCGCAATAGCTCTATAGCGGGCTTGCCGGCGCGGGCCTTCCCGTCGTCTGTATCGAGGTCAGGCGGGCGAAGGCTGACCTCTCGGCGATGATCAACAAAACGGATCGGAACGATGCTCGCGGCATCGCACAGATGATGCGGACGGGCTGGTTCCAGCCTGTGCATGTGAAGACCACCGAGAGTCACGAGCTTCGTTTCCTGCTCGTCGCCCGCAAGCTGCTTCTCAAACAACAATACGAGATCGAGGGCTGCATTCGCGGATCGCTGAAGGTGTTCGGATTGAAGATCGGCGTCGTCACCAAAAGGATGTTCGAAGAGCGGGTGTGCGAGTTGATCGATTAACGGTCGCTACTTGTCACCATCGTTCGAGCCGCTGCTGCGCGCCCGCACTTCGAACATCATAATCTCTGTGACGAGGTACTAGGTGCCGCACAGGTGCGCGGATCACAGGAAGCAGGATTTGCTGAAGCCCCTGTGCACAAACATGTTCTCAACGGGCATGTACAGCTTATTGCCTCATTTTTGAGGCGGCCTTTCAGCGCGACAATGGCCGAGCGTGGGATAGCCGTTGGAGCGTCGGACCCTCCGACCCGGTCAGGATTCGGCGATAGAAACAGCTGGGTCGGCCGGTGTGACAACAGCCGCCGTCGCCTGCGACGCTCACCTTGAGCCAGACCGTGTCCTGATCACAGTCGATGCGCAGTTCTTCGACCTGTTGGATCTGCCCGCTTGTCGCGCCCTTATGCCAGAGACGCTGGCGGGACCGGCTCCAGTACCAGGCCTGGCCGGTCTCGATCGTCTTGTTCAACGCCTCCGCATTCATCCACGCTAGCATCAGCACCACTCCACTCGCGACGTCTGTCGCGACAGCGGGAATGAGCCCGACCTCATTGAACCCTGGCAACAGGGCCGAGCATTCTTCGATCATCTCCGCAGGGTCCGCTCTTAATGGGTCAGGTCGCTGATCTTCCAGTGGCATTGGCATTCCTTGATTGGCGCGTACCAGTTCTATGGATGATCGTCCGGCCTGAGCGATCGCCACTGTGCGCTGCGGATCGCTCGAATCGTTGCGATTAACGGGTCCGCCGTTCGTTCGCAGGCTTGACGATATCAAGCTCGACGTCTTGCCGCGCTTCAGATACATCGCATGCGCAAGTCGGGCCGGCATCCACTCGATTGGATGAAGCCCTGCGCCAACGCATCACGGCGTAGCCGATGGCTGCGGCCAAGAATGCCAGCACGGCGGTCAATGCAAGACCCTGTCCGCTAAGCCAGCCCACGACACCACCTACTGCCGAGCCGATAAAAAGCGGCCCAAGTCAGCAAAGCGCGACCAGTGGCGCGACGACAATCGCCGTCATAAGCCCCGCTGCTGGCTTTTCGTTCATCAAACCTCACTTTCCGCGCTAGTGGCGCTGCCAAGCCATCTGTGCTGCGCTGCTCGTTAGTTCACATTGACGGTCGTCACATTAGAACTGCTACACCCTGTACTAAGTACAGGGTCAATACCGAATTTTCATCCGATTGGCTGGTCGACTAGCTTCACCATGTCTGCGCCCGCGCTCCTGGGTTGGCGCATCGCCGACGAAGCGATTAGCTGCGTCGAAGCTCCGCGCGTGCCAGTTCGGCGTCCTTCAACGAAATAGAGCCAGATGCGTCCGTCCTCGATGATTACAGAGACGCAAAGGCATTCAGAGCATGTAGCCGATATCCGAGGCGCCGGTGGGATACGCGAACATCGTCGTCTTCAAATTGTCGGCCGTTAGGTCGTGGCGGATCGCCAGGGCAAACAGATTAATCACTTCATCAGCGTGCGGTCCGACAAGATGTGCGCCTAGGATACGCCCGGTGTCGTCCTCCACCATCACCTTGAAGCCATAGGTCTTCTCCGCGGCCTGGCGGGCAGTAAACCAGTTGGACGCCATCTGGGACTTGGTCTGGAATTTTAGGCCCTGCTGACGTGCTTCCTCCTCGCTCAGTCCGACAGCAGCGATCGGCGGAATCGTGAAGGCCACGCTCGGCACACCGCGATAGTCCGGTGTATGCCGATTGCCCTCCAAAAGGTTAGCGGCGACCACCTTGCCGTCGTGGCTTGAGACCGGAGTGAGCGGGGGGCCCTGCTGTGCCGCATCGCCGGCGGCGTACACGGCCGGGTTCGAGACGCTCTGGAGGTGCTCATTCAGTTTGAGCCGGCCGTTCTCCGTCGCGATGCCGCCGGTCTCAAGATCAAGCGCGTCGAGCGCGGGCGCCCGACCGGCCGCATGAACAACAAGATCGGCTTCAAACGTCGTGTCGCCGCTTTCTGACGAGGCGCGAACGACAAAGCCCGCACCCTTCTTCTCGATTGCCTGCACTGTGGTCCGCAGGCGCACATCGACCCCGATCTCGCCGAATTTGTCCATGAGCCAGCCGACAAGTTCAGGCTCAAAGTGCGTAAGCATCCGCTCGCCACGTTGAAGGATGGTCACTTGCGCGCCCGCGCGGGCGGCGATGTGGGAAAATTCCGACGCTACATAGCCACCACCGACCAGCACGATCCGTTCTGGCAGTCGCTCCATGGCCAGGAAGTCCTCATTGGTAGCGAAATACTCTTCACCAGGAATGTGCAGCTTTATCGGCTCGGCGCCCGCAGCGATCAAAACGTGACGGGCTTCAAGATTTTCGCTGTCCACCGTCAGACTGTTCCGACCCGCGAAGCGTGCATGGCCGTGATAAGTATGAATGCCCTTTTCTTCGTAACGGTGTTCGTGCTTTTCCGGGACCGGATCAGTGAAAGTGCGCTTGAAGGCAATTAATTCGGGCCAGTCGATATGGACGTCACCGGCAACACCATTGCCACTCATGCGCCGGACATGGTCGAGAGCCGAGGCGCCGCCGACAAGCATCTTTTTCGGGTCGCAGCCGCGCAGGGCGCAGGTGCCGCCGAAAGGCCGGTGGTCGATGACCGCCACGCTCCAACCGGCGGCGCGCACGCGCATCGCAGCGACCATAGCCGCCGTGCCGGTTCCTATGATTATAAGGTCGTATTGGTTGGCCATTGGTCTCTCCTACTTGTTCGTCGTTCACCATTTTGTATGCGTGTTGCCACCATCCGAACGCGGCGGTGACTTCCGGGAGAACACCCGCATGGACCGCAGCGTCATCGTGCCTGCGCTGGCCGCACTAGTCGCAACAGTACGTTTTCGCTCCGCGCGGGCTGGGAAAGTTCACCACAGCGCGCAGATCTGCATCGCCTCGATTTCGAGGTTCGCCAACCGGCCCGGCATCCTCATATGCAGCCACGCTGCGTTCTGGTCGCCCGGGCGAGATGGTGGATTTCAAGTCGAGGACAGAAGCACGCGAATTGGTGTGCGAGCCGTCGCCGTTGATGTCCTGCCAGATGGCCTCACGGGCCGCGGCCGTTCGCTTCGCGCGATCGGCATGCGTTCCAGCGAGGGCTTCCACCCCTTTGTTCTCGTAGAGCTGCAAGTGAATGGCGCTGTTGATCAGAGCGAGATGCGTGAACGCTTGGGGGAAATTACCGAGGAACGCACCGTCGTGTGGACAGACCTCTTCCGCATACAGGCCGAGATCATTGCCCTTAGTTAGGAGGCTCTCGAACAACGAGCGCGCTTCCACCGCTCTATTCAGCGCAAGGAGTGCATCAACTAGCCAAAAGCTGCAGATGAGAAAAGCGCCTTCGCCGCCAGGAACCCCATCAGGGGTCCGGTAGCGCCGGACGTAGTCGCCCTCGCGTAGCCGCCTCTCCACGGCATCCACCGTGCGGGCTAAAAGGTCGGGCGGAACCGGGAGATCGAGCAGCGGGGCCAGCAAGAGTGCGGCGTCTGGCTCCCGGAACCCAAAAGCCTGCGTAAAGTAGCCGCCCTCAGGGTCGATGCCGGGGCCCAGGACCGCCTGAAGCACGGCCTCCCGCTCGGTTTCCCAGACCGGATTTGGCCCCAGGAGACGGATCGCTCGGTCGAGGGCAACCCATGCCATGAGCTTACCGTGAACATGATGCCGCGGTTCGCCGCGCATCTCCCAAATACCCTGATCGGGCTCCCGCCAGTGGACTGCTATATAGTCGGCGGCGCCGCGCAGAATTTGCGTCAGCGTCGTGTCGAGAGGCTCACCAAGCGCATGATACAGAAGTGCCCAGTCGGCAAGTTCGCCGTAGATATCGGCTTGCTTTTGGCGGTAGGCGGCATTGCCGATGCGGACCGGCCGGCTGCCGTCATACCCATCGAGATGGTCCAGCCTTTGTTCGCGGAGCTCCGTCTCACCGCGAATACCATAGAGGATTTGCAGTTCAGGTAATGTCTGCACGCAGCAAAGGCGTAGGAATTGGCAATAGCGGCGGGCTTCACCGCTGTAACCAAGCGCCGCGAATGCTTGGAGCACGAAGGCCGAGTCTCGAAGCCAGCTAAAACGGTAATCCCAATTCCGTTGGCCGCCCGGCTCCTCGGGCAGGGACGTGGTAGGCGCGGCGACTATGGCCCCCGTCGGGGCAAAGGTGAGCAGCTTCAGGGTTAGCGCGCTGCGCCGCACCGCCCCGCCATACGGGCCTTTATATTGGCAGCGGCCGCACCACTCTTGCCAGAAAGCGCTCGTGATCTGCAGTAGTCGAGCGGCCTGACCGGCCGGGGCTGCGGTCGCGGCCGATACGGGCGCAAGCACGAAGGCAAGCCGTTCCCCAGCGGCGACTTCGATCGCTTCGTTGGCGGCCGTGACGCCCTCGGGCGCACCTCCGCACATGTAAAGGGCGACGGCACCGAATGCGCAATCACTCTGAGGCAGCTCGTCCAAGGCGGCGCCGTCGAAGGAGGCTTTTGCCGGACGATACTGGACCCGTATCGTCATGCGGCCCGCCACACCTTCCACAATGCGCACCAGCCAGCCCGGAGCGGACAGGGTGACATAGTCGTCGCTCGTCGCAGCAGGCGCGCGGCCAACCGGCACAAAGTCAGTCACCGCAACTCGGCCGCCGCGCGCCGTCCAAACTGAGCGCAAAATGTTTGTATCGGGAAGGTAGGCCCGCTCCACCTCGGCATCATCTTCGGGACAGATTTCAAAGACCGGGGCCTTTTCAGCGTCCAGAAGGCGCCAAAGGACTGGCTCGGCGTCGAAGCGCTCTGGGCACCACCAGTCGATCCCGCCGTCCCGGGCGACTAATGCTGCGCCATGACAGTCGCCGATGAGTGCGTAATCTCGGATAGGAACGTAGGAACGCCGGCTCGACGCGGCCAAGGGTTCGGCGAATATGTGTGGTGTCAACACGGTTAGCCGCCCTCCCGAAAGGCGGGATACAGCACCATC
This sequence comes from Sphingobium sp. SA2, assembly GCF_032227065.1. Taxonomy (NCBI): domain Bacteria; kingdom Pseudomonadati; phylum Pseudomonadota; class Alphaproteobacteria; order Sphingomonadales; family Sphingobiaceae; genus Sphingobium; species Sphingobium sp. SA2. The sequence continues at coordinate 621,629 of NZ_JAPMXX010000006.1, forward strand.
CCGCCATCCACGAAAAGGGTTGTGCCCACGACATAATCGGAGTCATCGGAAGCCAGCCACACCGCGGCCTTGGCCACATCTTCTGGCTCGCCAATCCGGCCGTAAGGAATGAGTTTGAGCAGTTTCTCCCTCGCTGCCTCGGTTTCCCATGCCTTCTTGTTGATGGCCGTCTTGATCGCACCTGGCGCGATCGCATTCACCCGGATCTTTTCCGCCGCTAGTTCCTGCGCCATTGTCTCCATGAGCAGTTTCAGTCCGCCTTTCGCAGCGGCGTAGCTGGCATGTCCACTCCAAGGTATTGTTTGGTGGACGGAATTAGTGAAAATGATCTTGCCAAGCGCGGGTGAGCGGTCGGGACGAAGCCCCTGTTTACGAAACCGCCTGACGGCCTCCTGCGCGCAAAGGAATTGGCCCGTCAGGTTGACGTCGATAACCATGCGCCAGTCATCCAAGGTCAGCTCTGTAAACGGGGCGTCCCGCTGAATACCAGCATTGGCGACAACGACATCAAGGCCGCCGAACTGGTTCGCCGCCGCATCGAATAACCGGCTGCAATCCTCAGAAATCGACATGTCTCCCTGAATCGCTATCGCGCTGCCTCCGCATGTATTTATCTCTTCAACTACTCGCTCGGCGCCTTCGCGGTCCGATCTATAGTTGACGAGAACCAACGCGCCCGCCTGGGCGAAGGCCCGGGCGATCGCTTCGCCGATGCCCGAACTAGCGCCCGTTACGAATGCCCGGCAGTCCTGAAGTGCTCGGTCTCTCATACATGTTCCTCACTGAGGATGACGCGGCTCGCCGGCGCGGTCAGCCAACGCGTAGAAACTCTTCGGCTGCGGCAGCCAATGCGGCGCTGTAGGCCAGATGGCCAAGCAAACTTCGCATGTGCGTTGCGGCCGGGTACTCTCGGTTCGGTGCCCTAAGCCGAGCTCCGGCGTCACGGGCTCGTTCCGGGATGACCGACATGGTGGTTGCCGACGATAGGAAGGGGTTTCAGGTGGCCGCTTTCTAGAGCCATCTCATATATCGCCACGTGCCAGCGATTGGCTCTATGATAGTTGCGAATGAAGGCGTCGCGCACATCGGTGCGCTGGCTCATGATCGCGAAGTTGTCCCACAGCGTCATGAATCCACGGATGGCGAACCATTGCGCGATCACGATGGCGCGGTCGTTGATGGCGTTCATGTCGACTTCGCGAATATCATCCGGACCCTTCGTTTCCTCCATGGGAGCGGGCAGCGCGTAGCCGCCATCGTCAAGAATCTTCTTCATCTCCTGGATGTTCGGATTGCAGACGTCCTCAAGATAAATCTTGATAGACTCTTTGATCTTCGCATCCTTGGCCGACCCGAGGTAAAGATTGCATTGGCCCATGCACACGAACTCGCGAAGGTATCCCTCGGTCACCGCCACATATTCGCTGGCCGAGAGCGTCTGGCGCTGGCTCCGGGCCTGCTCGTAGTAGCGTTCGGCGTATCCGCTATAGGACGTCTTCCCTTCGGGGCGACCAATCTCGACCTGCTGAGCCATGACAGCTTCCTTTCATCCAGTTAAATTTTCGGGTTAATGACGCGGCGGCCCTCATTGCGGGGACAGGAGGCACAGCCGCGTTTGAAGTACCAGACGAAGCCGACTATTCCGAGTAGGGCTAGAACTCCAGCGGCTACCGGCCAGTAAGGTGTTATAAACGCGAGTGATACGCCGGAGAGCAGCAACAAAGGCAGCCCACAGCAGATGAAATGCAAGACCGCGAAAACCATTATCTTCCCGCCTGAATTGCTTTGTGTGCTCATGGGCATGATTTCGACCAGTCCGCTTGAGGATATGCTATGCTTGCCCGGCTCAAGGAGATGGCCGTAGCTACCATAAAATTGGAAACACACCTGTAGCGGGTACAGGTTCCACGCGCCTGAGACTTTTTTGATGCCGAAAGACTGAACTGGCGAGCTCAGCGTTCCCGCGGAGAAATTTAACCCGCAGCCACGCTCAGCAGGCCAGATGGAATGGCGGCTCATACGTCACAGGGGACCAGGCACGAGCTGCTCCCGTTTGGGCCGCACGCACGGTCACTAAGCTGTCCCATCGGGTGAAGACTGTACAGCGAGGTATGGCGCCTTAGCTATGGCCACGGGGACTTCTCGCCGCTTTTGTCCGTGGCTTTGCCGATCTGGCCGTAGGTTCGCGGAACAAGGTCTCGATGAGCGGGCATTCCGGCTGCGTGCCGTCTCCGCATTGAACGACGACGTTTTTGAGCACGCCCTCCATGCGCTTCAAATCGGCGATCTTCGTCCGCACGTCCTGAAGGTGGGTGGCTGCTACGTTGCTAGCTTCGGCGCATGGTCGGTCGCGCTCTTCGGCCAACCGCAGAAGCTCACGGATCTCTTCCAGGGAAAAGCCAAGTTCGCGAGCTCGCATAACGAAGCGAAGGCGCCGTTCGTGCGTCGAGCTGTAGGCACGATGGCCACCCGAGGTGCGCGGCGGCTCTGGCAAGAGGCCAATCTTTTCGTAGTAGCGCACGGTCTCAATATTGCAGCCCGTCCGTTCGGCAAGCTCTCCCCTCTGGAGGCTTTTTACTGCTGCGTGACCGCTCATCGAATTTCCTTCTTGCACCTGTAGTGACTACAGCCCGTATCATACGATTCGAATCGAATTTCGGCAACGGGAGTAAGGTCTGACTTGATGAATGCATCGCACCCCGCACCGGCGGCGACAACGGCTGCCACCGCGGATTTGCACGCGTCGCAACACGTCGCTGTGGAGCGGCGGCGCTTGGTTGCCGTCGGCGGTATTCCTCGGTGCGGTGGCCACCTCGTCCTGCGGCATCGGATTGCAGATCACCTTCAGCCACGGCATCGGAGCGATGCCGTGGATCGCGAACCTGACGGCGCTCGCGCCCTACAAGCCGCTGTTAGTGGCAGGAACGGCGGCTTTCCTCGAATACCACTTCTACCTTGGTCTGCTGGAAGCTCAGCGGGCTTGAGTCGAAGAAGAAGCTTGCGCGCGGCCTCTCCCCGACGGCGTCGTGAAGTTTAAGCCGGGCTCAACGCCACTCAAACCCAAGGCGACGGCGCGTTTCAGCCGCGCGGCGCGGCCCGACCACTGATCATGGGGGAGATTTGAATATGGCCGCCGTTACTGCCAATTTCGACGGCTCTATTTTCGATGGCTTTCGACAGGGTCGAAAGTCCAGGGGCTTCTGGCTGCCGCGCATCCTGGCGCTTGCGGCGTGCGTGATCGGGCCTCTTCCCTTGATCCTTGACCTGAAATGGGGGGTGCCGATGTCGACCATCGGACCCATCTTCTGGCTGGCGTCGATCCTGCTCACCATCGCCTCCGTCGCACTGGCCAGACGGACCGGTTACCAACGCTTCGTCCGGACAGTCATCGTGGCTCTTCTGGCGGGCTATATGGCAACCGCCACCTACGACGCCAGCAGGGTGGCGGGGATGAGCGCCGGCGTCATCGCCATGGACGAGGCGCTCGACTTTGGGCGGCGCCTCACAGGGCAAGTTGCGCCCGGGGGCCATGGGTCCATGCATGCCGACGAATACGGGACCAGTCCCATGCGCGAGCAAGCCGCGCCGCCTGTTTCGAGCCCGACTGATCCACACGGCTCGGCAGCTCCGCACGAGGACCATCAACCAGGGGCGGGGCCCACCGCAGAGCATAAGCGGGTTTCCTCTCTTAGCCGAGGAGCGACCGTCGCCCTGGGCTACGCTTGGCATTATTGGAGCGGGATCATGTTCAGCCTCTCGTTCCTGATGCTGTTTGGCGGACGGGGATGGAAATGGGCGACACCCTACCTCGTGCTGGTGATTTATCCCGGCATGGTCTTCGCAATGGGGTCCCACACCGTTGCGAATTTCATCTGGGAAGCCGTCGGACACGCGGGCTTCGGTCTTACCTTAGGCATTGTAAGCAGTGCGCTCCTGAGCCGGGGATGAAACGTCAGGAAGGTGCCCTCAGGCTGATGATGGAACAAGCCCAGCTCGGAGATGCGACGGCTTACCGAACTCTCCTGGAACAGCTGAGCTCGCTGCTTCGCGCCTATATGAGGAGCAAGCTGACCCAAATGGGACGGAACGTCGCCGATGCTGAGGACGTCGTCCAGGAAGTGCTATTGGCGGTGCACACCCGACGAGATACCTATGATCCCTCCGAGCCCTTCACGCCGTGGCTGTACGCGATCGCACGCTACAAGCTTATCGACCATCTCCGCCGGAGCAAGATGGCTCATGCCGAGGGGCCGCTCGACGCAGCCGAGGCAATGTCGGACGGGTTCGATCATACGGCGGTGGAGTCCGGAATCGATATGGAAAAACTGCTTGCGACGATTCCCCAACATAGCCAGCGTGTCATTCGCGACGTCAAACTCGACGGACGAAGCGTCGCCGAAGCCGCCGCTCGTGAAGGCATTACTGAGGCGGCCGCGAAAGTCCGGATCCATCGGGGACTCAAGGCGATGACTGTTGCCATCGGCGGGAGGTTGTGGCGTGAAGACCGCTGATCTGATCAACCGGTTGACGGTCGATCTCAAACCCGTTGACTATCGTCGCGCCTCACGCGCCTTAGGCCTCGCATTCGCAGCGGGAAGCCTAGCGGCTGTCGCCGCGATCTGCCTGACACTCGGCCTGCGGCCCGACCTTCGAGAACCCCACGCTCTTGGCTTTCTCTTGCTGAAGCTTGTATTTGCGGCTGGAGTGGCGGCCACCGCCTTCCTGTTGTTGCTCCGGTTCGCCAGGCCGGGGCAAGCACGACGGTCGTCGAACCTTGTGGCGGCGCTACCTTTCGTCGGAATCGTGTTGCTGGCGGCGCTGGACCTTTACGTAACACCTGGCGCACAATGGGCAGCTTTGATTGCTGGTCATGCGTGGCCGAAGTGCCTGGTGATCATCCCGGTTATGGCCGCGGTGCCCTACGCCTTGATGGTGCTGGCGCTGCGCTGGGGGGCGCCCACAGATCTCTGGCGCACGGGCGCACTCGCAGGGCTGCTAGCCGGGGGCGTCAGCGCTAGCGCCTATGCCCTCGCTTGCGGCGACGATTCTCTGCCCTTCGTCGCCTGCTGGTACAGCAGCGCCATCCTGATGTGCGGCTTGATCGGCGGCATGCTCGGACAACGGCTTCTGCGCTGGTAGTTCATCGCGAGGTTTCTGTCCTCGCGGAGAAATCGCCTGCACCTTCCGGTCGAAACCGACATTCGATGTAACCGATCGAGCCGCGCTTGCGAACTTATGTTCGTATGGGCGCCTGTCGGAGGCGCTTGGAGACATCTGGAATTTGCATGCTCGCCAATCCCGTAACTTTGCGTTGTTCCGAGCTGTTTGACAGCCGAACCCATGCTGTCATCGGCAACAGCCCCTTCAACAGCTACTTCTCAGAGATGCGGATTTCTGAGCTTGCCCGGTGGGCGCGCCGAAACTTTACAGGCTTTCACTTCTATGTGCCTGACAGACCCGCTGCGCTCACGCTCGAGGCGCTAGGGTATTCTCCCGCACGCGCGGAGAAGAAGTCGCGACGACAAGCGAATTACCTCGAGAACAAGATCGCTCGCGCGCTTTCGACCGTAGAAGCAGAAGACGAGCTCAGCACCATATTGCTGAACGGTCGCGTTCTCGATGAACATCGCAACTATTCAGCCGGGCACGCTCGTTATCAAGACCTCTTCGCCTCCGATCCCGAGTTCCGAGAAGGTTGTCTTGAGAGTGCAGCATGGGTGCTTGAGAAGCACCCAGATCGAAAGGGCCCCTTGACGCCCACAGCGATTGAGATGGGCGCCCGCTACTTCCTCGCCGAAGTGCCATTCTTTCTGGACACGCCGTGTATTTTGGGCGTGCAGCATTCGGTGTTTTGTTACCATCAGTGCCCCGCTTTTCTGCGCAAGCTACTTGAGACACAACGGGGAGCGATAGCCAGCCCTAACCAGGGCTTTATCGAGGTCACCCCAGTGTCCGGCTAGCGCCATGGGACGTGTTCGAAATTCACTGAGTGAGGCGGGCCGCAGAGAGTCGCCTGTCTTGCTCAGGCGGACCACCGTTGGGCAGCGCCATCCTGCTGCGCGGTGGCATCGCGCCATGCTCGAGCGGCGGCTTCGTCGCTGGCGGTCGGCGGCTCAAGATCTCACGCTCAAGTTCGCGCGACCCAATCACATTCGATGTAACCGATCGAGCCGCGCTTGCGAACTTATGTTCGTAGGGCGCCTGCAGCGCGAGCCGAAGACCTCGCTCGCAACCGTTACAGCATGTCGGCAAAAAATGACGTCGGTGGAAGTTCCAATGGAACCTTCGAGAAAAGGAACAATAGATGAGAAAATCCTTCATCGCCTTGGCCTGTGCGGTGGTTAGCGTCCTGTGGACGACGGCCAGCTTTGCCAACGAGGGCAGGTCGAGGGTTCAACCCGAGACTATAAGCTTGTTCCAAGTCCCCTGGCAGTGCCCCGCGGCTCCGGAGATCGCATGCGGCGGGCTCGCCAAACCGGTTCTCCTCGAACTCGAGCAAAATACGGGAATTGCTGAGGCCTGGATAAACCGGGCCGGGACCGTGCTCGCCGTGGTGGGATCAGACCGGAACCGCGAGGCGCGCACGAAAACCGTTCGCACGCTCCTGCGGGAAATATTCGAGAAGGATGTCGCGACAGAGCTCCAGGGCGAAGCTCGGACGACGGAGCTGGCCAGATTCCGGTCGGGCGCCGCTTGGTACCGAGGCGCCCAGGTGGACACTCTCAGCATGGAGGAAGCCGATATTATCGCCGCCCGGCTCGTGCACCGAATCGAGACGAAGGTGGCGCTCTCCGAAGACAAGGCACGGTTGCTGACGGTGAGCTTCGCCGACATCCTCAAGGCACGTTTCATCCGCAGTTCCGATGCGCCCCGCACAGGCGATCAAAAGCCCCGCGATGAGCAACTTCGAGACATAGCGCGAGCACAGCTCGGCGCAGCTGGAGTGTCAGCATTCGACGAGGCGCTTGCGAAGGGAGAGCGCCCCGCGCCCGGTGAAAAATAAGACGCTTAGCTCGTGTTGGACCACGCGCGAGCATTCTGGTCCAGATCGCACCTGCCGCCGGTTCACCCTCAGAGAAGCAAAGCAGCTTTCGCGCTGTGCATCCCAAGGAAATAGCTATGAAACATACACGCTACATCACCGAAATTGCTGAAAGTCTGGCGCCAGCTAATCAGCCCGAAGGGTTCGGGCAGCTGTTCGTCGTGCTGCTGCGTGAGCTGGCCAAGGGGCGTCCGGTTTCGCAAACGACACTTGCCATGTCTCTCGACTGGCCTGCTCAGCAAGTGAATGCCGTGCTCGAACGGGCCACCAGTACCGAGTACGATAGTGATGGGAATATCGTTGGTTATGGCCTCACCTTGCGCGAGACTTCGCATATCTTCGAGATTGATGGCCGCCGTCTATACGCCTGGTGCGCACTGGACACTCTGATGTTTCCGGCCCTCATTGGCCAGACGGCGCGCGTGTCGTCGCATTGCGCTGCAACCGGAGCACCAGTTTCACTCACGGTTTCGCCGAACGAAATCCGGGATATCGCACCGACCGACGCCGCAGTGTCGTTGGTCCTGCCGCAGGAAACAGCGGACATTCGTCAGTCATTCTGTTGCCACGTCCATTTCTTTGCATCGGTCGTGACGGCGAAAGATTGGGCCTCCAAGCATCAAGGCGTGGAGATCGTAAGCGTCCAAGATGCCTTCCGCTTGGGCCAAGAGCTTAATCGACATATGCTGCAGACCATTCCATCGAGAAAATCGTGATTGGATAACGATTCTACAGCCCGGTATTCGCTTCGTAGGTGCGGATTGCCCTCTGCGAAATCTACCCGGGTGGCCCCGCAAGGCAATCAAAGCGGGTGTCAAACAGAGAAGCAAAGCAGCTTTCGCGCTGTGCATCCCAAGGAAATAGCTATGAAACATACACGCTACATCACCGAAATTGCTGAAAGTCTGGCGCCAGCTAATCAGCCCGAAGGGTTCGGGCAGCTGTTCGTCGTGCTGCTGCGTGAGCTGGCCAAGGGGCGTCCGGTTTCGCAAACGACACTTGCCATGTCTCTCGACTGGCCTGCTCAGCAAGTGAATGCCGTGCTCGAACGGGCCACCAGTACCGAGTACGATAGTGATGGGAATATCGTTGGTTATGGCCTCACCTTGCGCGAGACTTCGCATATCTTCGAGATTGATGGCCGCCGTCTATACGCCTGGTGCGCACTGGACACTCTGATGTTTCCGGCCCTCATTGGCCAGACGGCGCGCGTGTCGTCGCATTGCGCTGCAACCGGAGCACCAGTTTCACTCACGGTTTCGCCGAACGAAATCCGGGATATCGCACCGACCGACGCCGCAGTGTCGTTGGTCCTGCCGCAGGAAACAGCGGACATTCGTCAGTCATTCTGTTGCCACGTCCATTTCTTTGCATCGGTCGTGACGGCGAAAGATTGGGCCTCCAAGCATCAAGGCGTGGAGATCGTAAGCGTCCAAGATGCCTTCCGCTTGGGCCAAGAGCTTAATCGACATATGCTGCAGACCATTCCATCGAGAAAATCGTGATTGGATAACGATTCTACAGCCCGGTATTCGCTTCGTAGGTGCGGATTGCCCTCTGCGAAATCTACCCGGGTGGCCCCGCAAGGCAATCAAAGCGGGTGTCAAACAGAGAAGCAAAGCAGCTTTCGCGCTGTGCATCCCAAGGAAATAGCTATGAAACATACACGCTACATCACCGAAATTGCTGAAAGTCTGGCGCCAGCTAATCAGCCCGAAGGGTTCGGGCAGCTGTTCGTCGTGCTGCTGCGTGAGCTGGCCAAGGGGCGTCCGGTTTCGCAAACGACACTTGCCATGTCTCTCGACTGGCCTGCTCAGCAAGTGAATGCCGTGCTCGAACGGGCCACCAGTACCGAGTACGATAGTGATGGGAATATCGTTGGTTATGGCCTCACCTTGCGCGAGACTTCGCATATCTTCGAGATTGATGGCCGCCGTCTATACGCCTGGTGCGCACTGGACACTCTGATGTTTCCGGCCCTCATTGGCCAGACGGCGCGCGTGTCGTCGCATTGCGCTGCAACCGGAGCACCAGTTTCACTCACGGTTTCGCCGAACGAAATCCGGGATATCGCACCGACCGACGCCGCAGTGTCGTTGGTCCTGCCGCAGGAAACAGCGGACATTCGTCAGTCATTCTGTTGCCACGTCCATTTCTTTGCATCGGTCGTGACGGCGAAAGATTGGGCCTCCAAGCATCAAGGCGTGGAGATCGTAAGCGTCCAAGATGCCTTCCGCTTGGGCCAAGAGCTTAATCGACATATGCTGCAGACCATTCCATCGAGAAAATCGTGATTGGATAACGATTCTACAGCCCGGTATTCGCTTCGTAGGTGCGGATTGCCCTCTGCGAAATCTACCCGGGTGGCCCCGCAAGGCAATCAAAGCGGGTGTCAAACAGAGAAGCAAAGCAGCTTTCGCGCTGTGCATCCCAAGGAAATAGCTATGAAACATACACGCTACATCACCGAAATTGCTGAAAGTCTGGCGCCAGCTAATCAGCCCGAAGGGTTCGGGCAGCTGTTCGTCGTGCTGCTGCGTGAGCTGGCCAAGGGGCGTCCGGTTTCGCAAACGACACTTGCCATGTCTCTCGACTGGCCTGCTCAGCAAGTGAATGCCGTGCTCGAACGGGCCACCAGTACCGAGTACGATAGTGATGGGAATATCGTTGGTTATGGCCTCACCTTGCGCGAGACTTCGCATATCTTCGAGATTGATGGCCGCCGTCTATACGCCTGGTGCGCACTGGACACTCTGATGTTTCCGGCCCTCATTGGCCAGACGGCGCGCGTGTCGTCGCATTGCGCTGCAACCGGAGCACCAGTTTCACTCACGGTTTCGCCGAACGAAATCCGGGATATCGCACCGACCGACGCCGCAGTGTCGTTGGTCCTGCCGCAGGAAACAGCGGACATTCGTCAGTCATTCTGTTGCCACGTCCATTTCTTTGCATCGGTCGTGACGGCGAAAGATTGGGCCTCCAAGCATCAAGGCGTGGAGATCGTAAGCGTCCAAGATGCCTTCCGCTTGGGCCAAGAGCTTAATCGACATATGCTGCAGACCATTCCATCGAGAAAATCGTGATTGGATAACGATTCTACAGCCCGGTATTCGCTTCGTAGGTGCGGATTGCCCTCTGCGAAATCTACCCGGGTGGCCCCGCAAGGCAATCAAAGCGGGTGTCAAATGGTCCCCTACACGTAATCTCGTCTGGCCCACTATGCCGGCGTGAGCATCGACCGGCGGGGGCGAGGGTCTTGCCCGTCTCGGGCCTGCGCCATCCCGCGCGTGTTGCCCGAGTCGATCGGGTCTTTGGTGGTTGTCCAGCGCAGCGGCTCGGCCTGTCCCTTGGGAACTGCGGTTGCAGGGCTGCCCCGCGATCCTGCCTCGCGGCGAGCAATGCAGGCAAAGGCGACTTTCGCTTCCCGAGATCAAAGCCATGCTGCGGGTTCTGCTTCCGCTTAGAAAGCGCCTTCAGCTCCCGCTGAAAATCAACATTCCATGTAACCGATCGAGCCGCACTTGCGAACTTATGGTGGTAGGGCGCCTGTCGGCGGCGCCTTCAGTGCTAGGCCGCAGACCTCGCTCTGAAATAACACTTGAACCTGTAGGTCCTACAGGCCCTATCTTGAAAAGATCGAGGAGAAAAGGAATGAGTGAGTATGTTCGAACGGCCCCGGCGCGGCTGACCGGCAAACCCGAAGCGGGGACGTCGCAGGGCGGGCAGAAACTGTTGATGGCGGGCGGGATCCTGGCCGCCCTTGGCGCATCGTCTTGCTGCATACTGCCGCTTGTTCTGTTCAGCATTGGCGTGAGCGGGGCGTGGATCGGAAACCTGACTGCGCTTGCGCCTTACCAGCCCGTCTTTGTGGTCGCAGCGCTTGTCTTTCTCGCTGTGGGCTTCTGGCGCGTCTACCGCCAACCGAAGGTGGACTGCGCGGAAGGTAGTGCTTGTGCTCGCCCGGGCGCGAGCCGGATTGCCAAAATCGGGCTGTGGGCTGCGACCGTGCTCGTCTTCGCAGCGATGGCGTTCCCTTACGCTGTGCCGTTCCTTCTCGACCTCTGATGCAACCTTTCAAACCAGGAGACTTGTGACCATGAAGACCTTGATTCGCACTGCAGTGACCGTCGCCGCCTTGACTCTCGCCGGAGGCGCTTACGCCGCCCCTCGGACAGCCACGCTTGCGGTTGAGAATGTGAGCTGCGTGACCTGTGCACCAATCGTAAAAAGAACTCTCTCGCGCATCTCCGGTGTCAGCCAGGTCGCGGTCGTGGAGCGGGACGGTCGGGCCACGGCGACCGTGACCTTCGACGATGAGAAGATCACGGCCGAGGCACTGGCCCAGGCGACCACGAATGCAGGCTATCCTTCGACCGTGACGGGCGTGAAGAGCGTGGCTCTCGCGCGCTGACGTGACCGCAATGAATAGCCGCGCCCTTTTTCGAACCGGCATCATTGGGGCGGTCGTGGCGGCGCTCTGCTGCGCGACCCCAATCCTTGGGATTGCGCTGGGAGCGATCGGGCTCTCAGCGCTGGCGACCAAGGTCGATTATGTCCTGATCCCGGTTCTGGTCGCCTCGCTCGGGCTGGTCGGGATCGGGCTCTACCGACGCAAAGTATCCACCCCGGCCGTCATCGACTGCTGTGAGACGGATAAGAACACAGGAAAGTTCAAGTCATGAGTGATTGCTGCGCTCCGAGCGCAAAGAACGGGAACGGCCGCTACGACCTCATTGTCGTCGGCGCCGGCTCGGCCGGGTTCTCGGCCGCGATTACGGCGGCCGAACAAGGGGCGCAAGTTGCGTTGATCGGCCACGGCACGATCGGAGGGACGTGCGTCAATGTCGGCTGCGTCCCGTCGAAGGCCCTTATCCGGGCCGCAGAAGCGGTGCACCACGCCAACGCCGCACCCAGGTTCGCCGGTATCGCCGCAGAGGCTCGGGTGGCAGACTGGGGTGCGCAGGTCGCCCAAAAGGATGCACTGGTCGCGGGTCTGCGTCAGGCGAAGTACGCCGATCTCCTGCCATCTTACAACAGCGTCGCATATCATGAAGGCCGCGCCCGCCTCGTCGATGGTGGCGTCGAAGCCGGTGGCAAGCGTTTCGCGGCGGAACGTATCATCATCGCCACCGGGACCCGGCCGGCGTTGCCGGCGATCCCGGGCATAACGGACATCTCAATCCTCGATAGCACCACGGCGCTGGAGCTGACCGCACTGCCACGCTCGATGATTGTGCTCGGCGGCGGCTACATCGGCGTTGAGCTAGCGCAAACCTTCGCTCGAGTGGGGGTCGAGGTGACGCTAGTCTTCCGCAGCCGCCTCCTGCCGGAAGCAGAGCCTGAGATCGGGGCGGCCCTCGCCGGTTATCTCGCCGACGAGGGTATCAAGGTCGTCGGCGGTCTGACCTACGAGTCGATCCGTCGGACCGAGGAGGGCGTCGCGCTCACGGTGGTTCGGGAAGGACACACAGAAACGCTCGCGGCCGAGCGGGTTCTGGTTGCGACGGGTCGCGCCCCGAACACCGAAAGCCTTGGCCTTCCGGAAGCAGGGATCGCCCTGACGCCGGTGGGCGCGATCGTGGTCGATGACCGGATGCGCACTTCCAAAGCTGGCGTTTACGCGGCCGGCGATGTGACGGGCAAGGACCAGTTCGTCTACATGGCGGCCTATGGCGCGAAGCTCGCGGCAAAGAACGCGCTCAACGGCGACAGCCTCCGCTACGACAACTCGGCGATGCCCGCGGTAGTCTTTACCGATCCGCAGGTGGGAAGCGTCGGCCTCACGGAAGCGCAGGCGCGCGCCGCCGGGTACAATGTCCGCACTTCCGTGCTTTCGCTCGACAACGTGCCCCGCGCGCTCGCGGCCCGGGATACACGCGGCCTGATCAAGCTTGTGGCGGACGGCGACACACGCAAGCTGCTTGGGGCACACATCCTTGCGCCTGAAGGCGCGGACAGTATCCAGACGGCGACGATGGCGATTCGTGGCGGTCTGACAATCGATGACCTCGCGGAGACGATCTTCCCGTATTTGACCACAGTCGAAGGGCTCAAGCTTGCGGCGCAGACATTTGACCGGGATGTCAAGAAGCTGTCCTGCTGCGCGGGCTGACGATCGGCCAAACGATCAGTCGAGGAAGATGTGATGGCGATCGACGCGACAACATCGGAAGAGTTCAGTGTCGAGATCAGGCCGGGCGTATGCCGCCCGGACTGGTCGGCCGTTACCACGCCGGCCGCACGGCATGCGCTCAGCGGGCGCATGGCGGCGCGGGCGGGACTTTTGGACAAGTGGTCGCAGGCGCTCGAACCGAATGAGGATCTGGTGTGGCGGATGGCCCTCGACCTTTACGCCAAGAACGGTCGGTCGCCTCGCGCTAACGAGATCGCCGCCTGCTCTGACATCTCAGAGGAACGCGTGCGCGTCGTTCTGCACAAGCTGCAATTGCGCGATCTTTTGGGCCTTGAACCCGGCACGGACGCGATCCGCTATGCCTACCCTTTCACGGAGACACAGACAGGTCACCACGTCGCACTGAAGAGCCACACCTTGAACAGCCTCTGCGCCATCGACGCGCTCGGGGTCGGCAGAATGTATCGCAGCGACGTCACGGTCGAGTCCCGCTGCCGGCTAAGCGGTGGCAGTGTCCGGGTGACGACAGGCGATGAGGGTCGTACCTTGCGCAACGTGTCGCCGGCTGGCGCCGTAGTCTGGTACGACTTTGCCTATGAAGGAGGTGCGGCGGCAAAGTCTTGTTGCCCGTCGATCGCCTTCTTCTGTTCGGAAGAGCAATTGCGGCGTTGGCTTGATCAGCAGTCGTCACCCCGGCACGGCGTCATGTTGGTGATGGAAGAGGCCCTGGAAGTCGGCCGCGCGATCTTTGGTCCAGTTTTGACAGTGCCCGACCAAGTGTCGGAGGAAGAGTCGCGAGCACCTTCTAAGTCGAGGAAGGTGGTTCTCTGACAATCGAGCTGCGCCATCTTCGCTACTTTATTGCAGCTGCAGAGCGCGGGAGCTTTCGACGCGCAGCGAAGGCGCTTGAGATTCATGAGTCCGCCATCAGCCGGTGTATTCGCGATCTGGAAGATGAACTCGGAGCGGCTCTATTCATTCGGCACCATGGCGGTGTGCACCTCACGCAAGCCGGCCAGAGATTTCTCGTCCGCGCTCGCAAGGCCATCACTCAGATCGGTCATGCGGCTATGGATGTTGGTTCGTTTGGGCGCGGCGAAGCGGGCACCGTGCGCATCGGAATATTCTCGTCGCTTGCATCCGGCTTTCTCGCCGATCTCCTCCGAGCCTATGCTGCGGCGAACCCAACCATCCGCCCCGATCTGATTGAAGGCGGGCCCTCCGGCCACATCGCCGCGATCCAACGACATCACCTGGATGTCGCCTTCCTGACTGGTGAGCCGATCGCGGACGGGTGCGATCTGGCGCATCTTTGGAATGAGCGCGTCTTCGTAGCATTGCCAAACGATGACGGCCTGTCTCGGAATCGCGAGATTTCTTGGACGAGCCTGCGAGACCGACACTTCATCGTCAGTGAGACTGATCCGGGTCCGGAGATCCACGACTACCTGGTGAAGCACCTCGCTGACCTTGGGCACCACCCCAACGTCGAACGCTACCGTGTCGGTCGAGACAACCTCATGAATCTCGTCGCCATGGGTCAGGGCCTCACGCTGACCAGCGAAGCGACTATCGCGGCGCGCTTTCCCGGCGTCGTCTACCGCCCACTGAGCGAAGAGATTCTGCCGTTCTGCGCGATCTGGTCGCCGCACAATGATAATCCGGCTCTACGGCGGTTGCTGAGCCTGGCCAGAACAATGTCGCGACGATCGAACGCCGTCGCAGTGCCGGGACTGATCGCTAATTCTGCGACGTCGAGCCTGAGCTAGCGGGCGGGCGCCCGCGTTCACCGTCACGTCGCGCCTTCGTGAATCCTCGGTCGGTCGCCATGAATCGCTCGATCATCGGTGAAATCAGCTTCACCGGATCGCCCATGGATCTTCCGGTCTCGCGGGCGAGTACCTGGGCATAGGCCACGAGATCGCGGTGAACCGTGGCCGGCAGTTCGAGCGAGACCTTGACCGGCTTGTCATCGGTGATCGGGCCGAGTTTCAACTTCGCCATGTCAGCCTCCGTAGGGTTCGAGCACCAGATCGCGGGTGACGATCACGCGGACCGGGTATCCGGGTCGGATAGTGAGTGTCGGCGCAATGTTGAGCTGGCGGCTAACGATCTGCCGACCGGTCTGACTGACGCTGTCTGATGCGCCTTGACGCAGCGCTCGCACGATGTCGCTGTCCTGGCCAGACGATCGTAACCGACCGGTTGAGGCCGCCTGCCTTGCTGTGATGTGAGCGCGTAAGAGACGTCCATAAGGACGTCGTTATGGACGTCCTGAGCCAAAGCGAGGGACGGCGGTGGAGATATTGGGCCGGGAACGGCGTCGTCGGTGGAGCAACGCGGAGAAGCTCGAGATCGTCGCCGCTGTGGGAATGAACGGAGAGACGTTGGCGCGCGTCGCGCGGCGCTACGATGTGTCGCGAAGCCAGATCTATCAATGGCGCCATCTGTTCAGGAAGCGAGGGTTGCTGCCTGCGGCGGACGGGCCGACCTTTTTGCCGGTTGATATCGGGGCGCCCATGCTGAGCGCGGAGCCCGTGCTCGATGACCGGGTGGTGGTCTCGCCCTTGATCGTCGAGCTGTGTCTGGCGCAAGGACGGCGGCTGCGCTTCGATGCCGGCATCGAGGCTACTGCCTTGACCCAGCTTATCCGGTCGGTGGAAGCTGCATGATCGGACCGGGCACCGGCGTAAGGGTCTATCTCGCCTGCGGCGTCACTGACATGCGCAAAGGGATTTCGGGTCTTGCAATGCTGGCCCAGACCGTGCTGCGACAGAAGCCGGCCAGTGGTGCCGTATTCGCCTTTCGGGGACGGCGCGGCGACAGGCTGAAGCTGCTTTACTGGGATGGTCAGGGATTTTGCCTCTATTACAAGATCCTGGAGCGCGGCCGTTTTCCCTGGCCCTCTGCGGCTGACGGGGCGGCGCGACTGACATCGGCCCAACTCGCGATGCTGTGGGAAGGGATCGACTGGAGGCGTCCGAACTGGGGTGCGCCGCCTACACGCGCGGGGTAACTTTTCTTCTGCAAAAGCGGCTGTTCTGCTAGGCTTTGCGGCCGATTTCCTGTATAAAAAGCCATGCTCAACGCGGCATCCGATCTTCCCGAAGACCCGGCCCTTCTCAAGGCGCTGATCGCCCAGTTGCAGGCCCAGAACAAGAAGCTGACGACGACGCTGCGCGCCCATGACCTGGTCGTCCAGGCACTGCGTTTGCAGATCGCCAGGCTCAGGAAGCAGGCTTTCGGCAAATCCTCCGAGAAGATCGAACGCGAGATCGAGCAACTCGAGTTCGCTCTCGAAGACGTGCTTGTTTCGGTCGCGCAACAGGGCCTCGTGACAAGTGGCCTGGACGATTCCGAGGCGCAAGCGGCGGTCGCGTCTGCCGAGACCACCCCTGGGCCGCGTCCATCTCGGCGCCCACGCGTCTCGGCGGATACGCCGCGCCAACGCCACGAACTTGACCCCGGCAGCACCTGTCCGGAGTGCGGCGGCGAGCTGCGTCTCGTCGGCGAAGACGTGAGCGAGATCCTCGAGATGATCACGGCAAAGCTCCAGGTCATCGAAGTCGTCCGCCCGAAGAAGTCCTGCCGTTGCTGCGAGAAGATGGTCCAGGTGCCAGCCCCGAGCCGACCGATCCCCGGTAGCATGGCCGGAGGAAGTCTCCTGGCTTACGTGCTGATCTCGAAGTTTGACGACCATTTGCCGCTGTACCGGCAGAACGAGATCATCGCGCGCATGGGTGCCGACATCCCACGCAGCACGCTGGCCGATTGGTGTGGTCGCTCGATGCGGATCCTGCAGCCGGTGATCGACCGGATCGAGGCCTCGGTCCTGGGCAGCGACATCCTGCACGCCGACGATACACCGATCCGCGTGCTGGCTCCGGAACGACGCGCCAAGGGTATCGGCAAGGGTGTGATGCAAGGCCGGATCTGGGGCTATGTCTGTGATCAGCGGCCTTGGGCCGGCACCGCGCCGCCTGGCGTCCTCTACCGCTATGCGCCCAACTGGAAAGCCGAGCACGTGCTGGCGCACTTGGGCAGCGCAAGCGGTATTCTTCAAGCCGACGCCTACAAAGGCTATGCTAAGCTCTACGAACCCGTCGCGGATGGTGAGCCTCGCTTCCGGGAAGCGGCCTGCTTTGCGCATTGGCGACGCGATTTTCATGACATCTGGACGTCGCAAAAATCCGAGATCGCACACGAGGCGCTCGAGCGTATCGGGCAACTCTACGACATTGAGCGCAAGATCGCGGGCAAGCCTGCCGATATCCGCCAGGCAATACGCCAGGAGTTGAGCCGACCCAAGCTTGAGGCTCTGCATAGCTGGGCCGAGAAGCAACTCACCCGTATCTCGACCAAGGGAGACCTGGCGAAGGCCTTTCGCTACGCCCTGGGGCGCTGGCACGCCTTCAGCCTCTTTATCGACGATGGACGCGTCGCCATCGACAACAACGCTGCCGAGCGGGCTGTCCGGCCCATATGCCTGGGCAAGAAGAACTGGTTATTCGCCGGCTCCGAAACAGGCGCCGAAACCCTCGCCCGCGCCATGACGCTGATCGAAAGCGCCAAAATGAACGGTCTCGATCCACAAGCATACATCACCGACTTGCTCAATCGCATCCACGATCACAAGATCAACAGGATCGACGAGCTGTTACCCTGGAACTGGGTGCCGCTCACCATCCCGCTAGCACTGGCCGCCTGATGGCCGCCGTCACTTCCTTGCTCACCCTCGACTATGTCGCCAAGATACTCGACGAGAACGTGGAGTTGCTGGAAGCCATCGTTTCAAACGACGACAACCTCACCTACGGCGCCATCGTCAGCGTCCACACCGGTCTGGACGAGTCCATCACCGCGCTGACGGATCACGGCGTGGAAGAACTGACGGACATGCTTAGCCAAGCACGTCTCACGACCAAGGCCTGGCACCAATTCCTCGATGACTTTATCGACGATCCCGAGCTCGCCGCGCGCTTCAAGGCCCATAAGCCGCGGTAACAATCGGACGGTTACAGACGATCCTGCCTCGGCGCCAACGCTGAGGATAGTGGAGAGCGCGGCGGCCTTGAACAGTTCGCCCCAGTGATAGTCGACACCATCCTCAAGGCCGGCATAGCCCTCAGAATCGGCACCCGGCTGACGCTCGAGCACGATCGAGCGGCCGTTCGGCATGATGAGCCGGTTCCAGACAAGCAGCACGCGGCGCTGTCCAAACCCGACGCCGTTATCATACTGGCCGATCAATCGGGTGCCCTGCGGCACGAGCAGTATGCGGCCGGTTGGGCTGTCATAGACGTTCTCGGTCACCTGGGCGGTGATCTGGCCGGGCAGATCAGAGCGGATGCCGGTAATCAGCGCGGCCGAGATCACCGCGCCGCCCTGAAGGATGTTGGGCGATGCCGGCGCCATGACGCGGTCCGGGGAGACAGTCCGCCGATCGGCAGCAGCGTTAAGGAAAGCGAGTTGGCGATCCTGCGCGGTCGGCGTGGCCGGCTGCGGCGCAAGGCCGAGGCTTGTTAGATCGGGCAGAGGCAATTGGGCATTTGGGAGCGGTGTTCCGCTTGGTGACGTCGCTGTCGGCGTGGACGTTACTCTTGTCTCGGTCGAGGCGAACAGCCGCGCCGTCCGTGCCGCTTCCACCTCCTGAAGCCGGCGCTGTTCCTCGGCGCTGAGGCCGGGGGTGGGTGTCGACATGCCAGGAACCGGGACTGGTTGACCCCGATTCTGCGCGTCAAGGATGGGACGGCCGAGGTCGCCGGGCAGCGGAGGCCCCAGCACCGGCCCCGTATAATCACGCGGCAAGCCGGCAAGGCCATCGGCAGTCGCCCGATTGTCGGTCGAATATAGTTCCTCGTTCGGGTGGCCGCCGTCGCGGGTCTGGAGGGCGTAGATCAGTGCGCCGCCGATTCCGACGCTGGCGACGAGACCGAGGCCAGCCAGCACCTTCCTCGACAATCGCGTGACCCGCGGCGCCTCGGCGCGTAGCCGCATCGGTGGCGCCGGCTCACCGGCCAAGGGCTGCTCGACGTTCTCCGGTTCAGTCCCTTCCTCCTTCCGGGGATCGCTCTCGCTCACGATGCCGGCCTCCCGTCGGTGCGGGTGATGCGCACGCGCTTCTGGCGATCGCCCGCGCCGAAGCGCAGCTCGGCGGCGGCGAACAGGCGATCGACGATCATGTGGTTGCCGCGGACCCGGTAGTTCACGAGCTCGGAAGTATTGCCCTCCGGCCCGACGACGAAGAGCGGCGGCATCTCGCCCTGTCCGATGCCGCGCGGAAACTCGATGAAGACCTGGCGACCATCGTCGAAGGCGCGGAGCGGTCGCCACGGCGCGCGGTCGCCGTCGATCTCATAGCGAAAATTGACACGGGACAGGTCGATGCCGGTGGCGACGGGCTGGGCGGCCTGGGACTCAGTGTTCTGGCGGCGGAGCGCAATGAGCTGATCGTGGGGATATTGCCAGGAGACCGATGCCATATAGGTACGGTTGGTCGAGCGCAGCTCCATGTGGTAGGTGCGCAGATTGGTGTTGATGACCAGGTTGGTCATCAGCTCGGCGCGCGTGGGTTTCACCAGGATATGGATCTGTCGCGTCGCGCCCGATCCGCTTTCGGTGTCGCCGATGATCCAGCGCACGGTGTCACCGGCCGCCACCGGGCCGGAGCCGACAAGCTGCTCGCCGGGCTGGAGCGCGATGTCGGTGATCTGCCCGACGGCGGTGTAGACCTGATACAGCGCGCCTTGCGTAAACGGATAGACCTGCATCGAGTTGATGAAGCCGTTGCGAACCGGCTGCACGCGGGCGGCGGCGTTGGCCTGATTGACGCGCGCGGCCGGATCGCTCGCCTCCGGTGCGCTCCGCGTCGTCTCGACCGGCTTCAGCTGACCTGGGAGCGGCAGCGGCCGGGGCAGCTCGACCACGGTGACGGGCGCCGGTGGGTCGGCCGCCTGCACAGCGGGCGCTGCGTCGTCATAGCTGATCTCGGGTGGCTTCTGCGTGGTGGCGCAGCCGGCGAGCGCGGTCGTCGCGAGGAGAATGATCGGCAGCGCGGCTTTGCGCAAAACCGGCGATACGTATGTGTGTGAAGCCGGGTCTCCGGCTTTACGGAAAGACGACTTCATTGTCCCAGCTCCCGTGACCAGTTGATGGCGTTGACGTAGATTCCGAGCGGGTTCGCCCGGAGTTTTTCGGCGGTGCGCGGCGGCTGCACGACGATGGTGAGGATGGCGGTCCAGCGCGATGTCTCGGCGAGGGCGCCGTCCTGATAGCGGCGCTCGACCCAGGCGACTCGGAAACTCGTAGGGGACGCGCGGATGACCGACGAGACGTCGACCGAGATTTGCTGCTTGCCGACCTTGGTGAAGGGGTCGTTGGCGCGGGCATAATCGTTGAGCGCCATCGCGCCGGCGGAGGTGGTGAACTCGTAAGCCCGCAGCCAGTTCTGGCGCACGATGATGGCGTCTGCCGGGATCGAGCGGACCTGCTCGATGAAGCGCGCCAGATGCCAGGCCATTTGCGGATCGGTCGGCTGATAGTCGGCAGTGGCGGGCGCGATGGCCTGCGCCTGGCCGAGCCGATCGACTTGAACCACCCAGGGTACGATCGTCCCGCGCGCCGACTGCCAGACAAGCGCCGAAGCGAAGCCAGCGGAGAGGATCAGCGAGCCGAACGCCATCAGCCGCCAGTTCTTCGCCTGCACGCGCGCCGAGCCGATGCGTTCGTCCCAGATCTGGCCGGCACGCTGATAGGGCGTCTCGGGTTCGGGGGATTTGCCATAGTGGGTTGCTGGTCGTTTGAAGAGGCTCATTCAGCGGTCGCTTTCGGAAAGGTTGATGGAAGAGCCGCCGCCGTGGCTGTCGCCAGAGCGAACGGCATGCGCGGCGGCCTGGACGCCATGGGTGAGGTTCTGAGAGCGCTTCATGCGCTTGGCCCAGTCAGGCGGTCCCTGACGGGAGGCGCTCTGGCCGGTGGTGGCGCCGCTGGCGGCCTCGCTGTCGCCGCCAACCGTGCCTGCGGTCGATGTTCCGCCCGTGGCCTCGAAGGCGGACTGAGCGCCGGCCGAGAAGCTCGACTTCATGCTGTCGGCCGCGCGCGACGCGGCGCGTTTCAACGGCGAGGCGGCAGCGGACGCGCCCGCGCGGGCAACGCCGCCGAGACCGGAAGCAACGCCCGCCGCGCCGGACTGGCCGGTGGCGCCGAGGCTGTAGGCGGTGGATGCGCCGCCTGCGATCGCGGCTCCGCCGCGCGCCGCCGCGGCAGCACCGCCGATCGCTGCCGCGCCTCCGGAAGCGACGGCTCCCACTGTGGCGGCGCCGGCTGCGACCATGCCGCCAGCGGCGAGGCCGGTGCCCACGGCGGCGCCTGCGCCAAGCTGCGGGCCGCCGGAGACGAGGCCATTGGCGATGCCGGGCCCAAAGATGCCGAGACCGAGGAGGCTCAGCGCCGCGAGCACGATCGCCATGGCCTGATCGATCGTCGGTGTCGCGCCGCCAAAGCCTGCGGTGAATTCTGAAAACAGCGTCGAGCCGATGCCGATGATGACGGCCAGCACCAGCACTTTGATGCCGCTCGAGATCACATTGCCGAGGACACGTTCCGCCATAAAGGCGGATTTGCCGAACAGTCCGAAGGGGATCAGGACGAAGCCTGCCAGCGTTGTCAGCTTGAACTCGATCAGCGTGACGAAGAGCTGAATCGCGAGAATAAAGAAGGCGAGCAGCACCAGCGCCCAGGCCAGGAACATGCAGGCGATCTGGATGAAATTCTCGAAGAACGACCAGTAGCCCATGAGGCCAGAGATTGAATCAAGGAGCGGCCGGCCGGCGTCGAGCCCGGTCTGCGCCACCTTGCCGGGACGCAGCAGATCGGCGGTGGTGAAGCCCGTGCCGCTCGCCTTCAACCCGAGCCCGGCGAAGCTCTCGAAGACGATACGGGCGAGATTGTTCCAGTTGCTGATGATGTAGGCGAACACCCCGACGAACAGGGTCTTCTTGACCAGCCGCGCCATGATGTCGTCGTCCGCGCCCCAGCTCCAGAACAGGGCGGCGAGCGTCACGTCGATGACGATCAGCGTGGTCGCGATGAACGCGACTTCGCCGCTCAGCAGACCGAAGCCGGAATCGATGTAGCGGGTGAAGACCTCCAGGAAGTGGTCGATGACGCCAGTGCCGCCCATGATGCTATCTGGCCTCTTCGGGTTGGAGCGGAACTGCGGGCGCCGGGCTAGTCGTCGCCGCCGGGCGCGGCGACTGCGGCGCTTCGGGCAACCGCTCGGCGGGGCGAGCCCCGGGAGCCAGGAAGCGGCGACGGTTCTCGGCCCAGGCGCGCAGGCAGGAACGGTCACGCGGACCGGCCTCACCAATTCCAGCGCAGCGGATGAGTTCGGCCCGCAGCGGATCGACGCTCTCGGCGTCGGCTCGATCGACGCTCTGGTAGATCGGCGTGTCCTCTTTCCGGGTCATCTCGATCGCCGTGGCGGTGACGGCCGCGGCGATGAAGACGATGGCGCCGACACGGGCGAGCATCTTTCCGTCCATGCTCGCCTCCGTCAGTTGCCGTTCTGGAACATCCGGGCATTGCCGGGCTGATAGCCGGAGCCCGGGGTGAGGAAGCGACGGCGCTGTTCACGGCCCTGTTCGGCCGCCGCGGCTTGCTCGGCGGACTGAAGCGCCTGTGCCCGACCATTGGCCGCGACGACCGCTGTGAGATCCGTGAGCTGCTGGGCCTGAAGCGCGAGAAGCTGGTTGCCGGCCTGCGTCGCTTGGAGGGCGCCGGTCGCGCCCTGGCTCTGGCCGACCAACGCCGACATTTGCGTCCGGTTGTTATCGATGTTGCCGACGACGCCGGCCTGGACGCGCATGGAGTCCTGCAGGCCGCCGACCGTATTCTGCCAGCGCGTCCGGGCATCGGTGACGAGTTGCTGGTCCGAAGCGGACAGCGAGACATTGCCGTATTGCTGCTGGAAGGCCCGGTCGATCGACTGAACATCGAAGGCGATGTTCTGCGCCTGGTTGAGCAACTGCTGGGTCCGCTGAACGGACTGCTGAAGCTGCTGGAGCGACGAGAATGGCAGGCTCGCGAGATTGCGGGCCTGGTTGATCAGCATCGTCGCCTCGTTCTGAAGCGATGTGATCTGGTTGTTGATCTGCTGCAGAGCGCGGGTCGCTGTCAGAACGTTCTGCGCATAATTGGTCGGATCGTAGACGATCCATTGCGCCGCGGCCGGAGGTGCGAGCATCGGCGACAGCGCCAGCGGTGCCGCTAGGATGGATAGAGCGAGCCGGGCGGCGCGCGTGCGGGAGCGAAAACGGGTCATGACGATACCTCCTGGCTGGTGGGAATGACGGTCTGGGGGATGACATTGGTGAGGTCGGCGATGAGATCCGCCGCCCAGCCGAGCGAGCATTGGGCGAGCCATTCGTGCAGGAATCCGTCACGGCCCGACCGGGCGAACACCTCGGCGATCAGCGCCTGATGCTGTTTCGAGGACGCGGCGCAGAGCGCCAGCGCGACATCGGACAGGCCCAGCTCGAACAGCCGGTTACCGCGTCGCGACTGGCAGTAGTAGTCGCGCTTCGGCATGGCCCGCGCGAGGATCTCGATCTGGCGCTCGTTGAGACCGAAGCGGCGATAGATCGCGGTGATCTGCGGCTCGATCGCGCGTTCGTTCGGCAGCAGCAGACGGGTCTGGCAGCTTTCAATGATCGCCGGCGCGATGGTGGAATTGTCGATGTCTGACAGCGACTGCGTAGCGAAGATGACGCTGGCGTTCTTCTTGCGCAGCGTCTTCAGCCACTCGCGAAGCTGGCCGGCGAAACCCTCGTCGTCGAGCGCGAGCCAGCCTTCATCGACAATGAGCAGGGTCGGCCGGCCGTCAAGCCGGTCCTCGATGCGATGGAAAAGATAGGCCAGGACCGCAGGCGCGGCGCCGGTGCCGATCAAACCCTCGGTCTCGAAGGCTTGCACCGTTGCTTCACCCAGATGCTCGGCTTCGGCGTCGAGCAGCCGGCCATAGGGACCGCCGACGCAATAGGGCCGCAGCGCCTGTTTCAGATCGTTCGATTGCAGCAGGACAGCCAAGCCGGTGATGGTGCGTTCGTTGATCGGAGCGGAGGCCAGCGAGCTCAGCGCCGACCAGAGATGCTCCTTAACGTCGGGCGTAATCAGTACGCCCTCGCGCATCAGGATCGCGACGATCCAGTCCGCCGCCCAAGCGCGCTCTTGCACCTCGTGGATTCCGGCGAGCGGCTGAAGAGAGACGGAGGAATCCGATCCTTCGGTCAGGCCACCGCCGAGATCGTGCCAGTCGCCACGCATCGCCAGCGCCGCCGCGCGGATCGAGCCGCCGAAGTCGAAGGCGAAAACTTGGGCGTCCCGGTAGCGCCGAAATTGAAGCGCCATCAGGGCCAGCAGCACTGACTTGCCGGCGCCGGTCGGTCCGACGACGAGCGTGTGGCCGACGTCGCCGACATGAAGGGAAAACCGGAACGGGGTGCTTCCCTCGGTCTTGCCATAGAGCAAGGGGGGCGACCCGAAGTGCTCATCCCGTTCCGGCCCCGCCCACACCGCCGAGAGCGGGATCATGTGGGCGAGATTGAGCGTGGAAATTGGCGGTTGCCGGACATTGGCGTAGACGTGGCCCGGCAGAGAGCCGAGCCAGGCGTCCACGGCATTGATCGTCTCGGGCATTGCCGTGAAGTCGCGGCCCTGGACGATCTTCTCGACCAGCCGCAGCTTTTCGGCGGCGATCCGCGAATCCTCATCCCAGACCGTGACGGTCGCCGTCACATAGGCCTGGCCGGCGTAGTCGGCGCCGAGTTCCTGAAGGGCGAGGTCCGCATCCGCCGCCTTGTTGGCGGCGTCGGTGTCCACGAGGACGGAGGCCTCGTTGGTCATCACCTCCTTTAGGATGGCGGCGATCGACTTGCGCTTGGCGAACCATTGCCGCCGGATCTTCGTGAGCAGCTTGGTCGCATCGGTCTTGTCGAGCAGGATGGCGCGCGTCGACCAGCGATAGGGAAAGGCGAGCCGATTGAGATCGTCGAGCAATCCGGGCGTGGTCACTGTGGGAAAACCGATGATGGTGAGCACGCGCAGATGCGCCGTTCCCAGTATCGGCTCCAGCCCGCCGGTGAGCGTCTGGTCGGCGATCAGGGCATCGAGATACATCGGTGTCTCGGGAACGCGGACGCGGTGGCGTTTGGTCGAGACGCAGGAATGCAGGTAGGTCAGCGTCTCGCCGTCATTGAGCCAGACGCATTCCGGCATGAAGCCTTCGACGAGCTGCAGCACGCGATCGGTGCGGTCGATGAAGCCGCGCACGATCTCATGGACGTCGACGCCCGATTGCTCGCGGCCCTCGTAGAGCCAGGCCTCGGAACGCGCTGCATCTTCGGCGGGCGGCAGATAGAGGAAGGTCAGGAAGTAGCTGGACTCGAAATGCGTGCCCGCTTCCTCGAAATCGGCCTTCCTCTCGGCATCCAGCAGACCGGACGCTGAATCCGGAAACATGCTTGAGGGATAGGTCGCGGCGGCATGGCGCTGCGCCTCGACGAAGATCGACCAGCCGGAGCCGAGACGCCGGAAGGCGTTGTTGAGCCGGCCGGCGACGGCGACTAGTTCGGCCGGCACGGCGGAATCCATGTCCGGGCCACGGAATCGGGCCGAGCGCTGCAGCGAGCCGTCCTTGTTGAGAACGACGCCTTCGCCAACCAGGGCGACCCAGGGCAGGAAGTCGGCGAGCCGAGTGTTGCGATTGCGATATTCGGCAAGATTCAACATTGATGCGCCTCCTCAGACCGCCAAGTGGCCGGGGATGCGCAGATGGCGGCGCACCACGTCGACGAATTGGGGATCGCGCTTGGCCGCCCAGACGGCGGCGAAGTGGCCAATGGCCCAAAGGCCAAGGCCGACCAGCCAGAGGCGAAGGCCGAGCCCGAGCGCCGCGGCCAGCGTGCCGTTGAGGATGGCGATCGAGCGCGGGGCGCCGCCGAGCAGGATGTGCTCGGTCAGCGCCCGGTGGACGGGCACACTGAAGCCCGGCACCTCGCCGGCGTAATCGGCCGGACCCGCCATCAGACGAGCGCTCCGCCGCCGAACGAGAAGAACGACAGGAAGAACGAGCTGGCCGCGAACGCGATCGACAGGCCGAAGACGATCTGGATCAGCCGGCGGAAGCCGCCCGACGTGTCACCGAAGGCGAGCGTCAGGCCGGTGACGATGATGATGATCACGGCGATGATCTTGGCGACCGGACCTTCGATCGACTGGAGGATCTGCTGGAGCGGCTGCTCCCACGGCATGGACGAGCCCGACGCGTGGGCGGCGGGCGCCAGAGCGATCGACAGGAAGGTGACACACGCCGCCATCGCGATGTGACGGCGTATGCGGAGCGAATGACGGATCATGCTGGATCTCCTGATGGTTTGGATGCTGCTTGGGTGATGGCATAGTCGCCGGTCGGGCCGAGCCCATCGACGCGGGCAAGTTCGGCAAGGCGACGCTGGGCGCCGCGGCCGGAAAGCACGGCGACGATATCGATGGTCTCGGCGATCAGCGCGCGCGGGACGGTGACCACGGCTTCCTGGATGAGTTGCTCGAGGCGGCGCACTGCGCCGATCGCCGTGCCGGCGTGTATGGTGCCAATGCCGCCCGGGTGGCCGGTGCCCCAAGCTTTCAAAAGGTCGAGGGCTTCAGCGCCGCGGACCTCGCCAATCGGGATCCGGTCTGGACGGAGCCGCAGGCTGGAGCGCACCAGATCTGAGAGCGAGACGACGCCGTCCTTGGTGCGCAGCGCAACGAGATTGGGCGCGGCGCATTGCAGCTCGCGCGTATCCTCGATCAGGACGACGCGATCGTCCGTCTTGGCGACCTCGGCCAGCAGCGCGTTGGTGAGTGTCGTCTTGCCGGTCGAGGTGCCGCCGGCGACGAGGATGTTTTGCCGAGACGCCACGGCATCGCGCAGCGCCTCGGCTTGGGGACCCGTCATGATCCCGGCGGCGACGTAATCATCGAGGGTGAAGACAGCGACGGCGGGCTTGCGGATCGCGAAGGCGGGCGATGAGACGATAGGGGGCAGCAGACCTTCGAACCGCTCTCCTGTTTCGGGGAGCTCGGCGGAGACGCGGGGGCTGCCGGGATGGACCTCCGCGCCGACATGGTGCGCGACCAAGCGCACGATCCGCTCGCCATCGGCGGCGGAGAGGCGCTCACCCGTATCGGAAAGCCCTTCGGAAAGGCGGTCGATCCAGAGCCGTCCGTCGGGGTTGAGCATCACCTCGACGATCGCGGGATCTTCCAGGAACCGGGCGATGGCGGGGCCAAGGGCGGTGCGCAACATGCGCGCACCCCGCATGATCGCTTCGGATTTCTGGTGTGCTGCCGCCACGTCGTCCCCGTTCTTTCGCGGGCGCGCACGACGCGCGGCCCTGGATCGGGGATGATTAAAAGAGCCAGAAGTCAGGCCGGTTCAACAAGATTAGATCGTCGTAGTAGCCTAGCGTGCAAATACAGGAGAACGGCGGAATCGGTTCCGACTTGATCGACGACAAGCGGACACTATCGGTCCTCTGGCGGCGAGTCGTCGTCATCGCCGCGGACCCTTCCGGCAACATCGTCCGGGATTTCCCGGAGGAAGCTTTGACCCTTCTGAAGCCTTTTGCCGAGCGTCTCGATGAAGCCTTCGAAGCGCTCGCGACCCTTGATCTGAGCCGCGGCCTGCGCGTCGCCCGGCAATGGCGGCGTGATCGTCAGCCAGAAGCGGACGAAGAGCGCCAGCGTTTCGGCCGTGACGCCAAGATCGCGCTCGAGGCGTTGCGCCTGGCGCGAGAGTCGGTCCATCCGGCGGGTGAAGGCGGCTTCGCGTCGATCGGCGGCGTCGGGCGAAAGGAATGACGCCACGGCCGCCTCGACGATGGCCGATCGCGGGATCTTCTTGCGTTCCGACAGCTCGTTGATCCGGGTGATCATCTCGACGGGCAAGGTGAGGTTCAGGCGGTCCCGCATCGCCGCCTCCTAGAGATCCATGCCGTCATTGGGATCGAGCGAGACCTGACGCGCCACGCCGGTCATCTGCCGGCGCAGCGCCTGACGCTGGCGGGCGACATCTTCGGGCTCCTCGTCGAGCATGATCGCGAACTCCTCCGCCGGTTTCTGGTCAGTCGTCTCCTTGACGATGGCGACATGGTCCGGAAGCTCGGGTTCGCGGCGCAGGCCGCTATTGGCCTGGTCGCCCTGCGCCTTCTCCATCTCGGCCAGCAGCGCCGTGTTCGGCTTCTGTGGGACAAGCGTCGACCAGCCGTCAGCGCGGGATGTGCGCCCGGACCTCTGCGGATCGGGCGGGGACAGCACGCGTTCCTTGAACCGGGCATCCTCGTAGTAGCGTGCCTTCTTGGCCCGGATCGGCGCGGTGCCGGCGACCATGACGATCTCGTCTGCGGGCGGGAGCTGCATCACCTCGCCGGGGGTGAGCAGCGGGCGGGCAGTTTCCGAGCGTGAGACCATGAGGTGGCCGAGCCAGGGCGAAAGCCGGTGCCCGGCATAGTTTCTCATCGCCTTCATCTCGGTCGCGGTGCCGAGCGCATCGGAGACGCGCTTCGCGGTCCGTTCGTCGTTGGTCGCGAAGCTGACCCGGACATGGCAGTTGTCGAGGATCGAGTTGTTCGCCCCGTAAGCCTTCTCGATCTGGTTCAGCGACTGCGCGATCAGAAAGCTCTTGATGCCGTAGCCCGCCATGAAGGCCAGCGCGGACTCGAAGAAGTCGAGGCGGCCAAGCGCCGGAAACTCGTCGAGCATCATCAGCACGCGATGCTTGCGTTCCTTGGCGTGCATGTCCTCGGTCAGGCGCCGACCGATCTGGTTCAACACGAGGCGGATGAGCGGCTTGGTCCGCGAGATGTCGGATGGCGGCACCACGAGGTAGAGCGTCGCCGGCCGCGGATCAGCGATCAGATCAGCGATGCGCCAGTCGCAGCGCCGCGTCACCTGAGCGACCACGGGATCGCGATAGAGGCCGAGAAACGACATGGCGGTCGAGAGCACGCCGGAGCGCTCGTTGTCGGATTTGTTCAACAGCTCGCGCGCCGTGGACGCGACCACGGGATGCGGCCCGGCTTCGCCGAGGTGCGGCGTTGTCATCATCGCCTTTAGCGTGGTTTCGATCGGCCGCTTTGGATCCGAGAGGAAGCCTGCGACGCCGGCGAGCGTCTTGTCCGCCTCGGCGTAGAGGACATGCAGGATCGCGCCGACCAGCAGCGAGTGGCTGGTCTTCTCCCAGTGATTGCGCTTGTCGAGCGAACCTTCCGGATCGACCAGCACGTCGGCGACGTTCTGGACGTCACGGACTTCCCAATCGCCGCGGCGCACCTCGAGCAGCGGATTGTAGGCGGCGGATTTCGGGTTGGTCGGATCGAACAACATCACGCGGCCATGCTTAGCCCGGAAGCCGGCGGTGAGCTGCCAGTTCTCGCCCTTGATGTCGTGGACGATGACCGAGCCCGGCCAGGTCAGCAACGACGGCACGACCAGGCCGACACCCTTGCCGGAGCGCGTCGGCGCGAAGCACAGCACATGCTCCGGCCCGTCATGGCGCAGATAGTCGCGGTCCAGCTTGCCCAGCACTACGCCATCCGGGCCAAGCAGCCCGGCCGCCTTCACCTCTCCCTTCTCGGCCCAGCGCGCCGAGCCATAGGTCTCGGCATTCTTCGCTTCCCGCGCGCGCCAGACGGACATGCCGATGGCGACCGCGATCGAGACGAACCCGCCCGACGCTGCGATGAAGGCGCCCTTGGTGAAAATCTCCGGCGCATAGGCGTCGTAGGAGAACCACCAGGCGAAGAAGGCAGGGGGGAAGTAGACCGGCATTCCTAGTAGCTTGAACCACGGCGCTCCAAGCTGCGCCTGAAAGCCAAGCTGCCAGGCGACATACTGCGTCGCCGACCAGGTCGTGATCAGCACGATCAGGAAGACGATGGTGATCTGGCCCCAGAGGATTTTGGTCGCGGACATCAGCGTTGCTCCTTTCTTCTTCTTGCTGGTGGCTAAAGGCCGAGGTCGCGCTTGCGCCCCAGGCTCCACTCGATGCCACCGCCATCGCGGGCGACGCCTGCGATGTGCTGGCCGAGTTTGCGTTCGATCTCGCGCGACCAGGGCACGAGCTGGAAGCCGAGCCCATTGTCGATCATGGCGAAGCGGCCCGAGGAGAGCGTCAGGCGCTGGCGATAGATCCCCGAGACATGCTCGCCGGCCGCGGCCTTGACATGCAGCATCCCAGTCTCGGCCGACAGCTTCTCGCCAACGGCGTCCAGTTCGCGCCGGCGCAGCGTGTTGAGGAGATCGCGCTGGAGGATAATGCGCTGACCCTGGCGGCGGCCGAGTCCTTCGTCAGCGAGATGTTCGGCGCGGGCCTGCATGGCGTCGCGCGCCGCGCGGCCGAACCCACCCATGGAGAGCGGCATCTGTTCGCGCTCGACCAGACGATGGTCTAGCCAGGTGGCGCCCGGCGCGGTGACCTGGGTGCGAAGATCGAGATCGGAACGGGTGGCGAGCACCAGCGTCGGTCGCTGGTCCTCCGACCCACCGAAGCGCCGAACCTCGACGATGCCACCGGCAGGCGGCGCGTGCTCGAAGGCTTCGATGCCGCGAAAGCGAACATGGTGGGCGCGGCCGTCGGTGCCGTCGATCACGGCATAGGCTTCGCCGGTCAGTTCGTCGTGGAGGCCCTTGTCGACCAGTCGGCCGATGATCGGCGAGCCAGGTTCGCCCTCGATGACATAGTCGGCGACGCCGCGATCCTGGCCGCGCTCGGTGAAGGCGCGGTGCATGGTCTTGATGATGTCGCCGCGGATGCCGATGTCGCGAAGATGGCGTTCGGCTTCCAGCCCCACCAACCATTCTCCGGGACCGGCCGACGTGGCGAGCCCCATCTTCTCCAGATGCTGGAGGCGGCCGATCATCAGCCGTCGGGTCTCGGGATCGGCGGGGCCGCGTGCCTCAGGACGCAGGTCGATGGCGCCGACATCGTCGGCGTGGCCGTGGATCTCGACATCGAGTCGCGTCCAGCGTTCCGCGGTGACTTCCTTCTCCAGGGCGTTGCGGATTTCGTGCTCGGGCTTGGGGCCAAGCTCGATCGACACCAGATCCTCGGCGCGCGAGCGAAGGCCCCGGCTGATGTAGTCGCGCGAGATCACGAGATCGGCGCCGGCCTCATCCACGCCGCGCACGAGCAGATGGACGTGCGGATTGTCGGTATTCCAGTGATCGACGGCGACCCAGTCGAGCCGCGTCCCCAGATCGGCTTCCATCTGCTGTGCGAGGTCGCGCGTGAAGGCCTTGAGGTCGGTCATCTCGGCGTCCTCCGGCGAGACGATGAAGCGGAAATGATGCCGGTCGTCCTTGCAGCGGTCGGCAAAGGCGAGGTCGTCGGTGCGATCGGAGCCGGCGTCGAACATGACGCCCTTTTCTCCGTCCCGGCCGACACCCTCGCGCTTGAGGTAGGAGAGATGGGCTGACAGCGGCGCCGAGCGGAAGGACCGGCCCTGGTGGCGCACGACGCGCGCCTTGACGACGACGCGGCGGGACGATGAGAACAGGCGGCTGCGGCTGAAACTGCCGCGTCCCCGGCCGAAGGTCGAGCGGCCATAGCCGGACGCGCGTCTACCTGACGTCGGGGCGCCGGTATGCCCCGCCTTCTTCGCGGCCCGGAGCACCTGGTTGAGGAAGCTCTTCGCCTTGGGTGCGCGCGTGGTTTTGATGCGGCCAGGCCGGACCCGAAAATCGCTGTCGCCCTCGCTCATGCTGAAGCTCCGGACAGCGGCAATTCAGGGCCGTGCATACGGAGGCCTTGAAATACTTCACAAAAACCGGGCTTCATGCCCGCGACCGACCGCCATGCACGCCAAAACGCAAGCCTCCTCAGAGGCTTACAGCGTTTCGGGCATGCGCTTTTATCTCGCCGTCTGTTGGTCGTGTTTCCCTGCCAGCTCCATCCTCCCGCCCAACCTGACCGGAAGCCCGCTACACCGCGCCAGAGTGCGAATGCCATCATTGCGGCTGTCCCACACGATTGCGGGCGACGAACAGGCCGCCCGACTGCGGGACGATGGCGGAGACATCGCGCGTGATCGTCACTGTCTGCGCAACGTCCCGAGCACCGTCGCGCTGCACAGGATCGGCCGCCGCTGTGCGCTCCGGCTGCGCGATGAACAGTGGTGCGCGCGTCCAGGCTTGCGGATCGGCGGCGGCAACGATGGTCGCCGGAGCGGTCAGGTCACCGCCGCCGAAGATAGGGAGGAGCGCGGCCATATAGGCGCGTGTCTCCGCCGGTAAGGGACGGCCGGCGAGATACTCCTCATATCGGCCGGGTCCCGCATTGTAGGCGGCAAGAAAGCCGGGAGAGCCATACCGGTCGTGCATTTCACGCAGGTACGCCGCGCCCGCCAGCATGTTGTCGCGCGGATTGAAGGGGTCCGTGCCGAGCGAATGACGGACGCGCAGCTCCGCCCAGGTCGCCGGCATAATCTGCATCAGGCCCATCGCGCCCTTCGGCGAAATAGCGCGAAGGTCATTTGCGCTTTCGACACGCATGACCGCCCGGATCCAGGCCGCTGGAATGCCGAACCGTTGTGCGGCTTCCGTGATGTAGGCTGCATAGGGATCGGCCGGGCGTGGACGTTCCACCGGCGCGCTCTGCGCCAGCGTCACGGCCGTTGGCACGGGGACGAGAGACAGGCCGGTAAGGAGAAGGAGACCCGCGTGCCGGGCGGCGCGATGACGCCCGGCAGCAGTGACATTGAAGCTAAATGGGACCGGCCAGCGCATCGGCTCAATCCCGCTCGGCACGCTTGGGCGGGCGGTTCCAGTGCAACCCCCAGACGGTCTTGTCGTCGCCCGACTGGAACAGATTGGCGCGGATCGGCTGCGTGAAGACGGGATCGTCGAGCTGCAAAGAGACATAGTCGCCGGCACGTTCGCCAGTGCGTTTCCAGCCGGCGCCGACCTCTGGGCCGTCCTCGTCGCGAAGATGGATGCGATAGTCGGGCGCGTTCTCGGCGTCGGACAGCTCAGCCGGAACGACCGTCAGCTCGATGTCGAGAGAGAGGGTGCGGATACGGCCGGAATAGCCCGACTTCGTGCGGGTGAATTCTCCGATCTGGGGCATGGGACGGCTCCTTTGCGATGCGGTGGAGGACGGGATGGACGCGCGCGTCACCGCGTTGGCGCGCGCCATTCGAAGCGGCCTTTGCCGTCTTCATCGGTGTAGAGAGGCGTCGCCCGACCGAGGATCATGTCGGTCGAGACGGGACCGAAGTAGCGGCCGTCGAGGCTGTCGCGGACCTGCCAGTTCATCAGGAAAATCTCGCCAACTCCGAGCAGCCGGCAGCCTTGCCAACTCGGCAAGGGGCGGCCCGATCGATCGCGCTCGAGCGCCTCGGCCATGTCCACGCCGTTGACCGAAACCATGCGGCCTGTGCGACAGACGCGCTGCCCGGCAACGCCGGCGACGCGCTTCATCAGCGGCACACCGCGCGGCAGGTAACCGCGATCGGCCAGGAAGGTCGCGAGCGGTTCGGGCGCATCGACGGCGACAAGGTCGGTGACTTCCGGAAGATGATCGGGATCGATCGTGTAAAGGCCAATTGGCACGCTCGCGGACGCGTTCCAGATGAGTTTGAGCGGCAGCGGGAGGACGGCTGCGATGACGAGCCCCATCGCCGCGAAATACGTCGCCATGACATAGCCGAAGCGGCTCATGGCTCGGCCCTCCTGCGCAGAAGGAAGGCGCGATGCTGCTCGGCGCTGTAGGCGCGCGGCTCTTCGCCAGCGGTCAGGCGGTTGTGGACGTGGCGCCAGTGATCAGACGATACATCTGCCGGATCGACACCGATCGACTCGATCGCGTCGACCGCCTGCAGCACCCGCTCGACCTTGGGCCAACCTTCAATCTTCAGCAGGATGTCGCCACCGGGCCGCACGAAGGGCAGCGTCTGGAACGGCTCGCCGGTCCCGACAGCGCGCAAGATGTCGATGCGCGAGATGATCGTGCCGAACTCGTTCGACGCCCAGCGGACGAAGGCGAAAGTGCTGTTTGGCGCAAAGCCTATGACACGGCGGCGGCGATCGAGGATCTGCTCGTGGATGTCGCAGCCGAACCGGATCCAGTTCTCGATCTTCTTCTCGATCCAGGTCAGCTCGACCAGTGTTGTGGACAGCGGCGGGCTGGCCGGCGCAGCGCTGCTGCGCACGCGGGGGGCCGCGATGCCGGTCATGACGGGTCTCCCGCGATGGTGGGGAATTCACGCGCGAGCAGCTCGCGCAGCATGTCGGCGACGGTGACGCCGCGCTGGAAGGCGGCGATCTTGATGCGCCCGCGCAGATCCGATGTGATGTCGATAGTCAGTCGAGCGCTATAACCGCCATCGGCCGAGGCGCGTGTGGAGGGCGCGTCGGAGGCCTTAATCCAGCTTTCGGGGTCGGCGGGACGCGCGGCGAAACTGCGCTTCGGGGATCGCTCGCTCATGGCGCGATCCTCCCGACCTCGGCGCAGAGCGCGGCGATTTCACGGGCGGCGGGGCTGTCCTCATCCACTTCGGAAACGAGGCGGCCAGATTGCGCGGCGTCCGCGAAGGCAACGCGCTGGCCGACGGTGGCGGCGAGCACCGGCGGGTCGTGATCGGCCAGGGTATCAGCCGTCGCGCGGGCGATGACGGTGCGCGCGCCACAGCGGTTCAGCACGAAGCGGGCGATGAGTTGCGGGCGATAGATGCGCGCCTCGCTGAGCAGCGATAACATCTCGGCCGAGGCCCAGCCGTCGAACGGCGACGGCTGCACCGGGATCAGCACCAGGTCGGCGGCGAGCAGCGCCGAGCGCATCAGCCCGGCGACACGCGGCGGACCGTCGATGACGATGTGATCGGCGTCGCGCGCCAGCTCCGGGGCCTCGCGATGCAGTGTGTCGCGCGCTAGACCGACGACGCCGAAGAGCCTCGGAAGCGCTTCGCGAGCGCGCTGCTGCGACCAGTCCAGCGCGGAGCCTTGTGGATCGGCGTCGATCAGCGTGACGCGCTTCCCCTTGGCGACCCATTCGCCGGCGAGATGCAGGGCCAGCGTCGTCTTGCCGACGCCGCCCTTTTGATTGAGGAGCGCGACGATCATTCCGACTCTCCCGATGCTGGATCGAGAGGGAGTCGCGGCGTGCTAGAAGTATCGGTGCGCGTGCCTTTCGACAGCGTCCCGGATGTCTTTTCGGGACGGTCGGCGATGTTTTCCACATCGGGCGCGTGTCTTCTAAAGTTAGATTCTTGGTTAGACTCTAAGTTAAGGGCGAGATTTCGGTTTTGTTTTCCGGGATTTAACCCCTGTTTGGGTTCCTGATAGCACGAGCGTGTGGTTCCCGATGGCACGATAGTCCGGGTTCCCGATAGCACGAGGCCGTCCACAGCTTGTCCACAGGGCGCTGACGGTTCGAAGGCGAGCAGCACTCGGCCGCCGAGCTCGACCTCGATGAACAGCGTATAGCCGGGCAGCGGCTGGCGGCGGATGATGTCGCGCAGCTCGAAGGCAAAGCGTTTGAAAGGGGAGAGGCTTCCGGATTTTTGATAGAGATGGCGGAAGTCGAAACGCCAGCCGGCGCGCTGTCGACCGCCGTGTTTGCGCACCAGACGGTAGAGCCAGCGGTCGAGGCCGCCGGTGAGATCGAAATAGGCCCGATCGATGGTGAGCACGAGCGCATCATCGAGGACGGCGCGGTAGAACCAGTCGGGCACGATCAGCTCGATACCGGCCGGCTTGCCAAAGCGGTCAGTTCGTTCCTGCCATTCGTTGATCCAGGAGAACCGATGCCGGCGACCTTCGGCCGGCTGGCGGATCGACGTGGCGACGGTCGTCGACTGGAGCCGGTCAAGGGCGGCCTTCAGCCGCTGGTAGTCACGCAGGCTGACGCCGCGGCCGATGAAGTTCAAAATCTCGTAGGGCGTCGCCGCCATCAGGCGCGACGTGAGCAAACCGGCGTCGCGCGCCTCGACGATCTGACTTGCCGCCCAGATCAGGATGTCGGCGTCCCAGATGGTGGCCATGCCATGATCGGCCACTGCCTCGACGCGGATCGACACGTCGCCGGCGACGAAGTCGATCGGCGCCGTGCGATGGGATTTGGAGAGGGAGAAGAACGGATAGGCCATGAGATCCTGCGCGTCGCGCGGCGCGAAGTCGCCGGGGAGCGCGTGGAACAGATCGAGCTGTCCGCGCTCCGAGATTGGGCGATGTCGCGCCGTCATTGAAAGGAAGCCCGAGCGGTCAGCGCGCGAAACGGCTGGCGTGCGCGGACGGCGCGGTCTCTTGGCGTTTAGCGGGCAGCACAGCGCCGCGCGGATCGGAGGTCGAGGTGACCGCGCCGCGTTCGGTCCAGGCCTGCAGATCATCGACCGCGTAGACGACACGGCCGCCGAGCTTGCGATAGGAGGGGCCGGTCCCGTAAGTGCGGTGCTTCTCCAAAGTGCGGGCAGACAAGCCCAGGAAGTGCGCGGCTTCCTTGGTGCGTAGAAAGCGCGGCGGCAATGCGCTGAGATTGGGTGTCATGATCGGGCCTCCGTGGTGTCCGTGGGGGCCGCTGGCGTTAAGCGGCTGACGAAGGCCACGATGGCGAAGGGAAACCGGCGAGTTGCAGCGGGATTTTGGGAGGTACTAAATCCCCACACCAAGGAGACGCGTGCGATCCGACTAGGATCGGCGGCGATGACGAAGCAGTTTGCGATAGCCGCCCGAGATCATGGCGCGGGCATCCCCGAGGAGGCCCGCGACGGCGTGGCGGGCGGAAGCGGCTTGCCATTCGTCACGGGTGAGTTTGCCGACGCGGAGGATGACCTCGGCGATCTCCTGCTGGGTCGCTCCGGCGCCATATCCGTCAATTGCTTGCAGCATGCGCCGCGCGCGGGCCAGTTGCTGACGCGTGAGGCGCGTGTCGGGTGGAATGGCGCGGCCGTGAAGGGAGGCCAGCAGCCGAGCAACGGCTTCCATGCGGTCGAACCCCTCCATGCCAAGTGGGATCACCGCTACGAGCGGCTGCTCGGCCGATCCGTCGCCGGGAAGCGCCAGATGCAGTCGCTGGCCGTTTCTCAGATCGTGCAGGAAGTGAAGGCTGTGTTCGGTCGGCAGGTCCGCAGACCGTCTCGGTGGCGAGAGGAGCGTGCTATCCGCAGCGATGGACGCCGGCGCCGGCGTCAGTATCACCGATCCCGTATCTTCCTCCGGAAGCCAGAACACTTGCGCCTCGGTGGACTTCAGAGCAGGGGCGACAAGGAAATCGTAACCCCCAGCGTCGGCCGGCTCCCTTGGTCACGGACGGTGAATCTCTCGACGCGCTGCTGAGTTCGGCGTAGTCGCGTTGATAATCCTCGTTTCGCCGCAGCCATTCCCAGCCGACGTCTGGAGCGGCGAGATGGTCGACGTACTCGTACTCTGATGACGATCGCCACCGGGATGCGTCGGATGACATCGAAATCCTCCTAGCTCGCATTATTCGTGCGTTTTGAGGCGGATACGATTCCCAGTTGAGCAACAAGAAGGAAGTCCTTGAGCCGGCAACAGGTGTTGCCGCTGCGGCATCACCACCGCTCAGTGACGGTAACCTTCGCGCACAAGCTCGCGGTAGCCGTGTGTGGTCATCCAACGAGCGCGAGCGAGATGGGTGTCATGGACATGTTGGGCGCGCTCGGGGTCGTATTTGGGATCGAGGCCGAAGAGAATCTCGACCGCCTCGCGCCAGTCGGCACCGTCCGTGGCTGCGTCGAGCAGGCGGAGGTAGAGCTTCATGTGCTCACGATCATAGGGCGTGAGCACCGCGCTGTCCGGCGGCTCGTCTAAAAAGTCTGTCTTGATCACAACCGTCCTCTGGAATCATTCTTATCCATTCCGGAGCTATTTGTTAACCGTATGCTGGTCCCACTGCGGCAGAATCCGTGCCGTTGAAAGCAACGGTCCGACCAAAGCGTGCTGCTCCAATGAAGCGCTATCGCTTGTCGATTTTCCCACGGACAACCATCACCCCTTCGCCCTGGTCGGTGGTCAGGAGGAGGATGCCATGGCCTTCAAGCGCCCGCCGGACCTGATCGCGCGTAGTTTCATACACCTCAAGGCCGCTCGCGGATTCGAGGCGTTTCAGAGCGGTCAGCGATACCTGGGCCTTGTCAGCGAGCGTCTCCTGGCTCCATCCGAGTAACGCGCGTGCGGCCCGCGATTGTCGGGAGGTGATCATGCATGATCACCTCCCACCAACACAAACCAACACGCCAGAACTACGACTATAATAGTCGTTCTTGGCGCGATCTTCTAGCTGGAAGTGCCTCTGCACGCTCTCTCCGAGCGATAAAGGCTGCAACTGATTCGGTCGCCGCAAAAACCAAAGGCCCCAGCCTTCCGGCTGGGGCCTTTGCGCGGACCTCAGTCCCCGCGCCGCCCGTTGGGGCGGGACCAGATCAGGGAGAAGCTTTCCTCCTCATCGTCGAAGAGGTTGGCGTAGATCGGAGCGTTGAAGCTCGGATCATCGAGCTTGAGGCCCAGATAGTCGCGGCCCTCGTTGGAGCGCTTGGACCAGGCGGCGCCGATCTCGGCGCGGCCGACCAGGACCCGGTGGCTGGGGGCGTTCTCGCCGGTGGCGCGCTGGTCGGGGACGATGCGCACGTTCTTGGCCTGGACGCTGAGGGTGACGATTTCGCCGGTAAACTCGTTCGAGCCGGTCTTCTTGAAGGTGCCGATGGTCGCCATTGTAAATCTCCGTTTTCCGTTCCCGAGCCCGCACCATTGCGGCCTCGATGGCGATCGGTTGGCCGGAGGCGATCGACGGCGCACCCCGAAGGGGCCTGACAGCAAAGGAGGGCTTTCTTGCTTCGCGAGGAATGACGGCGCAGCCGGCAGGGGATGAAAGTTCGACGCCGCTGTTGCGTCATAGGCGATCGAGGCGAAGCCGGCCTTCGGCCAGATCAGGCCATTGAAGAGGCCGTTTGGAGCGGTTGAGGCACGGTCAGACAACGGAGAAATGGCGGCCATCCCGCACCGGCAGACCGGCGTCGCGGCAATGCTCACCGGCTTCGTTTCCTCCCGGCAGGGCATTGGCGCTGGACCCCGACCCTCCACCGCCAAATGGCAGATCGCCGCGCCGGATCGTCGGTGTGCCGCCGAGACATGGTCCTGCCATGGCAGTCGCTCCAACGAGGGCCGTTCCCGGGGCCTAGCGTCTATCCGCACCCCATGCCTCAATCCCAACGGCCTAGACGACGTGGGCGGTCGTCGCCCATCGCTGGTCTCGCCTCGCAACGGCGATACCGACAATCAGGCTCGCGCGAGGTCCTGGCCAGACGGGCCCGGGGCCGCCGCCATTCCAGCGACCCGCACGAAGGCGGTGATACCAACCGCGATCGCACCAATGACGGAGAAGGTAATCTGCCATCCCTCGGAAGGCATGAGGTGCTTCACAATACCATGTGTGGCGTGGAATCCGGCGATCGCCGCCGGCGCGACGAAGGCGATGGCCACGACCAGTTTCAGCCACATCGGCCGGACGAAGGTGATCAGCAAGTGACCGACCATCAGCGTGATGGCGGCTGCGACAGCGCCGACGAGGACCGCGCCAGGAATGCCGGCGCCGGTGCCGTGGGCCCAGGCCCCTGCGGTCACGCCGACGAACGCCGGCAGTGCGAAGACGGCCAGCGTAAACAGCAGCCAGCAAAGCAGGCCGATAGCTGCGAGGGATGCGAGTATTGCGAGAAAGATCATGGTGGTGGCCTCCGTGAGAAAAAGTCTGACGGTTGCGCCTCCACCACCACCACGGCGCGACCAAACTATAGCTGAAAATCGGCTGCGCCGGGAGCGGAAATCGCGTGAGACTTCCGCGCGGCGGCGCCCGTTCGCCCCGGTTATGGGGCGAAGGGATCAATCTCATGGACGATCGCGGCGATGTCGCCGTCGTATTCGCTGGCAGGCGTGACCGACAGCGTGCCGTCGCCGGCCTGGAAGATGATGATGGCGGCCATCAGGGTGGTGGCGAGGCTGAAGGCGAAGGCGTGCGCGTCGTTGAGGGACATCGATCCGGCTCCTGTTTGAGCGGAGGACCATCCCCCGCTGACAGGCGCCCGAAGTGTCGGACTGAACGCTGCAATCACCGCGCAGGCGCAGCCGAAGCGGCGGCATGCTTGCATAGC
Organism: Sphingobium sp. SA2; assembly: GCF_032227065.1. NCBI lineage: Bacteria > Pseudomonadati > Pseudomonadota > Alphaproteobacteria > Sphingomonadales > Sphingobiaceae > Sphingobium > Sphingobium sp. SA2. The sequence goes on from NZ_JAPMXX010000006.1 coordinate 661,998, forward strand.
CGACCCTTTACGGGTTGATGGCGTCAGGCGATCAGTCTGACCAAGGACCAGCGCAGATAAGCGGGGGTGGTTTTCGCGTCAGGAGCCGTTCGTTTTCCCGGTCAGCCATGATGAGCCGGACGCAACCCGGGTGGAGTGTTGGCGATGAAATCCCGGTAGGCGTAGTTGATGAGGTCGCGGATGAGTTCGAGGAGCCCGCCGACGGGTAGGCCGTCGAACGGATCGCCGTGGGCCATGCCGTTGCGGCGCTGGCTGAGACACGGTTCGGAGGCGCCGGTGACGAAGCCAATTGCGGTGCCGCCGGTGCGAACAATCATGGGAATGTGCGCGTCGTCGAGGCCGTCGGTATCCACCATGTGCTTCAGCAGCGTGGCGAACGAGCGCTTCTTTTTCGGTATCTGGCCGCCGTACCTGTCCATCAGCGTCAGCTCCAGGGCGATGAGCGCCGCGAGCTCGCCGGCCTTCAGCACATCGAGATCGATCCAGCCGAGAAGATAGAGCGCCTGCGCGCGTCTGAATTTGAACTGGACGATGTCGGGTATGCGGGAGTCGATGCCGAGGCCGATGATGAACCGTCGCCATTCATCGGGTTGGTTGAATTGGATCATCCCTCCGGGGAGCCCGGGCGATGGCCATGCGATGATCAGCGGCGCATCGCGCGCGGCAAGTTGAATGTGGTCAAGATCCAGATACGCCTCCTGTCGGCAAGAACTCAGTGTTTCAACCGACAGTATCAGATTGCGGTCAGTTGTCTGAAGTCGTGCGGCGCTCACGCGCCGCCGAACTTCCAGACCGGGATGCTGAGCTTCTTGGCCTTGTCGGCGAGGTTGTCGTTGATGCCGGTGCCGGGGAAGTGCATCACGCCCTTGGGCAGGATTTCCAGCATCTCGTCGTTTCGCTTGAAGGGTGCTGCGCGGCCGTGCTTCGTCCAGTCCGGTGCGAAGCCGATCTGCGGCACGTTACGGTTCGTCGCCCATAGGGATGCGATCTTTTCGGCGCCTTTCGGCGACTTGCCGTGCATCAGCACCATGTCCGGGTGTTTTTCGTGGACCTGATCGAGCTTGGCCCAGATCAGCCGGTGGTCGTTGAAGTCGAGCCCGCCGGTGACAAGGATTTTCGGACCAGGGGGAAGAAGGATTGTCTGCTCGGCGCGCCGTTTCGCTGCCAGGAAGTCGCGGCTGTCGATCATCGCCGAGGTGAGATTGCGGTGGTTGACCCTTGACCCGCTGCGCGGAAGCCAGGTCCTGCCGACGTGGCGTTCGTAATGTTCGGCTGCCTGGTCGCGCATCAGTTCGAAGGCGTTCTGACGTTCGATCATGGTCTGGCCCTCCGCGATCAGGCGCTCGAGTTCGACGGCCTTCACCTCGCTGCCGTCCTGTTCACGCTGCCCGCGGCGTTGCGCCTGCTCGTTGTCGTCGAGTTCGCGCGCGATCCGGTCGGTGGCGCGGTGAAAGACGTTGACCGTCGACCAGAGGAGATCGTCGAGGTCGGGCTCGAGGCGAGTGTCCTCCAGCGTCCCAATCAGGGCGTCGAAAATGTCGGCGATGGCGCCTGCGACCGCATTGCCGTCCGGGAGGAGTCGCTGGTCGGGTTCATCCTCGAAGGGACGGTAGCCGTGGAGCTGAAGCTCGGTGAGCACATGGTCGGTCGGTGATGAGGCGTGATGCGGTTCGAAGTCGTCGTGCTCGCTCATGGGATGCTCCGTCGGTTGGACCGCGACCGTCGCGGGCTTCATGGCGACGAAAGCCGGCGGGCGGGCCGGCCCTGCACCCGGAGCGCAGCGCAGGGCCGGAGCGTCAGCGGAGGATGGCGGAGGCCGGCGATTTTGCCTCGCGATGGAAAGGCGCGGCACGCGCCGCCGGAAAATCGTCGGCCGCAGCCATTGTTGGGCGGGCCCGTTTGCTGGCCGATCGCCCTCTCGAAGGCCGAGACGCGGTCCCCCTCCGACGGTTGGTGCATCTGCGAGCACGACGACGCACGGCCATTGTCAGTCTCCCGTGCCGGGCTATGCCGCCAGCGCCATGAACCTTGCGACATCCTGGGGTGCAATCTGCATCCGCGACTGCTGTCGGAGATGCTCGATGCCGAGGGTGCGGAGATCCTCGTTGAAGTCCCCGAGCGCCGGCGAGATGACAATCGCCTCGATCCCGACGGCGTTGGCCCGTTCGATCAGGCTGTCACGCGCACCGTCACCGGCCGGATCATTGTCGCGCACGATGTAGAGCCGTCGCAGCGTATCGGGGAACAGGATGGCGGCGAGATGTGCTGCCGAGAGCGCCGCCAGCATCGGCATGTCGGGAAGCACCTGTCGGAGCGACAGGACGGTCTCGATGCCTTCGCCGGCCGCCATGACCTCGCCGCCCATGCCGAAGCGCACCGCGTTGCCGAGCAGGTCGCCCATGGCTCGCCTCGGCGTGTCGATCGGCGCCTTGTCGCGCGATCGGGGATCGAGCCAGGTTCGGTGCGCGCCCGTGATCTTGCTGTCGAGATCGGTGACGGCGGCGATCATCGCCGGCCATGTCTCGGTCGGCGAATGCTCGTCGGGCCGATAATAGCAGCGCGGATGGAAGCGAAGGCTTCCGGTTCCGCGTAAATCCGTAATGCCACGTTCCCGTAAATACGCTTGCACGATTGTGCCCGTTATCGGCTGCGACATGCCGATGAGACGCCGCGCCGCTTCCGGCGAGCCGCTCGGCGCGGGGCTCCGACGCTCGTGCGATCGTGGCTCCGGTTCCGGCGGCGGCATGCTGAGAAAGGTCCGTGCCTCGTCGGCCACGTCCTTGAAGTCGATCAGGCCGCAGCTTTCACGAATGACGTCGAGGAGATCGCCGTGTTCGCCAGTGGCGGCGTCGGTCCATTTGCCCGCGACGCCTTTCGGTGTGTCCTTCAGCCGGACGTACATCGAGCGGCCGGGCGTGTTGCGCGCGTCGCCAACCAGCCAGTAGCGGCCCTCACGACGTCCGCTGGAGAGATAGTGCAGGCACACCGCCTCGGCCTGCCGGCCGAGACTGTGCGCAAGGTCGGAAGCGTCCTGCCTGGCCATCACGCAGCCTCCCGCTCGGAGATGCGCGCAACGGGGAAGGTGTCGAGCAGCTTGGCGAGGATGGCGGGCCCTGATGCATCAACGGGCACGAAGAAGCGCAGCTTCCATGAGATGATCTCGCTGAAGAGGCCATAGGCGCGCAGCCGATCACGCATCGCGTCGGTGAAGCCCGATAGTTCGATGCGGTTGGTCCCCATCACACGGGCGCGGCGCAACTGCATGCCCTCACTGACATCGAGGGTGGTCGTGCCGTCGATCAACGCTGTGAAGGCGGCATCTGGCGTGAGCGTGCTTGCGCCCATGGCGCTGGCGTTTGCGGCCCAGGCGGGCGAGACGCGGCGACCGATGATGCGCTCGCCGGCATCGGTCTGGAGCCGATAGACCCGCGTCGACTCGTTGGGCAGCCGCTTCCAGATCGGCAACAGCAGGCCGGCGACGATATGGATCGTGCTGTCTGAGAAGTCCGGCACATCGTTTAGTTCCGCCCACCACGCTGCGGCGAAGGCGGCGCGGTCGGCTTCCTCCCAATGGCTCTCGTCCAACATGCGCAGCGGCGCGTAGTGCTGCTCCATCGGCCGGATCAGGCAGACGCGCCGTTCGATCTCACCATCGTCGAGCATCATGGATGGCGCTGGGATCTGCACAGCGGCCCGGCCGGATCGGGCGTTGACGAGTAGCCGCGCGCGGGGATCGGCGAGATGGTCGATCGCCATGTCGAGCGTGGTAGGGCGATTGCGCTCGCGCCGCGTGATGGTGAGCAGCCGCGTCTCGGCGCCGGTGCCCGGATGCGTGTGGATCACCTGACTGTCCGTGACGATGAAGCTCTCGGCCTGCAGCGTCTCCAATCCGAGATCATAAACGCCGCTGCGGATCGCGCCCTCGATCTTGGTGGTGAGGAGCTGCTCGAACGCCGTGAAGAGTACGCCCTGCAGATCGATGGTCAGCGCCAGGAGCCGGTTCAAGAAGGTGGTGATCGGCGGCAGCTCGTCCTTGATGCCCTTGTCGTCCATCAGCTTCAGGCCGGTGGCGGACTCGAAGCGGTCGAGCGAGCACCCTTCCACCTTGCCGCGCACCAGCAGGAGATAGAGCTGGCGGAGCGCATCGCGCGCATAGTGTGATTCCAGATTGTCCTCGGGGCGGAACAGGCCCTGTCCACCGGTCTGGCGCTGGCCACGTGTGATCGCGCCCAGCGTGTCGAGCCGGCGCGCGATGGTCGAGAGGAAGCGCTTCTCGGCCTTCACGTCGGTCGCGATCGGCCGGAAGAGTGGAGGCTGCGCCTGGTTCGTTCGGTTGGTGCGGCCAAGGCCCTGGATGGCGGCGTCGGCCTTCCAACCCGGTTCGAGCAGATAATGGACGCGCAGGCGCTGGTTCCGCGCCGCGAGATCGGCGTGATAGCTGCGCCCGGTGCCGCCGGCGTCAGAGAAGACGAGTACGCGCCTCTGGTCGTCCATGAATGCGGCGGTTTCCGCGAGATTGGCGGAAGCAGCTCGGTTCTCGACGGCAAGGCGGTCGCCCTTGCGCACCACGCGGCGCGAGCGGCCCGTCACTTCGGCCACTATGTCGGTGCCGAAGCGCTGGACGATCTGGTCGAGCGCGCCTGGCACGGGCGTCAGCGAGGCGAGCCGTTCGATCAGCTCGTCGCGCCGGGCGGCGGCTTCGCGGCTTTCGACGGGCTGGCCGTCGCGAAAGACGGGACGCGATGACAGATTGCCCTCGCTGTCGGTGAACGGCTCGTAGAGCTGCACCGGGAAGGAATGAGCGAGGTAATCCAGGACATATTCCCTGGGCGTGATGTCCACCCGGACGTCGTTCCATTCCTCGGTGGGGATCTCTGCGAGACGCCGTTCCATCAGCGCTTCGCCGGTCGAGACGATCTGGATCACGGCGGAATGGCCGTCGGCCAGGTCCTGCTCGATCGAGCGGACCAAGGTCGGGGTCTTCATGCTGGTCAGCAGATGGCCAAAAAAGCGCTGCTTGGCGGACTCGAACGCCGAGCGCGCGGCCGACTTCGCCTGCCGGTTCAACGTGCCGCTGTCGCCGGTGATGTTGGCGGCCTGCATCGCCGCGTCGAGATGATTGTGGATGATGGCGAAGGCGCCGGCATAGGCATCGTAGATGCGCGTCTGCTCGGGCGTGAGCTGGTGTTCGAGCAACTCATATTCGATGCCGTCATAGGACAACGATCGTGATGTGTAGAGGCCAAGCGAGCGCAGATCGCGCGCCAGCACCTCCATGGCCGCGACGCCGCCATTCTCGACCGCCTCGACGAATTCGGCCCGGTTGGCGAAGGGAAAATCCTCGCCGCCCCACAGGCCGAGCCGCTGGGCATAGGCGAGATTGTGGACGGTCGTGGCGCCGGTCGCTGAGACGTACACGACGCGCGCGTTCGGCAGGGCGTGCTGGAGGCGCAAGCCCGCACGGCCCTGTTGCGAAGGCGAGACATCGCCCCGTTCTCCCTTGCCGCCACCGGCGTTTTGCATGGCGTGGCTTTCGTCGAAAATGATCACTCCGTCGAAATCGGAGCCCAACCAATCGACGATCTGTTTGACCCGCGAAAGCTTCTCACCGCGGTCGTCGGACCGTAGCGTGGCATAGGTGGTGAAAAGGATGCCTTCCGCGAAACGGATCGCGGTGCCTTGGGGGAAGCGCGACAGGGGCGTGACCAGCAGCCGCTCCATGCCGAGCGCGGACCAGTCGCGCTGGGCGTCCTCGAGCAGCTTGTCCGACTTGGAGATCCAGACCGCCTTGCGCCGGCCCTGGAGCCAATTGTCGAGGATGATCCCAGCCGACTGGCGGCCTTTGCCGGCGCCGGTGCCATCGCCCAGCATGAAGCCCTTGCGGAAACGGACGGCGTTTGCCGCGTCGTCCGGCGCGGCCGAGACGAGATCGCGGGTTTCGTCGACGGTCCAGGCGCCGGCGAGATATTCACCATGAGCCTCGCCCGCATAGATCACCGTCTCGAGCTGGGCGTCGGACAGCACGCCGTCGCTGACGATGTGGGTGGGAAGCAGCGGCCGATAGCTCGGCTTCGGCGGCGCGACCGACGCCATCGCGGCCGATTGCACCAGCTTCGTGGGATGCGGCAGCGCGTCCGGGATGCGGATCGACTGGAGCGCATAGGTCTCGTAGATCGAGTCCGACAGGCGACCGCCCTCGGGCGGCGTCCAGTCGATCGTCTCATAGTCGAGCGACACGCCTTCGGGCTGGGCGGTGCTACGCGCAGGCGCAGCGGACGCAGCCCGAGCGAGATAGCCGCGCACGGTGCGTGGAGCGACCGGCACATCGACAGTCGTCTTAGGGAGCGACACCGGCGAACGGGCCGGAACCTGCTGGTCGATCCATGCGAGCAACGTCGCGACATTGGGTGCGAGGCCGGCCGAGTCCGGAAAGCGGGTGGGGTCCTCGGCCGGCGCCTTGTCGATGACGGTCAGGCGCGTCTCGATGGTCGTGCCATGCTTGGCATAGACCGAGCCCGCGACGGCGGCCGTGAAAACAACGCGCCCGAGCTCCTGCATACGGATGAAGGCGTCGCGCCACGCAGGGGCGTCGGGTGAGAAGTTTGCGCCGGTGATCGCGACCAGGCGGCCGCCATCGGCAAGACGTGCCAGGGCCGAGGCGACATGGCGATAGGCGGCGTCTGCCACCCGTCCTGTGACGTTGGCCATCACCGAGAACGGCGGGTTCATAATGATGACGCTGGGAACGGCCGTCCGATCGAGATGATCGTCGATCTGGGCGGCGTCGAAGCGCGTGACCGGAATGGCCGGAAAGAGTGAGGCGAGGAGATCGGCGCGCGTGTCCGCAAGCTCGTTGAGGATGAGCGCGGAACCGGCGATTTCGGCGAGGATCGCGAGCAGGCCGGTGCCGGCCGAAGGCTCCAGCACGCGGTCTGCCGGGGTCAGCGATGCCGCGGTCAGGGCGGAGAGCCCGAGCGGGACCGGCGTCGAGAATTGCTGGAAGGCCTGCGCTTCTTCGGAGCGACGCGTGTGCGTCGGAAGAAGACTGACGATCTTGGTCAGCGCGGAAAGGCGTGAAGCCGGCGAAGCGGCTTTGCGGAAAAGCGCCTTTCCGTATTTGCGCAGGAAGAGGACCGTCGCGACCTCGCAAGCGTCATAGGCCGTCTTCCAGTCCCAGGCGCCGGCCGCATCGGACGCGCCGAAGGCCGCTTCCATGGCGGTGCGTAGCGTTCCGGCGTCGACCGGTCGGCCCTGTTCAAGTGGGTGAAGGAGGTGCTCGGCGGCGGCCAGCACGGCGGAGGCCGGAGGGATCGCGGGCGCGACCGGATGCGAGACTGCCGGGACGGCAGCCGGAAGCGAAGCGTGGAGCATGATGGAGAACCTCGGAGAGCTGAGACGGACGAGCCGGCCCGACGCTCTCTCTCGACCGGACGGGCTCAAACCCGTCCCGGCCGTCCTCTCACTCTGGCGCGGGGTGAGCCCGATTCATCGCTCCGCCTTCCGGCGGCGGCGATCTGACGCTAAACTTTCCTGGGAAAAGAAGCCGCGGCGCCTCAGCTTACTGGAGTTCGCCGTGCCGGGTGAGAAAGAGGCAGGCGAGATGAAGGGCAGCGCGAGCGGCATCATTGCGGCGGGTTGTCTGGCGGTCGGGTTCGGCGCGGGGTTCGTTCTCCGGCCGGTGATCGCGCCGGTGTCCGCGTCGCCGGCTGTCGCGGCCGGGGTCGCGCAGCCGACGGACAGTGAGGCGACGGCGGCGGTCCGCCGCCATCGCCTGTTCACGGGGACTGCGCTCACCAAGGCCACACTGAAGCTCGGCGACTGCTCGCCCGGTGGCGTCGGTCCGGGCGTCACCTGCATGACGCAGCTCGTCATGGATCCAACCAAGGCGGGCGCGACGCCGCAGAACCGGCCGATCGGCTTCGCGCGAGTGAAAGGCCAGTGGGAGGTTGCGGTATGGTAGAGGCGGTCGAGGATGGCGACGTTTCCCTAGTAGGGCGATCGCGGCCTGCGCATTCGAGGGCGCAGGATTATTTCGCGATGGCTGAAAGCTAGGTCGTTGCAGTGGAAGCTCTCGCGCCCCAGGCCGACCAGGCGGTCGCGCCTTTTCATATGATGGTCGGGCATGCGGTTGAACTGTCAATGAAGGCCGTTCTGGCTCATGCGGGCCGGGACGAAGAATGGTTGATGATGGCCGGTCACAGCCTCGACCGCTGTTGTCGGCAGGCTCTTTCAAGTGGCTTCTCGGGGCATGCGAATGAAGAGCTGGCGGCGCTGGTCGACTTGCTTGACGGGCCGCATTACGACCAACGCTTCCGCTATCCCGTGCTGTTCGGAGGAACTCCGCATCTCATAGCCGCTGATGCGGCCGAGACCCTGCGCCTTCATCTGGAAGACGTCAGGATATGGCTTTCGTCAGGTTCGCCGACATGAAGCCAGGAGCCCGGCGCTGAGCCGGGCTCCTCTGGATGGTTCGGTAGACAGGGGGCCTTGGGGCGCTTCGTCAGCGAAGAATTCGCGGAGCGGCCGTAGCCGCTCCGCGACGCGCTCATTCGGCCGCGACGAGCTGGGCGTCCTCGTCCTCGGCGGCCGCCTCCTCGTCGTCGCCCGTGAGGAAGTCGGGCAGCGCGGTCTCTTCGTTCTCGCCGCCGGCCTCGGTGTCCGGGGTGGCCGCCTCGGGCTCAGCGACCAGACGCAGCGGCTCCGGCAACCAGCCGGATTCGGCCAGCAGGCGTTCGGCCTCCTTGGCCATGTCGCCCTTCTTCAGGTGGTCGATGAGTTGCGCTGCCTGATCGCCAGCGCCCTCGCGGACTGCCTGAAGGATGCGGGGCTTGGTGACCCTACCGAGATAGTTGCCGACGGTCGGACGCCAGCCGACGTCCACCATGTCGAGGCCAGTGGCGCGGGCCAGTCGGTCGGCTTGGCCGAGCCGCATGTCGAGGCCGTGCTGCGAGACGCCGTTGCCGCCATAGGGGTTAGGCTTCTCGTAGAGCGCATTGACGCCGTAGCTCACGCAGTGCGCCAGCAGCGCCATCCGGCTCGTGTCGTCGAGCGCCGCCAGCCAGTCCCAGAGCGCATCGTCCTCAGCGGGAATGTCGCCCGCCCAGCCCTCGTGGCGCTCATGCACTGCGCGAGCCGATGGACTGTCCTTCAACGCATCGTCCTGCACCGGGAAGAAAACGTGACTGACGGAGGCCTCCATCGCACCCTTGTACATGCGATGCTGGAAGGTGTCGGAGACCACCTTGTGCAGGAGCGCGGTCATCGCGACGTGCGGGTTGTCGGCCAGTGCATTGCGCAGCGCCAAGGTGCGATGGGCCGTCAACTCGGTGACGAGGCGATCGGGCAGCGGCTTGATCGCATCGTCCTCGTCGTCCTCCGGCTCGGCAGGCTGGCCGCCGATCGTGATGACGGCACGCTGCACGATCGGTTCGGCCGGATCGCCGCCGGCTTCCATGCCAATCTCGCCCTCGGGGGCGATCGGCGCTTCGTCCTCGGCCCGGACATAGCCGCGATCGATGTCGACCTGGCCGTCATGGGCGATGCTGATGAACACGCCCGCGCGGGCGATATCGTCGGTCTCGTAGCGGAAGGGTCGCGCCTCGAGGGCGGCGAGCGCCGTCTCGATCTCGCCGAGCCGCTGGTCAACCTCGTCCGGCAGCTCGTCGGCGCCCTCATATTCGGCCTCGAGCTTCTGCTGCTCGCCGATCAGGGCGTCGATCGTCGCCTGTTCCTCGGTCGTGAGGTCGAGGGCATCGCCCTGCAGTTCGCGCAGGCCGCGGGTCGCGTCATAGGGGAAGCTGACCGCGACCTCGATCCATTTCCAACCCTCGGTCGCGACCGTCTCGGCGGTGACCTTCAGCTTTTCGGCGACCAGACGATCGAGCAGCGCCGGATCCTGCAGCCAGCCGCCATCATCGGATTGGAAGAGATCGCGCATGGTGACGCCGCCGGCGGTCTCATAGGCCTCGACGCCGACGAAGATAGCCCGCTTGTCGGACGCGCGCACCGTGGTCTCGGTCAGCATGCGCCGGATCTGATACGGCTCCTTCGACCAGGCGTCCTTGATCGCCTCCCAGACCTGCTCCTGGCGGGCGTGGTCGTTCGACACCGTGAAGGCCATTAGTTGCTCCAGCGTCATACCGTCCTCGGCATAGACATCGAGCAGCGCCGGCGATGCGGACGCGAGGCGCAGCCGCTGCTTGACGACCTGGGTCGGCACGAAGAAGGCTGCGGCGATTTCTTCCTCGGTCATGCCCTTGTCGCGCATGTCCTGGAAGGCGCGGAATTGGTCGAGCGGGTGCAACGGCGCGCGCTCAATATTCTCGGCGAGCGACACCTCTTCGGGGAGGATGCCGCCGTCGCGCTCCCGGACGACGCAGGGGACCGGCGCGACCTTGGCCAGGCGCTTCTGCTTCACCAGCATCTCCAGCGCGCGGAAGCGGCGGCCGCCGGCCGGCACCTCGAACATGCCGGTCTCGTTGCCATCGGCATCGACGACCGGGAAGACGCTGAGGCTCTGGATCAGGCCGCGCCGGGCGATCGAGGCCGCCAGGTCCTCGATCGAGACGCCGGCCTTCACGCGCCGGACGTTGGACTGGCTGAGCACCAGCTTGTTGAAGGGGATGTCGCGCGAGGACGACAGGGTGATCTTTTGAACGGCAGTAGCCATCGGGATAGTCTCCGCGACGGGCGACCGAGAGACTCTCTCTCAACCTCCAACCCGTCACGGAGCGAAGCGCCGCCCTCTTCCTCTAAAGGGGGCAGCGCCACGGACCGGTGAACCGGAGAGACACGGAAGCGCAAAGCCGGAGCCACGGAAAACCGCGTCCCCGGCGTCACGGAGATCAGGCCGCTCGATCGAGGAGCTTCTTGGCCTTGGCCTCCATGTCGAGGCGGGCGTCTTGATGGGGCTTGTCGCGGGCGACGGCGGTGATGCCCTGAACGAAGTCGAAGATGCTCACCGGCGGGCGGCCTTCCTCAGCCAGTACCGTGTCGATGATCTTCCCGGCCTCGGCCTTGGAGAAACCGCGACGGCGCAGGAAGTCGGTGCGGTCTTCGTCCGTTCTCGCCACGATTCGCTCGCGCGCCGCCTTGATCCCGTTGACGAAGGGCAGGGGCGAGGAGTTCGCGAAGTTCAACAGTGCTGGGGCCGCCTCATGTGCAAACCGGTTGGCGGCGTATTTGCTGTGGCGGATGGTGATTTCCTCGAAATCTTCCACGCCCCACAAATTTCGATTTTGGCAGACCGCGCGGAGATAGAAGCTCGCCATGCCAAGTGTCTTGGCGCCGACCTCGGAGTTCCAGCAGTAGAAGCCGCGGAAGTAGAGATCCGGCGAGCCGTCCGGCAGGCGGCCGGCCTCGATCGGATTCAGGTCATCGACCAGGAACAGGAAGACGTCTCGATCGGAAGCATAGAGCGTCGTCGTGTCCTTGGTGATATCGACGCGCGGATTGTAGACGCCGGTCGACCAGTCGAGCACGCCCGGTACCTTCCAGCGGGTGTCACCCGTGCCGTTGCCGGCGATGCGCTGCACGGCTTCCACCAGTTCTGCGTCGAATATCCTCCCATAATCTGGGCCGGTGACGGCGCGCAGTTCCGTGCGACCGTCATCGGTTTCCAGCGTCTTGATCTGCTCGGCGCGATTGGATGTCAGGCCATATTGCAGGTTGATCCCGGCGAGCGCGGCCGGGAGCTGCCGTAAATAGGCGGCGGGTGCGCCGACCAGGCTGGCGAGTTGGCCGAAGGACCAGTGCGTCGGCGCAATGGCCGTATCGGTGCCGGGCAGGATGAGGGCCAACCGCTCCGGGTTGTTGCGGTTCGCCTCGACATGGATCAGCGCGCTTTCCACCACGCGCGTCTTGCTGCGATCGGCGCGGTCACGCACCGATCGCGCCAGCTCGGACAGCGAGAGGTATCGCTCGTCGGCCGGACGCGAGAACCACTCAGACGAGACGCGACCGACCCGCTCGCCGCGGCTGACATCCACCTTGTAACCGCCGGTCGTGTCACGGCGCGCATCGAGAACTTGCATGTTCATGGGACCAATCTCCACGACGGGCGCGGGAGCCTCTCTCCCAGCTATTTACCCGTCACGGAAACCGGTCCGCACTCTCACTCTCAGGGGCGTTGCGGGGTCTCCCCGCAGAAGGGGTCGGTCGAGACCTTGGGCTCGGCCGCAGGGGAAGGCCTTCCCCTTCAGGACATTGGTCGAATTCGCTCTCGCTCGTTCACGATGTGTAGGGGGAGGCGCTTCCAACATGCTTGCGGGGAGCGTCAAACGGCCCATCGAGGAAGAAGGCGAGATACTCGGCCACCAGGCCCAATTCTTCGTTTTCTTTGCCGATCGGAGCCCGGGTGAAGATTTCCAGCGCCGTAGCGAGCAGCCGGTCATAGGGGCGCGGGTGAATGGCAAAACGCGAGGAGAGCGGGTAGCCGAAATCCGTCGCCATGGCCGCGAAGATGGCACGTTGAACATGGCCATTGCCGTCAAGGAAGGGGTGAATTTTCCCAAACCAGCAGAAGGTGTAGGTCAAGGCGATCAGCCTGCCGAAGTCGTCTGCATTGGTGTCCGCAAGCAAGTCTCGGGAGTTCTTCAGCAACTCGGCCATGCGCGACACCACTTCGCCGGGCAGGCAGAATTCATAGTCGTTACCCGGCTCGAGTTGGCTCTCGGCAGAAATCCTCCGGTCGAAGAGCGCGGTGCCGGGCGTGCCGCGATAGGTGCCTGCATATTCGGGGTGATCGGACGGCGCGAAAGGCGCAAACAATTCCCGATGCAAGTCGAGCGGATCAGCCAAGATAGCCTGTCGCCGATGGGGATCTGCAACGATCTCGGTCAATAGCTGTCCGCAGCGCGCGGACATGGCGGCGTCATAGTCTTTCGTCGCGTGCGCTTGCCATCGTGGCGGGTGCTTCGTCATTGCTCAGTTCTCCCCGGCTTGTGTCGCGCGCTTTAAATGAGGAATGGTTGGCGTGGGCCGGGCCACTCGTCGGTTTCCATCTGGAGCGCGAGATCAGCGCTGGCGATGCGCCGCAGGCTCGATGCGGCGATGAACTGCACCCCCAAAGCGAGCTTGACCACCTGCAGCCGCTTCAATCCTGCCGGCTTGTATCGGCTTTCGACATAGGGCGGGAGGGCACCAACGACGGCCTGGACGCGTCGGTCATCGCGGTGCGGGCGCGCGTCCGCCATACGGCGGGCAAGCGACGACAGATTGTGGCCGTCCTTGCCCTTTCTGAAGGACTCCGGATCGACACCGTCCCGGACAAGGGCCGCCTTCATCGAAAGTTCGGCCACCATACAGATCGGCTGGATTACCGAGTCATGGCTGAACGTCGTCGGGAGGGTGTTCGCCACATCTTCGAGATTGGACCGCGCCATGCACCAGAGCGTGGTCGCCGCTGGATTCCCTTGTTCGACTTCATTCAAACCATTGGTGAAATCGTGGAGATCGGCGACCGCGAGAGAAACTTCGCCGGCAATTGCCCGATCCTGCCTACACCAGTTCCACCATTCCTCGGCGCTAGAGAACCCTGCTACCCGCCAGGGCTGGAGCGACACCTGGCCGAATACGACCGGGAAGGTGAGCTTGCGGACCTGATCGACGGACGCAGCGAAACCGATCCCAGCACCTGGCCAGCTCGTGCTGACCTCGGGCACCATGGCGGTATAGGTGTCCATGATCGGTTTGACTTCGGGGTTTCCGCCGACCCCCATGACGAAGTTGGAACCGAGAAGCTCCATTGCGGCACGGAATGGCCGCTGATGGACGTGGATGCCTTCCTCCGCGTATTTGAGATCGAGCCGTCGAAGATCGTCCAACGTCCATGCGGTCATGTGCGATTTTCCTTCCTTGCGGATTTCAGGATTCCGAGATCTTCGGAAATCCGCTTTTGAGACGGCGCGAGGGTCGAGAGCGCTTCGACTGCCGCCCACCACGAACAGAACCGCGGTCCCACGTCTTCTTCATTCGTATGGAAGCTCCCCGAACAGCCCGATCATGAGATCACCGTCGTAGAGCGAGAACGGAATCTCGACATAGTGGTCGCGATGGCGAGGCAGCGCGCGGCCATCGTTCGGGCCGTTCTTGGTGTGGCCGCGAACGTGCTCTCCACCTTCCTTGATGTAGGGCAGCACAACGAGGCGGCCGTGATTGGTGGAGAGGATCGTCCCTTCCTTCCAGATCGTCGCGCCTTCGGACTCTCGCGTCGACGATGTCTCCTTGACCAGCCAGCCGACACCGCCATCCGGCTCGTACCAGAAGACAATGCCGTTTGAGACAAGCACGTGTTCGCCTCGTGCAAGCGCTTCGGCGAGCATCCGCTGAACGCTCGCGAGCTGAAGCAATTGATTGGCGCGGGGCAGAAGGATCTGCCGGATCCTGGCCTTTGTCTTTCCCCAATGGGTGCTGGCGCTCAGACCGAAGCCGTTGGCAATCTTTGCACGTTCTGCGATCTGCGCGCCTCTCTCGCCGGGCTGATAGGGTTTCGACCAAACGCCATCCGGGGCCAAGTATAGAAGGACGTAGCGCCATTGGTTGCCCGAGCGTCCTACCTTGGCCACTTTCAGATACGGCATCGTGGCCAGTTGTTCGGCAAGATCCTGACGATAGCGCTCGGAGTCCGGCGCGAGTTTTAAAGCGGCTGCGTCCGGCCGCTCGTCATCAGCGTGACGGCGTAGAGATTCGGCCAGCATCAGTGCTTCTTCGTCTTGCAGACGCTGTTTTGCCTGCAGGGTCTTGTCAATCTTGAGTTCGAGCGATCGTTTGACAACGGGATCCATGGCACGCGCGGAGAGTGCCTGACGCAAGGTCGGATTGAGTGCATTGGCGGCCGCGATTGCAGCTTCGCGACCAGGATAATGATCGGTAAAGACGCTGTCGTTTTCGCCTGGCACCATGCGCTCTCGCCAGACCGGTGCGAGCTCACCCTTGTCGATGAGCTCCTGCATCAACCAACGCTCGAACAAGGGACGATAGTGAGGCCAGACGGCCAGGACGACATCGGACGCCCGTTTCAACTCGGACCATTTCACCATCGGCCGTCGCCTCCGACGTGGGGCAATGTGGCGTGATACAGCATCATCATGCAGCCTTCTCCTGACGGGTCCGGATGTCGGCGATCCATTTTTCCAGCGCGTCGATCTCTGCTTCGATGACGGAAGGTGCGGGCAGCCGCGGATTGATCTCTCCAGGCTGACTGTGAAGCAGCGCGGAACAACGTCCGAACGCTTCGCGCATCACGGTGCAATCCCCGGCCGTAAGGACAGTGAGTTTGATGAGACCCATCGTGTCGACCTTGCGCGAGAGGCGACGGATCACCGGCCCGATAACCTCCTCGACGGCGCGTTCCCAAATGGTGCGAAGCTGGTCCTGGAAGGACGTCACCTCGCGCAGCCATTTTGCCTGATCGCCGCGTTCGTGATGGATTTTCACATTGGCAAGGTGCGCCTTCATCCCGTCGATCACCTTGTCGAGCGGCATGACATTGGCGGGTGGATCCTGGTGGCAATAGCCGGCGTTCTCAGCGCCGCGGCTGATGAGGCGGTACGCAACCGGCGTCGCTTCCCGGTCCTTGGTCGCCCGGCAGGCTTCATCGAGTAGAAGTAAGAACGCCATGTCATGAGTGAACACGATCACCTGACGGGTCTGCCCGGCCTCAGCCAATCGGGCGGCGACCCTGTCGCGATGCAAATGGTCGAGCGAGGACACGGGATCGTCGAACACGATCGCTGACTGCGCGTCGATGGTCGACAGTTCGGCGAGGAAAGCCGCAAGCGCGACGCATCGGTGCTCGCCTTCGCTCAGAACCTTCCCCACCGGCTCGCTGGGCTTATTGATGAGCCGGACCTGGAAGAAGGGCACGCCCGCCGTGGTCTTGGCCTGCTGAAGCTCGATGGCGAGACCGGCGACGCCGAGCTTGTCCACCTCGATTGCGAACCGACCACGCAGGCGGTTGGTGACGAGCGCTTGCGCGATACGGGCGCTCTGGGTCGTGATTTTGTTTGTGGTCGTGTCCTTGCTGGCTTTCTCGATCACCTCGATGGCCTTGAGGCGCTCGATCTGGGCGAGAACATCGGCTTTCACCAAGCCGAGCCATTTGCGGTCCGCAAGGCCATCGCGCTCGGCGACGAGTGCGACGCGCCGCGGGGAGCTGGCCTCCGACTGCAAGCCTTCGATACGCGTGGCGATACCGCTGAGGGCCGTGCGCAGCGGATCGAGGGAAATGGTGGCCGGGGATGGAAGGTCAGACGGGGCCGCGTCGCCATGGGTTCGCAATATGGCGCGCAGCCGCCAAGCCAGGTGGAGGATCTCGCGGCGAAGGGTCCTCGCCACTTCTTCCTGGCCGATGTCATCGCGCATCGTCGCGACGATCGCGGCGAGAGACTTCATCGAGATGGCTTGCGACGCGACCTCTTCGAGCTTCTCGTCATATGCGTCCACAGCTTCCTGCTCGCGGCGCTTGCTCTCGTCCTGCACGAAGGCTTCGAAGCTGCTGAGCCGCTTCGAGGCTTCTTCGCTGAGCGGCTGCTGGCAGAGGACGCAATGGGCCCCAGTACCCGCTACGGGGAACGGCCGATCAGGATACGCGGATGCGCGGGAATAATCTCGGGCCGCCTCCCACAAGACCTTCCAGACGTCCGAGCCGATGTCGGGCAGAGGCTCATCGGCGAACAGGTTGGCGGAGGCGGCAGCGGCAGCGGAGCGCGCCGTTGCAAGGCGCGTATGGGCGTCGCGTAGCGCTGCCCGGGTTTCGTCCGTGGCGGCGACCATGAGCGGCTCGATCTGCTCGATCGCCGACTTGATGCGGGCTTCCTGGCTCTGGAGCTGGCGGACCGTGCGCGCAGGGTCGCTGGCCAGGTCGGTGTTCAGCGTTTGCAGCCGGGTTTCTTCTTCCGCCGTCAGGCCCGCTAGCTTCTCGACGCCTTCCTCCTTCGTCTTGCCCGACAGGCTAGCGATCAACTTGCCGACCAGCGTGTCCGGTTTGCATTCGGGCTTCGACAGGATCGCGGGTGTCTGCTCTTGGAGCGCTTTTATCTCGGCGGCCAGTTTGGCCTTCACATCCTGGCATGCTTGCGCGAGACCCGCGAGGATCCGGAGCGGCAACGGCGTATAGGCGAGATCGTTGGTGTTCTCGACATGCACATTGGCAGTGCGCGAGTCGAAGACACTGACGGCCGAGAGCATTGGATCAGGCGCGCTTCCCTGAATCCAGGATGCGCTTCGCTTCTGTCCGCCGATGAAGAAGTCAACGCTGGCGGTGGGGGTGCCGGAACCAGCCGCATAGATGTTGGGAAGGATCGCGTCGCCCTTCGGCGAGCGTGCCCGGCAGAGTTGCTTTAGGACGCGGGCGTAGCCGGATTTGCCGGCGCCGTTGTCGCCATAGATGACCGTGAGACCGGTCTTGCCGAAGGATAGACGCTCGCCCGGTGCGAGGGCATTGACGTTCGACAGACCATGGAGCGCGCCGAGGCTGACGATGGCGTGGCTAGCTGCCGGGTCCCTGATATGGCTTGGGTCGAGGGAAGCGGCTTGGTCGATCGCCTTACAGACAGCGACGAGGGCCGTGATGTCGGCGCTTTCTAGCTTGGGCTGACTACACAGCCGGCGCAGCGCATCGCGCTGCCAGGCCGGCAGGTCCGCCGACCATTTGAGGATGTCGGCCAGCGCCGCTGCCTCATTCGAGAGATCGGTCTCCTGCGTTTCCATCTTTCTGTCCCCTAATCGTGCCGTGTCCGATGTGGCCGGCCGTTTCCCCATGATGCTTATGTTTGGTGTTCACCGGATCAGGTGCCCCCTCTGATGCGTCGCTCCTCACCGATCGGGATGATCCAGCCGCCGGCGCGATCCGGCCGAGCAAATTCGTCCGGACCCACTGTCTGCGTCAGGCGGATACGAACGCTTTGCAGCTCCGCGTCGATAACGGCACGAATGAGATCGCGCTCGATGCCGACGAAGACCGGCCGGAGGTTGAGGCGAGCGAGCGCCTCCTGATCGGCGGGCGCAACGTCGGTGTCAGCGACCGGCCCGGCACGGGTGACGATCCCTCCGATCAGTCCGCCCATGGCTGTGGCCTTTTCCACCTCTCTCACCGGCGTGGCATCCAGCAACGCTCGGGCGCGTTGGAGGTCCCCTTGGAGTCTTCGCGCGAAGGGCTGGTGGGTGAGGCCGCGGAGCGCACTGGCTAGCTCAGCGTGCCCGAGCGACTTGATGAGATTGGCGATATGGAGGCGGAGAAGCCCGATGAAGAGCGCGTCTTTCTCCTCCGGCTTGATCGGCTCGCCTTCATCGACTGGATCGCGGACTGAGAGGTGGGCGTCGGTCGGATTTGGCGCCGCCATCCCCCAGCGGGTCGCGATGGCAATGCGCTTTACTGTGACCTTCCGGCCTCCGGCGGTGAGATCTATCCGTCCGGCCTGAGCCCAGGCGCGGTTCAATGCTTTGGCCGGGCCGCCACTATCATGGCAACCCTTCGCTTCGGCCACGGTCAAGGAGGACAGGTCGGACGCGCAGGCGATCCAGTCGGGCAGGTCGCCACGGGACAAGCGCGTGACTTTGACCTGTCGGCGGCGATCGAGGTCGATGATGCGGCTGCCGAGATGCGCGAAGATCGAAAGGTTGAAGTAGCGTTCCAGATAGGCGCGGGCAACGAAGCGGCCGAACAGGCCAGATAGCGCGACCTTCACCTCGCGGGCCTGTCCAAGCGGTTCCCGGAAGATGAAGGGCGTACCCGCGCCGGTTGGCGTCAACAGCGCGTCCAGGATGGACCACGCGCCATATGCCGCCCCTGGCGTCTGCAACACTTCGCGAATCCCGGCGTCCTCGATCTCCGAGACTTCGAGGTCGACGGTCGCGCCCGTGACAGGGCTGGATGCGGGCGGATCGAAATTGTGCAGGAAGGTCCTCGTCATAGCGCCAGCGCCCGCTTGAGATCGTCATGCTCGAAAGCGCTGGCCATGCGGCTGATCTCCGCCGATCGAGCGCCGACCGCCTTGGCTGTATCGCGCCAGGTCGCGGTCACGATCGCGACCTCTTTGATAATCGCGCGGGCCTGCGGCAGTGTGAGCGCGAAAAACTCGGACGCCGCCTCCAGCAGATCGAGCGAACAGGTGCCCTCGTCGAGATCGATGTTCGTGGTCAGCACCCGCGCCTTGAGATCGGTCGGAACGGGATTTAGGTCGTATGCTGGCGAGAGAGACCAACCCGCCTTTCCCAGCCACAGGAAACCGTGATTGCGGAGGTGGTCGTCGACATTGGAGATCAGCACATTGAAGACGACACGCCGATAGAGGGCATGGGCGTCCGTCTTCCCCTGAGCGCCGTGTTGAGCAAGGGCATCGACGATCTCCGGATAGCTGCCGCGCTCGCCGTCCTTAGCGCCCATCATCGCCATCGCCGACAGGAACGGGATGCGGATCGCACCGTCGCGATCGAAGCGTCGCGACAACATGACCGCCTTGCCGGCGACGTCGATCAGCTCGTGTTGAGGCGTGGCAATACGTGCCTGGCCGGCTAGCCGCAGCGCGATCTCTTCCCAGGTCTCCATACTGTAGTCGTCGGTCTCCTTCGGGAATTTCGCTATGGAGAGGTGACCATGTTGGTCGATGACCGACGCCTTCGGTCGGGCACCGCCAAGAGAGGAGCCTGGGGCAAAGATGAGCTGTAGGTCTTCATCCGTTTCCTCGTCCCGGAGAATCCGTTCGGTGATCTGGAGCAACCGGCCGAGCTCGATTAGGGCAGGAACGCCTGCGCGGATCGGCGCTTGGAAAATCTCTTCGCCGACCCAGCGGAAACGGAGTGCGCCAAGCCGGGTCTCGTCGGCGACGCCGAGCAGGTAGTCGCTTTCTACAAGCGTGCGAACCGCGCGGCCTTCTCGATCGGCGAGACGGCGTTCGGCGCGCTGCATGAGGCGCCGGCCCCAGGTATCCGGCGCTGAGTCGCCGATGGAGCCGAAAGTCGCAAGACCGGCAGGAGGGGCGAAGGCGCCGCGGGTCAGAGCAAGAGCCGGCTCCAGGGAGAAGCGGTCGGGGTCCTCAAGCCATGCGCTGTCATACTCGAAGAGGATGGTCTCGGTGCCCCGGACGCGATTGCTCCTCGCCAGTCCGATGGGGCGTGTGCGACCGTCCAAATCGATATGGACCTCGAAGTCAGCCATCGCGGGACGATCCGGTTGGCCGCTTGAGGTGGACATGCTTGGGCAGGTCGGCGCTGGCGAGCGCCTGACCGACGCTGTCGTTGCTGATGTCGGCGACCTGGCTCAGGCCGTCGAGGAGGCCGAGCGCCTGCAGGACGCCGGCATAAATGCCGACGCTGACGTTGGTGTCCCCGGCTTCGACCCTTTGCAGCGTGGAGCGAGACGTGAAGGCGCGCTCGGCTACGACCGCCATCGGCAGCCGTCGGCGTCGACGGGCATCATGGATATCCGCCCCAAGCTTGCGCAGCGCGCGCCGCACCGCAGCAGGAGGGTTGTGTGGAGTGGGCATTTTGACACCTTCGCACTACAGATCGACCGAATATGTAGCACGAAGATTACAATTTATCTAGGCCCTTTGAGGACCTCATCTCAGCAGAGAACGAAGGTTCGATCTTACCGCTGTCGTGACGGCATCGACCGGGACCCTCCGGACGTCGGCGATCGCTGCGACCGTGGTTTTCACGTCCGCGGGCTCGCTGGGACGACCGTCAACCTGAGTGAAAGGGCCGTCTGTCTCCGTCAGTATGCGATCGATAGGCAAGTCGGAGACGAGGGAACGGCCGCGATCCGAGCGGGTCATCTCGGCATTGACGGAGAAATAGCAGCCGAGCGCCGCCGCACGTCGAGCCTCGCTTTTGCTTCCGGTGAACCAGTGAAGCACGACGGTGCCGCGATCCTGCGGGAGATATTGTTCGATCATATCGAGCACCGCTGGAACGCTCCTCACACTGTGGACAGTGAGAATCTTGCCTCCTGCTTCTGCGCATCGCTCAAGGACGCTACGGAACACATGCTTTTGGGTATCCAGCGATTTGTAGAAGCGCGGGCCGGCATCAAGACCGACTTCACCGACGTAGCGTGTCTCAGGCAGGTGACGCTCCCATAGCGGGAACTCGCCGGCGCGCTCCGCGACGAGCTGCGGATGCAGGCCGAGCGCAGCGCGCACGAAGCGGGTATGACGCGTGAGTTCATGATTGCGCGCCCAGGCCTTTGGCGTCGTCGTGACGGTCAGGGTGTAGATCCGAGCTGCTTCTGCCCTCGCGATCGCGGCCTCATGGTCGGGATAGAGGTCGAGATGGCAGTGGAAATCGACACCGACGGCTTGAGCATTCTCGGTCATCCCGGCCGCGTCCTCACACCTGCCAGGAGAGCTCCAACCTCTTCAAGGCCGCGCCGGTAGACGCCAGCGAGAGCAGCTTGCCGAGCTGGCGATTCATCGAAGAGTGGCCCCGGCTTGTGGATGAGAATCGGCGCCAGTGCCGGCCGGGCGCGAAGCCGCTCGATCGCAAGCTGGAAAGAGCGAATCTGGACACCTTCTGATTGGCGTGTGTCGAGCGCGCGGGCGGTGAGGTCATCGACCGTGTAGACGGTGGGATCTGGATCGGGGCGTAAGCCGGCAACGAGTGCTGCCCGTCTGATGAGACATGGCAGGCAATAGCCGCAATGCTGTGTGCCGAGACCCTGCCAGCGTCCCTTGGTCGGAGCCGCGCAGGATAGCGATGAGGGGACGAGGCGACGTAATAATGCGCCGTTGGTGCAGGCTGCGACCATCTCGCCCTTGGTCCTATCCCAATAGGGATTTTCGATCCTGCCGTTCAGGCCGAGCCCATGGAGGGCGTCATTCCAACGGGCGATGTAAAAAGGATGGGTCGTGCGCGTGCTTAGTGCGCCGAGGCGCAATGGATCGAGCGGCACGTTGACGGCGATGAGGCCGTTCTCGGGCACTTTCAAGGTGAACGCCCGCTCAAGTCCGCTTCCAGCGAAGACGCCGAGGGCGAAAAACAGGAACGACCTGCCGCGGGTCGTATTCTCTCCGCCTGAACCCCGGACGAAGCCATCCGGGTATGCCATCCAGAGGCGCAAGCGATCGAAGGCGCGGCCTCGATAGTGGGTCTTCAACGTGTCGAAGATGGTGGACTGCGCATCGCTGGTCGCACCTTCGCCAGCGTGACTAATGAGAAGCGGTGTACGGCCATTCTCAAGGGCGTCGATCGCGCCGATGAGACTGTCGAGGCCGCCCGAGAAGAGGGCGAGATCGTCGAAGGGAGGACCAATAAGCCGAGCAGGGTGTTCGGGAGCGACCCTGACGAAACGGCGCGGTCGGGCGCGAAACGCGATCGACCAGCGGTCGCCGGTGAGAAAGTTCAGCATCCGGACGAAGGTCGGCGCGACGGCTGTCCATCGATCGGGATCGGAAACCGGGACGATCAGCCGGATTTCGCGGGTCCAGCCATCCTGCGATTCACTCGCCCGCGAAATGCGTGTGTCAGCAGCGTGGACGTGGGCGGCCAGAACCAGGATGTCGACGCCGATCTCTGAAGGATGAACGCCAAGCCGCGACAGATCGCCGATCGCGCGGCCGATACCGTGATTGAGGGTTCGCTCGCCGACAACCAGGTCAAGGCGGGTTTCGACTTCTCCATCGCCAAGTGAAAAGCGGCTGCGGTCGCCGGGGCCGTATCGGCCTATGATGACGTGTCTCCTCATGTGCCTTCCGCCTCCGCATCGCCCATGATCTGCAAGATCCCGAACGCTTGCTCGTAGATGCGCCCGACGAACTGGAGCACGCGATCGGGCGTCAGCGCTGCAGCCGCGGCGCGGGCGACCGTGAGCGCATCGGCCACCCCGCGCCGGATGAAGTCGTTCAATTGCGCCTGCACGCGCGCGGCTTCGCGACTATCCGACGGCAGGGTGATCGTCTTCGCGCCGATGTCGTTGCAGAGCCGTGCTTCGATCGCGTTGGTCGCATACAGCTCGAACACAGTCTGCATCTGATCGGCGGTGAGGCCGTCGAGGTCGGCAATGCCTGCACCGGCGAGGTCCGTGATGGTTTCGATGAACGCTTCGCGTGCGATGCCTTCGTCGATCGAACCGCCGTCAGGACACACATAGTCCGCCAGGCCGAGAAAGATTTCTTCGATAGGGCGGCCTGCGAGAGCGCCGAGGTTGAGCGCACGAAGCGCTTCGGTCGCGCCGCGTGCGACGGCGTCCGACAGGAAGCCAAGCAAGCGGCTGCCTGCGCCGCGCGCCGATCCCATCCTTGCGGCCGCCGTGCGCGCCCCACCTGCCGATGAGCCCACGTAGTGCGAGACGGCTCGGCCGAGACTCTTGCGGTCGCTGCCGCCCGAACCAGCGAAACGCGAGAAGTTGTTGCGAGCCGCTGAGAAGCGCGCGGGATCGGCTACCGGCGGTATGGGCGGGCGAGCCGGCGGTGCCGGGGGAGCGGCTGGTGGGGCGCCGTCTGCTGGCGCATCCACGGGCGGACCGTCTGGTGGTCCACCATCAGGTGGGGCTCCGTCTGGAGCGGCAGGCGGTGCGCCGTCATCGCCTAGCCAGCTCGGGACGAGGGGCGTCCGGCCGCCCTGGCCGCCGAATGCACTGGAGGTGCCCATCAGCGGGCTCCCTGGCGGGTGCGAAGAACACCCGTGGCCGCCACCTTGAGCATCGCACCACCTTCTTTGCCCCAGGTCTGAAGGAGGCGGTCGAAGCGTTGGGTCGCATCGCCATCCTTGAGAACACCTTCCCAGCCGCCGCAGACCCATGGACCGAGACGATCTCGCGGGAGCGCTTCGAGGAAATCGACGAGATTGGCCTGCAGGGTCGGATGAGCCTTTACGAGAACCACCAAGCCGGCCGCGCCAGGCGGCTCAGTGTCAAAGCTGTCCCCACCGACGATGCGGCCGCGCACCGCTTCGAAGATCTGCGCCGCTTCGGGTGGGGCCAGGCGCTTGAGATCGGCTTCGAGGCCCTGCACCGCGAATTTCGCGCCGAAGAGCTGTTCGACCACGGCAGCAAGGTGGCCGAGCACTGAGGCGGCGCCGAAATAATCCTTCCTGTCCTTTGCGACGAAGAGGTAGGGGCGAAGATCCTCGCCACCGATCGCAGTTGGCACCGCCGCCCAGGCTTTGATCGCAGGCGAGGATAGCCATTCGCTCAAGAGCGCGCTCTCGGTCGACTTCACGGCTTCCAGTTTGGGCGTCGACTTCACGGCGTCATCGCCTTTGGCAGCGGCCTTCTCCGGCTTGGCCGCAGTTTTCGCGTCATCCTTGGCGGTCGCCGCCGCTTCGAGCGCTGACAGGTCCGGGCATTTGCCATTTGCTGCTGCCGCGGCGGCTGCGGCGATTTGATCGAAGAGGCGGGGCAGGAACCGCTCGGCGAGCATGAGTTTTGCGAGCACCGGCAGCTTGACGTCATCCCCGAACCCTCTCGCTTCGGCGATGCGCTGCCGCAAGACGAGCGTGTTGAGGAATCGCTTGATCTGACGCGGATTGCCCTTGGTTCCGTTGGCGAGGATCGGTCCGATCTGATCGCTGAGCGCCAACGCATTGTTGGCGCGCGAAGCCTTGTCCCCGAGAGCGACTCTGACGGTGGCAGCATCGAGCGCGCCGGAGGTCCACGGGCGCTTAAGCCGTTCACGAGCGATCTTGATCAAATCATTGAACGCCGGGTCGTTGTCGCCGAGTTCGGCGCCGACAAGGAGGAGAGTGACATAGATGCGCGTTTCCGTGTCCCCCAGCGCAGGGATTCGGAAGGGCACCTGGATGAGCTTTTCAAGGTAGTTCCGGGCATATGTCTGCGGACCGGTGCTGTCCGGCAGATCGGGAAAGTGTTTGCGCACCGCATATTCGATCATCGCCTCGTCGGCGGCGACGACAAAGGCGGTTCGCGACGTGAAGACGAAGAGACGGACGGCCTCCAAGGTCTCGATTGCGGTATCGGGCAAGCAGCGATCGAGGTCATCGATCAGGACGACGAGTTGCGCGACACCGGCCTTGTCGAGAAGATCGTCGAAGGCTTTCCGGAATGCGTTGATCTCCTCGGGAACGTTGGTCGAGTCGCCTTCACCCTTCGGCTTCAACAGGCCTTTCACGCCTTCGACGGCTGCTTCGAGATTGTCCTTGGTCGCGAGCTTTGCCGGATCGGCGAGGAAGCCTTCCAAGGTGCCGACGATGGTCTGAATCTGATCGGGAGTCGGAATTCCGGTGAAGGCGGTGAACGCGAGCCCACCAGCCTTCTTCGCCATCTTGAGCCAGTCGATCCGGCGAAAGACGTCCTTGACTGTTTCGCCCGCCGCAGTGAGAGCGGGTCGCTTTTCGATGAGCCCTGTGACGATGCCTTCGATAAGCGCAATTTTAGCGTCTTCGAATCCCTGAAAACGCCAGCCGTTGAACTTGAGGCACAGGACCTTCGCTTCCCCCTCGAAGCCGGCCTCGATCATCTCCAGCACACTAGACTTGCCGGCGCCCCAATCGCCATGGACACCAACAGTCACCGGTTGATCGGGCCGGTCGCGCAAGAGCTTGATGATGGTTGCTGCGATCGCCTCGTTGTTGAGAAGGTCGACCTTGGTCTCGTTGTCCGTCAGGATCACTGCTTGCCCCCCCACACGTTCAGCAGCCGATGGAGCCCGTCCTGGCGGCTGCGCATCCGCAACAGCAGTTCGCCTGCCTCCTTCGTGCTACGGATCTTGGGATTGTGTAGCATGAAGCTTACAATCTTGCTAGATTGAGAGTCGCCACATGAATTCTACGACGATCCGGGACACGTCGTTCGTCGGATCTCACCGCAATGAGTTGTTGGCAGACCTCGGCAGGATGCAATGGCGCGCGCTTCCGCACCTGGATGAACTCGAGGCGGGGATGAAGGAACCCGAGGGCTGGTAGGTTATGATGTCGTTTCGTGAAGCCCAGGCGGTCGAAGACCTGGCGGACCTTCTCTACGATTTTCTCCCCGGAAGCGGAAACAACAGGACCGCATTTCCGCTTGCCGCTGCGCAGGCTGGTGTTGGCGATCTGTGGGTCGCAGGCAGCAAGCGGCCCGCGATCGTCCAACTCTTGACCGCGACGCTCGAACAGCGCCGGTCGTGTTTCACCAAGCTAATCGTGGCGATCGTCCGACAGGCGATGACCTACCGGCGCGGCAAGGGAAATCCCCTGAGCCGCGAAGAAATTGATCGGCTGAACATTCTCCTTCCGGGCGTCCAGTTCAAAATCCCCGAGTTGCTTGATTCAAGCTTCCTCAGCAGCTTCGGCTCGGCGAAGGCGGGGGAACCTGCGCCGCAGGCGTCTTCGACTTTGAGTGAGGCAAAGGCCCAGGAACTCGCGACGCTGCTCGTTGAGATCACCAAGCTCGACCCCCAGACGCGAGGTCTGCGATTCGAAGGCTTCCTCAACGAGCTGTTCGCCGGCTTCGGGCTCGCACCGCGCGGCTCGTTCCGTCTCGTCGGCGAGCAGATCGATGGCAGTTTCAAGCTGCATGGACAGACCTATCTGGTGGAAGCGAAATGGCACGGGCCTCAGATTGGCTTCGCCGATCTGATGACCTTTTCGGGCAAAGTCGGCGGAAAGGCGTCGTGGTCGCGTGGACTGTTCGTTAGCAATTCCGGCTTCACGACCGAGGGGCTCGAAGCGTTCTCGCGTGGGCGGCAAACCAATCTGATATGCGCTGACGGACTCGACCTCTATGAGGTCCTCTCGCGCAAGGTCTCATTGATCGCGGTGTTAGAAGCGAAGGAACGCCGTGCTGCCGAAACGAACCGGGCGTTCGTCGCCGTGCGAGATCTAAATCTCTGAGCGGGAGTTGAATGGCTTTGGGCTGCGATGACGGTATAGCCAGTGAGGTATGGGCGATGACGCATCGTACTGCAGCGTGCAGACGGCGGGGCGGACTTGATCGATGTTGGGTGGGCCTCCTGCACCGTGTTCGGCGATAGATGGCGGAAGGCGCATTTTGCGAAAGCAGCCGAAAAATCCAATGTTTTCAGAAGCGCGAGGTTTTGACGGATTGGCTGACGGTATAGCGAGTCGTGAAAAAATCTTTACCGAGCAAATTCAATCCGTTATGAGGGCAGGAAACAATCGAGTGGGAATGATCCGGGCGGCGGTTACTATCTGACCGTCATCCCGGTGCCGGGCAGTCCCCGACCCGCTTGCCGGTCAGGTCATGGGTGGTGCGCAACACCGGTTGCCCGCCCTGCATCTTCGTCATGGTGGTGCCCAGCGTCATGGTGTCGGCGGTATAATTGCCCTCCGCCATGATTTCCGACGTGCCCGCCCCCGCCTTGCAGGCCAGCGTCACGATCAACCGGCCATTCCGCGCCAGCTTGTCCTTATAGCTGCAGTCCGTACCCTCCCCACCGGCCAGCGCGGCGACATCGGGCACACCGTCGGGCGCGATCGCGATGCAGATCTTGTCCTCGCTGACCTGCCGCAGCGCTTCCTGATATTGCGCCGGCGTGACGGTCGGCGTGTTGTAGCCGGTGGTCTTGCGGGTCAATATCCACTCGCCCGCGCGCATCAGGATCGGTGCCGCTTCGGCCTCCGGCGCTGGTGCCGGTTCCCCGCTACAGCCACCAAGCCCCAGCATCATCGCAAGCGGCAGCGCCGCCAAAAGGCTCTTGTCCATATCCTCTCCCCCGTTCTTACGTGTCGGAACAGGGGCAAGGCTCTACCCGTCGGGCATAAAGCGCAAGTGGAAATGCGCGGCGATCATTCCGCCGTGCAGTCCGCCCCGATCCACTTGCCCTCCGACCGCGCCTTCATCGCCATGGCGGTGCCGTCGGGTCCGCCCGCCATCTGCATGTCCATGTCCATCGCATAGCTGTCGGCGGCATAGGTGCCCGCCATCGTCGCGTTCATCGTGCCGCCATCGGCCTTGCACGACACCTGCCCCTTCACCGTCCCGCCGCTGACGGCAAAGTCCTTGAAGGCGCAGTCCTTATTATCCTGGCCCGCAAACATCTCGCCGCTGGGATTGGCCGCTTCTTCAGGCGTGACGCAATATTTGAGCGCGGTCTGGCTCATCATGCTCTTCATCTGATCCTCCATGCCCGCGGGCGCGCCCGGCATTTTGGACAGGTCGATATCCTGAATGGTGAAGCGTCCTTCCCACTGGCCGGGCTTCAACTGCACCTTGTCGACGGCGGCCTTCACTTCTTCGCGGCTCATGGCGTCGGTGGCCGCGATATTGCCGGTCGTCTCGCCCGGCTTGTCGCCGCAAGCAGCCAGCATCAGCAGCGCCGTGGCGGTAATCCCAAAAGCCTTCGTCATCGCATGTCCCCTGTTCGCGCGCGGTGGCAGCCCGTTGTTTTGAGAGCATATCAGGCCTAAGCGACAATTCAAATTCTTAGGCGGTATCGCCGTTTCGCCAACGTGTTCTTGATTTGTTCCTAATTAGCGGCTATAGCGGCACTCGCATTTCGGGGGGAATGCGCATGAAAGAGACAAGCCAACAGCATGGATTAATGGCCTTCAACCTCTATCTGCGTACTGGTCGAAGAATGGATGCCCCACCTCCTCCGGTGGAAATGAAATTCAACCCCTGGCATGATGAAGAGGACGGGCGCTTCACCTTCGCCGGGCAGGGGCGCTATTTTCCGGCTGGCGGTGCGCGGAGCGTAGTGCCGCCAAGAGGTCAGAATCGTCGGACTGTTCGCATGGATGGCGACAGGATGCCCGATCGCCGTCCGCATCGCGCCGATCATCAGAACAACCATTCGATCTATATGGTGCAGTCAGGTGATACGCTGACGCGGATTGCCGCGCGCCGCAAGGGGCTGGCCGCGCGCGATTTGGGATGGCTGAACCAGCATCCGCTCGATCGGCCGCTCCGCATCGGCCAGCGGATCAAGCTGCCGCATCAGGCCTATCTGGATGCGGGGCAGGCAGCCAGAACCAAGTTTCTGGCGCTGGCCCATTATATGGACACGCATGGCGGGAAATTGCCGCCCGACCCGGCCAATCCGCCTTCGCTGGAAAGCCAGATACTCGACACCAACTGGCGCAAGGAGACGAAGAATGGCTATGATTTCCATATCGATGTCATTGCGAGGCCGAGGGAAATTGTTGCTGACCTCACCAATGGACCAATCGCCAAGCGTTCGCGACGCGAGCAAGCGCAGGCGGGCAAACCCAATCGTCGCCCTGGTGATGAGGGTGGCCATTTCATCGCTGTTCGCTTCAACGGCCCCAGCGACAGCTTCAACCATTTTGCCCAGGATCGAAATTTCAACCGTGGCGCCTATCGTGCCATGGAAGATGGCTGGGCTAAAGACCTCCAAGCAGGACGAAAGATCGTCGTTAATATCGTTCCGCGCTATGAAGGGGCATCGAAACGACCCTTCAAACTCGTTGTCAGATGGTATGTCGATGGGAACCCAAACATTCAACATTTCTCCAATGAAGCGAAAGGCAAAGCCCATGCCGCAAGATAAATTGGATTTGCTCGGACCGCTCATGAACGACATCGGTCATGAACTTTCTCGTATCGTCGGGGGCGATCCCAACGGCATATTCCTTTATGTCGAGATCGGTGAAGGATGGGTTAGACCTAGCGTCTTCAAGGATGAAGGCGACGTGGTTCGCTGGTATGATCCAAAGGATGACTATTTGTCAGACCTTCTTTTCGAAGCCTGGTATCTGGAACCTGACGGCCCGAATATGCGCTGGTCGGTACTGGAATATGCCATTGTGGACGGCAAATTCCACGTCAGCATGAAATATCCCGAGGAGGTCAATGTCGATATTGTCGATTCGGAACGCCGCCAAACCGCCCTTCGCGCCCGCTTTGGTGACAAGCCGGTCGTCTATCCGCCGCCACCCAAAGGCGCGTTCGAACTGAAACTGTAAGGCCGATTGCGCCCCGGCCCAAAGCCCCCATATTCCCCCCATGGCCATTCAGATCCGCACCACGCTCGACGAACCCGATACCGGCACCAGTTTCGTGCCGCACCGCCCGGCGCGGCCGGAAAAGAGCGAGGGCGGACGGCGCTTCACGCTGGTCAGCGATTATGAACCGGCGGGCGATCAGCGTACCGCCATCCCCGAACTGGTCGAAGGCGCGCTGGCCGGCGAGAAGGATCAGGTGCTGCTCGGCGTCACCGGCTCCGGCAAGACCTTCACCATGGCCAAGATGATCGAGGCGTTGCAGCGCCCGTCCCTGATCCTTGCGCCCAACAAGATCCTCGCGGCCCAGTTGTATGGCGAGTTCAAGAGCTTCTTCCCCGACAATGCGGTCGAATATTTCGTCAGCTATTATGATTACTACCAGCCCGAAGCCTATGTCGCGCGGTCCGACACCTATATCGAGAAGGAAAGCTCGGTAAACGAAAGCATCGACCGGATGCGCCATTCGGCGACGCGGTCGCTGCTGGAGCGGGACGATGTCATCATCGTTGCATCGGTCAGTTGCATTTACGGCATCGGCTCCGTTGAAACCTATTCGGCCATGACTTTCTCGATGAAGAAGGGCGGGATCGAGGACCAGCGCGAGATCATCCGCAAGCTGGTCGCACTCCAATATAAGCGTAACGATGCGGGTTTTTCGCGCGGCAATTTTCGCGTGAAGGGCGACAATCTGGAAATTTTCCCGTCGCATTATGAAGATACCGCCTGGCGCATATCCTTTTTCGGCGACGAGATCGAAGAGATTGTCGAGTTCGATCCGCTGTCGGGACGCAAGGTCGCGAGCCTCGACTATGTGAAGGTCTTTCCCAACAGCCACCATGTCACCCCCGGCCCTACGCTGAAGCAGGCGATGGAGGCGATCCGCCATGAACTGACCGAGCGGCTCAAGGAACTGGAGGCGGAAGGAAAGCTGCTGGAAGCGCAGCGGTTGGAGCAGCGGACCAATTTCGACCTGGAGATGATCGCGGCGACCGGAAGCTGCGCCGGCATCGAAAATTATTCGCGCTTTTTGACCGGCCGCCTGCCGGGCGAACCGCCGCCGACCCTGTTCGAATATCTGCCCGAAAACGCGCTGCTGTTCGTCGATGAAAGCCACCAGACCGTGCCGCAGATCGGCGCGATGGCGCGGGGCGATCATCGGCGCAAGATCACGCTGGCCGAATATGGTTTTCGGCTGCCCAGTTGCATCGACAACCGGCCGCTGCGATTCAACGAATGGGACGCGATGCGGCCGCAGACGGTCAGCGTTTCCGCCACGCCTGGCAATTGGGAAATGGAGCAGACCGGCGGCGTGTTCAGCGAACAGGTCATTCGCCCCACCGGCCTCATCGACCCGCCGGTCGAGATCAAGC
Source organism: Sphingobium sp. SA2 (assembly GCF_032227065.1). Taxonomy (NCBI): domain Bacteria; kingdom Pseudomonadati; phylum Pseudomonadota; class Alphaproteobacteria; order Sphingomonadales; family Sphingobiaceae; genus Sphingobium; species Sphingobium sp. SA2. The sequence goes on from NZ_JAPMXX010000006.1 coordinate 693,227, forward strand.
CGGTCGAGGACCAGGTCGACGACCTCATCAACGAATGCCGCAAGGTTGCGGCGCAAGGCTATCGCACGCTCGTCACCACCCTGACCAAGCGAATGGCCGAGGATCTGACCGAGTTCATGCACGAGGCTGGGCTGAAGGTCCGCTACATGCATAGCGATGTCGAGACGCTGGAGCGGATCGAGCTGATCCGCGATTTGCGGCTGGGTGTCTATGACGTGCTGATCGGCATCAACCTGCTGCGTGAGGGGCTGGATATTCCCGAATGCGGCCTGGTCGCGATTCTCGATGCGGACAAGGAGGGCTTTTTGCGCTCCGAAACCTCGCTCATCCAGACGATCGGCCGCGCGGCGCGCAACGTCGACGGGCGCGTGATCCTCTATGCCGATCGCATCACCGGCAGCATGGAACGGGCATTGGGCGAAACATCCCGGCGGCGCGAAAAGCAGGAGGCCTATAACCTCGAACATGGCATCACGCCGACCACGATCAAACGCAATATCGGCGACATCATCGCCCATGTCGCGTCAAAGGATCAGGTCACGGTCGACACCGGCCTGGACGATCGCCCGCACCTGGTCGGCCACAATCTGCGCGCCTATATCGAAGATCTGGAAAAGAAAATGCGCGCCGCCGCCGCCGACCTGGAATTCGAAGAGGCAGGGCGCATCCGCGACGAGATCCGCAAACTGGAAGCCGACGAACTGGGCCTGCCGCATGAGCAGCAGGTGGCGGCACCCAGAGGCCGCGCGACCGAGGGCAAGCCGGGCACGCGGAAATTGCGCTATGGGAAGACGCAGAAGAAATTCGGGCGTTAGCCTCAACCCTCTGTCGGCTTAGTCTCCGTCAGACACAAAGCTCGCCACCATTTCAGTCTTGGCGCGGTCGATGGACCATAGGCGGCCTTTCTCGAACGGATCCCAGTCGATCGCCTGACCCGGCGTGGGGATGCCGACGGTGCGGCGCAGTTCTAGGCGCGATCCGGCTTCGGGCAGCGCCAGTTCATATATTTCCGGCCGATCATGGCCGGTCGCATAGAGGCGACCATCCTTGCTCCAGCTAAGGCCAGAGCAACTGAACGGTGCAAAGCGCGCCAGCACCTCGGCCGGGAACGTCCATGCCGCTTCCTGCCGGAAGGCGTCGTCCAGCCGCGCCAGCAGCGTGTAGCGATGGTCCCGGTTCGGCTCACCGCCCTTGCCATCATAATTGGCATAGACCGCCCACCATTTGCCATCATGCCGGTCGAGCGCGGTCAGCGAACCGGGGCCAAAGCCCAGGCTGATCGTGCGCTTGTGGCGCATCGTGCGGGTGTCGAAAATCTCGATGGCGCTGGTCTGGGGCAGCTGCGGATAATTTGAGGCGGCGCAGACCAGGTCATGCCCCGCGACGGTACAACTGTTCATGTGGGGGAACAGCCGTCGCTCCCCCTGCCATTGGGCGACCCGCTTGCCGGTGGCGATGCGATATTTGCCGATCCGGTCATTGTCGATGGCATAGAGATGCGTGCCGTCCGATGCGACGCCTTGACGCGCTTCCGGTGCCGCCATGCGCAGTATAACGGGAACGGGTGGCGGCGAAGGCAAGTCGGCCATCGGCTCCGCCCCTGCCGGGACAAAGCCGAGCATCAGGCTCGCGAGGATCAGCAGGATAAAGGGCATGAGGGGGCTTCCGATTGCATCGACCAGCCTGTTCTAGGCCAGCATTATAACGGTTGCGTGGCAAAGGTCGCAGCCATTGTGGCAGGCGATGTCGGGGCCAGGAATATCTTATGGCTACCCGAAGGCAAGGAGACGGCGCGATAGCTATGCGATCGCGCCCAATCGATCAGCACCGCATCCAGGCCGCGAGGAAAGGCCACCGTGGGTTTGCCTTCACTGCCCGTCAGGATGATGGCAGGCGGCTTCGCATCCAGATCCGCTTCGGCAGAGAGGATAGTCGTCGCATGAAAGGCCCGCGCCTCATCGCGTGTCAGGATATGGCGCGTGCGGAACAGGAAAGGCCCGGTGACGAAGCGGCGATCGACCGGCAGCGCCGCATCCACCGCCCGTTCCGGCGACAGGGTAACGATCGACCCGGACAGGCCGGTCGAAGCCACAATGCGATCCACTGCACGCACGTCCTGCATGATCCCCTGAACCGGACTGTGGCCCGCCAGCATATTGGCCGCTGTCTTCGTCGCGGTCTGTGCCACGCCTGCGACGATGCCCAACGCGATCAGGGCGCGGCCAGCGCGACGATGCCAGAAGGGCGCGTCGGTCAGCAGCGCAAAGCGAAGGAAGAGCGCGGGCAGCAAAGGCCCCAGATATTGGACATAGATGGGTCGCGGCAGCCAGGCGGCCACCAGACCAGCGACGATCATCATATCGAGCAGCCGTTCGACCGGCATGCGTCGCCGGGTGACCACCAACGCAACGGCGACCAGCGCAATCAGGCCGCAGCCCTGCGCCAGAAAGCGGGCCAGCCGCACGAGACTCTTCGGCCCGCCGAGCATGGCGGCCTTCTCATTCCAGGCGCGCCACTCGAACGGGGCCTTCAGGCTATAGTCGATAATCCCGAACCAGGCCGCGTCGGGTGCCAGCAGGGCCAGCGCCATCGTCGGCACACCACCCAGCACGCCGCCCAGAGCGAGCAGGCCGACTCTGGCCGCGCCAAGCGTGCGCCAGTGACATAGCGCAAACAGGCCAACGGCCGCGGCCGGAAGGCCATAGCTGATTTTCGCCGACGCGGCCGCCCCCAGCAACAGCCCGGCCAGTAGCGCGGTCCACCGCGCACGGTCATTCTGGAGCAGGTTCATCAAGGCGGCCAGCCCGGCCGTCATCAGCAACACGGGCAGCGCATCGTTGCGCGCAACACTCCCGGCGAACAACAGCATATGGCTCGACAATAAAGCCACCGCCGCGATCGCCGCCGCCCGGTCCGACGCACCCGCCCGCCGCGCGGCCATCCACAGACAAACACTTGCCCCCAGCGCGAGCAGGGCATTGACAGCGCGCAGTGCCGCAAAGAGCCACCCCTCCGCGATCCACGCCAGCGGCGCGAACAACAATGGCTGCAAGGGCGTCTGGAGATAGGCGAAGTCGCGATAGGGCAAGCCGAAGCGCATCATCGCAACCGCGCCGACATATTGCCCCTCGTCATGATCGATCGGGCGGAACGCCGCCACGGTCAACATCAGGGCCGCGATCAGCAGCAGCAGGGCAATCCGCAATGGCATGGGCTTTGCGCCTACCAGCCAAGCCGCGCGCGGGCCATCACCGCACGCGCCTGGTCGGCGGCGCGCAGCGAACCGGACAGGTCATCGCGCGCAAATGTCCCGCTGACCAGATTGTCCGGGTCGGTCATATGTAGAGACAGGGTGATCGGTCGCCCGCCGACCGCAGCCAGCGCATAATCGACGCCGGCCTCGACCCGCATGGCGCGCTGGCCGGACACAGCCATTGCGGGCGCGCTGGTACGCGCAACGGACAGGGCCGCGCGCCAGGGGCCGTCCCGCCAGACGGACCCGGCCGACAGACTCTGTTCGCGCACGATGTCGCCCCCGGACATGCGAACCCGCGCGTCGCTGTAGCTGATCGACCATTGCCACTGCGGCGTCACCTGGTGGCGCGCTTCCAGAATCGCACCATCGATCCGTGCTGAGCCATTGTTGACCGGCACCGTGCCGCGCCCGGTAAAGCGCAGCCGATCGTCGACCCGACCGCCCTGCAAAGACAGGGACAGGCCGAGCGTGGGCGCAGCCGTCCAATCGGCACGCATCTGCACGCGGCTTTGCGTTTCCGGCTTCAGCGTCCGGCGCAGCGCCAGAAAATCATCGTGGCGCAATCCCATCGGTCCGCTCATGCCCGTTTCGCCATAGGCCCGTAATGTGTCGGCATAATCCAGGCTCAATGCCAAATCCTGCCGCGCTTGCAGGAATAACGTCGCGCGCGGCAGAAACCAGTCGTTCGCGCGTATCTTTTCGAGCCCTGGCCCGGCGGTGACATTGGCATTGCGGTTGCTGACCTTGATCCCATGCCAGCCCAGGGTGGCGATCAGATGCTCACCGACCAGCAAGCGATCCTGCACGCCATAGCGCACCATCCGGCTGCGCGAGAGCCTATGCGGTGCGAACGACGTCGCGGCGGTCGTTCCAAGGACTCGCCGCGCGGCCGTCTGCCAGCGGATCTGGATGTCCTGGTCACGATCATCGACATGGACCGGCGTTGCCGCATCCATCCGTGGGCGGAACTGCGGATAGGCTGGCCGGGGCGCTGTGATTGGCGACAGACCAGACGGGCGTTTCAGCGAAAAGCGGATGCCCGTTTCTACCGGCACTTCCTGCGCCTGCGCCGCCGTAGAGGCAGGGATGAGCCAGAGCAACGGCCAGACGGCCCGGCTCATGATGCTGCCCCCGCGCGGTCCGATCGCGCCAGATCGACGCCGCTGCGCAGGCTATAGTCGACGACATAGCCGAAATGGTCGGAGAGCGGCTGGTTATCGGGTTCCGATCCGAAAGGCACATGCGCTGCGACCACCTTGAGCGGACGGTCGCCCGCATCCCGTGCGAACAGCCAATCCTTTGCCCGCGCTCTGGCAGAGGTCAGGTCGCGCCGTATCGCGTCGTTGGCCCAGGCGGATTGCGCCAGCGCCCGGCGCGCGCCGTCCAGTTCCGGTGCGATGAAGCGCATGTCGGCCTGCGCGAACCGGGTGAAGAAGATATGGGCGCGCAACCGATCCTGCCCGATATTCATGTCACCACCCAGGATCATCGGCTGACCGGCAGGCACATGCGCCGCAACGAACTGCGTCACCAGATCGACCTGCCGGGCAAAGGCCCGCTGCGATCGGTCGATCGCTACACCTGCGGCTTTGCGGGCGTTGAGATGCGTGTTGACGATGCTGACCGGCCGGTCGAAGCCCGGCACCCTTATATGCGCGATCAGCACGCCCTTGTTGGCCAGGCAGTCGAACCCGGCGCAGGCAAAGTCGGGAAAAGCCATGCGATCGATCCGGGTGATGGGATAGTCGGACAGGATTTGCAGGCCACTGCTCAGTTGCTTGCCGATCGCCTCTCCGCGATCCCACCGCGCCTGCGCCAGATGCGATTGGTCCGCCCCCTGCGACGCCGCCGTGGAACGGTGCGCTATGTCAGGCCCCTGCGCAACATGGCGATAGCCCGCGCGGGCGGCGATCTGCGCCGCCTCCGGCGTGAAGGCTTCCTGCAACAGGATGATATGGGGCTGTCGCCCCGATTGCCGCAGCCGGGCGAGCCGGTCGGCGATAGCGGTCAGCGCCGCCCGCCGATCTGACACGATCGGCCAGGGCAGTCCCTTGATATTATAGGTCATGACCGACAATCGCCCGTCGTTCGGAACAGGTTGTGCGATGCCCCATTGCGGCGCAGCCTGGTCGCCACCATGGGTCGATCCGGCGGCGGCGAGCGCGACAAGCCCTGCGAACAACACAGCGCGAAATGGTCGGTACATGGTGACGGCCCCCCGTTTGATCGGAGGATAGCGGGCCAATGAGTCGTCCCCATGTCGCTTAAGCGACAGTGCGGTTAAACTTTTGCGCCGTTGCCGTCATCGAAATGAGAGGACCGGGCACCGGCTGATCGTTAATAAGCGCAATGTCCGACGTGGGATTTCTCTTCCTAGCCTACATCGAACATAGGGTAGGGACCAAGCCAAACCGTCAGGGGATCAACCTGTCGGCGCGTAATCGTTCGAACAGGGCGATAAACGCATCATCGGAAGGTTGATATTCCAAAAACCCCAGACGCCTGCTCTTCGACATGTCGGTGACGACTTCGATCGGCCGCCCCAAGTCGGCATCGCTATGCCATGGCGAGGCGAGGCGGTCGAGCTTTGGCTCCAAGAGACCCTCGCGCTCCGCGATCACGCGCCACAGGGGAGCATCATTCGCCATTTGCTGCTCCAGCGGCTGCACGCTGCCGTCAAATGGTGCGGGATCGAGACCAAACCAGTCTGCGATCTGTCCCCACATCCAACTCCAGCGAAAGACATCGCCATTGACGATGTTAAACGCTTCATTTGCGGCAGCGGGCGTCTCGGCGGCCCAGAGAAGATGGCGCGCCAGAATGGCGGCATCCGTCATGTCAGTAAGGCCATTCCACTGTGCCGCCGATCCTGGAAAACGGAACGGACGTCGGGTTTCGCGGCAGAGTGTCGCATAGACCGCCAGCGTGGTGCCCATATTCATGGCGTTGCCCACCGCTTTGCCAATAACCGTATGGGGCCGATGCACGCTCCAGGTAAAGCCGTCGCGCGCCGCCGCGGCAAAGACTTCATCCTCTTGCGCATAATAGAAATTCTCCACATCGAGCCTTCCCTGTTCTTCGCGGAAAGGCGTTTGTGGAAGGGAACCTTTGCCATAGGCTTCGAACGGTCCAAGATAATGTTTGAGGCCGGTTACCAGCGCTACATGACGCGGAACGGTCCCCGCCTGGCGCAGCCCATCCAGAAGATTGCGTACCATGGCGGCATTGACGCGAATATTCTCCGCTTCGCTATCCTGCCGCAGCCATGTTGTAATGAAGACGGTGGAGGGATTGACCCCCAGGAGCGCAGTGGCGGTGGCTCTCGCATCCTGAAGGTCCGCAACGATCGGCTCAACACCCGCTTGCATGAGCGGACGGCGTGCCAGGCCTTTCACCCGCCACCCGCGCTCGACCAGAAATGCTGCTGTGGCACTACCGACGATGCCACTCGCGCCCACTACCAAAGCCGTACCACTCATTTTCGAAACTCCTGCTTGTTCCCCCTTTAGCTAGGCACGCATGAGCACCGGTGCTAGACGGCACCTTTCGGGGTCATAGGAACCGTTGGGTAACCACTATGGGGCAGGACTTTGCCAGCGATGACTGGCGCGAGGATTGCGCGCCGCGCCGCGTGCTTGATCTGTTTGCCACGAAATGGACGAGCATGATCCTGCATGTTCTGCATGCGCGTCTGGGCGGCGTTGCGCGGACCGGCGTGCTGCATCGAAGCCTGCCTGGAATCTCGAAGAAAATGTTGACCCAAACGCTTCGCGACATGGAAGGCAGCGGCTTGGTCACACGGCATGTTCATGGCACTATCCCTCCAGCGGTGGAGTATCGGCTAACGCCTCTGGGCACACGCTTCGTCGAACCGGTCGAACTCCTGTACGGCTGGGGACGTGCCAATGCAGACGCGCTGGACCAACTCGGCAGCCGCCCCACATCCCGACGTCATGATGGGGTTTCGCGTTCCGACTCGGAACTGGACCAACCTCCCCAATAGCCTGAGCAAGCTGATGGCAGGGACCGCATGCCGTGGCGCGTTTGCGGATGGTCCATGCGAAGACACGTCAACCGCCGCTCCAACTGGTGATGATTTTCAGACAGCGCGCGATGGGGTCCAACTGCCTACGGACGGCAGGGGCTTTTTCCTAGAAGCGGTCCGTTGAGATATGGGACAAAAATGGTGCTGCTGGGGAGGATTGAACTCCCGACCTCGTCATTACCAATGACGCGCTCTACCACTGAGCTACAGCAGCACTCTGTTTCTCATCCGCAAGCGCTCGTCGCGCTGGGAGCCGGGCCTATGGCTGCGCGCGTTGCCATTGTCAAGGCGGGTTGCGGCGGATGATGCAATTTGCTTAGGGCGTCGGCATGGCCGAGACACAGGATGCAAAAAAGGCGCGACTGGCGCAGGCGTTGCGTGACAATCTGCGCCGTCGCAAGGCGCAGGCGCGGGAGACGCCACCCGCCCCCACGCCCGATCCCGCCAAGGATTAACCCGCCGTCAGCGGCGCGCAGGCCGCCTTGAGCCACGCCAGCGCATCGCCCTCCAATTGCGGCCCGACCACGTCCAGCACCTGGGCATGATAGCCATCGATCCACGCCTGCTCTTCCGCACTCAGCAGATCGGTGGCGATCAGCGCCCGGTCGATCGGCGCGAAGGTCAGTGTTTCGAACCCCAGCATCGGCTTTTCCGCCCCCGGCACGGCGCGTTCCTCGACCAGCACCAGATTTTCGATGCGGATGCCATATGCACCGGTCTTGTAATAGCCCGGCTCGTTGGACAGGATCATCCCCGCCTGCAACGGCTCGTCGCCGCCGCCGAAGGTCGCGATCCGCTGCGGCCCTTCATGTACCGACAGGAAGCTGCCGACGCCATGGCCGGTGCCATGGGCATAATCCAGCCCCTGTGCCCACAGATATTGCCGCGCCAGCACGTCGAGCTGACCGCCGCGCGTCCCCACCGGGAACACGGCCCGCGCCAGCGCGACATGGCCCTTCAACACCAGCGTAAACCGTTCCTGCATCTCGCGGGTCGGCGTGCCGATCGCCAGCGTGCGGGTGACGTCGGTGGTGCCGTCGCGATATTGGCCGCCCGAATCGACCAGATAGAGCGTGCCACTCTCGATCGGGCGGTTGGTCTTGTCCTCGACCCGATAATGGACCACGGCGCCATTCGGTCCCGCCCCGCTGATCGTGTCGAACGACAGATCTTCCAGCAGGCCGGTCTCCTTGCGGAAGGCTTCCAGCCGGTCGGCGGCGGACATTTCGGTGAGGCCGCCCTTGAGCGCTTCGACCGACACCCAATGGAGGAAGCGGCTGAGCGCCGTCCCATCGCGTGCCTGCGCGGCCTTGTGCCCGGCAATCTCGACCGCATTCTTGATCGCCTTGGGCAGCACCGCCGGGTCGCGCAGCGGCAGCACGGTCGCGCCGCCTGTTTCAAGCGCGTCGAAGATCGCGGCAACCGCCCGTTCGGGGTCGGCCACCACCGTCTTTCCGGCAAAATCCCCTAGTGCGGCGGCGAAGTTCACACCGTTGCTGACCCGCACCGCATTGCCGAGATGCTGGGCGACGGCATCGTCCATCTTTTCGGGCGCGACATAGAGGTCGGCAGTCGCATCGGCATGGATGATCGCATAGGCGAGCGCGACGGGCGTGCGATCGACATCCTTGCCGCGGATGTTGAAGGCCCAGGCGATCGAATCGAGCGCGGACAGGACGGCGGCATCCGCGCCGGTCTCCACCAGCCAGTCGGCGATCGCCTGCCTTTTGTCGGCGGCGCTGCGACCGGCAAAGCGATCTTCATGCACCACCAGCCGCGCGGCGCTGGGCGCGGGGCGATCGGGCCAGACCGCGTCGATCGGGTTGGTGTCGACCGCGACCAAGGTCGCGCCCTTCTTCGCCAACGCGGCGCTCGCCGCCTTCACCCAGGCGCTGGTGTGCAGCCAGGGGTCATAGCCGATCCGGCCGCCGCTGGGGGCATGAACGCCCAGCCAGTCGGCGATCGAGGTCTGCGGCACGCTTTCATAGGCCCAATGCGCCCCGTCCACCTGCTCGCGCACCTGCAGCGTATAGCGGCCGTCAGTGAAGATCGCCGCCTGTTCCCGCAGCACCACCGCGCTGCCTGCCGATCCCTGAAATCCCGTCAGCCAGGCGAGGCGCTGGGCATAGGCGCCGACATATTCGCTCATATGCTCGTCGGTCAGCGGCACGACGAAACCATCGAGCCGGTCCCGCACCAACTGCGCGCGCAGCGCCTTCAGCCGGTCTTCATAGGTGGACATTCATGCTTCCTTGTCTATCGGCCCTTGCGCAGGCCGCAAAGGCGACAACATAAGCAGGCAAAGGCGCTTATGCCAGCGCCGCCAACCCGATCAAAACGACCCGATCATATATGGACACTGAATGACCGATCTTTCCCAGCCGCCCGTTGCCGCCCGCCGTCCGCACAGCTTCACCCATCATGGCATCACCCTGACCGATGATTATGCCTGGCTGCGCGACCCCGGCTACCCGGAGGTGACGGAGAGCCAAGTGCTGGACTATCTGGCGGAAGAAAACCGCTATTTCGAAGCGGCGATGGCCCCGCACAAGGCGCTGACCGACACGCTGTTCGCCGAGATGAAGGGGCGGATCAAGGAAGACGACCAGTCGGTGCCGCAAAAGGATGGCGACTATATCTATTGGCGCGCCTTCGAAATCGGCGCGCAATATCGCAAATGGTATCGCAAGCCTGTGGCGGGCGGGCCGGATCAGCTGATCCTGGACGAAACCGCGCTGGCGCAGGGGCATGATTATTTCCGGCTGGGCGCGATGTCGGTCAGCCCCGATGGCCGTTATCTCGCTTATGCGATCGACACCAACGGCTCCGAACGGTTCGAGGCGCGGATCAAGGATCTGCTGAGCGGCGAGATCCTGCCCGAAATCATCCCCGACACGCTGTCATCTCTGGTGTGGACCAGCGACAGCAAGGGGCTGCTCTACGGCATCGCCAACGATAATTGGCGCACCGACAATACGCGGCTCCACTGGCTGGGCCAGAGCGTGACGAGCGGTGTCGAACTTTTCCATGAGGATGATGAAGGCTTCCGCGTCTCGGTGGGCCTCACCTCCTCGGAAAAATGGATCGTCATCGCTACGGGCGACCATGTGACGACCGAAGCCTGGCTGATCCCCGCCGACAATCCGCTGGCCGACCCGATCCTGGTCGCCCCGCGCCAGCCGGGCCGCGAATATGATGTCGATGAGCATGAGGGCACGCTCTACATCCGCACCAACGATGCCCATCCCAATTTCCGGCTGGTGACAGCGTCGCTCGACGCGCCCGACCAATGGACGCAGGTGATCGCGCCCGACGATCATTTCTACCTGACCGACTTCACCCTGTTCCAGCGTTTCTATGTCACCGAAGGGCGGCAGGACGGGCTCGACCAGATCGAGCTGCGCGATTACGCCACCCACACGCCCAAGCGCATCCCCTTCCCCGAAGCCAGCTATTGCGCGGGGCTGGATGATAATCCCGAATATGATGTGACGAAGCTGCGCATCGGTTATGAATCGATGGTCACGCCCGACACCATCTATGATTATCATCTGGGTGACGGACGGCTCGAAGAGTTGAAGGTGCAGGCGATCCCGTCGGGCTATGACGCAAACCGCTACACGACCGAACGGCTGATGATCCCGGCGCGCGACGGCACCGCGATCCCGGTGTCGATCGTCTACCCCAAGGATCTGCCCCGCGACGGCAGCGCGCCGCTGCATCTCTACGGCTATGGGGCCTATGGGCTGGCGATGGAGCCGGGCTTTTCGACTGGGCGGCTGTCGCTGCTGGATCGCGGCATGGTGTTTGCGCTCGCGCATATTCGCGGCGGCGATGATCTCGGCCAGCAATGGTATCTGGACGGCAAGCTCGACAAGCGAACCAACACTTTCACCGATTTCGTGGATGTGGCGAAGGCGCTGATCGACCTGGGCTATACGGCAGCGGGCAAGATCGGCATTTCGGGGGGCTCTGCAGGCGGCGAGTTGATGGGCGCCGTGATCAACTCCGACCCCGACCTGTGGGGCGCGGTGGTGGCGCATGTGCCCTTTGTCGACGTGCTCAACACGATGCTGGACGAGACGCTGCCGCTGACGCCGGGCGAATGGCCCGAATGGGGCAATCCGATTACGGACAAGGCGGCGTTCGAGGCGATCCTGGGCTATGATCCGTATAATAATGTGACGGCACAGGCCTACCCGCCGCTGATGGTGACGGCGGGCCTCAACGATCCGCGCGTCACCTATTGGGAGCCGGCCAAATGGGTGGCCAGGCTGCGCGCCAACAAGACCGACGACAATATCCTGCTACTCAAGACCAACATGGGCGCGGGCCATGGCGGCAAGTCTGGCCGGTTCGAGAGCTTGCATGAAACGGCGGAGGAATTTGCGTTTCTGCTGTGGCAGTTGGGGTTAGCATCATAACTCCCCTCCCCTTTAGGTTCAAACGAGTCGCGTGCCTCGGTTGAAGGGCAGGGGGTGGGGGCGTGCCCCCTGTGCTGCCCGTGATTGATAGCCCCCACCCCAACCCCTCCCCTGAAGGGGAGGGGCTTTGAACCTCGGAGCCTAGATCATGCCATCATCCTACACCTGCCAGATTACCGCCACCCCCGACGACATCGACATCCTCGGCCATGTGAACAACGCGGTCTGGGTCCAGTGGATGGAGCGGGTTTCGGTCGACCATTGGAACCGCGATGCCGATCCGGCGCATGTCGACGCCTATATCTGGGTCGTGACCCGGCATGAGATCGACTATCGCGGCAATGTGACGGCGGGCGACAGCGTCACCGCGCGCACCTGGATAGCGGAGGCACCCCGCGGCGCGCGCTTCGATCGGATGATGGAATTTACCGGCACCGACGGCAAGGTGAAGGTCGCGGCCAAATCCACCTGGGCGATCATCGACAAGGCCACCGGCCGCATCCTGCGCGTGCCGCCGGAGGTGGCGGCGAATTTTGTCGATTGAGGCCATGACGCACGAGGCATAGAACTGTTCCCCGACGGAGGCCGGGGGCCAGGGCGACTTGGCACTGCGCCTTGGGGCTTCTGGACTCCGGCCTACGCCGGAGAACAGGTCAGGGCGACGGCACCGCCACCTCGAACACATCGCCAATCCCCGCCTCACCCGGCAGTGCTTCCCGCTCGCTCGCCTGCCGGTTCCACATCAGAGCGTAGAGGCCATCGGCGCGCACCAGATCGGCGTGGCGGCCGCGTTCGACGATGCGGCCCTGGTCCAGCACGATAATCTCTTCGGCATCGACCACGGTGGACAGGCGATGGGCCACCACCAGCGTCGTGCGCTTGCGGCTGATGTCGCGCAGCACGGTCTGGATTTCGGTTTCCGTGCGGCTGTCGAGCGCGCTGGTGGCTTCGTCCAGCACCAGCAAGGGCGGGTCTTTCAGCAATGTCCGCGCAATCGCCACCCGCTGCTTTTCACCGCCCGACAGCTTCAGGCCACGCTCACCGACGCGGGTGTCATAGCCTTTGGGCAGGCTGAGGATGAAGTCATGGATCGACGCGGCCTTGGCGGCGGCTTCGATTTCCGCCTGGCTTGCGCCCTCGCGGCCATAGCCGATATTATAGCCGACCGTGTCGTTGAACAGCACCATATCCTGCGGCACGATGCCGATCGCGGCGCGCAGCGAGGCCTGGGTTACCTTGGCGATATCCTGCCCGTCGATCGTCACCTGGCCCGACTGGATATCGTAGAAGCGGAACAGGATGCGCGCGATGGTGGACTTGCCCGCGCCCGACGGCCCGACGATCGCCAGCGTATGCCCGGCGGGCACTTCGAAACTGACATCATGCAAAATCTCGCGTTCGGGATCATAGCCGAAGCGGACATGATCGAACCGCACCGCGCCACCCGGCGCCCGTAGCACCGTCGCGTCCGGCGCGTCGGCGACTTCGGCCTGGGTGTCGATCAGTTGATACATCGCCTCCATGTCGATCAGCCCCTGGCGGATGGTGCGATAGACCATGCCGAGCAGGTCGAGCGGGCGGAACAACTGGGCGAGCAGCGTATTGACCAGCACGACGTCGCCGGTGGTGAACTGGCCGACGCTCCAGCCCCAGACGCTGTATGCCATCGCGCCCGCCATCATCAGGTTGGTGATCAGCGACTGGCCGACATTGAGCCAGGCGAGGCTGTTCTCGCTCTTGATCGCCGCCGTGGCATAGCGGCGCATCGCCCCGCTATAGCGGTCGGCCTCGCGCTGTTCCGCGCCGAAATATTTGACCGTTTCGAAATTGAGCAGGCTGTCGACCGCGTGGGCGACGGCGCTGGTGTCCATGTCCACCATGTCGCGGCGCAACTGGTTGCGCCATTCGGTGACGGTGCGGGTGAACCAGATATAGGCGACCACCATGACGAGCGTCGCGGCGACCAGGCCCCAGCCGAATTTGAACAGAAAGATGGCGCACACCGCGACCAGCTCGATGATGGTGGGGGCGATGTTGAACAGCAGGAAATAGAGCATCGTGTCGATGCTCTTGGTCCCGCGCTCGACGATCTTCGTGACCGCGCCGGTGCGCCGGTCGAGATGGAAACGCAGCGACAGGCGGTGGAGATGGACGAACACGTCATCGGCGAGGCGACGGCTGGCCTCCTGCCCTACCTTCTCGAACACGGCATTGCGCAGATTGTCGAACAGCACCGCGCTGAACCGCGCACCGGCATAGACCAGCACCAGCGCGATGGCGAGGCCGACCGCCGGTTCCATGCCCGGTGCCATCCGGTCGATCACGCCCTTATAGGCAAAGGGCATGGCGATGCTGATGAGCTTGGCGAGCAACACCAGCAGCATGGCGATGGCGACGCGGCGACGCAGCGCGGGCGCATCGGCCGGCCACAAATAGGGCAGGAAGCGGCGGAAGGTCGCCCAGACGGGCGGCAAGGGAGCGGTTTCGGGCGTTTCGGGAGGCATAAGAGGGCTATGTAGGGCTTATGGCCGGGCGGTCCAGTGGCAAGGGGGTGGCAAGGGGGGGCGGGTCGCCGGAGCGACAGGCTGCGTCGAGGCCTTAGCTTCGCACTTTTCCCGCACATTGCGATAGTATGTTGCGCTGCTTTGGTCCTATCGCAAAGTCTGGACGGAAGCATAGCAGCGGTGCGGCCGGTAGGACAGCGCGCTTGCGCAGGCGGGTCCGCCATGGCAGCTTTCCGTTCGTCTCGAACGAGCGAAGGACGGCCCGATGCAACCCTTCACCATGGCGCTGGCACCCGAACAATTGTGGCAGGCTATCAACCCGCTTTATTGGACGCAAAATGGCGGGCAGGTCGGCCTCGTCAACATCACCCTGGGGCAGACGGCGCGCCCCGACATCGAACGCACGGTGCTGGACGAGGTGGGCAGCTATGGCCGCCAGATCGGCCGCATCGGTGATGCGCTTGAAGTGCTGATCCGCCATTTCGACACGGCGGACCTGCCCCAGCCGGAACGCGACGCGCTGGCGATACTGATGGGGCAACTCGCCGACGTCCGCAAGATCAAAGCGCGCGAGCGGGGGTAACGGCCCGCGCGGTCAGGCGGGGGCGAGGTGCTGGCGGAACCAGTCGGCCATATCATCCTCCGACAGATTGCCCGCCGCCAGCTCAAGGAAGGCGACGACCAGTTCGGCGTCGGTCGCCGTCAGGCTGTGGCCGTTGAGCAGCAGGAAGGTTTCGCTGACGACCGCCGCGATCCGCTTGTTGCCGTCGATAAAGGGATGGTTGCGGGCAAGGCCATAGGCATAGGCCGCCGCCAGCGCCGCCGCGTCGGGATCGCCATAGCTGACGAGATTGTGCGGCCGTGCCATCGCGCTTTCGAACAGGCCGCGATCGCGCAGCCCGTCGCCACCGCCGCCATGTTCGGCAATCTGTTCGGCATGCGCCGCCTCCGCCACGGCGAGCGTGACCCAGATCCAGCCCTGATCCGCCATTATTTGGCCAGTTCGCGCAGCGCCCGCTTGCGCCGGGCCATGACATCCCGCGCAGCCGCCATCTGCGCATCGAAATCCGGCTCGGCCGCCGACAATTCGATCCCCCGCGCAGTGAGGACGACGGACAGCGTATCCCCGGCGTTGGCGTCGAGATGCGCCAGCAATTCCTTGGGCAGGATGACTCCGGCGCTGTTGCCGATCTTGGTGATTTTGAGGGGCATGTTCATACGGACGTTATAACATGGATGGCGGCGAGGGCGCAACGGCCGCGCTTCTTGTCAATATTAGCGCAATATTGTAGGCATTATGGCCATGGCACAGATGAACATCTCCCTCCCCGATGGCTTAAAAAGCTGGATAGAGGCCCGCGTCGCCGAAGGCCGCTACAGCAGCAGCAGCGATTATGTCCGCGACCTGGTTCGGCGCGAGCAGGAGGCGGAGGAAAAGCTGCGCATCTTGCGTGCCGCGATCGAAGAGGGGCTGGCGTCGCCGGAAACCGAATCGACCATCGCCGACATCATCGCTGACGGTCGCGCCCGGCGGGCCGCCCAATCACGCGCGGGATGACACTGCGTATCAGGGCGAAGGCCCGGCGCGATCTGGACGACATACTCGACTATAGCGTCGCTGCGCATGGCGAAGTGGCAGGCGAAACCTATCTGCTTGCCATCGACACGGCACTCGACCGGCTTCGCGAACATCCCGAACTGGGCATGGCACGACCCGATCTTGGCGATCGGATTCGCAGCCTGCCGGTTCGCGAACATCGCCTTTTCTATCGCTTCGACGGGAAGAATATTTCGATAGTCCGCGTGCTGCACAAGGCGATGGACCCGGCGCGGCATTTTTGATTGGGAATCATCGCGGTGCGGGTTGCGTAACGGCGGGTAGAAGCTCGATGATCCCCCAGCTTGCTTGAAATAACCCAACAGATAGGTTATTTATCACCATGGTTACGATCCATCGTGCGCAGGGCATGCGCTTCGTCATCTACACGCACGATCATGAGCTGCCGCATGTCCATGTTCTGGGCAATGGCGAGTTGAAGGTTGCGCTGTCGCCGGATGGCGCACTGCCCCAACTCATATATGCGATCGGCATGAAAGCGGCGGATCGCAGGCGGGTGATGGATGTGGTGCTGGAGCGGCAGGCAGCGTTCATGACGCACTGGCGGGCGATACATGGAGATGAGGAATGACGGATCACTGGTCCGATGCGCAGATCGACGCGGCAGAGGCGCGGGGCCGGGACGCGCTGGCCAACGAACCCCGCGCGCTGGCCGCGCGCTATGACCGCAAGGCGGCGCGCATCATCGTAGACCTAGCCAGCGGCGCAACCTTCGCCTTTCCGCCCGGCCTGGGGCAAGGGTTGGAAGCGGCAGCGCCCGATCAACTGGCAGAGGTGGAGATTGCGGGCGCGGGCTTTGGCCTGCATTGGGAGGCGCTGGACGTGGACCTGTCCGTCCCGGCGCTGATGGCCGGATCGTTCGGCACCAAGGCCTGGATGCGCGAACTGGCGCGGCGCGCGGGCAGCGTAACATCGCCCGCCAAGGCAGCGGCGGCAAGGGCTAATGGGGCGAAGGGTGGACGGCCGAAGAAGGTGGGGTGATATTATCCATTTGCAGTCCGCCAGTTCGCTACAGCCGCCAAATATTTTCATTCTGGATCAATTTGATCGACCAAACCTTGCCGAATGAGTTCGTCCTTCCACGCACTCTTGCAATGGCGGACACGGATACAATCGACTTCATTTATCTGCATTGCTTCAACCATCCGGCCAAATTCTTCGTCTGTCTGAGGTTGGCGAGAGATATAACAATGGCCGGGGTCATCCCCTAACCAGCTCATCATATCACTCGCAACATCTTCCCAGACGCCGCAAAACAAACAACACCCATTTTCGACATAGAAAGAGCCGGGCACGTTTGCCGGATGAGGCGGCATAGGCTTGTAACTCGGACCGGGAGGGCGCTGGCCCGTCAATCGCCTTCGCAATTTATCGAGCCAGCTCACAGCCTATCTCCCTAACACAAGATCAGCTTCTATCGCTCAATCCCGTATCCCTCAATCCCGCTCCCTATCCCCAGCGCCCATATACAATTCACTCCCCGTTTCTTTAAACACCTTGCTCATCTCCGCCATGCCCTGTTCGGCGGAGGCTGCGTCCAGCGGCGCGCCCCCTCCACCATTTGGCTGCGCCAAATGGTTCCCCTCCCCGTTCCGGGGCGGATTGGCGGCGATGAAGGCGTCGGCTTCCTGGTTCTGCTTCGCGGCGAAATCGCGGACCTCTTGCGTGATCTTCATCGAGCAGAATTTGGGGCCGCACATCGAGCAGAAATGCGCGCTTTTCGCGCCTTCTGCGGGGAGCGTCTGGTCGTGATATTGCTCCGCCGTGTCGGGGTCGAGCGACAGGTTGAACTGGTCGCGCCAGCGGAACTCGAACCGTGCGCGGCTCAGTGCATCGTCGCGCACTTTCGCTGCCGGATGCCCCTTGGCGAGGTCGGCGGCATGGGCGGCGAGCTTGTAGGTCACCACGCCGACCTTCACATCATCGCGGTCGGGCAGGCCCAGATGCTCCTTGGGCGTGACATAGCAAAGCATCGCCGTGCCATACCAGCCGATCATGGCCGCGCCGATCCCGCTGGTGATATGGTCATAGCCCGGCGCGATGTCGGTGGTGAGCGGCCCCAGCGTGTAGAAGGGCGCTTCGCCGCAGGCTTCGAGCTGCTTTTCCATATTCTGCTTGATCTTGTGCATGGGCACATGGCCCGGCCCCTCGATCATCACCTGCACATCCTGTTCCCAGGCGCGCTTGGTCAGTTCGCCCAGCGTATAGAGTTCGGCAAATTGCGCCTCGTCATTGGCGTCAGCGATCGAACCGGGGCGCAGGCCGTCGCCCAAGGAATAGGCGATGTCATAGGCCTTCATGATCTCGCTAATCTCGTCGAACCGTTCGTATAGGAAGCTCTCGCGATGATGGGCGAGGCACCATTTCGCCATGATGGAGCCGCCGCGCGACACGATGCCGGTCACGCGCTTGGCCGTCATCGGGATATAGGGCAGGCGCACGCCCGCATGGATGGTGAAATAATCGACGCCCTGTTCCGCCTGCTCGATCAGCGTGTCGCGGAAAATCTCCCACGTCAGCTCTTCGGCGACGCCGCCGACCTTTTCGAGCGCCTGATAGATGGGCACGGTGCCGATCGGCACGGGCGAATTGCGGATGATCCATTCGCGCGTGTCGTGGATGTTGCGGCCGGTGGACAGGTCCATCACCGTGTCCGCGCCCCAGCGGATCGACCAGACCAGCTTGTCGACTTCGGCGGCGACGTCTGATGCGACGGCGCTGTTGCCGATATTGGCGTTGATCTTGACCAGGAAATTGCGGCCGATCGCCATCGGTTCGGATTCAGGATGGTTGATGTTGCTCGGAATGATCGCCCGGCCGCGCGCCACTTCGTCGCGGACGAATTCCGGCGTCACATAATCGGGGATTTCCGCGCCCCAATCCTGCCCATCGCGGACATATTCAGAAAGGCGCGCGCGGCCCAGATTTTCGCGCTCCGCCACATATTCCATTTCCGGCGTGATGATGCCGCGACGGGCATAATGCATCTGGCTGACATTCGCGCCCGCCTTGGCACGCAACGGGCGGCGCGCGCCCAGCGGAAATTGCGCCACGCCGCCCGACCGATCCGGCCCTTTCAGCCCATTATCCTCCGGCCGAACCGCGCGCGCCGCATACTCTTCCACATCACCCCGCCCGACGATCCAGTCGTGGCGCAGCGTCGGCAGGCCCGCGCGAATGTCGATCTGCGCCGCCGGGTCGGTATAGGGACCGGACGTGTCATAGACACGCACCGGCGCTTCGCCGCTACCCGGCTCCAGCGTGATTTCGCGCATCGCGACGTTCAGCGGGCCGACATGGATCTTGCGCGATCCCCGGATGGGACCAGTGGTGACGCCGATTTCGGTGCGGGCGGGAACATCTGCCATAATTGTCTCTCCTTCATGGGCGAAAGAGAGGGATGGCGGGCGGTGTGACGGCGCGCTGACCCTCCCTACGCCGGTGTTAGCCGGATCAGGTTCAACGGGTCGCAGCCACATAGCTGCCTCTCAACCGTCTGCGGACGGTCCCCCGGGGATGCTGGACAGGGTAAGGCGTTCGCGGCATGAGTCCAGCGCTTATGTCTCACTATCCCCCACCCGATCTGTCGACCAAGGAAGGCCGCAAGGCGTGGCGGCATGAATATCGCATGGTCGCGGTGCGCCCGCGCCGTTGGGGGCTGTGGCTGCTGACCGCCGGATTTCTGCTGCTGCTCGCGCCGTCGGCCTTTGGCCTGCACAGCATCCTCGGCTGGTCGCCCAGCCTGATCGGCATGGCGCTGATGCTGGTGGCGACGCCGTTGCTGATCGCGGGGGCGGTGCTGCGGCGGCGCTATCGGCGCGGGCGGCTGGGCACCCATTAGAATCTGCACGGCCCGCGCGATTGGCTGTTGCATTGCAGCAGGGGGTAGCGTTTGATCGCGGCCATGCTCAAAGCCGCACTCCACCACCTCACCGCCTATCGTTACAATCGCCCGATCCGCCTGGGGCCACAGGTCATCCGCCTGCGCCCCGCGCCGCATAGCCGGACCAAAGTCCCCAATTATGCGCTGAAGATCGAACCGGCGAACCATTTCCTGAACTGGCAGCAGGATCCGCACGGCAACTGGCTGGCGCGCGTGGTGTTTCCCGATCCGGTCGACCATTTCCGCATCCAGGTCGATCTGCTCGCGGACCTCGACATCATTAATCCATTCGATTTCTTCGTCGAGCCTTATGCGGAAACTTACCCCTTCGCCTATGACGACCAGCTGAAGACCGACCTTGCCGCCTATTTCGACATCGAACCGCAAGGGCCGATGTTCGACGCGATGGTGGCGCAATATGATGGTTACACCAGCCGCACCGTGGATTTCCTGGTCGAGGTGAACCGCCGCCTGCAGCAACAGGTCGGCTATGTCATCCGCATGGAAGCGGGCGTGCAGACGCCCGAAGAGACGCTGGAAATCGGCACCGGATCGTGCCGCGATTCGGCCTGGCTGCTGGTGCAATTGCTGCGCCGCCTCGGCTTTGCCGCGCGCTTCGTGTCGGGCTATTCGATCCAGCTCGTCGCCGATGTCGAGCCGATCGAAGGGCCGAAGGGCGTCACGCAGGATGTCGTTGACCTCCACGCCTGGGCGGAGGCCTATGTGCCCGGCGCAGGCTGGGTGGCGCTCGACGCCACCAGCGGCATGTTCGCGGGCGAGGGGCATATCCCGCTCTGCGCGACGCCGCATTACAAGTCCGCCGCACCGATCAGCGGCATGGCCGAACCGGCCGAAGTCGATTTCGAATTTGCGATGAACGTGTCGCGCATTGCCGAAGCGGTGCGGATCACCAAGCCGTTTACCGACAGCCGCTGGGATGCGGTGATGGCGCTGGGCGCGCAAGTCGATGCCGACCTGATCGCCCAAGATGTGCGCCTGACCACCGGGGGCGAGCCGACCTTCGTGGCGGTCGATGGCGGTGATGCGGGCGAATGGAATGGCGATGCGGTGGGACCAACCAAGGCGGCCTATGCCGACCGGCTGATCCGCAAGCTGCGCGCGACCTTTGCGCCGGGCGGCCTGCTGCATCATGGGCAGGGCAAATGGTATCCGGGCGAAAGCCTGCCGCGCTGGGCCTATGCGGTCTATTGGCGCAAGGATGGCACGCCGATCTGGCGCGACGAAAGCCTGATCGCGCCCGACGATGCGCCCGATGGTGCGCGCATGGTGACGCCCGAAGATGCCCGCGCTTTCCTCAGCCATATGGCCGGGAATATGGGCTTTACCGACGAATATACCCATGCGGTCTATGAAGATCCGGCGGTCTGGGCGGTGAAGGAAGCCGACCTGCCGATCAACGCCAGCCCCGACGATCCCAAGATCAGCGATCCCGAAGCGCGCGCGCGGATGGTCAAGACGTTCGAGCGTGGCCTCGACCAGCCGGTCGGCTATGTGCTGCCGGTGCAGCGCTGGCAGTCTCAAACCACCAAGCCCCGCTGGCAGAGCGAAATCTGGCAGTTGCGGCGCGGCAAGCTGTTCGCGGTGCCGGGCGATTCGGCGCTGGGCTATCGCCTGCCGCTGGGGTCGCTGCCCTATGTGCCGCCCTCCGACTATCCCTATATCCACCCCCGCGACACCAGCGAGCCGCGCGAACCGCTGCCCGACTTTCGCACCCAGATCGTCGAACAGGCGAGCGTCGAAGAGGTGCGTGCGCAACAGTCGCAGCGGGTCGCCGGTCCCGAAGGCGGCATGGCCGCGCAGGAACGGGTCGAACAGGTCATCATCGAAGGCGCGGTGCGGACCGCCGTGACGGTCGAGCCGCGCGGCCATTATCTCTCGGTCTTCCTGCCGCCGGTGCAGGCGCTGGAAGATTATCTGGAGCTGATCGCCGAGGTCGAAGCCGCCGCCGAAGCGCTGCGCATCCCCGTGCGGATCGAGGGCTATTCGCCGCCGCCGGACCCGCGCATCGACGTGCTGAAGGCCACGCCCGACCCCGGCGTGATCGAGGTGAATGTGCAGCCCGCCGCGAGTTGGGACGAGACGGTCCATATCACCCAGCAGGTCTATGACCATGCCCGCGAATGTCAGCTGACCGCCGACAAATTCATGGTCGATGGCCGCTCGGTCGGCACCGGCGGGGGCAATCATATCGTGCTGGGCGGGCCGACGTTGGGTGACTCGCCCTTCATCCGCCGCCCCGACCTGCTCAAGAGCTTCGTCCTCTATTGGCAGCGCCACCCCTCGCTCTCCTATCTCTTTTCGGGCCTGTGCATCGGGCCGACGAGCCAGGCGCCGCGCATCGACGAGGCGCGGCATGACGGCCTCTATGAGCTGGAGATCGCGCTGGCACAGGTGCCCAACCCGTTCGCGGGCGAGGGCGCAACACCGCCGCCCTGGCTCGTCGATCGGCTGTTCCGCAACCTGCTGGTCGATGTGACGGGCAACACCCACCGCACCGAAATCTGCATCGACAAGATGTTCTCGCCCGATGGTCCCACCGGGCGGCTGGGCCTGCTGGAGTTTCGCGGGTTCGAAATGCCACCCGAAGCGCGCATGAGCCTGGCGCAGCAATTGCTGCTCCGCGCGCTGACCGCCTGGTTCTGGCGGCAACCGCAGCAGGGCCATCTGGTGCGCTGGGGCACGACGCTGCATGATCGCTTCATGCTGCCCCATTTCGTCTGGGCCGATTTTCTGGAGATCCTGTCCGACCTGCGCGGCGCGGGCTATGATTTCGATCCCAACTGGTTCGAGGCACAGCGCCAGTTCCGCTTCCCGGTCCATGGCACCGTCGATGCGGGTGGCGTGGGCCTTGAAATCGCCCATGCGCTCGAACCCTGGAATGTGCTGGGCGAAACCGGGGCGATCGGCGGGACGGTGCGCTATGTCGACTCATCGACCGAACGGTTGCAGGTGCGCGCCACCGGCCTGGTCGCCGGGCGGCATATCGTCGCGTGCAACGGGCGGCAGGTGCCGATGACCGCCACCGGCGTTCCGGGCGAAGCGGTGGGCGGCGTGCGCTACAAGGCATGGGCGCCGGCCAATTGCCTCCACCCCCATCTGCCCGCCAATGCGCCGCTGACCTTCGACGTGCTGGACAGTTGGAGCGGCCGGTCGCTGGGCGGCTGCGTCTATCATGTCGCGCATCCGGGCGGCCGCAATTACGACACGCTGCCGATCAACGGCTATGAGGCCGAAGCCCGGCGCAAGGCGCGGTTCCAGGATTATGGCCATACCCCCGGCCAAGTCGACATGCCCGCCGCCGAAACGGCCAGCGAATTTCCGATGACGCTGGACCTGCGCTTCAAACAACCGGGGCTGTGATGGCCGCAGACGCCGCGGCCCCGCCCGGCGCGGCGGAGGGATGGGCCGACGCCTATCTCGCCGCCGCACCGGCGGGGGATTTGTTCGCCGACGCCGCGCCCGCCATGGCCCCGCGCTGGCGGACGATGCTGGAGCGGCTGTCGGCGCAGGCGCAGGGCGACCCCGCGACGCTGGCCGACCATGTTGGGCGGCAGGCGATCGACCTTGGCATGGCGTTCCGTCTGACCGGCGACGAACAGGAGCGCGCCTGGCCGCTGGGGCCAGTGCCGCTGCTGATCGGCGCGGACGAATGGACGCATATCGAACGCGGCCTCGCCCAGCGCGCCGACCTGCTCGAACGGGTGATCGCCGACATTTATTCCACCCAATCGCTGGTCAGGGACGGCAATCTGCCCGCCAGCATCGTGACCGGCAGCGCCCATTATTGGCGCGTCATGAACGGCGCGCCGCCGCCGCAGGGGCATCAGCTCCATTTCTACGCCGCCGATATCGGCCGCGGCCCGGCGGGCGAGTGGCGCGTCCTGTCCGACCGGGTGCGGACCCCGGTGGGGGTGGGCTATGCGCTGGAAAACCGCCTCGCTCTCTCGCGCGCCACCGGCGATCTGCTGGGTACCATGAACACGCGGCGGCTCGCGCCCTTTTTCGACGAATTGCGCCGGGGGCTGGCCGCCGATTGCGCCCGGTCAGACCCGCGCATCGGCCTGCTGACGCCCGGCCGTTTCAACCAGAGCTATGCCGAACAGGCGCATCTCGCCCGCTATCTTGGCCTGTTGCTGGTCGAGGGCGAGGATCTGATTGTCACCGACGGGCAATTATTCGTCCGCACCATTCAGGGCTTGAAGCGGATCGACGGGCTGTGGCGCTGGCTGGACAGCCGCTTCCTCGACCCACTCGCCTTCGACAGCAAGTCGCGCATCGGCGTGCCCGACCTTTATGACGCCTGCGCGCGCGGCGGATTGATGGTCAGCAACTGGCCGGGCGCGGGCGTGATCGAATCGCGCGCCTTCGCCGCCTTCCTGCCGCAACTGGCGCGCGCGGTGCTGGGCGAGGAACTGATCCTGCCCAATATCGCGACCTGGTGGTGCGGCCAGGCCAAGGAATGCGCCCATGTGCGCGATCGGCTGAACGAACTGGTCGTCGGTTCCGCCTTCGATCAGACCGTCGCGGGCCTGCCCGACGCGCATTTCGCCCCCGGATCGGCACTGGACAAGGATCAGCGCGCCGCCCTGCTCGACGCGATGGTGCGGCGGCCGATGGACTATGTCGGGCAGGAAGTGGTGAAATTGTCCACCACCCCGGCCATCGTCGACGGGCAATTGACCCCCCTGCCCTTCACCCTGCGCGTGTTCGTCGCGCGCGATGCGGTAGGCCAGTGGCGGGTGATGCCGGGTGCTTTCGCGCGCCTCGCGGGCCATGGCGACATCCGCGCCGCGCTCATGGGGCGGGGCGACATGTCCGCCGACATGTGCGTCATCGACAGCCAACCCGTGCCGCCCGACACGCTGCTCGGCTCCGGCGGCGCGCCTGCGATCCGGCGCGTGGGGGGGATGCTGCCGGCCAAGGCGGCGGACAATCTCTTCTGGCTGGGCCGCTATATCGAGCGCACCGAAATGACGCTGCGGCTGATCCGCGCGATCGTCGGCGGATCGATCGAGGCGGATATCGGCCCCTCGCTTGCCTCACCCACCATGGCGCGGCTGGTCGGCCAACTCGCTTTGTGGGGCGCGATTCCCGGCAGTCGCGGTGCGGTCGGCCCGCTCTGCGCCATCGCACTGGGCGACGCCCAGCAAAGCGGCAGCGTGCGGACGCTGATGGGGCGGGTCGCCAATATCGGCGAAGGGCTGCGCGACCGGCTGGCAAGCGACGTGTGGCGGCTGGTGCGCTTGCCGCTGCCCCGCTTCGACGGCGCAGTGACGGAGACGCTGCTCGATGCTTCCTCCCGCATGATCGAGCGGATTTCCGCACTGTCGGGCCTGGCGGCCGAGAATATGGCGCGCACCGAAGCCTGGCGCTTCCATGATATGGGCCGCCGGATGGAGCGCGCGATCAATGGCTGTCGCCTCGTCAGCCTGTTCGGCGGCGATGGCGCCAGCGCCGACGACCTGACCGTGCTGCTGGATTTGCAGGACAGCCAGATCAGCTATCGCACCCGCTATCTGACTGGCCCGGCGCTACCGCCGGTGCGCGATCTCGTCGCGCTGGAACCGCATAATCCGCGCGCCATCGTCTATCAGGCGGCGCGGCTGGCGGAGCATATCGCCGCGCTGCCGACGCTGCGCGCCGACGGCATGCCCGAAGAGCCGCTGCGCCGCGCCGATGCGCTGGTGGCGCGGCTCGCGCCGCTGACCGGCGACATGCTGACGATGGCGGATATCGCCGATGTCGAAAGCCGCTTGCTTGGCCTGTCCGACGCGATCGGCCAGCGCTATTTCCTGCAAGTGCGCAAGACCGAGACGATGGACCTGCTGTCATGATCTACCATGTCCGCCACCGCACCATCCTGCGCTATGCCAGCCCGATGCGGCTGGCCCGCTTCAACCTGCGCCTGCGGCCCGCGCCCTGGCCGGGCCAATGGACGTCCGACTATGCGCTGGAGGTCGATCCGCTGCCGTCGGCGATCGATTCGCGCCCCGGTGCCTGGCCGGTCCATGTCGCCCGGCTGGTGATCGAAAGCCCGATCCGCCAGCTCACGATCGAAAGCCGCTTCCGCATCGGCGTGCAGGGTGGCGCGATCGTGCCGCAGGCGGATGATCCCACTATCGGCGCGGTGGCGCAAGCGGCGCTGGCCGAACGCGACATGGGACCGGCGGCGCCTGCCCATTATCTCTATGCCTCGGTGCGCGCGCCGCTGCTGGCCGACATCGGCACCTGGGTCGGCGATGGCCTTTCCCCCGACCGACCGATCGTCGCCGCCGCGCTCGACTTGGCACAGCGCATCCGCGCCGAATTTCGCTACGAACCGGGCAGCACCGATGCGGCCACGCCCGTCGCCGACGCCTTTGCCGCGCGCCATGGCGTGTGCCAGGATTTCGCCCATGTCATGGTGGTCGCGCTGCGCCTCGCCGGGCTGCCCGCCGCCTATGTCAGCGGCTATCTGCGCACCTATCCGCCCCCCGGCAAGCCGCGCCTGATCGGGGCGGATGCCATGCACGCCTGGGTGATGCTGTGGTGCGGGCGCACGCGCGGCTGGATCGGCTTTGACCCCACCAACGGCGTCATCACCGGCGATGGGCATCTCTTCGTCGCCATGGGCCGCGACTATGCCGACGTCGCGCCGATGGGCGGGCTGTTCGTCGGCGGCGGCGGGCAAAGCCTGCAGTTGATGGTCGATGTCGTGCCGGAGGAGGAGATGGCAGATCATCAGCGATCAGCGTGAACATCTCCCGAACATTAACCAGCTTCAGGGAAAGACGCTCATTCGCCAAAAGGTCACCATTCAAATTGGCTCGAATTTGCCCGCACAGCCTTCGTGAGCACCATTATTGCATCCCAGGGTGTGCTGGCACCTTTTTTCATAAAAAGCTCTCTAGCCTGCTTTAAGGCGCATTTTCTCTTGTGCTGATCCAAGACTCGCGTCATAAACAAAAAGACCCGGAAGCGTTGGCGCGCTCCGGGTCTAAACCGCGATGAACCCGCGGCTGTCTTGTAGTGTCTACACTCAGAATCTTGCATTTTGAGTACTCAAGGTCAACCCGGTTTCATCGCATTTGGCAAGAAAGGCCATTTGTATGAAGCGTACTCCTTCTCCTCCGATTTCACCTGCACTAGCTGCACACATAAAATTTTTGGTGCAAAGCCGCGGGCTTTATCAGCACCAAGTGGCAGCGTTGGTTGGCGTAAACCAAGGTCGCATTTCGGAAATTATGCGAGGGCATAAATTTCCGAATGTGCCACCTGCGCAGGGCGCTTTTCCGTTCTAAAACTCAAGTGTTCCGGGATTATCTGATCCCGGAACACATCTTCATTTTTAAACACGCTCAGATCAGAGCCGCCCAAACACCAACGGCATCCCCGTCCTTGGCCGAATGGTGAGGCGGCTGATCGGTTCGGGCTTGAACCCCGGCGGCACGCTCAGGGCAAAGCGCCGCACGACCGTGGCGATCACCGTCATCACCTCCTGCTGCGCAAAGCCCGCCCCGACGCACACGCGCGGCCCCCGGCCGAACGGGAACCAGGCCTGTTTCACCATGTCGGCATTGGCCGGATCATCGAAGCGATCGGGGTCGAAGGCATGGGGGCAGGCCCAATTATCCTTGTTGCGCTGGGTCAGCCACGGCGCGACGACCAGCATTGATCCAGTCTCCAGATGCTTGTCGCGCATATCCATGGGACAGGTGACTTCGCGCGGCAGGAAGGAGACGGGCGGATAAAGGCGTAGCGTCTCGCGGAAGATATTGCGGAGCTGCCCCATCTCCTTGAGCATCGGTGCGGTCAGCGGCGCGTCGCCCGCAACCGCGCTGATTTCCGCTCGCACCCGATCCTGAATATGCCGACATTCGGCGAGCATATAAAGCGCCCAGGTCATGGTGCTGGCCGATGTCTCATGCCCCGCGAGGAAGATGGTCGACACCTGCTCCATCACCTGATTGCAGGTGAAGGATTCCCCGGTGTCGGGATGTTTCGCCTCAATGAGCGACTGGAGAATGTCGCGATGCGGCGCTTGCCCGCGCGCGTGCCAGCCTTCATAACGCGCCTCCACGATCGGGCGGAACACGTCATGGATGGCGCGCGCCGGGCCTTTCGACCGCGTCTCGAACCAACCGGCGGGAATGCCGTACAGGCGCAGCATCGACGCGCTATGCGCCAGCCGCTGGAATTTGCCGAAGGCGGTGTGGATGATGTTCGATCGCGCCGCGTCCAGCGCCTGCGAAAACAGCGTGCGAAAGATGATGTCGGCCGCGACATGCGTCATCATCGGATCGATATCGACCGGCTGGCCCCGGTCGGCCGCCTCAAGCCGCGCGACCAGATCGTCGGCCGCCGCCACCATCAACGGCATGGTCCGCCCCAGCGCGGTATGGGCAAAGGCGGGATTGACCATCGCCCGCTGGCTTTCCCAATCTGTGCCATTGGCGGAAAAGACGCTGTTGCCGATCAGCGGGTCGAGATTGCGGACCAGTTCGCTATGTTTGGGATAGGCGGTGCCGCCGCGCAAAATCTGGTCCACCAGGCTCAGCTCATTGGCGATATACATGGTCCGGCCGGGCAGGCGGATCTCGCCCATCTTCATCGTATAGCTTTTGTCGAACAGCACATGGATCCAGCTATGCCAGCCACGCAGGAACCGCTTGATCAGGCCCCGCTTGGTGCGGGGCGGCTGCGGATACGGGGGCGTAAAAAGATCGGTCAAGGAATCGTCCTGAAGGCGGCGACGGCTTCGTCCACGGTGCGGGGGCCAGCGGTCAAGCTGATGAAATCGAGCGGCGAAAGCCGGTCGCCCACGCGCAGATAGTCGAAATGCGCCTCATATTTGTTCGACCAGCCGCCATGATAATTGTCCGGCTGATAGAAGAGATGGAAGCGCGGCGATAGCATGTCCACCCGCGCGGCATATTGATCCGCGACAAGGCGCAGCGGATTGACGTTATAATAGGCCGCGCCATCGGGCGGCGAGGAGATATCGACATAGCGGAACGCCTTGTCCGCCAGCGCCGCCAGATCATCATGATACCAGCGCGCGTCGCGCCGCAGCCCGACGACCGGCACCACCTGCCCCATACCCACCATGACGGCATGATCGGGCATCGCCGCGCCGCCGCGCAAGGTAAACACCCGGCGCAATATGCTCATGCCCAATATGGTGCCCGCGCTGTGCGTAACGATCTGCACTTCGTCCCAGTCGCCATCCAGTTCCGCCGCGATGCGCGCGGCAAACTGGTCGAGCCGCGCGTCCAGTTCCGCGCCCGGCCCCTCGGCGGCCAGCGCGCCATGATAGGTCATGAACCGCAGCAGCCAAGGCACGACCAGCTTGGCCAGCAAGCGCCCCGACAGCAGCGCGCTGATGCCGATGCCGACGAGCGCACTCACCCATAAGGGCAGCAATAACGATAGCGCCAGCGCAGGCACCAAGGCCAGCAACAGCGGGATCAGCACCGCGAACAGCGGCGGATAGAGGATGGTGATGACCGGCCCGGAGCGCAGCTTGCGCATCCGCCCGAACTGCATGAAGCGCGCATGACCCAAATAAGCCCGCGCCGCGCGCAGCGCGAGCGGCAGCGGATTGCGGATCCACACCTTCGCGATCAGATCTTCCCAGCGCAGATATTCATAATCGACCGCGACGCCCGCCTGTTCATTGGCGACATCCCATTGCACCGACACCAGCGACCCGTCCGGCCCGGCGCGCCGCGCGCCGACGGTCACATCCTCCCCCGTCAGTCTATGATAGCGCGCCGCCTGTTCGCGGTAGAGCTGATGATAGAAACGCACGCCGCGCGGATCGAAACCGCCGAGGTAGAAGACTTTACGCTTGAACTTTTGCACTGACCCAGCCCTAATCGGGGCATGAGCACACCCGAACGCGACTATTGCTATTTCATAGACCATCGCAAATACAACCGAAACATCGGCTGTAGGAAACATGACAATGCCTATGGCATCAATGGCGGCGGCAGCGAGCGGGACCGCTGGCGCGCCGACATGGCTTTTTACCGCCATATGAAAGGACAGGGCGATCCGATGGCCTTGCCGTCCCTCATCGCCTGCCTCGCCTTTGGCTGGTTCTGCTGGAACTATCATCCGGGCAAAGGCCTGTGGCGCGGGCAATTGTTGCGCCGCTTCGCCAAAGCGCCCAAATGAGCGCCATGACCAGCCCAAACCATATCTCTGTCGGTTCCGTCACCTTCGGCAACGACCTGCCCTTCGTCCTCATCTCCGGCCCCTGCCAGATCGAAAGCCGCGACCATGCGCTGTTCATGGCCGACGCGCTGGCGCAGATCGCGCGGCAAGCGGGCGTGCCCTTCATCTTCAAGAGCAGTTTCGACAAGGCGAACCGGACATCGGTATCGGGCCAGCGCGGCGTCGGCATCGACGCAGGCCTCACCATCCTCGCGGAGGTCAAGGCGACGCTCGGCTGCCCGGTGCTGACCGACGTCCATGATGCGGGCCAGGTGGCGGCCGCCGCCCAGGCGGTCGACATCCTCCAGATCCCGGCGTTCCTCTGCCGCCAGACCGACTTGCTGCTCGCCGCCGGACGCACCGGCGCTGTCATCAACGTCAAGAAGGGGCAGTTCATGGCCCCCTGGGACATGGCGGCCGTCGCGCAGAAAGTCGCCTCGACTGGCAATGACCGCATATTGCTGACCGAACGCGGCGCGAGTTTCGGCTACAACACTTTGGTCAGCGACATGCGCGCTTTGCCCGTCATGGCGCAGACCGGCTATCCGGTCGTGTTCGATGCCACCCATTCGGTGCAGCAGCCGGGCGGCCTGGGCTCCGCATCCGGCGGCCAGCGCGAATATGCGCCGCTCCTCGCCCGCAGCGCGATCGCGGCCGGCGTCGCGGCGATCTTCGCCGAAGCCCATCAAGACCCCGACAACGCCCCTTCCGACGGCCCGGTCATGCTCCCGCTAGACTGGGTCGCGCCGATGCTGGCGAAGCTGAAAGCCATCGACGAAGTGGTGAAGGGGTAAGGCCTAGACGCAACCTCGCCCTCTCCCGCCTTCGCGGGAGAGGGAGGGGCCCGCGCCGAAGGCGTGGGAGGGTGAGGGTCTGTCTAACGCAGCAGGAAAGACCCTCACCGACTGCGACTTAGGCAGCAAGCTGCCAAGTCTTCGTAGCCTCTCCCGCGAAGGCGGGAGAGGTGTGGCGGTCGCCCTTTATGCGGTCACGGCCGAACCTGCCCCGTCCCCCGCACGATCCACTTGTACGTCGTCAGCCCCTCCAGCGCGACCGGGCCGCGGGCGTGCAGTCGTCCGGTGGAAATGCCGATTTCCGCGCCCAGCCCGAATTCGCCGCCATCGGCGAACTGGGTCGAGGCGTTCCACATCACGATGGCGCTATCCACCGCGTTGAGGAAGCGCTCGGCGGTGGCGGCATCGTCGGTGATGATCGCGTCGGTATGGTGGCTGGCATGGGCGGCGATATGGGCGATCGCTTCCTCCACGCCATCGACCAGCCGGATCGACACGATCGCGTCGAGATATTCGGTGTCCCAATCGGCCTCGTCGGCGGGCTTCACCCGCGCGTCCATCGCCTGCACCGCTTCGTCGCCGCGCACTTCGCATTGCGCATCGAGCAACGCCCTAACCAGCGCGGGCGCATAAGCATAGGCGCTGTCGATCAGCACCGTTTCGGTTGCGCCGCAAATGCCGGTGCGGCGCATCTTGGCATTGACCACCAATTGCTGCGCCATCGCCGGGTCCGCCGCGCCATCGACATAGCTATGGTTGATCCCGTCGAGATGGGCCAGCACCGGCACGCGCGCTTCGTCCTGCACGCGCGCGACCAGGCTCTTGCCGCCGCGCGGAACGATCAGGTCGACGAACTCCGCCGCCTTGAGCAGCGCGCCGACCGCCGCGCGATCGGTCGTGGGCACCAGTTGCACGACATCGGCGGGCAGGCCTGCCGCGACGATCCCCTCGACGATGGCGGCGTGGATCGCGCGGTTGCTCTCCTTCGCCTCGCTGCCGCCGCGCAGGATCACCGCATTGCCCGCGCGCAGGCAGAGCGCTGCCGCGTCGGCGGTCACATTGGGGCGGCTTTCATAGATGATGCCGATCACGCCCAACGGCACCCGTACCCGGCGCAGGTCCAGCCCATTGGGGCGCACGCTCTGGTCGATCACGCTGCCCAGCGGATTGGGCAGGCCCGCGACCTGCTCCACGCCCGCCGCCGTCGCCGCGACCCGCCCCTCGTCCAGCCGCAACCGGTCGAGTAGCGCAGGCGACAGGCCGTTCGCCACCGCATTGTCCATATCGCGCGCATTGGCGGCGATGATCGCCGGTGCCTGATCCCGCAACGCCTGGGCCGCGCGGCGCAGCGCGTCGGCCTTTTGCGCGTCGCTCGCCTGCGCGATCGTGGCGGCGGCGCGGCGCGCGCGCGCGCCCATCGTCGCGATCAGCATTTCGGGGGTCTGGGTCAGGTCGTTCATCATCACTCTCGCCATTCGGATGCGCGGCGGCTTAGCATGAAAGCCGACCGTTGCGAAGGCGATAGGACCGGCGTCAGGCGGCCTTGGCCAGCCCCTCATCCTTCACCGCGCAAAACAAACGGCAGGGCGGAATGTTGCGCCATTCCAACTCGTCGCGCACCTGTCCGAACAGGGGGTCGATCAGGCGGCGCACGAAGCGCGAATATTGATAGACGAGGAAGGCCCCGCCGGGCCGCAGCGCGCCAAGCGTCTCCGCCGCAATGCCCTCGCCCACGCCGTCGGGTAGGGTGGAAAAGGGGATGCCGGACAAGATATAGTCGGCCTGAACATGGCCCGCTTCCCGAATGAAGCGGCGCACGTCGGCCGCCGATCCATGCACGACCCGCAGCCGGGGATCATCGATCTGCGCCTCTAGATAGGCAACGAAATCGACATTGAGGTCGATCGCCAACAGCGTGGCATCCGGGTGCATCCGGTCGAGGATCGCTTGTGTGAAGGTGCCGACGCCTGGGCCATATTCCACGAACAGGCGCGTGCGCTGCCAATCGACGGGGTCGAGCATGCGCTTCACCAGCGTCGCGGACGAGGGGATGATCGACCCGATCATGCCGGGATGCTTGACGAACTGCCGGAAAAACAGCCTCCATTGGCTCAGGAACGCGCCCTTGCGAGCGCGATTGTCGTTCTTTTTCAAGGGAATGGAGGCCATCAATATCCGCCTGTTTGTCATTACGGTCGGGCGTCGCAAAAATCGGCAAGCCTTGCAAGCCGCATTGCGCGCATCGAGCAGGAACGCGCAGGCGGCGATTGGTTTCCCCGCCGCCTGCGCGTCACCCTAGCGGTGAGGCTCGATCAGGCCCGGTCGCGCCCGCGCACCATGCCCGGTGACACGAAGCCGATCGGATCGATCTGCATCGCGCTCTGCTTCAACGTCGCCTGGATCTGCTCATATTCCCGCTCCATGTCGGGCGTCACCGACGCGCGGGTTTCCAGCAGCGCTGCCTCGAAATGGGCCATCGTGACCTTCTCGACCGTCATCGACTGGCGCAGCGCGAACAGGCCCGCCCGCCGCGACAGATCCTCCAGATCCGCGCCGGTAAAGCGCTGCGTCCGCGCCGCGAGCGAGGCGAGGTCGACATCCTCAGCCAGCGGCATCTTGCCCGTATGGATCGACAGGATGCGCGCCCGCCCGGCCTCGTCCGGCACGGGGACATAGATCAACTCGTCGAACCGGCCGGGCCGCAGCAACGCCGGGTCCACCAGCGTCGGTCGATTGGTCGCGCCGATCACCACCACCGACTGCAATTCCTCCAGCCCGTCCATCTCGGCGAGAATGGTATTGACCACCCGCTCCGTCACTGCCGGTTCGCCAAGCCCGCCGCCACGCGCGGGGACCAAACTGTCCAGTTCGTCGATGAAGATGACCGTCGGGGCCACTTGCCGCGCGCGGGCGAACAGCCGGGCGATCTGCTGCTCGCTTTCGCCATACCATTTGGACAAGAGGTCGCTCG
Source organism: Sphingobium sp. SA2 (assembly GCF_032227065.1). Taxonomy (NCBI): domain Bacteria; kingdom Pseudomonadati; phylum Pseudomonadota; class Alphaproteobacteria; order Sphingomonadales; family Sphingobiaceae; genus Sphingobium; species Sphingobium sp. SA2. Next base: position 726,940 of record NZ_JAPMXX010000006.1, read on the forward strand.
ATTTGGTGGCGATGAAGTTCGCCTGCGCCTCACGCGCCACCGCCTTGGCCAGCAGCGTCTTGCCGGTGCCGGGCGGGCCGTAGAGCAGGAAGCCCTTGGCCGGGCGGATGCCGATCCGGCGGAAGGCGTCGGGATTTTTGAGCGGCAGCTCGACCCCTTCCTTCAAGCGCATCTGCGCATCGTCCAGCCCGCCAATGTCGGACCAACCGATATTGGGTGCCTGCACCATCACCTCGCGCATGGCCGATGGCTGCACCCGCTTGATCGCCGACATGAAATCCTCGCGCGTGACGCACAATTCTTCCAGGACATCGGCCGGGATCGTCCCGTCCTCCAGGTTGAGGCGCGGCATGAAACGGCGCACCGTCTCGATCGCCGCCTCGCGGGTCAGCGCCGCCATGTCCGCGCCGACAAAGCCATAGGTCATGCGCGCCAGTTCGGACAGGTCCACCTTGTCGCCCAGCGGCATGCCGCGCGTGTGGATGCCCAATATCTCGCGCCGCCCGCGCTCGTCGGGCACGCCGACCACGATCTCGCGGTCGAAGCGGCCGGGTCGCCGCAGCGCCTCGTCAATCGCCTCCGGGCGGTTGGTCGCAGCGATCACCACCAGATTGGTGCGCGGCTCCAGCCCGTCCATCAGCGTCAGCAATTGTGCGACCAACCGCTTTTCGGTTTCGCCGGTCACCTGTCCCCGCTTGGGCGCGATCGAATCAATCTCGTCAATGAACAGGATCGAGGGGGCAGCCTTGGCCGCCGCCTCGAATATCTCGCGCAACTGTTTTTCGGATTCGCCATAGGCCGACCCCATGATCTCCGGCCCGTTGATCAGGAAGAATTCGGCTTCCGATTCGTTGGCGACGGCGCGGGCCAGCCGCGTCTTGCCAGTGCCCGGCGGGCCATGGAGCAGCACGCCGCGCGGCGGATCGACGCCCAGCCGCTGGAACAGTTCGGGGTAGCGCAGCGGCAGTTCGACCATCTCGCGCAACTGGTCGATCGTATCGGCCATGCCGCCGACATCGTCATAGGTCACGTCGGCACGCCGCGCTTCCTTGGGCTCCTCATATTCGGGGCGCAGCTCGACTTCGGTTTCCGCGTCGATCTGCACCACGCCCTTGGGTACGGTCGACACCACGACCAGCCGGATTTCCTGCAAGGCATAGGCGGGCGCGGCCAGCATCTGGCGCAATTGCGGCGGCATGTCACCGGTCGGCACCTGCTGCTGCCCGGCGGTTGCGACGACATCGCCCGCGGTCAACGGCCGCTGAAAGAATACCCGCTTCAACGCTTCGGGATGGCCCTGCAGCCGTAAATTATTTTGTGCAGGCGCGAACACGACCCGCTGCGCCGGGCGCGGCTCCACCTTCTCGATATGGACGAAATCACCCGACCCGGCCCCGGCATTGGCGCGCTGCAAGCCATCGAGGCGCAGCACGTCCAACCCTTCATCCTCCTTGTACGGACGCACCACGCGCGCAGGCGTCGATCGCTTGCCGACGATCTCGATCACATCGCCTTCGCTCAGCTGTAATTCGGCCATCACCGTCAAGGGCAGCCGCGCAAGCCCGCGCCCTGCATCTTCGGGCCGCGCATTGGCGACCTGGATGCGGCGTCCAGTCATTTCCTCATCGGCCATCGGGCACCCCGTCCTTCTTGTTCCGTAACGAGATAGGAAACGTCGGCCGCCGCGAAAAGGGGGCCATGTGCCACGCGCCGAGCATAAAAAAAGGGCCGGCCACAAGGGCCAGCCCGTAAAGTTTTAGGAGAGGATGCCTGAAAGGCCTGCTCTATATGTAGCGGTAAACGCGATATTGCAAGTGCGAACGCAAAAGTTCCGGTTGCAAAAAATGCATCTTGCCATTCGCCTGATTTTCCTGCTCTGTAGGGCGAGGATGCTTGAGACCGGAAGCTGCCCACTCGATAACAGGCGATGACGCGGCGCAGCGCACCGGCGATGGAATAGTGAAAGATCATGCGGAGATTGCCGCCCCTTACGGCCCTGGAGGCCTTTGTGCAGGTCGCACGCCTCGGCTCGGTCAAGGCGGCGGCGGAAGAGCTTGCGCTCTCGACTCCTGCGCTCAGCCGCCGGGTTCAGGCGCTGGAACGGGTCATCGGCCGCCCCCTGTTCGACCGCAAGCATCAGGCGCTGGAAATCAATGCCGAGGGGCAAAGGCTGCTCGACGACATCGCGCCCGCCCTCGATTCGCTGGCGCAAGCGCTGGAAAATATCCAGAGCGGCGGCAACCAGTTGCGGTTGCGGCTGGCGGTGCTGCCGCTGTTCGCGACCCAGCGCCTTTTCCCGCATCTTGGTGCCCTGCGCGCGCTCCACCCCCAGCTGCATATCGACATCGAAACGACGCCCCATGCGGTGGCGCGGCTGGGCGAAGGGCTGGACGCGGCGATCGTGCTGCTGGCCAAGGATATCGATCCGGCGCTCTATGCGCATGAGCTGGACCATGACGAAGTCTATCTGATCGGGCGGCGCGAACTGCTCGAAGCGCCCCATGCGCTGACCGCGCCGCAGGAGCTGGCGAACCATACCGTCCTCATCCACCGCGACATGGCCCAATCCTTCGACGCCTGGAAGGAAGCGGTCGGCCTGCCCGACCTGCAACCGCTGGCGATCGACAATTATGATTCGGGCCAGTTGATGCTGGAGGCCGCGGCGCAGGGGCTGGGCGTGGCCGTCATGCACGCCAGCCATTTCAACCAGTCGGGCGACACCCGGCTGGTGCGGCTCTTCCCCGACACGCATGTCGACAGCCCCTATCGCTACTTCTTCGTCTGCCGCCCCCGCGCCCTCCAGACGCGGGCCGTCCGCATCTTCCGCGACTGGCTGGTCGCCGCCGACATCTGACCACCCGCGCGACCGGGAAAGGGAGACGGATCGATTCTTTCCCGCTATGCTCTTAACCCTGTTCCACCTGTGCCGTTATGAGGGTCATGACCGGGGCATCTTCTTCTTCCGCAGGCTCGCAACATGGGCTGACCGATCGGCTGACGCGCTGGGCCAAGGGTCTGTCGGGCAAGGCGGAGGAGGAAGAGAGTACGGACACCGAAACCCGCCCCCGCGCCGGATCCTCATCCAGCCGCGAGATTAACCGCCGCCGTCAGCTCTATGAAGATATTGGCGATTTTCTCTTTGCCCATGACCTCGACCTCACGCCCATCAATTTCAGCGTCGCGCTGGATTATCTGACCGGCGCGAATATCGGCGTGGAAAAGGCGATCCGCGCGGTGCTGATGGAACGGGGCAAGATCACCAATGGCTGGGTCGAATCGGTCGCCGCTGAACAGCGCGCCGATGAAGTCACCCCCGATTCGCTGGCGACCATGCTCGACAAGGTCGAGGAAAATCTGATCCAGTTCACCGGCCTGATGCATGAATCGCGCAATTCGGCGAAGGATTATGGCGCGGCGCTGCAGGAACAGGCCAAGGATCTGGTCGAAGGCGGCGATAGCGAGCCGGTGCTGGCGCGCCTCGTCGGCCTCACCCGATCCATGGTCGAAAAGACCCGCCTCGTCGAAACCCAGCTGCGCGAAAATCAGAAGCAGACCAAGGCGCTCAAATCCAGCCTAGAAACCGCCCGCCGCGCCGCCGAGCATGACCATCTGACCGGCCTGCCCAACCGCCGCGCGTTCGAAACGGTTCTGCGCGAGGAAGTGGCGCTGGCGCAGGCGCAGGGCGAACAGCTCTCGGTCGCCTTTTGCGACATCGACCATTTCAAGCATGTCAACGACACCCACGGCCATGACACGGGCGACCGGGTGTTGAAATTCGTGGCCGGCCTGCTGGCCAAGGCGTCCAACGACCGCTGCCATGTCGCCCGCCATGGTGGCGAGGAGTTCGTGATGCTGTTCCGCGGCAAGGGGCCGGGCGAAGCGGGCGAAGTGGTGGACGGCGTGCGCGAGGATCTGGCCAACCGCAGCCTCGTCAACCGCGCCACTGGCGAGCGGATGGATCGGGTCAGCTTTTCGGCCGGGGTCGCCAATGTTCTGGCCTATGAAGACGCCCGCGCTGCGCTCAAGGCTGCCGACCGCGCGCTCTATCTGGCCAAGGAACATGGCCGCAACCGCGTCTATCTCGCCGCCGAAACCGACTGATCGGCGCTATTTGCGCAGCAAAAACACTGCATGTTCCGCGAACAGATTGGCGTTCGCGTGGGTGGTTTCGCGGTCGCCCTTCAAAAACCATTGTCCGTCGATGGTCCAGCCGCGCTCCTTCACCAGGGCGCGGAAATCATCGACGGTGACATGGTGGATGTTGAGCGTGTCATACCAGGTATCAGGCAACAGCCGCGTGACCGGCATCCGCCCGCCCCACATAAGCGACAGCCGCCCGCGCCAATGGGCGAAATTGGGGAAGGACACGAAGGCCTGCCCGCCGATGCGCAGCAATTCCTCCACCACCAGGTCGGGCCGCCGGGTCGTCTGGAGCGTCTGGCTCAATATCGCATAGTCGAAACTGGCGTCGGGATAGTAACGCAGGTCCGTGTCCGCATCCCCCTGCACCACCGACAGGCCGCGCGCCACCGCCGCCGCGACGTTCGATCCATCGATCTCCAGCCCGCGCGCATCGACCCCGGCATTGTCGCGCAGCGCTGCCATCAGCGCACCTTCGCCACAACCCACGTCCAGCACCCGCGCGCCCTGCCGCACCGTCCGCGCGATCAGCGCCAGGTCGGGACGTAACGCCGCGCTCATGCCCGCCCGCCCTTCAGGAAGCCATCGACCACCCGGTTGAGTTCGGGGCATTCGAGCAGGAAGGCGTCATGACCGAACGGGCTGGACAGTTCTACGAAACTCGCCTGCGCGCCGCTCGCGTTCAGCGCATGGACGATGATCCGCGATTCTGTGGTGGGATAGAGCCAGTCGGTATCGAAGCTGACGAGACAGAAGCGCGCCTTGCTCGCGGTAAAGGCGTGGGCCAGCGACCCGCCATGATCCTCGGCAATGTCATAATAGTCCATGGCGCGGGTGATGTAGAGATAGGAGTTGGCGTCGAACCGATCGACGAAACTCAATCCCTGATGCCGCAAATAGCTTTCCACCTGGAAATCCGCGTCGAAGCCGAAGGTCTTGGCGTCCCGCCCCTGCAAGCGCCGCCCGAATTTCTCGGTCAGCCCGGCTTCGGACAAATAGGTGATATGCGCCGCCATCCGCGCGACGGCGAGGCCCGCGCTCGGCACCCCCCCATCGGCATAATAGTCGCCGCCACGCCATTGCGGATCGGCCATGATCGCCTGGCGCCCGACTTCATGAAAGGCGATATTCTGTGCGCTGTGCCGTGCGGTCGAGGCAATGACGACGCAGCTTTCGACCCGGTCGGGGAACAGGGTCGGCCAGGTCAGCGCCTGCATGCCCCCCATCGACCCGCCGATCACCGCCGACAGCCGCGCAACGCCCAGATGGTCGAGCAGCAACGCCTGCGCCCGCACCATGTCGGCGATGGTCAGCACCGGAAAGCGCATCGCATAGGGGTCGCCCGTCACAGGATCGATACTGGCCGGGCCGCTCGACCCCATGCAGCTGCCGATGACATTGGCGCAGACGATGAAATGGCGCGCCGGGTCGACCGGCTTGCCCTCGCCCACCATCCGCCACCACCAGCCGAGCTTGCCCGTGCCCGGATGCTCCGACGCAACATATTGGTCGCCGGTCAGCGCATGGCAGATCAGGATGGCGTTGGACCCGTCGGCATCCAACTGCCCATAGGTTTCATAGGCGATATCGACCGGCCCCAGCGTCGCCCCGCTCGACAGGTTGAGCGGTCCGGTCAGGCGGACCTGGCGGCGCAGGCCGAAACGGCTGTCTTCAGTCGCGATGATGCTGGCCATGATGCCGCCGCGCTAGGACCGCCACCTGTTCCTGTCAATCGCCAGCGGGTGGCGGCATGTCCTCACAAATCAACGCCCGCCGCGATCGCCTCCAGCTTGCGGATGCGTTCCTTGAGGTCGGCGACTTCGATCCGCGCGACCGCCGAGGGCGGGGCGGCGTCGTCGGCGCGGCGGTTCAGTTCGGCGCGCTTGAGCGCCAGCCAGCCGTCCCAGCCGCGCAAGGCCGCCACCGCGATGATCGCCACGCCCGCCAGGGTGGTGAGCGCCATGGCCAGATAAAGATAGGGGTCCTGCATATGTGCCTCCCTGTCGAAGCGAACCGCGCTTAGTCGCGGTCCCGCAGCTTTTCGAATTCCCGCTCCAGCGCGGTGGAACCATCGGTCGCCAGCCGTTCCAGCACGGCGACCCGCTCTTTCAGCCCCTTCACCTCGGCGCGCAGCCTATCGGTGTCGGGGTCCGGCCCGCGTGCGACCAGCGTTTCGCCCTTGTCGTGCCGGACCACGCCGTAGCGCGCACGGATCACACTGGCGATGGCGGTGATCGCGACGATGGCGACGACCATTTCAAACGGTCCCATTCCCTTAACTCCCTGTTCTTATGCCGGGATCAGTTGGCGACGCCGCGCAGCTGTTCGATCTCGCGAGTCAGCTGGTGGCTTTCGTCGGTGACGATCCGCTCGACCACGGCCAGCCGGTCCTTCATCGACCCGATCTCGGCGCGCAGCTGGGCATTTTCTTGGCTCAGCAATTTGATGCGCTCGACCATTTCCTCGTTTTTCTGCGGATAGATCGGTTTGCCCCAGCTATTTTCCAGCGGGTAGCCATTTTTCACCCGCAACCAGGTCGTGAATATCCAGCCGCCAATAGCAAGCGCGCCCAGGATCATTCCGACTTGCGCAAAATCTTCAAATGGAAACATCGTCTCTACTCCCTTGCCAGCTGCGCCTCAGCGCAGCGCCTCGATGTCGCGCGCGGTGCGGGTGGCGGGATCGGTGGCGATCCGCTCCAGCACGGCGATGCGTTCCTCCAGGCGGCTGATCTTGCCCACCAGCTTTTCGTTTTCGCGCGACAGAAGGTCGATTTTTCGACCAGCGGCGGCGTCCGTTCGATCAACGGTGCCGGTCCATTCATTTTCCACCGGATAGCCGTGCCGGGCACGGACCCAGGTGGTGAACATCCAGCCCAAAGTCGACATCGCGATGATCGCCAGAACAAAGAAAGGTCCACCGACATTCATGATTAGTCTCCCTGTTTTGCCCCAGGCTGCTTAGCGCAGACGATCGATTTCATCGGCCAGGCGCGTATTGCGGCTGGTATAGTAGATTTCGATGTCGGCGAGGCGGCGATCGATATCGCGGAACTTGGACCGCACATCGCGGGTGGAGCGGGTCGGATTGGTCCGCACGCCTTGCCAGAATTTCTCGTCATCGCGATCGGCATAGAGGCCCGATGGCTTGTTGTCGGCGAAATAGGCGGCGGCGAAATAGGCGATCAGCGTCCAGGGGAAGGCCCCCATCAGCGTCACCAGCACCGCGCCGACGCGAACCCACACGACGTCGATCCCGCTATAGTCGGCAATGCCGGAGCAGACGCCCATCCATTTGCCGTCGGCCTTGTTGAGGTAGAATTTGGTGCGGCGGGCGGTCATGTCAGTTTCTCCGGTCGAAGGTGAATTCGCCCGGCTCCTGCGGACGATGCGGGCGGAAATCGGGGTTGTCGGCGGCGACGATCCGTTCGACCGTCTGCAGCCGCTCTTCCATCCGACGGGCGAGAAGGTGGAGTTCATCCAGCAGCTTCTCATCCTCGTCGGTGATCTTGGGGGCCTGCTTCCACTTGGTGACATAGTGGAAGATCAGCCACGGCATGCCGATGAACAACATGCCGCAGACGATGATGGGCAGAAAAATCTCTTCCATCGGATCAGTCCCCCTTGTTCATGCTGGCCTTGAGCGCGGCGAGGTCGGCATCCACCTTGTCGGCGGAGCGCAACTCGGCAATCTCTTCTTCCAGCGTCTTGGGGGCGCTGCCCAGGTCCATCGCGTCGGCGCGGCCTTCGGCCATATCGACCCGGCGTTCCAGCAGGTCGAAACGCGCAAACGCCTCGTTGACCTTCTCGCCGGCATAGGCTTCGCGGACGCGCAGGCGGTTTTCGGCGCTCTGCATCCGGGTGACCAGGCTGTTCTGGCGCACGCGGGCTTCGCGCAGCTTGGCCTGCAGCTTGGCGATATCCTCTTCGGCGGCGCGCAGCGCTTCGTCCAGCGTCTCGATCTCATGGGTCAGATGCTCGGCCATGTCGGTCGCCTTCTGCCGTTCGACAAGCGCCGCTTTGGCCAGGTCTTCGCGATCCTTGGAAAGCGCAAGTTGCGCCTTTTCGGTCCAGCTGTCCTGCAACGCGGTCAGCTTGGCGATGTGGCGGCGCATTTCCTTCTGGTCGGCGATGGTGCGGGCGGCGGACGCGCGCACTTCGACCAGGGTTTCCTCCATTTCGAGGATGATCATGCGGATCATCTTCGCCGGATCTTCCGCCTTGTCGAGCAGGTCGGTCACATTGGCGGCGATGATGTCGCGGGTGCGGGAAAAAATACCCATTTTAACGTCACTCCTGGTCTTGGCTATTTTCTTGAAACGACCGGGCGACCCTTATGCCAGATAGCGCAGGGTCGCCGGATTGTGGGTTTCGCTGGCGAGGATCGGGGTTTCGCTGGCGCGGGCCGGGCCGACGGCTGCCAGGATCAGGGTCGATCCTACCAGCAGGGCGGCAACGGCGACCGACATCAGTTGGCCGATTTCGCGAACGCTGTTGCTGTTGTCTTCCATTTTAGTCACTCCCTGAATCTTGGCCTTCATCGATTTCCGCGATTATCTGCGGATTGCCCATAGCTTTGCAGGGGCCGTGCCAATTTGCCGCATGGCGCGGATTTTCGCCATTTTTGTCCTTTCGTTTCGGCTGAGTGCGGAATTTCGCTTGCGACAAGGTGGGAAATTTCACCATAAGTTGGTGTATGGAGAAAACGACCCATTTTGTCGGCCAGTCATTGGCCTTTCTCGACGCCGTCGAACTGGCGGGGCGCGCGGCCGAACTCAACCGCCCGGTGCTGGTGATCGGCGAGCGCGGGACCGGCAAGGAGCTGATCGCCGAGCGGCTGCATCACCTCTCCCCGCGCTGGGGCGAACCGTTGATCGTCATGAACTGCGCCGCGCTGCCCGAAACCCTGATCGAAGCTGAATTGTTCGGCCATGAACAGGGCGCCTTCACTGGCGCCAACCGCGCGCGGCCCGGTCGGTTCGAGGAAGCCGATGGCGGCACGCTGTTCCTTGATGAACTCGGCACCCTGTCGATGGCGGCGCAGGAACGGCTGTTGCGCGTCGTCGAATATGGCGAAGTCACCCGCATCGGCGCATCAAAACCGCTGCGCGTCGATGTCCGCATCGTCGCAGCGACCAATGACGATCTGCCCACCGCCGCCGATGCCGGGCGCTTCCGCCCCGATCTGCTCGACCGGTTGAGCTTCGAAGTCATCACCCTGCCGCCGCTGCGCGCGCGCGAGGGCGATGTGCCGGTGCTGGTCGATCATTTCGGGCGGCGCATGGCCGCCGAACTCGCCTGGCCGCAATGGCCCGGCTTCGATGCGGCGACGCTGGCGGAACTCGAAGCCTATGCCTGGCCCGGCAATGTCCGCGAATTACGCAACGTGATCGAGCGCGCCGTCTATCGCTGGGACGCGCCGACCCGCCCGATCAGCCGCATCACCTTCGATCCCTTCGCCTCTCCCTGGAAGCCCAAGCCGCTCATGCCCCGCGCCGCCGACCCCTGCGACCCGCCCGCGCCGACCGCCAAGGCCGCCGCCGCGGCGGTCGACGATATTTGCGACCTGCGCGCCGCAGTCGACGCCTATGAATCCGCGATCATCACCGCCGCCCTCGACCGCTACCGCTTCAACCAACGCGCCACCGCCAAGGGCCTAGGCCTCACCTACGACCAACTGCGCCACTGCATGAAGAAGCACAGCCTCAGCGCCGGGTAGCTTTGATGTTCCATTAAATATTGCGGCTCGCTATTATTGTGCTACATTAAATATACGTGGCAGCGCCGTAGTCGGAGGGAAATATGCCATGCGCATCGAGTATGATCCGTCCAAGCGACAAAAAACTCTCGATGCGCGCGGTCTGGATTTCGAATCCATCGTTACGATGTTCGACAGGTTCCACCTGATCCGAACCGACGATCGGAAAGATTATGGCGAGGTCCGCTATATCATGCTCGGCCTGTTGGATGAACGGCCGGTCATATGTGTCTGGACACCCAGGGGTGACGCCATTCGCGTCATTTCGATGAGGATAGCAGATGATGACGAACGAGAAATCTACTGGCGGGAACTGGATCGATCCCGATGATGCCCCAAAGCTGAACCAGGACTGGGCCGATGGCGCAGATGCCTATGTGGGCCAGACGCTGGTGCGTCGCGGACGCCCCAAACTTGAACAAACCAAGCAGCATGTGTCGCTGCGGCTCGACCCCGATGTGATCGCCAGCTTCAAGGCGGGCGGTCCCGGCTGGCAAGCGCGCATCAACGAGGCCTTGCGAAAGGCGGCGCGTCTCTAGCGCCACCTTTCGCCTTCCCCGCTCACCGCGTCGGCACAGGCTCCGCGCCCGAATAATCGTAGAAGCCTCGCCCGGTCTTGCGGCCATACCAGCCCGCCTCGACATATTTCACCAGCAGCGGCGCGGGGCGATATTTGGGGTCGCCGGTGGTGCTGAGGAACACGTTCAATATCTCCAGCGCCGTATCCAGCCCGACGAAATCGAGCAAAGTCAGCGGCCCCATCGGGTGATTGAGCCCCAGCTTGCAGCCCATGTCGATATCGACCACGCTGCCTACGCCCTCGCCCAGCACGAACACCGCTTCGTTCAGCATCGGCAGCAGGATGCGATTGACCACGAAGCCCGGCGCGTCGAACGCCTGCACCACCGTCTTGCCGATCCGTGCCGCAAAGCCCTCGACCGCCGCCACCGTCTCCGGCGTCGTGGCGAGCCCGCGAATGACCTCGACCAACACCATCACCGGCACCGGATTGAAGAAATGCACGCCCACAAAGCGCCCCGCATCGGGTGCCGCCTGCGCCAGCCGGGTGATGGGAATGGACGATGTATTGGTCGCCAGGATCGCATCAGCCGCCAGCAACGGCCCGACATTGGCGAAAATCGCGCGCTTCACTTCCTCGCGCTCGGTCGCCGCCTCGATCACCAGTTGCGCGTCGGCCAGCGGCGCGATCTCGCCCACCGGCCGGATGCGCGCCAGCGCCGCATCCGCATCGGCCTTGCTGATCTTCTCCTTCTCCACCGCCCGCGCCAGCAGCTTGGCGATCCCCGCCAGCCCTTTCTCCGCGCGCGGCAGGTCGATGTCCGACAGGATCACGTCATAGCCCGCCTGCGCCGCCACCTGCGCAATGCCAGCGCCCATCTGCCCTGCGCCGATCACGCCTACCGTGCGAATATCCGTCATGTCGTTCTCTCTCCCTGGCTCAACTCGTCCCCCTCATCCTAGCGCCCCGCCCCGCCGGGGGCCAGAGCGGCCCACTCCTCAAAAAGCGCAGGCGACAAAATGCGCCTGTTGCGCGGGGGAAGGACGTTTCGGCCTTTGCCTCGACCGCGCGCCATGGTTAAAAGCCCGCCATGATTGTTGCCGAAATGATGCCCTCTCCCGCGACCGGACGCTTCATCGCGGCCGTGCATCATTTCCCGCTGCGCATCTATTTCGAGGATACCGACCTGTCGGGCCTCGTCTATCACGCCAATTATCTACGCTATATGGAGCGCGCCCGGTCCGACATGCTGCGCCTGGCGCAGATCGACCAGCGCGCCGCGCATGAAGGCGGCACCGGCGTCTATGCCGTCACCGACCTGCAGATCCGCTATCGCCGCCCCGCCCGGCTGGATGACGACCTGATGGTGGTCAGCCGCGTGGCTCAGGTGAGCGCAGCGACCTGCACCATTCATCAGTCAGTCATGCGCGGCGACGAACAGTTGACCGACGCCAGCATTTGCGTTGCATGGCTGACGCCGCAGGGCCGCCCGCAACGGCAACCCAAAGCCTGGACCGACATTTTCAGCCGCCTTTGCCAAGGGGAAGACCTCCACCCATGACCCTCAACCTGCCAGACGTCGCCGCGGTGGCCGACGCCGCCACCATTTCCCCGCTGGCCCTGTTCCTTCAGGCCGACATCGTCGTGAAGGGGGTGATGCTGGGCCTGTTGCTGGCCAGCATCTGGACCTGGGCGATCATCATCGGCTTTTCGGTCAGCCTGCGCCGCGCCAGCAAGGAAAGCCGCAAGTTCGAGGCGGATTTCTGGAAGGCGGAGGATATCGACCGCTTCTACGAGACCCGTGGCAAGGTGGAGCATCCCGCGGCCAAGGTGATGGCGGCAGGCGTCACGGAATGGCGGCGCTCGACCGCGCAGAAGGTCGTCGATCGCGACGGCACGCGCGACCGGCTCGCCACCGCCATGTCAAGCACCATTGCCGCCGAAATCGACCGGCTGTCCGACAGGCTCAACATATTGGCGACGGTCGGCTCGGTCGCGCCTTTCGTCGGCCTGTTCGGCACCGTCTGGGGCATCATGCGCGCCTTCACCGCGATCGCCGCCGAACAGAATAGCTCGCTCGCGGTCGTCGCGCCGGGCATTGCCGAGGCCTTGTTCGCCACCGCCATCGGCTTGTTCGCGGCCATCCCGGCAGTCATCGCCTATAACCGCTTCAGCCACGGCATAAACCGCCTCGAATCCGCCCTCACCCGCTTCGCCGACAGCTTCTACGCGACCCTGAGCCGCGAACTGGAGGCCCAGCGATGAGTGCTTCCGTCATCCCAGCGAACGCTGGGATCTCCCTTTTCTTCCGCGCGCCAACGCCCAAGATGCCAGCCTGCGCTGGCATGACGACCAAGCGAGCCCCCCGCTAATGGCCATGTCCGGCCCTCCCTCCGCCCGCCGGGGTCGCGGCCGCGCGCCCATGGCCGACATCAACGTCACACCTTTGGTCGACGTCATGCTGGTGCTGCTGATCATCTTCATGGTCACCGCCCCGCTGCTGGTGACCGGCGTGCCGGTCAACCTGCCCGAAACCCGCGCCAAGGGGCTGGATCAGGACGCCAAGCCCACCGTCGTCTCCATCGACCGCGACGGCGCGACCTATGTCGATGAGGACGCCGTGGCGGATATCGACCTGCCCGACCGCCTCGCCGAAATCGTCGCCGCCAATGCGGGCAAGCCCGAAGCACCGCAAATCTTCCTGCGCGCCGACAAGGGGCTGGATTATGGCCGGGTCATGCGGGTCATGGCCGAACTCAACCGCGCCGGCCTGAACAAAGTGTCGCTGGTCTCGTCGCCCGACGATGCAGCCAGCGACGGTTCAGGCGAGAGGCCATAGGGCAAGCCGGATGGAGCGCGCGGAAAAGATTGGTTTGGGCGTCGCGACGGCGGGGCATGTCCTGCTGTTCGGGCTGTTGTCGGCCGGATTCCTGGCAACCCCCAACCCGTTGAAGCTCAAGACCCCGCCGATGGAAGTCTCCATGGTGGACGAAGTCGCGCTGCAATCGACCGCACCGCAAATCTCGACCGCCCCGCCGCCGCCCAGCATCGCGCCGGAACAGGGACCGACCGAAGACGCCGCACCCGCGCCAGAACCGACCCCCCAGCCGACACCCAAGGAGGTCGCGAAACCCGCGCCTGCCAAGCCCCAGCCTGCCCCGAAAAAGCCTGCGCCCGCCAAAAAGGAAGTGGCCAAGGCGAAACCCAAGCCCGCGCCCGAAAAGCCGACGCCCAAGGCCAAGCCGACCCCCGCCAAGCCCAGCCCGGCCAAAGCCAAGACGGACACAAAAGCGGAGGCAGACGCCAAACCCGCCGCCAAGCCATCGACCAAATCCACCGCCAAGCCCAAGGCCGACGCCCCCGCGCGCGCCTCCGGCCAGGGCAAGGCGGACAAGCCCAAAGGCTCGCTGCTTGGCAAGGATTTCCTCAAAGGCATCGACACCAATGCCGACGCGCCGCGTCGTCCCCCTGCGCCCGCGCCCGCCGCTGCCATGGGCGCAGCGCAGAAATCGGCGCTCGACGCTGAATTGCGCCGCCAGTTGAAGCCGCACTGGCGTCCGCCATCGGGCGCCGACGCCGACAAGCTCGTCACCCTGCTCGAAGTGCGGCTCGACAAGAGCGGCGCGGTCATCGGCACGCCGCAGGTAATCGACCAGCTCGGCGTCACCGCCAGCAACCGGCCCCAGGCTAAGCTCCATGCCGAACGCGCGATCCAGGCGGTGAAGCTCGCTTCCCCGTTCCGCAACATGCCACCCGAATTTTACGACCAATGGAAATGGCTCCGGCCACTCCGCTTTGACGCGAGGCTGAACCGATGAAACCCACCCTGCTCCGCCGCCTGCAGCTGGCGACCGCCGCGCTGCTCGCCTTCACCGCCCTGCCTGTTCAGGCCCAGCTATCGGTCGATGTCACCGGCGAGATTGACAGCAATGTCAAGGTCGCGGTCCCGCCGCTGCCCGCGCAGCAGGAGGTGGCGACCCCCGCCGGCTCCGCCACCGAGCTTGGCCGCAAGATCGCCGAAGTCATCGCGGCCGACCTCAAAGGCTCCGGCCTGTTCGACCCATCGGGTCCGGGCGGCCTGCCGGTCATTCCCTTTGCCGAAGTCACCTTCCCCCAATTCGACAAATGGGGCGCCTATCAGGCGTTGGTGCAGGGCTTCGTCCGCACCAGCGGCGGCGAATCCGACATTACCGTCGGCTGCTATCTCTACGACGTCGCGCTCAAGCAGGAACTTACCCGCCAGGGCTTCGTAGTCGCGCCGCGCGACTGGCGGCGTGCCGCGCATAAATGCGCCGACGCCATCTACGCCCGCCTGTCGGGCGAAAGCCCCTTCTTCGACAGCCGCATCGCCTATATCGCCGAAAGCGGCCCCAAGGGCGCGCGCGTCAAGCGTCTCGCCATCATGGACAGCGATGGCGCGAACCACCGCTTCATCACCAATGGCCAGTCGATGGCGCTCACCCCGCGCTTCTCGCCCGACTATAAATCCATCCTCTATGTCAGCTATCTGGGCAGCCGGGTCCGCCTCTATGTCTATGACATCGGTGCCGGGCAGCAGCGTCTGGTGACCGAAAGCAACAACCCGACCTTCGCGCCGCGCTGGTCGCCCGATGGCCGCAATATCCTCTTCTCGATGGCGGTGGCGGGCAATACCGACATTTACCGCATCGGTGCCAATGGCGGGACGCCGGTGCGCCTCACCACCTCGCCCGGCATCGATGTCGGCGGCAGCTATTCGCCTGACGGCTCCAGGATCGTGTTCGAAAGCGATCGGTCGGGCGGGCAGCAGCTCTATGTCATGAACGCCGACGGATCGAACCAACGCCGCATCAGCCATGGCGGCGGCCGCTATGCGACGCCCGAATGGAGCCCGCGCGGCGATCTCATCGCCTTCACCAAATTGGCGGGCGACTTCAAGATCGCGGTGATGACCCCCAGCGGCGACAATGAGCGCATCTTGACCAATGGCTGGCAGGATGAACAGCCCACCTGGTCACCCAATGGCCGCGTCCTGCAATTCTTCCGCACCACGCCGGGCCGCCAAGGCGCGAGCCAGGTGTGGCAGGTCGATCTGACCGGCGTCAACGAACGGCGCATCCCGACCCCTTTGAGCGGTTCCGATCCTGCCTGGGGACCGTTGCTGCCCTGATTATCGCCCCGACTGCCTGTCGCGACGGAACCCATTCGTCTTGACAGCGTAACGAACTTCACGGAGCCTGCCTGCGTCCCGATCCGAGCGCAGGCAGCGCTGAAACAAGGAGACACGCAATGCCATTGTCCCGCACCCTCTTGATGGCCACCGCCATCATCGCGCTCGCCGCTTGCTCGAAAAAGCCGCCGGCCGAACTGCCCCCCGCCCCCGGCGGCACCGACACGACGATGCCCAGCGGCCCGACGACGCCGACCGGTCCGGTCAAGGGCAGCCAGGAGGATTTCGTCGCCTCGGTCGCGTCAGACCGCATCTTCTTCGCGCTCAACGAATATGATGTGGACGCCCAGGATCAGGCAACGCTCCAGAGCCAGGCCGCCTGGCTGCAACAGAACCCCGCCGTCCGCGTCACGATCGAGGGTCATGCCGACGAACGCGGCACACGCGACTATAATATCGCGCTGGGCGAACGCCGCGCCAACGCCGCAAAAAACTATCTCGCCTCGCTGGGCATCGATTCCGGCCGCATCACCACCGTCAGCTACGGCAAGGAACGCCCCGCCGCCCTCGGCTCGGACGAAGCCTCCTGGGCCCAAAACCGCCGCGCGGTAACGGTAACGATCCAATATTGATCGCTCCGATCCTCTGACAAAAGGCCCGCCCGTCCCCCGACTGGCGGGCCTTTTTCATAGGAAGAACGCCCCCGCCTCCGTCATTCCCGCGAAGGCGGGAACCCATCTCCCAACCCAAAACCCCGGCGAGACGGTGAGGTCACTCCACCCCAGCCCGCTGCTCCGCCATCCGCAAACTCAGCAAGCCCAGCAACTCGACCCCAACCTCCACCGCACCATCGGGCAGTCCGCTGAGCAATCCCGCACGCACTTCCGCCAGCCGCGCCGCGATCTTCTCAGCCAGCGCCTTGCCCGCCTCCGTCAGCGCCAACCGATTGGACCGTTTATCATCAGGATCGGCGATCCGCTCGATCCACCCGGCGACCTGCAACTGGTCCAGCGTCCGCACCAGCGAGGGCGGGCTGATATCCAGCAACAATGCCAGCTCCGCCTGCCGCGGCGGCTCCGCCAGCTGATCAAGATGCACCAGGCACCATCCCGCGCTGCTCGACACGCCGAACTGCGCCAGCGCGGCATCGCCCATCTGCCGCCAGCCGCGCGCGACCGGGGCCAGCAGATGCAACAAAGCCAATTCCTGTTCCGCGTCCGCCATAATGATTAGATAGCTAACTAATCAATTTGGCACAAGTCGCAACCTATGTCCGACTCGCTGTCCGCTTTAGGGGTTCAGGCCTCGCCCGAACCCCCAACCCGTCAGGCCCGCCGCGTCCCCGTAAAGGCCGAAGCCCCGAACGCGCCCAGCTGCATCGTGCCGGTGATCGCATCGCCGCTGACCGTCGCTTCGCATTCCAGCGTCATCGGCATCGGCATGGTCATTTCCATCTTCCAGGTCAGCACGTCGCCCGCGACCTTGCCATCGACCACGTCCAGCGACCCCATCATCCCGGCAAAGGTGCCGTTGAACCGGTCGCCATTGCTGATCACGGTAAAGACGCCATTCTGGTCGCCCATCGGCGTCTTGGCCACGCAATCATAAGCGCCATCGACAGTTGCCATCTCATTCACTCCTTTAGGTTTTTTCTCAGTCAGCCAGGGTGCCGGTTTCGACCGGCAAGCCCACCGCGTCAAGCTGTGGCCGCACCAGTTTCGCATCGCCCACCACGACCCAGATCAGCCCGTCGGCGTTGATCGCCTCGCGGGCCGCCTTGTCGAAATCGGCCGCCGTCATCGCCCGGTAGATTTTGGGCAGCGTCTCGTAGAAATCATCCGCCCGGCCGATCAGGTCGTTGCGCATCATCGCCCCCAACAGGTCCGACGAGGTTTCGAAACTGCCCGGCAGCGACAGGATCTGGCCGTTGATCGTCTGGTCGCGCTCGGCCTTGGTCGTGCCCTTGGTCGTCAGGAAATCCTTGATGTCCTGCCGCGCCGCGATGATCGACTCGCCCGTCTTGTCGCTCTGCACCGGCGCATAGACCAGCAGCGGGATCGTGTCCTTGACGCCGGGCAAGGCCGTCCCCGCGCCATAGGCCCACCCCTTGGTCTCGCGCAGATCCATGGTCAGCCGCGACGTCGTGCTGCCGCCCAGCACCTCATTGGCGGACTGCAGCGTCACCGGATTGTCGGTGCCCTTCTTGGCGGTCAGCACGCCCGCCAGAATCATCGACTGCGGGCTTTGCGGCTTGTCGATCAGGATGATCCGCGCCGGGCGGGCCATCCGGTCCATGCGGAACAGCTTGGTCCCCTTCGCCGCCGCCGGGGCCTTCCAATCGCCAAAGCGCTTTTCCAGCAAGGGCAGCAATTCGGTCAGGGTCGTGTCCCCAGTCACGAAAATCTTGGCATTGTCGGGCCGCAACCAACCGTCATGAAAGGCGACCAGATCGGCCCGCGTCACTGCCTTGACCCCGCTCTCGGTGCCGGACCCGGTAAAGGGGATGCCATAGGGATGCGCCGTGCCATAGAGCAGAGGCGGCAGCATTCGCTGGGCGATCGCCATCGGCTCGGTCTTCTCCGCCGCGATCCGCGTCAGCATCTGCCCGCGCAGCCGCTCGACCTCCGCCGGTGCAAAGGCCGGATTGCGCACCACATCGGCCAGCAGGCCGAGCGACGCATCCAGATTGGGCTTGAGCGCGAACAGGCCGACCGTCGTGCGATCCATGCTGTTGCCCGCGCTCACCGCCGCGCCCAGCCGCTCCTGCTCCTGCGCGATGGTGAGCGAACTGCGGGTCTTGGTCCCTTCGTCCAGCAACGCCGTGGTCAGCGCGGCCGTGCCCAGCTTCGCCCGATCGTCAGCCGCATTACCCGCATCGAAGGCCACTGACACCCGCACCGTCGGCACCGTGGCGCGGCGCGCGAAGACGACCGGGATGCCGTTGCTGAGCTTGGCATGTTCGACCGGCGGAAAATCGAGGTCGGCGACCGGCTCGATCGGCGGTTCGGCGATCTTGGTCGGCTTGGGCGGCGTCCCGGCCGTCGGCGCAGGCGCATCGGGATCGCGGAAATAAGCGGGCTTCATCGTCGCATTGCCCGCCAGCGCATTATCCGCCGCCGTCCGCTCGCCCGGTGCCACGGTCAGGCGAAACACTGGCCGTCCCAGCCATTCGCGCGCGGCTTCCGTCACTTGGCGCGGGGTCGCCGCGGCATAGGCGGCCAGATCCTTCTTGTAGGTCGCCGGATCATCCGAATAGACCGCTCCCTCGGCCAGCGTCACCGCCTTGCCGGAAAAGCCGCCCACTTGCTCCAGGCCCGAAATCGTCCCCGCCACCCGCTGCGTCGCGGCGCGCTGCACCTCGTCGGCGCTTGGCCCGTTGGTCAGATAATCGGCCAGCAGCTGGTCGAGCCGCTTGCCCACCGCCACCGCATCTTCGCCCGGCTTCACGTCCACCGTGATCTCGGCGATGCTCAGCTTCTCGAACGGCTGGACATTGGCCTTGACCCCCACCGCCACCTTCTCGTCGCGCACCAGCGTCGTGTAGAGCCGCGACGATCCGAGGCCGCCAAATACGGACAAGGCGAGATCAAGCGCAGGCAGGTCCGCGCCATTGACGCCGGGCACCACCCAGTTGCGATAGAGCCGCGTCGCCGCGACATTATCCTTCATCAGCTTCTCGACATCCTTGTCGAGCGTCGGGACGGTCGCGTCCACATCCTGGGGCGGCGGCCCGGCGGGGATATTGCCGAACCAGCGTTCCACCTTCTTCTTGGCGGTCGCCATGTCGATATCACCCGCCAGCACCAGCACCGCATTGTTCGGGCCATAATGCGTCTTGAACCACATCTGCACGTCGGCCAGGCTCGCGGCATTCAGGTCCGCCATCGACCCGATGGTGGAGTGGCGATAGGGATGACCTTCGGGCAGCAGCGCGGCGAGCTGCGCATATTCGACCAGGCCATAGGGCTGGTTCTCGCCCATCCGCTTTTCATTCTGGACGACGCCGCGCTGGGTATCCAGCTTCGCCTGCGTCACCGCGCCCAGCAAATGGCCCATCCGGTCGGATTCGAGGAACAGCGCCCGGTCAAGCGCGCCGGTCGGCACCGTCTCGAAATAATTGGTGCGATCGAACCAGGTCGTCCCGTTCCAGTCGGTCGCGCCGATATCCTCCAGCCGCCCGAAGAACGGCCCGTCAGCATTTTCCGACCCATAGAACATCAGATGTTCGAACAGATGGGCAAAGCCCGTCTTGCCCGCAGGCTCGAAGCGCGACCCGACATGATACCAGACCGACACCGCCACCACCGGTGCCTTGCGGTCGGTATGGACGATGACGCGCAGGCCGTTCTTCAGCGTGAACTCTTCATAGGGAATGTCGACCGCCGACACGAGGCTGGAGAGCGGCGCGGGCGCAGCGACGGCGGCCGCGCCCTGCGCCACCGCCTGGGTCACGGGCGTCATCGCCAGCATGGACAGACCGATCAGCAGGGGCAGGCGGCGCGGCAGGGAAGACAGGATCATGAAGGAGCCTTCTGACAAAAGCAGCGGGGTGAAACCGCCCGCAGGATGGCGCTAGAATAGCGGGGCGTTTTAGCAGCGCAATACGCATACGGCTGGACAGCGCGAACCGCGACGATAGGTTCCGCTCCATCATCGACGTTAAAAGAGTAACCCATGCGCTTTCGCCTTCCCGTCCTCGTCTCCCTGCTCGCCCTCGCCGCCCCGGCTTTCGCCCAGGAACCGGCCTTCTCCCCCGACGCGATCCGCGCCGACGTGACATTCCTCGCCGACGACCTGCTCGAAGGACGCGACGCGGGCACACGCGGCTATGACATCGCCGCCCGCTTCGTCGCCGCCCGCTTTGCCGCGCTCGGCCTCACCCAGGCGGTCAAGGATAGCTGGTATCAGCCGGTCACATTGGCATTGGCCGATCTCGACAAGAGCGCGCCCGCGACGCTCACCATTGGCGGCCAGCGTTTCGCCAATGGCACCGATGTCGCGATCGGCGGCTTCGGCCGCGAAGCCAAGCAAAGCATCGCCGCCGGGGCCGTATTCGTCGGCTATGGCCTGCAATCGGATCGCGAAAAGATGGACGATTATGCCGGGCTGGACCTCAAGGGCAAATTCGCCGTCGCCCTTTCCGGTTCGCCCGTTGGCATGCCCAGCGAAGTCGGCGCGCATCTTGCCGCCGAAAAGGCGCTGGCGGCGCAGAAGGCCGGGGCCATCGGCCTCATCACGCTGCCCAGCCCCAGCCTGCTCGCCCGCATGCCCTGGGAAAAGCTGCGCGAACGCAGCAATGATCCGGTCGTCAGCTGGATCGACGGCCAGGGCCAGCCCTATGTCCGCACCCCCGCCATCCGCGCCACGGCCACGGTCCATGGCCCGGCCGCAGACGCGCTCTTTGCCGGGTCGCGCGGCAATCTCGCCGCCATCATGAAGCAGGCGGGCAAGAAGGGCGGCCGCCCCAAGGGCTTTGCCCTCAAGCCGCTCGTCACGCTGGAACGCGCCAGTTCCGTCAGCACCGCTCCCTCGGCCAATGTGCTGGCCGTGCTGCCCGGCTCCGATCCGGCACTGGCCCATGAATATGTACTGCTGATGGCCCATCTCGACCATAATGGCGTCAAGCAGAGCGCGAAGGGCGACGACAAAATCTATAATGGCGCGATGGACAATGCATCGGGCACCGCGACGATGCTGGCGGTGGCGAAGGCCTTTACCGAGGGCGGCGCACGGCCCAAACGCTCGATCCTGTTCGCTGCCGTCACCGCGGAAGAGGACGGCCTGCTCGGCTCGCAATATCTCGCCAAGCATCCGGTCCTGCCGACAGGCGGCAAACTGGTCGGCGTCGTCAATCTCGACATGCCGATCCTGACCTATGACTTTCAGGATGTCGTGGCGTTCGGGGCAGAGCATTCGACGCTCGGCCCCATCGTCGATCGCGCGGCGCAATCGGTCGGCGTCGCCCTCTCGCCCGACCCGCTGCCCGCCGAAGGCCTGTTCACCCGTTCGGACCATTATCGCTTCGTGCAGGAAGGCGTACCCGCCGTGTTCCTGATGACCGGTTTCGCCGGGCCGGGCAAAGCCGCGTTCGAACATTTCCTCAAGACCCAATATCACCAGCCATCCGATCAGATCGACCTGCCTTTCAACTGGGATGCCGCCGCCAAATTCGCTCGCGTCAACTATGCCATCGCCCGCCAGATCGCCGACGCGCCGGAAGCACCACGCTGGTATGCGCAGGATTTCTTCGGCGACGCTTTCGCCGCTGAGCAGCCCAAGGCCCCGATGCCCAAATAAGTCACGCGCCTGCGGAAATTGCGTATCGCCCCTTGTGTGGTTTTTGGGCAACACCACATGAGGGGCAGCATTACGAAGGGCATGTTATGAACCTCGAAAAATTCACCGACCGCGCCAAAGGCTTCCTGCAATCGGCGCAGACTGTCGCGATCCGCATGAACCATCAGCGGATCAGCCCGGACCATCTGTTGAAGGCGCTGCTGGAAGATGAGCAGGGCATGGCGTCGGGGCTGATCAAGGCGGCTGGCGGCGACGCGCCCACGGCGCTGCGCGAAACCGACGCGGCGCTGGCGAAAATCCCCGCCGTGTCGGGCAGCGGCGCGCAGCAGACGCCGGGCCTCGACAATGACATTGTGCGCGTGCTGGACTCGGCCGAACAGGTCGCGGCCAAGGCGGGCGACAGCTTCGTCACCGTCGAGCGGCTGCTCCTCGCGCTCACGCTGGCCACCACCACGGCGGCAGGCAAGGCGCTCGCCGCAGCGGGCGTAAAGCCCGAAGCGCTCAACGCCGCGATCAACAGCCTGCGCCAGGGCCGCACCGCCGACACCGCGGGCGCGGAGGATCGCTATGACGCGCTCAAGAAATTCGCCCGCGACCTGACGCAAGCCGCGCGTGACGGCAAGCTCGATCCGGTCATCGGCCGCGACGAGGAAATCCGCCGCACTGTCCAGATTCTCGCCCGCCGGACCAAGAACAACCCCGTCCTGATCGGCGAACCGGGTGTCGGCAAGACCGCCATCGCCGAAGGGCTGGCGCTGCGCATCGCCAATGGCGACGTGCCCGACACGCTCAAGGACCGCACGCTGATGGCGCTCGACATGGGCGCGTTGATCGCGGGCGCCAAATATCGCGGCGATTTCGAGGAACGGCTAAAGGGCGTTCTCGACGAAGTGAAGGCCGCCGAGGGCCATGTCGTCCTCTTCATCGACGAAATGCACCAGTTGATCGGCGCGGGAAAATCCGAAGGCGCGATGGACGCGGGCAATCTCTTGAAGCCCGCCCTCGCGCGCGGTGAGTTGCACTGCATCGGCGCGACCACGCTCGACGAATATCGCAAATATGTCGAGAAAGACCCCGCGCTCCAGCGGCGGTTCCAGCCCGTATTCGTCGGCGAACCGACGGTCGAGGACACCATCTCGATCCTGCGCGGCCTCAAGGAAAAATATGAACTGCATCATGGCGTGCGGATCACCGACGGTGCGATCGTGTCGGCGGCAACGCTCTCCAACCGCTACATCACCGACCGCTTCCTGCCCGACAAGGCGATCGACCTGATGGACGAGGCCGCCTCGCGCCTGCGCATGGAGGTGGAGTCCAAGCCCGAAGAGATCGAGAATCTCGACCGCCGCATCATCCAGCTCAAGATCGAGCGGGAGGCGCTCAAGAAGGAGAGCGACCAGCCCTCCAAGGACCGACTGTCCGCGCTGGAAGCCGGCCTTGCCAATCTGGAGCAGCAGTCGAGCGAACTGACCAGCCGTTGGCAGGCGGAAAAGGACAAGATTGCGGGCGAAGCCAAGATCAAGGAACAGCTCGACGCCGCCCGGCTGGAACTGGAACAGGCGCAGCGCGCGGGCGATCTCGCGAAGATGAGCGAGCTGTCCTATGGCACCATCCCGGCGCTGGAAAAGCGGCTGGCCGAAGCGGCCACCGCGTCGGAAGGCGCGATGCTGCGCGAGGAAGTGACCGCCGAGGACATCGCTGGCGTCGTCGCCCGCTGGACCGGCATCCCGGTCGAACGGATGCTGACCGGCGAGCGCGAAAAATTGCTCGCCATGGAAGACACGCTGGGCAAGCGCGTCATTGGCCAGGCCCATGCGGTCCGCGCGGTATCGACCGCCGTGCGCCGCGCCCGCGCCGGGCTACAAGATCCCAACCGGCCGCTTGGCAGCTTCCTGTTCCTCGGCCCCACGGGCGTCGGCAAGACCGAATTGACCAAGGCGCTGGCCGGTTTCCTGTTCGACGATGACAATGCGATGGTGCGCATCGACATGAGCGAGTTCATGGAAAAGCACAGCGTCGCCCGGCTGATCGGCGCGCCTCCGGGCTATGTCGGCTATGAGGAAGGCGGCGTCCTGACCGAAGCCGTGCGCCGTCGCCCCTATCAGGTCGTGCTGTTCGATGAGGTCGAGAAAGCCCATGGCGACGTGTTCAACGTCCTGCTCCAGGTGCTGGACGATGGCCGCCTGACCGACGGGCAGGGCCGCACGGTCGATTTCACCAACACGATCATCGTGCTGACATCGAACCTGGGCAGCCAGTATATTGCGGGCCTCGCCGACGACGAGCCGGTCGAAAAGGTCGAGGATCAGGTGATGGAGGTCGTGCGCGGCCATTTCCGCCCGGAATTCCTCAACCGGCTGGACGAGGTCATCCTGTTCCACCGCTTAGGGGCCGCGCATATGGCCCCGATCGTGGACATTCAGGTGGCGCGGGTCGGCAAGCTGCTCAAGGATCGCAAGATCACGCTCGACCTGACCGACGGCGCCCGTGCCTGGCTCGGCCGCGTCGGCTATGATCCGGTCTATGGCGCGCGCCCCTTGAAGCGGGCGGTGCAACGCTATCTCCAAGACCCCCTGGCCGACATGATCCTGCGCGGCCAAGTGCCCGACGGATCGACGGTGCGGGTCGAAGATGGTGATGGCGCGCTGGTGCTGGGGGTCAGCTAAAGGACGAGGGCGTTGCGATCGGCAACGCCCTTCCCGATTCGGGTCAGCCGTTTGGGTTCATGCCTGCCCGGCTGCGGGTGATCATGTCATCGGCGTCGCGGTTCTGCTGTTCTGCACTCGCGCGCCATTCCGCATTGGTCTTGCAGACCCGCTCCTTCTGAACCAGCGACCCGGTGACGGCAAAGCGCTTGCAGCGCACAGCGTCGGGGTGATTCCGGTCCAATTTCGGCTTTTCCTGTGCAACGGCAGGCAGGGCGATCATGAACAGGGTCGATGCAATTACGGTCTTCAAAACATGCATGGTCAATTCTCCCAAAAGATCGGCCATCCGCCCCGTCTCTTCTGCGGGCTACGCCTTGGCCGACCGCTTAGTCGCCAAAGCGGGGATGGATTATCCTGCTGGCGTCGGCTGAGACATAGAATTGCGGCAAGAGCAGCGGTGGCGCAAGTGCGAAATGGGATGATGATGCGCGATCTATGGATCCAACCGCGAAGATTTGGCCGATCCTGTGGCGCAGCTTGTGCCGCATAGGCGGTCATGCCTACAATCCGGGTCATGACTGCTGCCCTCCCCTCTATAGATGACGTCATAACCAGCGCGGAGTGGCTCGCGCACCGTTATGATCCGGGGCATGACGCCTTTCACATGCTGCCGGTTGCGCGGGCGCGCCATGCTGCCGTTCCGTTCCTGACCGACGAATATCTCGTGCCGACACAAGCGCCTATGGTGTTGCGCCGAGCTGACGCCATGGAACGCGCCGCGCCGCCAGCCCCCATCCACTTCATCTTTCATTCGGCCTATTGCTGCTCAACGTTGCTAGCCGCCGCCTGCGACATGCCCGGTACAGCCATGGGCGTGAAGGAACCCGTCCTGCTCAACGACTTGGTGGGCTGGCGATACCGCGGCGCGAAGGGACCGGACGTCGCGCGCATATTGGATGATGCGTTGCGTCTGCTCGCCCGCCCATTTGGCCCCGGCGAAGCCGTCATCATCAAGCCTTCCAATATCGTCAATCCCCTGATCCCTGCGATCATGAGCCTGCGCCCGGAGGCCCGCGCCTTGCTGCTCCACGCGCCGCTCGACGCTTATCTTGGTTCGATCGCGCGCAAGGGGATGTGGGGACGGCTATGGGTGCGCGACCTCTTCGGCAAGCTGGCGCGTGAAGGGGTGCTGGGGGGGCTGGGCATCGCGCCTGCCGACTATCTGGGGCTGACGGACATTCAGGTCGCAGCGGCAGGATGGCTGGCGCAGCAGCAGCAGTTCCAGATGGTGACCCAGCGTTTGGGCCAGCGGGTGGCGACGCTGGACAGCGAGACATTGGTGGCGCGTCCGTCGGACAGCCTGGCGGCTCTGGCCAGATTGTTCGGCCTGAACATCACGGCGGAACGGATCAAGTCCATCGTTGAAGGACCGGTCTTTGCGCGCGACGCCAAACTGGGACGTGATTTCGCGCCCGGTCAGCGCGCGCAGGAAGCGCGGCTGGGGTTGGACATGCATCGCGAGGAAGTCGAAAAAGTCAGCCAATGGGCTGTGTTGCTTGCAAACAACGCCGACATCCCGCTGACATTGCCGCTGCCATTGCTGGGCTAGATACTGGGCCATAACGGCGACCTGGCGTCAGAAGCAGCACAACATGAAAAAAGGGCCGGTGTTTCCACCGGCCCTTTTTCTTAAAGCATGTCCGAACGGATCAGAAGCGGAACTTCACCGCAGCAGCGTAGCGACGACCCAGCGCGTCGTAGGTCGACGGATAGACGTTGCCGCTGTTGTAGGCGGTCGAACCGATGGTCGAGCCGACAACCTTGGGCTTGTTGTTCAGCAGGTTCTGTGCCGTCAGCGTCACCGTCAGATTGTCGGTGATGTGGAAACGGCCCGACAGATCGAAATAATGTTCCGAAGGAATCTTGCGGAATTCTGGTTCGACCATGCAGCCGTCGGGATCAGTCCCTTCTGGATCGGCGCATTCAAAGCCGATGGCAGCAGCCAGATCGTCGGCCAGTGCTGCGGGTTCATATTCCACAGCGTTGATGAAGCGCCACAGCAGCGAGATGTCGAAATTGTCGAACGACAGCGTCGAACGCTGCGAGAACTGGAACTCCGGCTGAATGGAGGGGCAGTTCACGCTGTAGTAGCCCACGCAATCGCGATTGACCGAGGTCGGCGATGCCTGGAACTTCGAGCTGTTGGTCCAGTTACCGACGAACGACAGAGCCAGCTTCGCAAAGCCAACATCCTTCGCATAGTTCATCGTCAGATCGATACCATCGGTCGAAATCGTGCCGAGGTTCGACAAGCCCTGGAACAAACCAGTCGCGGTGTCACCGTCGAGACCGCCCGTGATCGGATCACGGCCGATGATCGTGCATGCCTCGCTGGTTGCATCCAAATTGTCGAAACAGGCCGCGATCGCATCACCCGGCGTCGGGGAAGAAATCGCACCCTTAACCTTGATGTTGTAATAATCGATCGTTGCCGAGAAGCCCGACAGGAACGCTGGCTGAATGACTGCGCCGATGGTGTAGCTGTCCGACTTTTCCGGGCCGAGGGCGAGGTTACCACCACCGGTCGTACGGGCCTGAGCGGCGCTTGGCTGTTCGATGAAGCCGATCGAAGCGGCAGGCGCACCCTGTGCCAAACAAACGGCGCGCAAGGCAGCGTCGGTAACGGGAGCGGAACCTGCGCAAGGATCAACCGAAAGGTTGGTCAGGCCGGTGGTGACCGGCGAGAACAGTTCGGCGATGTTAGGCGCACGCACGGCGCGGGCATATTTGCCGCGAACCTTGAAGCCATCTGCCGGAGTCCAGCTACCGCCTGCGTTATAGGTCCAGGTTTCGTAACCGGGGCTGCCTGCGGCATTGATGCTATACTTCGAATAGCGCACGCCGCCTTCGATCGTGAGATCCTGGAAGAAGGGCTTGTCGGAGATCAGCGGAAGGATGACTTCGCCGACCGCTTCATAAACGTCATAACCGCCGTCGATGTTCGGTGCAGCGCCGCCGGCACCACCCAGATCGCCCGACTGCGACAACAGGTCGGAAACCTGCGACGCCTGATATTTGCGATATTCACCACCGATTGCGAAGGCAACTGGGTTGGCTGCCCAAGGCGAGGTCACGCCAATGTCACCGCTGATCGTAGCACGTGCCTGCGCCAGCGAGAATTTCGTGATGATCTGGCTTTCGGCAGTCAGGAAGTCGTTCATCTCATCGGTGATCGATCCAGTGGGGCCGAAGATGTTGAGCGGAACGCAACCATTGGCCGCATTGAGGCACTCGGTCGTGCTGGTAGCATTCAGAGCCTGACGCACGCGCGAGTTCAGCCAATAGCCCTGCTGGGTCTGAACATTCTCGCTCTCACCATAAGCACCGAACACATCCCAGTCGATCGTGTCGGTGATACCGCCACGCGCGCCGAGCTTATAATCGAAGAAGGTTGTGGTGAACTCGGAGATGCGCGGACCATTTTCCACAGCACGACGCAGGAAGTTGGACGTGAACGTGCGGAAATTGGGATCGTTTGGATCAGTCGCACCAGCGGCGGCTGTACACTGACCAATGCTCAAGCCGTTGGCAGCGCACAATTCGTTACGGGCTGCCGCAGGCAGGTACGGGTTGCTGTAAGGCACCGTGATGGGGATGCCGAATGCCCCCGAAGGCGCGATGATGGTCTTGACCGTGTTCTTCGAGAAGATACCACGGGTATAGACTTCGACCGCGTCGCTGACTTCATAATGCGCCGAACCGAACATGTTGAAACGTTCGAACGGTGTCTGGAAGATGTTGTAGGGGTTGAAGTTGAAGAACGAATAGGTGGGGACCAGTTCGCCGGTGGTGGCGTCGATCTGTTGCGTGCCACCGCCCGGAACGCTGATGCGAACCGGGGTCGAAGTGCCCGAACCGCCAGCCGCGCCGCTGTAGGAATCAATGTTCTCGACCGAGAAGGGACGGCCGCCCTGATAGATGGGGTCGGTCTGCTGATAGCCGATCGAGAAGACGGCGTTACCGCGACCATCATCGAAATTGGCGCCCAGCGTTACGTCTGCGCGCAGCGTGTGGCCGTCGCCTTCTTCCGTGATCTGGTTCGAGAAATTCGCTTCCAGACCCGAAAAATCGGACTTGGTGACGAAGTTGACAACACCCGAAATGGCGTCGGCGCCATAGGTCGTCGATGCACCACCGGTCAGAACGTCAACGCGCTCTACCAGAGCGAGCGGAATGTTGTTGAGATCGAAACGGCCGTTCAGTTCGGCAGGAACCAGGCGCGTACCGTCGAGCAGGACGATGTTACGGTTGGAACCCATGCCGCGCAAATCGACGAACGAGGCGCCGCCATTGCCATTGTTGACGGCCGAACCGATGCTGGGAACGATACCCGGAATTTCACGCAGAATTTCTTCGGCGGTGTTGTTCTGCTTCAGTTCGATGGTGTCAGCGCTGGTCGTCGTGACCGGGCTGGAGCGTTCCAGGTTCGGATTGCGGATCAACGAACCGGTAACGATGATGGTGTCGCCCGCTTCTGCACCAGCGGCCTGCGGCGCTTCCTGTGCGAATGCGGCGGTTGCGATCAGCGACGCGCCCAGGATCGCCGGTGCGGCGCTGGCACGCAGAAGTGCCCTCTTTGAAAATGTCTTCACGGTCCAGTCCCTTGCTCTGGAGGTTGGCAGATGACCTGCCACTCTATGTACCTACGGAGGGATAAGGTGCCCGACAGCGATCCCCCCATATGCATGACCGCGAAACTGCGCGGGGAGCAGGGCGCTGTAAAGCGCGGGAAAAGGGCATTCACCGCTTTTGAATGGGGCTGTATCATAAATGCAACAAGCGCGTGCTAGAGCTGTTTTACGGCTGATTAGTAACATAATTTCGCGAATGCGCCCTGTTGCGATCCATTGATGTCTGCGCGTCGATCATGCTCGACTGAAAATGGCGCAGACGCGACTGACCGTGGCGATCCTGCGATATATTGACCTTGTTTTCAGCCGATGCATGCTAGGGCGTGGACGGGTCGATTGAAGAGGAGAGACGGCATGAAGCGCTTGAACACCGGACTGATGGGCGTGTTTTTGTGCCTCACTACGGTCAGCGCGAGCGCCGCGCCGCAGCGTCAGCAGCCCCGGCCGGAGATTTTCACCGACCTGCTGCAATGCCGATCCATCACGCAGGATGCAGAGAGATTGGCCTGTTTCGACCGTCAGGTCGGCGCGATCGACGCCGCTGCGCAGCGCGACGAAGTGGTGGTGTTGGACAAGAGCGAACTTAACAAGACGCGCAAGACGCTATTCGGTTTTTCCTTCCCCAAGCTGCCATTTCTGGGCGGCGGCGAAGAGGATGACAGTGGCGAGGCGAAGGTGGACGGCGTCGATCAGATCGAGGCGGTGATCACGTCGGTCCGCAGCCTGGGCTATGGCAAGTGGCAGATCGGGCTGGAAGATGGCGCGGTTTGGGCCACCACCGAAGCGATCAGCGCGCGCGACCCCAAGGTCGGACAGAAGATCGAACTCAAACGCGCCGCCATGGGCAGTTTCATGGGCAAGGTCGAAGGCGGCCGCGCGGTGCGGATGAAGCGGGTCAGCTAAACCGCTTCATCGCCCCTCTTCACCGTCCCTGCGGCATCGGCCCCGCGACCAGCAGCGGGTCGATGCGCGCATCGTTCCACTTCATGCCCCAATGAAGATGCGGGCCGGTGGCGCGGCCGGTCGCGCCGATCGCGCCGATGCGTTGCCCCTGGGTCACAGTGTCGCCGGGCTTCACATCGATTCGCGACAGATGCAGGAAGGCGCTGTTGAGGCCATGGCCATGGTCGATCATCAGCAAATGCCCTTCCAGCGTGAAGGGCTTGGCTGTCGCCGCCAGGATCACCACCCCATCGGCGGGGGCGACAACCGGCGTGCCGGTCGCGCCCGCGACATCGACGCCGCCATGATAGGCGCCCGGCTGCCCCTGATAGACACGCTGCGATCCGAACAGCCCGGAAATACGCCCCATCGCAGGCCAGATGAAGCGTTGCCGCCAGCCCTTGGCATCGGTGTTGAGCCTACGGGCGGCAGCGATCTGCGCCAGTTCGGGCCGACGCAGCGCCAGGAAGGCTTCCGTGCTTTTGGTGGGGCGCATCGGCGCGTTGATGCGCTCGATCCGCCAGGGGCGGGAGGCGATGGTCAGGCTTTTTTCGACCGTCCGTCCGTCGGCAAATTGCGCCGTCAGCCGCGCGGTGGGCGCGGCGTCCCGGTCGAAGGCGATCAGGAAGCGGCCATCGGCATCGACCGGCACGACCTCCGCACCCAGCCGAAGCGAGACTATATCGGCAGGCGCGGTGCCAGCCACCACGCCGCCCTGCGTCATCGTGCCGGTAAGGCGGAGGTCGTCGGACAGGGGCGGTGCCGCCGCTATCGTTATTCCCAAGACGGCAGGCAACAGCAGGAAGGCGAGACGATTCATGGGATGCGTTTCGCCGCGCGTTCCGCCTGCACCGATGCTTCTGCGCTGGCATAGGGTTCCTGCCGGGCGATGCTCCAATAGCGCAGATCTTCGAGCGCGATCTTCTGCCCCGTGACCGCGCACAGCACATGATCGCCCGCCTGCAACACGCGGAAGCTGTAGGGCATATAATGAAGCCGGGCGATCCGGTCGCGGTTGGACATGAGCATCGGTCGGGCCTTTCAGAAGGTCAGGAGAAAAGATCCTGCTGCGGCGGTGCGTCGGCGCTGCGCGGTTTGCGGGACTGGCGTGGTGTGGACGATATAGCGGCAGGGTCCGGCTTCTCAAGCAAGGCTGCGCCCTGCCCGACCGTCGCATCGACCGTTCCATCCTTGAAATGCAGCGTCACCGCGCCTGCAGCCTGCGCCGCCGCGACGGATTGGACGAGCCGCCCCCCTGCCATCACGCGGGCATAGCCGCGCGCCAGCGGCCGGTCGGGATCAAGCGAGGTGAAATGACGCGACACCCGGTCGAAGGCCGTCGCGCGATCGGTCAAGACCCGCGCCAGATAATCGGGACGCGGCCGCAACCGTTCGAGCCGCTCACTTGCACGGGCGAGTTGCTGCTGGAGCAGCGCCGGTCGCAACGCACCGCCCGCCTGCCCCAGTTGCGCGCGGGCGTCGGCGATCCGGTGGCGCAGGCCGCTGGCCAGGGCTTCGGACAATTGATCGAGCCGCTGACGCTGCGGCGCAAGCAGCATGTCGGGGGTGGGCATCAGCCGCGCCTGCATGTCGAGGCGCTCTTTCGCCTGCGCGGCGTTGCGGCGAACCGCGCGTCCCGCCCGCAGGCCCATTTCAGCGAGGGTGGCGAGGAGGTCGGCGCGCACCGGTACCGCCATCTCCGCCGCTGCGGTCGGCGTAGGCGCACGGCGATCGGCGGCATGATCGCACAGGGTCGTGTCGGTCTCATGCCCGACCGCCGAGATGATCGGGATGGTGCAATCGGCGACGGCGCGGACGACGATTTCCTCGTTGAAGCTCCACAAATCCTCGATCGACCCGCCGCCGCGCGCGACGATGACGAGGTCGGGCCGGGGCACGGGGCCGTTGCCGTCCATGGCGGAAAAGCCGCGCACAGCGCGCGCGATCTGCTCGGCGGCACCATTGCCCTGCACCAATACCGGCCAGACCAGGACGTTGGTCGGGCAGCGATCGGCAAGACGATGGAGAATGTCGCGGATCACCGCGCCTGTGGGCGAGGTGACGACGCCGATGGTGCGGGGCAGGAAGGGCAAAGGCTGCTTGCGCTCGGCCGCAAACAGGCCTTCGGCGGCGAGCTTGGCCTTGAGCTTTTCGAGCAGCGCCATCAGCGCGCCTTCGCCCGCCAACTCCATCCGCTCGATGACGATCTGATATTTGGAGCGGCCGGGATAAGTAGTCAGCTTGCCGGTGGCGATCACCTCGACCCCGTCCTGCGGGGAAAAGGCCAGCCGCTGCGCCCCGCCCTTCCACATCACGCCATCCAGCACGGCATTATCGTCCTTGAGCGCCAGATAGAGATGCCCTGACGCCGCGCGCTTGAAACCGGAAATCTCGCCACGCAGGCGAACATGGCCAAAGCGGTCCTCGACCGTGCGCTTGAGCATGCCCGACAATTCACTGACCGACAGCGGCGGCGCGTTGTCCCCTGCGCGTTCCTCCGCTAACAGGCGGCCCATACTGTCATAGGCATCGAAATCCGGGGACGTGGGCGACATGAACATCCTTTTGCTTGGCGGCGGTGGCCGCGAACATGCGCTGGCGTGGAAGCTGGCGCAATCGCCCCGGCTCGGTACGCTCTACGCCGCGCCGGGCAACCCCGGCATAGCCGAGCAAGCGACGTTGGTCGACCTCGACGCGACGGATCATCGCACCGTGCTGGATTTCTGCACCCGCCATTCGATCGGGCTGGTGGTGATCGGTCCCGAAGCGCCGCTGGTGGACGGGCTGGCCGATAATCTGCGCACCATGGGCGTTCCGGTGTTCGGCCCCAGCAAGAAGGCCGCGCAACTGGAGGGGTCCAAGGGGTTCACCAAGGATCTGTGCCAGCGCGCCCATATCCCGACCGCCGCCTATCAGCGCGTCACCAGCAAGGACGGCGCGATCGCCGCGCTGGACGATTTCACGTTGCCGGTGGTGATCAAGGCCGATGGACTGGCGGCGGGCAAAGGCGTCATCATCGCCGAAACGCGCGAGGAAGCGCTCGAAGCGCTCGACACCATGTTTTCGGGCGCGTTCGGTGCGGCTGGCGAGGAAGTGGTGCTGGAAGAATTCATGACCGGCGAGGAAGCCAGTTTCTTCGCCCTCACCGATGGCACCGCCATCCTGCCCTTTGGATCGGCGCAGGATCACAAGCGGGTGGGCGATGGCGACACCGGCCCCAATACCGGGGGCATGGGCGCCTATAGCCCCGCGCGCGTGCTGACGCCCGACCTGGAGCGCCAGGTGATCGACACGATCATCGCACCGACGGTGGCGACGATGGCCGCGGAAGGAATGCCCTATTCCGGCGTTCTCTATGCCGGGCTGATGCTGACCGAGCAGGGGCCAAAGCTGATCGAATATAATGCCCGTTTCGGCGACCCCGAATGCCAGGTGCTGATGATGCGTTTCGATGGCGATCTGGTCGACCTATTGCTGAGCGTCGCGCAGGGGACGTTGGCCGAGCAGGGACCGGTACAACTGGCGGACCGCACGGCGCTGACCGTCGTGATGGCGGCCAATGGCTATCCGGGCACGCCGGAAAAGGGCGGCGCGATACAGGGGATTGATGCGGCGCAGGCGCGTGGCGCGATGGTGTTCCATGCAGGCACAGTGCAACAGGGTGGTGCGCTGGTCGCCAATGGCGGGCGCGTCCTGAACGTGACGGCGACGGGAGACAGCGTGGGCGCAGCGCAGGCGGCTGCCTATGCAGCGGTCGATGCGATCGATTTCCCGACCGGCTTTTGCCGTCGCGATATCGGCTGGCGCGAGGTTAAGCGCGAACAGGCGTGAAGGCTTGCCGTTCGGGACAAAGCGTCCTTACATAGCCGCACGATATTCAGGGAGGCGCGTGATGCAGGAATTCTTCATGGACTATGGGCTGTGGCTGCTGGTCGGTCTGCTGGTGATCATCGGCCTTGTCTTCCTGTTGTCAGGCAAGGGCAAGACGAAGGAGGTTTCGCCACCTTCTGCGGTTGAAGCGGGAACAATCCCAGTTGCAGCCGTGCCGGTCGTCCCGCCCGTGGTGATTGAACCGGTGGCCGTCGAACCCGTGGCGGTAGAGCCGATTGCGGTAGAGCCTGTGGCGGTGGTCGAAGCGGAAGCGCCTGCGCCCGTGGCTGCCGGGACACCGGAAGCAGGCGAGGATGACCTGCTGCGCATGAAAGGGGTCGGCCTCAAGCTCAAGGCGTTGCTGCACGAGCTGGGCATCACCCGCTTTGCGCAGATCGCTGCCTGGACCGACACGGACATCGCCGCGATCGACGCAAGACTGGGCAATTTCAAGGGGCGTCCTATCCGCGACCAGTGGGTCGATCAGGCGAAATATCTGGCCGCGGGCGATATTGCCGGGTTCGAAGCGCAATATGGCAAGCTGTAAGGCCTGAGCGTCAGCCCGGCGCACCGCCCAATATTTCGCGGGCGCGGGGGGCCAACCGATCCGTGGCGGCAGCATGAATGCCGGGCGCAGCGCAAAGCAGGCCGAAAGCGGTCGGTTTGGGGCGGTTGAAGCGCATCGGCGCACCCAGGGCGTCGGTGACCGTCGCCCCGGCCCGCTGACAGATGAGCGCGGCGGCGGCGACATCCCACTCATTGCCCCAACGCACCGTGGCGACCAGATCGGCCTCATCGGCGGCCACCATGGCCATCCGCAGCGCGATGCTGTTGGGCTTTTCGACCGTCACCAGATCGCGGTCGATGCGCGGCAGTTGATCGGCGGGCACGCGGGCACCCGGCAGCGTCGTGCGGTCGCCCGCGCGCAGGGTCAGCCCATTGCGTGTCGCCGGGCCATCCGCCTGCGCGATCCACAGTTCATTGCGGGCAGGTGCGGCCAATATGCCGAGCCGCACATCGCCATCCTCGATCAGCGCGACCGATACCGCCCAGCCGGGCCGTCCGCGCAGATAATCGCGGGTGCCGTCGATGGGATCGACCACCCAGACGCGCGGCACGCCCAGGCGATGGACCGTGTCGGCCGTCTCCTCCGACAGCCAGCCCGCTTCCGGGTCGATCTGGCCCAGCCGTTCGCGCAGCAGCGCGTCGATCTCCAGATCGGCCTCGCATACCGGATGGCCCGGCACTTTTTCCCATTGACGCACGCGGGTATCGCCGCCCGCCCAGAGGGTCAGCGCATGATCGGCCGCATCGGCGACCGCCGACACGATCGCGCGCAGATCTATATCAGCCCCCGGCAACGGTCATTCCATCCACGCGCAGCGTCGGCACGTTCATGGCATAGCGAAAATGCAGGTCGTTGGCGGGGATGAGCGCGCGGAACATCGCCTTCAAATTGCTGGCGATGGTGATTTCCGACACCGCATGGGCGACCGCGCCATTTTCGATCAGGAAGCCCGCAGCTCCCCGGCTATAATCGCCAGTCACGCCATTGACGCCCATGCCGATCAATTCGGTGACATAGAGGCCGCGTTTTACGTCGGCCATCAGGTCGCCCGGCGAAACCGTACCGGCCTCCATATGGACATTGGTGATGCTGACGCCCGGCGCGCCGCTGCCGCCCCGGCTGGCATGGCCGGTCGGCTCCAGGCCCAATTGCCGCGCCGAAGCGCTGTCCATCAGCCAGCCAGTCAACACGCCCCGGTCGATCAGCGCGCGTGGCGCAACCGGCAGCCCTTCGCCATCGAAGGGGCGCGAGCGGAGCCCTCGTGGCACCTGCGGATTGTCGATGATGGTGACGCCCGCGTCGAACAGCGCTTCGCCCAGCGATTCGAGCAGGAAGCTCGACCGGCGCGCGATCGCCGGGCCGACCATGCCGCCGATCAGATGACCAAGCAGACTGGAGCCGATGCGCGGATCGAAGATCACCGGCATGACGCCACTTTCCACCTTCACCGGATTGAGCCGGGCGACCGCGCGCTGGCCTGCGCGCATGCCGATCGCCTCGGCATTGTCCAGATCCTCCAGATGGCGCACGCTATGGCTGGCATGGTCGCGCTGCATGTCCGACCCTGCGCCTGCCAGCACGCTGGCCCAGGTCGAGTGGTTGGTGCCTGCATAGGCACCGGCAAAGCCATGGCTGGTCGCGAGCGCCACCTGGCTGCGGCCGTTCGAGGCACCGCCACCTTCACTGTTGGTGATGCCCGGCACCGAACGCGCGGCCTCCTCCGCCAGCAGCGCGCGTTCGCGCAGCGCGGCGGGTTCGGGCTCCCGCTCATCGGTCAGGTCGAGCGCAGGCGGGCGCTTCTTCATGAGGCGATCTTCGGGCGCGAGACCCGCATAAGGATCTTCCGGGGCTTCGCGCGCCATGGCGACGGCGCGATCGACCAGCGTGGCCAGCGTCGCCGGGTTCATGTCCGAGGCGGAGATGCTGGCCGACCGGCTGCCGATGAAGACACGCAGGCCGATCTCTTCCCCCTCCGATCGTTCGACATCCTCCAGCAGGCCGAGCCGCACCGACACATTGGTCGAAGCGTTGCAGGCATAGATGGCGTCGGCCGCATCCGCCCCTGCCTTGCACGCGGCGCTGACCAGATCCTGCGCGCGCGACTGGGCTTCTTCTAGGCTGAGCATGGAGGCGTGGGTTTCCCGAAACGATAAGAGGAGCCTGTGGCCTTACGCGCTTGCGCCCATGGGGGCAACGCCCGCCAGCCAGCGGTCAAACAGGTGCCAGGCGACCGCCATCTGCGGCGGCGCGAGGAAGGGCGCGCCGGGCTCCTCCGCTATCGCCGCGCGAACGGCGTCGGCATCGCACCAGAAAGCATCCTCGATCTCGGTCTGATCGAGCGTCAGCGCGTCGTCGTCCGCCTGCGCGATGCAGGCGATCATAAGCGACGAAGGAAAGGGCCAGGGCTGGCTCATGACATAGCGCACGTCGCGGACGCGGATGCCCGCTTCCTCGAACAGTTCACGCGCCACGGCTTCCTCGATCGTCTCGCCGGGTTCGACAAAGCCTGCCAGCGCCGAATAGCGCCCCTGCGGCCAGGCATGTTGCCGCCCGACCAGCACCCGGCCTTCATGTTCCGCCAGCATGATGACGACCGGATCGGTGCGCGGGAAATGTTCGGCGGCGCAAAGATCGCACCGCCGCGACCAGCCTGCCTTCACCGGCTGGGTCGGCCCGCCGCAGACGGAGCAGAAACGGTGGCGTGCATGCCAGTGAACCAGGCTGCGCGCCGTGCCGTATAGCGCGACCTCCGCCGCTGGCACCAGCCCGGCGATGGCGCGACTGCGCGGGGTAGGGATGAGGTTGGGACCGAGATCGGCGACCAATCGCGCGAAGATCGGCTGCCCGGCGGGGTCGATGCCGAGCAGCACATGATCCGTGACATGGGCGTCCGCCGCCAGCGGCTCCAGCACCAAGTGGCCGTCCACCTCGACCGGCTCCAGACCGTCAAGCACGAGTAGCCGCGCGGCGGGGTCAGCACAGGCTTCCGCCAGCTTGGCCGGGTTGGAGCGGATATGGTCCACCCGATCGATCGTGCCGCCAGCGAAACCGGGCAGTTTCTTTATGACCGGATTAGTGCCGTGCATCGCTGACATCCTCTTTCTTCATGGCCGTTTCAGCCGCGCGCACGAACAGCGTCGGCAATCCCGCCTCCGCCAGTCGATCGATCGGCCACCATTCGCCTGCACCTGACGGCACATGATCCTGATTCACCTGGATCGCATGGACCGTCAATGCCAGCGAGAAATGGGTGAAGACATGCGCGACCGGCGGCTCCAGCGTTTGCCAGGCCCCGGCAAAGGGCGGGGTCGGATCGGGCGCGTCGCCCCATGCCGATCCGGGCAAGCCGCGCATGCCGCCTAGCAATCCCTTGTCCGGGCGGCGCACCAGCCAAACATGACCGTCTGCCCGCTCGATCCAGAAGGCGTGGCCCAGCCGATGCGGCTTGGCCTTTTTCGCGGCCTTGACCGGAAAAGCGGCCGGGTCGGCAGTCAGGACGGCAGCGCAATCGGCGCGCAAGGGGCAGATGCCGCAGGCGGGATTGCGCGAGGTGCAGATGGTCGCGCCCAGATCCATCATCGCCTGGGCAAAATCCCCGGCGCGGGTATCAGGCGTAATACTATCCGCTGCTTCGCGGATCGCCGGACGGGCAGCAGGCAGCGGGGTGGTGATCGCGAACAGCCGGGCGACGACGCGCTCGACATTGGCATCCACCACCACGGTGCGGCGGCCAAAGGCGATAGCAGCGACGGCAGCAGCGGTATAGGCGCCCACGCCCGGTAGCGCGCGCAGGCCTTCTTCTGTATCGGGAAACGCGCCCCCATGCTCGCCCGCCACTGCCCGCGCGCAGGCAAGCAGGTTGCGGGCGCGGGCATAATAGCCAAGCCCGGCCCAGGCGGCCATCAAATCGGCATCCGCTGCCGCCGCCAGCGCCTCCACGCTCGGCCAGCGTTCAGTGAATTTGGCGAAATAGGGACCGACTGCTGCCACCGTGGTCTGTTGCAGCATCACTTCGGACATCCAGACGCGATAGGGATCGGTCGCATTGCTCCCCGGCGGCGCGCGCCAGGGCAGGCGACGGGCGTGGACATCATAATGGGCGAGCAGGTCGCTCGCGATTTTTGACTCTCTACCCTCGACGCGCATGGCGGCCCTATGCCATGGTGCGGGCGATGACGGAACGCCCCCCAGTGCCGAAAGTGAAAAGCCGCGCCGCCTTGCCCGTCGAGCGGCCGCGGATCGGTGCGAGCCGCCAGATTGCGGACCTTATGCCCGACATCGGCCGCGCCGCTTTCCGCAAGTTCGGCTTCGTCCAGTCGAGCATCGTCACCCGCTGGACCGAGATTGTCGGCAGCCATTATGCCGCGATCACCGCGCCCGAATCGATTCGCTTCCCGGTCGGCAAGAAGGCGGGCGGCACATTGCAGCTGACGGTGATGAGCGGCCATGGACCGATGGTGCAGCATATGCTGCCCGACATGATCGAGCGGGTGAACCGCTTCTTTGGCTATGCCGCCGTCGCCAAAGTGGCGATGCGGCAAGGCGATATCCTGCCCGCCACGGCCGAACGCCGCCCGCCGCCACGGAATTTGCGGCCGATCCCGGTCGAACTGGGCGATTCGTTGCGGGGCATTGGCGATCCCGAATTGCGCACCGTACTGGAATCGCTGGCACAGGGGCTTGCCAATAGCAGCGGCCCGCCCAAGATCGGCTGATGCCGTTACGCTTTCGTTCAGCCGATATCCGCCAGGAACCCGTCCCCATGATCCTTGCCCGCTTCCTGCCTCTCGCCCTCATCGCCCTGCCCACTGCCCTGGTTGCCGCGCCTGCCACCAACTGGGTGAACCGCGTGGTGATCTCGCCAATCGGCGGGCATGTGATGGGCAATCCGTCGGCCACGACCAAGCTGGTCGAATATGTCAGCTATACCTGCAACCATTGCGCCCAGTTCGTGGGGCAAGCGAGCGGGCCGCTCAAGACCGGCTATGTGACGGGCGGCAAGGTCAGCGTCGAGGTGCGCAATGCGGTGCGCGACAAATATGACCTGACCGCCGCGTTGCTTGCGCGCTGCGGCGGCCCGGCCCGCTTCATGGGCAATCATGAAGCGCTGTTCGCCAATCAGGATGCTTGGATGGCGCAGATCGAAACCTATGATCGCGACGCGACCAAGCCGACCGACCAGATCGCCGCCCTGCGCGATATCGGCCAGAAGACCGGACTGTACACGCTGATGGGCAAGCGCGGCTACAAGCCCGCGCAGCTCGACGCCTGCATCGCCAGCCCGATGGCGATGAAGCAGGTAATGGCGATGACCGACGATGCGTGGAACAAGGTGAAGATCACCGGCACGCCCGGTTTTACCGTCAACGGCACGCGGGTCGAAGGATCGACCTGGACCATCCTTCAGGCCGCATTGCCGCCAGCCGCGCGCTGATCTAGACTCGTCCCCCAATCATCCATCATCGGAGCCTTGCCCGTCGTGAAAGCCTTTTCCGGTCTTGCCCTTGTCGCCCTTAGCCTGACCCTCGCCGCGTGCGGCAAGAGCGAGGAAGGTGCCACGCCCACCGGCGAATCGGTCGCCGCCGTTGCGCCGCCAGCGGGCACCAGCTGGTCGCAGACGGTCGCCGAAACGCCGGATGGCTATTTTCTGATGGGTAATCCCGCCGCGAAGGTGAAGCTGGTCGAATTCGGCTCCTATACCTGCAGTCATTGCAAGGATTTCACCGCCGAAGCGTCGGAAGAAATCAACAAGCTGGTCGACACCGGCAAGATGAGCTTCGAGTTCCGCCCCTATGTGCGTGACCCGATCGACATTTCGACGGCGCTGCTGGCGCGTTGCGGCGGCAAGGATATCTATTATCCGCTGTCGGAGCAGTTCTTTGCCAACCAGACCGCCATGTTCGACAAGGCGCAGGCGATGGGCGATGAACGCTATCAAGCGGTTATGAGCGCGCCGCCCGTAGAACGTTTCGGACAGTTGGCGAATGCTTTGGGCCTCGTCGAATTCGCGCAGCAGCGCGGCATCTCGGCGGATCAGGCCAAGCAGTGCCTGGCCGACACGGCTGCTGCGGAAAAGCTGGCCAAAGGCGTTGAGACGGCCAACAGCCAGTATCAGATCACCGGGACGCCGAGCTTCCTGATCAACGGCGTGCTGGTCGACAATGCCGCGAACTGGGCCTCGCTCCAGCCCAAGCTCAAGGCAGCGGGACTCTGATTGCCGGCCGGGGGGCGGACATCGGCGCTTGAAGGAACCGGGGCGAGGCATCGCTCCGGTCCGATCCCGTGCAGATAAAGCGGCTCAAACTCTCCGGCTTCAAAAGCTTCGTCGATGCGACCGAATTGCGGATCGAACCGGGCCTGACGGGCATCGTCGGCCCCAATGGCTGTGGCAAATCCAACCTGCTGGAAGCCATCCGGTGGGTGATGGGCGAATCAAGCGCCCGGTCGATGCGCGGCGGCGGCATGGAGGATGTGATCTTCGCGGGCACCGCGACCCGACCGCAGCGCGATTTCGCGCAAGTGTCTCTGCTGACGGTACAGGAACAGGGCGAATTGTTCAGCGCGGTCGATGTCGGCGCGGATGGCGAACTGGAAGTCACCCGCCGGATCGAGCGCGGCGCGGGCAGCGCCTACCGCGCCAATGGCAAGGATGTCCGCGCGCGCGACGTGGCGCTGATCTTCGCCGATGCCGCCACCGGACCGCATAGCCCGGCGCTGGTCAGCCAAGGGCGGATTGCCGCCGTCATCGCCGCACGGCCGCAGGAGCGGCGTGCGATGCTGGAGGAAGCGGCCGGGATTGCGGGCCTGCATGTGCGGCGAAAGGATGCCGAACAGAAATTGCGCGCCGCCGAAGCCAATCTGGCGCGGCTCGACGAAATATTGATCGACATGGACACGCGCGCCAACAGCCTGCGGCGGCAGGCGCGGGCGGCGGAACGCTATATCCGCCTGTCCGACCAGATCCGGGTGGCCGAGGCCCGCGTCTTGTTTGCGCGCTGGCGCGAGGCCAATGCCAGCGCGGAAGCCGCACGCGCCGACGCGAAACAGGCCGATCATGGCGTTCATGTCGCGCAGCAGGCGCAGGTGGCGGCCGTAGCCCAGGCGCAGGAAGCGGTGGCCCTGTTGGCGGACAAGCGTGCCGCCGCGCAGCAGGCGCGGGAGGATGCCAGCGAAGCGGGGCATAGGCTTCAGACATTGCGGACGCAGCGCGATGCGGTGGTGCGACGTTTGCAGGATCTCGTACAGCAAAGCGTACGACTGGAAGAGGATCGGGCGCGGGAAGGGACGCTCGCCAATGACGCGGCCGAGGCGATCGCGCGACTGACGGCGGAGATTAGCGGCCTCAAGGCGCGGATCGCCGAGACCGAGACATTGCGGCCCGATTTCGCGGCACGGATCGTCGCTGCCGAGAGTGGCGCGCGCGATGCCGAGCTGGATCTGGCCAAGGCGATGGCGAAGCAGGCGGGCGAGCAGGCTGAACTGCGCGTGGCGGAAGCCGCGCTGGTGGCCGCGCGCACGCGGTTGGAGCGGGCGGAGCGCGAGGCGTCTCGCCTGGCGGCCGAAGCGGCGGCGCTGCCCGATGCGGCACCGTTGGAGGCGCAGCGCGCCGAGGCGGTCGCGCGGCAACAGCAGGCCAGCCTGGATCGGGATGCGGCCGAGGCGATGATCCGCGAATCGGAAACGGCGCGGCAGTCCGCCAGCGAGGCGCGAGCGTTAGCGCAAGCGGCGCTGTCATCCGCGCGCGCGGCACTGGCGGCGCTGGACAGTGAAGCGGTAGCGTTGCGTCGTGCCGTCGATAGTGGTTCGGCCGGGCGGGCGCGGGCGCTGGACCAAGTGAAGGCTGCGCCCGGTTATGAACGCGCCTTGGCTGCTGCCTTGGGCGATGATCTGGAAAGCCCTATCGCCCCGGAAGGCAAGCGCCGCTGGGCAGGGGCGCAGGCGCAGTCCGATGATCCGGTGCTGCCCGATGGTTGTACGTCACTTGCCGACCATATCAGCGCGCCGCCCGAACTGGCGCGCCGCCTGGCCCAGATCGGTGTTGCCGAGCAGGATGCGGGGCAGACGCTGCGCGTTGGCCAGCGGTTGGTCACACGCGACGGGCAGATGCGGCGGTGGGACGGCTATGTCGCCATCGAAGGCGGTGCGGCTGCGGCCGAACGCTTGATCC
This sequence comes from Sphingobium sp. SA2, assembly GCF_032227065.1. Taxonomy (NCBI): domain Bacteria; kingdom Pseudomonadati; phylum Pseudomonadota; class Alphaproteobacteria; order Sphingomonadales; family Sphingobiaceae; genus Sphingobium; species Sphingobium sp. SA2. The sequence continues at coordinate 769,689 of NZ_JAPMXX010000006.1, forward strand.
GGCTCAACCGGCTGGAGGCGATTATGGCGGCCCGGCCTGCTGTCGCCGCCGAGGTCGAGACGGCGCAGAGGGCTGAGCAGGAGGCGCGGGCATCCGAACAGGCCGCGAGCGATGCCCTGGCGACGGGACGCACCCAGCTGGCGCAAGCGGAGCAGCAGCAGCGTGCCGCGCTGCGTGCGGCGGACGAGGCGACGACCGCGTTGGAGCGCCTGTCGGGACGGCGCGAAGGGATAGAGGAGCGGCTGATCGAAGCCCGGCGTGATTGCGACTCCGCGCGAGCCGAGCTGGATATGGCGCAGGCCGCGCGCACGGCGATGCCCGACGGGGCGGACACGCGGGCGCTGGTTGCTGCGCTGACGCAGGCGAGCGAGAAGACGCGCGCGGCCGTTAGCCAATTGCAGGCCGACCAGGCCTTGGCCGATCGTGCGCTGTCGAGCGACCGCGAACGGCAGGCGGCGGCCGAAGCAGAGGTCAAGAGCTGGCGCGGACGGGCGGGCGAAGCGGCCAAGCGCATTGCGGCGATGGTCGCACGCGGGGAGGCGATCGCTACCGAACGCACGACGATCGAGGATCAGCCCGACGCCTTGGCGCAGGCCATCGCCGCATTGGATGATCAGGGCGCCGCACTGGCGGAGGCGGCCGAAACCGCCAGGCGGGCGGAATATGAGGCGGAAGCGACGCTGCGCACCGCCGAACATCGTGCAGCGCAGACGGGCGAAATGCTGGCCGCAGCGCGCGAGGCGCGCGCCACGGCCGTCGCCCGCGCGGAGGCCGCCGATGAAAAGCGCATCGAAACCAACCGCCTGTCGGGCGAACGGTTCGAATGTCCGCCGCCGCTGTTGCCGGAGAAGCTGGGTTTTGCCAGCGCCGACATCCGCATCGCCCAGACCGAACAGGCCGAGCATGACCGCTTCGTCGCCGAGCGGGAACGGATTGGTCCAGTCAATCTGGTCGCGGTGCAGGAACTGGGCGAGCTGGAAGCCAGCCAAGCGGCCAGCCGCGCGGAGAGCGAAGAATTGACGCAAGCCATCCACCGGCTGCGCGGGTCGATCGGCAGCCTCAATCGCGAAGGACGGCAACGGCTGCTCGCTGCGTTCGAGGCAGTCGACGGCCATTTCCGTCGCCTGTTCACCACGCTGTTCAACGGGGGACAGGCGCATCTGGAATTGATCGACAGCGACGATCCGCTGGAGGCGGGGCTGGAAATCATGGCGCAGCCGCCGGGCAAGAAGCTGGCCGCGCTGACTTTGCTATCGGGTGGCGAACAGGCGTTGACGGCGGTGGCGCTGATCTTCGGCCTGTTCCTGACCAACCCCGCGCCCATCTGCGTGCTGGACGAAGTCGATGCGCCGCTGGATGACGCCAATGTCGAACGCTTCTGCGACCTGCTCGATGCGATGGTGGCTCAGACCCAGACCCGTTATCTGATCGTGACCCATAATGCCGTCAGCATGGCGCGGATGCACCGTCTGTTCGGCGTCACCATGGTCGAACAGGGCGTCAGTCGCCTGGTGTCGGTCAACCTCCAGAGCGCCGAGGCATTGCTGGCGGCGGAGTAGACCTAGCTCCTGCCGAACCAGCCCTTCATCCGGCGGAACAGGCCGCGTTCGCTGATCGATTCGAACATTTCTTCGGGGCCTTCGGGGTCAAGCACTTCATGATCGGCAAGCCAGGTCTGGACATCGTTCAGGTCCGGGGTGACATAGGGGCGTAGTGTCCGCCCCGGCTTCTGGCGCATTTCCTCGATACCCGCCACTAGCCCGCGCTCCGCGATCACGGCGGCGACGCGCTCGACCGGCATGTCGAGATGTTCGGCGATCAGGTCGTTGCGAATGGCCAATATACGGTCCTGCCGACCGGCGTTGGCGGGCAGGATCGTGTCGATCGTCACGTCGCATTCGGTGTCGAGCCGCATCGACCGGTTGTTCATGTTGGAGGAGCCGACCCGGATCAGCCGATCATCGACGATCAAGATCTTGGCATGGATGTAGATGGGCACGCCGCGCGTGATGAAGGCGTGATAGATGCGGAAGCGGCCATGGGTATCGCGCGCCTTGAGCGCTTCGTAGAGACGCGCGCGCGCCGTATCCATCGCCTGCTGTTCCAGCCAGCCATCGGCATGCTCTGGGTTGACGATGACGATATCCGGGCCATCGGGTTCGGCCAGCCGCTTGGCGATGGCCTCGGCGATGCGGCGGGAGGCGAAATACTGGCTCTCGGCATAGATGCAGCGTTTTGCGGCAGCGATCTGGTGGCAATAGAGATTTTCAATCTCCGTCACGCCATCCTGATCGTCCATTTGTGGCGCGGATCGGGAAATGGCGACATCCACCCCTTCAAACTGCACGGGGAGACGATCGGGCCAGCAATCCTCGCCGCCTTCCACTGGCTCCAGATCATCACCGCCCGCCATCTTCCAGCGCATGCGCGCATGCGCGCCGAGCGCGGCGGCAACCGGGCCGGCCAGTGCTGTGGTCGCATCGTGCCATGGACCATAGGGCGAACCGTCGGGATGATGACGCCCGGCTTCGTCGTCGCGATGATGGCGCGTGTCCCAACGATCGCCGGTCATGTCGATGCCGCCGCAAAAAGCGAAGCAATCGTCGATCACCACGATCTTCTGATGGTGGGAGGCCGCGGGGGGGTGATGCCCGTCCAGCTTCACCGTGACGCGCGGATGTGCCATCCATTTGAGTGTGGTGAAGAGGTTGACGGGGCTGACCATCGACTTCATCGCGCCGACATCCCAGCGCAGCAGGAAGATTTCGAGGTCGGGCGAGCGGTTGACGAGCCAGCTGATGAAATCGCCAATGACGGCGGGTGCGCCGTCTCCGACCTCATCGTCGCGCACCAGGCTGATCGCGGCATCGAAATCCCAGCCGATCAGCATGATCCGCTTGCGTGCCTTGAGCATCGCCGCGCGGGCGTGGCGGAAATAGGTGTCCGCGTCGATGATGACGCTGGCGCGGGTGGCTGTCTCGATGCGCCAGCAATCGTCGCCGGGCACTGGACCTATGGGATGCGCGCTCATGCGCTGCCTACTACCAGACAAGCCAGGAACATCAACAACCCCGCAAAACGATTGGCGCGAAACTTGGTGAGCGGGTCTACGCCGTCTTCGCGCAAGGTCGCAACCTGCCACAGCAGATGCCCGGCCATCGGCAGAAGAGCGACAAGCGCCAGGCCATCTGGCCGCACCTGCCAGATGGCCGTCGCCCAGAAGGCAAGCGCCAGCGCATAGCATAGCGAAACGCCCGCGCGCACATGCCGCCCCATGGACAAGGCGCTCGAACCGATACCGATCAGCGCGTCATCCTCCCGATCCTGCAGCGCGTATATGGTGTCATAGCCCACGACCCAGAAAATGGTTCCGGCGTAGAGCAACAGGCCAGCGATGGTCAGCATACCGGCCACTTCGCTCCATCCGACCAAGGCCGCCCAGGAAAAGACGAGGCCCAGCCAGATTTGCGGCCAGCCGGTAATCCGCTTCATGAAAGGATAAGCCGCGACCAACGCCAGCGACGCAAGCGCCACGACCTGCGCATAGGGCCGTAATTGCAGCAGCACGACAAGCCCGACCGCGCAAAGGACCAGCAGCCAGAGCCACGCGGTTCGGAGCGAGATCGCGCCGCTGGCAAGCGGGCGCGAAGCCGTGCGTGCGACCTTCGCGTCGAGATCGCGATCGACGATATCGTTGAACACGCAGCCCGCGCCGCGCATCGCGATGCTGCCCAGCAGAAACCACAGGATGAGCGGCCAGCGGACAAAGCCACCCCCGGCCAGCGCCACAGCCCAGGCCCCTGGCCAGAAGAGCAGCCACCAGCCGATCGGCCTGTCGAACCGCGCCAGCAGCGCGAGGCCGCGCGGCGTGTCCGGCAGGCGCGACAGCAGGCCGCGCGCTTGGGTGTCGGGGACGATGCTACTGCTCACACTATCTCCGTTTCGCCGCTGATCGCGGGGCGCGTCTCGACTTGCGTCGACAGGAACGGCATTAGGGGTCGCATTGCCATACGGAAAGACCGAAATGACCGCTACCCCCGCCTGGCCGCCGCAGAGTGCCCCACGCCTGCATGTCGAAACCCAGTTGGGTGAGGGCGTGGTCGTGTCGATCGACGGTAATCCGGCCCATTATCTGATCGCCGTCATGCGGGTGAAGCCCGATGACATCGTGCTGCTGTTCGATGGGCGGTCGGGCGAATGGGCAGCACGGGCGCGCGACATCCGCAAGCGCGACCTGGTGCTGGAATGCGTGGCGCAGACCAAGGGGCCGGAGACGGTGCCCGATTTCTGGCTGTGTTGCGCGCCGATCAAGAAGGGGCGCATCGACCTGATCGCGGAAAAGGCGTGCGAATTGGGGGTGGCGAAGCTGCAACCCGTGCTGACCCGCCGCGCCGTGGTGGACAAGCTCAACCTCGACCGGCTGCACGCGCATCTGGTCGAGGCTGCTGAACAATGCGGGCGTACCGCGCTGCCCGCACTTGCCGCCATGGTGAAGCTGGATGCGCTATTGCGCGATTGGCCGCAGGCGCGGCATCTGTTTTTCGCTGACGAAACCGGCGGCGCACCGATGACCGAGGCCTTTGCCACCCATCCCGGCGCGGCGGCTTTCCTGATCGGGCCGGAGGGCGGGTTCGACCCTGCCGAGCGGGAGGCGATCCGCGCGCATCCTCAAGCCGTACCCGTCTCTCTTGGCCCCCGCATCCTGCGCGCGGAAACCGCCGCCATCGCCGCTACGGCGGCCTGGATGACGATCAATGGCGACTGGAAATAGTTTCATTTCGCTATTGGATTGAACCCGATAGCAACACAGCCTATTTGACCGAAGCCCGCCGCTGTTTGACGGGCAGAGGGGAAGCAGTAAGGGCGGGGCATGAGCACAAGAACCGACTCAGCGGGCCAAGATCCCGTCATCGAAAGCCGCGACCAGCTGATCGCGGCCTTTGCCAAGGGCGAAAAGCCCAAGAACCGCTGGCGCATCGGCACCGAACATGAGAAATTCGTCTACAGCCGCAAGGATCATCACGCCCCATCCTATGAGGAAAAGGGTGGCATCCACACGCTGTTGATCGGCCTGACCCGCTATGGCTGGAAGCCAGTGTTCGAAGGCGAGAATATCATCGCTTTGTCGGGGGACGATGGCACGATCAGCCTGGAACCCGCCGGGCAACTCGAACTGTCGGGTGCGCCGCTCGACAATCTGCACCAGACCTGCGCTGAAACCGGGCGGCATCTTGAACAGGTGAAGCATGTCGGCGACATGCTGGGCTTGGGTTTCCTGGGTCTTGGCATGTGGCCCGACAAGACCCGCGCCGAGTTGCCGATCATGCCCAAGGGCCGTTACGAGATCATGCTGCGGCACATGCCCCGCGTGGGATCGATGGGCCTGGACATGATGTTGCGCACCTGCACCATTCAGACCAATCTGGATTATGGCAGCGAAGCCGACATGGCCAAGAAGTTCCGCGTCTCGCTGGCGCTACAGCCGCTTGGCACGGCTTTGTTCGCCAATTCGCCCTTTACCGAGGGCAAGCCCAATGGCTTCCTGTCCTATCGCAGCCATATCTGGTCAGATACCGACCCCAAGCGCACGGGGATGCTGCCCTTCGTGTTCGAGGATGGCTTTGGCTATGAGCGTTACGCCGACTATGCGCTCGACGTGCCGATGTATTTCGTCTTTCGCGACGGCAAATATATCGATGCGTCGGGCCTCAGCTTCCGCGATTTCCTCAACGGCAAACTGTCCGTCCTGCCGGGTGAAAAGCCGACCGAGAAGGATTGGGAGGACCATCTCTCCACCGCCTTCCCCGAAGTGCGGTTGAAGAGTTTCCTCGAAATGCGCGGCTCCGACGGCGGTCCTTGGGGTCGCATCTGCGCCCTGCCCGCCTTGTGGGTCGGGCTGCTCTATGATCAGGGCGCGCTCGATGCGGCGTGGGATCTGGTCAAAGACTGGAGCATGGAGGATCGGCAGTTCTTGCGCGATTCCGTGCCCAAGCTCGGCCTGGACGCGCCGATCGGTGGCGGTCGCACGCTGCGCGATATTGCCAAGCCAGCGCTAGACATTGCGCGGTCGGGACTTGCCGCACGCGGTCGGCTGAATGCCGCGGGCGACAATGAGACGGGCTATCTGTCCGACCTGGAAGAGGTCGTGTCATCCGGCAAGACCCATGCTGAACGGCTGCTCGATCGCTATCATGGCGAATGGGGCGGCGATGTCAGCAAAGTCTATGCCGAGGAAAGCTTCTAGGCTGCAGACTGCTCCGCCGTCTGTGCCACCACAGTCGCGTCCCGCTTGCGCCCGGTGACCCAGGCGAAGAAGCGGGGCACCGGGGCGTTGCGTTCCATCCAGTCGCTATAGGCGCGATAGTCGGGGTCGGCTGACAGATGCTGCTCTTCGGTACGAGCGCGCCAATAATAGACGGCGTTGGTGAGGCCCAACATCGCGCAATTGCGCACGATGTCGGTGATCGATCCGCTGACGCTGAGGAAGGGCAGCGCTGAAAACCACCAGAAAAGGTTTTTCGACAGATAGGCCGGGTGCCGGGTCCAGCGATAAGGACCATGGGTCAGTATGCCGCGATGGGTAAGGTTGGAAAAGCGCAGGCCGAACGCCATCGTCGCCCAGGCATAGATGGCGGTCAGCAGCACCAGCCACCCGCCCAGCAGCCATTGCAGCGTCGTCGATCCTTGCGTCCAATAATCCCATTCCGCGCCGCCCGCATGATAATCGAGCGGCCCGCCGCCGCCCATCAGGACGAAAGGCGGGTAGCAGATCAGGGCAGCCAGCCAGCCGGCAAGATAGGGATTGGCGGTGCGGATATGCGAATCGAGCGGCTTGAAGGTCAGGATATAACCGACCGTCGCCAGACAGACGTCGATCATGAACATGACCGCGATCAGGAATCCGGCGAGCGCGATCGGATTGGCCAGCGCATCGGCGATCCGCCATTCGACCACGCTTGAAAAATTACCCGGTACGATCGACACCATGAAGGCCAGGAAGAAGCCCTTGACCGCCCAAGCGCGAGCGTGATGCGCGACCTGTACCATGTCGGGCGCGCCCGCCGCGCCGCCGATCACCCATTGGCCAAAGCTGTAGGAGGCATCCTTTGGATCGACCATCCGTCGGTCGATCCAGATGACATAGGGGATGGAAAGTGCCAGCAGCCATGGCGCGGCGCTGGTGAACAGGTCCATCGAGAAGCGGTAATTGCCGCTCCAATACCAGCGCGCGACGCAATAGAAGATGGCAATGGCGAGCCAGGTTGCCCATAGCCCGGCGATCTTGACGATGCTGATGTCCAGCACGCTGCGGACCGGACGGGCGGGCGCGTGCCAGTCTATGCCGGTCGAGGCATTGCGATGCACCTTGTCGATCAGCAGCGACCATAGCACCATCGGCACGCCGCAGGCGACGACCGCAGCCAGCCCGGCATGGGGACCGTTCATGCCATAATGGCGCGCGACCAGGGTCCAGAGGCCAAGGCCCACCAAACCAGCGATGCCGACGCCATGGCTGACGGCGGATTTGGGGCAGGGATCGTCAGAGTCGCGCATGGCGGCAAGCCCTAGCAAAATTTGGTAAGCAAGCGGTGAAGGCTTTGGCTGCAGGGCCGTTGCAGACAAACTGCTTAACCTGCAGCAAGGTCGTGAACCCATTTTATCTCAATGCGTTATCCCCTCATCAACCGATAATGATGGAGGCAGGAGATGACGATCGCGGTGCGGTTTCCCGATGGCAGCATCCAGAATGTACCTGCCCAGTTACGGGAGATCAGCGAATCTTCCGGTTCCAAAGTCTCTCCGCGTTTCGAGCGCGTTCCGCTCAATTGCGATTCCAACTGGACCTTTCATCGTCATGGCGAGAACTGGTACGCGATGCCACGGTCCGGCAGCTTGTCCGCGCTGCGTCCGGTCGTAGCGGAATGGTGGCGGTCAGTGGCACATATGGAGGATGACGCCGGCAAGGCTGTTGGTCCGGCCAAGGCAGCGCGTGGCCAACGGCAGCGTCAGCGGTCCGGCTGGGGCAACGCCGCTTAAGACGTTACCCACCCAACACGTTGATCGTGAACGCCAATATGCCAAGGTTGAACAGGAATGCGGCGAGACTTTGGAACAGCGCCGTGCGGCGCATGATGCTGCTCGTCACTGACACATCGGACGTCTGGAACGTCATGCCGAGCGTGAAGGCGAAATAGAGAAAGTCCCAATAACCCGGCTCATGCGTATCCGGGAAGTCGAGACCGCCGCTATCCTCTCCCCGCGGTCCGGCGCGATAGAAGATATGCGCATAATGCATGGCGTAGACGAGGTTGGAGAATAGCCACGCCACCAGTAGCGTGATCAGCAGCAGCGCGACGGTGCCACCCTTGTGTCCCCCTTGCTCCCCCACGGCCACGCCCACGGCGACCAGTATGACCAGGCTGACGATAGCGGTTATCAGCAGCATCAGTTCGCGATTGGCATCATTCGCCGCCGCCTTGCGCCGCATCGCGGCGGCATCGGCCCGGATGAGCGACGTTACCGACAGCATGAAGGCGATTGCGGCCATATCGAATCCCGCCATCACCGCCTGATGCCAGGGCAGAACCAGAGCCAAAGGCGCGATCGTCGCCAGAAACGCCAGGAACATGCCATAGCGCCAGGGGAAGATCGGCGATCCTGATCGAATGCGGTTCATGCCGGATACCAACGCGCAATCAGCAGGCCGCGCAAGCGCCGATCACAGCACCGCTGCGATCAGCCCCCGTGCGCGCGCTTCATTGGCTTCGAGATACCAGTTTTCGGGCGCTTTTTCGAGCAGCTCTTCCATGGTGATATCCGATCCCAGGATCAGATTTTGGAACCCTTCATTCTGGATCGCGATCGACGACTGGATTTCGTTGAGCGTCGCCTTCAGCGTGGCGATGCAGGTCGATAGCGGGCCAGCGAGATGAATATTCTTGGTGATCAGCCGCTCATGAATCATGATCCGCGTGCCGCGCGTGACATAGCGGTTTTCAGTCGCGAAGAAGCTCATGAAGGTCGCGCCCGCCGAATAGACCGCCGTACGGCCGAGGAACACCAGACGCCGTTCGGGGTAAAGATCGGAATGGAAACGTATATCCTCACCCATCAGACGGGCGATTTCGGGGTCGCCGCCCAGGGTGGAGATTTCGACCACCACCAGCCCTTGCTGCGACGCGGTGGACAGACAATTTTTGAAATGAAGATACATGCCATGGTCGACCACGCCCGAAAGCATGATCGCGGGATATTCGAAATCCTTGGGGCCGAGCATCGGCGCGGTCATCTGCATCATAATCGCCTTGATATGTAATGGGTTTGGGCAGCATTACGCATGGCGCGCGGAAAAGCTGCCTCATGCGCCTATTCTTTTGACTGGCGCGCCGCGCGACAGGCTGTAAAGAACAGATCATGACCAAAGGGCAGCGGGCATGATCGCAAAACTCAAGGGGCTGCTGGACAGCACGGGCATCGACCATGCCATCATCGATGTGGGCGGCGTCGGCTATCTGGTCGGCGCATCGTCGCGCACGCTGGCGGCCTTGGGTCCAGTGGGGGAAGCGGTGACGATCCACACCGAAATGCTGGTGGCGGCAGACTCGATTCGTCTGGTCGGGTTCGCCCGCGCGGAGGAGCGCGACTGGTATCGGCTGCTGACCCATGTGCAGGGCGTGGGATCGCGCGTTGCGCTGGCGATATTGTCGGCGCTCGAACCGCTGGAACTGCACCGGGCCGTTGCCATGGGGGACAAGGCGATGATCGCCCGCGCCAATGGTGTTGGTCCCAAGCTCGCCCAGCGCATCGTCAATGAATTGAAGGACAAGATCGGCGCGGCCCCGGTCGGCAGTCCGATCGGCGCGGGCGGCGTGGCCGTGCTGCCGACCGGCAGCTTCGCCGCCGACGCTCTGTCCGCGCTGCAGAATCTGGGCTTCAAACCCTATGAAGCCAGCACCGCCGTCGCGGCGGCCGAAGCGGAACTGGGTGACGACGCCAGCCTGGATGCGCTGGTGCGGCTGGCGCTGCGGAAGGCGGCGAAGTGATGGGTGCATTGGATTGCATGGATAAAAGGCTTATGACGTGACCATGGCCGACCTCAACATCTCCATGCCGCCCGCCCTTGAACAATGGGTCGACGCCCGTCTGGCGCAGGGGCGCTATGTCGATGCCGCCGATTATCTGCGCGACTTGGTTCGCCGCGACCAAGAGGCGTCCGAATATGATCGACAATGGGTTCGCGCCCGCCTTGAAGAGGGCTTCGTATCAGGCATTGTCGATGCAGAACCGGAAGATGTCCTGAAAGAGATTATGGCGCGCTTGCCGGATGCCTAAGATCAGGCTGACGGTCGCCGCCCGACAGGATCTGATCGCCATTCAGGATCATGGTCTTGAATATTTCGGCCTGGAGGCGGTTCGGGCGCACATGCAGGGTTTCGAGCGCATCTTCGCCTTGTTGCGCACCCATCCGGCGGCGGGCGAGGCGAGACCCGATTATGGCGATGGCATAAGAGCTTTTTCGCATCGACCCCATCGAGTGCTATATCATGTCGGCGAGCAAACCATCTTGATCCTGCGTATCCTGCATTCCGCAATGGACGCACCGTCGGCCTTGGGACGTCGTCCATGACCGACGACCGCCTCCTAACCCCCGCCCGCCGCGTCGAAGATGTCGATGCAGCGCTGCGTCCCAAGTCGCTGGACGAGTTCATCGGGCAGGAAGCGGCGCGCGGGAATTTGCGCGTGTTTATCGAGGCGGCGAAGGCGCGCGGCGAGGCGCTGGACCATGTGCTGTTTTTCGGGCCGCCCGGCCTTGGCAAGACGACGCTCGCGCAGATCGTCGCCAAGGAAATGGGCGTGGGCTTTCGCGCCACGTCAGGGCCGGTCATCGCCAAGTCGGGCGATCTGGCGGCTTTGCTCACCAATCTGGATGAGGGCGACGTGCTGTTCGTCGATGAAATCCATCGGCTCAATCCGGCGGTCGAGGAAGTACTCTACCCGGCGATGGAGGACCGCGCGCTCGACCTGATGATCGGCGAGGGGCCGTCGGCGCGATCGGTGCGCATCGACCTGCCGCCCTTTACGCTGGTGGGGGCCACGACGCGGCAGGGCTTGCTAACGACGCCGCTGCGCGACCGGTTCGGCATTCCGGTGCGGCTGCAATTCTACACGGTGGACGAACTGGAACTAGTCGTGCGGCGCGCGGCGCGGTTGCTCGACCTTGCCATTACGCCAGACGGCGCGATGGAGATTGCGCGGCGATCAAGGGGGACGCCGCGCATTGCGGGGCGGCTGCTGCGCCGGGTGCGCGATTTCGCCAATGTCGCGGGCGTCGCGGCCGTCGATGCGAAAGTGGCCGATGCCTCGCTGCGGCGGCTGGAGGTCGATGAACTGGGCCTCGACCTGATGGACCGGCGCTATCTGATGATGATCGCGGATATTTATCGCGGTGGGCCGGTGGGGGTCGAAACGCTGGCGGCGGGGCTTTCCGAAGCGCGCGATACGATCGAGGAAGTGATCGAGCCTTACCTCATCCAGTTGGGCCTGATTGCCCGCACGGCGCGCGGCCGATGCCTCAACGGGCCGGGGTGGAAGCACTTGGGCCTCAATCCGCCGCAGGATGTGCAGAACGGGCTTTTCGATGGATGAAACCCCATAAAGTCGATGGCCGTTACGGCAAGGCGGAGCTATAGCCTGACGATGAGCAGGCGCGCATCAGATGCGCCGGAACCGCAGGAGCAGCGCCTTGAGGGCCATCGAAAAATTCCCCAATCTGGTCACCATGTTCTTCGCCCGTGCGAGCGAGAGGGGCGACGCGCCGTTCCTGTGGCGCAAGACGGAGGGCACCTGGCAGCCGCTGAGTTGGACAGTGGTTGCGCAACAGGTCGCCGCCCTGTCCGCCGCGCTCAAGGCGCAGGGGTTGAAGCCGGGCGATCCGGTAATGCTGGTCAGCGAAAACCGCCCGGAATTCTGTATCGCCGACCTCGCCATCATGGCGGCGGGGTGCATCACCGTGCCGACCTACACCACCAATACGACGCGCGATCATCAACATATATTGACCGATAGCGGCGCGCGCGCGGTCATCGTCTCGACCGCCAAGCTGGCGCAGGTGCTGATGCCAGCCGTCGTCCGATCGCAGGCCGACTTCATCATCGGCATGGAGCCATTGCGCGGAACGCAGGGGCAGATCGCCTGCCATATGTGGGATGAGTTGATCGCGGCCCACCCGGTCGATGTCGCGACCTGCGCCGCCGCCCAGACCGCGACGCGCCAGGACCAGGCCTGCATCATCTATACCAGCGGCACCGGCGGCGCGCCGCGCGGGGTGATGCAACATCATGGCGCGATCCTGCTCAATGCCGAGGGGGCAGGTGCCGTCGTGGCGGAGGATTTTGGCTGGGAGGAGGAGGTTTTCCTGTCCTTCCTGCCGCTGTCACACGCCTATGAACATAGTGGCGGGCAATTTCTGCCGATGCTGCTGGGCGGGCAGATCTATTATTCGGAAGGCTTGGAAAAGCTCGCCAGCAATATCGAGGAAACGCGCCCGACCATCATGGTGGTCGTGCCCCGCCTGTTCGAAGTGCTACGCGCGCGGATCATGAAATCGATCGAGAAGCAGGGTAAATTCCCCAATTATCTGATGGCCCAGGCACTGCGTATCGCGGCGAAGGAACAGCATGGGCGCAAATCCCTGCTCGACCGGCCGATGAAGGCGCTGCTCGCGCGCACCTTGATCCCCAAGATCCGCGCCCGTTTCGGCGGCCGGTTGAAGGCGCTGGTGTCGGGCGGTGCGCCGCTCAATCCCGATGTCGGCCTGTTCTTCGACGCGATGGGCCTAACGTTGCTTCAGGGCTATGGCCAGACCGAGGCGGGACCAGTGGTGAGCTGCAATCGGCCGCGCGCGGGCATCGCCATGGACACGGTTGGCCCGCCGCTTGATGGCGTGGAAGTGCGGATCGCCGAGGATGGCGAAATTCTGGTCCGGGGCGAATTGGTCATGCACGGCTATTGGCGCAATCCGACGGAAACGGAAAAGGTGTTGAAGGATGGTTGGCTCCACACCGGCGACATCGGCGAATTCGATGCCAAGGGGCGCATCCGCATCACCGACCGCAAGAAAGACCTGATCGTCAACGACAAGGGCGACAATGTCGCGCCGCAGAAAGTCGAGGGGATGCTGACGCTGCAGGCCGAAATCGGGCAGGCGATGGTCCATGGCGACCGCCGGCCCTATCTGGTCGGGCTGATCGTGCCGGATGCCGAATGGACGCTGGAATGGGCGCAGGCCAAGGGTTTGACGCTGGCGGAGGCGCGCGCCGATCCGGCCTATATGGCGGCGTTGCGCGCCGCGGTGGACCGGGTGAATAGCGACCTGTCGGTGACCGAGCGGGTTCGTCGCTTCATCCTGGCCGATGAGCCGTTTACGATCGAGAATGAGGAAATGACCCCGTCGATCAAGATCCGCCGCCATGTGATCCGCAAACGCTATGCCGACCGGCTGGACGCGCTTTACAAGGGCTGAGCGGGTTCGCCTGAAGGCTGGTTCGGCCGATCGGCATCCGCGACGCCAAATGTCGCCCATTCCGCAGCCCCGGCAGGCGATTCGGGCAGCATCTTGGCCGTTTCGACCGTCATCCGGGTTTCGCTGTGCCGCCGATGGATATAGGCTTTGGCGATCATATTGGCCGAAATCGGCGCGGTGATGAACAGGAAGAGCGTGATCAGCAGTTCATGCGCCGACCAGCTCAGGCCATGGGTCGGGAAATAGAGCATCGACGCCATCAGGCAGCCGCCGACGCCCAGCGTGGTCGCTTTGGTCGGGCCGTGCAGGCGGGTCATCAGCGATGGCAGGCGCGCCAGTCCCCAGCTGCCGATCAGCGCGAAGGCACCGCCGAGCAGGATGAGGAAGGCGATGAAGATGTCGATCAAGGCGGTCATTCCGGCTGGTCCATCCTATTCCACAATGTCGCCGCGCAGCAGGAATTTGGTATAGGCGACCGTGCCGACGAAGCCGACCATCGCCAGCAACAGCGCCGCTTCGAAATAGGTGCCGCTTTCTTCCAATATGCCGAACAGGATGATCAGCGCGATGGCATTGATGACCATCGTATCGAGCGCCAGGATGCGGTCCGGCGCGGTTGGCCCCCGCAGCAGGCGATAGAGGTTGAGCAGCATCGCCAGCGCCACGCAGCCCATTGCGATCGACAGAGCGGTCTCTATCATCGAAAAATCTCCAGCAGGCGGCGTTCATAGCGCGCCTTGATGCGCGTGATTTCCCCTGCCGGATCGCCGGTATCCAGCGCATGGACCAACAGATGGCGGCCGTCGGTCGAAATATCGGTGGAGACGGTGCCGGGCGTCAGGCTGATCGTGCCTGCGAGCAGAGTGATGGCTTCGGCCGAGCGCAATTCGAGCGGTATGCTGAGCCAGCAGGAGCGAAAATCGCGGTTGCGCCGGAACAGGATCAGCCGCGCTACCTCGAAATTGGCGACGACAATATCCCACAGCACCAGGAAGGCATAGCCGAGCAAGGGCAGGCCAAGGCGCATTTGCGGCCGGTCCGGCCAGAAGGGCGCAGTGAAGAGCGGCACGACGATTGCGAAGAAGAGGCCGAGCAGGAAACCGCCCATGCTGAGGCTATTGAGCACCAGCATCCACATGGTGACCAGCAGGAGCGTGAGGCCGGGATGGGGCAGCAGGCGTTTCATCGGACGGCTCCCGGTGCATCTGATCCCAGCACGGCGCGAACATAGGCGGGCACGTCGAACAATTGGCGGCTGGTGGCGTCGGCATAGGCCGTCGCCGGGCCTGCGGCCACGGTCAGCGCGCCCAGCATGACGAGCAGGAAAAAGGCCGGCAATGCTTCGATGGCGCGAAAGGCGGTGCGGTTCTTGGACGTGGGTGGGCAGTTGCCTTGTTTCCAGAACACGGTGGTTCCGGCCCGTGCCATGCCGACCACCGCCAGCAGGCTGGTCCCCAGCACGAGCGCCCAGATGGCGATGACATAGGGCGATGTCAGCGATGCCTGAAGGATGAGCAATTTACCGATGAAACCCGACAGCGGTGGCAGGCCTGCCAGGGCGACGGCTGCCGCCAGGAACAGCAAGGCCAGCCTGCCCTGCCCGGCGAAAGCCGAGGTCGGCACGATCGAATCGCCCTCGGCCGGACGCCAGCGGATGACGAGATCGACCGTCAGGAACAGCAGCGCCGCGGCCAGAGTGGTATGGGGCAGATAGAAAAGCGCGGCAGCCATGGCGCGCTGATCGAACTGGGCAATGGCGACCAGCAGGGTAGCGGTCGAGCCGATCAAGCCGAACGCTGCCATATCGCGCAAGCCGCGCGCGGCGAGCAAGCCGACAAATCCGAGCAGCATCGCGACCAGCGCTGCGGGCAGCAGCAATTGCCCGACCCAGTCGCCGAAGATCAGCGGCGCGGTGCGGATGATGGCATAGGCGCCGACCTTGGTCATGATCGCGAACAGCGCAGCGACAGCAGGGGCCGTCGATCCATAGGTGCGCGGGAGCCACAAGTGCAACGGCGCAAGCGCTGCCTTGAGCGCGAACACCGTGACCAGCAGCAGCCCGCCTGCGCGCAACAGCCCCATATCCCCCGGCGGCAAGGCGGCGGCGCGAACAGCCATATCGGCCATGTTGAGCGTGCCGGTGATCCCGTAGAGCAGGCCCAGCGCGATCAGGAAGAGGGTGGAGCCGATCAGGTTGACGATCACATATTGCACGCCCGCCGTCAGCCGCTGCGCGCCCTGCCCATGCAGCATCAGACCATAGGAGGCGATCAGCAGCACTTCGAAGAAAACGAAGAGGTTGAACAGATCGCCCGTCAGGAACGCGCCATTAATGCCGAGCAGCTGGAACTGGAAGAGCGGGTGAAAGTGCCAGCCCTTGCGATCGAGGCCGGTCAAGGTCGCATGGGCCGCGACCGCCAGGCCGAGCACGGCGGTCAGCAGCAGCATCAGTGCCGCCAGCCGGTCCAGCACCAGCACGATGCCGAAGGGGGCGGGCCAGTTACCCAGCGCATAGGCGGTCGGTCCGCCTGCGATGGCCTGCCCCATAAGGATCATTGCCAGCAGCACGAGTCCCGCCGCCGATCCGACCGAGATGGCCGCACCGATCCAGCGCCGCCGACGGCGGAACAGCAAAGTCGCGGTTCCGGCAAAGGCAGGGAGCAGCAAGGGCGCAGCGATCAGCGCATCGATCATGGGGCCGCCTCCCGATCGGGCTGGGGCGGGTCCGCCTCGACAATGCCGTCGACCTGATCCGTGCCGGTTTCGAGGAAGCTGCGCAGCGACAGCACGACGGCAAGCGCGGTCATGGCGAAGGAAATGACGATGGCGGTCAGCACCAGGGCTTGCGGCAGGGGGTCGGCATAGTCGGTCACGCCCTTTTCATAGAGCGGCGGACGGTTGACCGTCAGGCGACCGATGGCGAAGAGGAAGAGGTTGATGGCATAGGACAGCATGGCGAGGCCAAGCACGACCGGGAAGGTGCGCCCGCGCAAGGCGAGATAGATGCCCGCCGCGGTCAGCACGGCAATGGCGGAGGCGACCAGAAATTCGATACTCATGCCCGGCGTCCCCGCAATTTGGCCGGGTCGATATCCATCGGGCCATCATCCTCCACCAGCGCCTTTTCCGCACGCTGGGCAATATGGCTGAGTTCGGCCAGCGCGAGCATCACCGCACCGATCACCGTCATGGCGACGCCGACGTCGAACAGCATCGCCGTCGCCAGTTCGAAGGTTCCGACCAGCGGCAGCGTGACATAGCCGAAAGCACTGGTGAACAGCGGCGCGCCGAAGAAGAGCGAGCCAAGGCCGGTCAAGGCGGCGATGGTGACGCCCAAGCCGATCAGCATATGTTCGTCGATCCGCCGCCGCTGGTCCGCCCATTCGAAGCCCGACGCCATATATTGCATCAGCATCGCGATGGAGACCACCAGCCCGGCGATGAAGCCGCCGCCCGGCAGATTATGCCCGCGCAGGAAGATAAAGAGGCCGATCATCGTCGCCAGTGGCAGCAAGAGCCGGGCGGCGACTGCGAACATCATGGGATGGCGTTCGGGCGACCGGGGCAGATCCGCGACCCACTCGCGCAGGCGCTGGCCCGACGGGCCACGCGCCACCGGTTGCAGCAGCGCGAAGATGGTGAGCGCGGCGATGCCCAGCACCGTGATTTCGCCAAACGTGTCGAAGGCGCGGAAATCGACCAGCGTGACATTAACCACATTGGTTCCGCCGCCGCCCGAATAGCTGTTTTCCCAATGATAGGCGGAGATCGGATCATTGGGTTCGCGCGTCATTACGGCCCAGGCTGCCAGGCCCGCGACCGTACCACCGGCCAGTCCGATCAGGCCATCGCGTAGCCGTAGGCTGTTGCTGGAGAGACGCACCGGCTGTTTGGGCATCAGGTTGAGCGCCAGCAGCAACAGCAGGATCGTCACCACCTCCACCGAAATTTGCGTGAGGGCGAGGTCCGGGGCCGACAGATAGACGAAGGCGAGCGAAACGACGAGGCCGACGACGCTGATATAGACGAGCGTCAGATAGCGTTGGCGCTGCGCCTTCACGACCGCGATGACCGCCGCGACCAGCAAGCCCCAGGCGAGGATCGCCACCGGATGGGCAGGAATGGTGGGGCGGGTGCCGGGGCTGTAGCCGCCGGTCCACACGCCCAGCGCGCCGACCAGGATCGCGACCAGGAACAGCAGGCTGAGTTGCCGTTGGAGCGAACCATTATGGATGGCTTGCGTCATGTCACTGGCCCGATCGACCAGCCATTCCAGCGCCCGGTCGAACATCCGCTTGGCATCGGGCAGGCGCAAGGCATCCCAGGCCCGCAGCAAGGGGCCATGAAGCCACAGCATCAACGCCCCGACCGCGACCGCGACGATGCTCATCACCAGTGCGGGGGTGACGCCATGCCAGAGGGCGGGCTTGAACGGCGGCGCGGTGCCGCCGGTGACGATGGCGGCGGCGGGCGTGACGAGACCCACCGTCAATGTCTGCGGGAACAGGCCGACCAGGATGGTCAGCACGACCAGCAAGGCGGACGGTGCCCATAGACCGAATGGCGGATCATGCGGCTGGGCAGGATAGGACGCCGGGCGAGGCCCGAAATAGAGATGCACGATATAGCGCAGCGAATAGGCCACCGACAGCGTGGCTCCGATCACGGCGGCGAGCGGCACGATCCACGACTGCTCTGCCCATAGGGTATGCCCGGCTTCCTCCAGCATCATTTCCTTCGACAGGAAACCGGCAAACGGGGGCAGGCCCGCCATGGAGGCGGACGCGACGATGCCCAGCGTCGCGGTGATCGGCATCAGCGTCGCCAGCCCGCCCAGCAGGCGAATGTCGCGCGTGCCCGTTTCATGATCGACGATCCCCGCGTTCATGAACAGGGCGGCCTTGAAGACGGCATGGTTGAGCAGATGGAAAACGCCGACCATCGCGGCGACCGGCGTGCCGAAGCCGAACAACATGGTCAGCAGGCCAAGATGGCTGATGGTGGAGTAAGCGAGGATCGCCTTGAGATCATGACGGAACAAGGCGACGGCCGCGCCGAGGATCATCGTGACCAGCCCCGTCGTCGTCACCAGATAGAACCACAGGTCGGTCCCCGACAGCACCGGCCAGAAGCGGGCGAGCAGGAACACCCCCGCCTTCACCATGGTCGCGCTGTGCAGATAGGCGCTGACCGGCGTGGGGGCGGCCATGGCGTGGGGCAGCCAGAAGTGAAATGGGAATTGCGCCGACTTGGTGAAGCAGCCCAGCAGGATCAGGATCAGCGCCACGGGATAGAGCGCAGACGCTCGGATGATGTCGCCGCTCGCCAATATGTCGGCCAGTTCGAACGATCCCGCGATCGTGCCAAGCAACACCAGACCGCCAATGAGCGCGAGGCCACCGCCGCCCGTCACCGCCAACGCCATGCGCGCGCCCTGCCGCCCCTCCGCCGTGTCGCTGCGGAAGCCGATGAGCAGGAAGGAGGACAGGCTGGTCAGTTCCCAGAAGATGAGCAACAGCAAGATGTTGCCCGACAGAGCGATGCCCAGCATGGCCCCCTGAAACAGCAGCAGCATCGCCAGGAACCGGCCCATCGCGTCCTTGGCGGACAGATAGAAGCGCGCATAGAGGATGATGAGCAGGCCGATGCCCAGGATCAGCCCCGCAAACAACAAGCCCAGCGCGTCGAGGCGCAGGCTGAGATCCAGCCCCAATGTCGGCACCCAGGCCATATGCCATTGCGCCACCCCGCCGCCCAGCACGAGCGGCGCGAACCATCCCAACAGAGCCAGTCCGGCGATGGCGGGGATTACCGCTATGGTGGCCTGTGCGTTGCGGCCCGCCCCACCCATGATCGACAGCAGCAAGGTGCCGACGAATGGCAGGAGGCAAAGCAGGACCAAAAACAAATTCTTCTCCGGGTCGACACCCATGCGGGCACGAGGATGGCAGGCCTATCCGATGATGATGACCGTCTTCCCCATTCCTATGCCGGTAGGCAACCCTAAAGCGACATCATTCTCCCAATCTGCTGATCGGAAGCTGCGTAGAGGCCAATAGTGTCTTGTCCAGTCGGGCGCTAGAGCCGCTGGATGGTCCGCGCGGCTAGGGTTTAACTGCCGTTGGGGCCGGGGCCGCCACCGCCTGCACCGGTACCACCCATGCCACCGGCACCGACGGCACCGATGTTGCCGAAAATCTCGTCGAACAGGCTGCGGTTGCGGCCGAGAGTCGGGGTCTTGTCCCCCGAGGGCGAAATATTGGCGACCTGTTCCAGCCCCATGCGATCGACCGCCGCGACATTGCCGGCGGCATCGAAGCGGACGCGCAGCACGGTCTGTTCCACGGGCTTGGGGTTAGAGAAGGCCAGCGCGCGCATGCTGCGCGAAATATAATACCATTCCTGCTCGCCGAACTGCGAGGTGAAGGTCGGGCGGCCCAGCGTGCCTTCGACCGAGGCGCGATTGTCGATGCCGGGCTGGACCGAATCCACCAGCAGCTTGTCGACCTGATAGCCCTGATGGGTGCGAACGCGGGTGCAGCCCGAAGCGCCCAGTACGAGTGCGCCAAGGCCTATGGCGAGCAGGATGCGCCCCTGTGCGGAATGACGGCTGAACGGACGCATCGACTTCTCCTGCGGGGGCGGACCCGCGAACCCAAGAAACATGACGCCGCCATTGCATTGGGCGACGCAGCGATCAATATGGAAATGCGCCGCCCCCGGCAAGGGGCGCGAAATATGGGGCAACGCGCGCCGCCCGCCCATCCACCATGAAAAGACGTTGCCGCATGTCCACCGCCTCCCCTTCCTTCCTGCAAAGACTGTTCGGGCGCACCGACCCCAAGGACAGTCTGATGCCGCTCTATCATGCCATCGTCGCTGAGGGCCGCCAGCCGCACTGGTATCTGGACGGTGCCGTGCCCGACACGCTGGACGGTCGGTTCGACATGATCGTCGCGATTTTGAGCCAGGTGCTGGTCCGGTTGCAGGAACAGGGTGCGACGCAGGAAAGCGTCTGGCTGACCGAAGTCTTCGTCGACGATATGGATGGGCAGTTGCGCCAGGAAGGTATTGGCGATGTCGTGGTCGGCAAGCATGTCGGCCGCATGATGAGCGCGCTTGGCGGGCGGATCAGCGCCTATCGCGCGGCGCTGGCGGGCGAAGCGGATCTGCGCGAGGCGCTGGTGCGCAACCTGTATCGCGGCGAGGCGGTGTCGGACGCGGCGCTCACCCATGTCGAAGGCGCGCTGCGGGCGCGCTGGACGCGGCTGGGTGGCCTGTCGCGCGATGCCTTGCTGGCGGGAGATATCGGATGAGCCCCGTTCCTGCACCCGAATTTTCGCGCCCGATCAAGGTCGATCAGATCGGTCGGCTTGCGGGTAGCGTGCATATCGCCGCCAAGAGCGAAGAGCGCATGGCATTGATGCGCCGTTTCGGCTTGATTGCGCTTGACCGGCTGGAAGCCGATTACGGACTTAGCGAGGACAATGGCGCGATCGTCGCGCGGGGCCGGATACGCGCCACGCTGTCGCAGCCCTGCGTCGCGACCGGCCTGCCCGTGCCGGAGCAGATCGACAGCGATTTCCTGCTGCGCTTCATCGTCGAAGGGACCGATGTGGTCGACAGCGACGAACTGGAACTGGATGTCGAGGATTGCGACACGATCGGCTATGACGGGCAGATCATCGACATGGGCGAGGCGGTGGCAGAAACGATGGCTTTGGTAATGGCTCCCTATCCCCGCTCCCCCGATGCCGATGCTTATCTGAAAGAGGTCGGCGTATTGAACGAGGATCAGACCGGACCTTTCGCGGCCCTGCTGGCGCTCAAGAACAAGACGTAGATACGGCGTAATTTTGTTTCTCTTTTGTTCTGATTATGCCATAGAATTGGGCCATGGACCCCGTGCCGCCACCGCTGCGCAAGATCATCCATATCGACATGGATGCTTTCTATGCGTCGGTGGAACAGCGCGATGACCCTGCGCTGCGGGGCCAGCCGATCGCCGTCGGCGGCGGCGGTCCGCGCGGCGTGGTGGCGACGGCCAGTTATGAAGCGCGCGCATTCGGGGTCAAATCGGCCATGCCCGGCGCACGGGCGCGGCGGCTCTGCCCCGGCCTGATCTTCGTCCCGCCCAGGTTCGATGCCTATCGCGCGGCATCGACCCATATTCGCGAAATTTTCAGTCGCTATACCGACATCATTCAGCCGCTGTCGCTGGATGAAGCCTATCTAGACGTGACGGTGAACAAGCCAGGCATCGCGTCGGCAACGCAGGTGGCCGAAGAGATACGGCATTTGATCCGCATCGAAACGGGCCTCACCGCCTCGGCCGGCGTGTCTTACAACAAGCTGATCGCCAAACTGGCATCGGACCAGAACAAACCCGATGGCGTGTGTGTGGTGCGGCCGAGTGAGGGCGCCGCCTTCATCGCGGCGATGCCGGTGCGGCGCATCCACGGCATTGGGCCAGTGACCGCGCGGCGGATGCATGAATTGGGGATCGAGACGGGGGCGGACCTGCGCGCGCGCGACCTGCGCTTTCTCCAGGCCCATTTCGGCAGTTCGGCGGACTATTATTATCGCGCGGCGCGGGGCGAGGATGACCGGCCCGTGCGCGAGCGTGAAGGGCGTAAATCCGTCAGCGTGGAGGACACATTTTCCGACGACCTGACCGATCGGGCTGCGTTGGTTACGGAGATAGACCGGATCGCCGCCAGCCTATGGACCCGGATCGACAAGGCGCAGGCCTGGGGCCGGACGGTGGTGCTGAAGGTGAAGTTCGCCGATTTCCGCATCATCACCCGGTCGCGCAGCTTCACCGCGCCGGTACGATCGCCGGACCTTCTGGCGCAGACCGCGCGGGAATTGCTGCTGGCGCAATTGCCCCTGCGTATGGGTGCGCGGTTGCTGGGCCTGGGCATACATAATCTGGAGGCGGAGGAAGCGGTCGAGCAGGGCGAACAACTCGCCCTGTCGTTATAGACCGGGTTAGAAGGGCAGCCAGTTCCGCTTTTCGCTGAACTTCATATAGCCCGCATTGACGCCCAAGCGATAGCCGACGCCCAGCCGGATGGGGATCAGCACCACATTGCCCCAGCGCAGATAGCTGGCGGTGAATCCGCCCACCAGATAGGCGGTGCCTTCGGCGGCGGGGAAGCGGTGATAGAGATCCTGCGTGTCGTAGAGATTATAGACCAGGACGAACGTGTTAGACGCATTGCCGCCGACATCGAAACCGATCGACGGCCCGGTCCAATAGACTTCGCGCTTGCCTTCGACCTTGTGGTTCAATGTGCCCGAGCCATAACGCAGACCGACGACAAACGCGCCAGATGCCTCGCGACCGGCGATATAGGCGTTGGGGCGACCCTGATCCTTCAACACCTTCTCGATCAGGCCGGCCAGCCCTTCGGCGCCTTTGCCGAACACACCCTCGGCCGCGCCGATCAAATCGTCTTCCTGGTAGGAAATGGTGGGATCGGGCGCGGCGGGCGGTGAATTGGCGGTTACCGGTGCGCCGGTTGCCGTCGCCGGATCTTCGATCGCCGGTGGGCCATCATAGACGCTGGAATCGACGCCCGGCGCGGTCGGTTGGCTATTGGCGGGAGGCGGCGGCGCGAGATCGGCATCGATGGCCGTATTGGGATCGATCGTGCGGACCTGCGCCTGCGTCGCGACGGGCGTCAGCGCCAGTCCGGCAAGCGCCACGACCCATGTGCCCGCTCGTGCAACACGGGCGGCCATTTGCCCCATTTTGCTGTTCATGCCCGTTGCTCCCCGAAAAATCTGCGCTCAATCATTTCCCCGGTTATCGGCTTTCAAGCTGAAAGGCCAATGAACGAACGCCAATCTGAGTCGATTCTGCGCCGGAACGAATAGCCATGGCGACCGAGCCTGCAAAATAGCTGTGACAGACCCGTTGCCATGCAGGAAGGCCATCGCTATAGCCCCTCCCCAGCCATTGTCCGCCTACCCGGCAGACAATTCGTGCGGAGACGTGGGTGAGTGGCTGAAACCAGCGGTTTGCTAAACCGTCGAGCCCTGAATGGGGCTCCCCGGGTTCGAATCCCGGCGTCTCCGCCAATTTTTTGCTGCAAGGCTGTTCCATCATGATCCGGTCGCGGTTCGGCACTTTCCGCGGGCTGGTGCGGCTTGCCTTATCCTATCCGCAATTGGCGCTTGGCCGATCCGCCAGCGTTGCACCCGACCCTGCGCAGGTGCGGCGATTGGTGTTCGTATGCCAGGGAAATATCTGTCGCAGCGCCTTTGCCGATGTGGTGGCGCGGGGCGCGGGGCTGAATAGCGCGTCCTTTGGTCTGTCGACAACGACCGGGCGAGAGGCGCATGGTCCCGCCATCGCGGCGGCAAGCATGTTGGGGCATGACCTGCGCGCGCATCGGGCCATCGATCTGGCCGATTATATGCCGGAACCCGGCGACCTGTTGCTGGCGATGGAGGTGCGGCAATTGCACCGGCTGGCCGCCGATCCGCGGCTGGAGGCCCTGCCCCGCATATTGCTGGGTCGATGGACCCGGCCGATGCTACCGCATCTGCATGACCCCTATATGCTTGATGACCGCTATATGGCGCAGTGTCTTGCCCGGATCGAACAGGCCGTGGGCGCGCTGGTCAGGGCTTTCCCCGGCGCACGGCTTTCCTGAACATCTGCGCCATGTCGCGCAGCCAGGGGCGCGGATCGGACAGGCTGAACACATAATAGCGCGCACGCGGATCGAAGAAGGTCAGCAGATAGGCGGTCAGGTCCGCCAGTGGGCGACGCTGGAAGAAGGGATCGCTGATCCGCGATGGCGACAGCAACACGCGCGCAAGCCGCTTGGTTTCGGGCACCATATAGCGGGCGCGGAGCGTGTCACGAGGCGTCGGCGCGACATCGGTTTGGCCAAGGACGGTGCGGCGATAGGCCTCCCAGGCGAACAGCGCGCCGCAATGGCGCGCCAGCGGCAGGCTGCCCCAGAAGCGGCCATTGACTTCCATCAGCCAATATCGGCCACTTTCGGCTTCATAGCGATATTCGACCATCGCTTGGCCCTGCCAATCGAGCGCACACAACAGGGCTTCCGATAGCAGCATCTGCGCCGCATGTGCGTTGGTCGGCTCGGCGCGGCAGAGCGTGGACACGCCGCCTTCGGGCGGCCATTCGTGCAGGCGGCGATGCTGGAAACGCAGGGTCGCTTCGCCATCGTCCATATAGAGCATTTGGCCAAGGCCCACGCCCCGGCAATATTGCTGGATCAGCGGCCAATGACCGACCGGGGCGTAGCGGTCGAGCAAGGCCGCCAATTCCTGGGGCGTACGGATATACTCGGTCTTGAACCATTCCAGCCCCGCCTGCTCCAAAATGGGCATGATTTCGGGGGGATTGGCCCATTTGGCGACCAGCGGATAGCGCATGGCCGCGACACGGGCGGCAAAATCCTCACCCGCGCGCGGTTGCCAGGTTTGTGGGATGCACAATCCGACCTGCGCCGCGATCTCCAGCGTGCGAAGCTTGTCCAGCACCTTGGCCAGAGGCTCTGGCCGAGGCACCAGCACATGGCAGCCGCCGATCACCGGCGGCAGAGCCGAAAGCTCCAGCAGGTCGGATTCTGAAATGGCCAAGACCGCCCCTGCCCTCGTGGTGGCGATCAGATCGGGCAACCATTCGGCCATCGGTCCAGAGGGACGCACCGTCATGGCAGCACAATGGCGCGACGCCGCAGCCACGGGTGCCGCTTCGCGGGCGATGCCATGGACGGGTACGCCCTTTTCGCCCAGTTCGCGCACGACCGTCAGGCCGATGGCATTTTCCAGACCGAGGACGAGCGCGACGGGATAGCGGCTCACGCAGGAACCAGTCGATGTTCGTAGCGCCAGGTCGCCCAGGCCTGCTGTGCCAGCCGCAACCCGGTGCGTATCCGGCTGGGGGGAACACGGCTTTGCGATGGTGGCGAATCATCGGCCATCGTCGGGGACAGGTCGCGGAAGCCGACTCCCCGCACCTGCGGCAAGCGTGCGGCTTCGCGGCACAGCGCCACGAACCGCGCCTTGACCATGGCATTGGGGCGCTGCCGATCCCGCGAGAGCATTTCGAAACTATGGGTGACGACCGTGAAGGCGTCCTGCCCCTCACGCGCAGCATGGCGCAACCCGGCGCGCATTTCCGCCGCCGACATGGCGCAGATTTGCGCCGGGCGGAAATGGCCGGGCCGGTCATGGATGCCTGATACCGGCAGTTCGACCACGCCTTGCATCCGCTGCGCGCCGATCTGCGCCGGATCGGCGGTAATGCCGCATTCGCGTCCCAGATAGGCGGGATTGACGCTGCTGTCCCACGCCACGCCGATCGCGGCCAGCGCCCGCAGCGTATCGTCGTTCGCGCCGAAATTGCCTGCGCGAAAGGCCGTGATGGACGGCGCGCCCGCCTGCTCCAACAGCATCTTGGCAAGACTCAGCAGGGTGATCTGATCATCCAGCGAGAAATCGCCGATATTGCGCCCTTGCCGTCCGCCGATGGGCGACTCCTTGGCCCAGGCGAGCCATTCGGTATGGATATGCATCTGCACTTCATGGCCCCGGCTCTCGATCGCCTCGACAATGGGTGCGAGGAAATCCGCGCCATGCACCAGTGCGGGCATGGGATCGAGGAAGAAGACGCCCTTGAGACCATGGCGTTCCAGCATATCCATCTGCCAGCCGATGCCATGCGCCTGCCCCCGCGCCTCCGCCCAGATCGAGCGGCTGACATTGTCGGTCAGGCTCACCCCGCGCTGATGCAGCGAAGAGGACAGCTCTGTATCGACGGTGATGAGCAGCGCGGTCATGGGCAGTCCGGTCAGAGGGCAACGCACCTGCATAGGAAGAAGGCGTTAAGGACCCGTAATATGTCCCGCTTATGTCTGGGCCGCCACAAAAGGAAAGAACAGCCCCTTTCCCGACCAGACGGCAGGCATCCCGCCCGACCGTCAGGCAATCAGCGAAAATTCGCCATAGCTGCCCTGGAAGAACAGCAACGGCCGCTCCGGCCTGTCGACCTCCAGCGCCACGACCTTGCCCAGCACGATATAATGGTCCCCCGCCTCATGCACCGCATCGAGCGCGCAATCGATCCAGGCGACGACATCATCGAGGATCGGAGAGCCATTTGCGGACACGCGATGCACGATGCCGGCGAATTTGTCCGGCCCTGGCGCGGCAATCTGGCGACACAGCGGCTGCTGATCGCTGGCCAGAATATTGACGCAGAATTTGCCGACCGCCTTGATCCGGGGCCAGCTGCTCGACGATTTGGCGGGGAAGAAGGCCACCAGCGGCGGATCGAGCGAGACGGAAGTGAAAGACCCCACCACCATGCCGACCGGTGCCCCGCTGGCTTCCATCGCCGTCACGACGCAGACGCCCGTGGGGTAATGGCCGAGCACGCGTCGGAAAGTGGCGCTGTCGAAACTCACCATGTCGCTCATGCCCGCTCGCTCCTGCAACTCATCTCATAGGCCGCGCCGGTCAGAGCGCGATCCCGCCCGCTGCTAGTACCGCTAGCGTCAGCAACTCGGACGCATTGGACGCCATCGTCGCGATCTGGACCGATTTTTCCATGCCGACCAATACCGGCCCGATCATCGATGTCCCGCCCAGTTCGCGCAACAGCTTGGCCGAGATATTGGCCGATTGCAGACCCGGCATCACCAGCACATTGGCGGGCCCGGACAGGCGGCTGAACGGATAATTTTTCATGACAGCGGGATTGAGCGCCACGTCGGCGGTCATCTCGCCTTCATATTCGAAATCGACATTGCGTTCGTCGAGCAATTTCACCGCGCCGCGCACATTTTCGAGGAAAGCGCCGGGCGGGTTGCCGAAATTGGAGTAGGAGAGGAAGGCGACGCGCGGGTCGTGGCCCATGCGCCGCGCGACCGCGACGGTGCCCTCGGCAATGTCGGCCAGTTCGCTCGCGGTCGGACGTTCATTGACCGTGGTGTCGGCCAGGAAAACCGTCTTGTCCTTGGCCACCATGACATGGATGCCGAACGGCGTGCGACCGGCGGCCGGGTCCATCACTCGCTTCACCTCGCGCAGGGTCTGCGCATAGGGACGGGTCATGCCGGTAATCATCGCATCGGCAACACCCATCTTCACCAGCAACGTGCCGAAGATGTTGCGATCGCGGTTGACCATCCGTTCGCAATCGCGGCGCAGATAGCCGCGCCGCTGAAGCCGGGCGTAGAGCAGATCGACCATGTCGGGGACGAGCGGCGAATTGACGCTATTGTGCAGTTCGAAACTGTCGGGATCGCGCACGCCCAGCGCCTTGAGCTTGTCGACCACGTCGCCGCGTCCCACGAGTACCGGCACGCCATAGCCAAGGTCACGGAACTGGATGGCGGCGCGCAGGACCACTTCCTCCTCCGCTTCGGCGAAGACCACGCGCTTGGGGTTGGCCTTCGCGACTTCATAGGCGGTGGTCAGGACCGAAGTGGTCGGATTGAGGCGGGCCTTCAATGACTGGCGATAGGCCGCCATGTCGGCGATCGGCTTTTGCGCCACGCCGCTGTCCATTGCGGCTTGTGCGACGGCAGAGGGCACGACTTCCATCAGGCGCGGATCGAAGGGCGCGGGGATGATATAGTCGGGGCCAAAGCTGTGCGAACGGCCATAGGCCTTGGCGACTTCTTCGGGCACCTGCTCGCGCGCCAGTTCGGCGATGGCGTGGGCGGCGGCGACCTTCATCGCTTCGTTGATCGTCGTCGCGCGCACATCAAGCGCCCCCCGGAAAATGAAGGGGAAGCCGATGACATTGTTGACCTGGTTCGGATAGTCCGACCGGCCGGTCGCCACGATCGCTTCGGGGCGCACCGATTTCGCATCGGGCGGGGTGATTTCGGGGTCCGGGTTGGCCATGGCGAAGATGATCGGCTTGTCGCCCATATCCTTGACCATGTCCGGCGTCACCGCACCTTTGACCGAGAGGCCCAGGAACACGTCAGCGCCCTTCATCGCTTCCTTGAGCGTGCGCGCGTCGGTCTTGACCGCATGGGCCGACTTCCACTGGTTCATGCCCTCGGTGCGGCCTTGATAGATCACGCCCTTGCTGTCGCACATGATGACATTGTCGCCGGCGACACCCAAAGCCTTGATCAGTTCGGTGCAGGCGATCGAGGCCGCGCCCGCGCCATTGACCACGACTTTGAGGTCTTTCAGCTCGCGCCCGGTCAGCATCGCCGCGTTGATGACGCCTGCCGCCGCGATGATCGCGGTGCCATGCTGGTCGTCATGGAACACCGGGATGTTCATCCGCTCCTTGAGCGTCTGTTCGATGATGAAACATTCGGGCGCCTTGATATCCTCAAGGTTGATGCCGCCGAAGGTCGGCTCCATCAATTCGACCGCGTCGATGAAGCGATCGACATCCTCGGTCTTGAGTTCGATATCGATCGAATCCACGTCGGCGAAGCGCTTGAACAGCACCGCCTTGCCCTCCATCACCGGTTTTGACGCCAGCGCGCCAAGATTACCCAGGCCCAGGATCGCCGTGCCATTGGTGATGACCGCGACCAGATTACCCTTGGCCGTATAGTCATAAGCGAGGGCTGGATCTTTCGCGATCGCCAGCACCGGCACCGCGACGCCAGGGGAATAAGCGAGGCTGAGGTCGCGCTGCGTCGCCATCGGTTTGGACGCGATGATCTCGATCTTGCCGGGACGACCGGTCGAATGGAAAAACAGCGCCTCGCGCTCGGAAAATTCCACACTCGACTTGTCAGTCATCGATTATCCGCCTCTTCTGTCCGTTGCCTTGGCCCTAGCGGCAAGCCATGCTTGGGGGCAAGTGCGAGAAGGCCGCTTTTTCGCGCTCTTTCCTGCGCGCCGCCTTGCCGCTATCCGGGCGGGATGCGCAGCGCCCCGGACACGTCCTCACCCCTTACGCCCATGATGGCGCAATATCTGACGCTCAAGGCCCAGGCACAGGACTGCCTGCTCTTCTACCGCATGGGCGATTTCTTCGAACTCTTCTTCGATGATGCCAAAGCGGCGGCGGCTACGCTCGATATCGCGCTGACCAGTCGGGGTGAACATGATGGCGCGCCGATCCCGATGTGCGGGGTGCCGGTCCATAGCGCAGAGGGCTATCTCGCGCGGCTGATCAAGGCGGGCCATCGCGTCGCCATCGCCGAGCAGACCGAAACCCCGGCGCAGGCGAAGGCGCGCGGGGGCAAGACGCTCGTGGCGCGCGACATCGTGCGCTATGTGACGGCGGGCACGCTGACCGAGGAGACGTTGCTTGATTCCCGGCGCGACAATATGCTCGTCGCGCTGGCGCAGGTCGGCGGAGACAGCGAGATCGGGATCGCCGCCGCCGACATTTCGACCGGCCGGTTCGAGACGATGACATGCCGCGCCGCCGACCTTCATGCCGAACTCGCGCGCCTGCGCCCCAGTGAAACGGTGGTGGCGGAAGGATCGTCGCTCGACCTGCCCGACATGCATATGTTCGATCGCACGGCCTTTTCCAGCACGCGCGCCGAAGCGGCGCTCAAGCGGCTGTTCGCGGTCGCGACGCTCGATGGATTCGGCCAGTTCGGCCGCGCGGAGCTGGCGGCGATGGGTGGGCTGATCGCCTATCTCGACCATGCGGGCAAGGGCACCCTGCCCTTCCTGGCTCCACCTTTGCGCCAGACGAGCGGCGGCCATGTCGCGATCGACGCGGCGACGCGCGAGAGTCTGGAGATCGTCGCGACCACCAGCGGCGCACGCGCTGGCAGCCTGCTGGGGGCGGTCGATCGCACCGTGACGGGCGCGGGCGCGCGACTGCTGGGGCAGGATTTGTCCGCGCCGCTGATGGATCTCGACCGGATCGAAGCGCGGCTGGGGCTGGTGCAGCTGTTCCACGACGATGCTGGGTTGCGCGACCAGTTGCGCGCGGCGCTGCGGGCGTTGCCCGATATCGGCCGCGCGCTGGGGCGGGTGGCGGTCGGGCGTGGCTCGCCCCGCGATCTGGGGCAATTGCGCGACGGTCTGGGTGAAGCGCGGCTGTTGCGCGAACGGCTGGGGCACCTGCCTGATCCGCCGCTGTTGCTGGCGCGGCTGCTGCCCGCTCTCGATGGCCATGGCGCGCTGGTCGATGCGCTGTCGCGCGCGCTGGTGCCCGCGCCGCCGACCGAGACGGCGAACGGCGGCTATATCGCTGATGGCTATGATCCGGCGCTGGACGAACTGCGCCGGATGGCAGGCGACGGCCGCCGCGCGATCGCCGCACTGGAAGCCAAGTATCGCGAGCAGACGGGCATTGCCACGCTCAAGATCCGCCATAATGGCGTGCTGGGCTATCATGTCGAGGTGCCTGCCCGTGCCGCCGATGCGCTGATGGTGCCGACCAGCGGCTTCACCCACCGCCAGACGCTGGCCGGCGTCGTGCGCTTCAATTCGGTCGATCTGCATGAGGAAGCCGGGCGCGTGGCGCAGGCGGGGGCCCATGCGCTGGTCGCCGAAGCCGCGCATCTCGAAGAGTTGATCGCCGCCGTGCTGGACCGCAAGGCCGACATCGCACGGGCGGGCCAGGCGCTCGCCCGGCTCGACGTGGCAGCGGCGCTCGCCGAACGGGCAGCAGAGGGCGGCTGGCAGCGGCCCCATCTGATCGCCGATGACGGGTCCAACCCCTGCCTGTCGATCAGCGGCGGGCGGCATCCGGTCGTGGAGGATGCGCTGCGCCGCGACGGCCAGGCGTTCGTCGCCAATGATTGCTGCCTGGTCGCCAACGACCGGCTGTGGCTGGTCACTGGCCCCAATATGGGCGGCAAGTCGACCTTCCTGCGGCAAAATGCGCTGATCGTCATCCTGGCGCAGGCGGGTGCCTATGTCCCGGCGCAATCAGCAACGCTGACATTGGTCGATCGGCTGTTCAGCCGGGTGGGCGCGTCGGACAATCTGGCCAAGGGGCGATCGACCTTCATGGTCGAGATGGTCGAGACCGCCGCGATCCTGGCGCAGGCGACGACGCGCAGTTTCGTCATTCTCGATGAAGTGGGGCGCGGCACGTCCACCTATGACGGGCTGGCGCTCGCCTGGGCGGTGGTAGAGGCGGTGCATGAGGTCAATCGTTGCCGCTGTCTGTTTGCCACCCATTATCATGAACTCACCCGGCTGGCCGAGAGCCTCCCCGCCCTGTCGTTGCACCATGTTCGGGCGCGCGAATGGAAGGGCGATCTCGTGCTGCTGCACGAACTTAGCGACGGACCGGCTGATCGCAGCTATGGTCTGGCTGTCGCGCGGCTGGCGGGCTTACCCGCGCCGGTGCTCAAGCGCGCCAAGGATGTGCTGGCCCGTCTGGAAGCGGGCAAGGCGAAGACCGGCGGTATTGCCGCAGGGCTGGACGACCTGCCGCTGTTCGCTGCCGCCGCCGCGCAGGAAGAGGTTGCGCCCGACCCGGTGCGGGCGGCCATCGCGGCGATCGACGCCGATGCGCTGTCCCCGCGTGAGGCACTCGATCACATATATCGATTGAAACAACTGGCAGCGGACGCGACGCCCGACTAGAGAACGCGCATGGTCATGCAGTTCCCCGCTTTGGGATCGCGCCGTGCGATCATCGACCGGCGCGCGATTTCCGACAGCATCAACGCCCTTGCGCACGCGCATAAGGGCGATCCCATGCGGTTGCGCGGGCTGATCGTCGGCGAACTCAAGGCGGCGTTGGAAGAGGGACGAGTCGAAGTCGCCCGAAGGTTGGAACAGCGACCCACGCGCGGGCGCGAGACGGTGACCGCTTTTGCCTTCCTGATCGACCAGATTCTGCGCCTGCTCTACGATGCGACGACGCATCACCTCTATCCGTCGGGCAACCGCAGCACCGGCGAGCGGATCGCGCTGATCGCCGTGGGCGGCTATGGCCGGGGCGAGATGGCACCACATAGCGACGTCGATATCGGCTTCATCACGCCCTGGAAGCCGACCGGCTGGACCGAGCAGGTGATCGAATCGATGCTCTATTCGCTCTGGGATCTGGGGCTGAAGGTCGGGCATAGCAGCCGGTCGATCGACGAGACGATGCGGATGGCCAAGGCCGACCTGACGGTGCGCACCGCTTTGCTGGAAGCGCGCTATGTCTGGGGCGACCGGGCGCTGTATGAAGAGACCTCGGTTCGCTTCGATGCGGAAGTGATGCAGGGCAATGCCCGCGCCTTCGTCACCGAAAAGCTGGTCGAGCGCGACGAGCGCCACAAGCGGATGGGTG
Organism: Sphingobium sp. SA2; assembly: GCF_032227065.1. NCBI lineage: Bacteria > Pseudomonadati > Pseudomonadota > Alphaproteobacteria > Sphingomonadales > Sphingobiaceae > Sphingobium > Sphingobium sp. SA2. Next base: position 802,439 of record NZ_JAPMXX010000006.1, read on the forward strand.
ACAGCCGCTATGTCGTCGAGCCCAATGTGAAGGAAGGCAAAGGCGGGCTGCGCGACCTGCATACGCTGTTCTGGATCGGCAAATATGTGAACCGAGTGCGATCGGTCGCCGAACTGGTCGATGTCGGCCTTCTGACCCAGATCGAATTGCGCCAGTTCCAGAAGGCGGAGGATTTCCTCTGGGCGGTGCGCTGTCACCTGCACACCATCACCGGGCGTGCAGAAGACCGGCTGACCTTCGACCTGCAACTCGAAACGGCGACGCGGATGCGCTTTACCGGGCGGCATGGCCAGTCCGGGGTCGAGCGGTTCATGCGCTATTATTTCCTGAACGCGAAGATCGTCGGCGACCTGACCGCCGTGTTCCTGGCGCATCTGGATGACCAGATGGGGCCGAAGGGGCGGCGCTATATTCCCGCCATCTTCCGGCGGCCCAAGAAGCTCGACGGCTTTGTGCTGGACCGGGGGCGGCTGGCGCTGCCGAGCGATGATTTCTTTCAGGCCGACCCAGTGCGACTGGTGGAGATTTTCGCGCTGGCCGATCGTCATGGCCTGTCCATCCACCCCGCCGCGATGCGTGCAGCCAGCCGGGACGCGGGGCTGATCAACGCCAAGATCCGTAAAGACCCGCGTGCCAACGCCGCCTTCATGGACGTGCTGACCAGTCCGCGCGACCCCGAAACGGTGCTGCGCTGGATGAACGAATCGACCGTGTTCGGCCGCTTCGTGCCCGACTTCCGCCGGGTCGTCGCGCAGATGCAGTTCGACATGTATCATCATTATACGGTCGATGAGCATACCATCCGCGCGGTTGGCCTGCTGTCCCGGATCGAGAAGGGGGAGCTGGCGCAGGACCATCCGCTGGCCACCGATCTGATGGGCAAATTGCTCTCGCGCCGGGTGCTCTATATCGCCGTGCTACTGCATGACATCGCCAAGGGGCGTGGCGGCGACCACAGCATATTGGGCGCGCAGGTGGCCGAGCAGCTCTGCCCGCGGCTTGGCCTTACCCCTGCGGAAACCGAAACGGTCGCCTGGCTGGTACGCTACCATCTGTTGATGTCGGCGACGGCGTTCAAGCGCGATCTGGCGGACTACAAGACGATCGTCGATTTCGTCGACGTGGTGCAAAGCCCCGAACGGTTGCGGCTCTTGCTATGTCTGACCGTGGTGGACATTCGCGCCGTGGGGCCGGGCGTCTGGAACAGCTGGAAGCGGCAGTTGCTCGGCGATCTCTATGATTCGGCCGAGGAACTGCTGCGGCTGGGCCATAAGCAGAAGGGCCGCAGCGAGCGGGTGACCGCCAAGCAGAAGACGCTGCGCGAGGCGCTTCATATGGACGAAGCCACGTTCGAAGCGTTCAGCAAGCGGTTGCCCGAATCCTACTGGATCGCCGAACCCGACGATATCTTGATCCATAATGCCGAGCATATGCTGGCGGCGGGCGACGCGCCGCTGTCGATCGCGGCGCATTATTATCCGCAGCGTGGCGCGACGTTGGTGACTGTCTACGCCGCCGATCATCCGGGGCTATTCTATCGCATCGCAGGCGCCATCCATCTGGCGGGCGGCAACATCATCGACGCGCGCATTCATACGACCCGCGATGGCGTGGCGATCGACAATTTTCTGGTGCAGGACCCGATGGGTGGTGCGTTCCACAGTCCCGATCAGCTCACCCGCATCCGCAACGCGATCGAGGATTCGCTCTCGAACCGGCATCGGCTGATCACCAAGCTGAGCGCGCGCCCGTTGACCCGGACCCGCGCCGAAGCCTTCCGCATCGAACCCAATGTGCTGATCGACAATAAAGCGTCGAATCGCTTCACGGTGATCGAGGTCAATGCGCGTGATCGGCCCGCGCTGCTGTTCAGCCTCGCCAATGGATTGTTCCAGTCGAAGGTGACGGTGCATAGCGCGCATGTCGCAACCTATGGCGAGCGTGCGGTCGACACATTCTACGTCACCGACCTGTTCGGCGGCAAGATCGAGAGCAAGGCGCGGCTTCAGACCTTGGAGCGGCGGTTGCTGGAAGGCGCTGGCGGCGAAGTCGGCGAGGCGCTGGCACGGGCCTAGGCCACGATCGCCATCCTGTCGCCCGGCACAAGCAACGGCAACAGGCGGAGCATGTCGTCGCGTTCGATGGCGACACAGCCCGCTGTGGGGCGTCCTTCGGACAGATGGAAGAAGATCGCGCTGCCCTGCCCCGGCACAGGCGGCCCGTCATTATGGCCCAGCACGACGATGATGTCATAGGCATCGTCGGCACGGATCAGGCTTTCGGCCGAGAAGCCGCGCGGCAGGCGGACCGGGCGGTTATAGGCGGGATCGGCGGGCTCGTCCGACCACCCATCACCAGGTCTGATCCAGCGCCAGGGCAATCGGATAGCGACGGCGTCGACCTTGCCGGGCCGCAGCAGCACCCCACGAATCGGCCAGAGGCCAAGCGGGGTGCAGCCATCGCCTTCGCGCTTGTCCGCCGCCGCGCAAGTGCCACCCCGGCCAATGGTGCAATCCATGGCCATGGCGCCGAAGGTCAGGCGACCCGCGCCGCCATCGACGCGGATGACACTCATAGCTGGTGGCCGGTCCGGTCCCGCTTGGTGGCGAGATAGCGTTCATTATGCGGGTTGGTCGGCAGGATGATCGGCAAACGCTCGAGCACGCCGATGCCTGCCGCTTCCAGCCCCGCCACCTTGTTGGGGTTGTTGGTCAACAGCCGCACCTGCGCCACACCGAGCAGGTCGAGCATCCGCGCCGCGACGGAGAAATCGCGCGCATCGATCGCGAAGCCCAGCCGCACATTGGCGTCGACCGTGTCGAAGCCCTGATCCTGCATCGCGTAGGCGCGCAGCTTGTTGACGAGGCCGATGCCCCGCCCCTCCTGCCGCAGATAGAGCAGCACGCCCCAGGGCGCGTCGGCGATCTGATGCAGCGCCTGATGCAGTTGCGGCCCGCAATCGCATTTGAGGCTGCCCAGCACGTCGCCGGTCAGGCATTCGCTATGCAGGCGGACGACGGGCGGCGAGGCATCGCGCTTGCCCACCACCAGCGCGACATGCTCGCGCGGTTCGTCGGGACTGCGAAAAGCAATGATCTCCGCCGTTTCACTGGCCGACACCGGTAGTCGCGCGCGCGTGGCGATGGCGAGGTGGATCGCATCGTCATAGGCGTCGATATCATCGGCCTGGACCGTGACATCGACGGCCTCATCCCCTTCGGTCAGGAAATAGGCGGGCAGGATGCCGGCAAGGCGCGCGAGCCGCAGCGCCGCCTTCGCCGCCTGGGGCGCGGCGAGTGGGCGGGCGCGGAACGGCCCCTTGAGCGGTGAGGCGAGGTCCAGCACTGGATCGGACATGGCGGTCGCGACGTCGGCGTCGATCCACGGTGCGCGCTCGACCAGTACCGGCAGATCGGGATCGGCAGCGGCCAGTTGGTTCGCGAGCTTGAGCGTTTCGGCACGAGCGGCGGAGATCAGGATATCGGCGCGGGCGTGCGGATCGAAGGCGGCGAGTGTTACCGCATCTGCCCCTTCGATCGCCATCAGACGGATGGCACCATCAGCCCCGACAACCTTGATAGCCCAGCCGCGCCGCAGCGCGTCGATCGCACGGGCAGCATCGCGCGCGGGCATCAGAAGACGAAGTCGGTGATGATGGGGATATGGTCGGACGGCTTAATCCAGCTGCGCGCGGGTTCGACCACGCGATGGCTGACCGCCTTGTCGGCAACGTCGCGGGTCATCCACATATGGTCGAGCCGACGACCGCGATCCGATTCCGCCCAATCCTTGGCGCGATAGCTCCACCAGGTATAGAGACGCGCAGGCGCAGGATGGAAATGGCGGCCGATATCGACCCAGTCGTTCGACGACTGCAACCGCGCCAATATCTCGCACTCCACCGGCGTATGGCTGACGACGTTGAGCAACTGCTTATGGCTCCAAACATCGCACTCCAGCGGCGCAATGTTGAAGTCGCCGGTCAGGATGGTCGGCTTGGCGTCCAGCGCGGCCGACCATTCGATCATCCGCTCCAGAAAGTCGAGTTTCTGCCCGAACTTCGGATTGACCGTGCGATCAGCGATGTCACCGCCAGCGGGCACATAGACATTTTCGATCCGCACGCCATTATCCAGCCGCACGCCGACATGACGCGCTTCGCCATTGGCCTGCCAATCGAACCGGTCGTCTTCGTGGATCGGCACCTTGCTCATGATCGCCACGCCATGATGCATGCGTTGGCCGTTCAGCACCTGATGGACATAGCCCATGCGCCGGAACATGTCGGTGGGGAAAATCTCGTTCACCACCTTGGTTTCCTGCAGGCAGAGAATGTCAGGCGCTTCCTGCTGCAGCAGCTGTTCGACGATGTCGATGCGCGCGCGGACGCTGTTTATGTTCCAGGAGCAAATGGAGAGAGTATCGGCCATGGGTTTGCCCTAGAAGGCCGCGGTGGCGCACGCAAGCGCCACACAAAGTAAGACCCCCGCTCCGGGGGCATGGAACGGGGGTCTCGATCGCGCCCTTGAAGCGCTTCGCGGCGAGAGCGGACCGGGTAACAGGGGGGAAATCCCGATGCCGTTTCGCGCCGTTGGTTTATGATTAGCGACCGCCATATGAGCGGCAGATGAACGGTTTTGAAAAGCGATCGATCTGCCGCACCCAGCGCTCGGTTCAGCCCCCGGCCGAGCGGCCGCGCGGTCGCGGGTCGGTCCAGCGAAAGGTTGAATCCGCGACCGTCACACCATAGCGCTGGTTCGTCAGCCGAACGGCGGTGCGATTATTCTGCGAATCGAGCGCGACCCAGCCATAAAGTTGCAGGCCTGCCGGGCTGCCCGCATCCCGCTTGAAGATCATCGTGATCGTGCCGAACTCAGGGCGCTTGGGATCGCGCGCCTCGACGCTCAATATGCTGGGGTCGCCGGTTGGTACAACCTTGCCGAATTTGGACAAATCCTTGGACGGGTCGAGCAGCGCACCCAGCGGCGAATTGCCGATCGGCCAGCGCTGCACCTGGCGTACTTCATAATCGATCATCGTCAGTGCCTTGCCATCGCCCACGATCAGCAGCGGCACGCCCTTTTGATATTGAAAGCGGATCTTGCCCGGCTGCTTGATCGTTAACTGCCCCGTCAGAGTCTGGCCGTTGCGGTCGGTCTGGGTGAAATCGGCCGTCATCGTCGTCACGGCACGGATATAGGCGTTGACCTTGGTGAGATCGGACTGGTTCGCCTGTGCCAAAGCAGGCACGGCGATCGGCAGGGCGAGGGCGACTGGCGCAATGGCCAGCGCCAGAGAGATGCGCTTCATCAGACAGAAACTCCGGTTGTTACGGATGCGGTTTAGGCGGCGCGGCTTGAACGACCTGTGAACCCAGCCGTTCCCCGCCGTTCAGCCAAAGGCGAGGCGACAATGTCCATTCCGATCCATCGAAAAGTCGCATTGCCGCAATATGTCCATACCAATCAAGGCGGTGAAATGCTCACTTCCACGCAGGCCGAAACCAAAACTTGCGTCAAAAATATATGGTAAGCGCGCATCTTCAGTGTCATCGGGCATTAGTCCGATACGAAACATAAAGCGTTCGGTATGCGCCAGCCCATGCGCTGACTGAAGGGGGCGCTTCCCCAACGGTTCCAGCCCCAATTTTTCCGCAATCCGCTCGTCTATTCCACTGACGGTTGCACCGGTATCCACAAGCGCAATCGCATCGATGGACGTGATGTCGAATGGGTTATCAGCCCGCAATATGCGAACCGGCAATGTTATCCTGCGACCAGCATGCAACCATTTAATTTGAGACATGAGAGAAAAAACCCAGATCTATGGGTTCATCCGTGACTTCCTGAATCGAAAAAACACCATCGTCGATGCTGTCGCGTGCGAATTGATAAGCGTCACCCGGCTTGTCGAAAAAATCGACAACCTTCTTGTCCTTCAACACCGCATAACGGCCTGAATGGTGAGTCAAAAACTCCCCAAGGTGTCGGAGGAAATAATCGTAATTGGCATCGACTTCAGCGGCAAGGCTATGGCTCATGATTCATCCCCTTGCTCAAAATGTACCATTTTTTGCGGCCACCGACTCCTGCGCTGCATCATATTGCGATGAACCGACTCTGTTGCGAGTCGAACCGTTATAGCGGATTGCCATTTTCGTCGCGCAGCACTTCGCGACGGCCGACATGGTTGGGCGGGCCGACCAGGCCTTCCTCTTCCATCTTCTCAATGAGGCGCGCAGCGCTGTTATAGCCGACGCGGAGCTGGCGTTGCAGCCAGCTGGTCGAGGCTTTCTGATTCTCGAACACCAGCTGGCACGCCTTGCGGAAGAGCTGGGCGTCGGGACTGTCATCGCCCAAGTCCACGCCGTCGAGGGCGAAGCTGCCTTCTTCGGGTTCTTCGGTCACCGCTTGGATATAGTCGGGCTGGCCCTGCGCGCGCCAATGGTCGGCGACGACGCGGACTTCGTCGTCCGAGACGAACGGGCCATGGACGCGGGTCAACCCCTTGCCGCCGTGCATGTAGAGCATATCGCCCTTGCCCAGCAGCTGTTCGGCGCCCTGCTCGCCCAAAATGGTGCGACTGTCGATCTTGGACGTCACGAAAAAGCTGATCCGGGTCGGCAGGTTCGCCTTGATAACGCCGGTGATGACATCGACAGAAGGGCGCTGGGTCGCGAGGATCAGGTGAATACCGGCTGCGCGCGCCTTTTGCGCCAGCCGCTGGATCAGGAATTCGACTTCCTTGCCCGCCGTCATCATAAGGTCGGCCAGCTCGTCCACGACCACCACAATCTGGGGCAGCGGCTGGAAATCGAGCTGTTCTTCCTCATAGATGGGCTTGCCATTTTCGGGGTCGTAGCCGGTCTGGACGCGGCGGCCGAGCGGCTTGCCCTTGGCTTTGGCGGCGCGGACCTTCTCGTTATAATTGGCGAGGTTGCGGACGGAGATGGACGCCATCATGCGATAGCGGTCCTCCATCTGCTCGACCGCCCATTTGAGCGCGCGGATCGCCTTTTGCGGTTCGGTGACGACCGGCGAGAGCAGATGCGGGATGTCGTCATAGGTCGACAATTCCAGCATCTTGGGATCGATCATGATCAGCCGCAACTGGTCCGGCGTCATGCGGTAGAGCAGCGACAGGATCATGGCGTTGAGGCCGACCGACTTGCCCGACCCGGTGGTGCCCGCGATCAGCAGATGCGGCATGGGAGCGAGGTCGGCGATGATCGGTTCGCCGGAGATATTCTTGCCTAGGATGATGGGCAGCGTGCCTTCGCCGCCAAATTGCTCGCTGGTGATGAGTTCGCGGAAGGACACGCCTTCGCGATGGGCGTTGGGCAGTTCGATGCCGATCACCGTGCGCCCCGGAATCGTCGCGACGCGCGCCGACAGCGCGGACATGTTGCGCGCGATATCGTCGGCCAGCGCGATGACGCGGCTCGCCTTGATGCCGGGGGCTGGCTCCAGCTCATACATGGTCACGACCGGGCCGGGCCGGACCTCGACGATATTGCCCTTCACATGGAAGTCATCGAGCACCGATTCGAGCAGCCGGGCATTGCGTTCCAGCGCCGCCTTGTCGATCTTGCCGCCCTGACTCGCAGGAATGGGATTGAGCAGGTCGGGCGAGGGTAGCGAGCTATGGCCGAACAGATCGTCCTGCGAGATCGGCGCCATCTGCCGCTGCGGCGCGGCGGGCTTGGGACTCTGGATCGTGATCGGCGGCTTGGGTTCGTTCGACACCTGCTTGCGGGGCGCGATGACGCGTTCGGTGCCGTCCGCTTCCGGTTCGACGTCGCTGCGGGTGCTAATACCGGGCAACGCCAAAGTGGGGCGGGGTAGCGCCAATTTGGGTAGCGATGGACGGCGCAGCGCGATGATCGGCTTTTCCAGCGCCAGGCTGCGATAGCAGGCGATCAGGCCCGCGATCAGCGTCATGACCACCAATAGGCCGGTTATCCAGGGGGCAGCGGCGGGTGCCTGCGCCGTCAGACTGGCCACGCCCTTGGCCGTGACCAGCCCGATCACCCCGCCCCAGCCCGCGGGCAGGCCGACCAGCGGATCATCCTGAAACAGCGAGAGGGCAATGCCGATAAGGACGATGCCGAACAGGCATTTGCCGAACTGCCCCTTCCAGCTGCGCATATCCTGGTCGCCCCACATCCGGCGGGCAGTGATCGCCATCAGCGGCAAGATCAGCGCCACCGGCACGCCCAACAACCAGAGCAGGAAATCGGCGGTCCAGGCACCCGGCCCCTGCATGATGTTGGCGACATGATCACCCGCCACCGTGTTCATCGACGGGTCACTGGGCGTATAGCTGAGTAGCGCCAGCGCCACGAACAGCGTCGCCAGCATCAGCAGGATCGCGCCGATCAGTGCGCCGCTGCGAAGCAGGCTGCGCTTGAGCATTTCGCGCCATTCCGGCGTGCGCTTCACGGTGCGGCTGACAGCCATGCTAAACCCTTGTCCCCCAAATGTTCCGTTTCGGCACAATGCGCCGGACCGCGAGTCCGCGTCAAGCCTGCGACCGATCGGCTCGTCCCGCCTTATCCGTAACAACCCTTATGGCAGGGGACGCGCCAACCGGCGCAAAAAGGACGGCAGAAAGGAACCTGTCCCATGTTCGCTGCCTATTATCCCGCTCTGGTCGTCGTCTCGATGGCCGCCTTCGCCGCTGTCATGGTCTATGTCAGCATCGAGGATCGCCTGAAGAACTAACTGCGGGCCAACGCCCGCAGCGCATCGCCATCAAGCCGCTGGATGGTCCATTCGTCCATCGGCACCGCCCCGATCGCGCGATAGACGGCGATGGCCGGTTCGTTCCAGTCGAGCACCGACCATTCCAGCCGGGCGCAATCCCGTTCGACCGCCAGTTGCGCCAGCCGGACGAGCAGCGCCTTGCCAGCGCCTGATCCGCGCGCTTCGGGTCGGACGAACAAATCTTCGAGATAGAGGCCTGGCCGTCCTTCAAAGGTCGAGAAATTGTGGAAGAAGAGCGCAAAGCCGATGGCGTCGCCCTGCCGTTCCGCAATCAGCACTTCGGCCATGGGGCGAGGACCGAAAAGATAGCGGGCGAGCGTATCGCGGTCCGTGTTCACGGCGTGGGCGAGTTTCTCATAGTCGGCCAGATCGCGGATGAACTGCAGGATGATGTCGATGTCGCCTGGTTCGGCCGCGCGGATGAGGATGGTTTCGGTCATGCGGTTCCCGCTTCCACATGGGCCAGATCGGCCCGTTTCGTGCGCGCGGCGATAAGGCAAGCAACCACGATCAACAAGGCACCGGCCACCGTCGGCAGCGTGATCCGTTCGTCGAACACCAGCCAGCCCAGGATTGCTGCCCAGACGAAGGCGCTATATTCGACCGGGATCAACCGCTGCGCCTCCGCCCGCGCATAGGCCCAGGACAGCGCGGCAAGCGAGGTGAAGGCGAGAGCGGCCGCCAACAGGATGAGCGGAACGGCCGGGCGTGGTGGCAGGGCCAGCAGAAAGGGGGCGCCGAGCGCAAAGACGCCGAGCATCACCAGATGCTGAAAGAAGGCGACCTCGATCGGCGAGGCGACCTGCGCCTGTTGCCGCTGGATGATGAGGTTCCAGGCAAAGAGTACCGCCGACGCCAGCACGGCCCCCGCGCCCAGCAGCGCATCGGCATCATAGCGCCCCTGCAACCGGCCCGACAGGATGACGGCTACGCCCACCAATCCCAGCAGCGATGCGCCGATCGCGCGGCGACCGATCCGTTCCTTGAGCAGCAGGGCGGCAAGATAAAGCGCGATCAGGGGGGCGATGAACGACAAGGCGATGGCTTCGGCCAGCGGCATCCGCATGATCGCCCAGAAGAACAGCCCGGCCATCAGCGCGACCACCGTGCCGCGGAGCAGGTGGATACGCAGGACCGCGCGCGAGGGCCAGCGCTGCCGCGTGAGCAGCATGAGCGCAAGGCCAAGCAGCGTGCCAGTAACCGCCCGCCAGAACAGCGCATTGTAGAGGCCGATGCCAAGGCTCAACCCCTTCATCGCCGCATCCATCACGGCAAACAGCGCCACGCCCGCGCAGCAGACGGCAAAGGGGATGGCGAAACCGACGGCGGGGCGCGCCGCCCCCATGGCAGGCGTCACTCCGCCGCCTGTGCCTTGCCCGCGTCGGTCATCTCCGATTCCGCCTTAGCGGCTTCGATTTCGGCGGCCTTGTCCTCCACCAGTCGGACTATATGGTCGACCAGAGCCTCGTCCTGCACCGTATGGTCGGTGATGCCCGACAAATAGACCATATGCTTGCCGTTGCCGCCGCCGGTCAGGCCGATGTCCGTCTCGCGGGCTTCGCCGGGGCCATTGACGACACAACCCAAGACCGAGAGCGACAAGGGCGTGTGGATATGCTGGAGCCGTTCCTCCAGCGCCTGCACGGTGCGGATCACGTCGAAGCCCTGCCGCGCGCAGCTGGGGCAGGAGATGACTTTCACGCCGCGAGTACGGATGCCGAGCGATTTGAGGATGTCATAGCCAACCCGGACTTCCTCTTCGGGTTCCGCCGACAGCGAGACGCGGATCGTGTCGCCGACGCCTGCCCAGAGCAGATTGCCGATGCCGATCGCGCTCTTGACCGTGCCGCCGATCAGACCGCCGGCTTCCGTGATGCCGAGGTGCAGCGGGCAATCGACCGCTTCGGCCAGTTGCATATAGGCCGCGACCGCCAGGAACACGTCGCTCGCCTTCACCGCGACCTTATATTCGTGGAAATCCTGGTCCTGCAGCAGCTTGATATGGTCGAGCGCGCTTTCGACCAACGCTTCGGGGCAGGGTTCGCCATATTTTTCGAGCAAGTCCTTTTCGAGGCTGCCCGCATTGACGCCGATGCGGATGGCGCAGCCATTGGCCTTGGCGGCATCGACCACTTCCTTCACCCGCGCCTGCGACCCGATATTGCCGGGATTGATCCGCAGGCAGGCGGCGCCCGCATCGGCGGCTTCCAGCGCGCGTTTATAGTGGAAATGAATGTCCGCCACGATCGGCACGCGGGCGGCGCGCACGATCTGCTTGAGCGCCGCGGTGGACTCTTCGTCCGGGCAGGAGACGCGGATGATATCCACGCCTGCTTCCTCGCAGCGGCGAATCTGGTCGATCGTGCCCTTGATGTCGTGGGTCAGTGTGTTGGTCATGGTCTGGACCGTGACCGGCGCATCACCGCCGACCGGAACATTGCCGACCATGATCTGTCGGCTCTGCCGACGGGCAATATCGCGCCAGGGGCGCAGGCCGGGATTATGGTCGGACATGAAAAAGGGGCTCCGTGGTTACGAAGCCCCTATAGGGATGTTTGGTGACGGTTAGAAGCGTTGCCTTTTGGTGTTTCAGCCGAGCTGAAACGTGCCGCACCGGCCCGCACCTCCACCCGACCTCCCACAGAATATCCTGGATGGGAGGCCGGGTTGGGGGTGCGGGCCGGTGCGGCTTCTTCAAAAACGCATCGTAAGCGAAGCGGCAATCTGATCGGCATTGCCGCTCGTCTGCGCCCGTGTCGTGGCGGTGACGGTGGCTGGCGCGGGGAAATAGCTGTCCGGGCGGATGATGTTCGCCTTTTCTACGAAGGTATGCGCGTAGCTGAGGTTCAGCGCGAAGGACTGCGACAGGTTCCAGGTCGCGCCGCCGCTCAGCCAGACCCGGTCGCCATCAGGGACGCGGGTGGTCAGATGCTGCGGATTGGTCGGCGAGCGATCGAACATCGTGCCTGCGCGTAGCGTCAGCTTGTCGTTGACGTCATATTCGCCGCCCGCGCTGACACTATAGGTATCGCTATATTCCAGTTCCTTGACCGATGTGCCGTTAGCGGCATTGATCGTGATCGCCTGCATCACCGACCAATTATACCAGCGCGCGGTCAGCATCGCCCGCAATTGCGGTGTCAGGCGGTGAGTCATGGATAGGGTGACGATATCGGGCAGGGTCAGCGGCGCGGTGGCGGCAAAGCTGCCATTGGCACCGGCCAGCGGCCCGGCGAGGCCCGAAATCACCTGCTCGCCCTCAAGGCTGTGCTTCATGCGCGAGCGATAATGGACGCCGAACTGGGTGTCGCCCGCCCGGTAGAACAGCCCTGCATTCCAGCCGACCGACCAGTCATCGCCTTCGACCGAGGCGTGGCCATCGGCCAGCAGCGGCGAGAGTTGCGGCAGTGCGTTGGTCAGCGTCACTTTGACATATTGCACGTCGACGCCGCCGCCAACGGACAGATTGTCGGTCAGCTTATAGGCGGCCGATGGCTGGATATTATAGGTTTTAAGGTCGGTGTAGAGCGAGTCATAACGCCCGAAATAGCCATCCTCATATTCCAGCTTCAGGCCGAACGGGGCGTTAACGCCCAGGCCCACCCACAGCTGGTCACTGACTTGGCCGGTGGCATAGAAGCTGGGGATGGGGATCACGCTTTCAAACGCGTTGCCGCCATTGGTGCCGCTGACCGGTACCTGTGTCGTGGTGCCGGGGACCGTGCGGGTGGTGCCGCGATTGGTCTGCTGCGCCTTGGCAAACAGCGCGATGCCGCCGACCGAGGTCTGGATGCCTGGCAATTCGGTCATCGCGGCGGGATTGAAATAGACGGTCGAGGGATCATCGCCCGCTGCCGCGCCGCCCGACAGGGCACGCCCGGTTTCCTTGGGCGATTGTTCCTGTAGATAGAAGCCCCCGGCCAGCGCCGGGACGGGCGCGGCGATCGCACCTGCGACAAGCAGGAAGGACGGGAGGCGGCGGCTGAACGACATGGCAGATCCTCTACGGCTATTTTCAGCCCACGCGGCCATATATGGCAAGGACGCGGGCTTTTGACGCAGGCCGCTTAGCAACACTATGGTTAAATTCCAGTGTTTAGCGGTGAATATCCGGCGGGGTTTCGGTCCGTTTATAGCGAGGATGCTGGCTGACGTTACGGCGAACGGGTGCGACAGCGCCATGGAAACCGCACAAAAAAAAGCCGCCCCGGAGGACGGCTTGTAAAGTTTTAGGAGAGGATGCCTGGAAGGCCCGCTCCTTTTGCTGGGCCATCGCCTTTGTTGCAAATGCGAAACGGACATGTCTGATTGCGTTTCTTGCAATCGTTTGATCAGGCCTTTTATTCCGTAAGGGAAGCCAGGTCAGCGAAAAGCCGCATGGATCAGATTTTCACGCGATCCAGCCCGGACGCCACCAAGTGCGAATCGATTTCGGCGATCAGTCGCGCCAATCCGGCTGAATCGATTGATTCGGCGCGGGCCACCAGCGCCGCCTGCGTATTGGAGGCCCGCAGCAACCACCAGCCATCTGCCGTGGTGACGCGCGCGCCGTCGATGGCTTGCATATCTGCACCGCAAGCCGACAAGCGCGCGCAAATCTCCTCGATCACGGCAAATTTGCGCATGTCATCGACGGGAATGTGCAGTTCGGGCGTCGCGGCCATGATGGGCATGGCGCTGCGCCGGTCGGTGGCGCTGCCCCCTGCCCCGCTTGCGGCGCGGATCAGCCGGATCGCGGCGTAGAGGCCGTCGTCATAGCCATAATAATCATCGGCGAAGAAGAGATGCCCGGTCATCTCGCCAGCCAATAGCGCGCCTGTCTGCTTCATTCTGGACTTGATATGGCTGTGGCCGGTTTTCCACATATCGGGCCGCCCGCCCCGTGCCGCGATCCGGTCGAACACGGCCTGGCTGGTCTTCACATCCGCGATAATCCGGGCGCCGGGATGCTTTTCGAGCAGGTCGTCCGCGAACAGGCCCAGCAACTGATCGCCCGCTATGGTGCGGCCCAGCCCATCGATCACGCCGATCCGGTCGCCATCGCCATCAAAAGCCACACCGAAATCGAGCTGCTTGTCGAGGACGAGCGCGCGCAGATCGGCAAGGTTCGCCTCTACGGAGGGATCGGGGTGATGGTTGGGAAAATTGCCGTCTATCTGGGTGAAGAGGCGATGATGCTCACCCGGCAGCAATTGCACGAGCGCCTCGACCACTGGCCCGGCCGCGCCATTGCCCGCGTCCCAACCGATACGCCAGGTCCGACCATCAAAATCCTGCATCAGCCGGGCGACATAGCGGTCCATCAGGGCGATCGTGTCGACCCGCCCTGCCCCGGCATCCCAGTCGCCCGCCGCCGCCATTTCACCCAGTCGCGCGATATCCGCCCCGAAAAACGGCGCGTGTCGCTGTACCAGCTTGAAGCCATTTTGATCGCCGGGATTATGACTGCCGGTTATCTGAATGCCGCCATCGACCTCGCCCGTCATTTCGGCGAAATAGAGCATGGGCGTCGGGCCAAGACCGATGCGCAGCACGTCGATGCCGCTGGCGGTCAGCCCGTCGACCAGCGCCGTTTCCAGCATCGGGGAACTCAGCCGCCCGTCATAGCCGACCGCGACCCGTGATCCCCCTGCCCGCGCGATGACGGTGCCAAAGCTGCGGCCCAAGGCCCAGGCGTCGGCAGCATTCAGCGTTCGCCCCACCGTGCCGCGCAGATCATAATCGCGCAGCAGCGTCGGGTCGAACCGATGGCTCATCCCTCTTGCCGGTCGGCCAGCAACAGGTCGCGCGCGGCGTTAATCTGTGCCGCCAGCGCTTCGGTGCCACCCTTGTCGGGATGGACCGAGGCAATCAGGCGGCGATGCGCCGCGCGGATGGCGGCGGGATCGGCATCGGGACCGACCCCCAGCAAGGCGCGCGCCTGGGCGAGATCGTCGATCCGGTGCTGAGGCGGGGCCGGTGTCGCGCGGGTACGGGGTTTATAGCGACGCAGCAGAAACAGCCCTGCGCCGATCAGCACCGGCGCGCCGATCACCGGCTTGCCCTTGGCCGCCAGCACCGCACCCACCAGCATCGCGCCAAGCGCCATGCCATCCTTCGCCGTCATGCGTTGCAGCCTCCCGGTCCAGATGAGCCAGCCGGCCAGGGCGACGAGCAGCAGCGCCAGCCAGCCCATCAGGCCGCGCCGAGCATGTCCACGGGCACCGCACCCGCATGCGTCGGCAGGGCAAGCCCCGACACCATTTCGCGCAGTTCCTGTCGCGCGGCGATGTGGCTGACGCCCAGTTCGCCCAGATGCCCCTTGTCGAGCAGGGTCAGGCCAGAGGGGAAGAGTTCGCGGAAGATCACGCGCTCCGACAGGCCGGGGATGACGCGGAAACCAACCCGGCGCGACAATTCCATCAGCGCGTCGCCGACCCGTTTCTTGTTGCGGGCGTCATGATGCTGGAGCCGATTGCGCAGCACCACCCAGTCGATCGAAACGCCATCCGCCTTGGCTCTGGTCTTGCGTGCTTCAAAGATGAGTTCGGAATAGAAGGAGAGGCGACGGACCTTGAAGCTTTCGGCATCGACCTGACCGATCAGGTCGAAATCGACAAAACTGTCGTTCATCGGCGTGACCAGCGTATTGGCGCGCGCGGCCATGTGGCGGGCGAAGACGTCGTCGCGGCCGGGGGTATCGACGATCAGGAAATCCTTGTCCTGCGAGAGGACGGCGACTTCGGCGTCAAGCGCTTCGAGGCTGTCGCCTTGCAGCACCGCGAAATCGGGCGCGGGCAGGTCGATCTGACGGCGGCGCGCGGTTTCGGCGCGGTTTTCCAGATAGCGGGTGACGGTGCGCTGGCGCGGATCGAGAT
Source organism: Sphingobium sp. SA2 (assembly GCF_032227065.1). Classification (NCBI taxonomy): domain Bacteria; kingdom Pseudomonadati; phylum Pseudomonadota; class Alphaproteobacteria; order Sphingomonadales; family Sphingobiaceae; genus Sphingobium; species Sphingobium sp. SA2. The sequence continues at coordinate 818,061 of NZ_JAPMXX010000006.1, forward strand.
CGATCATGCCGACGCGATGGCCAAGCGCCGTCAGAGCGATGGCTGTGTGGACCGCTGTGGTCGACTTGCCCGTGCCGCCCTTTTCATTGGCAAAGACGATGAGATGCGGCGTTGGATTGCCCATTGGTCGCTTGATAACCCCGTTGATTGTCGCCATGATTCCTGGTGGCCGCCAAGGCCGCAGCCCAGCAGGTCGACCGCTTGTTCCCCTGCCCTTATCGGAGCCGTTCCCCCCGTGCAAACCCTGTCTGACCTGCCCGCCCTCCGCGCTGCCGTCGCGGCGCTGAAAGCCGATGGAAAGCCGTTGGCGCTGGTGCCGACCATGGGCGCTTTGCATGACGGGCATATGGCATTGGTGCAGGAAGCCAAGCGGCATGGGCGGCATGTCGTGGTCTCGATCTTCGTCAATCCCAGGCAATTCGGCCCGGCCGAGGATCTAGACGCCTATCCAAGGCGGGAGGCGAAGGATGCGGCGATGCTGGCGGCGGCGGGCGTGGACCTGCTCTGGCTGCCGCCGGTCGAAGTCATGTATCCGACAGGCTTTGTCACCAATGTCAGCGTGTCGGGGGTGAGCGAGGGATTGGATGGCGCGGCGCGGCCTGGCCATTTCGATGGCGTCGCAACGGTGGTCACGAAATTGTTCAACCAGGTGCGGCCCGACATCGCGGTTTTCGGCGAAAAAGACTATCAGCAACTGGCCGTGATCCGCCAAGCGAACAGCGACCTGGACATAGGTATCGATATTATCGGTTTGCCGACCCAGCGCGCCGAGGATGGCTTAGCGCTTTCCTCGCGCAATGCCTATTTGAGCGAAGCGGAGCGCAAGGCCGCGCTAGCGCTGCCGCGCGCCTTGGGCGAGGCCAAGCGGCTGATGGAAAAAGGCGAGAGTGTCGAATCCGCGACCGCCAAGGCCATGATTATACTGGAAAATTATGGGTTCGGGCCGATCGACTATGTGGCGCTGTGCGATGCGGTGACGTTGGCGCCGATGACGGTGCTGGACCGGCCGGCCCGGTTGCTGGGGGCGGCGAAGCTAGGCAAGACGCGGCTGATCGACAATATCGCGGTCGAGCCGAAATAGGATTTTTGATAGTTAGCTAACTATCTAATAGGGCCATTTTGCTGGGTTTTGGAGCGTCATTACACCCTGCCTGCCGTTCGCCCTGAGCTTGTCGAAGCCTGTCCTGAGCGCCTGCCTTGGCAGGCAGTCGAAGGGGATTTTTCTTCCGAAAAAAAGAAAGGGGCTTCGACAGGCTCAGCCCGAACGGGGGTGGGGTTGGTTTTATCGTTTAGGGCGTCCCGCGAAAAGGATCAGAACGGCTTTACGATTACCGCGATGACGATCACCGCGGCGGCGACGCCGGGGACTTCGTTGAGCAGGCGCAATTGGCGGTCGGTCATTGTCCGCTGGCCCTTGGCGAGTTTCTTGGCATAGCTGGCGATCCAGCCATGATAGCCCGACAGGCCGAGGACGAAGAGCAGTTTGAGGTGAAACCAGCCAAAGCTCCACGCGCCGATTTCAACCATCAGCATGAGGCCCAAGACCCAGACCAGCACCAGCGAGGGATTGAGGATGATCTTCAAGAGCCGCTGTTCGCGGTCGATCCATTTGCGGTCCTCGTCAGAACCGACGGCGCATTCCTGATGATAGACGAAGAAGCGCGGGATCATGAACAGCCCCGCCATCAGGAAGATAACGAAGATGAGATGGGCAGCCTTCACCCAGAGATAGGCAGCACCAAGATAGGCCATCAGTCACTTACTCCTACGCCAATCAACGCTTCAACAACACGCAAAATCTGAGCCTGCTGGTCCGCGCTGGCACCACAATATAAATCATTTAGGCGGCGGGCATCCCCGCGCAAGCGATGCGGATTATCTTCATCAGATAACATGTCTGCAGGGGTGACGTTGAACACCTGCCCTAAAATCCGCATCCATTTATCGCTTAGACGGAGCTTGCCACGTTCTAAGTCGCTGATTGTAGGAATTGAACAATCAGCCTCAAGCGCCACCGCCTCTAGCGTCATGCCGCGTGCTTCACGCAGCTCCTTGATCCGATTAGGTGCCTTTTCCATCTATCGCCGCACATAGCTAAGCAATGCTTCGACATGCGCAATGGGGGTGTCGGGCAAAATACCATGGCCAAGGTTCATGATGTGGGGCCGATCGGCAAAAGCGGCGCGGATATTGTCCACGGCCTGCTCGACGGCCTGGCCACCGGCGATGAGAGCAAGCGGGTCGAGATTGCCCTGCACCGGCATGCCCTGTGGCAGCACGCGGTTGGCCCAGTGTGGATCGACGGTTTCATCGACGCCGATCGCATCGACACCCGTGCCCGCGGCATAATCGGCCAGTTTCGCGCCTGCGCCCTTGGGGAAGCCGATGATCGGAATATCGGGGTGTAGCGCCTTCAACCGGCTGACGATCGCGGCATTGGGCGCGATGACCCAGCGTTCGAACTGGAGCGGGGCGAGGCTGCCGGCCCAGCTGTCGAATAATTGCACGGCTTCGACCCCGGCCTCGATCTGGCCGGACAGATAGGTAACGGTCGCATCGACGATCGCATCGATCAGCGCGCCGAAGCGGGCGGGATCGCCATAAGCAAGGCGGCGGGCCGCGCCCTGATCCTTGCTGCCCTGACCCGCGACCATATAGGTGGCGATGGTCCAGGGACTGCCTGCAAAGCCCAAAAAGGTGACCGAGGGGTCGAGGGCTGCCTTCACCTGCCGCACGGTCTCATAGACCGCCTCGAAACGGCTAAAATCGGGTTTCAGGGTCGAGAGGTCGGTGTCGCTCAGGATCGGAGCTAGGCGCGGGCCTTCGCCGGTTTCGAACCACAGATCCTGTCCCATCGCATAGGGGACGATCAATATGTCGGAAAAGAGGATCGCGCCGTCGAAGCCGAAGCGACGTAGCGGCTGGAGCGTGACTTCGGCCGCGGCCGCGCTGTCATAGACGAGTTCTAGGAAGCCGCCTTTGTCGGCCCGAAGCGCGCGATATTCGGGCAGATAGCGCCCGGCCTGCCGCATGAGCCACATGGGCGGCACGGCAGGGCGTTCCCCCCGCAGGACGCCAAGGAGCGGCTTGGCCACGGGATCGGCCTTCGGGTCGACAAGCATCGGACTCTCTTCTCTTCTATTAAGATTCAAATAGGAATGTTGGAGATAGTAGGGGCGTTGGCAGCGGGGTTTATGCGTTGTGCCCGCTTTTGCCAACAGCTTGACTCCGATCCGCCCTGCCTTACCCGTCCGAGTCCCTGACTTATCCCCGTTATCCACAGGCTGTTGAGGAAAAATCGGGTCTGTTGGGGGCCTGTGGATAAGAGTCCGGGCAGCGTGGAGCGAAAATCGGGGGTCCATTGCTCCCCATTTCGTCCCTTGCTTTATCCACAGCCTATGCACAGAGATATGGACCATGGCGCGCATCCATCTCCACCTGCTTTCGGACTCCACCGGCGAGACGCTGGAGAATATCGCCAAGGCCGCGATCGGTCTGTTCGAAAATGTCGATGCGATCCGCCATTTCTGGCCGATGGTGCGATCCGAAGTCCATCTCGATCGGATCATGGAGGAGATTTCCGCCAATCCGGGGCTGGTGCTCTTCACCCTGACCAACCACCCGCTGCGCAAGCGGCTGGAGACGCGCTGCCGTGCGCTCGGCCTGCCCCATGTCGCGGCGCTCGATAGCGTCGCCGATGCGCTGTCCAACATATTGGGGCAGGAAACCCGCACGCGGCCGGGGCGCAAACATGTGCTGGACGAAGCCTATTTCGCGCGGATCGAGGCGATCCAGTTCACCATCGCCCATGATGACGGGGTGGGGCATGAAAATTGGGAAGAGGCCGATATCGTGCTGGCCGGCGTGTCGCGCGCATCCAAGACGCCGACGTCCATTTACCTCGCCAATCGCGGCTACAAGACCGCCAATATCCCGCTAGTGCCGGAATCGCCGCCGCCAAGCAATCTCTACAGCCTCAAACATCCGCTGGTCGTGGGGCTGACGGTCGGCCCGGAACGGTTGATCCAGATCCGTCGCAACCGGCTGCTCTCGCTCAACCAGACGCCCGAAACGGCCTATGTCGACAATGACAAGGTGCAGGAGGAACTGTCCTTTGCCAGGCGCATGTTCGCCGACAATGGCTGGCCGGTGATCGACATGACCCGCCGGTCGATCGAGGAAGCGGCGGCGGCGATCATCAACCTGTTCAACGACCGGGAATTGGCGGAAGGCGACGCTTTATGAGGTTTTGGGCATGATCGTGCTGGCATCGCAAAGCGCGAGCCGCCGCGCGCTGCTGAGCGCGGCGCAGGTGCCGTTCGAGGCGCTATCGCCCGGCGTGGACGAGGAAGCGGCGAAGGAGGCGTTGCGCGCCGACGGGCTGGATGCGCGGGCGCTGGCCGATGCGCTGGCGGAACTCAAGGCGCGCAAAGTGTCGCGCCGGGTGCCGGGCGCTTTGGTGCTGGGATGCGACCAGACGCTGAGCCTGGATGGTGGCGAAGAACGGGGCGTGATGATCGACAAGGCGGTCGATCGCGCGGATGCCGAGCGCATATTGCGGCTGCTGTCGGGGCGGGTCCATCATCTGCACAGTGCGGCGGTGATCGTGCTGAATGGTGAGCCGATATGGCGGCATATCGAGCGAGTGCGGATGACGGTGCGGCCTTTGTCCGACGCCTTCATCGCCGCTTATCTGGATGGCGACTGGGACGAATGCCGCTGGTGCGTGGGCTGCTACCGGATCGAGGGACCGGGCGCGCAATTCTTCGCCAAGGTCGAAGGCAGCCAGTTCGCGATCCAGGGCTTGCCGCTGCTGCCCTTGCTTGACTTTTTGCGTGTGCGGGGTGTTTTGACGGCATGACCCAAGGCCTTCCCTATGCCGAAGTGATCGGCGACCCGATCGCGCACAGCAAATCGCCGCTCATTCATAATTTCTGGCTCAATGCGCTGGATATCGAGGCGGAATATCGCAAGACGCATGTGACGCCCGACGGGCTGGCCAGCTATTTCCTGCAGCGGCGGGCCGACCCCGATTGGCTGGGGTGCAATGTCACCATTCCGCACAAGATGGCGGTGATGGACTTTACCGATGATCCGGGCGGGGTGCGCGAGCGGATCGGGGCGATGAACACGATCGCCAGCGAAACCGGCGGGCCGCTCATTGGCACCAATACCGACGCGGGCGGCTTCCTCCAGCCCTTGCTGCGCGATCGATGGAAGGGGCGCAGCGCGGTGCTGATCGGCGCGGGCGGCGCGGCGCGGGCGATATTGTTTGCGCTCACCAGCCTTGGCGTACCCGACATCACCGTCATGGCGCGCGATGCGGCCAAGGCGCAGGCAATGCTCGACCATGCCGGGGTGAAGGGCGCGGTGATCGGCATGGGCGAGTCCCTGCCAGCCGTCGACCTGCTCGTCAATTCGACGTCGCTGGGGATGGTGGGACAACCGGTTCTGGACCTGGACCTGACGCCGTTGCCGCCGAGCGCCACGGTCTATGACATCGTCTATGCGCCGTTGGAGACGGGCTTGCTCAACGCGGCGCGCGAGCGCGGGCTCAAGACGCTTGATGGGCTGGAAATGCTGATCGGCCAGGCGGCGCTGGCCTTCGACATCTTCTTCGACGCGCATGCGCCCCGCGAACTGGACGCCGAATTGCGCGCGCTGCTGCTCGCGGCGGACTGATGAAGATTTATGGCCTGACCGGATCGATCGGCATGGGCAAGTCGGCGGTCGCGGCGATGTTCGCCCGTGAAGGCGTGCCGCTGTTCGACGCCGATGCCGAGGTGCATCGGTTGCAGGGGCCGGGCGGCGCATTGCTGCCGGCGATCGAGGCGCGCTTTCCCGGCACGACCGGCCCCAAGGGCGTGGATCGCGCGAAACTGGGCGCGGCGGTGTTCGGCCATCCGCAGGAACGCAAGGCGCTCGAAGCGATCGTCCATCCCGCCGTGCGCGAGGCGCGGAGCCGGTTTCTGCGCCGCCACCGATCGCGCAAATTCGTCCTGCTCGACATTCCCTTGCTGTTCGAAACGGGCGGGCAGAAGCGGCTGGCGGGCGTGATCGTGGTGACGGCTCCTGCGTGGAAGCAGCGCAAGCGCGTCCTGGCGCGGCCGGGCATGACGGTCGCCAAATTCCGCCAGATCCTGCATCTCCAGACCCCAGATGTCGAAAAACGTCGCCGCGCCGATCATCTCATCCAGACCGGCACGACCTTTGCCGAAACCCGTGCGCAGGTGCGACGTCTGGTCGCTTGCCTTGGCCGCAAGACAGGCAGATAAGGGTTGGCCCATAGAGTCGATATGAAGAGGGCGATGCGCGAGATTATATTCGATACCGAAACGACGGGATTTGACCCGGCATCCGGCGACAGAATGGTCGAAATCGGTTGTATCGAGCTTATCAATCGTGTGCCCAGCGGTCGGACCTTCCACGCTTATTACAACCCCCAGCGCGACATGCCCGCCGCCGCCGAAGCGGTGCATGGCCTGTCGAGCCATTTTCTGTCGGACAAGCCGCTATTTGCCAGTGGGGTGACAGACTTGCTCGCCTTTCTGGAGGACAGCCCGCTGGTCGCGCATAATGCGCGGTTCGATTTCGGCTTCCTCAACCATGAATTGCGGCTGTGCGGGCGGGGCGAAGTGTCGCTCGACCGGATGATCGACACGGTGGCGATCGCGCGCACCATGCATCCGGGTGCCAAGCACAGCCTGGACGCGCTCTGCACCCGTTATGGCATCGACCGCAGCCATCGCATCAAACATGGCGCGCTGCTCGACGCCGAATTGCTGGCGCAGCTTTACATCGAACTGACCGGTGGCCGTCAGATCGGCCTGGGTCTGGCACAGGAGGCAGCAAAAGAAGAGGTTGGGGCGGAACTCGCGGCGCAGGTCGCGGTTCGCCCAGTTCGTCCCGCGCGCGTCTTTGCGGCGAGCGCGACGGAGCTGGAACGGCATGGAGCGTTCATCAGGACGCTCGACAAGCCGCTCTGGCTGGAGGGGGCACAAGCGGACTGACAATCCGCCTGCATGCCCCCAGTCAACCGGGCCGTGTCCTGCGGCCCGCAAGAACAAGGAGAAGGCATATGGATATTCGTGTTTCCGGGCATCAGGTCGATACGGGCGAGGCGCTCAAGGAGCATGTCGCGACCCGCATGGAAGCGATTGCCGAGAAATATTTTTCCCGCACAATCTCCGCGCATGTGACCTTTCGACCGGCCCCGCATGGTGCCTTTCACTGCGACATCGTCTGCCATGTGATGACCGGCCTGATCCTCAAAGGCGCGGGCGAGGCGCAGGAAGCGCATCCCGCCTTCGACCAGGCGGCCGAACGGATCGAAAAGCAGCTGCGCCGCTATATGCGCCGCCTGAAGGATCGTCACGGCCAGGCCGTAGCGGCAGAAGCGCAGCGGGTGAGCAGCTTCAACATCGATGATATCGACGGGGCAGGCTATACCATCTTCGCTTCGCCCGCGGATGAAGAGGAACAGGTCGAGGACGCGCCGCTGATCGTCGCGGAAACCCGTGTCGACATTCCCGAAGCCAGCGTATCGGACGCGGTGATGATGTTGGACCTGCGCAACACCAATGCGCTGCTGTTCGTCAATGCCGGGACGGCGGCCTATAATATGGTCTATCGCCGCCATGACGGGACGATCGGCTGGGTCGAACCGCGCATCCAGGCAAGCTGAGCGCTACCCGGTTCCAAGGGCCGCCTGTTGACCTTGTGGCGCAGGCGGCTTATGGGGCCGGGCTTTAATTCCCTGAGCATAGGCGCATGAAGTCCTGACTGGGCGCGGCTCGGTTGGATCGGACATGTGATGGTGCATTTCAACGATATCGTTTCACCCGACGCGCTCGCCACGGGCCTGTCTGTGAACGGCAAAAAGCAGTTGTTCCAGCGGATCGCGGCGCTCGCCGCCGATGCCTATGGGCTGGACGCGGACATGGTCGCTGACGCGCTGTTCGATCGCGAGCGGCTGGGTTCGACCGGTTTCGGCGGCGGCGTCGCCATTCCCCATGCCAAGATCACAGGTCTCGACAAGATGTGCGGCGTGGTCGTGCTGCTCGATCCGGCGGCGCCATTCGATGCGGTCGATGACCTGCCGGTCGATATCGTCTTTGCGCTGCTGTCGCCGGTCGACAGCGGGGCGGAGCATTTGAAGACGCTGGCGCGGGTGTCGCGCTATCTGCGTGACGAGGCGCAGGTCGCCCGGTTGCGCGGCGCGCGTTCGACCGGGGCGCTTCATGCCCTGCTGGCCGGTGGCGGGGCGCGTGACGCAGCCTGACGCCGGCGTACCGGACAGCGGCGAGACCGCGCATTTCCGGGCGCTCGAAAATCTCTACCGCTCCGCGCCGATCAACCGGCTGTTCCGGTCGGAGATCGCGATCAGCGAACCGGGGCGCTGCGTCATCGACTTCGATGTCGATGAAAGCCAGTTTCATGCCGCGGGCGCCGTCCATGGCACGGTCTATTTCAAGATGCTGGACGATGCGGCCTTCTATGCCGCCAACAGCCTGGTGAGCGATCGCTTCCTGCTCACCACCGCCTTCAACCTGCTGTTCACCCGGCCGATCGCGCCGGGGCGAATCCGGGCCGAAGGGCGCTGGATCAGCGGCAAGCGCCGAGTGTATGTCGCCGAAGCCAGCCTGGTCGATTCGCATGGCGAAGAGGTGGGCCGTGGCACCGGCACCTTCATGCGGTCGCAATTTCCGCTGTCATCGCTGCCCGGCTATCATGGCTGAACAGCCCCCTGCCCGGCTGACCAGTGCGATGCTGGTCGGCGCGTTGCGACGGCGGGTGGCGGCGGTCGGGGGCTTTGCCACCATCCTGGTCAAAGGCGACGATATCAGCGGCGTGATTCTGGTCCAGACGCTCGAAAAAGGCCAGGAAACCGGGCTGTTCGAGCGGGTGTCGAACTTTTCAGGCGGTCATGCGTTGATGCGCTGTGGACCTGACCCCGAGGAGGGCGCGCAAGCCATGGTTCCCTATATCGAGCGGCGCCGCCGGTCGGACCCCGATCTGTGGGTCATCGAACTCGATATCCCGGAAGCGGAACGGCTCGCCGCTGAAACAATCTGCTGATCGTTGACATATCGCAATGGCCCGTGCAGAGGCCCGCCCACGCTGAACGCGCAGGTTGCCGCAATCGTCCAAGGGGGGCGGGCGCGGTAAACACGCAGACGGGGGGCGGCCGGTCGTCGGACAAAGTGGGTTAAAAAAGACGACGTTTCCGGCCAAGAACCGCATGATTTTGAGTAAAAATGAGTTTTCGTCTAAAAGCTGCGATTATCGCGGCCTTTGCTTTGTCCGCCGCTGCTGCGGTCACGGCATCCGACATGTCGATGGCCGGTGAAGCCATCCCATCTTCGGTGTCCCTGTCCGGGGACAATGCGCTGACCACAGCGCCTTCAGCCGGTGCCAAGCCCGCCGTCACCTTTGCCGCGCCGCGCGAGATCGTGCAGCCGCTGGCTTCGGCCCCTAAGGCCGACAATGTTTCTTCCACCTTCTCCGAGATGCAGGCCGATAGCCTCGCTGCGCTGGTCGATGCCCAAGGCACGCCCGAACAGCTGGATGGCGAGATGCAGTGCCTGGCCGGAGCGGTCTATTTCGAATCCAAGGGCGAAAGCCTGGAAGGCCAGCTGGCCGTCGCGCGCGTGATCATCAATCGCGCCGAGTCCGGCCGGTTCGCGAGCAGCCTGTGCGGCGTCGTGTATCAGCCGAGCCAGTTCAGCTTCGTGCGCGGCGGTGGCATGCCGCCGATCCGCACCGAAAGCCGCAGCTGGCGTCAGGCCGTTGCCATTGCGCAGATCGCCATGGCCGACGCTTGGGACAGCCGGGCTGAAGGCGCGCTGTTCTTCCACGCCCGCCGCGTATCGCCAGGCTGGGGCAAGGCCAAGCTGGCGATGATCGACAATCATATCTTCTATCGCTGAGTATCGCGGAATGTGCCGAGGCACATTTCGGTACACATCAAAAAAGGCCGGTTCGGAATATCCGAATCGGCCTTTTCTTTTGTTCCATCTTTGTTCTATGATTGCGGCATGACCGCTGTGATATCCGACACCTGCTCTCCTTTGACCGACGGCACGGCGCTTGCGGTTGCGCGGGGGACGCTGCGCCTGTTCTTTCGGCACGATATGAGCGGGATCATGGAAGTGCCGCTGCCCAATGGGCGGCGCGCCGACATCATGGCGATCGACGGGGCCGGGCGTCTGACCATCGTCGAGATCAAGTGTAGCCGGGCGGACTTGCTCGGCGACATGAAATGGCCCGATTATTTCGACTATTGCGACCGCTATTTCTGGGCGGTGCCGATGGGGTTCGATCTGACCCTGTTTGATAGCGAAGCGCTATGGCCCACGCGCACTGGGCTGATCGTCGCGGATCAATATGATGCGGAGCTGGTACGACCCGCGCCGATCGAGCCGCTGGCGGCGGCGCGGCGCAAGGCGGAGACGCTGCGCTTCGCCCGGCGCGCGGCACGGCGGCTGACCGCGATCAACGACCCGGACCATGCGGCGGAGATTGGCTGGTAGGGCGTGAATGCGCGCAGAGTGCTATTCAGGCCGTCATGCTGACGAAAGTCAGTATCCATTGGCTCTACCGCTGAGCCTCTCTCCAGGAGAGAGGCTAATGGATTCCGGCTCAGGGCCGGAATGACGGCTATTGTGGGGGCAGCTTAGAGGGTCAGAAAACCGGACCCTGCACCGGGCCTGCGGGCTTGGCCGCTGGCTTGGCGGCGGCGAGCGCTTCGATGAGGCCAGGGGTGCGGTTGTCGCGGGCGGCATAGTCGCGCGCGGACATGCCCGCGATGCTGTCGCGCTTGTCCGGGTTCGCGCCCTGCGCCACCAGCAGGCGGACCAGGCCGAGGTCGCGCAATTGCACGGCGCGGATCAACGGGGTTTCGCCGCTGCCATTCGTCTTGTCGACCTGCGCCTTGTTGGCGAGCAACGTCTGCACACCCTCCTCGAACCGGCCCTGCACCGCGTCCATCAGCGGCGTGTTGCCATCACTGTCGGTCAGGTTCGGGTTCGCACCCTTGGCGAGCAGGAAGGACAGCCATGTCGCGTCGCGACGCGCGACGACGATATGCAGCGCGTTTTCGCCGCTGTTGATGTCGCGGCTGTTGATCACGGTGGAGCCGGGCTTCTGGATCAGGTCGGTGACCTTCTCGCCATCCTTGTCCTTGACGGCCTTCAGGAAATTATAGGCGTCGGAAAATTGCGCCTGCGCCGCGCCGGGCACGAGCAGTGCCGCCGCGATCATGGTCATCATGGCAGAAACAAACCTGGTCTTCATCATCGCGCCCCGTTGCATTTGCAAATCCATCCCTAGCAGGGCATGGCTGGCCACGCCATGAACAAAGCCCGGATGCTCTTCACCCTATCCTGCCTCGCCCTGCTGGCTGCCTGTAATATGGGCGCTGGCGGCAATGCATCAAGCGGGGTATCAAGCGGCGACAGCGTGCAGGGCGAACTGGCCGGTGCGCGTATCGGCGCGCCCTTCACCCTGACCGACCAGGACGGCAAGCCCGCGCGCTGGGACGATTATAAAGGCCAGTATCGGATCGTCTATTTCGGCTATACCTATTGCCCCGACGTCTGCCCGGTCGATCTGCAACGGATCATGCAGGCCTTTGCCCAATTCGAGAAGGCCGCGCCGGAGCGTGCCGCCAAGGTGCAGCCGATCCTGATCAGCGTCGATCCCGCGCGCGATACGCCCGCCGTGCTGAAAACCTATGTCGCGGCCTTTCACCCGCGCCTCATCGGCCTGACCGGGACACCCGATCAGATCGCCAAGGTCGCCAAGGATTTCGTCGTCATCTACAATAGTGAGAAGGTCGCGGGCGCGAGCGATTATCTGGTCGGGCATAGCCGCACGCCCTATCTGTTCGATCCCGATGGCAAGCCGGTGGCGCTGGTCCCGGTGGATGATCCCGGCACGCCGGACGTGGACGAGGGCGCGCCGGACAAGGTGCTGGCGTTCTTGCAAAAATGGACCAAGTGACACCCTTCTGGGAAAAGCCGCTCGACAAGCTCGACCGCGCCGAATGGGAAGCCCTGTGCGACGGGTGCGGCAAATGCTGCCTGCACAAGGCCGAGGATGAGGATAGCGGGCGCATCTATCCCACCAATGTCGCCTGCCGCTTGCTCGACCGGCAAAGCGGCCAGTGCAGCAATTATAAGGATCGGCGCAAATTCGTACCCGATTGCGTGCGGCTGACTCCGGCCAAGGTGCGCCAGATCAGCTGGTTGCCGCGCACCTGCGCCTATCGGCTGCGCGGGGAGGGGTTGCCGCTGCCCGACTGGCATTATCTGCTGTCGGGCGACCGGGAAGCGGTGCATCGCGCGCGCGAATCGGTGCGGGGGTGGACCGTGGCCGAGGCCGATGCGGGCGACTGGGAGAATCATCTTGTCGACCGGGATATCTGATCCCGACGCCGCGATCCTGATCGATGGCGTGCCGACGCCGGTGCGGGTGCGCCGATCGTCACGGGCGCGCGCCTATCGGCTGACGATCGACGGGACGCGTGGCGAAGTGCGGCTGTCGATGCCGGTACGCGCGAATTTGAAGCGGGCGCTGGGCTGGGCGCAGGATCATGAGGTCTGGGTGCGGCAACAACTGGCCAGGCAACCCGTGCTGACGCCGCTGACCGATGGCGCGGTCTTTCCACTGGAGGGGCGCGCGGTGCGCGTCTGTTGGGAGGCGGGTGCAAGCCGCACGATCCGGCTGGAGGGCGACCGGCTGCTGCTGGGGGGCGCGGCGGAATCGGTGGGCGCGCGGGTGCTGCGCTGGCTGGTGCGGCGGGCCAAAGCGGTGTTGGAGACCGAGACGCAGGAATTGGCGCGCGACCATGGGTTGATCGTCGCATCGGTGGGCGTGGGCGATCCGCGCAGCCGTTGGGGCAGTTGTACCGCGTCGGGCGCGATCCGCTATAGCTGGCGGCTGATCCTGTGTCCGCCAGAGGTGCGGCGCGCGACGGTGGCGCATGAACTCGCGCACCTGCTGCATATGGACCATAGCCCGGCCTTTCACGCCGCCCATGCGCGCATCTATGGCGCGGACCCGAAGCCCGCGCGCGCGTGGCTGCGCACGCATGGGGCCGGGCTGCATCGCTATACGGGGTAGGGGGCATGGCGCGCAAAAAACGCTATCTGACCGCCACGATGGCGGACGGCTATGTCAAGACGATCGGGCCGACGGCGGACCCCTTCACCCATTATTGGCGGATCGTCGCGGTTTTGGACAACGGCAAGACGGAGGTGTTCTGGGGCCATGCGCGCTCGCTGGCGGAGGCGCGCAAGAAACGGGCAGCGGCGGAGGATGGCGCGCGGATGCGGGGCTGGAAAAGCTATCAGTTCGAGATAGCAGAACTGGTCGAGACGCCAGGTTAGTTTCGGTGTGGCCACACCCCTGATCCGTCGGCCTCGCATATATGCTCGGCGTCATTGGGATAGGGCAGGCCGCAGGCGCGGCAGGTGCTATAGTCGCCGAGTGCGAGGCCATGTCCCACCGCGACCCGCTCATCGAAGACATAGCAATCGCCCTGCCAGCGGCTTTCGCTTTCCGGCATTTCTTCCAGATAGCGCAAGATGCCGCCCTTGAGATGATAGACGTCATCGAAGCCGCGCGCCTTCACCAGCGCGGTGGATTTTTCGCAGCGTATGCCGCCGGTGCAAAACATCGCGATCTTGGGCGTCCGGCCCTGATCGCGGAGATTTTGCGCGAAATCGTCGAACCAGCCGGGAAAGTCGCGAAAGGCGCGGGTTTCGGGGTCGATCGCGCCTTCGAACGTGCCGATCGCGACCTCATAGGCGTTGCGCGTGTCGATGAGGATCGTGTCGGGATCGGCGATCAGCGTATTCCATGCGGCGGGGTCGAGATGCGTGCCTGCTTGGCTTGCAGGATCAAGGTCGCCGACGCCCAGCGTGACGATCTCCGGCTTCACCTTCACTTTCATGCGGGCGAAGGGCGCGCTATGGGCGGCGGAATATTTGACGTCCAGGTCGGCGCAGCCGGACAGGGTGCGGACATGGGCGACCAGCGTCGCGACCGCGTCGGCGCTGCCCGCCACCGTACCGTTAATCCCTTCGCGCGCGACGATCAGCGTGCCGCAGGTGCCAAGATCGGCGCAGCGCGCGCGGAGATCGGCGGCAATGGCGTCTGGATCGGCCAGAGTGGCGAACCGGTAGAGGGCGGCGACGGTATAGGACATGGCGGTGGCCTATAGGGCTTTGCGCGGCCTCTTGAAAGCGGGCACGGACAGGCGCATAGGCGGGGCCATGGTTCCCCTTTCGTTCGCGGGGCACGACTTTCTGGCCTTGCCGGAAGCCGCGCTATTCTGGCCCTTGCACGGAGCGCTGCTGGTCGCCGACCTGCATTTCGAGAAGGCGAGCTGGTACGCCCGTTTCGGCCAGTTCCTGCCGCCCCATGACAGCCAGGCGACGCTGGACGTGATCGAGGCGCTGGTGGCGCGGACCGGCGCGCGGGCGGTCTGGTCCCTGGGAGACAGTTTCCATGATGCCGATGGCGCGGCGCGGCTGGACCCGCAGGCGCGCGCGCGGCTGGATGCGCTGACGCAGCGGCTGGACTGGACCTGGATCACTGGCAATCATGATGTCGGCATGGCGGCGATGCCGGGGGGACGCCGGGTCGCCGAAGCGGAGGTCGGGGGAATATGGCTGCGGCATGAAGCAGCCCCCAAGGATGTTCGGCCCGAAATATCCGGCCATTTTCATCCCAAGCTGCGCCTGTCGCTGCGCGGGCGACATGTGGCGCGGCGCTGCTTCGTTGCGTCGGATACCAAACTGATTCTGCCTGCGCTTGGCGCGCTCACCGGCGGGCTGGATGCGGGTCATGGCGAGATTCGGCGTGCCGTGGGGCCGGGTGCAGCCGCGCTGGTGCCGGTTGCCGACCGAATGCTCCGCTTTCCGTTATCGTAAGGCGACGCTACGGAAACCGGAAATTAAGCCGTTGCCGATAAGCAACAGGGCATGAACATTCTGTCATCGCATCCGCAAAAAAGCGCAGAAAAGCTAGGGTCTATTGCCTTAACCCGGCTGTGGCAGCATAATCACCGGCACGTCCCGACCCGGCAAAAAGCCGCGCGGGCAGGAGAGGATTGACCATCATGACCAACAAGAGCCTTTGGGCATCGACCGCTGCGGTGATTGCGCTCGTCATGGGTGCAACCGGCGCGCAGGCGCAGGACGTCGCGGCACCGCAGGCCGCCGCCGAGCAGGATGCGGCCGAGATCATCGTCACCGCCACCCGCCGCGCCAGTCCGCTGTCGGACGTGCCGATCGCCGTGTCCGCCGTCAGCGCGCAAGCGATGCAGAATAGCGGCGCCAGCGACATCCGTACCCTCAACCAGCTCGCCCCTTCGCTGCTTGTTTCCTCCACCGGGTCCGAAGCCAATGCGTCGGCGCGTATCCGCGGCATCGGCACGGTCGGCGACAATCCTGGCCTTGAAAGCTCGGTGGCGGTGTTTATCGAC
Organism: Sphingobium sp. SA2; assembly: GCF_032227065.1. Lineage (NCBI taxonomy): Bacteria > Pseudomonadati > Pseudomonadota > Alphaproteobacteria > Sphingomonadales > Sphingobiaceae > Sphingobium > Sphingobium sp. SA2. The sequence continues at coordinate 833,554 of NZ_JAPMXX010000006.1, forward strand.
GGCGTCTATCGCTCGCGCACCGGCGCGGGCCTCAACGAACTGGGCGAGATCGAGCGGGTCGAAGTGCTGCGCGGGCCGCAGGGCACATTGTTCGGCCGCAATGCGTCGGCGGGTCTGATCAACATCATCAGCAAGGCTCCCGAACAGACGTTTAGCGCCAAGGGTGAGATCACCTATGGCAATTATGATTATTGGCGGCTGTCGGGCCGGGTCACCGGGCCGATCGCTGATGGCATCGCGCTTAGCCTGGACGGCGTATGGTCCAAGCGCGATGGCTTCTACAAGCTGGTCGATACGACCGGCTCGACCGTGGGCGACACCAATGACCGTGATCGCTATTTCCTGCGCGGACAGGCGCTGATCGAGCCGAATGACGATCTGTCGATCCGCCTGATCGGCGATTATACCAATCGCGACGAAAGCTGCTGCGGCGCGGCCTATACCGAAGCGCGCGAGCGCCGCCCGGCCGCAGGTGGTGGCTATACCGATGCGCCGTTCAACCGCATCGCCGCGATCCTGGCAGGGCAGGGCAGCGTGATCGCCGCCGACCCCTATGACCGGGAACTGACCATCACGCCGGGCCGCGACTATGTCAGCAAACTCAAGGATTGGGGCGTTTCGGGCGAAATCAATTATGACCTGGGCGGCGTGAAGCTGACCAGCATCACCGCCTATCGCGATTACAAGTCGAGCGACTATGGCGATTATGACTATAATCGCGCCGACCTGCTCTACCGCGACCCCAACACCTATCGCCAGTTCAAGACCTTCACCCAGGAATTGCGCGCGCAGGGTTCCGCCTTTGGCGACGCCCTCGACTGGCTGGTCGGCGGCTATTATGCCAATGAACGGCTGACCTTGCAGGATAATATCCGCTTCGGCGCGGACTATGGCCGTTTTGCCGCCTGCCGCCTGATGGCCGGTGCCAGCGTGAACAGCAATTTCACCGCGCAGCAACTCGCCGCCTGCGGCAGTGGCCTTGCCACCCAGCCATTGATCGCGGGGACACAGGCCAATCTCAATGCCGGGCTGACCGCGGCCCTCATCAATGCTGGCCTGCCAGCCGCCGTGGCCGCGGGCCAGGCGGGGGCGATCTCGACGGGCCTGGGCAATGGCCTGCGCGCGCTGGCCGCCATTCCGTCAGGCACCGGCGATACCGGTTCGATCTATCGGCAGAAGAGCGAAAATTGGGCGATCTTCACCCATAATATCATCCACGTCACCAACCGGCTCGATCTGACCTTGGGCCTGCGCTACACCCATGAAAGCAAGCGTTTTTCGGCGGACCTCAACAATAATAACGCGACCTGCGCGGCGTTGCAGTCCTCCGCTTTGCCGGGCCTGGCTACCAACCCGGCGCTGGGCAGCGCGGCAGCGCTGGCGGGCGGAATCCTGACGCTCGGATGCCTCGGCAATGCTTCGACCAGCCTCAACGCGCTCGACCTCAATGACAAGATCAGCGACGGCGAATTGTCGGGCACGGCGGTCCTGTCGTGGAAGGCGACCGACGATCTGCTGCTCTATGGCAGCTATTCGAAGGGCTATAAGGCGGGCGGCTTCAACCTCGACCGCTTCCAGTTGGGATCGACTGGCCTCAATGCCATTCCGGCGGTCTTTTCACCGCGCAGCAATGCCGACGTCGCCAGTCTGCGCTTTGCCGCCGAAAAGGTCGATGCGTTCGAAATCGGCCTGAAATACAGCCAGCCCAAATGGAGCGCGAACGTCGCCGCCTTCCGCCAGGAGTTCAAGAATTTCCAGCTGAACACCTTCAACGGCACCAGCTTCGTAGTGCAGAATATCAATGGCTGCGACAGCGCGCTGTCGGCGGCGCGGACCTGCGGCTCGGACGATGTCGGGCCTGGGCTGATCAGCCAGGGCGTCGAACTGGAAATGACCGCCACCCCGGCGCGCAATTTCCGCGTGACCGGCGGCTTCACCTATGCGGAAGCCAAGTTCGCCAGCCGTCTGGTCGGCAGCGGCGATGGCAGCGTGCCGCTTGACCCAGCCTTGTTCCTGTTGCCGGGATCGATCAACAGCAATGCGCCCAAGATGGTGACGACCGCCAGCGCCGCCTGGACACCGGACATCGGTACGAGCGGCCTGTCGGCACTCTTCTATGTCGATGGCCGCATGACCAGCGATTTCAACACCGGGTCGGACCTGTTCCCGGAGAAGAATCAGGACGGCTTCACCGTCGTCAATGCGCGCGTCGGCCTGCGTGGGCCGAACCAGCGCTGGGCGATCGAATTCTGGGGCCAGAATATCTTCAACCAGGATTATACCCAGGTGGCGTTCAGCAGCCCGCTCCAGTCGAGCAGCCCGGCGACCTCGACCACGGGCCAGTTCGCCCAGGGTGCGCCGATGGCCAATCAGCTGATCTCCGCCTATCTGGCCGAACCGCGCACCTATGGCATCACGTTGCGGGGGAGTTTCTGATCATACCGCGCCCGCTCTTGGGCACGGGGCGGGCGGGGGTTGGACGATCGCCGAACAGGGCGGTGCCGACACGAATATCGGTCGCGCCCAGCATGATGGCGGTTTCATAATCGCCCGACATACCCATCGACAGGCGCGGGAGGCCCTCCTCCCGCGCCATTTTTGCGAGCAGCGCGAAATAGGGGGCGGGTTCGACATCGGCTGGCGGGACGGCCATCAGGCCGAGCAGCGGAATATCCGCATCGCGCGCGGCGGCGATCAGCGCGGGCACGTCGGCGATGGCGCAACCGCCCTTCTGCTCCTCCGCGCCGATATTGACCTGAATATAACAGGGGACGCGCTTGCCCGCCGCGTCCATCGCCTTGGCCAGAGCGGTCAGCAGCGAGGGACGATCGAGGCTGTGGATGACATCGAACAGCGCGACCGCATCGGCCGCCTTGTTGGATTGCAGCTGGCCGACCAGGTGCAGCGCGATATCGGGACGCTCTTCGCGCAGGGCGGGCCATTTCTCCTGGCTTTCCTGCACGCGATTTTCGCCGAATACGCGCTGCCCCGCCGCGATCAGCGGGCGGATGGCGTCAGCGCTCTGCGTCTTGGACACGGCGATCAGGGTGATATCCTCGCCGCTGCGATCAGTCAGGCGCGCGGCCCGATCGATGGCGTCGCGCAGGGCGGAAAGGCGGAGGGCGGCTTGCGGGCTGTCGGTCGTCATGCGCGCTGCTATAGGACAGGGTCATGACCCGCCGCCACCGCAAAAAACTGCCGACAATCTGGCTGATGACCGACGAGCGGATCGCGGATGCGACGTTGCTGGCGGCGGTGGCGCGCTTGCCCAAGGGGCGAGCGGGAATCGTGTTCCGGCATTATCGAACGGAAGGGAGGGCGCGGCGGGCGTTGTTCGAGGCGGTGCGGCGCGTGGCGCGGTGGCGGCGGCTGGTGCTGCTGCTGGCGGGCGATGGGCGGACGGCGGTCGCATGGCGGGCCGATGGCTGGCATGGGCGCGACACAAGGCGGGCAGGGCGGCCGATGCTGCACAGCATGGCCGCACACGATGCGCGCGAGATGCTGGCCGCGCGACGGGGCAGGGCGGACATGGTCTTCGTATCGCCCCTCTTCCTCACTCGATCGCATCCGGGGGCGGCCAGCTTGGGTCGGTTGCGCTTTACCGCCCTGGCGCGGCAGGCGGATAGACCGGTGATGGCGCTAGGCGGGGTGCAGCCGGGACATCGGCGGATGCTGCGCGGGATCGGCGCGCATGGCTGGGCGGCGATCGATGGGCTGGTAGGGGGCAACGCGATTGTTTAGCGTAGCCGCTCTGTGCCTTATGGGCGGGCTCTACTGGCAGCTTGTTTGTCAGATTGCAGGCGTCGCGGAACCGTGGGACGCAGCGGGTTACTGGACGCTTTGGTACCCCGTTTCGCTTCTTCTATCCGGGATTGCGGGCTGGTTACGCAAAGGTCATGGCTGGTACGCAGGCGCGTTGTTGACCTTCGCCCAGCTTCCCATCCTGTTGATAAACAATGATACGGATGTCTTGTGGCCCGTAGCCCTGTTGTTTCTGGGCCTGTTGGCTGTGCCTGCCACCGCGATTGCCGCATTAGCGGGCTGGTTCGCCGATCGCGCATGATCACGGTCTGTTGCGCCACGCTCTGACATAAGCCGCAAATTCTGAAACGACGAATCAGTCTGCGCGGTTGACCATCAGATCAACCGCCGACCTTCACTCAACCCGCAGGCCGATCAGAATTTGAAGATGGTGCCCAGATAGACGGCCTGGCTATCCTGCCGGTCGTCGGTCATCGGGGTCAGGCGACCCGCAACGTTATTGTTGTAGCGCACGCCGGCCGTGACGTTCAGGTTGCGCGTCAGCGAGTAGGAGCTGGCGAGATCCAGCGAATAATCCTTCTCGGCGCCGGGATTGCGCGTCGCGGCGACGGCATCGCGGCGGGTTTCGATCAGCATCTTGGTGCTGAAGCGATCCTTCTTGGCGTCATCCAGCGAGAAATTCTTGGCATCGACCATGGTTTCGACCGGCACCGGATCGAGCGGCTTGCGGCCGAGCGATTCGGGCAGCGCGAACTTGCGCCAGTTCTGCGCACCGTTCAGGCTGAACGCGACCGGCTTGATGTCGATCGGGTCGATCGTGCGGGCCACGGCGACACGTTCACCGCTGGCGCGGACCATCACGGTGATCGACCGTTCGCCGCTCAGCGAACCGCTGGTTGGCGTGAAACGAAAACCCTGGCGATTGGCGGACGCAGCGATTTTCGCATAAGCGGCGGCCAGTTGCGGGTCTTTGGTAGTGGGGGTGAAGGAGGAGATGCTGCCCAGAGCGCCGAGCGACACGGGTGCGTCGATCTGCATCTGGACGAGCTTGTTGGCCGCGCCGATCGCAGGAGACAGCATGAAGCCGGTCACGGTCAATGCCGCTCCCGCCAATGCCAGATGTCCCCTTTGTACGCGCATGACCCGATTCTCGCCCCTGTTCCTTGTTATGTGTAACGCTCTACACGGGGAAAGCCTCCATTGGCTAGGGGGCGGCGGGCTTTTTGTCGGAGCTGTTGCAAGGAACACACAGAGTTTGAAAAGGCAGCGATGGCACGGCGAAACGAGGATCGCCCCGTCCCGACGCAGCGCCCCTTGCCCAACGCTGCATGGCCACTATAGAAGCAGCCTGTTTTTCGTCATTTTCCAAGCTAGGACATGCCTGATGGTCCGCCGTTTCCCCGCCCCTGTTTCCGCCGGCCTGCTGCTGGTCGCGCTTTTGCCGTTGGCCGCCTGCGGTGGCGGGTCCAAGGACCGGCCCAAGGCGGACCTTGCCGCGTCGAAAGTGACGACGATCGGCGTCAACGCCTATCTGTGGCGCGCGGCGCTCGACACGATTTCCTTCATGCCGCTGGTGCAGACCGATTCGAATGGCGGCGTGATCGTGACCGACTGGTACGCCAACCCCAACAGCCCCAATGAGCGGATGAAACTGACCGTGTCGATCCTGGACCAGGATCTGCGCGCCGACGCGCTGCGCGTCGCGGCCAGCCGCCAGGTGAGCCAGAACGGCCAGTGGCTCGACGCGCCGGTGAAGGCCGCGACCGTGCAGAAGCTGGAAGAGGTGATTTTGACCAAGGCCCGCGACCTGCGCCGCACGTCGATTGGCGGCTGATTAGTTGACTATTTTTCCGTTCGGGCTGAGCGAAGTCGAAGCCCTCCACTGAGCGTAGCGAAGTGACCTCCCTCTGGTCGGTCGAGCCCTTCGACTTCGCTCAGGGCGAACGGAGGTAAGTGGAAGTGGAAAATATTATGCAAAGGCGCTTCAATCCGCTGGAGGCCGACGCCCGCTGGCAGGCGATCTGGGATGAGCAGCAGAGCTTCAAGGCCGACGATATGTCGGACAAGCCGCGCAGCTATGTGCTGGAGATGTTCCCTTATCCATCGGGCCGCATCCATATCGGCCATGTCCGCAACTATTCGATGGGCGACGTGCTGGCGCGGTTCCGCCGGATGACGGGCCATGAAGTGCTGCACCCGATGGGCTGGGACGCCTTTGGCATGCCGGCTGAAAATGCCGCGATGGAGAAGAAGGTCCATCCCGGCAAATGGACCTATGAGAATATCGCCAACATGAAGGCGCAGCTCAAGAAATTGGGCTTTGCGCTGGACTGGAGCCGCGAACTCGCGACCTGCCACCCCGATTATTATGGCCATGAACAGGCGCTGTTCCTGGACATGCTGGAAGCGGGCCTCGTTTATCGCAAGGAAAGCGCGGTCAATTGGGATCCGATCGACATGACCGTGCTGGCCAATGAGCAGGTGATCGACGGCAAGGGCTGGCGGTCGGGCGCGACGGTCGAGAAGCGCAAGCTGTCGCAATGGTTCCTCAAAATCACCCAGTTCGCCGACGATCTGCTGGAGGGGCTGAAGAGCCTAGACCAGTGGCCCGAAAAGGTGCGGACGATGCAGGAAAACTGGATCGGCAAGTCGGTCGGCCTGCAATTCCATTTCAAGCCGGTTGCGCCCTTCGATCAGGCGATCGAGGTCTATTCGACCCGGCCCGACACGATTTTCGGCGCGAGCTTCGTCGCGATCGCCGCCGACCATCCAGTGGCGCAGCAGGTTGCGGCCGCAAACCCGGACGCGCAGGCCTTCATCGACCTGTGCAAGGCGGGCGGAACGACGGCGGCCGAACTGGAAACGGCCGAAAAACTCGGCTTCGACACGGGCCTGACCGTTACGCATCCGTTCGATCCCGACTGGCAGTTGCCCGTGTTCATCGCGAACTTCGTGCTGATGGACTATGGCACTGGCGCTGTCATGGGCGTTCCCGCGCATGACCAGCGCGACCTCGACTTCGCGCGCAAATATATGCTGCCGGTAGAACCGGCTCTCCGCCCCTTGGGTTCTGAAACACCTACGCTTGAGCAGATTGAACAGCTTGGCGGAATGAGCACGTTTGATGAAAGCCCCCACGTTATTAGAGGGGATGATGACGAATACGAATTTTTTCTCGTCAACAACACAGCCTATACTAAAGCCGCGAATTATTCAGTTGTTAAATCTAATTCACCGGGTATTCGCAGGGTTCAGCAATGGCGTGAAAAATTTGATGGACGTGAACAGGAATATCTCAATTTCTTCGGAAAAAATGAGATACTCAACGTGGATGAGGCTAAAGCTCTCATAATTGCGCGCGCCGAAGCAGAAGGTTGGGGCGCGGGCAAGACGGTGTTCCGCCTGCGCGATTGGGGCGTGTCGCGCCAGCGCTATTGGGGCACGCCGATCCCGGTGATCCATTGCGAGACCTGCGGCGCGGTGCCGGTGCCCAAGGCACAGTTGCCGGTCGTACTGCCCGACGATGTGACCTTCGACATTCCGGGTAACCCGCTCGATCGCCATCCGACCTGGAAGCATGTCGATTGTCCGAAGTGCGGCAAGGCCGCGGTGCGCGAAACCGATACGCTCGATACGTTCGCGGATTCGAGCTGGTATTTCATCCGCTTCGCCAGCCAGCCCAAGGACAAGCCGTTCGACCGCGCCACGGTCGAAAAATGGCTGCCGGTCGGCCAATATATTGGCGGGGTCGAGCATGCGATCCTGCACCTGCTCTATGCGCGTTTCTGGACGCGGGCGTTGCAGCATATGGGGCAATTGGGCTTTGCCGAGCCGTTCACTGGCCTGTTCACGCAGGGGATGGTGACGCATGAGACGTATTCACGAATAAGCCCAGACGGCAAAAAAATCTGGTACAGCCCCGAAGAGTACCGGGAAATGACATCAGCAGGCACGTTCGCAGAAGTGACGCCGGGCTGGTCCGTCATGGAAGTCGGCCGCGTCGAGAAGATGTCCAAGTCCAAGAAGAATGTCGTCGATCCGGATGACATCATCGCCCAATATGGCGCGGACGCGGTGCGCTGGTTCATGCTGTCGGACAGCCCGCCCGAACGCGACCTGCCCTGGACCGAAAGCGGGATCGAGGGATCGTGGCGCTTCGTCAATCGCTTGTGGCGGCTCTTCGGTCAGATCGAAGCAGGGGCGGAGGGCACCGACAAGCCGCTCGACCGCAAACTGCATCAGACGATCGACGGCATCGCCAGGGATATCGAGGCGCTGTCCTTCAACAAGGCGGTCGCCAAGATTTACGAACTGGCCAACGCGGTGGAAAAGGCCGCGCCGTCCGCGTCGCGCAACGCCGCGATCCGCGCGCTCGCGCTGCTGGTCGCGCCGATGACGCCGCATCTCGCCGAAGAAGCCTGGGCCGATATGGGCGAAACCGGCCTGATCGCCGATGCCGCCTGGCCCACGGTCGATCCGGCTTTGTTGGTCGATGATGAAGTGACGATTGCCTGCCAAGTGATGGGCAAGCTGCGCGACACCATCACCGTGCCCAAGGGGACGGCGAAAGACGAACTGGAGCGGCTGGCGCTCGCCGCGCCCAATGTCATGCGGATATTGGACGGCGCGACCCCTAAGAAGATCATCGTCGTGCCCGATCGTCTGGTGAATCTGGTTATTTGACCGTCCGCGCTCCTGCGAAAGCAGGAGCCCAGGATGCAGGGCACGCCATTCGACTCTGGGCTCCTGCTTTCGCAGGAGCACTGTTTGAATTGATCGATGCAGCGGCTATGGAAGGCGGATGAAGCGTCTCCTCCCCCTTCTCGCCATCCCGCTCCTGCTGACCGGCTGCGGCCTTCGCCCGGTCTATGGCGGGGGAACGCAGGGCGCGGTGGCGCAGGCTTTGGGCAATGTCGATGTCGCGCCGATCGAGGGGCGCGGTGGCTGGCTCGTCCGCAATGCGCTCAACGATCGGCTGGGGGCGATGAGCGGGGGCAGCGGTCCGCACTATCGTCTGGTGGTGAAGCTGGATGACCAGATCACCGGTTTCGGCCTGCGCGCCGACGCCGCCGTCACCCGCGAACGGCGCACCCTGCGCGCGCGTTACCAGTTGATCGACGAAGCGACCGGCGCGCAAATCCTGGACGACACCGCCGGGTCGGACGCGGGCATCGACGTCACGTCGAGCGAATATGCGACGATCGCGGCCGAAGACACGGCGCTGGAACGGCTGTCGCAGACGGTGGCGGATCAGATCGTCACCCGGCTGGCGCTATTTTCGCGCAAGGCGGCCAATCCTTGAAAGCCAATCGCGGCCAGATCGAAAAGGCGCTCGACGCACCGCCTGCCGACGTCCGCTTCTTCCTGCTCTACGGTCCCGACGATGCGGGCAGCCAGGCGCTGCTCAAGCGGCTGGAGCGGGCGATGGGACCGCAGGCCGAACGCATCGACCTCGACGGATCGACGCTGCGCGACGATCCCGCCCGGCTGGCGGATGAGGCCGCGTCCTTTTCCATGTTCGGTGACCGGCGCTGGATTCGCGTCAATGGCATGGGCGAGGAATCGCTGCCCGCCTTGACCGCGCTGCTCGAAAGCCCGGCGGCGGGCAATCCGGTCGTGGCCGTGGCGGGCGCGCTCAAGGCCACGTCCAAGCTGCTCAAGCTGGCGCTGGACCATAAGGCGACGCTCGCCTTCATCTCCTACCAGCCAGACGCGCGCGAGGCCGAGCAGATTGCCATCGCTATCGCCCGCGAAGGCGGCCTGCGCCTCTCGTCGGACCTGGCGCGGCGGATCGTGGCGCTCGCCAATGGCGATCGCGCGCTGATGCAGGGCGAGGTCGAAAAGCTGATCCTCTATCTCGACGCCGCGCCCGACCGGCCGTGCGAAGCGACGGCGGAGGCGCTGGACGCGCTGTCGGCGGACAATCCCGATACGGAGGTCGCGCCGCTGGTCAACGCCGTGCTGGGTGGTGACCTAAAGGCCATGCACCATGAACTCACGCGCCTGCAGGAAACCAGCACGGCAATGGCCTCCGTCATCCGTCCGCTGATGACCCGCGCGATGCTGATCGCCAATATCCGCACCAGTTTCGACGCCAGCGGACGGTTGGAAACGGCGATGGAGGCGGCGGGCAAGGCCGTGTTCTGGAAGGAAAAAGGGCTGGTATCGCGGCAAGTGCGGCTGTGGGACAGCCATGGCATCGCGCGCGTGATCCAGCGCCTGCTGGAAGCCGAACGCGCCACCCGATCAGGCCGGGGCACCGGCGACCTGCTGGTGCGCCACGAATTGCTGACCATCGCGCGGCAGGCGGCGCGGGAACGATAAAGCGGGTCCGGGCGCTTTGAAGGGCTGAACAGGTCGCGACTTGGTGGTATGACCGGCCCACCGCGTCCGCGCGCAACAAAGGCAGCGCATCATTTCCCTTCCCGCCACGATCCACGCCATCGGCACGGCCGTCCCGGATACCGACATCCACCCGGCCTTCATCGACTGGGCAGGCGCGCGGATCGCTGACCGGCGCGAACGGGCTTTGTTCACGCGCATGGCGCAGCGCAGCGGGATCGAACATCGCTGGTCGGTGCTGGATGGCGGCACTGGATCGCCGACCGCGCAAGGCGGCTTTTACGGCGGGTCATGGCCGACCACGGCGCAGCGCATGGCCATCTATGCCGACGCCGCGCCAATGCTGGCCACGCGCGCGGTGGCCGCGCTGGCCGACCAAGTGGCGATCGACGGTATCACCCATCTGGTGGTCGCCAGTTGCACGGGCTTCATCGCGCCGGGAATTGACCAGAAGCTCGTGACTATGCTGGGGCTGGACCCGACGGTCGAGCGGCTGATGGTCGGCTATATGGGCTGTTATGCCGCGATCGTCGCGCTGCGGTCGGCGCGCCATATCGTGCGATCCGAACCGAATGCGCGGGTGCTGGTGGTGTGCGTGGAACTCAGCAGCCTGCATCTGCAGGACGATGCGCGGGTCGAGCCATTGCTGGCGATGCTGCAATTTGGCGATGGCGCGGCGGCGGCTTTGGTCAGCGCCGGGCCGGGCGGCATCACGCTCGGCCAGCCCTTCGCCATGACCGTGCCAGATACGGAGGCGCTGATCCGCTGGGATCTGGGCGACCATGGTTTCGCCATGCATTTGTCGGGCGAAGTGCCCGGCGCGATCGCGCAGGCGCTGGCCGGCACGATCGCCTTGCCGATTCCGGCGGAAAATGTCGATCTATGGGCGGTGCATGCCGGGGGCCGATCGATCCTCGACGCGGTGGCGCGGGCGCTCGATCTGGCCCCCGACGCGCTCGACCATAGCCGGGCGGTGCTGCGCGCCTTTGGCAACATGTCGTCGGCGACGCTGATGTTCGTGCTGGCGCGCATCTTGGCGGGCGATGCGCGCGGGCAGGGGATGGCGCTGGCCTTCGGGCCGGGGCTTGCGGCCGAAGGGCTGACCTTCCACCGGGCGGACGTATGAAGCGATCGCTGGCGCCAGAGCAGATGGATGCGGCCGACCTGCCCGAAGCCGTCTATGCGCGGGTGCTGGCCGATCTCGACCGGGTCAATCGCGTCACGCTGGCGGCGCGGCCAACGCTCCGCTTTCTCGATCGCGCGGTAACCGGCCCGTTCCGGCTGCTCGATGTCGGCTATGGCGACGGCGGCATGCTGCGGCGGATCGCGGCCTGGGCGAAGCGGCGTGGCATTGCCTGCACGCTCGTCGGCATCGACCTCAACCCGCGCAGCCAGGCCGTGGCGCAGGCGCGCACCAACCCGGCGCTAGCCATCGACTATCGCACCGGCGACTATGCCGCGCTGGCGGATGAACCATGGGACATCATTATCTCCAGCCTGGTCACCCACCATATGGATGAGGCGGAGCGGCTGGCGTTCCTGCATTTCATGGAGGATCAGGCGCGCATGGGCTGGTTCGTCAACGACCTGCATCGCCATGGCTTTGCCTATCATGGCTATCCGCTGCTCGCCCGCCTGCTGGGCGTCCATCCCATCGTCCGCGCCGACGGGCAATTGTCGATCGCGCGCAGCTTCGTGCCCGGTGAATGGCGAGCGATGCTGGCGGCGGCGCATATCGGGGACGCACGGATCGAGCGTGTTTTCCCCTTCCGGCTATGCGTCGCCCGGCAGCGATGACCCCGCCGCTGATCCTCGGCGCAGGACCGGCAGGCGCAGCGGCGGCGCTGCGGCTCGCACGGCTGGGGGCGGAGCCGCTGCTGATCGATCGGCAACAGGTGCCGGGGGACGCGCTGTGCGGTGGGTTCCTCAGTTGGGCGACGATCGCGCAGATCAAGGCGCTGGGCATCGACGCGGCCATGCTCGGCGGCCACCGGATCGACCGGCTGGCATTGTTTGCGGGCGGGCGGGAGACCGAACTGCCGCTTCCCGCGCCGGGCATGGGCCTGTCGCGGCATCGACTCGACACGCTGCTGCGCGCCGCCGCGACCGAGGCTGGCGTGACATTCCGGCTCGGCCATGCCGTGCGGACGTTGACGCCGACCGCGATCACGCTGGATGATGGGCCGGCGGTCGACTGGGACAGCCTGTTCCTCGCCACCGGCAAGCATGATGTGCGCGGCGCGGCGCGGCCCCGTCACGGCGCAGACCCCGAACTCGGCTTGCGGTTGCGCCTGCCCGCCAGCCCCGCGCGGCAGCGTTTGATCGGGGGCCGGATCGAACTGCACTGGGTCGAGGGCGGCTATGTCGGCCTCTTGCTGCAGGAGGATGGCAGCGCCAATCTCTGCATGGCGGTGCGCAAGAGCCGCTTGACTGCAGCGGGCGGCCGTCCGCTCGGCCTGATCGCGGCGCTGGCCGACCGCTCGCTCGCGCTGGCCGATCGGCTGGGGGATGTGCCCGCTGACGCTCGCGTCGATGCGATCGGTGATGTCCCCTATGGCTGGCGCGCAACCACGACCTGGCCGGGCCTCTATCGGCTCGGCGATCAGGCCGCAGTGATTCCCTCGCTGGCGGGGGAGGGGATTGGCATCGCGCTGGCCAGCGCCGCAGAAGCCGTGGCGCAATGGCAGGTGCAGAGGCGTGATGGCGCGGAGATTTACCAACGCCATTTTGCGCGGCGAGCGCTGCTGCCCTTGCGCGCGGCGGCGGGGTTTCGCGCGCTGGGGCGCTATCCCGGCCTGCTGCGTGTCCTGAGCGCAACACCGGGGGCCGCAGGTCTTGCCATGCGCCTCACTCGCATCGCCGATGCTTGATCGGCGCGCTTTGCGCACCCATATTGCCGCCATGGAAAAGCTGACCCTGACCGATGCGGAATGGCGCGCGCGCCTCTCGCCCGAACGCTATCATGTGCTGCGCGAAGGCGGTACGGAGCGGGCCTTTACCGGCAATCTCAACGCCAACAAGGTCGATGGCCGCTATTATTGTGCGGGTTGCGGCACCGAATTATTCGATGCCGAGGAAAAATATGACAGCGGTTCCGGCTGGCCCAGTTTCACCGCACCGGTGGATATCGACGCGGTCGAGGAAATCCGCGATGTCAGCCACGGCATGGTCCGCACCGAAGTCCGCTGCGCCAAGTGCGACGGGCATCTGGGCCATGTCTTCCCCGATGGTCCAGGCGTCAACGGCCTGCGCTATTGCATGAACAGCGCCTCGCTCGACTTCAAACCGCGCCAGGACGACTAACCGTTCATCGTCCGTAAAGCGGCCATCGTCATGGAGACGATCACGGCAATTTTCCCGGCAAAGCGTCTAAATCACGCTGGCCGGGGCCGGGATTAGCGCGTATCCGGGGCGGCACAGATGGCAGGATCAGGCAAGAGCAAGGGCGCGCCCAGCCGCGCGAAGACATGGGCGCTGCGCACGGTGAAGATCGGCGTGGCGGCGGCGGTGGCGGGCCTGTTGGCGCTCGTGATCGCGGTGGTCATCGCGCTCCAGTCGCTGCCCGACTATGGCAGCCTCAAATCGTCCCCCAATGGCCAGATGATCCGCGTCCATGCCGCCGATGGCAGCGTGATCGTGTCGCTGGGGCCGAGCTTTGGCCGCTGGCTCGACTATGACCAGATCCCGCAGGTCATGATCGACGCGATGGTGTCGACCGAAGACAAGCGCTTCTATCATCATCCCGGCGTCGATCCGGTCGGCATGGCACGCGCGGCCTGGGTCGCGGTCGAAAATCGCGGCACCGGCCGCCGCCTGCAGGGCGCATCGACCATCACCCAACAGGTGACGCGCAACATCTTCCTCAACAACAGCTATAGTTTCGGCCGCAAGATCCGCGAGATGGTGCTGGCCCTCGCGCTGGAGCGCAAATTCTCCAAGCGGCAGATCCTCGAACTGTACCTCAACAAAGTCTATTTCGGCGGCGGCGCCTACGGCATCGATGCGGCCAGCCGCAAATTTTTCGGCCATCCCGCCACGACGCTCGACCTGCCCGAAGCGGCGATCGTCGCAGGGCTGGTGAAGGCTCCGTCCAGCTATTCCCCCACCGCCGATGCCGAAGCCGCGATCGGCCGGGCCGGCGTGGTGCTGGACCTGATGGTGCAAAATGGCGTCATCAGCGCGGCAGACAAGGCGGCGGCCGACATTGCCAATGTCGCGCTCGCGCCCGAACCGCCGCAGAACAGCGTGCGCTATTTCACCGACTGGGCGTTGCCGCAACTCGATGTGCTGATCGACGAGTCCAACGAACCGCTCGAAGTCTATACCACCATCGACCTCAGCATGCAGAATGCGGCGACGGCAGCGATCAAGGCCAATGTGCCTTCGGGCACGCAAGGCGCTTTGGTCAGCTTGGACCGCGACGGCGCGGTGCGCGCGCTGGTCGGCGGCCTCGATTATGTGACGTCCAATTACAACCGCGCGACGACCGCGACGCGGCAGCCGGGGTCGGCGTGGAAGATCTTCGTCTATATGGCGGCGTTGGAGGCGGGCTATACGCCTGACACCGGCGTCACGGACGAGCCGGTGGACATCAACGGATGGAAGCCGCGCAACAGTTCCGGGCGCTTTTCGGGCGACATCGATATTCGCACCGCCTTCGCTTATTCGATCAACACGGTCGCGGCAAAGCTGGGTGTCGAGGTTGGCTTCCCGACCGTCGCCGACATGGCCCGCCGCTTTGGCGTGACGACGCCGATCAACACCCACCCCTCGATGGTGCTGGGCACGTCCGACGTCCGCCTGATCGACATGACCCGCGCCTTCGCCTCGATCGCGCGCAAGGGCATCGCCGTCACCCCCTATGGCATTACCAAGGTGACGACGGCGGACGGCCGCCTGCTCTACGAGCATCAGGACGATACCAGCCGCGTGCTGGTCGCCCCCTGGGTCGCGGCCGGCATGACCGACCTGATGCAGACCGCCGTGTCCACCGGCACCGGCAAGGCCGCGCAGATCGGCCGCCCGGTCGCGGGCAAGACCGGCACGACCAGCAGCAACAAGGATGGCTGGTTCTTAGGCTTTTCCAGCGGCATCACCACCGGCGTATGGATGGGTCGCGACGATGCGCGCGCCGTGGGCGTGCTGCAGGGGGGCCGTGCGCCCGCCCGCGCCTTTGCCGACTATATGAAGGTCGCCGTCGCCAAACGCCCCGTGGAACAGTTCGAAACCGAAGTCACCTTGCCCGAATGGCAGTTGGAGCCGGACGAGGAAGCCTATTATGGCAGCCCAGATGGCGAGGCCGAGGGCGGCATGATGGTCGATGAAAATGGCTTCCCCGTCGAACGCCCCCGTCCCCCGGCGACGGAAGAAGAGAGTGACGAGCAACAGCTTGAGTTGGACCCGGAAGACCGGCCGCAGCCGCCCCAACAGATCGACCAGCAATGGATCGACAATGTGCTGGGCCGCGACCGCGATCGTCAGCGCCAGCCACCCCCGCGTCCCAACCCTTATCCTTGAGGCGCGTGCCTAAGGCCGGACGTCGTTCGCCGCCAACTGCGTCTTGTCGAGCGCACTTGCATCGGGCAGCAGGAAGTCCACCTTGCCCCGGCCGAAGTCGATCGCGACCCGGTCGAACAGCCGCAACGCGCTGATGCCCAGCAGAAGCGCGGGTTTGTCCGCCATGCCCAGTTCCGCAAAGGGGCTGGCATCGACGAACAGCACCGGCACGTCGATCAAATTGACCCGGCCCATCCGTACCGCCTTGATCAGCCCGACCTCGCCGGTCAGCGTCCCGCCGGTCACGCTGGTCAGCGATGCGGTGAGCAATTCGGGCGCGCGCTTCTTGGCGATCAGCTTGTTGCGCAGCGCCATATTGCCGATGCTGAAATTGGTGCCGGTGTCGAGCATGATGGCGACACGCATGCCGTTCACGTTGGAATCGAGCAGGATCAACTGACCGCGCTTGCGCCGCGCCTCCACCACGATCGTATCGGGATCGACCTTGGCGCTGCGCCGCGCATTGCTGCTGGCGATGGCCATCTGTCCGCTGCGGAAATCCAGCGTCACCCGCTTGGCATGCAGGCTGTCCAGCCCCAGCAGGCCCGGCGCGCCCAGATGCTCGCCTTCCAGCACCGGCGCTTCGATATCGTCGATCGTCCCGCCCGCAAAGCCGAGGCGCGGCACCGCCACCGTCGTCGCTTCCGACCGGCCGGTCATGCTGATGATGGTGACGTTGGTGCGCGCGGGCAGGGCCAGCCGCTCCGCCAGGTCGCGCGCGATCACGGTGCGTTGCGACCCGGTATCGATGATGAAGTTCCACGGCCCCTTGCCATCGATATGGATGGGGATCGTCACCCGTGCATCGAGCGAGGGGCCAGTGCGGACGACGGCGGGCGGAATGTCGGGGTCAAGCGCGGGGACGTCCTGCGCGGCCAGCGGCATCCAGGCTGTCGCCAGCCCGATCGCCAGTCCCGCGAAGCGCAGGGCGCAAAGCCCTGCGCGGTGCCGTCTCATGTCCGCATCCTTTCCGCTTATCTTATGCTTCCGCTATAGCATCAATCCGGGTCATCGCGCCAGCGCCACCCTTGGCCCCGAATCGCCGCCGCGCCGCCCTTTCCGCACCCGTTTGGCGCACTCCCGCCTTGACTTGGCGGGCCGCGCCTCGCTAAATGCACGCATGATCGACCTTGCCTGTTCGCGGCAAGCGTCTGGCAGCGTCCTGCTCGCCTGTTTCTCGCCGTTTCCGGCGCCTGTCTCCCTCTCGTCATCGGACCGACTCGCAATGCATCTCAAGGACCTTAAGAAAACAGCGCCCGCCGACCTCGTGCAGCTTGCCGAGGAACTGGGCGTCGAGGGCGCGTCGACCCTGCGCAAGCAGGATCTGATGTTCGCGATTCTCAAGGCCGAGGCGGAAAATGGCGAGCAGATCATGGGCGAAGGCACGATCGAGGTGCTGCCCGATGGCTTTGGTTTCCTGCGCAGCCCGGAAGCCAACTTCCTGGCCGGTCCCGACGATATCTATGTCTCCCCTAACCAAGTCCGCCGCTTCGGCCTGCGCACAGGCGACACGGTGGACGGCGAAATCCGCGCGCCCAAGGATGGCGAGCGCTATTTCGCTTTGGTGAAGCTCAACACCGTCAATTTCGACGATCCCGATGTGGTCCGTCATCGCGTCAATTTCGACAATCTGACGCCGCTCTATCCCGAATCCAAGCTGACGCTCGATCCGGGCGATCCGACCCAGAAGGACAAGTCGGCGCGCGTCATCGACATCGTCTCGCCCCAGGGCAAGGGCCAGCGCACGCTGATCGTCGCGCCGCCTCGCGTCGGCAAGACGGTGATGCTGCAGAATATCGCCAAGGCCATTACCGACAATCATCCCGAAGTGTTCCTCATCGTCCTGCTGATCGACGAGCGTCCGGAAGAAGTCACCGACATGCAGCGCAGCGTGAAGGGCGAGGTCGTCTCCTCCACCTTCGACGAGCCTGCCACCCGCCACGTCCAGGTCGCCGAAATGGTGATCGAAAAGGCCAAGCGCTTGGTCGAGCATAAGAAGGATGTCGTCATCCTGCTCGATTCCATCACCCGCCTCGGTCGCGCATACAACACCGTCGTCCCCTCGTCGGGCAAGGTGCTGACCGGCGGCGTCGACGCCAATGCGCTGCAGCGGCCCAAGCGCTTCTTCGGTGCGGCGCGCAATATCGAGGAGGGCGGCTCGCTCTCCATCATTGCCACCGCGCTGATCGACACCGGCAGCCGGATGGACGAAGTCATCTTCGAAGAGTTTAAGGGCACCGGCAACTCGGAAATCGTGCTGGACCGCAAGGTCGCCGACAAGCGCATCTTCCCGGCGCTCGACGTCGGCAAGTCCGGCACCCGCAAGGAAGAGCTGCTGGTGGACAAGGGCACGCTCAGCAAGATGTGGGTGCTGCGTCGCATCCTGATGCAGATGGGCACGATCGATGCGATGGAATTCCTGCTCGACAAGATGAAGGATTCCAAGACCAACGAGAATTTCTTCGATTCGATGAACCAGTAAGCGGGACTGCGCCTCTATGTTCGACCTTCTCACTGCCGCCGCCGCTGCCGCTCAGGGGCTGGGTTCGCCCGCCGATATCTGGGGGCATATCGTCACGGATTTCAGTAATATAACATCACCCAGCGCGCTCGCGGCCTTTGGGCAGGTGTTAATGATAGACATATTGTTGGCGGGCGATAATGCCATCGTCGTCGGTGCGCTGGCGGCGGGTTTACCCGCCGCGCAACGTAAGAAGGTAATCCTGATCGGCATCATCGCCGCGCTGGTTTTACGCATCGCCTTTGCACTCGTTGTCAGTCAATTGATGCAGATCGTCGGCCTGATCCTGGCCGGTGGTCTCCTGCTTCTGTGGGTCAGCTTCAAAATGTGGCGTGAATTGCATCCCAAACGCGGCATGGATACTCCTGGCGACACGAGTGACGATGACGTATCGGGCCTCCGCCCGGCTAAGAGTTTCGCGGCGGCGGCTTGGGCCGTTGCTGTGGCTGATGTATCGATGAGCTTGGACAATGTTCTGGCGGTCGCTGGCGCAGCCAAGGACCACCCCGGTATCCTAATTATCGGGCTCATATTGTCTGTCGCTTTGATGGGCATAGCTGCCAACATCATCGCCAAATATATCGAACGCTTCCGTTGGATTGCCTATATCGGCCTTGCCGTGATCGTCTATGTCGCGGTGAAGATGATCTACGAAGGTTTTGTGGATCATAATGTCGGCATTCTGACATTGTTTAGTTGATTGCTTCGCATGCGGGCTTATGTCGCCGACCTTTTGCCTTGCCGAGGCGGTGGCGGCCTTATAGCTAAAGTTCGGTAGAATCTGGGACTAGGGATCCATAATGGCGACAACCTCCGATATTTTCGAGCTGATGCGTAAAAGCCCCATGAATGATTGGGTAGGGGGGTCTGACCCCGAAGCGGTAGGCAAGGCTTCGATGCAAATTGTTCACCGGCTGACGCCGGTTCAGAATGGCGTGAGCCGGGTGTTGGATTTTGGGTGCGGGATCGGCCGTGGCTTGGTGGCGTTGAGGGCCATGGGTTTGGCACCGCAGGAAATCGTGGGCATGGACATTATGCCTGCAGTCATCGATTTCTGTAATCAGAATATTCAGCGTAATCTTGATCGCGTGAAGTTCGAACTGATTAATGACAGGAATGATCATTATGATCAGTTTATCTCGAAGAATGACGGTAAATCCCGTGAACAATTGGCACAGGAGTATAACGGGAGTTTCGACATCGGTTATGCTTTCTCAGTCTTTACCCATGTTACGAAGAAGGATTTCGCTGGTCTACTCAAGTTCGTCTCCGCCATGATGAAGCCGGGTGGCCGCTTCGTCATGACCTGTTTCGAACTGAACGAATTTTCGCGTCACATGATTGAACATGGCCAAGCCATCTTCCCGCTCGAAAATCGCGTCATGCATGATGATGGCAAGATCATGATTGCTAATGATTATGACCCACTTGCCTTCATCGCGTTCGATCGTGAATCCGTAGCCCAGATGGTTTGGGATGCAGGTATGGCCATCACTAAGGTGGAATATGGATGCTGGATGGGTGGCGGCATTGGGTCATCGCTGCAGGACGTCATTATCTGTACGAAACTGCCTGATCTGATTTCGCGTGAGAATATTCAGATGACTGCATTGGTCGATCGCAGCAAAATGTAAGTCTTAGATGCTGATGTTTGAAGAGGGGATGCACTGCGATGTGAGGCATCCCTTCTTTGTTTAGGGGATGAGCAACGTACTACCTATCGTCCGTCTCCCCTCCAGTGCCCGGTGCGCCTCCGCTGCATCGGCAAGCGCGAAACGCTGACCGATCACCGCCCGCACCACGCCGCGCTGCATCCGGTCGAACAGCCGGTCGGCCGTATGCGCCAGCGCCTCCGCTGTCGCGACATAGTCGAACAGCGTCGGGCGCGTGACATAGAGCGACCCGCCCTTGCTTAGGTCCAGCAGGCTGACCGGCGGCACCGCACCCGATGCATTGCCATAGCTTACCATCAACCCACGGCGCTTCAGACAGGCAAGCGACGCCGCCCAACTATCCTTGCCGACGCCGTCATAGACGACATCGACGCCCTGGCCGCCGGTCAGGTCGCGAACGGCCGCGGCCAGATCGGCTAACGAACCATGAAGGCTATGGTCAGCATCGACCAGCGCGGCCTTTTCCGCCGACCCGCAATGGGCGATGACCACGACGCCCTTGTCCCGCAGCCACGGCACCAGGACTGACCCGACCCCGCCCGCCGCTGCATGGACCAGCGCGACCTGCCCGGCCGCCAGATCGACCGTGTCTTCGGCAAGATAGCAGGCGGTCATGCCCTTGAGCATCATCGCCGCAGCATCCTCGCTCGACACGCCGTCGGGGATCTTCACTGCGCGCTCGGCCGCGACGATGCGGTGGCTGGCATAGGCGCCCAGCCCATGCGCGCAGCCGACCCTGTCACCGACGGCAAAACCCGACACGCCCGGCCCGACCGCAACGACATGCCCTGCCCCCTCCGACCCCAAGGGGGTAGGGAGGGGGGCAGGGTAGAGGCCGGTGCGATAATAGGTGTCGATGAAGTTCAGCCCGATCGCCTCCTGCGCGATCAGCAATTCGCCGTCACCCGGCACGCCCGGATCGAAATCCTCGCGCGCGATGACCTCCGGCCCGCCATGGCTGCGGGCCACCATCCGCCAGGCGTCGGCCATCAGGCGAGATGCTCGGCGAAGAAATCGGCGGTGCGCTGGTCGGCCAGCTCAGCCGCTTCCTCGTCACGTCGGTTGCCCATCTCGGCGGCGAACCCATGATCCAGCCCGTCATAGTCATGCAGGACAATATGGCGGTTCGGCTCCAGCCCGTCATGCATCGCCTTCTGCGCATCCGGCAGGACGAAATGATCGGCGGTCGGAATGTGGAGCATGACGGGCTTTCCGATCGCTTTCGCTTCGCCCAGCAAGCCGTCGATCCCGACGCCATAATAGGACACGAACGCATCGCCATCGGTACGGCACGCCGCCATGAACGCCAGCCGCCCGCCAAGGCAATAGCCGACCAGCCCAACCTTGCCGCCATCCACCGTCGCACGCGCGGCCTTGATCGTCGCTTCGATGTCGCGGATCGCCTGATCCTGATTAAGCTTCTGCATATGGCCGAGCGCGGCCTGAAATTCCTCCGGCACATCGGCGTCCAGTTCGACATGCGGTTTCTCGCGCCAGAACAGGTCGGGGGCATAAGCGACATAGCCTGCCTTGGCCCAATTATCGCATTTGCGGCGGATGCCTTCGTTCACGCCGAAAATTTCCTGGATGACGATGATCGCCGCCTTGGCCTCGTCGCCTTCTGGTCGTGCCACATAAGCGTCGAACCGGGCACCGCCCTCCAGCGTCTCGATCGGGGTAAAGCCTGTCATGTCGCATTCCTTTTCGCGGTTGGGCCATAGGGGCTCGCCCGCATATTGGCGCATCGCGGTAGGCGCGCAACCATCGACCGACGCAAAAAATTTGCCACCATGCGCCTGTTTGCGGCATGACGGGGAACAGACGATAGAAGAACCAGAAGGGCCAGGATTATGAAGGTAACGGTCGATGTGGATTGCAGCCCAGCCGAGGCGCGCGCCTTTCTCGGCCTGCCCGATGTGACGCCCATCCACGACAAATATATCCGCACCGTCCTCGACAGTTTCGAAGGGGTGGGCAATGTCGAGCAGATGGAAACCCTGTTCAAGAGTTTCTCGCCGATGGGCGATGCGGGCGTGCGCCTGTTCCAGCAAATGATGAATATCGGTCTGTCCGGCATGGGCGGGACGGGCGACAAGAAATAGCATCGTCGCCACGCCGATGACCAACACGATTTTCGCCCTGTCCAGCGGCGCGCCGCCCGCCGGGATTGCGGTGGTGCGAGTCAGCGGGCCGCACGCCCGCGCGGCGCTGGAAAGTCTCGCCCAGCGTGTCCCGCCACCGCGTCAGGCCAGCCTCGCCTTACTTACCGACCCGCAGGATGGCGCACCGTTGGACCGCGCGCTCATCCTCTGGCTGCCTGGCCCCGGCACGGTGACCGGCGAGGATTTGGTCGAACTCCATTGCCATGGCGGCCGCGCTGTCGTGGCAGCGGTCGAGACGGTACTGGCCGCGATGCCGGGCCTTCGCCGGGCCGAAGCGGGCGAGTTCACCCGCCGCGCCTTTCTCAATGGCCGGATGGATCTCAATGCGGTCGAAGGCCTGTCTGACCTGCTCGCCGCCGAAACCCAGCAGCAACGTCGCGCTGCATTGATGATGGCGGAAGGGCATTTTTCCCGCCGGGTCGATGGTTGGCGGCGTGACCTGCTCGACCTGTCGGCCATGGCCGAAGCCGCGCTCGACTTCTCCGACGAGGATGATGTGCCCGACGCTGCGATCGAGCAGCGAATTGGAGCGGGCATTGCAGCGCTTGCGGAAGAGATTGGCACCGCCCTTGCCGCGCCGTCGGCCGAGCGATTGCGCGATGGCATTCGCGTCGTGCTGGCGGGTCCACCCAATGCAGGCAAGTCGACCCTGCTTAATGCGCTGGTGGGGCGCGACGCGGCAATCGTGTCCGACATTGCCGGAACGACGCGCGACCGCATCGAAGTGCCTGCGGCGATCGGCGGCACCGCCTTACTCTTCACTGACACCGCAGGCCTGCACGAGGGGACCGGCGACGCGATCGAGGCGATCGGCATGGACCGCGCGCGCGCGGCGCTCGACGCAGCGGACATCATCCTATGGTTGGGCGATGCGGCTGATCTGCCGCGCGCCGATGCGCTGTTGATCGCTGCGCAATGCGATCGTGATGCGACCCGGCCGGGCCTGCAATTGTCCGCACAAACAGGGGAGGGGATGGACAGCCTAGTCACCACCCTGCTTGATCGCGCCGCGCAACTCTTGCCGGGCGAGGGCGACTATGCCCTTCACGCCCGCCAGCGTGCGCGGGTCGGTGAATTGCTCGCCCATGTCGAAGCCGCACGGCACAGCGATGACTTGCTCGTCATTGCTGAGGAGTTGCGGCAGGCCCGCCGCGCGATCGATGCGCTCACCGGACAGGCGGGGACCGAAGACATGCTCGACCGTCTCTTTTCGGGCTTCTGCATCGGCAAATAGCGCTATGTTCCACGTGGAACGCTTTTGACCGCGATGGCCTGCATCTGCTACAGGCCACCCATGCAAACTCGCTATGATGTGATTGTGGTCGGCGGCGGCCATGCCGGGTGCGAAGCGGCGGCCGCCGCTGCGCGCAAAGGCGCGCGCGTCGCGCTGCTGACGTTCGATCGTGCCACCGTTGGCGCCATGTCCTGCAACCCGGCGATCGGCGGGTTAGGCAAGGGCCATCTTGTGCGCGAAGTCGATGCGCTGGATGGCCTGATCGGCCGCGCCGCAGACCAAGCCGCAATCCACTATCGGATGCTCAACAACAGCAAGGGCGCAGCGGTCCAAGGGCCGCGCGTCCAGGCCGACCGCAAACGCTATCGCGCCGCCATCTATCAGATGCTCGACGCGCAAGAAGGTCTGACAATCGTTGAAGGCGAGGCGGCAGGGCTACTTCTGCACGATGGCTCCGTCACGGGGTTAGCCCTAGCCGACGGCCGCACGCTGGAGGCCGCGTCAGTCGTACTGGCGACCGGCACCTTTCTGGGCGGCAAGCTGTTCCGGGGCGACGAACGCGAAACCGGCGGTCGCGTCGGCGAACGCGCCGCGACCAGTCTGGGCGTCCAGTTGCGCGACCTCGCTCTCCCCATCGGTCGCCTCAAGACTGGCACGCCACCTCGCATCGACGGTCGCACCATCGATTGGGCCAAGCTGGAGGCGCAACCATCCGACAGCGACGGCTGGACCATGTCGCCTTTGTCCAACGGTCGCCCGTTGCCGCAACTCGCCTGCGCCATTACCCGCACCAATGCGCGCACCCATCAGATCATCCGCGATGGCCTCGGCCGATCGCCCTTGTTCAGCGGCGCGATCGAAGGGCGCGGGCCGCGCTACTGCCCCTCGATCGAAGATAAGATTCAGCGCTTCGGAGACCGCGACGGGCATCAGATTTTTCTGGAACCTGAAGGACTCGACGATCCGCTCGTCTATCCCAATGGCATCAGCACCTCGCTGCCCACCGATGTTCAGGTCGCTATGATCCGGTCAATGGCCGGCCTGGAGCAGGCCGACATCGTCGTGCCCGGCTACGCCGTCGAATATGACCATATCGATCCGCGCGCGCTCGACGCCACATTGGAAGTCCGCGCCATCCCCGGCCTGTTCTGCGCCGGGCAGATAAACGGCACCACCGGCTATGAGGAGGCGGCCGCCCAGGGCTTGATCGCGGGCGTCAACGCCGCCGCCCGCGCACGCAGCGAAGCGGCCATGATCCTCGACCGGGCCAGCAGCTATATCGGCGTCATGATCGATGACCTCACCTTACAGGGCGTGACCGAACCCTATCGCATGTTGACCGCGCGCGCCGAATATCGCCTGCGTCTGCGCGCCGACAATGCGGAGACGCGCCTCGGCGCGATCGGCATCGCGCATGGCATCATCGGCCCCGTCCGCTATGCGCGTTTGGCCGAGCGCGATGCCCTGCGCGCCGATATAGAGGCCGAACTCACGCAACCCATCGGTGCCACCACCATGGCCCGCGCGGGCGCGTCGGTGCGGCAGGATGGTATACGTCGCAGCCTGTTCGAATGGGCGCGCTTCCCTGAAGTCGATCGGGCGTTGATCCTGTCGCTCGCCCCCCGCCTTGCCGCAGCGCCCGCTGACCTGCGCGCGGAGATATTGGAGGATGCCCATTACGCCCCCTATCTCCACCGCCAGGATGCGGAGATCGCCGACCTGCGCCGCAACGAGCGTGTCTTCATCCCCGCCGATTTCGACTTCGCCAGCATCGGCGGCCTGTCCACCGAGATGATCGAACGGCTCGATGCGGCGCGCCCCGATACGCTGGCCGCCGCAGGCCGCATCCGCGGCGTAACCCCTGCGGCCCTCGCCGCCATCCTGGTCCATGTCCGCAAGGTCGCCGCATGACCGAGGATGAAGCCCGCGCCTGGCTGACCACCCAATTCGATGTTTCACGTGAAACAATGGCGCGTCTGGAACGCTTCGTTGCCATCCTGTTGGAAGCGATGGGCGAACAGAATCTCATCGCCGAATCGACCCGCCCCCATGTCTGGGCACGGCATATCGTCGATTCCGCCCAACTTCTCACCCACGCCCAAATGGCGGGGGAGGGTGCATGGATCGACCTCGGATCGGGTGCCGGCTTGCCGGGTATTGTCGTCGCCTGCCTGTCCGACCGACCCATGTTGATGGTCGAGTCCCGGCGCAAGCGCATCGACTTTTTGAACGAAGCCATCGCTACATTGAACCTGCGTAACACCACGGTTTTTGGTGGTCGGGTTGAGATGGTGCCCCCGTGCGCTGCCGCCGTCATCAGCGCGCGTGCTTATGCACCACTCCCGCGCCTGCTCGAATCGGCCGCGCATCTTTCCGACAAAAATACGCTATGGGTGCTGCCTAAGGGACGAAATGCGCAGAATGAACTGGAGGCGACGCGCCCATCATGGCAGGGTGTGTTTCACGTGGAACCGAGCGTGACGGACGCCGATAGCGCCATCATCGTCGCGCACGCCGTCAACCCCGTCGCCAGAAGGAAAGGTCGCGCATGATCTGTATCGCTATCGCCAATCAGAAAGGCGGCGTGGGCAAAACCACGACGGCGATCAACCTCGCCACTGGTCTCGCCGCCACCGGCCTGCGCGTGCTGCTGCTCGATCTCGACCCGCAGGGCAATGCCTCGACAGGCCTGGGTGTCGGTCAATCCGAACGCGCGCGGTCGAGCTATGACCTGCTCGTCGGCAATTGCGCGCTGGAAGACACGATCGTCACGACGCGCGTGCCCAAGCTCGACCTCGTCCCCGCGACCCAGGATCTGTCGGGCTGCGAAATCGAATTGATCGAATATGAGCAGCGCACCCATCGGCTCGAACGGGTGCTAGCCGAAGCGCCTCCGGGGCGCTGGGACATTTGCCTGATCGATTGCCCGCCCTCGCTGGGCTTGTTGACGATCAACGCGATGGTCGCCGCGCAATCCTTGCTCGTCCCGCTGCAATGCGAATTTTTCGCGCTCGAAGGGCTGTCGCAACTGCTCCAGACGGTCGAGCGGATTCGTGGCCGCTTCAATCCGGGTCTGTCGATCATGGGCGTCGCGCTCACCATGTATGACCGGCGCAACCGATTGACCGATCAGGTCGCCGATGATGTCCGCGCCTGCCTCGGCGATCTGGTCTTCACCACCGTCATCCCCCGCAATGTGCGCCTGTCCGAAGCGCCCAGCCATGGCGTCCCGGCCTTGATTTACGACTTCCGCTGTTCAGGATCGGAAGCCTATATGCGGCTCGCGCGCGAATTAATCGCGCGCCTGCCCCGACAGGAGGTTGCCGCTTGAGCGACGAAACGACCGACAAGCCCAAAACTGTGAAGCGGCCGCATGGCCTGGGACGCGGCCTGTCCGCCCTGCTCGGCGATGTTGCGCGCGAAGAACCGGTTGCGCCCGCTGCCTCGCCGTCGAGCAAGGCGGTGCAGAATATTGAAGTGTCGTTGATCCAGCCACACCCCGAACAGCCACGTCGTCATTTCGATGAAGGCGCGTTGCAGGAACTGGCCGACAGCATCGCCAAGCGCGGCGTGATCCAGCCGATCATTGTCCGCCCGCACGGTGGCGGCTTTCAGATCGTCGCGGGCGAACGTCGCTGGCGCGCGGCGCAAAGGGCGCAGCTCCATCGCATCCCCGCCATCGTCCGCGATTTCGACGAGCAGGAAACGCTCGAAATCGCGCTGATCGAAAATATCCAGCGCGAGGATCTTAACCCGATCGAAGAGGCCGAAGCGTATCGCAAACTGATCGGAGACTTCCAGCATACGCAGGACGCGCTGGGCCGCATCGTCGGCAAATCACGCAGCCACATCGCCAATCTCATGCGCCTGCTCGACTTGCCCGCTTCGGTGCAGCAGCAGGTGATGGAGCAGAAGATCAGCATGGGCCACGCCCGCGCGCTGATCGGCGTGCCCGATTGCGAAACGCTGGCGCGCCGGGTCGAAGACAAGGGCTTGTCGGTCCGCGATACCGAACAATTGGTCCGTCGGATGAAGACGGGCGACGATACACCCGCCGCGCGTCGAACCGGCGCCGCCGCCGAACCGGACGCGGACATCGCCTCGCTGGAACAGCATCTGGCCGACATATTGGGGCTGAAGGTAGACATCCGGCACGAAGGCAATGGCGGCGGCACGCTGACCCTGCGCTATTCGACCCTCGATCAGTTGGACATGCTGTGCCAACGCCTGTCGGGTGAACGGATTTAAGCGGGCAAGACGCGAAAAACCGGGCCGCGCCGCTGGCCTTTTCCCGGCCGTCTCCCTAGCTTGGGGGGATGGCCGACATGCACGCTTCCCCCGCTTCTCCTTCCGTCATTCGTCGCGCGGATTATCGCCCGCCCGACTGGCTGGTGCCCGATATCGCGCTGGATTTCGAGCTAGATCCCGCATGCACCCGCGTCCGCGCGACGCTCATGGTCACGCGCAATGGCGGTCATGACCGGCCCTTGCGGCTCGACGGCGATGGCCTCATTCCGTTGGAGGTGCGCATCGATGGCGAACTCGCCACGTCCGACCAATGGCATATGGAAGCCGGTTCCTTGTCCGTGTCGCTGTCCGGTTCGGCGCACAGTGTCGAAACGCTGGTCGAGCTGGCACCGGCAGCCAACAGCAAATTGATGGGCCTCTATGCCAGCGGCGGGTTGCTTTGCACCCAATGCGAGGCGGAGGGCTTTCGCCGCATCACCTTCTTCCCCGATCGCCCCGACATCCTGTCGCGCTATGACGTGACGCTGCGCGCCGACAAGGCGCGCTTCCCCATATTGCTCTCCAACGGCGATCCGGTGGAGCAGGGCGAGGGTGACGCCGGACAACATTGGGCACGATGGGTCGATCCCTTCCCCAAGCCCTGTTACCTGTTCGCGCTGGTCGCCGCAGACCTGGCCTGCAACGCCGACAGCTTCGTGACCATGAACGGCCGCGAAGTGCAATTGGGCATCTGGGTGCGTGAGGCGGATCTGCCGCGCACCGGCCATGCCATGCAGGCGCTCAAAAACTCCATGGCATGGGACGAGCGCGTCTACGGCCGCGAATATGATCTCGATGTGTTCAACATCGTCGCCGTGGCCGATTTCAACTTCGGCGCAATGGAGAATAAAGGCCTCAACATCTTTAATTCACGCTATATTTTGGCCGATCCCGAAACCGCGACGGATATCGATTATGATGGCGTGGAAGGCGTTGTGGCGCATGAATATTTTCACAATTGGTCGGGCAATCGCGTCACCTGCCGCGACTGGTTCCAGCTCAGTCTCAAGGAAGGCTTCACCGTCTTTCGCGACCAGAATTTCTCGGCCGACATGGGCAGCCATGCGGTCAAGCGGATCGAAGATGTGCGCATCTTGCGCGCCGCCCAATTTCAGGAGGACTCTGGCCCGCTCGCGCATCCCGTGCGGCCCGAATCCTATATGGAAATCAGTAACTTCTACACCGCGACCATTTATAATAAGGGCGCGGAGCTGATCCGCATGATTGCCCTGATGCTGGGGCCGGAACGCTTTCGCGCGGGCACCGATCTCTATTTCGATCGTCATGACGGCCAGGCCGCCACCTGCGAAGATTTCGTCCTGGCCATGGAAGAGGGCGGCGAGATCGACCTCAGCCAATTCCGCCGCTGGTATGAACAGGCCGGAACCCCGCACGTTCGCGCCACGCTTGATCATGATCCGGTGACCCAGGTGGTCACCCTGCATCTGCACCAGTCGCTCGCCCCCACGCCGGGCCAGCTCGACAAAGCGCCGATGGCTATCCCACTGCGCGTCGCCCTGTTCGATCCCGCCACCGGCACCCACCATGGCGACGAACTGCTGCTACTCACCGGATCGCAGCAGAGCTTCACCTTCCCTGATTTCGCGACCGCGCCGATCCTGTCGATCAATCGCGGCTTCTCCGCCCCCGTGATCGTCGATACCAACCGCAGCCAGGATGACCTCACCTTCCTGTCCGCGCATGATGATGATCCGTTCGCCCGTTATGAGGCGATGCAGCAGTTGATGGTCAACATATTGGTCGGCCGCATCGCCGGTCAGCCCATGGATGACGGCCCGGTGATCGCCGCGATCCGTCAGGTCATCACCGACCCCTTGCTCGATCCCGCCTTCGTCGCCGAAGCCATCCGCCTGCCCAGCGAAGCCTATCTCGGCGATCAGATGGCGCAGGTCGATCCTGACGCGATCCACGCCGCGCGCGAAGCCTTGCAACAGCGGATCGGCGCGGAACTGGAAGCGGACTGGCGCGCGATCCATGCCCGGACCAAGGCCGCCGAATTTTCCATGTCCGCCGATGCCAAGGGTGCGCGCAAGCTACACAACAGCGCGCTTGGCTATCTGGTCGCCTCCGGCGCGATGGACGGCCCCGCAACCGCCTTCGTCCAGTTCGACCACGCCCATAATATGACCGAGCGGCAAGCAGCTCTGGCGATCCTCGCCAATGGCGACAGCGCCGAGCGGGTGGCGGCACTCGACATCTTCTACAACCGTTATGGCGCCGACGCGCTGACGCTCGACAAATGGTTCCAGACCCAGGCCTTCGCCGTCCATCCCGACACGGTCGATCTGGTCGAGGAACTGGGGCGGCACAAGGACTTCACCCTCACCAATCCCAACCGCGTCCGCGCGCTCTATGGTGCGTTCACGGGCAATCAGTGGGCGTTCCACCACAAATCCGGCAAGGGCTACAGATTGGTGGCCGACTGCATCATTGCGCTGGACCGGCTCAATCCGCAAACCGCCGCCCGCCTCGTGCCCCCGCTTGGCCGCTGGAAGCGCTTCGATGCAGCGCGAGGCGCGCTCATGCGGGGCGAACTCGAACGCATATTGGCGCAGCCCGGCCTGTCCAAGGACGTGACCGAGCAGGCCGGGAAAAGTCTGGAATAGAGGAGAATGCCCCCGTTCGCGCGACGCGAACGGGGCGGCCATCAGTCCTTCATCGCCGCGACCCAGGCGGCGACGTCGCCAGCCACTTTGTTTGCTGCCAGGTTGAGCGGCGTTCCGACCGTCATCGACGTGATCTTCGCGCCCACCGGCTGGCTGGCGGTAAAACGCTGCCGGGCTAAGGCGACGCCATTGGGCGTGGTCAGCACGGCGTCATAGGTAACGACCGCATTATTCCCCGGCGCATCAAGCCCAAAGGCAATCAACTCGCCCGACAGCCGCTGCCCGCCATCACCCGAAAACTGCCCCGAATCGAGCACCACCCGGTCGGTGGTCGCCGAAATCGTCTCGGCCAACAAGCGCCGGAACAGATGGCGCGGCGTATCGGCCCATTGCACATCCGTCACATAGGCGACCGACGTCGGGCTGGTCTGCACCGGGATACGTATCGTATCCAGCATCTTGGGCGCGTCGGGATCGGACACGATCAATGTGCGCCCAGCGCCAGCACGCTGCGCCGTACCCGCCGGCACCTTCTGCACCGCGTCCAGCGTCAATAGCCGTTCCGGCACCTTCCCGCCGATCGAGACGCAGCCCGACAGCAGGACGGCGGCGGTCAGCGCCGCAAGGGCGCCTGTTGGTTTGGCATGGAACATGGTCCGCATCTCTCTCATCATGGCTTATAGTCCGGCAGCTTGGGCGATCCGACCAGCGAACCCGCACCCTGCTGGTCCAGTTTCTCGGCAACGCCGCGGAAGGCGCGCGACATTTCGCGCAGGTCGCGCACCAGCTGGTTCACTTCCGGCATGGTCTGGTTGCTGAACGCCTCCACGCCCGGCCGCGCCGCGCCGATGGTCTTGTCCAGCGTGTCGATGCTGCGCGTCGCCGACTGCACGCTCTTGCGCAGGTCGGCCATCAGCGGCTTGCCTTCTTCGTTCAGCATCGCGTCGGTGGTCGCGGCCAGCTTGCCGATCTGTTCGACGGCAACGCCGGTGCGCTGCACTGCGATACGCGCTTCGGCCAGGGTCGCGGCGATTTCAGGGCTACGGTCGGCCAAAGCGCCCGACACCCGCTCGACATTGGCCAATATGCCCGCGATCGACTGCTGGTTCTTGTCGCTCAGCACTTCGGTCAGCCGCTCGGTCAGCGTCGACAGCCGCTCCAGCAATTGCGGCGCGCTGTTGAGCAATTCGCCCAGTGCCCCCGGCTTGGTCGGGATCACGGGCACGCCATCGGGGCATACCGCCTGGGGATTTTCCGCAGGACAAATGATCGGCGGCGCGCCCTTGACCGCACCGTCCAGCACCACTTCGCTCACCCCGGTAAAGCCGACGCCCGCAATGCTCGCGGTCGTGCCCTGCAGTACCGGCGTCCCATCCTTCACCGTGATGCGCACCCGCACGAAGCTTGGATCGCGCTTCCACAGGTCAATCGATTCGACCTGACCGGAGGGCACGCCCGCATAATTGACGCTCGAACCCTTGGCCAAGCCGCTGACCGACTGTTTGAAGAAGATGTCATATTGCTTGTTCTGCCCGTCGGATATGCGGGAGAACCAGAAGGCCGCGATGATGATCGCCGCCAGCAGCAGCAGCGTGACAGTGCCCACCAGCACATGGTTGGAGCGGGTTTCCATATCCTATTGCCTTCCGTCCGGCGGACTCTGTGCCGCCTTGTTCTTTTCCCGCGATACTGCCGCCGTCGCCGCACGGCCACGCGGCCCATTGAAATATTCCTGGATCCACGGATGGTCGAGCGCCAGCAGTTCATCGATCGTGCCGACCGCGATCACCTTCTTATCGGCCAGCACCGCCACCCGATCACAGATCGAATAGAGCGTATCGAGATCATGGGTGATGAGGAAGACGGTAAGACCCAAAGTCTCCTGCAACTTGCGCGTCTGCTCGTCGAACGCCGCCGCGCCGATCGGGTCGAGGCCAGCGGTCGGCTCATCGAGGAACAGCAGGTCCGGGTCCAGCGCCAACGCACGGGCCAAGCCCGCGCGCTTCTTCATGCCGCCCGACAGTTCCGACGGATATTTCGGCCCCGCCTCGGCGGGCAGGCCGGTCATGCGGATCTTGTAGGCCGCAATCTCGTCACGCAATTGCGCCCCGATATTGGGATAATATTCGCGGATCGGCACTTCGATATTTTCCGCCACGGTCAGCGTCGAAAACAGCGCACCGCCCTGGAACAACACGCCCCACCGCTTGCGGATCGCCAGCGCATCATCGTCCAGCCGCCCGACCATCGATTCGCCAAAGACATGGATTTCGCCCTCGTTCGGCGTCTGAAGGCCGATGATCGCGCGCATCAGCACCGACTTGCCGGTGCCCGATCCGCCGACCACGCCCAATATCTCGCCCTTGCGCACATCAAGGTCGAGGCCATCATGGATGACCTGGTCGCCAAAGGCATTACGAATGCCGCGCACCGAAATGGCGATGTCGGACTGTTCGACCGCTTGGGCGAGCCGCTGCTCTTCGGCCTGGCGCTGTTCGTCTTCGGTCATCAGTTCCACCCTACCCAGGTGAAGAACACCGCGAAGAAAGCATCGATGACGATGACGAGGAAGATCGCCTGGACGACGGCGGCGGTGGTGCGCAGCCCCACTTCCTCCGCATTGCCCTTGACCTGCATGCCTTGAAAACAGCCGGAAATGGCGATGATCAGGCCGAACACAGGTGCCTTGATCAGCCCGACCCACAGGTCGGTGATCGGCACGACTTCGCGCAACCGCTGGAAAAAGGTGATAGGCGGAATATCGAGCGCGATCGCGCACAGGAAAGCGCCACCCAGCACCGACAGGATCGACGCATAAAAGCCAAGCAGCGGCATCATGATGATGACGGCCAGCGTGCGCGGCAAGACCAGCGCTTCCATCGGCGACACGCCGATGGTCCGCATCGCGTCGATTTCCTCGGTCAACTTCATCGTGCCCAATTGCGCGGCAAAGGCTGAGCCGGAGCGGCCCGCGACCATGATCGCGGTCATCAATACGCCCAGTTCCCGGAAGGTCAGGCGACCGACCAGGTTGATCGTCAGCATCTCCATGCCGAACTGGCGCAACTGCACCGATCCCTGCTGGGCGATGACGATACCGATCAGGAAGCTCATCAGGCCGATAATGCCCAGCGCGGACACGCCCACCACCTCGAAACGCTGCACTACTGCATTGACGCGGAAACGGCTGGGATGGCGGATCAGGCTCCAGGCCGCGACCAGCGTCGCGCCGAAAAAGCCCAGCAGTCCCAACATGGTCGACCCGGCGGTGCTGACCGCCTCGCCGATCTGGCCGACGATGCGGCGCAGGGCCGGAACGCTGTCTGGGTGGATCGACACCGGATCGTCCAGCGCGCCGACCGTATCGATCAGCCGCTGCGCATCCGGGTGCGCGCCGCTGATCTGACTGCCCAGCCGCTTGGCGGTGCGATGCACCGTCCACGCGCCGATCGTGTCCATATGATCGACGTCGGACAGGTCGATCGTCCCGACCGGACCCTGCACGGCATCCAGCCGGTCGGGCAGGTCATGCAGCGATGCGATCGCCAGCGAACCGGACAGCCGCAGCACGCTGCCGCCGTCGCTTTGTTCTTCGGCCAGTGAAGCGGCTTTATTCATGCGATGGGATTAGTGGTCCAATATCGGTTGCACGGCAAGCCGAAACGGCCCATCCGCAAGTCCGAACGAAGGGCAGCGGCAAAAGTTTCGGATACGGCATGACGCATCGGTTGGCGATTTACGACATGGACCGCACGGTGACGTTCAGCGGCACCTATACCGGCTTCCTCATCCATGTGGCGCGGGCGATGGCCCCGTGGCGGCTGATCCTGCTGCCCTGCGTCGTGCTGCTGATGCTGGCCTATGTCCTCAAGCTGCTGTCGCGCCAGCGGCTCAAGGAACTCAATCAGGCGCTGATGATCGGGTTCCATGTGGAACGCGCCCGGTTGATGCCGCATGTCGAAAGCTATGCTGACAAGGTGCTGGCGACCAACCTGCGCGCCGACGCGGTGGCGCAGATCGCGCGCGACCGCGCCGATGGCTATCGCCTCGTTCTCGCCACCGCTTCCTACCGCCTCTATGTCGAACCGATCGCCCGGCGACTGGGTTTCGACGCGGTGATCGCGACCGACCATCTTTCGCAGGATCTGCGTTATGTCCGGGCCAAGATTGCCGGCGAAAATTGCTACGACACCGGCAAGCTGCGGATGATCAAAGCGTGGATGGCGGCGCAGGCGATCGACCGGACCCAGACTCATATCCGCGCCTATTCCGACCATGTGTCGGACGCGCCGATGCTGGAATTTGCCGACGTCCCCATCGCCTCCAACCCGCACAAGCCGCTGGCCAAGCTGGCGGCGGTGCGCGGCTGGACGCGGGTCGACTGGAATTAGACATAGACATCCGTTCGTTTCGAGCGAAGTCGAGAAACGCGCGAACCGAACCGATATGTCGGTCTAACGCATCGCCGACCGCGCCAGCGCGTCGCAATCCGCATCGCTGGCGCGCGGCACCTTGTCGCCACCGATCGCATCGCCGATCATCTTGAGGATGCCCTTGGCCGATCGTGCTTCCTTGGGCACTTGAATATCGGGCGCCTTGATCGTGCCGCGGATCGGCACCGTGCCTTTCAGCCGCAACAGGCTCCCCTTCTTGGGCTGCCCGCTGAGCGTTAGCGCAAGCGTCTCGTCCGACAGGCGGATCGTGCCGGTGGCGCGGGTCTGTGCGCGGGATGTGTCGATCAGCACCGGATTGGTCCGCGCGACGCCGCCCTTGACGTCGAACCGCGCGACCATGCAGCGCAGCACCGCCATCTTGTCCTTGTCGAGCGTCAACCCCTTGCCGACATCCTGCCCCATCAACGCCGCCGTGCGCGCCGGGATCGATCCGTCGCGTGCGACCAGCGCGATTGTGCCCGATGATTGCCCGACCGCTTGGCGGATGGTGCGCCCCGGTCCGTTCAGCGCGATGCGCCCGACCAGCCCGCCGTCGATCCGCGTTTCGGGAAAGAAGTCGAGCAGCCGCGCCGATCGCAGATCAAGCGCCAGATCGAGTCGCGGTCCGCCGTCACGCTGATCCACCGTCAACCGCCCGCCCAGCACGCCGCGCGTCAGGTCCATCCGCAACGGCTCGACCACCAGCCGACTGCGCTCCAGCGTCAACACGCCCTTGAGCGAACGGAACGGGCTGGACCCCGGCCATAACAGCCGGTCGGCCTGTATCTCCAACCGCCCATCGGTGCGCGCCATCTTGCGCAGGTCGATGGCGGTGTCGGGGATCAGCCGGTCGCCCAGCCGCACGCGCTTGGCCAATGCCTTGCGCCGGCCTTCGTCCGACGACAGGTCGTTGAAATCCAGTTGCGCCGCGCGGATCGCACCGTCGATCCGGGTACGGCCTTCGCGCTTGCGCACGGTGGCATGGCCCGCAATCTCGGACCGCCCGATCGTACCTTTGAGCGATTCGATGATCCAGTCCGGCCGCTCCCGCACAACCTGCGCCGTCAGTCGCACCGGCTGGGTGCCGGGCAACCCCGCTTCGATGATCGCGTCCAATACCCGCAGGTCGATCGCATGGCCCGTCACCTTGCCGCGCAAATGGCCGATGTCGAGCGGCCCGTCCATCGTGCCATCGAACGTCATGCCCACCGCATCGCCCGCAATCTCTGCGCGGAATGGCCAGCGCGTCCCTGGTTTATGCCCCAATATCGGCGCGCCGCTGGCGGTGACCGTCACGGGATAGCCGCGCACATCGCCCTTGCCCGACAGGCGCAGCCCCTTGCCATCGACGGCCAGCGCCGCGTCGAGCGACCGGCCGCGCTTGTCGTCGCGATAGGCGATGCGGCTGTCGCTGACGGTCAGGCTGCGCAGCGCCGGGCGTCGGCCCTTGCGCTCGTCGCCACCGCTCCGCTCGCCGCTCCAACTTTCCCGTCCATCGGCAGCCCGATAGAAGTTCAAGCGCGCGCGGCGCAGGTCCAGCGTCTCGACCACCGGCCCGCCGGTCAGCAGCGCCAGCGCCGAAAAGCCGACCCGCGCCTCGCCGATCCGGGCAAGATCGCCATCGCCCTTCGCCCAATCAGGCTGGGGCACACGCATATCGGTCAGGCGGACGACGGGATGGAAGGACAGGCTGTCCTCGCGCGTCATCGTGCCGATCGTGACCGGCTTGCCGATCCGCGCCGACAGCCGCGCCTCGATCCGGTCCTTGAACATCCCCCAGGGGAAGGCCGCCAGCAGCAGTGTCGCAACGACCAGCAATGCCACCAGCCCGGCGCCAATGCCTATGGCCCATCGCGCTCCCCGCTTTGCGTTCACCGACACCCCCCAAGTCCCCCATCATTGTGTCGCGCTCAACGCACGACTCGTCTTAGGGTTCAGCCGCGCACGGGAGAGAGCAGCGGCTTGCCTGCAAAATGCGCCGTCAGATTGGCGAGCAGCATCTGCGCCATATGCGCCACCGCCTCATGCGTCGCCCCGCCGGTATGCGGGGTCAGCACGACATTGGGCACATCGGCCCAGCGCTTGGGATCGGTCGGTTCGGGATCATAAACATCGATCGCCGCGCCCCCCAGCCGCCTGGATATGAGCGCCGCGATCAACGCCGCCTCATCCACCAACTGCCCCCGCGCGACATTGACCAGCAGTCCCTCCGGCCCCAGCGCATCCATGATATCGGCCGAAATCATGCCACGATTGCTCTCATCCGCCCGCGCCGCGACTAACAATATGTCGCTCTCGCGCGCCAGCGCGTCCAGGCTGACGGTGCGTGGCCAGGGGAGGGCGGGCTTCTCGCGCGGCCCCCACCAACTGACCTGCATCCGCATCGCCTGCGCCCTTTCCGCGACCGCAATGCCGATCGACCCCATGCCGACGATGCCGAGCTTCGCCCCGCCCATCGACCGGGTCCGCGTCTTGGCTTCCATCGTCCATTGGCCGCTACGCACATGCCGGTCGCCGCCCACGATCCAGCGCCGATGTGCGATCATCAGGCCGATCGCATGGTCGGCGACATCCTGCGCATTGGCGTCACCGGCATGAGTCACCGCAATGCCGCGCTCCCGCGCCAGCGCCAGGTCCACCCCGTCATAGCCCACGGTGAAGCAGGCGATCAGCGACAGGCGCGGCATCGCGTCGACCAGCGCCCGCTCTAGCACGAACTCACCCGCCCAGATCACCGCATCCACCCGCGCCAATGCCGCCGCGTCGGGTCCTTCCCACAGCATCATGACGTCATAGTCCCGCGCCAGCAGCGGCACGATCGGGGCCAGCAAAGCCTGACCCACCAAGAGAACCGGTCGTGTCATCGCCTTATCCGATCGCCCGCAGCGCTTGCGCAAAGTCCGCGATCAGGTCGTCGGCATCCTCGCAGCCGATCGAGATACGCACCATATTATCGCCAATCCCCAACGCCGCCTTGCGTGCGGCCGGCACCGACAAATGCGTCATCGCGGCGGGATGGCTCGCCAGCGTCTCGGTCCCGCCCAGGCTGACTGCCAGCTTGGCGATCTTGAGCGCATCGAGAAAGGCAAACGCCTCCGCCTCGCCACCCTTCAGATAGAGCGAGAAGGTCGATCCCGCCCCGATGCAATGCCGCGCGTAAATATCCCGCTGCCGCTCGGTTTCGGGAAAGCCCAGATAGACGATCTTCTCCACCTGCGGCTGGTCGCGCAGCCAGGCGCACACCTTGGCCGCATTCTCGCCCGCCCGGCTCATCCGCAATTCCAGCGTCTCCAGACTGCGCATCAGCATCCACGCTGAATGCGGGTCCAAAATCGTACCGATCGTATTGCGCATCAACCGGATCGTGGTGATCAGCGCACTGGACCCCAGCACCCCGCCCGCGACCAGATCGCTATGCCCGCCAGCATATTTGGTCAGGCTATAGATCACCAGATCCGCCCCATGGGCCAGCGGCTTCAACCATAACGGCCCCAAAAATGTATTGTCGATTGCGATCGGCGGGACATGGTCTTCGCCCGCAAAGGCCAAGTCGCGCCGCGCAACCACCGCTTCGATGTCGACCAGCACATTGGTCGGATTGGCCGGACTTTCGAGATATAGTAGCGCCACGCGACCCAGCCCCTTGGCCTTCTCGATCACCGCGCCAATCTCGTCGGCGCTCGCGCCAGCCGGGAAATCGAGCCACTGCACGCCGAACTTGCCCAATATCCGCCCGATCAACGATTCGGTCGCGGCATAGAGCGGCGCGCTATGGACGATCACGTCGCCCGGCTGCACCATCGCCAGCAAAGTGGTGGCGATCGCCGACATGCCGCTGGAAAAGAGCAACGCATCCTCGGCTTCTTCCCACACCGACAACCGATCCTCGGCAATTTCCTGATTGGGACCATTGAAGCGCGAATAGACAAGCCC
The DNA here is from genome assembly GCF_032227065.1 of Sphingobium sp. SA2. Lineage (NCBI taxonomy): Bacteria > Pseudomonadati > Pseudomonadota > Alphaproteobacteria > Sphingomonadales > Sphingobiaceae > Sphingobium > Sphingobium sp. SA2. The sequence goes on from NZ_JAPMXX010000006.1 coordinate 872,084, forward strand.
TTCGGACCCGCCCGGACGGATGCCCGTCACCCCCTCGAAATGCCGCTTGCCCGCTGCCGCGCTTTCGAACGCGAAGGTGGAGGTCAGGAAGATCGGCGGCTTCAACGACCCTTCGGACAGGGTCGGGTCATAGCCATGCCCCATCATCAGCGTCGCGGGCTTCAACTTGCGCCCGTCAATCTCCATGATCGGCGGCTTGGGACGGCGGCGGTTGGACTCGACACCCGTCAGATCGGCTTCGGTTTCGCCAGACATATCATATCTCCTGCATGATGCGGCATCTGCTGCGCCGCTCTTGATGGCGCGATGGTAACGCAGGGACAGGTCGGACGGCCAGAGGGCAGCGACATAAAATTTTACCGACGTGGACTTAAATTACGCGATCGCGCCGTGCAGATCATCGGCGAATATCCATGCGGGGAGCCGCGGAGCGCGCGCACGGTCGGCTATGCCCTCCGCGTCTCTGCGTCTCCGCGCGAACCCTTCTTCCCGCCCATGTCGTGACAGGCTGGGGCCGACTCCCTACATCCACCCCATGGATGCCCTCCCCCCCGTGCTGGAAGACTGGTTCGCCGCCCGCAGTTGGGCGCCACGTTCGCACCAGCGCGCCATGCTCGCCGCCGCGCGCCGGGGCGATCATGCGCTGCTCGTCGCCCCGACCGGGGCGGGCAAGACGCTGGCGGGTTTCCTGCCGACCCTGGCCGACCTGATCGACCACCCGACCGACCGGCTCCACACCCTCTATGTCTCGCCGCTCAAAGCGCTGGCGGTAGACGTCCGCCGCAATCTGCTGACCCCGATTGAGGAGATGGCGCTCCCCATCCGCGTCGAAACCCGCACCGGCGACACGCCCTCGGACCGCAAGGCGCGCCAGCGCGTCAAGCCGCCCCATATCCTTCTGACCACCCCCGAATCACTCTCGCTGCTGCTGAGCTATCCCGACGCGGCCTTGATGTTCGCCGACCTGCAAACCGTCATCGTCGATGAGGTCCACGCCTTCGCCACGCAGAAGCGCGGCGACCTGCTCAGCCTGTCGATGGCCAGGCTGCAGACGATCAACCCCGCCCTGCGCCGCGTCGCTTTGTCCGCCACCGTGGCGGACGTAGACGCCTATCGCGCCTGGCTCGCGCCCGATGGCGATATCGACACGGTCGCCGCCGTGTTGGGGGAGGCGGGCGCGGAGCCGAACGTCACCATCCTCATCCCCGAAGGCCGCGTCCCTTGGTCGGGCCATTCGGGCAAATATGCCGCGCATCAGGTGATGGCCGAAATCGCCGCGCATCAAACCACGCTCGTCTTCTGCAACACGCGCGGCCTCGCCGAACTCATCTTTCAGGAACTCTGGTCAGCGAACGACGCCAACCTGCCCATCGCTATCCACCATGGCAGCCTGTCGATTGAAGCGCGGCGCAAGGTCGAATCGGCCATGGCCGACGGCAAGCTGCGCGCTTTGGTCGCCACCGCCTCGCTCGACCTCGGCGTCGATTGGGGCAATGTCGATTGCGTCATCCAGATGGGCGCCCCCAAGGGCTCGTCGCGCCTGCTCCAGCGGATCGGCCGCGCCAATCACCGGCTCGATCAGGCCAGCGAGGCGATCCTCATCCCCGGCAACCGCTTCGAATATCTCGAAGCCCGCGCCGCCCTCGACGCGGTCGAGGCGGGCGAGCGCGATGCCGATGACTTTCGTGTCGGCAGTCTCGATGTGCTGGCCCAACACATAATGGGCCTCGCTTGCGCCGGGCCCTTCCACGAAGCGGCGATGCTCGCCGAAATCCAGTCCGCCACCCCCTATAGCGCGCTGACACCCGACGCCTTCGCCTCCGTCCTCCATTTCATCGAAGGCGGCGGTTATGCCCTGCGCGCCTATGACCGGTTCAAGCGGTTGGCCCAGGATGCGGACGGCACATGGCGCGTCGCCCACCCGCGCTTCATCCAGCAGCATCGCCTCAACGCCGGGATCATCGTCGATCAGCCCGCGCTCGCCGTCCGCTTCGCCAATGGCCGCAAGCTCGGCACGGTGGAGGAGGGCTTTGCCGCGCAGCTCGCCCCCGGCGACAGCTTCTTCTTCTCCGGCATGGCGCTCGAAGTGGTCAAGATGGACACGACCGATCTGGTCGTCCGCGCCACCTCCAAACAGGCGCGCATCCCCAGTTGGGGCGGCAGCCGCATGGCCATGTCCACGCGCCTCGCCGACCGGGTGCGCGCTTTCCTCGCCAGCCCCGACCAATGGCATCGCTTCCCGTCCGACGTGCGCGAATGGCTGGACATGCAGAAACTCCGATCGGTCCTGCCGCAACCGGGCCAACTGCTCATCGAGACCTTCCCGCATGAAGGCCGCCACTATCTTGTCTGCTATAGTTTCGAAGGCTGGAACGCGCATCAGTCGCTTGGCATGCTGCTCACCCGCCGGATGGAGAGCCAGGATCTCATGCCCTTGGGTTTCGTCGCCAACGATTATGCGCTCGCCGTTTATGGCCTCAAACCCGTCACCGACCCGCAAAGCCTTTTCTCCGCCGACATACTCGACCATGAATTTGTCGATTGGGTCGAACAATCGAGCCTGCTCAAACGCGCCTTCCGCGACGTCGCGGTCATCTCCGGCCTCATCGAGCGCCAGCATCCCGGTAAGCGCAAGACCGGACGGCAGGTCACTTTCTCGACCGACCTGATCTACGAAGTGCTGCGCAAATATCAGCCCGACCATCTGCTGATCAAGGCGGCCTGGGCCGATGCCCGTGCGCGCATGACCGATGTCGGGCGGCTGGGCGACCTGATCGACCGGGCCGCGACGACCATGCTGCATGTCACGCTCGACCGGGTCAGCCCGCTCGCCGTGCCGGTCCTCATCCTCATCGGCCGCGAGCAGGTCGCGCAAAGCGCTGCCGAGGATGCGTTATTGATCGAAGCTGAAGCGCTGGTGGCGCAGGCGATGCGCCCGGACTGACCCTTGCTGCGGCAATGATCGAAAATCCCACTATCTGAAAGCTAGATAAGCCGTTTCTCTTGCGGACCTTACGGGTCCATCCATCGTCTCCCAGTCCGAGGGGTGTCGATCGCCACGATCGACAAAACAACAGAGGAACCTGATCATGTCGAATTCACCGATTTCGGCCGCGCCTTTGCGCGGCCTGACCCTGGCTGCCGTCAGCCTGTCCGCGCTTGTCGGCGCACAGGCTTTGGCCCAGACCACCACGCAGGTCGCCCCGCGCATGGCCACCGTCACCTTGCCCGCCGATGCCGGGCAGACCATGACCGTTCCCGCCGAAGCCGCGCCCGCGACCGTCCCCAACCTGACGCGCGACAATGGCGCGCCGATCGGGGCCAACCGCAACAGCAAGACCGCAGGCGACCTTGGCCCGGTATTGCTCGAAGACACCACCCTCATTGAAAAGCTCGCCCGCTTCGATCGCGAACGTATCCCTGAGCGCGTCGTCCACGCGCGCGGCACCGGCGCGCATGGCGTCTTCCGCGCCACCGCCGACATCAGCGACCTGACCCGCGCCTCGCTCTTCACGGCGGGCAAGGAAACCCCGGTCTTTGTGCGCTTCTCCTCCGTCATCCACCCGTCGGGCAGCCCCGAAGGCCTGCGCGACCCGCGCGGCTTCGCCACCAAATTCTACACTGATCAGGGCAATTGGGATCTGGTCGGCAATAACCTGCCGGTCTTCTTCATCCGCGACGCCATGCAGTTCCCCGACATGGTGCATAGCCTCAAGCCCTCGCCGGTCACCAACAAGCAAGACCCGAACCGCTATTTCGACTTCTTCTCGAACACGCCTGAATCCACCAATATGCTGACCCAGCTCTATTCGAACCTGGGCACGCCTTCCTCCTATCGCACCATGGACGGCAATGGCGTCCACGCCTTCAAACTGGTGAATGCGCAGGGCAAGGTCACCTTCGCCAAGTTCCGCTGGATCAGCCGCCAGGGCGTCAAGAATCTGACCGGCAAGGATGCGGGCGCGGCCCAGTTCAACTTCCTGACTGACGATCTCTATCGTGAAGTCGGTAAGGGCAATTTCCCGACCTGGGATCTGATGGTGCAGACCATGACCCCCGAACAATTTGCAGGCCTCGACTATAATCCGTTCGACGATACCAAGGAATGGCTCGACGTGCCCTTCCGCAAGATCGGCGAGATGACGCTCAACAAGATGCCGGCCAATTATTTCGAATTCACCGAACAGTCGGCCTTTGCGCCGTCCAACATGGTGCCCGGTATCGAAGCCTCGCCCGACCGTATGCTCCAGGGCCGCCTGTTCAGCTATGCCGACACGCAGCGCTATCGCGTCGGCGCGAACGTCCTGCAACTGCCGGTCAACAAGCCGCTGGCCCCGGTGGTCAATAATTCGCAGGATGGCGTGATGGACGCGACCGGCTCGACCTCGAACGTCAATTATTTCCCGGCGATGGTGCAGAAGCAGGCAGCGGCCGAATATGGCCAGTCGACCTACACCATCAACGCGACGGTCGATACCAAGCCGATCGAGAAGACCAATAATTTCGCGCAGGCAGGCATTTTCTATCGCGCTCTCTCGGCCAAGGACAAGGCCGACCTGATCGCCAACCTCGCAGGCGATCTCGGCCAGGTCACCTCCGACCGCACCCGCACGATGATGGTCAGCTATTTCTACCAGGCCGACAAGGACTACGGCACCCGCATCGCCAAGGCGGTCAACGTCCCCATGGCGGAAGTGACCAAGGCGGTCTCCGAATATGAAGCCGCCTATCCGCAACAGCGCCTGACCGTGCGTTAAGGCACAAAGAAACACCGTTCGCCCTGAGCCTGTCGAAGGGCCCTTCCTTCTTTCCCTATGTAAAGAAAGGAGGGGCTTCGACAGGCTCAGCCCGAACGGATCTTTTACACAATAAGGCTGACTAGCGATGCTCTCCCTCCTCCTCGCCACAGCGCTGGCCACCGCAACCTCCGCGCCCGACGCGCTCCCCACCCCCGAACGCCGCCAGCAACTCTTGTTCGACGCCGCCCGACTCGGCCGTACCGACATGATCACGCCGCTCGTCAAGGCAGGCGTCGACCTTAACGCCACCGACGCCCGCGGATTCACCCCGCTCATCCTCGCGGCCTATAATGGTCAGGCGGACACGCTCGACGCACTGATCGCCGCCGGTGCCGATGCCTGCAAGCCCGACGAATCGCAGGGCAATACCGCGCAAATGGGCGTCGCGTTCAAGGGCAATGACGCGATCGCCGCTCGGCTTCTGACCGCAGGCTGCGACGTCAACGCCCGCAACAAGGCGGGGCAAACCGCGCTGATGATGGCGGCGCTCTTCGGCCGCAGCGCCCAGGTCGCCATGCTGGTGAAAGCCGGTGCCGATCCAGCGCTTGCCGACGCCTCCGGCCGCACCGCCAAGGCCGTCGCGCAGGGCCAGGGCAATGACGCGATGGTCAAACAACTCGACGCCACACCATAACCACCATTTGGCGGGAATAGCATACAAAGCCTGTTCCACGTGAAACAGAAGATGGCGCTATTTCAGCATCTTCCGATCAGCCAATGCGGACATGGAGCGACAGTGGACGGGGCGGCGAACCACCCCCGTCCACTGTCATTTTCGCAAACCAATGTCCGTTTCGCTGTCCGTTTTAGACGTCCAGATTGGCGACGTTCAGCGCATTGTCCTGAATGAACTCGCGCCGCGGTTCGACGACTTCGCCCATCAGGCGGCTGAAAATCTCGTCGGCAATATCCGCCTGCTCGACCTCGACCCGCAGCATCGACCGGTTGTCGGGGTCCAGCGTGGTTTCCCACAGCTGCTCGGCATTCATCTCGCCCAGCCCCTTGTAGCGCTGGATCGCCAGCCCCTTGCGCCCGGCCGCCAAAATCGCTTCCAGCAATTCGCTCGGCCGCGTCACCAGCGTCATGCCCTTGGCCGGTGCCGCAGGCAGGTCGTCGTCGCCCGCTTCCTCGGCCGCCATCGCCGCCTTGGCCGTCACCAGCCGGGCAGGGGTCAGATAGCTTTGCGATTCTTCGCTCGCCAATGTGTGCAACTTGCGCGCCTCGGCCGACCCGACGAAGCCATGTTCGATGACATGATGGTCGGTCACGCCGCGCCACAGCCGTTCGAAATGGAAACCGCCTTCTTCGGCGATCCGGCCGGTCCATTTGCCCTCGGCATCCTGCGCGCCCATCCAGGCAACGGCAGCGGCCAGTCGGGTTGCCTGCTCGTCCTGCGACAATTCGGGGTCGAGTGCCCCGGTCAGGCTCAGCGCCTCGATGATCGCCGGGTCATAACGGCGGGGGACGTAGCGCATCACCGCGCGCATCCGCCGCGCATGATCGACCAGGCTCTTGAGGTCATTGCCGGTCCGCGTGCCGGCTGGTCCCTCCAGCACCATCGATTCGACACCATTATCGACCAGATATTGCTCCAGCGCGGTATCGTTCTTCAGATAGAGTTCGCTGCGGCCCCGCGTCGCCTTATAGAGCGGCGGCTGGGCGATATAGAGGTGCCCGCCCTCGATGATCTGCGGCATCTGGCGATAGAAGAAGGTCAAAAGCAGCGTGCGGATATGCGCGCCATCGACGTCCGCGTCGGTCATGATGACGATCTTGTGGTAGCGCAGCTTTTCCAGGTTGAAATCGTCGCGAATGCCCGTGCCCATCGCCTGGATGAGCGTGCCGACTTCCTTGGACGACAACATCTTGTCGAAGCGCGCGCGCTCGACGTTCAGGATCTTGCCCTTCAGCGGCAGGATCGCCTGATTATGCCGGTTGCGGCCTTGCTTGGCCGAACCACCGGCCGAATCACCCTCGACCAGGAACAGTTCGGACTTGGCCGGATCGCGCTCCTGACAATCGGCCAGCTTGCCGGGCAGGCTGGCAATATCCAGCACGCCCTTGCGCCGGGTCAGTTCGCGCGCCTTCTTGGCGGCCTCGCGCGCCGCAGCGGCGTCGATCACCTTCTGGATGATCATCTTGCCATGCGCCGGATTTTCCTCCAGCCACTCGGCCATCTTGTCGGCCATCAGGCTTTCGAGCGGTTGGCGCACTTCGGAACTGACCAGCTTGTCCTTGGTCTGCGACGAGAATTTGGGATCGGGCAGCTTGACCGAGACGATCGCGGTCAGCCCTTCGCGCATATCTTCGCCGGTCAGGCTCACCTTCTCCTTCTTCAACATGCCCGACTTTTCGGCATAATTGTTGAGGGTGCGGGTCAGCGCCGCGCGGAACGCCGCCAAATGGGTACCGCCGTCGCGCTGCGGGATATTATTGGTGAAGCACAGCACATTTTCATAATAGCTGTCGTTCCACTCCAGCGCGACTTCGATGGTCACATTGTCGCGCGTGCCCGAAATGGCGATCGGCTCCGGCATCATCGCCGATTTGTTGCGATCGAGATAGCTGACAAAGGCCGCGATGCCGCCCTCATAATAAAGTTCGACCGTCTTGCTCTCCTCATGCCGCGCGTCGGTCAGGAACAGGCGCACGCCGCTGTTGAGGAAAGCCAACTCGCGATAGCGATGCTCCAGCTTGTCGAAATCATAGTCGGTGACATTCTTGAACGTGTCGGTCGAGAACATGAAGGTGACCTTCGTGCCCTTCTGCCCCGGCGCGGCTGGCCCCAGCACCTTGAGCGGCGCTTCGGCATCGCCATGGCGGAACCGCATCCAATGTTCCTGGCCATCGCGCCAGATGTTCAGCTCCAGCCAGTCGGACAGCGCGTTCACCACGGACACGCCCACGCCATGCAGGCCGCCCGATACCTTATAGGCATTGTCGTCCGACGTATTCTCGAACTTACCCCCGGCGTGCAACTGGGTCATGATGACCTCGGCCGCCGACACGCCTTCTTCGGTATGGATGCCGGTCGGGATGCCGCGGCCATTGTCCATCACGCTGACGGAGCCATCGGGGTTCAGCGTGATGTCGATCCGGTCGCAATGCCCGGCCAGCGCTTCGTCGATCGCATTGTCGCTGACCTCGAACACCATATGGTGCAGGCCGCTGCCATCATCGGTATCGCCGATATACATGCCCGGCCGCTTGCGGACCGCATCCAGACCTTTCAGCACCTTGATGCTGTCGGCGCCATATTCGTTGCTGTTCGGGGAGTTTACGGGTTCTTCGCTCATAGCCCAGCCTATAGGGAAAGGCGGGCTGAAACTAAAGCGAAACATGGCCCCTTCCCCCCACCAGCCTGCCGGTCTATCCCGTCTCCATGGTCCGAACCCTTGCCCTCATCCTGATGCTCGCCGCCTGCTCCGACAGCCGCGAGGTGCTGGACGAATTGCCCAACAGTTCACTCGCCGATGCGCCGCGCTCGGAGGTCTCCGAAACCCGCATGGATACGCCATCCGCCCGGCCCGTGACGATCGGCGAAGACGGGCCTCGGCTCGACGCCTGCGGTGGCCTTGGCCAGGTAAGCCGCAGCGGGGCAGGGGGGCTGCCCCTGCTCGCTGCACCGTTCGCCGATGCCAAGGTGATCGCACAACTGCCCGAAGGCCAGCGCGCCTATATCTGCACCCGCAGCCTCGACCAGAAATGGCTGGGCGTCGTCGTGCAGCCCGCCGCGCCCGCCGACGGTGCCGCCGCCGCGCCTGATTGCGGCGTGTCCTCACCCGTGGACCGCAAACAACCCTATGACGGCCCCTGCGTCAGCGGCTGGCTCGCCAGCCCCTATATGCGGCTGATCGGCGGGTAAAATCCGCGGCTTCACCAACCGCCGTTCGCTTCGAGCGAAGTCGAGAAGCGCTGCGCACCGCCTTCTGTCTCGCTCACTCGATGCCGGTAAACACCAGCTTCTGCACCCGCCGCCCGGTATTCACCTCGGTCGTATAGATGTTGCCTTCGCTATCGGTATCGATGCTGTGTAGCCAAGTGAACTGTCCCGCCTGCCGCCCGATCCGCCCGACCGCGCCCAGCACTTCATGCGTCTTGCGCAGCAAAATCCACACCCGCCCGTTCATCATGTCGGCGACATAGAGATAGGTCTGCTCCGGGTCGGGCGAGAAGGCGATGTCGGTCACGGTATGCGTGCCTCCGGTTTCGAGGGCGATGGCGAGATCGCGGACGAAAGTCAGCGCTCCATCCTTGCCGCGCTTGAACAATTGGGCCCGGTTGTTGTTGCGGTCGCACACATAGACATGCCCGTCCTTCGTCGGCACCACGCAATGCACGATGTCGCCGAAGATTTCTGCCTTGGGATTGGCCACCTTGCTGGGGTCGACCGCATGGCTCTGGTCGAACGTCCCCTCGCGGGTCGGCGCGATCGGCGGCTTGCCATAGGCGCCCCAACGCCCCTCATAACCGTTGGTCTTCGCGTCGAAGCCGATCACCCGGCGGTTCACATAGCCGTCCGACACCAGCACCATGCCATCGACCTGATGCACGTCGGACGGATTGCCCAGCCGGTCGGTCGCATCATTGCCCTTGGTCTCGCCCCGCTTGCCAAAGGCGCGCAGAAATGTGCCGTCCGCGCTGTAGTTCAGCACGACATGATCGTCCTTGCCATTGCCGCCGAACCAGACCGTATTAGCCTGATCGACGAATATGCCATGCAGGCTGGCGGGCCACTGGCTGACCCCATCGACGCTCGGCGCACTCGCCGCGCCACCCCAGCCGCCCATATAGGTGCCATCCTTGCCGAACCGCACCACCGGCGGCGCAGGCTTGCAGCAGACCGCAATCGGCGGCGTTTGCGCCAATCCCGTGTCGGTGCCGGTCAGCGAATGAGGCCGATGCACCACCCAGACCATATCGTTCGGCCCCACCGCCACGCCGCTTACCTGCCCCAGCAACAGGTCGTCCGGCATCGTCGGCCAGGCCGCATCCACCTTGAAGCGCGGCATTTTCGTGCCAGCCGGCGCGATCTGCTCGAATGCCAGCGGCGACAGGGCAGGCGGTGAGGGCGCAGCGGCGCTCAGCATCAAAAGAAGGGCGCAGGCAAGGACGGGGCGCATGGGGTCAGGCTCCTGGGATCAACGGGTTGGCGGGATCATGCCCATCTGATCCGGCAGGTCAACGGCGCAGGCAAGTTCGGCGCAACTGGCCTTTCCCATCAGGGCCATTGCGCGGTAAATGGCATGGCATTGCTCCCCAAATGGAACGCTAGGCCATGTCCACTTCGCATCTTCGCCCGCCCTCGCTGTTGCGCCTGCTCGGCGCCTGGCGCGCACTGGATAGCGCCCAGCCTGCCTATCGCCAGCTTGCACAGGCGCTGCGGATGCTGGTGCTGGACGGCCGGATCGGCCTCAACGTCCGCCTGCCCGGCGAGCGGGAATTGGCCGCCGCGCTCGGACTCAGCCGCACCACCATCGCCGCCGCCTTCGATCGGCTGCGCGACGAGGGCTATCTCGAAAGCCGCCAGGGATCGGGCAGCGTCACGCGCCTGCCACCCGGCGACGCGCCCGCACCGCCAGCCGACGACGACATCGCCAGCGGCGGCAACCTCCTGAACTGGACCCATGCCGCGCTCCCCGCCGCACCCGGCGTGGCGCGCGCCTATGTCGCCGCGCTCGACGCGCTGCCCGCGCATCTGGGCGACCTTGGCTATGATCCGCTTGGCCTTCCGGTGCTGCGCCGCGCGATCGCCGCCGACTATGAACGGCGGGGTTGCCCCACCAGCCCGGACCAGATCATCGTCACCAACGGCGCGCAGCAGGGTTTTTCGCTGCTCCTGCACTGGCTCGCCGGGCCGGGTGACCGCGTCGTCATCGATCATCCGACCTATCATAATGCGATCCAGGCGTTGCAACGCGCCCATGTCGTGCCGGTGCCCGTGGGCCTGCCGACCCAGGGCTGGGATATCGACGCGATGGACGCGGCCTTCCGCCAGACGGCCCCGCGCTTTGCCTATATCATCGCCGATTTCCACAACCCCACCGGGCGCAGCATGGACCCGGCCACCCGCCGCGCGCTGGTCGCGGTCGCCGCGCGCAGCCACACGCCGCTGGTGATCGACGAGACGATGGCGGCGATGGGCCTCGATTTCACGGCCCCGCCGCCGGTCGCGCTGCATGATCCGTCGGGGCGGCAGGTCATCACCATGGGTTCGGCCAGCAAAATCTATTGGGGCGGCCTGCGCACCGGCTGGATTCGCGCTGACCCGCAGACGATCGCCGCGCTCGCCCGCCTGCGCACGACGACCGACATGGCCAGCCCCGTCCTCGAACAGCTCGCCGTCGCGCATCTGCTGGATGCGGGCGAGGGGCTTGGCACCCGCGCCGCGATGCTGCGCGACCGGCGCGACCATCTGCTCGGCCTGATCGACCGGCATCTGCCCCATTGGCGGGTCGAAGCGCCTGCGGGTGGCCTGTCGCTTTGGGCGCAACTCCCCCGCGCCGAAGCCACCGCACTCGCCGCGCTCGCCGAAAATCTCGGCGTGCGCGTCGCGCCGGGACCGCGCTTCGGCGTCAGCGGCGCGTTCGAACGCTTCCTGCGCCTGCCCTTCACTCTGTCCGAAGAGCAACTCGCCACCGGGATCGAACGCCTCGCCGAAGCCGACGCCCGCCTCCACGCCCGCCTGCCCAGAAGCCGCGATTCGCTCGCGCTCGCGCTGGAAGCGGACCGATTGATCTGAGGGGGTAATGAGTAGATGCCCCTTCTCCCCGGCGGGGAGAAGGATACGCAGCCTTGGTGCCGCAGGCACTTAGGCGAAGTTGGATGAGGGGGCTCGACGCTGCCGCTTGTCTGCCAACAAAAAGGCCGCGCAGGTCACCCCGCGCGGCCTCTTGCTTAGCTCTAGCTCAAAAGCCTCAGCCTGCCTTCGCCGCCTGATAGCGGGCAATGGCTTCCAGCGTGATCTGCTTGGCATCTTCCGCGCCGCCCCAGGTGCCGATGCGGACCCACTTGGTCTTTTCCAAGTCCTTATAGTGGGTGAAAAAATGCTCGATCTGCTCCATCACGATGCCGGGCAGGTCGTCCTTCTCGCTGATGTCGGCATAATAAGGGAAGGTCTTGTTGTCGGGCACGCACACCAGCTTCTCGTCGCCGCCGGCCTCGTCTTCCAGGTTCAACACCGCGATCGGGCGCGCGCGCACGACCGAACCGGGGACGAAGGGCGAGCGCGCGATGACGAGCGCGTCGAGCGGATCGCCATCGGGCGACAGTGTGTGCGGCACGAAGCCATAATTGGCAGGGTAGCGCATCGGCGTATGCAAAATGCGGTCCACGAACAGCGCGCCCGACGCCTTGTCGAATTCATATTTCACCGGCTCGCCGCCAACCGGCACTTCGATGATGACGTTCAGGCTGTTTGGCGGATCGTCGCCCACCGGGATCAGTTCGATATTCATGGAAACGCCTTTTGCTACGATGATGCGCTACGGGTGATTATGTTCTCGGCTTGAGCAGTCGGTCGAGACTGCCTTCACCCTCTCCTGTCTTTTCGAGGCGCGGATAGCGCAGCCCGCCCGAATAATCGAGTGACAATGTGCGGTAATATTTATCCTGCTTTAGGATGATCTGGATCGACTGCTTGGCCTTGATTGCCGCCTTCCAAACGTCGCCGGAAAATTCGTCGCCATTGACCGCCACGATCTTGGCACCGACCACCAGCCCGGCCTTGAACGCTGCACTATCCCAGATGACGGCGCTGATATCGCCGTCATTCTTGACGATCGCGCCCAGGCCAAAGCTCTGGTCGACCATCTTGTTCGCGCCCTCGGCCGCCTTGGTGATGGCGTTCGGTTCGTCGCCATAGACCAGCTTATAGCCGCCCAGGATGAAGCCGCCCTTGGGCGTTTCCTTGGTCGGGCTGTCGACATAGGTGCGGAAGAAACCGGCCCAATCATAGGGCGCGATGCCGTTGAGCGTGTCGATCACCTCCTGGCGATTATAGACGAGCTGACCCCAATCGCCCGGCTTCACGCCGAAAAAGGCCTTGGCGAAATCGTCCAGCCCCTTGGTGCCGCGCGTCGCCTTCGAAATGATCGCATCGGCTTCCAGCCAGATCATCAGCCCTTCATTATAATAATCCTCCGACCGCTGCCAACTGGCCCAGCCCTTGGGCCGCCGCGCGGAGATGATCGGGTCATGGGTGGTATCTTCCATCGGCCGCCACTGCCGACCGACATTGGTATCGAGCTTCGCCGCGATCTGAGCATAGGCGTCCAGCGTTTCCTGCTTGGTGAACATCCCCGACCGGGCACCCAGCACATAGCCCCAAAATTGCGTCTGCCCTTCATAGACCCACAGCAGATTATCCTGCATCGGCGTGCGGAAATCCGGCGTCCACAGCAAATCTGGGCGGCGGAACTTGCCGTCCCAGCTGTGGGTGAATTCATGCGGCAACAGGTTGCGGTCCAGCAGCGCCTCGCCCGACTCCCATTTCTTGAAATAGCCCGGCTCGACCTGATTTTCCGAGGAGCGATGATGCTCCAGGCCAATGCCGCCCATTTCGTCGGTCAGCGCCAGCAGGAAATCATAATGGTCGAAATGATAGCTGCCGAACAGCGCGCCCGCTTCATCGACCAGCTTCTTATGCTTGGCCATCTGTTGGGGTTTGTATTCCATCTCATCGGCATCGTCGGCGACGATGTTGAGCGTCACATTCTTGCCCAGGTCCACCGCCTTGAAATAGCGGCCCGCAAAGACCGGCGAATCCTGCAACGCTTCATAATCAATCGTCTCATAGGCGACGCGGTTGCCGCTCTTGGTGCCGCGCAGCGCGGTCGCCGCCTGCCAGCCCGCCGGATAGGTGACGGTCGCCTGCACCGGGATCTGCCGGGTATAATAGCCCGCCGGGTAGAGCGAGACGCTTTCCCATTGGATGTTCAGCATCTTGGGCGTGATGACGACGCGGCCCTGATTGGGCTGGGTCGCGGACAGGAACTGGAATTGCGCCACGACTTCGCGCGCGCCCTGCGGCACGTCGATGATGAAGCCGAAGACGTTGAGCGGATCGCGCTTCCACGCCACCGGCTGGCCATTGGCGGTGATGGTCAGCCCCGTCAGCTTCTCGATCTGCCCGCGCGGCGCGTGATTGCCGGGCAGCCAGGCGGGCATCAGCAGCGTCATCGGCCCGCTGGCCGCAACGGGAATCGTTTCCTTCACGCGAAAAATGCGCTGGGTCGTGTCGCTCGCATCGACCTCCAGCTTGATGGTGCCACCGGGATAGGGCACGTCTTTTGGGGCAGGGGTCGCGTCATTGACGGGCAGGGCGGTCGGCTTGGACCGGATCGCCTCTTGCGCGAAAAGGGGGCTGACAATCGCGGTCGAAAGGCCCGTTGTCAGGAAAAGGGCGGCAGCAAGGCTGCGGATCATGAACATCTCCGAAAATGCAGTTTGGGCCGGACGGCCCTCATGCCCGCACAATGGCGTCGCTACGCGGGCGCGTCCACCCCTTGATGCAGGCGCGCAAAAAGCGCGTTTCCTTGGGGGCCAATTGCGGTTAAAGGCCCATCCCCATGGCTAAAATCGAAACGCCGCGTCCGGTACGCGGCACGCAGGACATGCTGGGCGGCACCACGGAAGCGTTCCAGGAACGCTTCGCGCATGTGGTCGCGACCTTCGACCGGGTGCGCAAACTCTACGGATTCCAGCGCGTCGAAGTGCCGGTGTTCGAATCCACCGCCGTCTTTGCCCGGTCGCTCGGCGAAAGCACCGACGTCGTGTCGAAGGAAATGTACACGTTCGAGGATCGCGGCGGCGACAGCATCACCCTGCGCCCCGAATTTACCGCCGGGATCAGCCGCGCCTATATCACCGAGGGCTGGCAGCAATATGCGCCGCTCAAGGTGGCAACCCATGGCCCGCTATTCCGCTACGAACGCCCGCAAAAGGGCCGTTTCCGCCAGTTCCACCAGCTCGACGCCGAAATCATCGGCGCGGCCGAGCCGGGCGCGGACGTGGAATTGCTGGTCATGGCCGACCAGTTGCTCAAGGAACTGGGCATCGATGACGGCGTGACGCTGACGCTCAACACGCTGGGCGATGCCGCCAGCCGCGACGCCTGGCGCGCCGCGCTGATCGCGCATTTCGAGGCGCATCGTGGGGAATTGTCGGAAGACAGCGTCGATCGCCTGCAGCGCAACCCGCTCCGCATCCTCGACAGCAAAGACCCGCGCGACCGCCCGGTCGCCGACAGCGCGCCCGACATCGACGCTTACCTCACCGACGAAGCCCGCAGCTTCTTCGACAAGGTGACGAGCGGCCTGGATGCCGCTGGCGTCGCCTGGGAACGCAACGCGCGCCTCGTGCGCGGCCTCGACTATTACCGCCACACCGCTTTCGAATTCGTAACGGATCGCCTGGGCGCGCAGGGCACCGTGCTGGGCGGCGGTCGCTATGACGGGCTGATCGAAAATCTGGGTGGCAAGCCGACGCCCGCAGTCGGCTGGGCGGCAGGGATCGAGCGGCTGGCAATGTTGGTAGAGCAGCCGACTAGAGTAGTCCCAGACGTCGTGGTTTTGTCAGAGAACGAAGAGTCTGAGTTGGCCACCATTTCTATTGTTAAAGCCTTACGGTCAGGTCAAATCAAAGCAGTTTCGGACTTCAAGAAACCATCCGGAAAATCGTTCGACAGGGCTACCAAAGTTGGTACGCCGTTCATCCTACTCGTAGACACAAAGCCAAATGTAACGAGCGGTTTTGCTAACGTAAGAATAAAAAATTATGCCGGGATATCCGACGCCACGAGGAAGCTGCGGAGTGCTGTGATTGCTGCGTTAGAAGCGGATTTCGTTGTTCAGCCGTTTTTGATGCATACCGACAACCCGGATTCGACGATGGAGTGGACGCTGCATCGAATTGCGCCTGACGCCTAATGCACATCTCGCCTGAATGCGCCTCCCTCACCCCGTTCGCCCTGAGCTTGTCGAAGGGCCATTCTTCTTCCGCCTGCAAGAAAGGACGGGGCTTCGACAAGCTCAGCCCGAACGGATTTAGGGGCAACACTTAATGCACATATCGCCTGAACGCATCGCGCAGATCGAGGCGCGCCGGGATGAGGTGCAGGCGTCGATGACGCGCGCTGACCTCGCCCCCGATGCGTTCGTGCGCCTGTCGAAGGAATATGCCGAGATCGAGCCGGTCGCCCGCGCCGCGCATGAGGTGCGCCGCCTGCGGCAGGAACTGGCCGCGCTCGATTATATGGCGGGCGGGGTCGACGCCGATGCCGACCCGTTGATGCGCGAAATGGCGCAGGAGGAAATGCAGCTCCTCAAAAGCCAGCTGCCCCAGGCCGAACGCGCGCTGGCGCTGCAACTGCTGCCCCGCGATTCCGCCGATGCCCGCCCCGCCATGCTGGAAATCCGCGCCGGAACCGGCGGCGACGAAGCCGCGCTGTTCGCCGGCGACCTCTTCCGCATGTATCAGCGCTATGCCGATACGCAGGGCTGGAAGATGGAGCAGATGACGGCCAACGCGTCCGAAGCGGGTGGTTTCAAGGAAATCGTCGCCTCCATCACCGGCACCGGCGTCTTTGCCAAGCTCAAGTTCGAAAGCGGCGTCCACCGCGTCCAGCGCGTCCCCGTCACCGAAAGCGGCGGGCGCATCCACACCAGCGCGGCGACCGTCGCCGTCCTCCCCGAACCGGAGGAAGTCGACGTCCAGATCGCGGATGGCGACCTCAAGATCGACATCTACCGCGCTAGCGGCGCAGGCGGCCAGCACGTCAATACGACCGACTCCGCCGTCCGCATCACCCATTTGCCCAGCGGCCTCGTCGTGATTCAGCAGGACGAACGCTCCCAGCACAAGAATAAGGCGAAGGCGATGCAGGTATTGCGCGCCCGCCTCTACGAAGCCGAACGCCAGCGCACCCAGAGCGAACAGGCCGGCGCGCGCAAGGCGATGGTCGGGTCAGGCGACCGCTCCGAACGCATCCGCACCTATAATTTCCCGCAAGGCCGCGTCACTGATCACCGCATCAACCTGACGCTGCACCGCCTGCCCGAAATTCTCGAAGGGCCGGGCCTTGCCGAAGTCATCGACGCGCTGATCGCCGAAGACGAAGCCGCACGGCTGGCGCAACTGGACGGGGTGGGGTGAGCATCGCGCCTGCGCTGCGCGAGGCTACGGCCCGTTTGAGCGCGACCAGCGACACAGCGCGGCTCGACGCCGAATTGCTGATGGCCCATGCGCTGGGCCTCTCGCGCGCCGACATGCTGCTGCGCCAGCGCGACCTGGCGGTCCCCGCCGCCTTCGCCGCATTGCTCGACCGCCGCCTGAACGGCGAACCGATCGCCTATATCAGCGGCATGCGCGATTTCTGGACGATCAGCCTGACCGTCACGCCCGACGTGCTGATCCCGCGCCCCGACAGCGAAACGCTGATCGAGGCGGCGGTCGCGCATTTTGCGGGGCGCGCGCCTGCGTCCGTTCTCGACCTCGGCACTGGCTCCGGCGCGCTCCTGCTCGCGGCCTTGAGCGAATGGCCGACCGCGCAAGGCTTGGGGATCGATGCCTCGTCCGGCGCGCTTGCCGTCGCGCAGGGCAATGCCGTGCGGCTGGGCCTGGCGACGCGCGCGCAATTCCGCCTCGGTGATTGGGGGCAAAGGGTGGACGGCCCGTTCGACCTCCTCCTCATCAACCCGCCCTATATCGCGCGCGACGCGGCGCTCGCGGGCGATGTGCTGCGTGAACCGGGCAGCGCGCTGTTCGCGGGCGACGAAGGCCTGGACGATTATCGCCGTATCGCCCCCGACCTGCCGCGCCTGATCGCGCCGGGCGGCATGGCCGCGATCGAGATTGGCCATGACCAGCGCCTTGCCGTTACGGCGCTGCTGGAGGGCGTCGGCCTTGCCGTGCGGCCGTTGCGCGATCTGGCCGGGCTGGACCGCTGCCTGGTCGCCACCCGATGATTAACGATGATAAAGCCGAATTTGCTTGGTTTATCCCATGAAAGCCATTACATCGGGGTCAGGAACAGCACGCTCCGGCGACATGACCCTTTTAGGTCATTGATGGAAAAGCTGTTTTCTAGCTCCTTAAAGTCATGATGGCGCTGCTGCGCGGCACCTCTGGCATTGGACGGCATAGGCCAGATAATGGCCTATGTCCTGCGGAGCTATATCCGGCCCGATGAGCGGGTCGCGCTTGGGGATGGCGACGGAACAGTGTTTTCAGCCAAGGTTATGACAGCGAACACAAGGATCATATCTTGATCAACAACCGGCAGGCCGGTCGCCGCAATCGCGGCCGGAATAATAACGGACGTCCCAACACCAACAATCGGGGCGGGGGCGGCGACAGCGGCAACCGCATCGACAATCGCGCCCGTGGCAATGCGACCCAGCTTCTTGAAAAATACAAGAATATGGCGCGCGATGCCCAGATGTCGGGTGATCGGGTCAACGCCGAATATTATCTCCAATTCGCTGACCATTATTTCCGCGTCCTGGCCGACAATCGCGCCCGGCAGGAAGAGCAGCAACAGGGCCAGCCCCAGCGCCAGCGTCGTCCGGACGAAAATTTCGACGAGGATGGCGATGATTTCGAGGGCGTCGCCGACGGTGTTGACGAATTCCGCACCGACAATTCGTCCTACGACCGCACCCCGCGCGAACAGCCCGGTTTCGATCGCGCCCCGCGTGAGCAGAATGACCGTAACGATCGCAATGACCGTAACGACCGGGCCCCGCGCGAGCAGGGCGACCGGCCCCAGCGCGACTATGCCGATCGCGGACAACGCGACCAGGGCGACCGTCCGCAACGCGATCAGGCCGACCGCGCACCCCGCGACTTTGGGGATCGTGCCCCGCGCGACCAGAATCGCCGCCAGGACGAACCGCGCGAGGATCGCAATGCCCGTCGCGACCGTCCGCGTCGCGATCGCCCCGTCGCCGCCGAATCGCAGGCTCCGGTAGAGCAGGCCGCCCCCGCGCCCCAGCCCGTCGTTGAACAGGCCCCCGCGCCTCAGCCCGAAGCCGAAGCGCCGCGTCCCCGCCGTGGTCGCCCGCGCAAGGTCGTGCCCGAAGCCGAACAGGCTAACGAAAGCCTCGACCTGGCCGTCTTGCCGCCCGCAATCGGTCGCGCCGACAATGACGGTGAAGCCGAAGCGCCCAAGAAGCGCACCCGCCGCACCCGTCCCGCGACGGAAGCGGCCGAATAAAGCCGTACAGCGGTTCTACCGGACCGAAAAAGGGGATGGCGCAGCCCATGCGCCATCCCCTTTTCATGCCCGCTTTCCAAGCCCGTCGCGATCCGGCACAAGGCACCGGCGTTCCGACCGGAGAGATGCTGCCATGCCCCGCTTGTTCCTGCTTGCGCCCCTGCTCGCTCTCCTGCCCGCCGCCGCGCTGGCGCAAGACGGGACCGATCCGACTGCCGCCTCGGCGCAGGGCGACGTGGCCGTCACCATCTACAATAATAATCTCGCGCTGGTGCAGGATGTGCGCCAGCTTGCCATCCCCGCCGGGGTCAGCCGCATCGAATTTCCCGATGTCTCGGCGCAAATCCGCCCCGAAACCCTGTCCTTCGCCGCCGATGGCGCGTCGATCGTCGAACAAAATTTCGATTTCGATCTGCTCTCCCCTGCCAAGCTGATGGAAAAGGCGATCGGCCGCACCGTCACCATCGTCCGCACCAATCCCGCCACCGGCGCGGAACAGCGCGAACAGGCCAAGGTGCTGAGCGTCCAGGGCGGCGTCGTGCTGCAAATCGGCCAGCGGATCGAGATTTTGCGCGACGATGGCCTGCCGGTGCGCGTTATCTTCGACAAGGTGCCCGCCAATCTGCGCGCGCGCCCGACCCTGTCGGTCACAGTGGACAGCGCCCGCGCAGGCACGCGCGCGGCCTCGCTGCGCTATCTGACGCCGGGGCTCGGCTGGGCGGCGGATTATGTCGCGCTGTTCGATGCCAAGGCCGGGCGGATCGATGTGCAAGGTTGGGTCACGCTCACCAACACCAGCGGCACCAGCTATGACAATGCGCGCACGCTGCTGGTCGCGGGCAGCGTCGGTCAAAGCCAGGGCGGCTATCGCCCGCAACGTGCCGCCGCCCTTCGCCGCGCCGGAACCGAAACTGCCCCGCGCGAGCAATTGGGCGATTTCTACCTCTACCCCATCGCCGCCCGCACCCGCATCGCCGATCGCCAGACCAAGCAGGTCAGTTTCCTCGACGTTCAGGGCGTGCCCGCCCGCGCGGGCTATGCCTATCGCAACGGCTGGCTCGCCAGCAGCGAAGAGCCGCAAAGCGTCCGCAGCGTCGTGCATTTCTCGACCGCACGGGCAGGCGGCCTTGGCGACGCGCTGCCCGCCGGAACGGTGCGCTTCTATATGAAGGATGCCGGCGGTGCCCCGCAGTTCATCGGCGAAAACCAGGTCGATCATACGCCGATGGGCAGCGATCTGGCGCTTGCCACCGGCGACGCCTTCGACGTGAAGGTCAAGCCCGTCGTGGAACAGCGCGAGCGTGTCTCGAACAGCAAATGGCGCAGCCATATGCGCTACGACCTCAGCAATGCGAAGGATCAGCCGGTCACCGTCGAACTGACCCAATCGGGCCTCGACTTCGCCTATAACGATACCCGCATCGTCAGCGAAAGCCTGCCGTCGCAGCGGATCGACAGCAATAGCGCGCGCTGGCAAGTGACCGTGCCTGCCAACGGCACCACCAGCCTCACCGCCATTTTCGAAACCCGCTACTGACGGCCCGCGCATGCGCCGCTGGCTGATCCTGCTGCTGCTCGCGATGACGGGCGCGCCCGCGTCTGCGCAGACGCTTATCGTCTCGCCCGGCGCGCAATCCCGCTCGGTCACCGTCTATCGTGATCCCCAACGCGGCGAGGGGAGCATCAACGCCCGC
The DNA here is from genome assembly GCF_032227065.1 of Sphingobium sp. SA2. Classification (NCBI taxonomy): domain Bacteria; kingdom Pseudomonadati; phylum Pseudomonadota; class Alphaproteobacteria; order Sphingomonadales; family Sphingobiaceae; genus Sphingobium; species Sphingobium sp. SA2. Next base: position 892,792 of record NZ_JAPMXX010000006.1, read on the forward strand.
TTCCCCACCGGCTTTGCGCTTGTCACCGAACAGCGGCGCATCACCCTCCCGCCCGGCGATTCGACCATCCGCTTCGAGGGGGTGGCCGACGGCATGATCGCGGTCAGCGCGGCGGTGACCGGCCTGCCCGGCGGCGTCATCCAGAAAAATCGCGACGCCCGGCTGCTGTCGCCCGCCAGTCTGACGCTTGGCGCGCTGGGCAAGGCCGTGCATCTGCGCCGCACCGATCCCGCGACCGGCAAGGTGGTAGAGCAGGACGCCATCGTCCGCTCCACGCCCGACCAGGCGCTGGTCATCGAAAGCGCGGATGGGGTAGAGGCGGTGCGCTGTTCGGGCCTGCCCGAAACGCTGATCCATGACACAGTCCCGTCCGACCTGTCCGTCACCCCCACCTTGTCGATCGACACGCAGAGCGATCGGGCGACCCAGGCCGATGTCACGCTTACCTATCTCACCACCGGGTTCGATTGGGCAGCCGACTATGTCGCCCGAATCGCGCCGGACGGGCAAACGCTCGACCTGTTCGCCTGGCTGACGGTCGCCAACGGCAACAGCGTCGCCTTTCCCGACGCGCGCCTGCTGGCGATTGCGGGACGACTCAACCGCACATCGGATTATGACGCGCTCGGACGCGCGCCGGACGCCCCACCGCTTTACCTGAGTTGTTGGCCCGAACCGAGTTATGACGGGGAGGATGACGAGATGGTATATGGCATGGCTCCCCCGCCACCGCCGCCGCCTCCCCCGGCTATGATGGCGGCCCAGGAAATCATGGTGACGGGTCGCCGCGTCGCAACGCAGGAGGAACTGGGCGACCTCAAACTCTATCGTGTGCCGATGACGGTCGACCTGAACCCCAACGGCCAAAAGCAGGTCGCCCTCCTGCATCAACGCGCGATCGCCTTCACCACTGTTCATACCGCGCGGTTGTCGGCGCAGGGCGAGGCCAGCGAGGGCGGCCCGCTCACCCGCACGCTGCGCTTCACCAACCGGCGCGAAAGCGGGGCAGGGGTGCCGCTCCCGTCCGGCGGCCTCTCGCTGTTCGCGATGCGCGGGGTCGAATCGCTGTTGCTGGCGCAGGCGCGAATGCGTGACCAGGCGATCGGTGACAAGGTAGAGATCGCCGCAGGTCAAAGCCCGCACTTGCGCTACGAACGCTCCTTCGATGACAAAACGCAGCGATACGGTCTTCGGCTGATCAATAGCGGCACCGAACCGCTGGTCGCGGAAATCATCGTGCAGGATGACGAAGCCAACCGACTCGTCGGATCACGTCCGCGTCTCGTCCGTCGCGATGGGGCTTGGCTATGGGCGGTCACCGTGCCCGCGCAGGGAACGGCCCAACTCGACTACCGCCTGCGGACGCCCCGCTGACGATCAGGTCGCGGGCAAGGGGCGCGGCCGGTGATTCTCATCCAGCGCGACGAAGGTGAACAGGCCGCTGGTCAAATCGACCTGCTCCTGCTCCGCCCCGCGCGTCGCCACCACATCGATGCGGATGGCGAGCGAGGTCCGCCCGCGCCGCTCCTCATGGGCATAGACCGACACGACATCGCCCAGCAAAATCGGCGTGATGAACTTCATGCTTTCGATCGCGACGGTCGCCACGGCCCCCTGCGCGATTCGATGCGCGACGATGCCGCCCGCAATATCCATCTGGCTCAGCACCCAGCCGCCGAAAATATGGCCATTGGCGTTGATGTCGGCGATGCGCGGCATGACGCGCAATACCACATCGTCGCGCTTGTCAGTCATCCAGCGGCACCTCGTCCTTCAACCGGTCCATCACCTGCTCGTCATGGCCGGTGCCATGCGACAGGAAGGCGAGCGCCATCAGCCCCGTGCCCAGCATGAAGGTCAGCCACACCCCCAATATGGTCGCGATGATCATATGGATCGGCATGGTTTCCGACCGATAATAGAGAAAGAGCAGCGCCAGCGCGGTGCAGGCCGCCCCGCCCAGCGCCATCCACGCCATGATGCGGCGAAACCGGGTCCAGGCCACGGCGGCGATCTGCGGATCATCGAGCGCTTGCTTGCGTGTCATCCCTTTTCTTTGGCCCGCGAAAGTGGGATCATCAAGCGCCTGAACCAAATTATAGGGCAGAAGGAGAGCAGCCATGACGATTGCAGCGATTTTGCGGGGCAAGGGGGGCGATGTGGTCCAGGTGCGGTCCACCGATACGGTGTTGTCCGCTGTCCAATTGCT